>NZ_JBITYN010000001.1:501297-1282224 GCF_044545925.1 Streptomyces sp. NPDC053367 | reverse complement strand
GCCCCCTCGCCCTGGCGCGCCCCCCCCCCCCGCCCCCCCCCCGGCCCCCCCCCCCCCGCCCCGCCCCGGCGCCCGCCCCCCCCCCCCCCCCCCCCCCCCCCGCCGCCGCGTCACTACGAATACGGGCGCACGGATCAACCCCTGTGCGCCCGGCCGTTGAGGGGCCGCAAGGCCCAGAGGGAGGGACCGTTTCCATGGCCGCGAGCCGCCGACGCCGCCGCACCGCAGCCGTCGCCGCCACCCTGGCGGCCGTCGTGCTGACAGCCGGACTGACCACCGGCTGCGACGCCGTCGGCAAGGCGCTGAACTGCGTCGAGACCGCCGACGCCGTCGCCGACGCCGTGACCGACCTGCAGCAGGCGGTCGAGAGCGCGGCCGACGACCCCGGCAAGACCCAGGAAGCCATCGACGCCGTCGGCGCCAGCCTGGACAAGATAGACAGCGAGACCGGCGACGCCGACCTCGACAAGGCCACCGAGGATCTGCGCGGCGCCCTCGTCGAGGTCACCGACGCCATCGAGAACGGCGACCGGACACCCGACATCAGCGGCGTCACCGACGCGGCCGGCGAACTCACCAAGGTCTGCACGCCGTAGGACACACCGGTCGCCGTCAGCGGGTCATGGCCGTCCCGCGATACTGGACGCCATGACCCGCCTGATCCTCGCCACCCGCAACGCCGGAAAGATCACCGAACTCAGGGCGATCCTCGCCGACGCAGGACTCCCGCACGAACTCGTCGGCGCCGACGCCTTCCCCGACGTCCCCGACGTCAAGGAAACCGGCGTCACCTTCGCCGAGAACGCCCTGCTCAAGGCACACGCCCTCGCCCAGGCCACCGGACTGCCCGCCGTCGCCGACGACTCCGGCCTCTGTGTCGACGTCCTGAACGGCGCCCCCGGCATCTTCTCCGCCCGCTGGGCCGGCCGGCACGGCGACGACAAGGCCAACCTCGACCTGCTCCTCGCCCAGCTCTCCGACATCGCCGACGAGCACCGCGGCGCCCACTTCGCCTGCGCCGCCGCCCTCGCCCTGCCCGACGGCACCGAGCGCGTCGTCGAGGGCCGCCTCCCCGGCACCCTGCGCCACACCTCCGCCGGCACCAACGGCTTCGGCTACGACCCGATCCTCCAGCCCGAGGGCGAGACCCGCACCTGCGCCGAACTCACCCCGGAGGAGAAGAACGCCATCAGCCACCGAGGCAAGGCGTTCCGGGCGCTGGTGCCCGTGGTGCGGGAGTTGCTGGGGGCCTGACCGACAGCGATCCCGGTGGCCGGCTTATGCCGACCGCCGGGATCGTCAAAGAGCGTGGGTGGGCCCGGTGGGACTCGAACCCACGACACACCGGACCTAAACCGGCGCCCTCTGGCCAGCTGGGGTACGGGCCCAACGCCGCTACTTTACTTGTCGCCGGGCGCGCTCACGCGACGTGGGCGGGAGTGCGTCCTCGTCTGGCTGTGGCACGACGGGCAGAGGTGGCGGAGGTTCTCCCGCCGGTCGTCCAGACGGTCGCCGTTGATGTGGTCGATCTCCAGCACCAGACGCCTTCCCTGCCAGCTCTCATCCAGGCCGCACGCTGCGCAGACCCGGGGTGTACCGAGGTCGTCCAGGGCGCGTCGCAGGAGGCTGGTCTTCGTCCGGGGCGAGCCCGGCGGGCGCCGGGCGAGAATCTCCGCAGCGGCCTTCCGCCGAGGTGAGGCGATGCCGCGGCGGTGCCCCTGCCCCGTGAAGTGATCGACAGGGATGCGGTGCTCCGCCAGGCTCTCCTTCACCCGCTTGCGGGTGGTGCCGTTGTCCGGCAGCCCGAGCGCGCCCAGGACGCCCGCCAGACTGGTCGAGCCGGCCGCGGCGGCTCTGAGGGGCTCGGCCGGTATGACCCGTGATCCGCCTCGCACGGCGGTGAAGTGCGAGGTGTCGATCTCCCACTGGGCGAGCTTCTTCTTGATGTGGCTGTAGAGACTGTCGCTGGGCGGAACGCCGAGATGCTCCAGCATCTCGCGGATTCCGGTCGAGCGGGCCGCCGCCTGCGCGAGCACCTCACGGGTGTACGTCCGCCTCTGCCGCGGGGGAAGCGGCTCGTCACGGAAGTGTGAGGTGTCGATCCCGTAATGTGCGAGCCTCGCGCCCACATAGCGCAGCGTCTGGCTGCCCAGGGGTGCGCCCAGGCGCCGCGCCAGGTCGACGACGCTGGTGGACACGGCGGCGGTGGACGCGAGGACGTCCCTGGGGTATCCCCTCCGGCTCATCCCCGCCTCCGCTTGCGGCCGCGGTAAGTGTCGGTCACGGAATGACAGTTCGGGCAGAGCAGCCGCAGGTTCCCCGGGCGGTTGTCCCACCAGTCGCCGTTGACGTGGTCGACTTCCAGGGTCAGGGGACGGCCGTTCCATTCGGTACCGGTGCCGCACATGGCGCATCGCTCGCTCACCCCGGTCCGCAACAGCTCACGCCGAAGGCGCTCGCCGGGCACCCGCCCGGCGTCCGGCGAGCGGAGCGTCAGACAGTCGCCGCGCGAGCCTTTCGGCCGCCTGCGGGACGGTGCGAAGTGCGAGGTGTCGATGCCGAACGCGGCGATCCGGCGGGCGATGTGGGACTGGTTGCCGCCGACCTGGCTGATGCCCAGGTGCCGTACGACATCCCTCATGCTGTTCGATGCGGCGACCGCCGCGCGCAGGCGCTCCTCGGAGTGCCGCACCTGCTTGGTCGCCAGATGGCCGAAGGCTATGCCCGCCTCGGCCATTCGTTGCCGCAGGTACCTGCGTGTGCCGGGTGTCGGAGTACCTCCGCACCACCTGACGGCGTCATCGATGTGCCGTGTCTCGCGGGCTGCTTCCTCCAGCAGCTCGCGGGTGTACCTGGCGCCCATTCCCCCTCCACCCCGACCGGACGTTCCCTTCTCGAACGGAGCAACGATCCGCCGAGCCGATGGTCACGCATGGCCGGGGCAGGGAGGTGCGGGGTCAGATACCCAGATCCTTGATGATCTTGGCGACGTGGCCGGTGGCGCGGACGTTGTAGAGGGCTCGTTCGACCTTGCCCTCCTCGTCCACGACGATCGTGGAGCGGATGACGCCCAAGTAGGTCTTGCCGTAGTTCTTCTTCTCGCCGTAGGCGCCGTAGGCCTCGGTGACCGTCTTCTCCGGGTCGGCGAGCAGCGTGACCCGCAGGGATTCCTTGTCGCGGAACCTGGCCAGCTTCTCGGGGGCGTCGGGGGAGATGCCGATGACGTCGTAGCCGGCGCCGGCCAGGAGGTCGAGGTTGTCGGTGAAGTCGCAGGCCTGCTTGGTGCAGCCGGGGGTGAGGGCGGCCGGGTAGAAGTAGACGATGACCTTGCGGCCCTTGTGGTCCGACAGGGAGACCTCGTTGCCGTCGGCGTCGGGGAGGGTGAAGGCGGGGGCCACGTCCCCGGGCTGAAGTCGTTCGCTCATGGCAACGAGACTAACCGGGGGTCCTGACAGTGCGGCCGGGGAAAGAGCTGACAGACTGTCCGGAACAGCATCAGCAGACACGGAGGCCGTACGGTGGCGGACACGTCGGACACCAGAACCCCGGCGCAGATCGAGGCGGACATCAGGCGCCGCCGTGAAGTGCTGGCCGAGACGCTCGACGAGATCGGTGTGCGGGTGCACCCCAAAACCATCGTCGGCGACGCCAAGGCCAAGGTCGTCGCCCATGTCGATCACACTCTCGGCAAGGCGTATGTGCAGGTCAACAAGGTCGTTACCGAGGTCAGGGAGCAGTTCGTGGACGACGAGGGAGCGCCGCGCCTCGAGCGTGTCCTGCCCGTCGCGCTCCTCGCCGTCGGGGTCGTCGGGCTCCTCGCCCTCGGCACCCGGCGCCGCAAGGGCTGACCCCGCGACCCCGCGACCCTCCCGTGCATCCGCGCGCTGAAGGCAGGTAGGTTCGAGGCGTGAGCGCCAACAGAAACGACAGCACCCATCACGACAAGCTGCCCATCCGCATGCTGCACGACCGGGTCCTCGTGCGGCAGGACACCAGCGAGGGCGAGCGGCGTTCCGGCGGCGGCATCCTGATCCCCGCCACGGCCGCCGTGGGCCGTCGGCTGGCGTGGGCGGAGGTCGTCGCGGTGGGGCAGAACGTACGGACCGTGGAGCCCGGGGACCGTGTCCTGTACGACCCGGAGGACCGTGCCGAGGTCGAGGTGCGCGGCACCGCGTACGTGCTGATGCGCGAGCGCGATCTGCACGCCGTCGCAGCCGACCGGTTCGAGGGGTCCGAGGACTCGACCGGGCTGTACCTGTAATTCAGTGGCCGAAAGGGGCAGGTGACCGCTGTCACCGGCCCCTTTCGCGGTGTTTCTGCTAGTTTTGAAGGAACCCGACGAGACGCGCCGTACCGGGACCCGCAAAGACGACGCACCCCCGTTCAGAAGTGGTCTTCCGGAGGTGCTCCCATGGCCTGGGTTCTGCTCGTCGTCGCCGGTCTGCTCGAGGTCGGCTGGTCGGTCGGGATGAAGTACACCGACGGCTTCACCCGTCTCGTCCCCAGTCTGCTCACCGGCGCCGGCATCGTCGCGAGCATGGTCCTGCTGTCCTACGCGGCCCGTACGCTGCCCATCGGCACCGCCTACGGGGTCTGGGTCGGCATCGGCGCGGCCGGTGCGGCGGTGCTCGGCATGGTGGTGCTCGGTGAGCCGGCCACCGCCGCCCGGATCTTCTTCATCTGTCTGCTGCTGGTCGCCGTGGTGGGACTGAAGGCGACCTCGGGTCACTGACCTCCCGGGTCAGCGCCCCCGGGTCACCCGTCCCCCAGGTCCCCGCCGCCCGTGACCAGGCCGCCGTCCCCGGTGGTGCCGCCGTCGGCCGTCCCGCCGTCCGTGGCGCCCCCGTCCCCGGTGGTGCCGCCGTCCGTCGTGCCGCCGTCGGTGGTGCCCCCGTCCCCGGTGGTGCCGCCGTCCGTCGTGCCGCCGGTGACGACGCCCCCGCCGCCGGTGATCAGGCCGCCGTCCCCGGTGGTCCCGCCGTCCGTGGGCGTACCGCTGGTCGTGTCACCCTGCGACGGCTCGTCGGAGGGCTCCTCGGTCGGCGCCTGCGTGGACGGCTCGTCCGTGGGCTCCTCCTCGGAGGGGTCGGGCGTGGGCAGGTCCCAGGTGCCCTCCTCCTCCTGCACCCACAGGTCGAAGTCGGTGACCGGGGTGCCCTCCAGGGCGTCCCGGGTGAACTGCGCCCAGATGTCGCCGGGCGGCCCGCCGCCGTTGATGCGGTCCAGCCCGAGCGCGTTGTACAGCGGCTCGTGCTCGGCCGTCTCCGGGTTCTGGCCCATCACGGCGACCACGGTGGCCAGCTCGGGGGTGTAGCCCGCGAACCAGGCGGCCTTGTCGTCCTCCGCCGTGCCGGTCTTGCCGGCGGCGGGGCGGCCCGCCTCCTGGGCGGCGTGCGCGGTGCCGTTCTCGACCACGCTCTGCAGGATCGAGGTGGTGGTGTCGGCGGCCTCCCGGCTGACGGCCTGCCTGGTGCTGCGGGCGGGCAGCAGGACCTCTTCGGTGCCGTCCTTGGTGATCTTCTCGACCAGGGTGTACGTGCCGTGCTTGCCGTGGTTGGCGAGCGTCGCGTACGCCTCCGCCATGTCCAGCACGCTGGCCTGGGCGACGCCGAGCGCGATGGAGGGCCCGGCCTCCTGCAGTTCGGGGGTGTCGGCGGGCAGGCCGAGGCCGATGGCGGTCTTCCTGACCCTGTCGACGCCGACGTCGACCGCCATCTGCGCGAACACGGAGTTCACGGACTTGTCGGTGGCCTCGCGGACGGTGATGTCGCCGTAGTCGACGTAGTCCTCGTTCTCGGGGGCGTAGTGGCCGCCGTCCCAGCCCTCGACGGGGCGCTCGTTGGTGCCGTCGTACACCGTGTTCGGGGTGATCGGGCGGCCGTCCTGGGTGGTGGACCCGTTCTGCGCGGCCGCGGTGAACACGAACGGCTTGAAGGTGGAGCCGACCTGGAAGTCCCGGCGGGTGGCGCCGTTGGTGTACTGCTTGACGTAGTCGATGCCGCCGTACATCGCGACGACCTCGCCGGTCTTGGGGTCGACGGAGGCGCCGCCCGCGCGGACGTAGTTGTCGACCTCGCGGTTCTTCTTGTCCAGCTTGGACATCAGCTGGTCGTTGACGGCCTTCACGAAGGCGTTCTGCTTGCTCTTCTGGAGCGTGGTGGTGATGCGGTAGCCGCCCCGCTCCAGCTCCTCGGTGGTGAGGATGTCGTGCTCGGCCAGGTACTGCTTGACCGCGTCGACGACGTACCCGCGCTGCCCGGACAGGCCGGTGGAGACGGTGGCCTCCTTCGGGGCGGGGAACTTCATGCCCTGCCGTTCGGCGGCGGACAGCCAGCCCTCGCCGACCATGCCGTCCAGGACGTAGTTCCAGCGGGCCTCGGCGGCCCGGCGGTTCTCCGGGTGCGCGACCACGTCGTACTCGCTGGGCGCGTTGAGCAGGGCCGCGAGGTAGGCGCCCTTCGCGGCGTCGAGTTCGGTGGCGTCGACGCCGTAGTAGGCCTGCGCGGCGGCCTGGATGCCGTAGGCGTTGCGGCCGAAGTAGCTGGTGTTGAGGTAGCCCTGGAGGATCTCGTCCTTGGACGTCTCGCGGTCCAGCTTGATCGCGATGAAGAACTCCTTCGCCTTGCGGGTGACCGTCTGCTCCTGGGCGAGGTAGTAGTTCTTCACGTACTGCTGGGTGATCGTCGAGCCGGACTGCTTGCCCTTGCCGGTGGCGGTGTTCCAGGCCGCGCGGACCATCGCCTTGGGGTCGACGGCCGACTCGGAGTAGAAGTCGCGGTCCTCGGCGGCCAGGACGGCGTGCTGGGCGTCCCTGGAGATCTGCGCGAGGGTCACGTTCTCCCGGTTGACCTCGCCGTCGCGGGCGAGCTGGCTGCCGTCGGCGTAGAGGTAGACGTTGCTCTGCTTGGTCGCGAGCGCGTTCGCCGGCGGGATCTTGACCAGGGAGTAGCCGAGGAAGAACAGCCCGGCGAGCAGGATGACGCCGACGACGAAGGTGCCCAGCACCATCCGCCAGGTCGGCACCAGCCGGCGCCATCCGGTGCGCTTGGGCCGCTTGGGCTTGCCCGCGTCGCCCGGCACCTCCCCCTGCGGAGCCCCCGGCTCGGTTCTCTGTGCCCCGCCCTCGGCCGGTCGCTGCGGCTGCGGCTCGTCGCTCATCTCGTGCACGGACTCCTGTGTCGCGTCGTACGTTCGTTCCCGTACGCCCTCGTACGCCTTCTTCGCCCCCAGATGAAGACTCTCGCACCGCGCGTTCCGTTCCCGGCGAGCGGCACGCGTTCGCCGAAAACTGCGTGGCAGGCCGCCGCGCACCCCCGCTAGGCTCCTGCGTTTCGCGTGGGCAGGCGGCCCGGAGGGAGGTGCGGTGTGGGCACGGCACGGTTGTACGCGACCGTTGCGGCGGGGGGATTCCGACGGTACGCCACTTATCGGGCGGCGACGGCCGCAGGGGTGTTCACGAACACCGTGTTCGGCGTGATCATCGTCTCCACCTATCTGGCGCTGTGGGACGAGAGACCTCACCTCGGAGGGTACGACCAGTCACAGGCGGTCACCTACGCGTGGCTGGGGCAGGCGCTGTACTCGACGCTGGCGATCCAGGGCGGGGGTGTCGAGAAGGACCTGATGGCGCGTATCCGCACGGGCGAGATCGCGATCGACCTCTACCGTCCGGTGGATCTCCAACTGTGGTGGCTGGCGACGGACTTGGGCCGGTCGCTGTTCCAGATGATCGGGCGCGGGGTGCTCCCGTTCGCCTTCGGTGCGCTGGTCTTCGACATGGCGCTGCCCACGGACGTCACCGTCTGGGCGGCGTTCCTCGTGGCGCTGCTGCTGGCGATGGTCGTCAGCTTCGGCATCCGCTACCTGGCCGCGCTGGGTGTGTTCTGGCTCATGGACGACCGGGGTATCTCCCAGGCGGTGATGGTCACGGGCGTCTTCTTCTCCGGGATGCTGCTGCCGCTGAACGCCTTCCCGGGCGTGCTCGGCGATGTGGCGCGGGCGCTGCCGTGGGCGGCGCAGCTGCAGATGCCGGCCGATGTGCTGATGGGTACGACGGGGGCGTTCGGGGCGTACGTCTTCCAGGCCGCGTGGGCGGTGGCGCTGCTGGCGGCGGGCCGGCTGGTGCAGCGGGCGGCGACCCGGCGGGTGGTGGTCCAGGGTGGCTGAGCGCACCCTCGGGGCGTCCGCCCTGCGGTTCGGGGAGGGGCTGCGGGCCTACCGGCTGATCGCCGGGATGTGGATCCGCTCCACCGTGACCTACCGCTCCTCCTTCCTGCTCACGGTGGTCGGCAACCTGCTGCTGACCGGGCTGGACTTCGTCGGGATCCTGCTGATGTTCTCGCAGGTCGACTCGCTGGGCGGCTGGAGTCTGCCGGAGGTGGCCTTCCTGTACGGGCTGTCGGCGACCGCGTTCGGCCTCGCCGATCTGACGCTGGGCTCGATGGACGGCCTGGGCGCCCGGATCCGCGACGGCTCCTTCGACACGCTCCTCGTGCGGCCCGTGCCGGTGCTCGCGCAGGTGGCCGCCGACCGGTTCGCGCTGCGCCGGCTGGGCCGGATCACGCAGGGCGTGCTGGTGCTGGCGTTGGGGCTGGCGTCGGTGGAGGTCGACTGGAGCCCGCCGAAGGTGCTGCTGGTGCCGGTGATGCTGGTCAGCGGCGCGGTGATCTTCGGGGCGGTCTTCGTCGGGGGCGCGGCCTTCCAGTTCCTGGCGCAGGACGCGGCGGAGGTGCAGAACGCCTTCACCTACGGCGGCACGACCCTGCTGCAGTACCCGCCGGGGGTGTTCGGCAAGGAGCTGGTGCGCGGGGTGACCTTCCTGCTGCCGCTGGCCTTCGTCAACTGGGTGCCCGCCGCCTATCTGCTGGACCGGCCCTACCCGGTGGGTCTGCCGCAGTGGGCGGCGTTCTGTCCGCCGCTGGTCGCGGTGGCGTTCTGCGTGCCGGCCGGGCTGGCGTGGCGGGCGGGGCTGAGGTCGTATCGGAGCACGGGGAGTTGAGGGCGGATGACTGAGGGCGACGGCGTGGGCTTCATCGAGGTGGACGGTGTCGAGAAGGTCTTCGACGTCCGCCGCAGGGCCGGCTTCCTGAAGCGGGAGCGCAGACAGGTGCGGGCGGTCGACGGGCTCTCCTTCACCGTCGGCCGGGGCGAGATGGTCGGTTACATCGGCCCCAACGGCGCCGGGAAGTCGACCACGATCAAGATGCTGACCGGCATCCTCACGCCCAGCGGAGGCCGGCTGCGGGTGGCCGGCATCGAGCCCGCCCGTGACCGGGTGCGCCTCGCGCACCGCATCGGTGTGGTCTTCGGTCAGCGCACGACCCTGTGGTGGGACCTGCCGCTGATCGACTCCTACCGGCTGATGCACCGCATGTACCGCATCCCCGACGCCCGTTACCGCGCGAACCTCGACCGGCTCGTCGGACTGCTGGACCTCACCGACCTGCTGGAGGTCCCCGTACGGCAGCTGTCCCTCGGCCAGCGCATGCGCGGCGACATCGCGGCGGCGCTGCTGCACGACCCCGAGGTGCTCTACCTCGACGAGCCGACGATCGGCCTGGACGTCGTCTCCAAGGCGAAGGTCCGCGAGTTCCTGCGGGAGCTGAACACCGAGCGCGGCACGACCGTGCTGCTGACCACGCACGACCTCCAGGACATCGAGCAGCTCTGCTCCCGGGTGATGGTCATCGACCACGGCCGGCTGGTGTACGACGGCGCCCTCGCGGGCCTGCACGAGGCGGGGGAGAGCGAGCGGACGCTGGTGGTGGACCTGGAGCGGGAGGTCCCGCCGATCGATGCCGCCACCGCGCGGGTGGTCCGGGTGGAGGGGCCGCGGCAGTGGCTGGCCTTCCCGGCCTCGCAGTCGGCGGCGCCGCTGGTCGCCGAGATCGCGGCCCGCTATCCGCTGGTGGACCTGTCGGTGCGGGAGCCGGACATCGAGGCGGTGATCGCGAGAATGTACGAGGGCAGGGCGACCGCATAGTGCGCGCGGCCCGTTCCTCGTAGGCTGCTCGTATGACCGACGATGCCCCGGAGCTGCGGGCCTCCGACGCCGACCGCGAGCGGGTCGCCGAGATCCTTCGGGACGCCCTCGCGGAGGGCCGGCTCGACATGGCGGAGTTCGAGGAGCGGCTGGAGGCCACCTACCAGGCCCGTACCTACGGCGAGTTGACCCCGATCACCCGCGACCTGCCGGCCCCTGGAGCCGTGTCCCTCGGCAAGGCGCCCGCGGAGCCCGGCAGTTGGGCGGCGCGGATCGTCGGCGGGGAGGGCTCGTCCACGGGCGCGTTCGCGGTGCTGGGCGGGTTCCAGCGCAAGGGGCGCTGGACCGTGCCGCGGAAGTTCACCTGCTTCGCCTTCTGGGGCGGCGGCGAACTCGACCTGCGCGAGGCCGACTTCGCAGACCGCGAGGTCGAGATCAAGTGCGTGGCCGTCATGGGCGGCATGCAGGTGGTGGTGCCGCCCGGCGTCGAGGTCGTCGTGCGCGGCGTCGGGATCATGGGCGGCTTCGACCACCGCGAGGAGGGCGTGCCGGGCGAGCCGGGCGCTCCGCGCGTGGTCGTCACCGGGTTCGCGTTCTGGGGCGGTGTCGGCGTGGAGCGCAAGCCGACGCGGGCCGAGCGGGAGCGGCGCCGGCTGGAGAGGCGTCAGGAGAGGCTGGACCGCAAGGCCGCGCGGCGGGAGCTGCACGAGGGCTTCCGCGAGGACATCGAAAGGGCCCACCGCAGGATGCTGGACGGGCACCGGGAGCTGCGCCGGCGGGAGGACGACTAGGTCCTTTCGCGGGATCGGGTCGGCCGAAAGGGACTTCGTTTCACCGGGCGCCGTGCCGCGTCACGCCGTCGTCCGGCTGCTGCCGGTTCGTCGTGGTTGCTCGCGCGGTTCCCCGTGCCCCTCGGACGGCGTTGCCCCCGAGGTCGGCCAGATCCACGGCCTCCGCCATGCGCGCGTACCCCCGGTCGCTGGGGTGGAGGTGGTCGCCGCAGTCGTAGTCGAAGCGCAGGCGGCGCGGGTCGTACGGGTCGCGCAGGGCCTCGTCGAAGTCGGCGACGGCGTCGAAGACGCGGCCCGCGCGGATCTCGGCGTTGATGCGTCGCCGTACCTCCTCGCGGGCGTCCGTGTAGCCGGGGTGCCCCTTGAAGGGCATGAGGGTGGCGCCGACGGCCCTGACGCCCCGGGCGTGCGCGCGGGCCACCAGGGCGCGCAGGCCGGCGAGGATGCGGTCGGGGTCGGCGAGGGCGGGGTCGCGCAGGATGTCGTTGACGCCGAGGTCCACGACGACGACCTCGACGCCGGGGGTGCCCAGCACGTCCCGCGAGAAGCGCCTGAGCCCACTGGGGTTCTGCGGCCTGACCGTGCGGGCCAGGGGGCGGAGGTAGCCGTCGGCGAGGAGGCGGTTGCCGCTGATGCCCTGGTTGACGACGCCGTGGCGCGGCACGTCCCGGCCGTCCTCGGCGGCCGCCCGCAGCCGCCGGGCGAGCGCGTCGGGCCAGCGGCGGTTCTCGTCCGTGCTGGAGGAGGAGCCGTCGGTGAGGGAGTCACCGAGGACGACGACCGTGCCGTCGGCCTCGGAGCCGAGCACGTCCAGCGCGGTCACGTACCGCCAGGCCTCCGTCCGCTCGGTGTAGGCGGTGCCGGCGAGGTCCTCGGTGTGCTGCCCGACGGCGGCGTAGCTGGTCTGCCGGGCGCGCGGGTGGATGGTGACCGGGCCGGACGGGGTGGGGGAGTAGGTGGTGATCAGCACGTCCGCGTCGGCCGGCACGGGCAGCGCGACCGGGTCGCTGACGGTCTGCCGCCCGGGCGGTACGACGACTGCGGTGCGGCCGCCGAAGGTCAGCCGGCGCATGGTCCCGGGCGCGGCGGCCGGCCCCTCGTCCTCGGCGGCCAGGGCTATCGAGGCGTGGGTGAGCCTGAGGGGGCGTGAACCGAGGAGATTGGACAGCGTGACCCGGGCACTCGTGCCCCCGACGCTGGTGTGCACGACGTTGCGCAGCGAGCGCCCGGCCGTCCCCCGGGCCCCGGTGCCGGGCTCGGCGGCCGCCGGGGACGCCGACCAGGTGCCCACCCACCGGCCGGCGGAGCCCGGGCCGGCGCCGTGGGGGCGGCCGGCGGCGAGCGTACGGCGGGCGGTGCCGTCGTGGGCGGCGACGGTGACGTAGAGGGCGGCGGACAGGACCACGACCAGCGCGGTGATCGCGGCCAGCAGTGCGTGGCCCTGACGGCGCCTGGTCATGCGGTGTGTCGCTCCCTCGGTAGCCGGATGTGATCACTCGATGTGATCACTCGGACCAACGCCGGGAACTCCTGTTCCGTTCCAGGAGTCGGACGGGAAGGGACAATGTCGATGTCGGGGACTGCGAACGGGTGGAGTGCATGGAACGTACGAAACCGGACCGAGCGGGTGTGAAGGACGTCCGTGCCGCTCGCGCGATGGACGTCTTCAGCGCCGCCGACGAGGAGAAGCAGCGCGGCGTCCGCCGGATGAAGCTCACCGCGACGGGCCTGCTGCTGTTCGTCGCGCTCGTCTACGTCCTCGCGAAATGGGGCGTGAACGCGGGCGCGGGCGCCTGGGCGGGCTATGTCGCCGCGGCCGCCGAGGCGGGCATGGTGGGCGCGCTGGCCGACTGGTTCGCCGTCACCGCGCTGTTCCGGCACCCCCTGGGCCTGCCCATCCCGCACACCGCGATCATCCCCACCAAGAAGGACCAGCTGGGCGTCTCGCTGGGCGAGTTCGTCGGCGAGAACTTCCTGTCCGAGGACGTCGTCAGGCGCCGGCTGAGGGCCGTCGGCATCAGCAGCCGTCTCGGCGCCTGGCTCGCCGAGCCCGCCAACGCCGACCGGGTCACCGCCGAGCTGGCCACCGCGCTGCGCGGCGCGCTGACCGTGCTGCGCGACTCCGACGTCCAGGCGGTCGTCGGCGAGGCGATCACCCGGCGGGCCGACGCCCAGGAGGTCGCGCCCGGCATAGGCAAGATGCTGGAGAAGGTCGTCGCCGACGGCGGCCACAAGCGGGTCGTGGACCTGGTGGTGACCCGCGCCCACGACTGGCTGGTGCTGCACGGCGACTCGGTCATGGACGCCGTGCAGGGCGGCGCGCCCGGCTGGACGCCGCGTTTCGTCGACAGGAAGGTCGGCGAGCGCGTCTACAAGGAGCTGCTGCGGTTCTGCGCGGAGATGCGGGACATGCCGACCCATCCCGCGCGCGGCGCCCTGGACCGCTTCCTCACCGACTTCGCCACCGACCTGCAGTCCGACACCGACACCCGCGCGCGTGTGGAGCGGCTCAAGGGCGAGGTGCTGGGGCGCGGCGAGGTCCAGGACCTGATCGCGTCGGCCTGGACCGCCGTACGGTCGATGATCGTCGCCGCGGCCGACGACGAGCGCAGCGAACTGCGCCTGCGGGTGCGGGCCTCGCTGCTGTCGCTGGGCGCGCGGATGGCGACGGAGCCGCGGCTGCAGGAGAAGGTCGACCGCTGGGTGGAGGGCGCGGCCGTGCACGTCGTGACGACCTACCGCAAGGAGATCACCTCCCTGATCACCGACACCGTGGCGAGCTGGGACGCCGAGCACACCACCCGCAAGATCGAGGCGAACATCGGCCGCGACCTGCAGTTCATCCGGATCAACGGCACGGTGGTCGGCTCGCTCGCGGGCCTGCTGATCTACACGGTGTCACGGGCGCTCGGGGCGTAGTTGTCCGCATCCAAGGCGTGAAGGGGGCGGTCGGGGGCAAGCGTCGGGGTGGTTTGCCCGACGAGGAGGGAGCCCATGACCGCTTCAGGAGTCCCGGCCGAGACCGGCGACACCGTCACCACGAACATCCCCGCCCGACTCGACCGTCTCCCGTGGTCCCGCTGGCACTGGACGATCGTCATCGGCCTCGGCACCGTATGGATCCTGGACGGCCTGGAGGTCACGGTCGTCGGCAACATCGCCGGCCGGCTCTCCGAGTCCGGCAGCGGACTGCCGATCAGCTCCGGCCAGGTCACCGGCATCGCGGCGGCCCTCTACGTCGCCGGCGCCTGCTTCGGCGCCCTGTTCTGGGGACGGCTGACCGACCGCTTCGGCCGCAAGAAGCTCTTCATGATCACCCTCGCGGTGTACCTCGCGGCGACGGCCCTGACCTCGGTGTCCTTCGACGCCTGGTGGTTCTTCCTGTTCCGCTTCCTGACCGGCTTCGGCATCGGCGGCGAGTACGCGGCCATCAACTCCGCGATCGACGAGCTGATCCCGGCCCAGTACCGCGGCCGCGTCGACCTGATCATCAACGGCAGCTTCTGGCTCGGCGCGGTCGGCGGCTCGCTGCTGTCGATCCTCGCCCTGGACACCGACATCTTCCCCATGGACGTCGGCTGGCGCCTGACCTTCGCCCTCGGCGCGGTCCTGGCCCTGGTCATCCTTCTCGTACGGCGTCACGTCCCGGAAAGCCCGCGCTGGCTGCTGATCCACGGCAGGGACCGGGAGGCCGAGGAGATCGTGTCAGGCATCGAGCGGCAGGTGGAGGCGGAGAAGGGCGAGCCGCTGCCGCGCCCCGAGGGCGAGCTCACCATCCACCAGCGCGGCAGCGTGACCTTCATGGAGATCGCCCGGACGGTGTTCGGTCGCTACCGCCGCCGCGCGGTCCTCGGCTTCTCCCTCTTCATCGGCCAGGCGTTCCTCTACAACGCGATCACGTTCGGCTTCGGCGCGATCCTCACCAAGTTCTACGACGTGCCGACCGGCGACACCGGCTACTACTTCGCGGTCATCGCCGTCGGCAACTTCTGCGGCCCGCTGCTGCTGGGCAAGCTCTTCGACACGGTCGGCCGCCGGGTGATGATCTCCTCGACCTACCTGCTCTCCGGGCTGCTCCTGTTCGGCACGGCCTGGCTCTTCGACCGGGGTTCCCTGAGCGCGGGCACCCTGACCGCCTGCTGGTGCGCGGTCCTGTTCTTCGCCTCGGCCGGCGCCTCCAGCGCGTACCTGACCGTCTCCGAGGTCTTCCCCATGGAGACCCGCGCGATGTCCATCGCCTTCTTCTACGCCCTCGGCACCGCGGCCGGCGGCATCAGCGGGCCGCTGCTGTTCGCGGACCTCACGGAGACGGGCAAGGTCGCGGACACGGTGCTCGCCTTCCAGATCGGGGCGGGGCTGATGTGCGCGGCGGGACTGGTGGCGGTGCTGCTGGCGGTGAAGGCGGAGCGGAGGTCGCTGGAGGACATCGCCGAGCCGCTGACGGCGTCGGCGACGGGGGCGCGGCCGACGGGCGTGCGGGCGTAGCGGCCGCCGTCCCTAGGCGCCGGTGGTCGAGCCGGGCCGGACGATCATCAGCACGGTCACCGTCGCCCACAGCAGGTTGAAGACACCGGTCAGCATGGCGAGCCGGACGGTGGCCTCACGTCCGCCGGTGCCGGTGAGGGTGCCGGCGTGGGCGCCGATGCCGGCGCCGGCATGGCTGCCGGTCCGGGCGTCGATCCCCTCGACGAGGGCCTCCTGACGGGGCAGGACCAGGGTGCCGAGGACCAGGGCGGCGAGCACGGTCAGCGCGATGGACACGATCAGCCAGGCGTCACCGAGGACGCCCATCGCGCTGCCCGTGGCGAACCCGAAGACCGGGACGACCACGCCGACGACGGCGTACACGCGGCAGACGCGGTGCAGCAGCCGTACGGTCTCCGCGGCCCGCTCGTCCCCGGGGGCGGCCAGCACCCTGCGGGCGGCGGGCGGGAACATGCTGGCGGCGACGGTGACGGGGCCGATCGCGACGATGGCGGCCAGGACGTGGACGGCGAGCAGGAACTTGGTCACGGAGGTGACGCTAGGCGGCGCCGTGATCATGGAGAAGGGGCGAGAATGCCAGGGTCCGACGGATTCTCGCCAGGTGGAGGTGTGGGGTGGGCAGGCACATGGTGGCCGTGCTGGCGCTGGACGGGGTGATCCCGTTCGACCTCTCCGCGCCGATCGACGCGTTCGGCTGGGCCCGGCTGCCGGACGGCCGGGCGCCGTACGACGTCCGGGTCTGCTCGGCGGGGGAGGGCGAGGAGGTGCGCGCGGGCGCGTTCACGATCCGCGCCCCCTACGGCCCGGACCTGCTGGCCGAGGCCGACACGATCGTCCTGCCGGGCGTCCAGGACCCTCCGGCCGAGCTGCCTCCGGGCGTCGCGGAGGCCCTGCGCGCTGCGGCGGCGAACGGCACGCGCATCGCGTCGGTGTGCGTGGGGGCGTTCCTGCTTGCGGCGACGGGCCTGCTGGACGGCCTGCGCGCGACGACCCACTGGCTGGCGGCGCCGGACCTCTCCGCGCGCTACCCGAGGGTGACGGTCGACCCGAACGTCCTCTACGTCGACAACGGCCAGTTCCTCACCTCGGCGGGCGCGGCCGCCGCCCTCGACATGTGCCTGCACATGATCCGCAAGGACCACGGCTCGGCGGTCGCCGCCCACACGGCACGCATGTCGGTCATGCCGCTGGAACGCGAGGGCGGCCAGGCCCAGTTCATCACCCACGACCTGCCACCGGCCCCCGCGGGAGCGGCCCTGGAACCCCTCCTGCACTGGCTGGAGCAGCACTGCGACCGCGCCCTGACCCTGGACGACATCGCCCACCGGGCCGGCATGAGCACCCGCACCCTCAACCGCCGCTTCCGCGACCAGACCGGCACGACCCCGCTCCAGTGGCTCCACCTGGCCCGCATCCGCCGCGCCCAGCACCTCCTGGAAACCACGGCCGACCCGGTGGAACACATCGCCGCCCGGACCGGCTTCGGATCTCCCACGGCCTTCCGCGAACGGTTCCGGAGGGTGGTCGGGACGAGCCCACTGGCTTATCGGAGGTCGTTCCGGGCGGGGGGAAGCCAGGGGACGAAGGCGGCGGGGACGAGGGTGCGTTCGGCGTAGACGCCGTGGCCGTTGTGGGAGAAGCCCGGGAGGATGCTGACCGGTTGGCCGGTCCGCAGGCCGGTGCCGCCGTCGCCCAGGGGCCTCGACCACGCCGCCCGCCTCGTTGCCCAGGCGGGCGGGCAGGTGCTTCACGGGTTCGATGCAGCGGCCGGCGTGAAAGAGGGCCTCGGCCCGGTTGACCGCAATCGCGTCCACCCGGATGCGCACCTCGCCGGGGCCCGGCTCGCCCGGGCCGAGGTCCTCCAGGCGCAGCACGTCAGGGCCGCCGTACTCGTGGAACCGCACGCGTTCCCCGGGCTGCTCGACGCGGTCACGCGCGCCCAGGACACCGTCACGCGCCCAAGACGCCGGCGGCGGCCGCCCGGCACCTGCCTGACGCGCCGCCGCATCGCTCTCGCTCCGACCGTCGGACCGTACGTCTACTGCCGTACGGTCACAGCCGCGGCCCAAGGTCCGCGTGGCCGAACAGCAGGGCGTAGCCGGGCGGGAGCGCCTTCAGGATCCGGTCGGTCAGGGCGTCCCCGATCAGGGGCGGCAGCGCGCTCAGCACCGAGCTGACGTCCCAGCGGGCGGTCGCCGGGGTCGCGCCTTCGACGCGGGCCGCCACCGAGTCGACGAACCCGGGAGCCGTGAGGGGGCGGGTGACCGGTATCTGGCCGGCGATCAGCCGGGCCGCCTCCTCGGGGAGGGCCCGGGCCAGGTCGACGCGTTCCTCGCCGGTCACATGGCCGCCGAGGGTGGACAGGACGATACGGGTGACGCGCTCCGCCTCGGCTCTGGTCGGGTACTGGCCGGACTCCCGTACGGATTCGACCAGCCGGTCCCAGTCGGCCCGGTCGGTGGAGGTCCGTTCCTCCGGGGCTGCGTAGCGCTCCTGCGTCGTCACGGTCATGGTGCGGGCTCCTCCTCGCCAACGGTCGGTCCCCGGACAGGCATCGGGCCGCGGGGCAACGGGCACGGGCGAGCGCCCCGCGGGCATGCGGGCCCACGGGGCGCCTCCCGGAATGCGGTGGGGCAGTCGGCCGGGTCGGCCGCTCAGCCGCCGAGTGGCCGGAACGCGGCCGCTCAGCCGCTCAGCTGCTTGCGGTCACTGCCGCCGCTGATCTCGATGCGGCGGGGCTTGGCGGCCTCCGCCACGGGGATGCGCAGGGTGAGGACGCCGGAGTCGTACGAGGCGTCGATGCGGTCCGCGTCGAGGGTGTCGCCGAGGAAGAGCTGGCGCGTGAAGGTGCCGGTCGGCCGCTCGGCGGCGATCAGCTCCGCGTCCTCGGGGGCGGGAGAGCCGCGCTCGGCACGGACGTTCAGGACGTTGCGCTCGACGTCGAGCTCGATCGTCTCCGGGTCCACGCCCGGGATGTCGAAGTGGACGACGAATTCGTCGCCGGCTCGGTAGGCGTCCATCGCCATCGCGGCCGGGCGGGCCGCGGAGCCGAAGACCTGCTGCGCGAGCCGGTCGAACTCACGGAACGGGTCGGTACGCATGAGCATCACGGGTCACTCCTTTGCTGAGGCGCTGCTGTGCGATGCCCTACGGCTTCTTATATAGCTCGCAGACAGAAACTTGACAAGCCTCGACTCATGTCTGAGTGGGGGGAGAGCGTCGGCGTAACTTTGGGGTGAGATCGACCCTCACCCATGGAGGTGGTCATGGACCGCATCCCCAGCGCGGCCGTCGCCGCGACCGGGCTCGTCGGCGGGTACGCCGTGGCCCGCTGGACCAAGAAGCGCCAGCTCGGCGGCGTCGTCCTGGCCGCCGCGGGAGCTGCCGCGGCCCGGCAGTGGCGCACCCGGGCGGGCGGCCCCGCGGCCGGCGCCCTGACCGCGGCCTACGTCGCCGCCTTCGCCGGGTCGCATCCGCTGGCGAAGAAGGTGGGGGCGTGGCCTTCGGTGTTCGGGGTCGCGGGGGCGGTGGCCCTGGCGTCCTGGGCCGTGGCGGACCGGCGCTCCCAGGGCTGACGGGCCTGACGGGCTGACTCGCCTCTGCCGCACGTCCAGGCTCGTCGGCGTTGCCTTACAGGTGGCGCCGGAAGCGCCTTGCCTCCGCGAGGAAGGCGGTCCAAGCGGGCGTGGAGATCGTCAGCTGGGACTCGGTCGGCTGCTTGGAGTCCCGGACGAGGACGCCGTGGGGGGTGAGGGCGGCCTCCACGCACTCGGTTCCGCTGCCACCGCTGTAGGAGGACTTGAACCACTTGCGCGTCGAGGGCGCCGTCATCACAGCTCCTTGCTTATGCGGTCGACCGTCTCGGCCGAGGACTCCAGATCGAGTGCCTGTGCGCTGAGGTACTCGAACGCCAACCTATAGCGCTCCAGTTCCTTCGGCTTCTCCATAAACAGGCCACCGCCCAGCAGGTCTACATAGACCACGTCCAGTTCCGGCGCCGGACCTCTGAGCATGGCGAAACTGCCAACAGCGGCTGCGTGGGCTCCTGTTGAGAAGGGCAGGACCTGCACAGTGATGTGCGGGCGTTGAGCCATTGCGAGCAGGTGTCGTAGCTGGTCCCGCATGACCTGTCGACCGCCCACGCGTCGATGCAGTGCCGCTTCGTCGACCACACACCAGAGGTGCGGTGGTTGAGGGCGCTCCAGCAACTCCTGGCGTTTCATGCGAATGTCGACCATGTGCTGAACTTCGCGTTCCGGGCACTGGACTTCGGAGGCTCGATGAACAGCCTCGGCGTATGCGCGCGTCTGGAGGAGCCCCGGGATGTACATGCATGCAAAGTGGTCCTCGCGTACAACCTCGTCCTCGAGCGTCAGCATCAGGTTCATGGAGTCGGGGATGGGATCGGCGAGAGAACGCCACCAGCCCTGGATCTTGGCTCCCTTGGCGAGCTCGACCATGGCCAGGCGCTCCTGATCGGATGCGTCGTACTCACGACACAGGGCATCCACGGCAGGCCACTTGACCGCGCCCTCCTTGGTTTCATAGCGGCTGAGCGTGGCCTTTGAGATGCCGACGCGTGCACCCGCCTCTTCAAGGGTCAACCCCTTGGCCTCGCGGAGTCTGCGCAGTCGGCGCCCAGTTGGACACGCGAGCTCTCCCCGTTCTGACTGACCCTGCTCTTGACGCAGAGCAAGGCCGCGGGATCGCCCTCGTCGACGCCGTGGCCGACCGCTGGGGAGTCCAGCTTCACCGTGGCCGAAAGATCACATGGTGTGAGCTGGCCACAGGTTTCACCGCTGCTCATGGTCACCTGGACGACCCTCGCGTTACCCGCGCTGAGAGCGTCCTCGGCCTGTACGCGCAGGCTTGGCCCCACTGCCCCTCCTCCCCAAGCCGACTTGGCGCAACCGTTGCCAAGGAGGCCGTGATCGACGCGGTGACGGACTTCCTCCACTGGCTCCGCGCCCACGGCTGGGACGGGGACGAAGTCCTCGATCTGGCACAGACGCGGTTTGAGGGGGACGTCGCGGGATAGCAGGCGAGACCCGGTGGGTGAGGCTAGTTCGGCCAGGCCTGAAGGTGCGATCAGCCGGCTGCGATCGCCGAATATGACCACACATCGGCGGGGATCTTGTGCTTCAGCCGCCAAGTGACGGCCATTGGCTTACTGCCGGTGTGACCGTCGTAGTCGGCAGGGCCCAGGAGCATCCATGGCTGTGCTCCACCGATGTCGGTGTTCTTATAGCGCCGCACGAAGAGAAGCACATGGCTGCCCGCCGTCGCATGCCGCTGATAGCGGAGGCCAGTGCGAGATGTCTCCGACGTCTGATTCTGGGACTCCCAGTGGAACCGGGTCTCACTCAGCGCGTAATCGTGATAGCGCGTCTGCTCAAAGGCGTCGCTGTGGGGGACCAGTTCGGCAGCATGGACGTCAAGCGTGCGATGTTGCACCAGACCAACCAGAAGGGCATCTCCTGGCTGAAGGATGAGGAAGATGGCCTCCCGGTCGCGGATGCCATCGTTCTCAACGGTGGATACGTCGACGATGACGACCACTGGACCTGGATGCGGTACACGGGTGCATCAAAGGGTGAGGACAGGGACTCGAACACAGGACGACTTCTGCGCAGTCAGTCGTGGTCTTATGTGGACAATGCGGCCCTGAAGCGCAGTTATGAGCGTCATTACCCGATTCGGGTCCTTAGAGGCTATGAAGGTGATGAGCGGTACTCACCGCCCAAAGGGTACCGATATGACGGCCTGTACCGGATAACGGCTGTTCGCACTGCTATATCGCAGTTTCAGGCGGCCGACGGCAGTGACATCGAGATCTGCCAGTTCGACCTGGAGCGCCTGCCTGAATCACGGCAAGGGCATACGACCGTCGAAGCGCATGTGGCAGAGGCCCTTGAAGAGTTGGAGGACCTGTACGAGCAACCAGGAGGCGAGGAGAAGTACCCGGAGGTTCGCACCACCGTCGTTCAACGTCTCATACGCAGCGTCGCCACCTCACGCCGTGTCAAGGAGCTTTACAACGGTGAGTGCCAGCTCTGCGGGCGGCGTCTGCTCGGCCCCGATGGTCAGCCGCACAGCCAGGGCGCTCACATGAGACCCCTGGGGAAGCCCCACAACGGCCCCGATGTCGAACAGAACATCCTGTGTGTCTGCCCCAACTGCCATGTCCGGCTGGACGTCGGGGCAGTGGTCGTGGATACGGATTGGTCCATCATCGTGCGCGCCAAGTTGTTCGGTGACGTGCTCCTACCCAAGCTCAGGACCAAGGCCTGGCATCGAATCCACCCTGACTATGTGCGTTACCACCGGGAGTGGTGGCTGAGGCGACCGACTCGCTGAGCGGCGGGCCATGCCCGGCCCAGCCCGTTTCGGCCCTCGTCAGGCTGTCGGCGCCCCATGACACTCCCCATAACCCCGCCCCGACCCGCACCAGCACCCCGAGTCCCGCCCCGGAGGCCAAGCCACGGCTCGCCCCCGCGCAGCCAGAGTCGTTGCGTACTGCGGCAGCAGCGTCGCGTCGGACGGCGAGGCGCTCTCCGAGGCTGCGAAGGCCTCGTAGGAGGGGACCGTGCCGGTGACGATGCCGAGGTTGCCCGTGCCGGAGGCGGCGAGTTCCCGGAGGGCGGACTCCGTGCGCGCGAGGTGTTCCTCGTAGGAGGGGTACTCCGTGGCGAGGGCCGGGTACGCCTCCAGGAGTTCCTGGAACTCCGCGGCCGGCCAGTGGAGGATCGCCACCGGGAAGGGACGGGACAGCGCCTCCCGGTAGGTGCCCAGTTCCGCGCGCAGGCGGGTGATCTCCGCCTCCAGTTCCGCCGGGTTGCTGGACCCCAGGGACCAGACGCGCTTGGGGTCGTGGAGTTCGTCCAGGGACACCGGGGACGTGTGGAGCGTGTCCGCCAGGGTGTCCCACTCGTCGTGCGGCACGCCCAGCATGCGCCGCACCCGGTGGCGGCCGAACAGCAGCGGGTGCGCCGGCTGGGGAGGGGTGTCCTGCCCGGACGGGATCAGCAGGCGCGCGGCCTCCGTGAAGGTCGCCTCCGCCGCCTCCAGCTCGTCGTGGGACTCCAGGGCCTCCGCGACGATCACCCAGGGCGCGGGATCGCGCGGGGCCGACGCGCGGATGCCGTCGATGATCGCC
This sequence comes from Streptomyces sp. NPDC053367, assembly GCF_044545925.1. Taxonomy (NCBI): domain Bacteria; kingdom Bacillati; phylum Actinomycetota; class Actinomycetes; order Kitasatosporales; family Streptomycetaceae; genus Streptomyces; species Streptomyces sp. NPDC053367. The sequence goes on along the minus strand of NZ_JBITYN010000001.1, from coordinate 1,259,810 downwards.
CTGGCCTCCGCCTCGTGGCCGTACTCCCACAGGTTCGACGCCTTCAGGGCCCGGACCAGGGCCGGGTTGTCCAGGCCCCCTCCCGGACCCTCTCCCGACGCCAGCAGGCGGTCGTAGAGCGCTGTCGCCTCGGGGCGGGCGCCGGACAGTTCCAGGTGGGCCGCGGCGCGCAGCAGGAGGGCCTCGGCGTCCTCGGGGTACAGGCCGGCGGTCCGTTCCAGGCGTGCCGCTTCGGCGGAGTGGTCGACGTTCTCGGCAGGCGTGTCGGGGCGCATGGTCCACACCGTACTGCCGGGCGCCGGCAAAGGAGAGGGATCCTCGCGTCCCGGCCCTGGTGACCTCCGCCTCTTCCTCTCGTCGTGCCGCCGGTCCCTGTCGAGGGAGGCCCCACACACGCGCGTGCCCGTCCTCCCGCACCGCATCCCGCTCCCGCACCGCATCCCGCTCCCGCACCGCACCCTCCGCCGCGCACGGCGCCCCTCGTGCCGTCCGGGCCGGCGGTGAGCTCCCCGTCGTCCACCCATCTGTGCTGGACAAGACCTTCGTCCACCCACGCCGGGCGCCGCCCCGGCCCCCAACAGCCCGCCCGGACCGGGGACTTCGCGCTCGCCGCGCATCGGCACACCCCCGCACGCTCGTCGAGGCCGCCCGGTAGGGTGGGGGAAACGAAGGGAGCAGCCGATGATCCGTCGCCATGCCGGCGTGCTGCTGCTCCTGGTGCTCTCCCTCGCCGCCGCCCTCCTGGACTCCGGCGGCCTCTACGCCACCGTCGCGCTCGCCGCGACCGCCGCTGCCGGGGCCGCGCTCGCCGTCTGCGCGGTGATCGCGGCGCGCTGCACGCCGTCCGTGCCGCCCACGCGCGTGCGTACCGCGATCCGCGACCGTGACCGGCGTACGGCCTTCCTGCCGCAACGCGACCCCGACGCGCGGGGCCGCCGCAGGCCGCGAGCGCCCGGGTACGCCCTCCCGGCGACCCCCGCGTAGAGGCCCCTCCCACGCCCTTCCGCGCGGGTCGTCATGCCGCCATGTCCGCATCCGGCACGACCTGCCCCGGAGGGCCCCCGCATGTCCGTTTTCGCCAGTCTCGTCGAGCAGCTCGCCGATCTGCTCCAGCCCCTGTTCCACGGGTCCGCGGCCGCCGCCGCGATCGTCCTGTTCACCGCTCTCGTACGACTTCTCGTCCACCCCCTGTCCCGGGCCGCGGCGCGTGGTGCGCGGGCGCGGGCCGCGCTCCAGCCGCGGATCGCAGAGCTGCGCGAGAAGCACGCGAAGAGCCCCGAGAAGCTGCAGCGGGCCGTGCTGGAGCTGCACGCCGAGGAGAAGGTGTCGCCGCTGTCGGGCTGTCTGCCGAGCCTGCTGCAGGCACCCGCGTTCTTCCTGCTCTACCACCTGTTCTCCAGCTCGGACATCGGCGGCGAGCCCAACGCGCTGCTCGCGCACCGGCTGCTGGCCGCGCCCCTCGGTGACCGGTGGGCCGACGCGCTGGCCGCCGGCGGGGTCCTCGGGGGCGCCGGGCTGGTCTACCTCGTCCTGTTCGCGGTCGTCGCGGGCGTCGCCGTCTTCAACTTCCGGCGGGCGCGGACGACCCTCGCGGGCGGCATGCCGCTGGACACCCCCGGCGCCGGGGGCGTCGCCAAGGTCATGCCGTTCCTGTCCTTCTTCACGCTCGTCACCGTCGCCGTCGTACCGCTCGCGGCCGCGCTGTACGTGGTGACCAGCGCGGCCTGGAGCGCGGTGGAGCGCGCCGTGCTGTACCCCGCGTGAGCCTACGGTCCAGTACGTGAACCGGGTCTTGCGGAGTGGACGGCGAACTTGGAGGATCGGCCAAGTCCTGAGATGACCGCACACATCGGCGGGGCGCACGCGATCGAGGGAGATTGTGATCATGAAGCTGCTGCGTGTCGGGACGGCCGGAGCGGAGCGCCCCGCTCTGCTGGACGCCGAAGGGACCCTGCGGGACCTGTCGGGGATCGTCCCGGACATCGACGGGCCGCTGCTCGCCGACGACGCCGCGCTGGGCCGGGTCCGCGCCGCCGCCGACTCCGGTGAGCTGCCCGTGCTGGACCCGGCCGGCCTGCGGATCGGGCCGCCCGTGGGCCGGATCGGCAAGATCGTGTGCATCGGGCTGAACTACCACGACCACGCCCGCGAGACCGGGGCCGAGCCGCCCGCCGAGCCGGTCGTCTTCTTCAAGGCGCCGGACACGGTGGTGGGGCCGTACGACACCGTCCTCGTACCGAGGGAATCGGCCAAGACCGACTGGGAGGTCGAACTCGCGGTCGTCATCGGGCGTACGGCCCGCTACCTAGACTCCGCCGAGGAGGGGCTCGCGCATGTCGCCGGGTACGCCGTCGCGCACGACGTGTCCGAGCGGGAATTCCAGATCGAGCGGGGCGGGACGTGGGACAAGGGGAAGAACTGCGAGACGTTCAACCCCCTGGGGCCGTGGCTGGTGACCGCGGACGAGGTCCCCGACCCGCAGGCGCTGTCGCTGAAGCTGTGGGTGAACGGCGAGCTGAAGCAGGACGGGACGACCGCCGACCAGATCTTCCCCGTGGGCGAAGTCGTTCGGTACGTCAGCCGGTTCATGACGCTGTACCCCGGCGACGTCATCAACACCGGGACGCCCGCGGGGGTCGCCATGGGGCGGCCCGAGCCCAAGCCGTACCTGCGGTCCGGGGACGTGGTGGAGCTGGAGGTCGAGGGGCTCGGACGGCAGCGGCAGGAGCTGAAGGACGCCTGACCTGCCGGGAGCCGGGGACGGCCTCGCCTCCGTGGGGCGAGTCCGTCAGCCCAGCAGCACCGCCGCCAGGTGCCGCCACGTCTCCCTCGGCAGACCCTCCCTCGGGTTGCCGTCCACCACCTGAAGGGCCACATGGTCCGCGCCCGCGTCCAGGAAGGAGTTGACGCGGTCGCGGATCGCGTCGTCCGTGCCCCAGGCGAAGACCGAGTCGACCAGCCGGTCGCTGCCGCCGCCGCGGAAATCGTCCTCGGTGAAGCCGTGGCGCAGGAAGTTGGACGTGTAGTTGGGCAGGGTGAGGTACGGGGCGAGGAAGGCGCGGGCGAGAGTGCGGGCCCGGGCCGGGTCCGGCTCGGGGACGACCTTCAGCTCGGGGGCGAGCAGGGGGCCCTCGCCCAGCGTCTCGCGGGCGGCGGCCGTGTACTCCGGCGTGACGAGGTACGGGACCGTACCGGCGGCGCGTTCGCGGACCAGGCGCAGGGCGCGCGGGCCGATGGCGGCGACGACCCTGCGGTCGGCGGGGACGCCCGCCGCGTCGAGGCCGTCGAGGTAGGCGGCCAGGGCGGACACCGGACCCCGGAACGGCTCCGGGGCGCGGCCGTGGCCCACGCCGAGGCCCAGCACGAACCGGCCCGGGTGGGCGGCGTCGACCTCGGCGAAGGCGGCGGCCGAGACGGGGGCCTCGAACTGCCAGATGTTCTGGATGCTGGTGCCCACGGTGATGCGCCGCGTCGCCGCGAGCAGGGGTGCGGCGTGGTGGGCGGTGCTGTTCATGCCCAGCCACAGCGCGCCGTAGCCGAGCTCCTCCAGCTCGGCGGCCGTCTCGGCGCGTTCGGAGCGGCGCGCCGGGTCCTCCGCGCGCAGGCCGATGCTCCAGATTCCGTACCGTCCAACGTGTCGCTTCATCGGGCGCGGTCCCTCCGGGGTGGCGGTGAGGTGGGGAGTGGTACTCCGTCAACTCACCCGCACCCCGGGGGATTCCGGCCCGCTGCGGACTTCCGGAGGTCTCAGACCTTCAGGAACTCCTCCAGCGCCTCGACCACGAACCGGTGGTCCTGGAGCTGCGGCAGGCCCGAGACCGTCACCGCTCCGATCACGCCGACGCCCTCGACGTTGATCGGGAAGGAGCCGCCGTGCGCCGCGTACTCGTCCGGGTGCAGACGGGAGGAGTCCTCGAAGCTGGTGCCCTTGGCGCGGAAGCGGGCGCCGACGAGGTAGGAGGAGGATTGGTAGCGCTCCACGACCCGGCGCTTGCGGGCGATCCAGGCGTCGTTGTCGGGCGTGGCGCCCGGCAGCGCGGCGTGGAACAGCTGCTGGCCGGCCCGGTGGATGTCGATCGCGACCGGCGCCTGCCGCTCGCGGGCCAGCTCCACCAGCAGCGAGCCGAGGCGCCAGGCGTCGTCGGCGGTGAACTCCCGGAAGACCAGGCGGCGTTCCTGGGCCTCCAGCTCCTCCACGCTGGGGGTGAGCTCCGGGGCGATCTTCGGGGTCATGGCCGGCTTGTGCGAGCCGTGCGCGCTGTGCGTGTTCACAGGGACACCACCACTCCGTCTCGGGCCGAACGGCGGGCCGCTTCCAGTACGTCGAGGGCGGCGGCCGCCTCCAGAGCGGTCACCGGGTTCGGGGCGCCGTCGCGCAGGGCGGCGGCTACGGCAGCGTAGTACGCCGGGTAGTCGCCGGGCAGCGTCGGCACGGGGCGGCCGCCGCCGGTCAGCGGGGAGTCGCCGGAGCCGAGGCCGCCCCACATCTCCTCCGGCTCCACGCCCCACTCGGTGCCGTCGCCGGGCCGGGCACCGTCGCGGAGGGCCGCCTCCTGCGGGTCGAGGCCGTACTTGACGTAACCGGCCTGCGAGCCGAGGACCCGGAAGCGGGGGCCGAGCTGGGCGGTGGTCGCCGAGACGTACAGGTGGGAGCGGACGCCGCCGGCGTGCGTGATCGCGATGAAGGTGTCGTCGTCGGCCTGCGCGCCCGCACGCCGGACGTCCGACTCGGCGTACACCTGGGTCGCCGGGCCGAACAGGACCAGGGCCTGGTCGACGACATGGCTGCCGAGGTCGTACAGCAGGCCGCCGATCTCCGCCGGGTCGCCGGACTCGCGCCAGCCGCCCTTCAGCTGCGGGCGCCAGCGCTCGAAGCGGGACTCGAAGCGCCACACGTCGCCCAGCTCGCCCTTGTCGAGCAGGGCCCGCAGGGTGAGGAAGTCGTTGTCCCAGCGGCGGTTCTGGAACACGGACAGCAGCAGGCCGCGCTCCTCGGCGAGGGCCGCCAGCTCGCGCGCCTCGGCCGCGGTGCCGGCGATCGGCTTGTCGACGACGACCGGGAGGCCCGCCCGGAGCGCGGCCGTGGCGAGCGGGACGTGCGTCTTGTTGGGCGAGGCGATCACGACGAGGTCCAGCTCGCCGGCGCGGCCGAGCAGCTCGTCCGAGCTCGCCACGACCCGTACGTCCGGGAACTCGGCCCGGGCCTGCTCCTGCCGCTCGGGGTTCGCGGTGACGACCGTGTCGAGGGCCAGGCCCTCCGTGGCGGCGATCAGCGGGGCGTGGAACACGGAACCGGCCAGACCGTATCCGACGAGCCCCACACGCAGGGGGCCGGACGAGCTGCCGAGGGGAGGAGTGCCAGTCATGCAGCCCACTTTCGCAACGCTGTTGCCAAAGTGCAAGCGCGGGAGAGAATGGGGGTGTGACGAGGGCGGAGGCGAACGTGGGCGGAGGGGCGGCGGGAAGGGGGGCCGCGGGCGGCGCGCCCGACGGGCCGGGCCTGCCAGGCGTGCCCGGCGGGTCCGGCGGGTCGGGGGTGCCCGGCGTGCACGGCGTGCACGGCGGGTCGGTGGTGGCCGGCGGTGCGGGGGGCTCGCTGAGCGCGGGTGCGGCGGAGACCCCGGGCGGGGCCCCTGGCCGGAGTGCGGGCGCGGCGGTCCCGGGTGGGGGCGAGGCCCTGGACTGGTCCTGTGGCCGGGGTGCGGAGGTGTCGGAGGCCCCGGGTGGGTCCGGTGGCGGGACGGCGGGCGCGGCGGAGGCCGCGAGTGAGTCGCGTGAGGGGGCTGCGGACGTGGCGGAGACCCCTGGCTGGTCCTGTGGCCGGGGTGCGGATGTGTCGGAGGCCCCGGGTGGGTCCGGTGGCGGGACGGCGGGCGCGGCCGAGACCCCCGTCGGGTCCCGTGACCCGAGCGCGGACCCGGCCGGCGCCCCCCGCGGCTCCCGTCCGTCCGGCCCCTCCGATGCGCGCAGGAACCCCGGGGCGGTCGGGCGGGTCGGTGGGGCCCGGGGGGTCGTGGGGGTGAATCTGCCCGCCCTGCGCAGTCACAACACCGCGCTCGTGCTCGGGCTCCTGCGTGCTGCCGGGAGCGACGGGATCAGCCGGCTGGAGCTCGCCGAGCGGACCGGGCTGACCCCGCAGGCCGTCAGCAAGATCACCGCGCGGTTGCGCGCGGACGGGCTGGCCGAGGAGGCGGGGCGCCGGGCCTCCACGGGAGGCAAACCCCGTACCGTCCTGCGGCTCGTACCGGGCGCCGGGCACGCGATCGGCGTCCACCTCGACCGCGACGAGCTGCGCGCGGTGCTGGTCGACCTGTCCGGCGCGGTCGTGGGGGAGCGGCGTACGCCCCTGGACCTGGGCGCGGGCGCCGAGGCGGTCCTCGCGGCGGTGGGCCGGGAGGCGACGGCGCTGGCCGGCGTCGAGTCCCTCCCCGGGAGGCCGACCCTCCTCGGGCTCGGCATCGCCCTGCCAGGACCGCTCGATCACGCCCACGGGGTGCTCCGCCGGGTCACCGGGTTCCCGGAGTGGGACGGGTTCCCGCTGCGGGACGCGCTCGCCGCGCGGCTGGGGGTGCCGGTGGTCGTGGACAAGGACACCAACGCGGCCGCCCTCGGGCTCGCCGCGGCCGGTGAGGGCGGGTCGTTCGCCTATCTGCACCTCGGTACGGGGCTCGGGGCCGGCCTGGTGATCGGCGGGGCCGTGCACCGGGGCGCCCGCACCGGCGCGGGGGAGTTCGGGCACCAGGTCGTCGCCCTCGACGGTCCGCCCTGCCCCTGCGGCAACCGCGGCTGTGTCGAGGCGCTGTGCCTGGCGGCCGTCGCCCGCGGCGAGGCCGCCGAGGCGGCCCGGGTGCTCGGGGTCGGCGCCGCCAACGTCGTCGGGCTGCTGGACATCGACCTGGTGCTCCTCGGCGGCCGCACCGTCGCCGCGGCGCCCGACACCTTCGTACGAGGTGTCGGCGCGGTACTCGACGCCCACGCCCGGCGCGGCGGCGGCCCCGGCTCCCCGGTCCCGGTCCGCCTCGCCCCGGGCGGCGCCCGCGCTGTGGCGGAGGGCGCGGCCCAGCTGCTGCTGGCCCCGCTGTTCGGCCGGGCCGACGGCTGAGGGCGCCGCCCCGGGGGCGCAGGGGGGCGCCCGACGGCGCTAAAGCCACCCCGGTGGGCGCAGGGCGCCCGACGGCTAAAGGCACCGCCCCTGCGGGCGCTGGGCACGCCCGACGGCTATGGGCACCGCCCCGGCTGGTGCAGGGGGCGCCCGACGGCTGAGGGCACGACCCCGCGGGCGCTGAGGGTGCCCGACGGCCGAGAGCGCCACCCCGAGGGCACCACCCCGAGGGCGCAGGGCACGCCCTACCGGTGAAGGGCCCCCCTCGCACCCCACGGCCGGACCACGGCCCCCCTGCCGGACCACGGCCCCCCGCCGGACCACGGCCCCCCTGCCGGACCACGGCCCCCCGCCGGACCACGGCCCCCCCGCCGGACCACGGCCCCCCGCCACACCCCCGCCACCCCACCCCCCGCCACCCCACCCCCCGCCACCCCACCCCCCGCCACCCCACCCCCCGCCCACTCCACCAACCGAGCGCACTTCCCCGCCCCCCACGGTGTGCCACCCGCTCCCGCCCCATCCCTCCCGACATGCTCATGTGTTCATGCGACTGTTCCAACCCGCCCCCCTCGCCGTCACCCTCGCCGCAGCCGCCGCCGGCCTCCTCGGTCCTCCGCCCCCCGCGCACGCCGCCGAGCCGGGTCCGGCCTGTGCCGCGCAGGACGGCCGCGCCTTCCCCCTCACCACCCGGATCCACGGCGGCCCCGACACCTACGCGCCGGGCGGGGGACCCGCTGTCTGGTATCTCGACCTGACCAACACCACCGACCGCGCATGCACCGGCATCCACCCGGTCGTCGTGTTCGCGGACGAGGAACGCGCGCTGCGCCCCGCCCAGCCGCGGCTGGACTTCTACACCGACGACGGCCGCCCGCACCCGGTGCGGTTCGAGGCGACCGACGAGGACGAGCTGGTCGGAGCCTTCGCCGACGACGCCGCGCGGTTCCCCGGGTTCAGCGTGGGCCCGGGAAAGACACTCACCGTCAAGGTGCGGCTCGCGCTCGCCGAGGACGCCGTGCCCAACGAGGTGACCGCCACCGCGGCCGTCGTACAGCGTCGGGACGACGACGGGGCCTGGGTCGGCCATTCGAACGACTACCGCTTCGCCGTCGCCGCCGGCCCCGGCCCGGACCCGGACCCGGACCCGGCGGAGTCCGCGGACGCGGAGGACCCGGCCCCCGCCACCGGCTCCGCCGACCCCGCCGGCCCCACCCCGCGGCCCGTCGGCACGGCCGACCCCGCCGAGCCCCACCCGCCCCGCTCCGACCGCCTGCCCTTCGTGGGCGAACTCGCCCGCACCGGCCCCGCCGGGGTGCCCGCGGCGCTCACGGCCGCCGCCCTGCTGCTGGCCGCGGGAGCCGTCCTGCGGGCCCGCGGGAGCGGGAGCCGCCGCTGAGAAGTGGGCTTGTGCCGCACCTGCGGCGACAACGGGTACCGCGTGATCGACGGGGTACGAATCAGCGGCTGCTGACTAGTCTTGGGGCGTCGGTACGCCGTGGTTCCGGCGCCCCCTGTTCCGCTCGTTCGCACGCCAGGAGACCCAAGCACATGGCAGACCGCAGGCCCATCGACTCGTGGCTCACCGACATGGACGGCGTCCTCATCCACGAGGGCGTGCCGATCCCCGGCGCCGACGCCTTCCTGAAGAGGCTCCGCGAGTCCGGCAAGCCCTTCCTGGTGCTGACCAACAACTCCATCTACACCCCGCGCGACCTGCACGCCCGCCTGAAGCGCATGGGCCTGGACGTGCCGGTGGAGAACATCTGGACCTCGGCGCTGGCCACCGCCAAGTTCCTCGACGACCAGCGCCCCGGCGGCACCGCCTACGTCATCGGCGAGGCGGGCCTGACCACCGCGCTGCACGACATCGGGTACGTCCTCACCGACCACGACCCCGACTACGTCGTCCTAGGCGAGACCCGCACCTACTCCTTCGAGGCCATGACCAAGGCGGTCCGCCTCATCAACGACGGCGCCCGCTTCATCTGCACCAACCCCGACGAGACCGGCCCCTCCACCGAGGGCCCGCTCCCGGCGACCGGGGCGGTGGCCGCGCTGATCACCAAGGCGACCGGCAAGCAGCCGTACTTCGCGGGCAAGCCCAACCCGCTGATGATGCGCACCGGCCTGAACGCCATCGGCGCCCACTCCGAGACCAGCGCCATGATCGGCGACCGCATGGACACCGACGTCCTGGCCGGCATGGAGGCGGGCATGCAGACGTTCCTGGTGCTCACCGGACTGACCCGGCCGGACCAGGTCGAGAACTTCCCGTACCGGCCGTCGAAGATCGTCGACTCGATCGCGGACCTCGTCGAGCGGGTCTGAGCCGGATCCCCGGGGGAACCGGGCGGAGCTGAAACGTCTCTGCCGCGAAAAGTGACCCGTACGGAGCAACCGGACCCCGCCCGAGGATGCGGGGCCCGGCCGGACGGGGGAGGCTCCAGGTGACTGGAGGTTCACGATGGGTTCCCTACGGGTCACTCTCTGCACAGCGGTCCTCGCCGTTACCGCCCTCACCGTCCCGGCGGCCCACGCGGCGGACCCGGGTGTCTCGGTCCGGCCCCAGGCACCGGCACCCGGCGGCGAGGTCTCCCTCAAGGTCACCGGATGTCCGGGCCGCACCGCCACGATCGCCTCACCGGCCTTCGTCTCCGACGCCCGCCTCGCCGGCACCGAAGGCACCCTCACCGGCGAGACCCGGGTGCGCACGAGCGCCGAGCCCGGCTCCTACGCCCTCACGGTCAGCTGCGGCGACCTGCGCGGCAAGGGCTCGCTGACCGTCACCGCGCACCCGTCCGCCCCCGCTTCCCCGATCGCGCCGGTCCGCGCGGGCGGCGGCGGTGCGGCGCCTTACCTCGCCTCACCCGTCGACGCCCGCACCACCGGCCCCGGCACCGCCCAGGCCGTGACCGGCCTGGTCCTCGCCGGCGCAGCCGCCCTGGCCGTCGTCCTGCTGCCCCGCGCCCTCGGCTTCGCGCGCTCCGGCAGGACCTCCGGGGCCCGGCGGAGCCGCACGCGGAAGTGACCGCCATGTCCGGTCACGACCACCCGTCCGGCACAGGCCGGCTGCTGACCGGCCTGGCCTGGACGGTCCTGCTGCTCGGCCTGTGGCTGTGGGGCCACGAGATCACCGACGGCCACCCCGCGGCCACCCCCGCCACCGGCGACATGGCCGCGGTCGGCCGCCCGCCGAACGACCGGCTGCCGCCCGCGGTGAAACCCCTCGGCGACGCGCTCCCGCAGCGCGTCGACATCCCCGGCCTCGGCATCCAGGCCCCCGTCCTCGCCCGCGGCCTGGACCGCGAGGGGGCAATCGACCCGCCGCCGTACGACCAGCCCGGCGTCGTCGGCTGGTACGCGGCCGGCGCCGCACCCGGCGCGCCCGGTGCGGCCCTGCTCGTCGGCCATGTCGACACCGAGACCCGCCCGGCCGTGTTCTACGAGGTCAGCGCCCTGGAGCCGGGCGAGACGGTCTCGGTGTTCCGGGACGACGGCAAGGTCGCCGAGTTCACCGTCGACGACGTCGACGTCATCGCCCGCGACCGCTTCGACGCCCACCAGGCCTACGGCCCCCGTAAGGCCGGTCGCGCCGAACTCCGCCTGATCACCTGCGGCGGCACCTTCGACCGGGCCAGCCGCAGCTACACCGCCAACGTGGTCGTCTCGGCGTACCTCTCCGGCACCGGCGTCCGGGCGGGCCAGGGCCTGGCGGCGCCGGGCCGATCCGGACGACAGGCCGCAGGTGTTACAGGTCTCTGACGGGGAAGCGGACGACCTCGAAGGCGTCCTCGCGCCTATGTCAGGATTGAGCCTTGAAACACTGCACTCCGAGGGGGAGCTGGATGTACGGCAGCAGGGGGGCGGCCGGAGCACGGGCGAGCGCGGCGGTGCTGGGGGCGGCACTGGTGCTCGCGGGTTGCTCCTCCGGCGACGGCGGCTCGGACGAGCCCGACAAGGCCGGCCCAGGCATCACCCAACAGCCCAAGAACATCGCGCCGTTCTGGGTCAACCCCGACGGCCACGCGGCCGACCAGGTCGCCGCGTACGAGAAGGACGGCAAGAAGGCCGAGGCCGCGCAGATCCGCAAGATCGCGCAGCAGCCGACCGGCGAGTGGATCGGCCCCGAGGACCCCGAGAAGGAGGCCCGCGGCTTCACCGAGGCCGCCGCGAAGGCCGACCGCACGGCCCTCCTCGTCCTCTACAACATCCCGCACCGCGACTGCGGGCAGTACTCCGGCGGCGGTGCCGCCGACGGTGACACCTACCGCGCCTGGATCGACGGCGTCGCCCAGGGCATCGAGGACCGCGCCGCGACGGTCGTCCTCGAACCGGACGCCGTCCTGCACCTGGTCGACGGCTGCACCCCGGACGAGTTCCACGAGGAGCGCTACGACCTCCTCGAGTACGCCATCGGCAAGCTCAAGTCCCTGCCCGGCACCAAGGTCTACCTCGACGCGGGCAACGCCGGCTGGGGCCACCCGGACCAGATCCACGAGCCGCTGAAGTGGGCCGGCATCGACAAGGCCGACGGCTTCGCCGTGAACGTCTCGAACTTCTACACCACCGAGGACTCCATCGCCTACGGCAAGCAGCTGTCCGCCAAGGTCGGCGGCAAGCCCTTCGTCATCGACACCAGCCGCAACGGCAACGGCCCCTACAGCGAGGGCGACGAGTCGGAACGCTGGTGCAACCCTCCGGGCCGCGCCCTGGGCGAGACCCCGACGGCCAAGACGGCCGACCCTCTCGTGGACGCCTACCTGTGGATCAAGCGTCCGGGAGAGTCGGACGGCGAGTGCAAGGGCGGCCCGAAGGCGGGCGAGTGGTGGGCCGACTACGCGTTGAAGCTGGCCGGGGGCTGACGCCCCAGGGGCGCGGGGCTGTGCCGATGTGCGGCTCCGCCGGGTGGGCGCGGGCACCCTGGCACTTCCCCGCGCCCATCGGTGGAGGTCAGGGCACCCGGACCCACTGCGCCTCGGACGGGACGCCTTCACCGTCGGTGACGAACAGCATGTACCAACCGGCCTGAACCAGATTCCGGTTCTTCGGCACGGTGACCTTCACCTTGTCCCCCTCCACGCCGAAGTCCAGCTCGATGGACCGCTGATCGACATCGGTGACGTGGGTGGAGGCCGAAGGACGGATCAGCCGCACCTTCCTGATGGAGGAGGCTTCCGCGGAGGTGAACGTCCCCGAAGCGCCGCGGGCGATCGTCTGCGGTCCGCCGGCCAGCGACGGCCGAGCCCCCCGGTAGAGGTAGGGCGGTGTGTAGATCTCCACCCGCTGCTCGAACTTCCCCGGCTTCGTGTTCGCCTTGTCCGCGTACAGCGAGTCCGAGCCGAAGAACATCACGCGCCCGTCGGGCAGCAGAATCGACCCGGAGTGGTAGTTGCGCCCGACCAGCGGATCGGCGACCTGGTCGAAGGAGTTGGAGTCCGGGTGGTAGATCCGGGCCTGGAGGATGTCGGAGTCCCCGCGCCCGCGATAGTCCTCGGAACCGCCCGACACCAGCACGGTGTCGTCCGGCAGGATCGACGTCTGCGGATACCGGGTCCCCTTCTCCAGCGAAGGCCCGTCCACGAACTCGGGCCGGTCGGCCTTGAGATCGACGATCCGGGTCTTGTTGCTGGACTCCTTGGACTCACCGACCCCGCCGCCACCGACGACCATGTACTTCTCGTCCTGCGCCGGAGGCAGCAGCACCGTGCCGGACGTCTCCATCAGGTCGGCGTCGCCGAGCCCGGGGATCCGGGTGAACTTGTTGGTGTCCACGTCCCAGACGCCGGGCTCACGGCCCACGTCGTCCGGCCCGTAGCCGGCGTTGGACCCCGAGTAGAAGATCTTGCCGTTCTGCATCAGGAACAGCGCCGGATACGTCGGGAACTGACGCATCTTCTCGGTGTAGGTCCACTTCTTGGTCTTCGGGTCGAACACCTCGTTCTTGCCCGGCACCAACTGCCCGATGTCGTCGAGCCCGGACACACTGAGGACCTTCCCGTCGCTCAGCGTGGTGAGCGTCGGATACCAGCGGGCCTCGTTCATCGGGTCGACCTTGATGTACTTCTCGGCGACCGGGTCGAACTCGTAGGCGTCCCTGATGCCTTGGAAGTCCTTCTTGTCCAGGGCGAGCTTCTGCGCGATGCCGTAGGTGTTGCGCGCGTCCGCCCCGGAGAGGCCCTGCACGCGGTAGTTGTCCTGGGTGCCCGTCTCGTACTCGGCGCCGCTCTTCTGCGCCTCGACGTAAATGCGCCCGAGGCCCGGGTCGTTGTGCAGGAACTCACCCGTCACCGGGTCGAAGACCTTCTTGGCGCGCGGCACCAGCACCGGGTCCTTGGAGACGAACGTCTTGCCGTTGCGCTTGCCGGTGAACTTGGTTCCGGCGGGCAGTGTGATCGGCTTGTCCGGGTTCTCGTTGTGGACGATCATCAGGCCGCCGGCCTTGGTGACATCGCCCTTGAGCTTCTCGTACCGCTTGGTGCCGCCCGCGATCAGCAGATTGCCGTTGGCGAGCTGGGTGTGGCCCGTGCAGAACAGGTCGCTCGGCGTGTCCACCTTCTTGATCGTGCCCTTGACCGGGTCCCAGATACGGGTGTCGAACTTCTTCGCGTCGAAGTTGTCCTGGTTGTTCCCGGAGCCCGCGACCAGAAGGATCTTGCCGGTGTGCAGCAGCGCCGCGTGAATGGTGTTCTGCCGGTACTCCTCGGGGAACTCGATGATCTCCCAGTGGCCGTTCTCGGCTTTGTACTCCGGCTTGTTGATCTGGTACTGGTGGTACTTCTCGGTGCTGAAGCGGTAGAGCCACGGCCCGTTCGTCCCGGCCAGCGCGAGTACCACCGCCGTGCCTATCGCGAGTCGACGAGCCCGACGGCGGCCTGCACGGTCGTTCATTCCTTACGTCCCCCAAGGGCGATCTGCATGGTCTGGTCGGTGCCTCCACCGGAGGCGGCCCACGGCTGCTGCTGGTACGGCGATCCGTGCGCCGGTGCCGGAGCGGGCACGGAGTCCTGTACGGCGGGGCCGGCGGCCGCGTTCACGGTGTTCTTCTTCCGGCCCCGGCCGCCCCGGCCCTTGGCCCGGTTCTCGTCCTGGCGCAGTTCGTAGCGCCAGACGAAGATCGGCGTGGCGGTGATCAGCAGCGCGAAGCACGCCCAGATGATCATCGCGGGGTGGGAGTGGCCGAAGACGAAGCCGGCGGCGATCGAGCCACCGAAGATCAGGATGAAGTACCAGTGGTAACGGAAGGTCCCGAACCAGCGGTCCGGGCTCGCCGAGTCGCCCTTGGGCGTGACCACGAACTTGCTCTTGCGGCGCAGCAGCGAATCGATCAGCGCCTTGGCGTACAGCGGCGCCGACAGCGCGGACATCACCATGCCGGCCACACCACCGGAGCCCTCCGGCTCGTGCGGGGAGACGTTGTGCCGCCGGTTCCAGATGTACAGGCCGATCTGCAGCGCCGAGGCGTTGCCGTACAGCATCAGCCACACGGTCGGGTCGATGTTCACACCCGAGGCGCCCAGGCCCAGGAACAGCGCACAACTCAGCGCGGCCAGGATCCAGTTGAGGGCCGAGATCGGGTAGAAGATGATCATCATCGTGTAGTTGAAGAGCTTGCCCGCGGGCAGCGTGCCCCAGCCCCTCCAGTACTGCTTGAGGATCGTCTCGTACGTCCCTCGCGACCAGCGCATCTGCTGGGTGAAGAAGTCGGTCCAGGCGCTCGGGCCCTCACCGACGGCGAGCACGTCCGGCGTGTACACCGAGCGCCACTTGTTGCCCGTCGCCGGGTTCTTGTGGCGGTGGATCTCGAAGCCGGTCGCCATGTCCTCGGTGATCGAGTCGTACAGGCCGCCGATCTGCTTGAGCGCCTTGATGCGCACGGCGTTGGAGGTGCCGACGAACATCGGGGCGCCGTAGCGGTTGCCCGCGCGCTGGATCAGGGCGTGGAAGAGGAACTGCTGCGACTCGGCGGCCTTGGTGACGAAGGTGTCGTAGTTGCCGTACACCTGCGGGCCGATGACGAAGCCGACGTCCGGGTCGCGGAAGAAGCCCAGCATCCGCTCCAGGTAGTTGGGCATGGGCACGTGGTCGGTGTCGACGGAGGCGAAGAAGTCGTAGTCGTCGCCGTGCGCCTCCAGCCAGGCGTTGTAGTTGCCGTGCTTGGTCTTGGCGCGGTGCGGGCCCTTGGCCTGGTTCCACCTGGCGACGCCCTTGCGGGAGAAGTGGCGTACGCCGAGCCGGGCGCACACCTCCTTGACCTCCGGGTCGTCGCCCTCGTCGAGCAGCCAGACGTGCATCAGGCCCCGGTGGCGGATCTTGACCGCCGCCTGAAGGGTCTTGGTCACCATCTCCAGCGGCTCCTTGCCGGGCACGAAGGAGGTGAGGAAGGCGACCCGGGTGCCGGTCTCGGGGACCACGGGGATCGGATCGCGGGCGACCAGGGTGGCGTGCGCGTTCGAGAGAACGTTCATGCAGCGGAAGAACTCGATCAGACCGATCGAGACGAGCATGACGACGTCGAGCGCGGGCAGGAAGTCGTAGGCCGGGTAGTCGCGTTCGGTCCAGTGCTCCGGCTGCAGCAGCCAGAACAGCAGCACCAGCGACAGCACGGGGGCGGCGGCCAGCATCAGGGCCACGCGGATGCGGTGCGGCTCCTGGGATATGAGGGAGCGGTACTGCACCCGGTACGGCTTGTTCGGGTCCGGCTGGGTGAGGGGGCCCGCGAGCCGGCTGTAGTGCTCGTAGTCGTATCGCGGCAGGGTCTTCTTGATCCGGCGGAAGGCGCCGGTGTTGCCCATGCGATGCGAAGGCACCCTCAGCTGGGTGGTCTGTGACGGGTCGGAGTTCTGCCCGGCGCCCGTCGGCGTCGACGTCATGAGTCATCCCCCCACACGCGAGTCACCGCGTGTATGTCGGTCCTTTCGCCTGGTGACGGTCCCCCTCGACCTGCACAAGGCGTGTTTGTGGTGGGCCTGGGTCACCACGTCATGCACACCTTATAGACATGGAATGCGGCCCTTCCGGTTGCATGATGCCCCCCGTGGCATCCCTTCCGGAACGGGCCCCCCTTCCCCGGTCGCGCCAGGGTTCTACGGGGTTCGGCATGATCGCAAGACGCCCAGCAGAAGAAGGCCCCCCGCTGCTGCGAGGGGCCTTCTTCGGTGTCTGTGCGCCGCCAGGGACTCGAACCCCGGACCCGCTGATTAAGAGTCAGCTGCTCTAACCAACTGAGCTAGCGGCGCCTGCTGACGTCGATAACTCTACATGACCTCGGGGAGTGCTTCCGACCACCCGGAACCAGGGCTCCTACCCCCACTGGGGCCGCGTACACCATTCGGACCGTCAACATGCGCACTCATAAGCCAGTTGGGAAACTGATCAATGTGCACAGGCCTGGACATTTCCACCTGGAGTGTGAGGGGAATCGCATGGAGACTCCGGAGACTCCGGTTTTCGAGGAATTCGATCCCACGAGCGATTGCGACTGCCCCGGCTGCGCCCTCGCCCGCCGACAGCTCCCCGCGCGGTCCCCGGCGGGAGGCCGCCCCGCCGCCCACCGGGTGCTCGCGGTCACGGCGGTCACCACGGCCGCCACGGCCGCCTTCGGCGGGGCCCACACCCTGCCCGCCGCCGCGACCGAGACCGCCCCCGACATCACCTCCGACATCGCTCGCCCCAGCGTTCCCGCAGGTGACGAGCCCGAGACCCCGCAGGGCACCGCCGCCCCGCTGCACGGGCCGGGAGGCCGGCCCGCCACGGGGACGAGCGTGCCACGGACGCCCTCGACGACCCGCGCGGAGATCATCAACCGCGCCAGGGCATGGGTGGCGGCGAAGGTGCCGTACAGCATGACCGCCTACTGGTCCGACGGATACCGGCAGGACTGCTCCGGCTTCGTGTCCATGGCCTGGAGCCTGCCCGGCAACGAATGGACCGGCAGCCTCGGCCGCTACGCCGACCGCATCGCCAAGGAGGACCTGCAGCCCGGCGACATCCTGCTGTTCCACAACCCGGTCAGTCCGCAGAACGGCTCCCACGTCACCCTCTTCGGCGGCTGGACGGACTACACGCACAGCTACTACATCGCCTACGAGGCGACCCGCCCGCACGCCCGCCGGCAGGCCACCCCGTACCCCTACTGGAGCCACGCCGACGGGTATCTCGCCTACCGGTACAAGGGGCTGATCGCGGGCACGGGCGGCTCCGAGCCGGAGCCGGGGACCGGGGCGCAGACGCCGTACCCGGGAGCGGCGTTCTTCGGCCCCGGCGCGGACAACGAGTACGTCACGCTCCTGGGCCGCATGCTCGTGGCACGCGGAGCGGCCTCCTACTACACCTCCGGGCCGGGCCCGCGCTGGTCGGACGCCGACCTCCGGGCGACCCGCGCCTTCCAGCTGGCCCAGGGCTGGACCGGCGTCGAGGCCGACGGCCTGCCCGGCCCGCGCACCTGGTCCCTCCTGGTCACCGGCCAGGGCCGCGACATCACGGCCGGCACGGCGGGGCCGCCCGCGCCCTCCTCGCCGGCGGTGCCGGCGTTCCCGGGCCGGGGCATGTTCCGGCCGGGGGCGGTCAACTCCCACGTCACGCTGCTCGGGCGGCAGCTGGTGAAGAAGGGGTTCGGCAGGTTCTACACCAAGGGCCCGACCCCGAGGTGGGGCGAGGCGGACCGCAGGGCGGTGGAGGCGTTCCAGCGGTCCCAGGGCTGGAGGGGAGCCGAGGCGGACGGCTACCCGGGTCCGCAGACATGGCGGCGCCTGTTCTCGTAGGGCGCCCGAGCTGGTCCGACCCCACGGGGGCTGTGCCGACACGCGGCTCACCCGCGCGGGAGCGACCAGCCCATCCGGCCGCACGCCGCGGGCCGGACACATCCATGACGCATCTGGCGCGGAGGCTGGAGGCAAGCATGACCACGACCACTCCACAGACCCCGGAATCGGAAGGCCCGTCCCGACCCGCTCGTCTCATCCAGAACGAGTCGACGACCGAGATCCCCGTCCATCTCCTCTTCCGGGACGACCCGGACCCGGAACCCGTACCGCTGAGGCCGGCTATCGTCGCGCGCCGCGAGGGCACCGGCGAACAGCCCCGGGTCCGCAGGCCCGCCGCGACGCAGGCGCGGCCCGTGCCGCAGGTCGACCCGGAGCTGGTGGAGCGGCGGGCCCGGGTCCTGCCCGGTGCGGCGGGCGTCCTGGCCGGGGCCTGCGGGGCGGCGGGCTGCGCGGCGACGTCCTGGTGGTCGGGCGTGCTGCCGGGCCCCGCGCTGGAGGCCCTCGGTCTGCCCCTGCCGGTCGCGGCGGGCCTGGGTCCGGCCCAGTGGGCGGCGTACGCGGGGGCGGGTGCGCTGACCCTGTTCGGCTGGGGCGGCCTGGCGCGCGGCCGCACGGGCGGGGCGTGGGTGCTGGGCCTGTTCGGCCGCTATCGCGGCACGGTCCGCCGGACCGGTCTGATGTGGGTCAACCCCCTTCTGCTGCGCCGGCGCGTGGACGTGCGGCTGCGGCACTGGCGCAGCGAGCCGATGCCCGCGGCCGACGCGAGCGGGGTCGCGCTGCGGGCGGTGGTGCTGGTGGTGTGGCGGGTGAGGGACACCGCGCGGGCGACGCTCGGCGTGGAGGACCACGAGGCGTACCTGCGCGAGTGCGTGGAGGCCGCGCTGGCCCGGGTGCCGGTGGAGACGCCGGGGGAGGGGCCGGTCGCGGCGGCCGGGGAGGCGCTGACCCGGATGGTGGCGGCGGAGGCGGCGCCGGTGGGTCTGGAGGTGTTCTCGGTGCAGCCGGTGCGGGTTGAGTACGCGCCGGAGGTGGCGGCCGCGATGCACCGCCGCCGGATCGCCGCGCTGGACGCCCGGCACCGGGCGAGTGTGCTGACGTCGGTGGTCGACTCGGTGGAGGACACCGTGACCCGGCTGACCATGCGCGGCCTGGTCGAGCTGGACGACTACGAGCGCAAGGCGCTGGTGAAGGATCTGACGGTGGCGTTCTGCGCGGGGCGCGGCGAAGCCGGTCCCTGAGGAGCGAGGGCGTGTCGTTGATATGGACACGGCCAACCAACGGCAATAACCTCGAACTTGGTCTAGACCTACCCTGCACGGCTCACTGAACTCCTCACGTTCTCCAGGAGCGGCAGTATGCGCAAAAAGACCAAGTTCTACGCCGCCGCGGTGGGCCTCGCCACCACCGGGGCGCTCGTGCTCTCCTCGGGCGGGGCCAGCGGTCACGGCTACACCGATCTCCCCATCAGCAGGCAGAAGCTGTGCCAGAACGGCACGGTGACCGGCTGCGGGTCGATCCAGTGGGAGCCGCAGAGCGTCGAGGGCCCGAAGGGCTTCCCCGCCTCGGGCCCCGCCGACGGACAGATCTGCAACGCGGGACTGGGGCAGTTCGCCCCGCTCAGCTCGCCGCGCACGCCGTCCGGCAGCGCGTGGCCGGCCACCAAGGTCACCGGCGGACAGAGCTACACCTTCCGGTGGCAGTTCACCGCCATGCACGCCACGACCGACTTCAAGTACTACATCACCAAGCCGGGCTGGAACCAGAACCACAACCTCGCCCGGTCCGACCTCAACCTCACCCCGTTCCTGACCGTCCCCTACGGCGGTCAGCGGCCCCCGTCCACCCTCTCGCACAGCGGAACCCTGCCGTCCGGGCTCAGCGGTCGGCATGTGATCCTCGCGGTCTGGACGATCGCCGACACGGGCAACGCGTTCTACGCCTGCTCGGACGTCACGTTCTGAGCAAGGCTTGAGCGAAAGCGCCTTTCCCCGCGGGTAGGTTCCCCTTGCGCCGTCTCGACCAGGGCGGCGCAAGGGGGAACACCGACTTCGGGGGAAGCGCGATGGACGTCATCTTCTATCTGGCGCCCGGCCTGATCATGGCCATGGCGCTCGGCATGGGCTACGTCGTCGTACGCCGCTGGCTGCGGCTGCGCGCGGCGTGGAACAGCGGGCTGACCGCGGAGGCCCGCTGCCTGCGCATGTACACGACCACCCATGGCGGCAGGGGCGACAGCTCCGTACGTACGGTGCTGCACCATGTCTACGAGTTCACCGCACGCGACGGACGTGTGGTGCGGTTCGAGGAGCAGGGCGGTTCCGGCACCGTCATCGAGGGCGACTTCGTCACCGTCCGCTACGCCGAGGGTCCGCGGGTGTCGGCCACGGCGCTCGCTCCGCGGCGGGGCCTCGCGACGGCGGCCACGATCGGGGTCCTGGCGTTCCTCGGGGTGATCGTCGTGTTCTGCGCCGGCTTCATGGTGGCGTACGCGTCGATCGCCTCGTATCTGCCGCTGTGACCTCACCGCGGCCGAACGCCGAAGGGCCCCTCGCTCTCGCGAGGGGCCCTTCCAGTGTGCGCCGCCAGGGACTCGAACCCCGGACCCGCTGATTAAGAGTCAGCTGCTCTAACCAACTGAGCTAGCGGCGCATGACCCTCGCCTTCCGCTTCTCGCGGCCGGCGACGGAGAAAATATTACCTGGTCCCGGGGGGTGCTCGTGACCACCGGCCCCGGGACCAGGCAGGGGCCCCTAGATCGCCAGGGACAGCAGCACCGGCGCGGCGTTCCGGTTGAGGGTGTCGGCGGCCTGGCGCAGCCGGTGGGCGTGCTCGACCGGGAGGGAGAGCGCGAGGCAGCCGACCGAGTTTCCCGCGGTGATCGGGACGGCCGCGCAGACCGTGCCGACGGCGTACTCCTGGAGGTCCAGGACGGGCACGGTCGGCGGCTGGGACTCCAGCCGGGACAGCAGCAGTTTGTCGCTGGTGATCGTGCGCGAGGTGAGACGGGCCATCTTGTGGCGGGAGAGGTGGTCGCGCCGGCCGTTGTGGTCGAGCTGGCCCAGCAGGCTCTTGCCGACCGCGGTGGCGTGCGCCGAGTAGCGGAAGTCCACCCACTCGTTGACCGCGGGCGTGGCCGGGCTGTCGGCGTACTGCGTGACCTTGACCTCGCCGTCGACGTAGCGGCTGATGTACACCGCGGCGCCGACCGAGTCGCGCAGCCGGTTCAGCGTCTGCTGGAGCTTCTCCCGCAGGACCTCCTCGTGGTGGTGGGCCGAGCTGAGGCGGGCGAGCGCGTCACCGGTGACGTACGCGCCGTCGGCGACCTGCTCGACGTAGCCCTCGCGGCGCAGCATCAGCAGGAGGCTGGTCAGGCGCTCCGTGTCGAGGCTGGTCTCGCGGGCGAGATCGGCGTCGGTGACGCCGGTGGTGTGCCGTGCCACGGTCTCCAGGACGCGCAGGGCGTCCTGTGCCGAGTGGTACGGCGCGGTCGGCTCGTGCTTGAGCGCCACGGTTTCCCCCTGCGGTCGCTTCCTTGGGCCGTGATCCGAGGCTCGGACCCACTCAACGATAACGGTCAAACGGCTTGTAGTGAGCGGGGGTTGACGAGATTTGAGCCCCTCTGGCAGCGAATACCCCGCTGGCATATGCCAACCGAATACGGATGAGGTGTGAAGGAGGTGTGGATGTATGGAGCAGGGGCGCCGCCCGCCGCGGGCGGCGCCCCCGGGCTCACAGCACCGCGCCGAGGAACTCGCGTGTGCGCTCCTGCTCCGGCTCGCCGAACAGCTTCTCCGGCGGGCCCGACTCGATGACCCTGCCACCGTCGAACATCATCACGCGGTCGGAGACGTCCCGGGCGAAGTTCATCTCGTGGGTCACGCACAGCAGGGTGATGTCGGTGGTGAGCGCGATCTCCCGCAGCAGGTCCAGCACTCCGGCCACCAGTTCCGGGTCGAGGGCCGAGGTGACCTCGTCGAGCAGCAGGATCTCCGGCCGCATGGCGAGGGCCCGGGCGATCGCCACCCGCTGCTGCTGTCCGCCGGACAGCTGGGTGGGATGCGCGGTGACCTTGTCCGCGAGCCCGACCATCCCCAGCAGGTCACGGGCCCGCTCCTCGGCCTCGGCACGGTCCATGCCGAGCACGTTGACCGGCGCCTCGGTGATGTTCTGCAGCACGTTCATATTGGGGAAGAGGTTGAAGTGCTGGAAGACCATGCCGATCTTCTTGCGGATCTCGCGCTGGTACTTCTCGTTCGCCGGCCTCAGGGAGCCGTCCGGCCCCGGCATGTGGGTGAGCGGCCGGCCGTCCACCGTGATCACGCCGTCGCTGACCCGCTCCAGCGTCATCAGCAGCCGCAGGATCGTCGTCTTGCCCGAGCCGCTCGGCCCGATCAGGGTGACGTGCTGGCCGCGCTCGACGGTGAAGTCCAGCTGGTCGAGGACGACATGGTCGCCGTAGCGCTTGACCACCCGGTCGAAGGCGACCAGCCGGCCCGCCGCCGCCCCCGGGAGGCGCTCGCCGCGCTCGTCGTCGGGACTCGTCTTCGTCAGGGGATCAGTGGCCAAGGCGCCTCTCCAGCTTTCTCGTCAGCAGCGACGTCGGATAGCTCGCCGCGAGGAAGATCAGGCCCGCGAGCGTGAAGGTCTCGGCGTGGACGAAGTGGTCCGCGCCGTACTCCCGGGCCTCCGCGACCATCTCCGTGACCGTGATCACGGCCAGGAAGGGGGTCTCCTTGAACATGGCGATGCCGTAGTTGCCGAGCGCGGGCAGCACCTTGCGGACCGCCTGCGGCAGGATCACCGCCTGCCAGGTGCGCCGCGGCGACATCGACAGCGCCCGGCAGGCCTCCCACTGCCCCTTCGGCACGGCGTCGATGCCCGCCCGGTACACCTCCGACAGATAGGCGGCGTAGTGGATGCCGAGCACCGCGATGCCGATGGTCAGCGGCTCCACGGTGGAGAAGAGCGCGTACGCGCCGACCAGCTGCACCAGCAGCGGCGTGGACCGCACGAACTCGGTGGCCGCCCGCACCGGCCAGGTCACCAGCCGGGTCGGGGCCCGCCCGGCCATCGCGACCACCAGTCCCAGGACGGCGGCCACCAGCGTGCCGAGCACCGTGGCCAGCAGCGTCGTACGGAAGCCCTCCAGCAGGATCGGCAGCGCGTCGCGGAAGGCGTCCCAGTCCCAGTCGTAGGTCACCGGACACCTCCCGCCACGGGAGCCTTCACCGCGGAGGCGCCGCGGGCGTCCGCGGGCCGGCCGAGCCGGGCCTTCGCGTGCCGCTCCAGGGCGTTCATCGCGAGGGTCAGGGCGTAGGCGATGACGAAGTACATGACCAGCAGCGTCAGGAACGCCCAGGCCGACTCGCCGGTGCGGTCACGCATCTGCTGCACGACCGTCGTCAGGTCGCTCGCCGTGATCAGCCACAGCAGCGGCGTGGACTTCAGCAGCTGGATCAGCAGGTTCGTGAACGACGGGATCATCTGCACCCACGCCTGCGGCAGCACCACCCGGCGCAAGCGCTGCAGCGGAGTCATGCTCAGCGCGATCGCCGCCTCCCACTGCCCCTTCGGTACGGCGTTCAGCGCGCCGCGCACCACTTCGGAGCCGTACGCCCCGTAGTTCATGCCGAAGGCCAGCACCCCGCAGAACAGCGGCGTGAGCTCGTAGCCGAACAGCAGCGGGAAGGCGTAGTAGAGCCAGAAGAGCTGGACGTACAGCGAGGTGCCGCGGAAGAACTCCACGACGACCCGTGACAGTCCCCGCGCGAGCACGGGCCGGCTGCTCGCCATGAGGCCGAGGACGAAGGACAGCACGAGCGCGACGAGCGCGCCCAGCACCGTGGCCTCGATCGTCACCCACAGCCCGGAGCCGACGTCCGGGAGATGACCGAAGAAGTACGTGTAGAAATCACCCATGGGCCGGTGTCCCCGTCAGGCCTTGCACAGGTCGGCGGTGCGCAGGTTCGCCGGCGGGATGGTCTCCTTGCCGAAGCCGTACTCGCCGAGGAGGCGCACATAGCGCCCGGCGTCGGAGGTGATCTTCTTCAGCTCGCCGTTGAAGGCGTCCCGCAGCTCCTCCTGGCCCTCGCGGAAGACCGCGCCGCCCGGGCTGTACTGCTTCACCCCGTCCAGCTCGGGGACGAACGGATCGGTCACCTCAAGGCCGCTGTTGTTCTTCGCGAGCCACTTCAGCGAGATGCTGGTCAGCAGGAACGCGTCGATCCGGCCGCTCCTGACGGCGTCCGCGCCGTCCTGCGGCTTCTGCAGCGTCCTCAGGTCGTCCTCGGCGATCCCGGCGGCCGTGGCGTACGTCTTCTCCACCGCCCCGGCCATCACGCCGATGCCCGCCCCGGCCCGCTTCACAGACCTCAGGTCGGTCAGCTTCTCCGGGTTGCCCCGCTTCACCAGCAGCGCGGTGGGGGAGACGAACTCGGGCTCCGAGAACAGGGCCTTCTCGCAGCGTTCCGGGACGATGGCCATGCCCGCGCTGATCACGTCGTACTTGCCGGCCTGCAGCCCCGGTATCAGCCCGTCCCACTCGGAGAAGGCCGGGCGCAGCTCGCCGATGCCGAGCGCCTTGAAGATCTCCCGGTGCAGCGTGGGCGCCTCACCCTTGAGCTGCCCGTCCTCCTCGTAGCCGTACGGGGCCTCGTTCGCGTACGCCACCCGCACATAGCCCTGCTTCCTCAAGCGCTCCAGGCTCGAGCCCCCTCCGTCGGCGCCGGCGGTCCTGCTGCAGGCGGCCAGCAGACCGGGGACGGTGAGCAGGCCGCCGACAGCCGCGGTTCTGGTGAGGAAGCCCCGGCGGGACGGGTTCGGGAACTCGGACATGGACACGCGACCTCCAAGAGCCTTGCCTGATCTGCCCGTACGCAGACCGGTGGTGGCACCTGCCCGATCCCCGGCAGCTATGCGGACCCACGGAGGGACGTTATGCAACGGTGATATGCGCGTGACCTGGCCGTGTTCACACCTGGACGATCGGCTCCCGCGTGAACAGCGCCCCCAGCGCGGGCGCGTTGACCCGCCGGTCGGTCAGCCGCAGCGCCTCCCAGACCGTCACCTGGCCGGCCGTCAGGACCGGCTTGCCCAGGGCCTCCTCCAGTGCGGGCAGATGGGCGGCCGTGTGCAGGGCCGTGTCCGGGACGAGGAGCGCCTCCGCCTCACCGGTGTCCGCCTGCTCGGCCAGCGCGAACAGCTCAGGCGCGTCCCAGGCCCCGGCCTCCGCCGCGCTGCCCACCCCGGCGGCGCGCACCGAGACCACCTCCAGGCCCGCCGACCGCAGGAACTGCGCGAACAGCCCGGCCACGTCGTCGGGGTAGGTGGCCGCGACCGCCACCCGCCGCACCCCGATCTCCTGCGCCGCGTGCACGAAGGCGAACGACGTGGCGGACGCGGGCATCCCGGCGGCGAGGGCCAGTGACCGCACCTGCTCGTGGGCGCCCTCCCAGCCGTGCACGAAGCTGCCGCTCGTGGAGGCCCACACCACCGCCTCGGCCCCCGCCAGCCGCAGCGCCTCGACATCGGCGGTGAGCCGGTCCACGGACCCCGTCCGCCGCAGCACCTCCACCCGGCGCGCGTCCTCGTCGGTGGCCGTCCCGATCACATCCACCCGGATGTCGCTCGCGAGGAGCTGCTCGATCCGCGGATAGTCGTCCTTCGGGTGGTCGCCCGGGCAGAGGAATCCGAGTGCGGTCATGTCGCCCCTTCCGGCTGTTCTTCCTGGCGTGTCGAGCATGTCGGGGGCCGGCCCGCGAACCCGCTCGACCGGTGCCCTCGTCACTCGGGTACCCAGCAGACGCGGCGCAGCCCCCATCGTCACCCGGCGGACCGGCCGGGCCGGCGGGCCACGCCGCGCGTCCCCTCGTACGGGCCCGCCCCGGAAATAACCGGAGACCGTCTCCTGTTGACGCCTGAAGGACCGGGCGGCAGCGCACCTTCCTGCCCGAAGGACCGGCAGCAGCACACCCTCATGCCTGAACGACAGGCGGCAGCACTCAGGAGGCACCCCGTGGCGGCAGACGAGATCCGAGGCACGACCCGGGGCACGGCCCCCGTACCCCTCTCCGTACTGGATCTCGCGACGGTCGGCTCCGGCCGCACCGCCACCGACGCCCTGCGCACCAGCGTGCGGCTCGCCCGGCTCGCCGAGTCCCGCGGCTTCCACCGCTACTGGGTCGCCGAGCACCACTCCATGCCCGGTGTGGCCTCGTCCTCCCCGGCCGTGATCCTCGCCCACCTCGCCGCCCACACCGACCGCATCCGGCTCGGCTCGGGCGGCGTGATGCTCCCCAACCACGCCCCGCTCGTCATCGCCGAGCAGTTCGGCACCCTGGAGGCCATGGCCCCCGGCCGCATCGACCTCGGGCTCGGCCGCGCCCCCGGCACCGACGGCGCCACGGCCGCCGCCCTGCGCCGCTCCGACACCCTGGACGAGGGTGCCGACGACTTCCCGCAGCAGCTGTCCGAGCTGATCCGGTTCCTGGACGACGACTTCCCCGACGGCCACCCCTACCGCCGCGTCCACGCCGTCCCCGGGCCCGTCCAGGCGACCTCGCCGGGTGGCGTGCAGTCCCCGCACCGGCCGCCGGTCTGGCTGCTCGGCTCCTCCGGGTTCAGCGCCCGGCTGGCGGGCCTGCTCGGACTGCCGTTCGCCTTCGCCCACCACTTCTCGGCGCGCAACACCGTCCCGGCGCTGGACCTGTACCGGGAGTCCTTCAAGCCGTCCGCCGTGCTCGACGAGCCGTACGCGCTGATCGGCGTGTCCGCGCTCGCCGCCGACGAGGAGAAGGAAGCCCGCCGCCAGGTCAGGGCCGCCGCGCTGAGCATGGTCCGGCTGCGCACCGGCCGGCCGGGCCTGGTGCCGAGCCCGGAGGAGGCGGAGGCCCACCAGTTCAGCCCCCTGGAGGAGGAGTTCGTCGACTCCTGGAACGCCAACGTCGTCCACGGCACCCCCGACGAGGTCCGCTCGGGCCTGGACGACCTGCACAAGCGCACCGGCGCCGACGAGCTGATGATCACCGCCAACGCCCACAGCGGCGAGTTCCGGCTGCGCTCCTACGAACTGATCGCCGACGCCTACGATTTGCCGACGGCGTAGGAGGCCGCCGCGGTCCGCAGACCGGAGATACGATCCGGCGCGACGGGCCGCGAGTAGAGCCAGCCCTGCCCGGTGTCGCAGCCGATCCGCCGCAGCCGCTCGGCCTGCGCGGGCGTCTCCACGCACTCGGCGGTGACGGTCAGCCCGAGCCGGTGGGCGAGCTGGATCATCGCCTCCACGACGACCTCGTCGGCCGGGTTCGGCGGCGCGCCCTCCCCCTCGTACTGGAAGCCGCGGACGAAGGAGCCGTCCAGCTTCAGCACGTCCACCGGCAGCCGGGAGAGATAGGCGAGGTTGGAGTAGCCCGTGCCGAAGTCGTCGATGGCGATGCGCACGCCCATGGCACTCAGGGCCTGGAGCACCTGCAGGGGGCGGCCGGCCGAACCCATCACGGCCGACTCGGTCAGCTCGATCTGGAGGAGCCCGGGAGCCAGTCCCGTCTCGGCGAGCACCCGCTGCACGTCCGCCACCAGGTCGGAGTCCCACACCTGGCGCACGGCGACGTTGACGCTGACGAACAGGGGTTCCCCGGCGGGGTTTTCGAGCTGCCAGCGGCGGGCCTGGCGGCAGGCGGTGGCCAGCACCCACCGGCCGAGCGGCACGATCGCGCCGTCCTCCTCGGCCAGTCCGATGAACCGATTCGGCGTCAACATGCCGAACTGCGGGTGGTCCCAGCGCACCAGCGCCTCCACCCCGCGCAGCTGCCCGTCCGCCATGCCCACCAGCGGCTGGTACTCCAGCCGGAACTCGCCGCGTTCGATACCGGGCCGCAGGGTGGAGGCCAGGGCCTGGCGGGTCATGCGGTGGGCGTTGCGCTCCGGGTCGAACAGCGTCCAGCGGTCCTTGCCGTCGGCCTTCGCCCAGTAGAGCGTGGTGTCGGCGGCCTGCATCAGCCCGGTGGCGGTGGTGTCGGCGGCGAGCCGCTCCACCACACCGACGGACGCGGTCACCGAGATCCGCCGCCCGGACAGGTCGAAGGGCCGGCGCAGGGCGCGCAGCACGGACTCGGCGAGATCGGCGAGCTGTTCGGTGCCGGTGGAGTCCTCCACGAGCAGCGCGAACTCGTCGCCGCCGAGCCGTGCGACCAGCGGCACTCCGGCGCGGGCGTAACCGGCCTCGTCGGCGCACCGGGTGAGCCGTTCGGCGACGGCGGCGAGCAGCCGGTCGCCCACCCGATGGCCGAGGGTGTCGTTGATCGCCTTGAAGCCGTCCAGGTCCAGGTAGCACAGACCGATCCGGCCGGTGCTGCCGCGCTCCTCCGGCTCCGACTCCAGGGCGGCCGTCAGCCGTTCGAAGAACAGGGTGCGGTTGGGCAGCCGGGTCACCGGGTCGTGCATCTGCAGATGGTGCAGCCGCGCCTGGAGTTCACGGCGGGCGCTGATGTCGGCGACGGACAGCAGCACGCCCTCGAAGCCCTGGTCCAGCGGCGCCACGGTGATCTGCACCCACATCGCATGCCCGTCGGGATGCTTGACCCGGCGGGTGCAGCGCAGCCTGGCCCGCCGGCCGCGCAACACCTCGCGATAGGCGTGCCACGTACGGCCGTCGGAGGCCAGGTCGACCAGTTCGGCGGCGACCTGGCCGGCCGGCGGCCGCACGGCGGTGCCGAACAGCGCCGTGAAACCGTCGTTGGCGGTCACGATCAGTCCCTCGCGGTCGACGACGGCCATCGCCAGCGGCGCCGAGGCGAACGCGGACCGGAAGGAGGCCCCCGCGTCCATGGCCCGGTTGACCTCCGTGCCGGTACGACGAGACGCCTCGGGATCACTCTCTGTGACGGCCGGCCGGATGAGGTCTGCCGCGGGCGTCGGCCCTTCGGACGCTGCGCTCACCGCTCGCTCCCGCAGTGCACTCGATCTGCTGGGTCTCTGCTCGATCTCTGTCCGGGCAGGAAGTGTCAGGAAAGTGTGCCGATCATAGAGGCTGCCCTCCGGGCCTTCCAGCTGTTCTTCAGTGTCCCCCGTGCGCCGCGTGATGACCCGCCTTTCTGACGGATCGTTTCTGCCCGGGGCTGGACGGGTTTCTTCGCCGGCCGACCGATTGTGACGGACCGTGAGCGTTCGGGGGTGTCGGCGGTGTGTCGGCCGGGCGCTCACCCGTCCGGTGCAGGCGAACAGGGCATATGTCAATAAAGTCGCACAGGCTGGACGCGGTGTCCCCGTGTACCGCATCCGGAGGTTCCTGTGCCGCGTCGTCTTCCGCGCCCCCGACTGCGCAGCACCGCGGCCGTCCTCACGACGATGTCGGCGCTCGCCGCCACCTCCTTCATCGGCGCCCCCTCGGTCGCCGAACCCTTCTCGGCCTCCCCCTGCGCCCTCGCACGCACCGACGCCCACCACTCCGAGGGCGTCGACACCTGGAACGCCGCCTATCCGAGGCCGGTGCGCGAGCTGGACGCCGTCCTGGTGTTCCTGTCCTTCCCGGACGCCGAGCCGCGCACCACCCCGGAGCAGCTGACGGCCGATCACTTCCCCGAGACCAGCGCCTTCTTCGAACGCGCCTCCTACGGCCGCTTCACCCTGCGTCCCCGCCCGCTCGGGCAGTGGCTCACCATGCCCCGCCCCTCCACCGCGTACGCCATACAGCGCGACTGGAGCGCCGCCCACCGAGCCGCCTATCTGCGCGACGCTCTCGCCGTCGCCGACCCTCAGGTGGACTTCTCGGCCTACGACATCGTGTACTTCGTCGCCGACCCGGACGCGCCCGGTGTCGACTCCGACGCCACCAAGGTGGTGAACCTGGACGTGCCGCTGCGCGCCGACGGCACGGACATCCATCGGTTCGTCACCGTGTTCGAGCAGCATCCGCCGGACCGGCTCGTGCTCGCCCATGAGACCGGGCACGTCTTCGACCTGCCGGACCTCTACCACCGGCCGGCCGGGGGCTCGGGCGACTGGGACACCTACGTCGGCGACTGGGACCTGATGGGCAGCCAGTTCGGGCTCGCCCCGGACCTGTTCGGCTGGCACAAGTGGAAGCTGGGCTGGCTGGAGCCGCGCCAGGTGGTCTGCGTGCAGGACGGCGGGCCGACGTGGCTCACCCTGGAGCCGCTCGGCGCGGGCCCCGGTGTCCCGGCGGCCGGCGCCGCGGGTGCGCTCGCCTTCGGGCTGGGCCAGGGCACCAAGCTGGCCGTCGTGCGCACCGGGCCGGACAGCGTCCTCGCCTTCGAGGCGCGCGGCCCCGTCGGCAACGACGTCGGCACCTGCCGGTCGGGGGTCCTGGTGTACCGGGTGAGCAGCGACGCCGCCTCCGGGCACGGTCCGGTCGAGGTGATCGACGCCCACCCGGGGACCGAGGCCTGCTGGGACACCTCCGTCTATCCGCCCCTCGCGGACGCGCCCGTCGACGTCGGCGAGAGTTTCACCGTGCCCGGCGAGGGCGTGCGCGTGGAGGTGGAGGGGCGGACCCCGGCTGGGGCGTGGACGGTGAAGATCGCCCCGGCGTGAGATCCCGTACGGAGGACTCGGCGGGGTGTGCCTCACGCAGAACCCTGCGGGATGTTCCCTGCGGAGAACCCTGCGGGACATCCCCTGCGGAGAACCCTGGGGGCATCCTCTACGGAGAAACAGATGAGCGCCCTCGGAGAACCGAGGGCGCTCACCCAGGTCAGCGACCTTTTCGCTGTGCGCCGCCAGGGACTCGAACCCCGGACCCGCTGATTAAGAGTCAGCTGCTCTAACCAACTGAGCTAGCGGCGCCTGCTGACGTCGTAGACCTTAGCACCCTGATCCGCGGGAGGAAAAATCGATATGCGCACCGCCGCGCGGGCCGCCCGCACGGCCGCCCAGAGCAGTACTTCCGGTCCCGGCAGCCAGGGCTGACGGGTGTCCGGGGCGACGAGCCAGCGGGACTCGGGAGAGCCCTCGCCGGTGCCGCCTCCGGGCGCGGGGACGGTCACGGCGTCACCGGTGCCGTGGCACAGCAGGGGCGGGATCGCCGCCGTACGGCCGTCGGCGCCGTGGGAGCCGAACTCCTCCCACTCCAGCAGCGACGGCAGCCGCTGGGCCGTGCCCGGCGCGGCGAACAACAGCATGCGACCGCGATAGGCGGCCACCGGGCCGGAGCCCGGACCGTCGTCCCACAGCCGGTCCAGCATCCGCCGGCCGAAAACCGCCGGCGCGCTCACCACGTCGAAGACCGAGCCGCAGGGCAGCACCACCGGGGCGTCCGGGCGCTCCTCCCAGAACGCGAGCGTGTTGCGCGGATACGTTCCTGCCGAGGCGAGCCAGGCGGCTCCGTCCGGGGTGACTCCCGCGATGCCCTGGCCCTCGTCGAACAGGCCGGAGGTCGCGAACAGGCCGGAGGTCGGTTCGTTCCGATAGCTGCTCATGTCCACCAGATGTACCGGGTGTGAGCGCTCCGTTTCGCTGGGTTGCCGGAAACCGGGACAGGGGTGGAGGGGGAGGAGTATCGTGCCCGCCCGCCTGGCATATGCCGGACGGGCGGGCCGGGTCCGACGGCCGGACCGGCAGGGCGTGCGTGCGAGACCCCGCGGCGTCGGCACGAGCCGGACGCCAGGGCCTGGGTTCGCCATGATCAAGCGCCCACGCGTGTCAACAACGCTCGTGATCAATACACCTAGACCGGGTCGGCGTGACCCGCGCCGTTCTCGCCGCGCAGCAGGCCCTGGCCGAACTCCACCATCTTCTTGGCATAGTCCTCGGTCCACTCGGCCCGCTGCGCGATGTCCGCGGCCGTGAGCCGGTCGAAGCGCCGCGGATCGGCCAGCTGCGCCGCCGCGATCGCCTGGAACTCCATCGCCCGGTCGGCCGCCGCACGGAAGGCCTGTGTCAGCTCCGTCGCCCGCGCGAGCAGCGCCCGGGGGTCGTCGATCGACTCCAGGTCGAAGAAGTGCTCCGGGTCCCCGGCGGCCTCGGCGGGCTCGAAGAGCAGGGGCGCGGGGCGTAGCCGCGGCTCGTTCGGGCGCGGCGTGTGCTCCGCCATGTCATGTCCTCCTCGTACGTGTCCGATGGCGCGCCTGCGGGCGGACCACCCTCCATTGTCGCGCGGGGCGCAAGAGGGCCCCTGGGCGAGGACTTCACTCCCGCTCGGCGTTCCGCCCTGGGACATGCAGTCGGTCAGGGGCGCCAGCTCACCCGGTGTTCTGCCAGGCGGGCCAGGACCGCGTGGTTCGCCTCCCAGCCGTCCGGGAACTTCACGACCGTGCCCAGCTGGACCGGCTCCGTGGACGGGTAGTCGTCCAGCAGCTCCGTGACGCCCGCGCGGCAGATGACGATGCAGGCGTGGCGGTGGCGGGAGGCCAGGACGCACAGGCGGCCGGTCTCCAGGTGGAAGGCGGTGGCGTCGGGGCGGCCGGACAGCGGGTGGAGGACGACCGTGACGTCGAACTCGCGGCCCTGGAGACGGTTGGCCGTGTCGACCGTGACGTCCGCCGCGCCCAGCTCCGCCAGCGCCGCGCGGATCGCTGCCGCCTGGTCGCGGTGGGCCGTGCCGACCGCGATCCGGTCGGCCGTCAGCGCGGTGGGGTCCGCCGAGCGCTCCGAGAGCGCAGCGCCGCCCCGGTCCAGCAGCCGCCGTACCACCGCCGCGACCGCCCGTACGGCCTCCGGGTCCGTGCGGGGGGTGTGCCGTGCGGGCAGCTCCAGCAGGCCCCAGCCGGACTCCGCGGCCTCGTCGATCACCCGGTCGGGGCCCGAGCCGTCCGAGCGCACCGCGAAGGTGAGCCGCCGGTCGCCGTGGCCGGTGCCGCTGCGGAACGGCGTGTACGGGTAGAACGCGTCCGACACCAGGGGCGCCGCCGAGGCGGGCAGCCGCCAGGACACGGGCAGGCGGTGCTGCGGCAGGCCCGGGTTGTGCGCCAGCAGGGTCGTCACGGCCGAGGCGGACGGGTCGTACGACAGGCCCGCCCACTGCTCGCTGCCCACGATCGCGAACGGGTCCAGCTGCCCGGGGTCGCCCACGAACAGCGCCCGCTCGAACAGGCCGGCCACCGCCAGCAGCCCGTCCGAGCGCATCTGGTACGCCTCGTCGACGATCGCGTGCCGCCAGGGCTCGTCCACCTTCACATGCGCCCACTTGGCGGCCGTGGAGATCACCACCGGAAGCCCGGCCAGGTCCGCCGCCTTCGCCGACTTGCGTACGTTCGGCAGGTCGTCCAGCGCCTTGTCGTACGGGTCGGAGTCACTGCTGTGCAGACGGCCCACCGGCAGCTCGGGGCTCTTCTCGGCCAGCCGCAGCACCAGGTCGTCGACCTGGGCGTTGGTCTGCGCGACCACCATCAGCGGGCGGCCCGCGTCCGCCAGCTCCAGCGCCGCCCGCACCACCAGCGTGGACTTGCCGGCACCGGGCGGGGAGTCCACGACGACACCGCGGTCGGTGCCGTGCAGCGTGTCGTGCAGGATCGCCTCGGTGGCCCGGGCCGCGGCGGCGCCGGGGTCGAAAGCGGTCTGCGTGGTCACAGCAGGTCCTCCTCGGTGACGGGGTCGGCCGCGGGTGCCGGCGGCTCCTCGCCGGGCGGGCCGCCGTGGGTCCACGGGGTGTTCTCCGGGTCGGGCAGCTTCGCGCCGCCGCGCTGCTCGTGCTCGAAGGCGGTGAAGCAGAGCACATCGCCCTTCTCCGGCACCGAACCGGGCTCCGGCTCCTTGCCCCGGCCCATCTTGTCGAGGATGCGCAGCACCACGAACACGCCCTCGCCGCTGTCCTCGTACTCGACGCACTCCGCGGTCTGCGGCTTGCCGCCCAGCGAGCGGTACACCCGCGCCCGCTCGGCCAGGTGCGGGCGGTCGTCGGTGCGGACCGTGACCAGCGGGCGGGGGCTCGGCCGCTTGCCCTCGGAGTACGCCATCACCACGTCGACGACCTCCCCGGCGAACGCCTCCCCGGCCAGTCGCCGCCCGGCCATCACCAGCGGGTCGTCGAGCGCCTCCTGCGCCTCCAGGCGGGCCTGCTCGCGCTCGCGCGCGGCCAGCTTGTTCGCGGCCGTCACCGCGTCGTCGCGGCGCGGCTGCGGGGGCTCGCCCGCCAGGACACGGTCGCGGTGCCCGGTGAACGACCAGCGGTCGCGCGTCCACCGCTCCTCGACGTGCGCCGCTTCGGGCAGGGCCCGCAGCAGGTCCAGGCCCCGCCAGATCGCGTCCCAGGTGGGCCGGGTCCGGCTCAGGACGAGCTCGCGGAGGTGCTGTTC
Source organism: Streptomyces sp. NPDC053367 (assembly GCF_044545925.1). Taxonomy (NCBI): domain Bacteria; kingdom Bacillati; phylum Actinomycetota; class Actinomycetes; order Kitasatosporales; family Streptomycetaceae; genus Streptomyces; species Streptomyces sp. NPDC053367. The sequence continues at coordinate 1,225,695 of NZ_JBITYN010000001.1, read as the reverse complement.
CGCAGCGGTCAGCTCGCCGAGGCGGTCGTCCGCCTGGAGGCCGTCCTCGGCGGCGGCGAGCGCCGACCGCGCCCTGTCGTAGCGCTCGATCGCCGGCGCGAGCAGCTTGTTGTCGAAGGCCGGGTCGGTGGCCGGGCCCGCCGGCGGCCACTCCAGCTGTCCCTCGGCGTCCCGCGCCAGCTCGGCCCGCAGCGCGGCCTCGGCGCCGGTCGAGCCCGCGGGCGGGTCGATCCAGGCGAGCAGCGCCCCCAGGTGCTGGTCCTCCAGGGTGGACTGGCCGGTCGCCCAGTGCCGGGCCAGCACATCGGTCAGGGCCAGCAGCAGCGAGGAGCCCGGCACCCGCGCCCGCTCCCCGAAGTGGGTGAGCCAGCGCCCCAGCAGCGGCACGCGCGGCGGTGCCGGATACGGGGTCTCCGGGTCCTGCTCGGCCGTACGCCGGAAGCGCATCGAGCGCCCCAGCAGCCGCACGTACTCCACGGCGGCCCGGCTCGGCACGATCAGCTGCGGCGCGTCCGCGCACAGGTCGACCTCGACCTTGACCCGCTTGCCGGTCTCCGGGTCGGTCTCGGTGCGCTCGGCGGCCTCGACGGTGTCGGCGTAGGACTCGACGTACGGCAGGACGACGGCCGCCAGGTCGGCGAGGAACGCGGACCTCAGGTCGCGGTCGCGCGGCTGCGGCACGACCAGCAGCCGGGGCGCCTCCCGGTCGGTCCCCACCAGCGCGCCCAGCGGGGCGCCCGCCTCACCGGCGGTGGTCAGCGGCACGCACACCAGAGGCCGCTCGGACAGATGCCGGTGCCGCACCGTGGCCAACGGCTGCGCGATCCCGGTCTCGACGGCCTCGAGGCGGGCGAGCGTGGCGGTCAGCGACATACGGCGGCCTCCCGTCCCAGGGCCTCGGCGCGCAGCCGGGCCGCGCGGCGCAGGGCCGCGACCGCCGGGTCCGCGGGGTCGCCGGCCTCGCCGCGGGCGGCCGCGAGGACGTCGGTGACGGTGGTCAGGGCGCCCAGTTCGGCCCGGACCGGCCGGCCCAGCGCGGTCACCACGTCGGCGGCGCGGGCCCGGTCGCGGCAGTGGAAGGCCAGCTCGCAGGCGGACAGGCACTCCGGCGCGTAGGCCGCGGGCACCGAGGCGACGGCCGCCGCCAGCTCCTCGGCCGGCAGCTCGGGGGAGAAGCACACCCCCTCCGGCAGGGCGTCCGCGATCTCCTCCAGGTGGGTGAGCCGGGCCAGCTGGCGGCGGGTGACCGCCCGCTGCTTGCGGACGTCGACGGCGGACGCGGTCGGCTGGTTGGAGAAGTCCTTGGGGCACACCAGCACGATGCGGTGGTGCACGCGCGGGGGCGTCTCCAGCCGCGCGGCGACCTCCTCCAGCGCCAGCACGTACACCGCGGCCTGCCGGGCGGCGGCGCCCACCTTCGCCGGGTCCGCGGAGCCGTCCAGCATCGGGAAGGACTTGATCTCCACCACCGACCAGGACCCGTCGGGATGCACCACGACCGCGTCCGGCTCCAGGAAGGCCGGCGAGCCCGCGACGTCCAGCGCGAGCATCGGATGGTCCAGCAGCGTCCAGGTGCCCGGCGCGGCGGCGGCCTCGCGCAGCGCCAGCGCGGTGCGCGCCGTACGGCCCTCGGGGCCGGTCGCCGACAGGTCGGGCACCGACGCCTCGTGCGGCGGCTCGGTGCCCGGGGCCAGCGCGCGGTGCACCAGGCGCAGCAGCTCGGCGCCGCCGTCCGCCTTGACCTTCGCCTCGAAGGCGTTGCCGCGGGTGAGCGCGAACTGGGACTGGCCGAAGGCCGAGGGGGAGCCCAGCGCGCTCGCCAGCGCCGCCTTGTTCACTCCCGCCCCGTCGAGGATCGCGCGCCGCCGGCACCCGGGGTTGGCGGCCAGCGCCGCGAGGGCGCGCGCGTCCAGCGCCCTCGCCGCCACCTCGGGTCCGCGCAGCTCAGCGAGCCGCTGCCGGAGCCCCGTCGCCCGTGTCCGCGGGGGAGGCGTCCGGCCCGGCTCCCGTGGGGAGGGCGGACTCACGCTGCCGTGGAAATCGCTCACCCGCCGAAGTCTGGCACCCGCCACTGACAATCGAGGCCCGTGGGCCCTTCGAGACCTGCGGGGAACGCACCGGCGACGCCTCCGGGGAACGCCCGGACCGCAGGGCGAACGAGCCGCGGACGCGGTCCGCGGCCCGCAGCATCAGCGGCGTCAGCAGCAGGCCCACGCCCATCACGGCGGCGCCCGCGGCCGCGTCGAGGAAGTAGTGGTTGGCGGTGCCCATCACCACGATCGTGGTCACCAGCGGGTAGACCACACCGGCCGTCTTCGCCAGGCGCGTCCCGCCGAACCGCCACAGCATCACCCCGCACCACAGCGCCCAGCCCACGTGCAGGCTCGGCATCGCCGCGTACTGGTTCGTGAGGTTGCCCATCCCGCGCGGCGCGCTCGCCTCGCCGCCCCACCAGCCGTACGCGCTGTACTGGGCCATGGTGTCCACGAAGCCGTGGCCCGCGTCGAGCAGCCGGGGCGGGCAGGTCGGCAGCAGCGTGAACCCGATCAGGCCGAGGAAGGTCGACGTCATCAGCCAGGTCCGGGCCGCCCGGTAGCGCACCGCCCGCGAGCGGAACAGCCACACCAGCAGCGCCGGGGTGATCAGGTAGTGCAGCGAGGCGTACCAGAAGTCGGCCGGCACGCCCAGCCAGGCCTCCTGGGTGAAGAGTCGGTTGAGCGGGTGCTCGGCGTTGAGGTGGAGGGACTTCTCGATGCGCAGGATCGCGAGGCCGTGGTCGACGGCCGTCGTGACGTCGTCGCGGGCGAGCAGCCGGCCCGCCGAGTAGCAGGCGTACACCAGCAGGATCAGGGGCAGCTCGGTCCACCAGCGCAGCCGCGGCGGTGCCGCCTGTGCGCGCAACGTCTCGGACTGCGGCATCCGATCGCCTCCCCCTGTACTCCTCGCGCGGCGCCGGACGGCCCGGTCGGCCACTTTACGCCGTACGCCACGCCTGCGCGGGGCTCCGGCCCTGATAGACGCAGCGCCCGCCCGAGGGGTTGCCCACCCCGCCCGCCGGGCTGCCTCCGACCGGGGTGAGCGATGATGGAGGGGCTCAGTCCCGGCTTCCCGTTCATCCCGGAAAGGTCCCCCATGGCACCGCGCATCCTGCTGGCCCGGCACGGACAGACCGAGTGGTCGCTGTCCGGAAAGCACACCGGCCGGACGGACGTACCGCTGCTGGAGGAGGGCCGCCGCGGCGCCAAGCTGCTCGGCGAGCGCCTGCACCGGGCCCCCTTCGACAGGCTGTCCGGCGTCGAGGTGCGCACCAGCCCGCTCTCCCGCGCGCGGGAGACCTGCGAGCTCGCCGGGTTCGGTGACCGGGCGGCCACCTGGGACACGCTCATGGAGTTCCACTACGGCGCCTACGAGGGCATGACCCCCGCCGAGATACAGGCGATACGCCCGGGCTGGCTGATCTGGCGCGACGGCGTCCCCGACGGTGAGACGCTCGCCGAGGTGAGCGCCCGCGCGGACGAGGTCGTCGCCTGGGCGCGGGAGGCCGACCGGGACGTCCTCGTCTTCGCCCACGGGCACATCCTGCGCACCATCGGCGCGCGCTGGCTGGGCCTGCCGATCGACTTCGCCGCCCGTCTCCGCCTCAACCCGACGTCCCTGTCGGTGCTGGGCTGGGCCTACGGCGAGCCGGCCGTCGAGAGCTGGAACGACCTGGGGCACCTGGCCGGCTGACGCGCGCCCGAGGTTCGCAGGCCCGGGCTCTCGTCCCTCGCCCCTCGTCCCTCTTCCCTCGTCCCTCTTCTCTGCGCTCACTCTCATCTCTCACGCACACGCGTGTGTCATGCCGTACGCGGCATGGAGGCGTGTCTCTCCAGGAACTGCGACACCCCGGACGCCCGCCGGTGCGGCAGCAGCACGCGCGCGGTGCCCGCGAGCATCGTCTGGATGCGAGAGGACTGCACCTCGCCCAGCAGGTCGAGCACCCGCAGCCCGGCCGCGGCCGCCTCGTCGGGGCGGCCCCCGCGCGCGAGGTCGTCCGCCAGCTCGGCGGTGTAGAGGGCGATGTTGCGGGTGAAGTGCGGGTCCTGCAGATGCGCGGCCCGTGCCGCGTGCCGGGCCGCGCGCGACCAGTCGCCCAGCGCGGACCAGACCTGCGCCTCCAGGCCCTCCAGTTCGGCCTCTCCGTAGAAGCTCATCCACTCGGGGTCGGCGTCCGAGGGCCCCCGCTCGTAGAGGGCCTGCGCCCGCGCGAGGACCTGTTCGCAGCCGGTGCGGTCGGCGAGCCCCGCCCAGCCGCCGGCCTCGCGCAGCGCCAGCAGCGACATCAGCCGGGGCGAGCCGAGGGGCCGGGCGATGCGCTGGGCGGCCTGCGCGGCCCGCACCGCCTCGCGCGGGCGTCCTGCGTCCCGCGCGAGGAACGCGGTGTTGCAGAAGGCGTGCGCCTCCAGCGCCGCGTCCCCGTTCATCCGCGCGGTCGCGAGTGCCTCCGCGTAGTGCGAGCGCGCGTCGTCGAAGCGGCCCGAGTCGTGCGCCAGCCAGCCCACCGAGATCGCGAGCTCGCCGGCGCCGGAGTGCAGCCGGTCGGCGGTCGTCTGCCGGGTCGTCCCGGCGTCCAGCAGCGCGTACGCGGCGCGCAGCGGGGCCGCGGCGCGCCGGTAGAGGCCGTCGGCGCCGTGCCGGTCGTCGAGCAGCCGGATCCTGCGGACGGCTTCCTCCAGGGCACCCGCCTCGGCCGTGCCGACGCGGTGGCCGGGGCGGGGCGCGGCCGTGGCGTCGAGGGCGAGACCGAAGGGTCCCAGTGAGGCGGCGGCCACCGTTGCGCCTCCGCCGGTCATGAATGCGCGACGCAGCACGTCGCTCTCCTCGTAGTCGTCGTACGTCTCGTAGGGGTCCTGCGGGTCATACGGATCGTGGGCCCCCCGAGTCTCACTCGTGGCGTGTGCGGGGCCCCCGAAGCCGGCGGGGCCGTCGGCCGGGACGGCGGGGCGCGCGGCGCGGCCGCGGACCGCCGAGCGCGGCGTGAAGCCCAGGTCGGTGAGCGTGCGGCCGGGGAACATGTGCAGGAACACCCGTTCATACGCGTAGTTGGGGCAGCGGATCTCGCCCGCCTCCACCCGGCCGATGTAGCGCGCGTCACAGCTGACCTGCTCGCCGATCTCGCGGGCGGCCCGCCGTACCTCCGCGGCGAACTCGGCCGGGGAACGCCGGCCGCGCAGCCGGCGGAAGGCGAGGTTCGGCCGGGGTGGCCGATGGGGCTGGGACGAGGTCACCGTGGACGACGTCATGGCCGGGTTCCTCTCGTGCGAACCGTCGAACCATGCCGGAAGGCGGGCGACTTGACGGATGCGGCCGTTGGCGGCCCGTTGTCGGATCTGTCCGCTGTGACGCCCGGATTCCGGCGGGGAAGAACGTACCTGCTGCGAATGGGCCGCCACGCGGTGTTTGGCTACAAACCGGATATCTCATCCAGGATCTGCCATGAACTGCCATCCTTTGCGGCTGACTTCCGCCGTAGCCGTTGACGCGGCCCCGCGTTGAACCCTGTGGACCGGGAGCCGCCCGACTCCCGACCCGCACGAACGAGGAGGTTCGTAGTGGAGGCCGGGATGCAAGCCACAACGCCGTCGCCCGCGTGGGACCTCGTCACCGTGCCGGCGCGGCAGGGGCTCGAGGCGGTCGACATCCTGCGGCGGGGCGCCGCCGCCGACGGGGTCGGACCGGTGCTGCACGACGACGGCTGCGGGACGCTGGGCTTCCTCGTGCCGTCCGGCACGGCGGCGGCCTGGGACGTGCCGGGCAGCACCTGCGTGGAGACCGAGGGACGGGGCATGAGCCTGGTCGTCCCCGAGCCGCCCGTGGAGGGTTCCGACTGGCTCCTGCCGCCCGGGGAGGCGGATCTGGCCACCGACCCGGCCGTGCTGCGGGCCGCGCTGGGGGAGGCGGCCCGGCTGATCGAGGCCGCGGACAGCTGCCGGTGAGGTTCCCGGCGCGCCCCTCGGGGCCGTGTGCTGGGACAATCGTTCCATGGGAAAGTCCAGGAGTCCCCGGCGTGCGCGGGGTGCCGCCGAGTCCGTCGTCGAGGCTGTCGACGGCGGGCTCGCCGAGCTCATACCCGACCGGGACCGGGCGCGGGCCTGGACCCTGCTGATCGACGGGGCGCCGCAGTCGCACGTCGACCTGGACGATCCCGGGTTCCTGTCCTTCGAGTACCAGCGCCGCCTCGGGCACGTCGTCGATCTCGCCGCGCCCGCCGGGCGGCCCGTCCAGGCGGTGCACCTCGGCGGCGGTGCCCTCACCCTGGCCCGCTATGTGGCCGCGACCCGGCCCCGCTCCACCCAGCAGGTCGTGGAGTTCGACGCACGGCTGGTGCAACTGGTGCGGCGGGAGCTGCCGTTGGACCCGGGGGCGCGGATCCGGGTGCGTTCGGTGGACGCCCGTGAGGGGCTCGCGAAGGTGCCGGACGGCTGGGCCGACCTCGTCGTCACCGACGTCTTCAGCGGGGCCCGCACTCCCGCGCACCTGACCTCCACCGAGTTCCTCGACGAGGTCCGCCGGGCGCTGAAGCCGGGCGGACTGTACGCCGCCAACCTCGCCGACGGGCCGCCCCTCACGCATCTGCGGGGCCAGATCGCCACGGCCGCGGCCCGGTTCGCCGAGCTGGCGCTGATCGCCGACCCGACCGTCCTGCGGGGCCGCCGCTTCGGCAACGCCGTGCTGGTCGCGGGCGACCGCCCGCTGCCGCTCGCCGAGCTGACCCGCCGTACGGCCTCCGACCCGCACCCGGGCCGGGTGGAGCACGGGCGGCCGCTCACCGACTTCGCGGGGGGCGCCGTACCGGTGACGGACGCGGCGGCGGTGGCCTCGCCCGCACCACCGGCGTCGGTGTTCCGCTGACCTGTCCGGCAGCGGCGCGGGGGCGTCGGCGGCCGGTGCGGCCCGGGTTCAGTAGGTGCCGACCTCGACCCTCGGCGGGCCGTCGTGCCACGTGCAGAACACCGACACCCGGTCCGCGCCGGAGCTGAACTCCACCCGGATCCACGCCTGCGTCTTCCACACCTGCATCGACCAGCCCGTCTCGGGCGTCGCCGTCACCAGCGTCGCGTAGGAGTCGCGCAGATCGAACACGGCCCGCCCGCCCTCGGTCGCGTAGCTCTTGACCTCGCCGGCGGACGCGGGGGCCGTGGCCGACGTCGGGGAGGGCGGCGCTGTGCTCGGCTTCGGGGACTCCGTCGCGGACGCCGATGCCGACGGAGTCGCCGGCGCCGACGCCGCCGGCGATGCCGGGGGGCTGGGCGACGGGGCCGGCCGGTGGGTGCTCGCCGAGGTGGCGAGCGGCTTCGACTCCTGTGTCGTCGCGTCCGCCGTGACCGGCAGGGCGCGGGGCGGGTCGTACGCCGTGGAGTCCAGGACCGTGCGCACACCCCACCACGACAGCGTGACCGCCGCGCCCGTGGCGAGCGACCAGGCCAGTGTGTGTACGAGTCCTCTGCGCATCACCGCATACTGCCTCACCGGCCTCGCCGTGTGCACAGAAGGAGAGTTGTCCACAGGCTCCGGTCCGGCCGGCCGGCATGGCGTACGGTGCGGCGCATGGCAAGTGTGCTCGTGGTCGAGGACGACCAGTTCGTACGCTCGGCGCTCATCCGGCATCTGACCGACGCGGCCCACCTGGTGCGCAGCGTCGGCACCGCGCTGGAGGCGCTGCGCGAGGTCGCCCATCACCGTTTCGACGTGGTCATCCTGGACCTCGGCCTGCCCGACCTGGACGGGTCCGAGGCGCTGAAGATGCTGCGCGGCATCACCGACGTACCGGTGATCATCGCCACCGCGCGGGACGACGAGACGGAGGTCGTGCGGCTGCTCAACGCGGGCGCGGACGACTATCTGACCAAGCCGTTCTCGGTCGAGCACCTCTCCGCCCGCATCGCCGCCGTCCTGCGCCGCTCCCGCGCCGCCTCCGGCGAGGCCGCGCCCCCGTCGGTGCTGCGGGTGGGCGGGCTGACCGTGGACCCGCTGCGCCGCCAGGCCGAGCTGGACGGCGTCCGGCTCGACCTCACCCGCCGCGAGTTCGACCTCCTCGCCTTCCTCGCGGCCCGCCCCGGTGTCGTCGTGCCGCGCCGCGAGCTGCTCGCCGAGGTGTGGCAGCAGTCGTACGGCGACGACCAGACCATCGACGTCCATCTGTCCTGGCTGCGCCGCAAGCTGGGCGAGACGGCCGCCGACCCGCGCTATCTGCACACTCTCAGGGGCGTCGGGGTCAAGCTCGAACCGCCGGGGTCCGTGCGATGAGGTGGGCACTGGTCAAGGTCTCGCTCGCGGTCACCGTCATGGTCGTGGTGGCCTTCGCCGTGCCCCTGGGTCTCGTGATCCGTGAGATCGCCCGCGACCGGGCCTTCTCCAACGCCGAGCGGGACGCGGCGGAGATCGCCCCCGCGCTGTCCATCACCACCGACCGCGAGCAGCTGGAGCGGTTCGTCGCCTCCGCCGGCTCGGACTCCTCGGGCACCGCCCTGCACATACCCGGGGCCGAGGGCGCCCCGGCCGTGGAGATCGGCCGCCGGCGGGCCGCAGCCGAGGACGTCGAGGCCACCCGCAGGATGGGCCGCGCCTCCACCGCCGAGGCACCCGGCGGCTCGGTCCTGCTGCAGCCGGTCGCGCTCAGCTCCGGCCAGATCGCGGTGGTCGAGGTGTACGTCCCCGACTCGGCCGTCGGCAAGGGCGTCGGCACCGCCTGGGCCGTGCTCGCCGGGGTCGGACTGGCCCTGGTCGTCGGCTCGGTGGCGGTCGCCGACCGGCTCGGGGTGCGCATGGTGCAGCCCGCCCAGCGGCTCGTCGAGGGCGCCCGCGAGCTGGGCGAGGGCAAGCTCGGCGCCCGGGTGCCGGAGGAGGGGCCGACCGAACTGCGGCTCGCGGCGGTCGCGTTCAACTCCATGGCCGACCAGGTCGTGCAGCTCCTCGCCAACGAGCGGGAGCTCGCCGCCGATCTGTCCCACCGGCTGCGCACCCCGCTGACCGTGCTGCGGCTCAACGCCGCCTCGCTGGGCGACGGGCCGGCCGCCGAGCAGACCCGGGCCGCGGTGGCCCAGCTGGAGCGGGAGGTCGACACCATCATCCGTACGGCCCGGGAGGCCAAGCCCCAGACCGCCGCCGCCGGGCCCGGCGCGGGCTGCGACGCCGCCGAAGTGGTGCGCGAGCGCATGGAGTTCTGGTCGGCGCTCGCCGAGGACGAGGGCCGCAAGTGGCGGGTGGCCGGTGTGGACCGGCCGGTGCGGATACCCGTGGCCCGCGCCGACCTGGCCGCCGCGCTCGACGCCCTGCTCGGCAACGTCTTCCGGCACACCCCCGAGGGCACGGCCTTCGCGGTCGACGTCCACAACGGCGAGGACGCGGTGATCGTCCTGGTCTCCGACGCGGGCCCCGGCATACCCGACCCGGCCGCGGCGATGGCCCGCGGCCGCGGCTCCGGCACCGACGGCTCGACCGGTCTCGGCCTGGACATCGTCCGCCGCCTGGCCGAGTCCACGGGCGGCGACGTACGCATCGGCGCCTCCGTCCTGGGCGGCACGGAGATCCGCGTGTGGATACAGCTCGACGCACGGGCGGCCGAGCCCCGGCGGCGGGGGCACCGCGGCGCGGTACGCCGCCGCGGAGTCGGCCTGCCCCGCGGGCCGCGCCGCGCGCGGGCCGAGAGACCGGAGAGGGCGTGACGGCCGGGACGGGTGCGTGTGACCGCCGGTCGAGGGGGCGGACTGGTCTCGACCTTTAACCGGCCCCGATGCCTTCCTTAAGCCAGTCCTAAGATCCCGAACTGCCGCCCGGATCAGGCGGATTGCCCGATTCCGGGTCGCTAGCGTGCTGCCTCACCTCACCCCCGAGGAAGCTCCGAACGGCAGAAGGCAGGCACGCGATGAGTACGCACCGGCGCAGGATCGGCGGCAGGACCAAGGCGATCGGCGGGCTGGTCGCCGCGGCGGTGGTGGGCGGCGGGGCGTTCCTGTTCACCGGCACCGCGCAGGCCGCGGGCGTCGGGGCCGCGTACACCAGGACCAGCGACTGGTCGACCGGCTATACCGCGCAGTACGTCGTGACGAACAACAGCGGCGGTCAGAAGACCGACTGGAAGCTGGAGTTCGACCTGCCGGCCGGGACCAGGCTGGGCTCGCTGTGGAACGCGGAGTCGAGTGTCGCCGGACAGCACATCACCGTGACGCCGCCCAAGTGGGACACGGACGGACTGAGCGCCGGCGAATCCGTCACCGTCGGGTTCGTCGTCAACGGCACGGCGGACCCCACGGGCTGTCGGGTCGACGGCGGGACCTGTTCCACCGACGGCGGCGCCACCCCCGAGCCGACCGGCCGCCCGACCCAGTCCCCGACCCCCACACCGACCCGGACTCCCACACCGACCGCGACGCCCTCGCAGACGGCGACCCCGACCGCGACCCCCACGGCGTCCCCCTCGGAGAGCGGCGGCACCGGCACGCCCGCCGCCGCGGGCTTCGCGCCCTACGTCGACACCAGCCTCTACCCCGCCTTCGACCTGTTGGCGAACGCCCAGGCGACCGGCGTGAAGCAGTACAACCTCGCCTTCGTCACCGACGGCGGCGGCTGCACCCCCAAGTGGGGTGGCGTCACCGACCTGGCGAGCGACGCGGTCGCCGCGCAGATCGGCTCCCTGCGCGCCAAGGGCGGCGACGTCCGGGTCTCCTTCGGCGGCGCCGCGGGCAGCGAGCTGGCCACCGCCTGCTCCTCCGCGGACGCCCTCGCGGCGGCCTACGGCAAGGTCGTCGACACCTACAAGCTCACCAAGGTCGACTTCGACGTCGAGGGCGGCGCGCTGCCGAACACGTCCGCCAACACCCGCCGCGCCCAGGCGATAGCCAGGCTCCAGCAGCAGCACCCGGGCCTGGACGTCTCCTTCACCCTGCCGGTCATGCCCGAGGGCCTCACCCAGGACGGCGTGAACCTGCTGGCGGACGCGAAGAAGAACAACGTCAGGATCAGCGCGGTCAACATCATGGCCATGGACTACGGCCCCGCCTACAGCGGCGACATGGGCACCTACGCCGAGCAGGCCGCCACCGCGACCCAGGCGCAGATCAAGGGCGTCCTCGGCCTCTCCGACGCGGCCGCCTGGAAGACCGTCGCCGTCACACCGATGATCGGTGTCAACGACGTCACCTCCGAGATCTTCAAGGTCGACGACGCCACCCAGCTGGTGAACTTCGCCCGTTCCAAGGGCCTCGGCTGGCTCTCCATGTGGTCCGCCACCCGCGACCAGCAGTGCGCGGGAGGCGTCAAGAACTTCGCCGACCCCACCTGCAGCTCGATCCTCCAGGACAAGCACGCCTTCACCAAGGCGTTCGCGGCCTACAACTGACCACCACCGAACACGGGGGCGTGCGCCCCGGCCGGTCTTCCCCCCATCCGGCCGGGGCGCGTGGGCGTCCGCAGGGGTACGGCCGCCTTGTAGCATCGGGGAATCGCAGCTGGGCGAGGGGGAGCCGTGATCGAACTGTCCGACCTGATCCGTGAGGTGCGCCGACAGCTCACCGCCGCCGCGGCCGACGGCGCAGACGAGACGGTGCGGTTCGAGGTCGGACCGGTCGAGATCGAGGCGAGCGTCGCCGTCACCCACGAGGCCGGCGCCGACGCCAAAGTCCGGCTGTGGGTCGTCGACACGGGAGCCAACGGCAAGTACACCCAGGCCCAGACCCAGCGGGTCACCGTCACCCTGACCCCCGGCACCGTGGCCGCCCCGGACGCCCCACCGCGGCCGGTGCTGATCGCGGGCGGCGAGGTTGACGGCGAACGCTGACCGGGGCGTGCGGCCGGAACGGGCCGCAGAGATCATCGCGGCGACGGCGGACGGCCGCACGCGCCGTCGGGGCTCCGGCTATCTGGTCGCACCCGGCCGCGTCCTGACCGCTGCCCATGTGGTCGAGGGAACCGACAACGCCCAGGTCCGCTTCGACGCCGACCGGCCGGGCGAGCGCACGGCCGAGGCCACCGTCACCTGGCGGCACGCGGGCATCGACGTAGCGGTCCTCACCCTTCCCGGCGCCCCTGACACACCGGCGGTCCCCTTCGGCCGCGTCGGCGAGCAGGACACCGTGCTGCGCTGCACCGCGCTCGGCTTCCCCCGCTTCAAACTGCGCACGGACGCCGACGGTTCACGCTTCCGCGACGCCGAACACATCCACGCCGCGTGCGCCGCCCTCTCCAACCGTCGTGAGGGCACCCTCGACCTTGCCGTGTCCGCCCCGCCCGTCGACGACCCGGAGCCCGGGCGCGACCCGTGGGAGGGCATGTCGGGCGCGGCGGTCTTCTCCGGCGGCCACCTGATCGGTCTCGTCACCAGCCACCACCGCACCGACGGCCCGGGCCGGATCACCGCGACCCGCGTGGATCGCTGGGCGGAGCACATCGGCGACAGCGCACTCAGCGCCCTGCAGGAGCACGCGGGCGTCCGCCTCACCGCCCTGCCCGACGTCGTACGACCTGACGGCCCCGACCACGTCCGGCGGATGCACCGCGCGCGGCTGGAGGACGACTTCGCCCCCAAGCAGCTCGACGGCCGGCAGGCCGAGCTCAGGGAACTCACCGCGTTCTGCGGCGGCAGCGCACCGTACCTGTGGATCCAGGGACGCCCCTGGGCGGGCAAGACAGCCCTCGTCGCGTGGTTCGCGCTGCACCCGCCGCGCGGCGTGGTGCCCGTCTGGTTCTTCGTCACCGCCCGCGACGCCCGCCAGTCCGACGCCGAAGCCTGCACCGGCGCGCTCGTCGAGCAGCTGGCCGCTGTCGCGGGCCGCGAACCCTCACGCACCGGCACACACGCCGCCCGGGACGGTGAACGCAGGCTTCTCCTGCGCGAGGCTGCCGAACGCGTCGGGCACGACGGCAAGACGCTGCTGCTCCTCGTCGACGGCCTCGACGAGGACGAGTTCCTGACACCCGGCGCCCCCGGCCCGAGCATCGCCTCGCTGCTTCCCGAACGCCTGCCGCCGAACGTCCGCGTCCTCGTCACCAGCCGCCCCGGCCCCGGACTCCCCGCCGACGTGCGGGGCACGCACCCGCTGCGGCACTGCCGGGTGATGCCCCTGTCCTCCACCATGGCCGCCCGGCACCTGGAGGCCGACGCCCGGTTCGAGCTCGACCGGATCCTCGCGGGCGACGACGACCTCCAGCGCGACCTGGTCGGCCTCCTCACCGCCGCCCGCGGCACCCTCCGCCGCGACGACCTGCGCGCCCTCACCGGCGCACCCGGCCACGCCGTCGGCCGGCGCCTCGGCAGCACCTTCGGCCGCATCCTGCGCGAACGCGGCGCCGGCGGCGACGACAGCGACGGTGACGCCACCCTCTACGTGTCCCCACGCGGCTACCTCTTCGCCCACGAGACCCTGCTGGCCGCCGCCCAGGACGCCCTCGGTGCGGACCTGACGGTGTACTGGGAGCGGCTGCACGCGTGGGCGAAGGCGTACGAGGAGCGCGGCTGGCCCGCGGACACGCCGCCCTACCTCCTCCAGCCGTACGGCCGTCTGCTCGCACTCCTTCACGACACCGGCCGCGCCACCACCCTGGCCACCGATCCCCGGCGACGGGACCGGCTCCGGGAAGCCACCGGCAGCGATGCGGCCTGCCTCGCCGAGATCACGGCCGCACGGGACGTCGTACGACGGACGTCCCCGCACGACCTGGCGGCGCTCGCGGCCCTCGCGATGACGGAGGACCTGGTGGCCCGCCGCAACGCGGCGCTGCACCCCGACATCCCTGCCGTCCACGCACGGCTGGGGCGGGTCCGGCAGTCGATCGGTCTCGCGCACAGCGTGCTGAGGCCGCTGGAACGGGCTTGGGCGCTGTCCGCCGTGGCGCTGGTGCTCGCCGAGGCCGGCGACGAGCGGGCCATCGGGCCGGCCGAGGAAGCCGTACGGCTGTGCCGGCTGGCCGTCGTCGAGGAAGGCGTCCACCTCGATGTGCAGGTGCCCGCCGCACAGGGACGCCTGGCCACGGTGCTCGCCCTGCTGGGCCGGGAGGACGAGGCCACGAAGCTGATCGCCGAGCTGTCCGGGTTCGACTTCCTCGCGGACGTCGGGGTGCTGATCGAGGCACTCCTTTCGACGGCGGCCGCGCTCGGCGGTCCCTCGGCGGCCGGCCTGGTGAGACAGGCGGAGGACGCCGCCGGGACCCTGATGGAGCTGTCCGAGCGCCTGCGGGCTCTCGCCTCCGTCGCCGCGTGCTGGACAGCCCTCGGCGAGCCGGGGGAGGCGGCTCGCGTCCTCGACTCGGTGGTCATGCTGGTCCACTTCGACCATGAGGGCTCGGTGCACGGCTGTCTGAGCGCCGCCGAGGCGCTGCGCCCGACCCGGCCGCGCGAGGCCGACCACCTGACCAGGACGGCCTACGCACGGGCCACGGAGCGTCTGGGGCCGCCCGACTCGCTGGAGGACGGGTACGAGTGGTACACGGCGGCGGATCTGGCGCTCGCGCTGGCGGTGGACAGCCCGGCCGAGGCACAGAGCTGCGCGGAGTCGGTCGAGAACACGGCGGGGTTCCGGCCCGGGAGCCACTGGCGAGAGGTCTGGCGGGCCGTCGCCGAGGGCCACGCCCGCCGGGGCCGGGTGAGGCGGGCATGGGCCGCGGCCGAGAAGGCCTGGCCGGCCGATGACGCAGAGGAACTGACGGGCCGCTGGCCGGCGCACCTGTGCGGGCTGCTCGTACGGACCGCGGGTGCCGACGAGGTGGAGGCGTTCCTCCTGACGCAGGACGTCTCCCGACGACCGGTCACGCAGGTGCTCGCCGCGCTCGCCGCGCGGGTGGCGCAGCAGCAGCCCGAGCGTGCGCACCGGCTGCTGCGCGCAGTGGAGCAGGCGCAGGCCTCCGCGCGCGTTCCGCAACTCCGCCACGACCGGGTCACCGCCCTGGCCGTCGCACTGGCCTCCGTGGGACGGACCGACGACGTCGAACGGCTTCTCGCCCTGCCCGCCCCCGGCGGCACACGCCTCCACCGCCTCGCCCTCGTGGCCTCAGCCATGGCGCGAACCGACCGCCCTGGTGCGCTGTCGCTCGCCGAACGGGCGGCCGCGGAGATGGCCTCCGACCCCGACGGCGCACCCTTGATGCTGCCGACCGTCGTCTCGGCACTGGCCCGAACCGGAGCGACCGGACGCGTCCTGGAACTGGTCGGTCCCGGGCGGCAGGGAACAGCTGTGGAACGTGCCCGGCCGGCGGCCGTGGCCGGCCTGCAGCCGCACGACCCGGCCTCGGCCGGACTCCTCGCCGATCTGGTGCCGGCGGACAGCGGCCGGCCCGAGGTGCTCGCCGAACTGCTCGCCGCGCTGGGGCCCGACGACGCACGCGGTGCCGCACTTCGCAGCCGCCTGGAAGGCGGACTCCGCAAGCCCACCTTCCACGACGAACTGCTGATCGCGCTCGTCACCTGCAACGGCGACCGGGCGCGGATCCGGCGCAGCTACAGCCGGGCCGTCGCCCGGCACAGCGAGTGGTGGCCCGTCCGGCCGGGCACCGTCGAGGCCCTCGTGCTGGCCGTGGCAGGCGACCTGGACGAGGCTCGTGCGGTCGCCGCCCGCAGCAGTGCGCGCGAGGAGGAACGAGCCGAGGCCCACTCCCGTCTCGCCGCGTACGTCGCCCGAGTCCCCGGCCCCCCGGTGGACCTGGCGTTCACCGGTCTCTCCCTCGACAACCTGCCGGCCGTCCAGCAGATCGCCTCCACCCTCCTCCCGCCGCCCGACGGCCCCGACCTCCCCTTGGCCCGCACCCTGCTGGCAGAAGCGCTCGGAGGACCGGCGGGCGTTCACCACGCCCTGCCGGTCCTCGCCGCCCTCGACCCGGACGCCGTCACCCGGGTCCGGGGCATCGTCTTCGCCCACCTCGGCCTGGTCGGCCCACGGTGAGGAACGGGGCGCGGCACCCGGGGAGGAGGGTGCCGCGCCCCGCTGCCGTCAGAGCGTCTCCACCTCGGGCAGCACGCCGGACTTGGCCGCCCGCCCGTACCAGAGGGCGCTGGACTTCGGGGTGCGGGCGAGGGTGGCGTAGTCGACGTAGACCGCGCCGAAGCGCTTGCCGTAGCCGTAGGCCCACTCGAAGTTGTCCATCAGGGACCACAGGTAGTAGCCGCGCACGTCGGCGCCGTCGGTGATGGCGCGGCGTACGGCGGCCAGGTGGCTGTGCAGATAGGCGATGCGCTCGGGGTCGTGGACGCGGCCGTCGCCGTCGGGCTTGTCGTCGTAGGCCGCGCCGTTCTCCGTGATGTACAGCGGGACACCCGGGGCCTCACGGCTGAAGCGCATGATCAGCTCGTGCAGACCGGTCGGGTCGATGGTCCAGCCCATCTCGGTGCGCTCGCCGGGCGTCTGGTGGAACGCCACGTCCTCCGAACCCGGCCAGGGGGAGTGGTCGCTGACGCCGTGGCCGTCGGAGCGCGGGCCCCTCGGGGCGCGCTCCGGGCCCGAGACGAGGGCCGGTGTGTAGTAGTTGATGCCGAGCGCGTCCAGCGGCTGGTGCGCGGTGCGCAGGTCGCCGTCCTGGACGAAGGACCAGTCGGTGACCTTCGCGGTCGCCGACAGCAGCGTCTCCGGGTAGGCGCCGCGCAGCATCGGGCCGTGGAAGACGCCGTTGGCCAGGTCGTCGATGCGGCGCACGGCGGCCAGGTCCGCCGGGTCCTCCGACAGCGGGCGTACGACGGAGGAGTTGAGGCTCACCGCGACGGAGTTGCGGCTCGGCATCACCGAACGCAGCGCCACCGTGCCGAGGCCGTGCGCCAGGTTGAGGTGGTGCGCCGCCCGCAGCGCGGCCGCGCCGTCGGTGCGGCCCGGGGCGTGCACGCCCGAGCCGTAGCCCAGGAAGGCGCTGCACCAGGGCTCGTTCAGGGTGATCCACTGCTCCACGCGGTCACCGAGGGCCTCGCCGACGATCTGCGCGTACTCGGCGAACCGGTACGCCGTGTCGCGCGCGGGCCAGCCGCCCGCGTCCTCCAGCTCCTGCGGCAGGTCCCAGTGGTAGAGCGTGACCGCCGGCTTGATGCCCTTCGCCAGGAGCTCGTCGACCAGCGAGCGGTAGAAGTCCAGGCCGCGCTGCACCGCCGGGCCCCGGCCGGTGGGCTGCACCCGCGACCAGGAGATCGAGAAGCGGTACGCGTTCAGGCCCAGGTCGGCCATCAGCGCCACGTCGTCGCGGTAGCGGTGGTAGTGGTCGACAGCGATGTCACCGGTGTCGCCGCCGGCCGTCTTGCCCGGGGTATGGCTGAAGGTGTCCCAGATCGAGGGCGTGCGGCCGTCCTCCCGCACCGCCCCCTCGATCTGGTACGCGGATGTCGCCGCGCCCCAGAGGAAGGCGGGAGGAAAGGTCACCGGGGTCACCGGCGATTCGGACTCAAGCATGGAAGCGCTCCCATCGAGGGTCGTCGAGACCATAGGAGGAACAGGGGGAAGAGGGGGGGTGGAGAACAGGGCCTGGGCGGCGGTGACCTGGCCCTGAAGGAGTGGACGTCGTGCGGGGCGCCGCCCTGGGATGCTGCCCGCGGGGACGTCGTCGAGACCTCCCCGCGGAGCGCGAGCCGGCTCCGGGAGGCGGCACGAGGGGCCACCGGGACGCCCTCGCGCCGAGGCGCCCCGGCTCCGGCCGGGCCGCACGCGGGCACTTCGGCCCCGGTCGCCCCGCGGGCGGCCCCGTGCCGAGCCGCCCCGTGCCGAGACGGCTCGGCCCCGGCCGGGGCAGCTGCGCGCCGAGGTGGTGCCCCGGCGCCGGCCCCGGCAGGGGTGCGCGGTCGGGTCAGCCCTTCACCGCGCCCTGCATGATGCCGCCCACGATCTGCTTGCCGAAGATCGCGAAGACCAGCAGCAGCGGCAGCGTGCCGAGCAGCGCGCCCGCCATGATCAGGGACTGGTCGGGGGTGTAGCCACGGCCCAGCCCGGCCACGGCGACCTGGACGGTCGGGTTGCCGGTCTGGGTGAGCACCAGGAACGGCCACAGGAAGTCGTTCCAGGTCTGCACGAACATCAGCATGCCCAGGACCGCCATCGCCGGGCGGGCCGCCGGGAACACCACGTGCCAGATCACCCGCCAGCTGCTCGCGCCGTCCACCCGGGCCGCCTCGATGATCTCGTCCGGCAGCGCCTGGAGCAGGTACTGCCGCATGAAGAACACGCCGAAGGCGCTCACGATCGAGGGCAGGATCACCGCCTGGAGCTGGTCGGTCCAGTCCAGCTTGGCGACCATCATGTACAGCGGGATCACGCTGAGCTGCGGCGGCACCATCATCGTGCCGATCACGATGAGCATCAGCGCGTTGCGGCCCTTGAACCGCAGCTTGGCGAAGGCGAACCCGGCGATCGTCGACAGGAACACGATCGTCCCCGCCGAGATCCCCGCCACCAGCGTGGTGTTCAGGAACGCCTCGCCCAGATTGGCGTCGGTCCAGGCCAGTTCGAGGTTGTCGAAGAGGTTGGAGCCGAACCAGAACGGCGGCGGGGTCTGCGCCAGCCGGTTGTTGTCGCGTGACGCGGCGATCGCGGTCCACACCAGCGGGAACAGCGAGACGATCGTGAACAGCGCGAGGATGACGTAGGCGACGGGCCCGGCGTGCAGCGTGCCGCCGGCCCGCGCGGCACGGAGCCCGCGCTTGCGTGCCTTGGGCGGCGGGGTGAGTGTCGTCGTCACGGCCGGTTCTCCTTAACTACTGGCGCGCAGCCGGCGCGAGATGACGTAGTTGACGATCCCGATCACGATGAGGATCAGGAACATCGTCCAGGCGATGGCGGAGGCGCGGCCCAGGTGCTGGTTGACCCATCCCTGCTCGTACAGGTACAGGCCGAGCGTCTGGAACTGGTGCTGACTTCCGCCGGAGGCGCCCTTGTTGGCGTCGAACAGCAGCGGCTCGCCGAAGACCTGCGAGGCGCCGATCGTCGACACCACGACCGTGAACAGGATCGTCGGCCGCAGCGAGGGCAGCGTGACGTGCACGAACTGCTTCCAGCGGCTGGCACCGTCCAGGGCCGCCGACTCGTACAGGTCCTGCGGGATGGCCTGCATCGCCGCCAGGTAGATCAGCGCGTTGTAGCCGGTCCAGCGCCAGATGACGATCGTCGACACCGCGATCTGCGAGGGCCACTTCTCGTTCTGCCAGTCGATGTTGTCGATCCCGACGGCCCCCAGCGCCCAGTTGATCATGCCGTAGTCGCGGCCGAACAGCAGCACGAAGACCAGCGAGGCGGCGGCGATCGAGGTGGCGTACGGGGCCAGCATCACGACCCGGTAGAAGGTCGAGGCGCGCAGCTTGTAGTTGAGGATGTGCGCGATGCCGAGGGCGATCAGCAACTGCGGGACGGTGGAGATGATCCCGATGGTGAGGGTGTTCTTCGCCGCGTTCCAGAAGAACTCGTCGTCGAAGATCCGGGTGTAGTTGCGCAGGCCCACCCAGTTCATGTCCGTCGGCGCGGTCAGCTCCACCTGGTGCAGCGAGGCCCAGCCGGTGTACACCAGCGGGAACAGGCCGAACGCCAGGAAGAGCAGGAAGAACGGCGAGACGAAGACGTACGGGCTCCAGCGCATGTCGCGCTGCCAGCGCCGGGACAGCTTGTCCCTGCGGCGCCGCTCCTGCTCGGTCGCCGGGCCGGGCTGCGGGCGGCCCGGGGCCGCGCCCCCCTCCAGGGAGGGGGACGCGGCGGCGGTGTCGTGCCCCGTGCTCATACGGGTCACTGGTCCAGGTTGTTGTCGATGGTCTTCACGGCCGTCTCCCAGGCTTCCTTGGGCGACTTGCCCTGGGCGACGAGGATGACGCCGTTGTCGGTCAGGCCCTGCTGGATGATCTGGTCCTTCGGGCCGATGACCTGGACCGGGCCGTTCTTCGCCGCCTCGGCGAAGATCGTGCCGATCGGGGCGTCACCGGTCATGTCGTTCTTGGCGCCGGTGACCTCGGGCGAGGTGTACGCGCTCGGGGTGCTGGGGAAGCTGCCCTGCACGGCGAACAGCTTGGCCTGCTGCTCGGGCGCGGTCAGCCAGGCGGCGAGCTTGGCGGCCTCCTCGGCGTTCTTGCCGGACTTGGGCACCGTCAGGAACGAGCCGCCCCAGTTGCCGGACTTGGGCGCCTGGGCGACGTCCCACTTGCCCTTGGCCTCCGGCTTGGACTTGCCCTTGATGTAGCCGAGCATCCACGGCGGGCAGGACATCGCCGCGAACTTGCTGTTGGCGATGGTCTGGTCCCAGGCCGGCTGGAACTGCGTCTGGTTGCCGACCAGTCCGTCCTCGGCGGCCTCCGCGGTGAGGTCGAACGCCGCCTTCACGGCCGGGTTCGTCTTGTAGACGACCTCGCCGGAGGAGTCGTAGAACTTCTCCTCCTCACTGCTGAGGATGGCGTTGATCAGACCGCCGGGGGAGTCCAGGAAGGTGGTGCCGTTCGGCGCCTTCTTCTGGTAGTCGCGGCCGACCTCGACGAACTTCTTCCAGTCGCCGGCCCACAGCTTGGCGACCTCCTCGCGGTCGGTGGGCAGACCGGCGGCCTTGAACAGGTCGGTGCGGTAGCAGATGGCCATCGGGCCGACGTCGGTGCCGAGGCCGACGGTCTGGCCGTCGGGGGTGGTGGCCTGCTGCCACTTCCACTCGAGGTAGTCGCTCTTCTTGCCGTACTTCGACAGGTCGAGCAGCTTCGAGGACTGGGTCTGGACGATCTCGGCGATGTTGCCGACTTCGACGCCCTGGATGTCCATCAGGCCGCTGTTGCTGGTGAGGTGGCTGAGGAGCGGCGGGTAGTAGTTCTCGTTCCGCTCGACCACGTTCTCCTTGATCGTGATGTCGGGGTTGAGCTTCATGTACTCGTCGTACAGGCCGGCCTCCTTGAAGCCGAACGTGCCGAAGAGTCCCAGGGTGATCGTGGTCTTGCCCTTGCCTCCGTCGCCGCCGTCCGATGTGCCCGACCCGTTGTCGCCGTCGTCGGCACAGCCTGCCAGCAGTGCGGCGCCCAGCGACGCGACAGCCGCGAGGGCTACCGCCCTGCGGCGGGTACCGATACGTGCTCGCATTGCGTCCTCCTGTTGCCCTGACGTGCCGACCCCCCGGCCTGATTGTGGTGCTCGGGCCCCTTGTGACGTGCTGCGGCTCGGGCGGGGAACGTGCGGGATGTGTATGACTCAGGTAGCGTGGGAGCGCTCCCACAAGTGATGTGTTGAAGGTTCGCGGCTGCGGGCGAGGGTGTCAAGGGAGTCGACGCGGTCAGATGCGTTCGGTTATCGGGCTGTTAACTGGGACATGGGCGGGGCGGCGGCGCTTGGCGAGAAACGGACGGGTCGGCTCGGTGGGAACACGCCGGTGGGCTGGGCGGGCAACCGGGTCCGGGGGCCGGGCTCGGTCGTGAAGACCGGGGCAGGTGACCGGGACGTGGCCGCGCGGGGTGCGGGGTGCGGAGCGCAGGTCGGACGGCCCGGGGTGTGCGGCCGGCTCGGGGCTGGGGGCTCGGGGCTTGCGCCTGCGGCTCGGGCGGGCCGGTCCGGGAGCCGGGTTCGTGTGGCCCGGGACCACGGCCTGCGCAGCCCGCAGCCGCCGGCTTGTGCGGACGGGGGCCCTGGCCGTACGGCCCGAGGGCTTGGGTTCGGTCCGGCCGGGAGCGGCTCTGGCGCGCTTGAACCGCGCGGCCCGAGGGCTCTGGTCCGGCCGACGGGGAGCCCTGGCCCGTACGGCCGGAGCCGTGGCTCGGGGCTGCCGGAAGCCTCGTCCTCCTGGAGGCCGGTGCGTGTTTCGGCGCGGCCCGGAGCCATGGCTCGTGCGGTCGGGTCCCCGTTCTGGTACGACCGGAAGACGGCCTCCGAGCCGAAGTCCGACGAGAGGGCCGGGTCGGCTCTCCGAGACGGTCGGCCGACTCTCCCGAGGGGTTCGGGTCGGCTCTCCCGAGGGGTCCGGGTCGTCACCCCGAGACGGTCGGGGCCAGCTCCCCTAAGGGGGTTCCGGTCGGCTCCCCGAGGGGTCCGGGTCGGCACCCCGAGACGGTCGGGCCGGCTCCCCCAAGGGGTCCGGGTCCGCCCCCGAGGGGTCCGGGTCGGCTCCGGCGAGAGGGTCGGACCGACCTCGGGGAGGGGTTCGAACCGACCTCGGGGAGGGGTTCGAACCGACCTCGGGGAGGGGCTCGGACCGACCTCGGGGAGGGGTTCGGACCGACCTCGGGGAGGGGTTCGGGTCGGCCTTCGGGAGGGGGTGGGAGAGCGGAAGCGGAATGTGGGGCGGTGGGTGTGTGCTGCGGGACTGTTAGATTCCAGGCCGATGCGTTGTGACGGGAGGGCGGACCCCATGGCAAGCCACGGAGCACGAGGCCGCAGTGGCGGCAGGCCGACCCTCGAAGAGGTCGCCGCGCGGGCCGGAGTGGGCCGGGGCACGGTCTCCCGGGTGATCAACGGCTCGCCACGGGTCAGTGACGCGACCCGCGCGGCCGTCGAGGCGGCCGTCGCGGAGCTGGGCTATGTCCCGAACACCGCGGCCAGGGCCCTCGCGGCCAACCGCACGGACGCGATCGCGCTCGTGGTGCCCGAGCCGGAGACCCGGTTCTTCGCCGAGCCCTACTTCTCGGACATGCTCAAGGGCGTCGGCGCGGAGCTGTCCGACACCGAGATGCAGCTGCTGCTGATCTTCGCCGGCAGCGACCGGGAGCGGCAGCGGCTCGCGCAGTACCTGGCCGCGCACCGCGTGGACGGCGTCCTGCTGGTGTCGGTGCACGCCGACGACCCGCTGCCGGACCTGCTGTCCCAGCTGGAGATCCCCGCGGTGATCAGCGGTCCGCGCTCGGCGGGGGAGACGCTGCCGTCGGTCGACTCCGACAACTACGGCGGCGCCCGCTCGGCGGTCGAGCATCTGCTCTCCCGCGGCCGGCGCCGTATCGCCCACATCACCGGCCGTATGGACGTCTACGGCGCCCAGCGGCGCAGCGACGGCTACCGGGACGCCCTGAGCGACGCGGGCCACGAGGTGGACGAGCGGCTGATCGAGCGGGGCGACTTCACCGAGGAGAGCGGGACGCGGGCCATGGCGGCGCTGCTGGAGCGCTGCCCGGACGTGGACGCGGTCTTCGCCGCGTCCGACGTGACGGCGGCGGGCGCCCGGCAGACGCTGCGCGCGGCCGGCCGCCGCATCCCCGACGACGTGGCGCTCGTCGGCTACGACGACTCCGCCATCGCCCGGCACATGGAGCCTCCGCTGACCAGCGTCCGCCAGCCCATCGAGGAGATGGGCCGCCGGATGATCGACCTGCTCCTCAGCGAGATCGCCGACCGCCGTCCGGCGGTGTCCCGCGGGCTGGAGCGCAGGCAGGTGGTCCTGCCGGCGCAGCTGGTGCCGCGGGCGTCCTCCTGAGGCGGGTGGATCGCGGCCTGCGTCTCCCCCGGGGGCGCAGGGCGCGCCTGGGCCGGAAAACGCATCAGGCGGTGACCTTCTCGCGAAGGTCACCGCCTGATTGCTCAGGGTGAGTGACGGGACTCGAACCCGCGGCATCCTGGACCACAACCAGGTGCTCTACCAGCTGAGCTACACCCACCATGACCGGTGTTCGAGGAGTGTTTTCCCCGACCGGCCGAGAAGAAGTCTACAGGGTCGGAAGGGGTGCTCGCGCACAGGTTTTCGCGCGGCCCCCGGGGGTGCCCTACTGCGCGGGCAGGACGTGCTTGGCGGCGATGGCTTTCGCGGTGTCGGAGTCCGGGCCGGGCTGCGGCACGAAGACGGCCTCGCGGTAGTAGCGCAGTTCGGCGATCGACTCGCGGATGTCGGCGAGGGCGCGGTGGTTGCCGTTCTTCTCCGGGCTGTTGAAGTAGGCCCGCGGGTACCAGCGCCGGGCCAGCTCCTTGATGGAGGAGACGTCGACGATCCGGTAGTGGAGGTAGTCCTCCAGCGTGGGCATGTCCCGCAGCAGGAAGCCGCGGTCGGTGCCGACCGAGTTGCCGCACAGCGGGGCCTTGCCGGGCTCCTTGACGTGCTCCTTCACATACGCCAGGACCTGCTTCTCGGCGTCCTCGAGTGTCGTGCCGTGGGGGAGCTCCGCGAGCAGGCCGGACGCGGTGTGCATCTGGCGCACCACTTCCGGCATGGTCTCCAGCGCGGAGTCCGGCGGACGGATGACGATGTCCACGCCCTCGCCGAGCACGTTGAGTTCGGAGTCGGTGACGAGGGCGGCCACCTCGATGAGAGCGTCGTCGGACAGCGAGAGGCCGGTCATCTCGCAGTCGATCCACACCATGCGGTCGTTCATGTGTCTCACCTTACGGGCCGGGATTGCGGGTGAGGAGAGACCCCGGCGACCGCACCCCTGCCGGGAGCCCCGAAAGGGCCCGGCGCCCTCATCGAGGAGGGCGCCGGGTGAAGGTGTGCTCGGTCACGTCCCGGTGCGCGGACCCGGCAGGCTGGCCAGGGGCATCGCCCCCGCGGTGGCCGTGCGGCGGGTCTGGAGCGGGACCGGGTTGTCCGGGTGGAGACCGGGCGGGGGGCCCGGCGGCGGGGGCAGCTGGGCGGACGGGCCGGCCGGGGCGGTGGCGTGGGTGCCCTCACCGCTGTCCGGGCGCTCGTTCTGCGGCCTGCGCGCACGGTACGCCGCCCGGTACGCGGCCGGGGACGAGCCGAGCTGGCGCCGGAAGTGTCCGCGCAGCGCGACGGGGGAGCGGAAGCCGCAGCGGCCCGCCACCTCGTCGACGGAGTAGTCGGACGTCTCCAGCAGGCGCTGGGCCTGCAGCACCCGCTGGGTGATCAGCCACTGCAGCGGCGCCGAGCCCGTCAGCGAGCGGAAGCGGCGGTCGAACGTACGACGGCTCATGTACGCCCGCGCGGCCAGGGTCTCCACGTCGAACTGCTCGTGAAGGTGTTCCAGCGCCCAGGCGACGACCTCGGCGAGCGGGTCGGCGCCGATCTCCTCCGGTAAAGACCGGTCGAGGTAGCGCTCCTGGCCGCCCGACCGGCGCGGTGGCACGACCAGCCGGCGGGCCAGCGCCCCCGCGGCCTCGTTGCCGTGGTCCGTCCGCACGATGTGCAGACAGAGGTCGATCCCGGCCGCCGTACCGGCCGACGTCAGCACGTCGCCGTCGTCGACGAACAGCTCACGCGGATCGACGTGCACCGACGGATAGCGCTTGGCCAGCGTCGGCGCGTACATCCAGTGGGTGGTCGCGGGCCGGCCGTCGAGCAGTCCGGCGGCCGCGAGCACGAACGCTCCGGTGCACAGTCCTACGATGCGGGCTCCCTCTTCGTGCGCCCGGCGCAGTGCGTCGAGTGCTTCCGCCGGCGGCGGGGAGGTGATCGACCGCCAGGCCGGCACGACGACCGTGCCCGCCCGCGAGATCGCCTCCAGGCCGTGCGGCGCGGTGAGTTCCAGGCCCCCGGTGGTCCGCAGGGGGCCGTCCTCGCCCGCGCACACCAGCAGTCGGTAGCGCGGTACGCCGGCGTCCTGGCGGTCGATTCCGAACACCGACAGCGGAATGGAACTCTCGAAGATGGGGCCGCCGCTGAACAGCAGCACCGCGACGATCTCCTTGCGGCGTCGCCCGGACAGTTTCCGGGCCGCGGCGTCCGCGATGGCAGTGGAGTCGTGGCTCATACTGCTAAGCCCCCCTCGGTGGTCGCGGCTCCTCGGTTGTGTCGCTCCTGCACGTTTCCCCTCGGTCCTGCACGAGTCCCCCGCCGTAAAGACAGTCAAGATCGAATCTACTGCGTCACGCCCTGCCTCGGTGACCAGTGTCGGCACCCGGCACATTGTCGACATGGCAACTTGGCGTAAAGCATTCGATCACGAAGGGTTGCACCAGCGGGCCGCAGAGGGAAGTCCGCCTCCTCGCGGTGGCCGATCCGCGTAGGGTGCGCGGACCGCCGGGGACCCTTTCCGTGCAGGTCGAACGGGGGGTGAGGGGTGTTCGGGAGGGGGGCACGGCGGGTTTGAGAAGTTGGCTGAAAACCGGTGGGCCGGGGTGCTAAAACCGGTCAGTCAACCGGTGAATTCTCGCCCGCGTGACGACCGCCCCGCGCCACCGGTCGCACGGCGCAGCGCTCGGAGCGGCGCAGCAGCACCCGGCACACGGCGGTGACCGCCGCGAGCCCCAGCGCGCTCCCGGCGGCGCCCCCGAGCGAGGTGCCGTACCAGACGAGTACCACCGGGACGAGGACGCAGCTGAAGGCCGCCCAGCGGACCACGTCGCCGGCCGACTCCGGTGCGGCGGCGCCTTGCGCGGGCCATCCCTCGGGCGGGTGCGGGGAGGTGCGGGGTGAGGACATGGCGTGCTCCCTGGGGGCGGAGGTTCACGGTGATCAACGCCCGTTCGACCGGTCGGTCACTGCCGGTGAAATTTACTTGAATCCTGACCGGACCGTCTGTACAGGACAGCAACCATTGCGTTCCGGGCGCCCCCTCGTGCATGCTCCCTGGAACCCCGTGCAGCTGCGCGGGATCTGGGCTAAGGAGGCGTGCCGCCGTACCCTTGGGGGTATGGGGTCGGGAAGATGTTTCCCGGACACAGCTCCGCCGCACACTGTCGTCCCACCCACTTAAGGATCACGACCCCGAGACAGCCATGGCCGGTCACGAATTCTTCGAACCCGCGGACCGCAAGCGGCCCGTCGCCGATCCCACGGCGGCCGAGCCCCTGGCGGCGGAAGAGCCACGCCATCCGTGCGACCCCGCTTTCAAGCACGGTGTGGTCGTCGGCTTCGACGGCTCGACCTCCAGCGAGCGTGCCCTCGCGTACGCCATCGGCATGGCCCGCCGCTCCGGGTCGGGCCTGATCATCGTCCACGTCGCCAACCGGCTGCCGACCACCGTGTGGGCGGGCTGTGAGCCGCCCGTCTTCGTGGACGTGCCGGACCACCGCACCGAGGTGCTCGGCCTCGAGCTGGCCTGTGCGGACTACCTGGCCGAGGTGCCGTGGATCCTCGTCGAGCGCGGCGGTGACATCTGCCACGAGCTCGAAGAGGTGGGGCGCGAGTACGAGGCCGACGCGATCGTCGTCGGCTCCACGCACGGCATCGTGGGGCGTATTTTCGGCTCCGTCGCCGGGCGGCTCGCCAAGCGCGCCAAGCGGCCGGTCGTCGTCATCCCCTAACTCGCCCTTCTCCCAGGTGAGATGCGGCGGTACTGCCCTCAACTCCCTTTGTGCAACGCGCGAATCTACTCACGCGTAGAGGTGTTTGTGCCCTTGTGAAGGGCATATATCGGTCACCGCACAACTGCACATGCATGAAGGGAGCCCGCCGTGGACAACGACGTCTCTGCGGGAGGCACCACCTCGACCGCCGGCCGACTCGCCCTGGGGATCACCCTGTTGGCCTTCGGCCTCGGATACACGGACGTGATCGACGGCGTGACGGCGGCCGACGCCGTATCCATCGCCCACTACATCGGCGGCGTCGCGCTGTTCGTCGCCGGTCTGTTCGCCCTCCGGGAGCGCGACGCGGCTTCCGGTACGGCATTCACCGTGCTCGGTGCGCTGTGGTTCACCTGGGCCGTGACCGACGCGGGTTCCGCGAACGCGGCGGGGCTGTTCTATCTGCTGTTCGCGCTGGTCGTGCTGTCGCTCGCGGCGGCGGACGGCGATCAGCTCACTCGTGGCACGTACGGGCTGTTCCTGGTCGGGCTGGTGCTCATGGCCGTCGCCGCGTTCGCCGACAGCGGGGGGCTCGCCAAGGCCGGCGGGTGGTTCGCGGTCGCCGCGGGGGCCGTCGCCTGGTACGCCGCCACCGCGGCTCTCGCTCACTGGCCGACCGTGCTGCCGAGGCGCGCTGCTCGCCGGGGGGTGACGGCCGCCGGCTGAGTGGCGCCTTGGGCGGGGCGTCGGGCCCGGCCCCGCACATGACGGACCCCCACGTGTCCGGTGGCGTACGTGGGGGTCCGTTCTGTTCGTCTCGCCTGTTTCGGAGCGTCGTGGTTGCTCGCGCCCACGCGGCGGTAGCCGCAGATCGACACGGCCCCGCGCCCCTGGAAGGCGACTACTCCACCGTGACCGACTTGGCCAGGTTGCGCGGCTTGTCGATGTCCCGGCCGAGGGCCAGGGCCGTGTGGTAGGCGAGGAGCTGGAGGGGGATGCCCATGAGGATGGGGTCGAGCTCGTCCTCGTTCTTGGGCACGAGGATGGTCTCGTCGGCCTTCTCCTGCGGCTGGTGGGCGACGGCCATGATCTTGCCGCTGCGGGCCTTGATCTCCTCCATGGCGGCGCGGTTCTTCTCCAGCAGGTCGTCGTCGGGGACGATCGCGACCGTGGGGAGGGCCGGCTCGATGAGGGCCAGCGGGCCGTGCTTGAGCTCGGAGGCGGGGTAGGCCTCGGCGTGGATGTACGAGACCTCCTTGAGCTTCAGGGAGGCCTCACGGGCGACCGGGTAGCCCCGGACACGGCCGATGAAGAGCATCGAGCGGGCGTCGGCGTACTGCTTGGCCAGCTGCTCGATCTCCGCCTCCTGCTCCATGATCTCGGCGATCTGGCCGGGGAGCTTGCGCAGGCCCTCGATGATCCGCTTGCCGTCGCGGACGGACAGGTCGCGGGTGCGGCCGAGGTGCAGGGCGAGCAGGGCGAAGGCGACGCAGGTGTTGGTGAAGCACTTGGTCGACACCACGCAGACCTCGGGGCCGGCGTGCACGTAGATGCCGCCGTCGGCCTCGCGGGCGATCGCCGAGCCGACGACGTTGACGATGCCGAGGACCCGGGCGCCCTTGCGCTTCAGCTCCTGGACGGCCGCGAGGACGTCGTAGGTCTCACCGGACTGGGAGACGGCGATGTAGAGGGTGTCGGGGTCCACGACCGCGTTGCGGTAGCGGAACTCGGAGGCCGGCTCGGCGTCGGCGGGGATACGGGCGAGCTCCTCGATCATCTGGGCGCCGATCATGCCCGCGTGGTACGAGGTGCCGCAGCCGAGGATCTTCACGCGGCGGATGCGGCGGGCCTCCCGGGCGTCCAGGTTGAGGCCGCCGAGGTGCACGGTGGAGAAGCGGTCGTCGATACGGCCGCGCAGGACGCGGTCGACCGCCTCGGCCTGCTCGTGGATCTCCTTGTGCATGTACGTGTCGTGGCCGCCCATGTCGTAGGAGGCGGCCTCCCACTCCACGGTCGTGGGCTCGGCCGTCGTGCGGGTGCCCTCGGTGGTGTAGGTGCGGAAGTCGTCGGCCTTCAGCGTGGCCATCTCGCCGTCGTCCAGGGTGACGATCTGGCGGGTGTGGGCGACCAGGGCGGCGATGTCCGAGGCGACGAACATCTCCTTCTCGCCGATGCCGAGGACGACCGGCGAGCCGTTGCGGGCGACGACGATGCGGTCCGGGAAGTCGGCGTGCATCACGGCGATGCCGTAGGTGCCCTCGATGACGCGCAGCGTCTCGCGGACCCGGTCCTCCAGCTTCTCGGCCGTCGAGCGGGCGATGAGGTGGACGAGGACCTCGGTGTCGGTCTCGGAGAGGAACTCGACGCCGTCCGCCTCCAGCTTGCGGCGCAGGTCGGAGGCGTTGTCGATGATGCCGTTGTGGACGACGGCGACCTTCTGCTCGGCGTCCATGTGCGGGTGGGCGTTCACGTCGGACGGGGCGCCGTGGGTGGCCCAGCGGGTGTGGGCGATACCGGTCGTGCCCTTGAAGCGCGCCGGGACCTTGGCCTCCAGGTCGCGCACGCGGCCCTTGGCCTTGACCATCTTCAGGGCCGGCGTCTTAGGGGAGGAGACGACGACGCCCGCCGAGTCGTAGCCGCGGTACTCCAGGCGCTGCAGGCCCTCCAGGAGCAGGGGAGCGACGTCACGCTTGCCGATGTATCCGACGATTCCGCACATACAGGGTTGTTCCGTTTCCTGGCCGACTCAGCCGTAGACGATCCGGCGCAGCTGCCGGAGCGAGAGCTCCGGCGGGGCCACCGCCCGGTATTTGAGGTCCGCCTCGATCCGTTCGAAGATCTCCGCGTTCAGCAGGCCCTGGGCCTGCAGCTCGCGGTGGCGGCGACGGACGAACTCGGTGGTCGTCTCGTCGAAGTAGGCGAGCACGTCCTGGATCACCCTCAGCGCCTCGCCCCGGTTCAGGGGCGTCGACCGCGTCAGATGATCAACCAGTTCGTCGTGCACCCGTAGATCCTGGAGGAGTCGACAACGTTACGCAACAATCTTGCCCGATTTCGGGCAGGCGGTCAGCGGGAAGGGGCCGCTTTGTCACATTCGCTTGAGGATCGCCTGTTTCGCCAGGGTGAACTCCTCGTCCGTCAGGACGCCGGTGCGGTGCAGGTCGCCCAGCTCGCGCAGCCGTCGCAGCAGGGCGTCGTGATCGTCCTCGGGGGCCGCCGGGGGCGGGGGCGGGGCGGACGGCAGGTCGTCGGCCGGTGCGGCCGGGTGCGGGAGGCGGGCCTGGACGGCGGCCGCCACCAGGGCCATCAGCGGGTCCTTCTTGAAGCCCCACAGCTCGACCGCGTGCGGGTCGTACTTCGGCGGCGCCTTGGTGGGGGAGTGCTTCACCGTGAAGCGCAGATGGCCGTTCTCCAGGCCGGCCGCCGGCAGCCACTCGACCGCCGCGATGTCGGAGACCGCGATCGTGCGGGCGCCCGCCGAGGCCTTGGCGTCCTCCGTCTTCCAGTTCCACTCCAGGCGCACGTACTCGCCGTCGAACGAGGCCGTGCCGTCCCCGGCGGACGCGGACAGCGGGACGGCCGGCCCGGGCAGCAGATAGTGGTCCAGGGGGACGGGCGGCACGTCCTCCAGCAGCAGGGCGGCCCGGACCTCGTCCGCGAAGTACTCGGCGACGCCGTAGCGGTCGGGGTCGACGAGCAGCTGGTACGGGTCGTGGGGCTCGGCGAGCCGGCCGCCCGTCGCCTGCAGGAGGGGGTCGGCGCCCTCGCGCAGCCGCAGCCTCAGCCGCCCGGACCTCTTCCCCTGCTCGAACGAGATTCCCGCCGACGCCCGCAGCGGCACGACCAGTTCACCCAGCTCGCGGCGCAGAAGCCCGACGCTCTTGTCCCGTCCCGGTGTCAGCCGCAGCGCGTCGCCGTCGAAGACCCACGTGCCGTCTCTCTGGATGATTTCCGCCACTGTTCCATCGTGCCATCCCGCGAAACGGCGGCGGGCGCCTCCGGAGGAACCGTCTCCGGGGGCGCCCGCTCGTCCTCGGGGACGTCAGAACCCGGCGATCGGGTTCCGCAGGGTGCCGATCAGCTGGAGGGCCGCCGACGGGTCCGCCAGGTCCACCATCTGCTTGTTGTCGCGCAGCTGGAGGCGGTTGAGGCAGGACAGCGTGAACTCGGGGGCGAACATGTCGTACTGGCGGAACTTGTCGGCCAGTTCGGGTGTCGCCTCCTGGTAGGCGCGGGTGACCTCGGCGACCGTGCGCCAGAAGTCGTCCTCCTCCAGGACGCCCTCGGCGGCGAGGTTCGCGGCGAGGAAGCGGAAGAAGCAGTCGAAGACGTCCGTGAAGACGGAGAGGAGCTTCTGGTCCTCGGGGACCTCCACCCGGATGCGGGTCACCTCGGGCGGCAGCACCGCGTCCGGGTCCATGACGACGATCTCCTCGGCGATGTCCTTGTAGATCGCCCGCTCGACCGCCCCGTCCTTCAGGACCAGGATCGTGTTCTCGCCGTGCGGCATGTACGCGAGGTCGTAGGCGTAGAAGCTGTGCAGCAGCGGCACGTAGTACGCCCGCAGATAGCGGCGCAGCCATTCCTGCGGTGCGAGGCCCGAGCGCTCGATCAGCGCGGCCGCGAAGCCGTGGCCCTCGTGGTCGACGTGGAGGAGCGAGGCCATCGTGGCGAGGGACTCGCCGTCCTGGAGGGAGCCGACCGGGCTCTCCCGCCACAGCGCGGCCAGCATCTTGCGGTAGGGCGAGTAGCGGTCGGTGGCCCGCTCGTACTCCAGGTGCCGGTAACCGACGGCCGCGCGCTCCCGGATGATCGTGAGGCCGGCCGACTTCAGCACGGGGTCGTTGTCGATCAGCTGGGCCAGCCAGTCGTTGATCGCCGGGGTGGCCTCCATGTAGGCGGCCGACAGCCCGCGCATGAAGCCCATGTTGATGACGGACAGGGCCGTCTTGACGTAGTGCTTCTCGGGGTGCGAGGTGTTGAAGAAGGTCCGGATGGACTGCTGGGCCAGGTACTCGTCCTCGCCCTCGCCCAGGCACACCAGGTGCCGGCGGGCGACCTCCGCGGCGAAGGTGACCGTGAGCTTGTTCCACCACTGCCAGGGGTGGACGGGGATGAGGAGGTAGTCGGCCGGGTCCAGGCCCAGGTCCGTGAGCTGCTTGTCGAACCGCTCGACGGCCGCCTCGCCCAGCTCCTGCCGTACGAACGTCTCGTACTCGATGCCGGCGCCGGCCGTGAACGCGGCGCGGGAGCGGTGGGCGGCCAGCCACACCAGGCGGACCGGGCTCGCGGTCTCGGGGGCGTACGACAGGTACTCGTGGACGCCGAAGCCGAGGCGGCCGTTGTTGGCGACGAAGCAGGGGTGGCCCTCGGTCATCCCCTGCTCGATGGCCTGGAAGCCGCTGTCGAGGAGCTCGGCGACCGGGATCTGCGGCTTGGTGAGCTTGTAGCAGGTGCCGGAGAGGGTGGAGGAGATCTCCTCCAGGTAGACGGGCAGGATCTCGGCGCTCAGCCCCAGGGCGTCCCTGAACTCGATGAAGAAGTCCAGTGTCGCGAGAGGCAGTTCGGCCCCGTCCCGGTGCCGGGATATGGAGTCGGCGTCGATCTGCCAGTGGTCCAGGGCCCGGCGTACGGCGGTGAAGCGGTAGCCGGTGAGGCCGTCGTCGCTGCGGACGACGTACGACTCGCCCTCCGGCTCGGGCGTGAGCAGCCGCTCGTGGGCGAACTCGGCGAGCGCCTTGCGGATCAGCAGGCGGTTGGCCTGCTCCCAGCGTTCGGGGGTGAGGTGGGCGACGGCGTCGGCGAGGGTCACGCGGCCACCGCCTTCTCGAACTGCTCGCGGGTGCAGAAGCTGAGCAGGGCCCTCTTCTCCGGCTTCTGGATCTCGCGCTCGGGCACGAAGCCGACGGCCGCGTTCAGCGCGTGCACCGCCTTGTTGTCCACGTCCGGCTCCACGACGACCCGCCGGACGGCCGGGTCCTCGAAGAGGCGGGCCATCACCGCGGTGATCACGGCCCTGGTGAAGCCGTGCACGGGCCTGTCGGTCGGCGGGGTGAGGAAGTGCATGCCGATGTCCCCGGGCTGCGGCTCGTACAGCCCGACCAGCTCCCGCCGGGCCGGGTCGTAGTGCTCCATCAGGAACGCGGGCACGCCGTCCTTCAGGCCGAGCAGCGCGTGGTGGTGCTCGTCGGCCGCGATCTCCATGTAGGCGCGCTCGACGTCCTCCAGCTTCGCGTCCTGCATCATCCAGAACGCGGCCTTGGGGTGGGTGACCCAGGTGTGCAGGAGCTCGGCGTCCTTCAGGGGGTCGAGGGGGCGGAACGTGAAGGTCGTGGTGGTGCTCATACGGCGAACTCCTGGAAGGCGATCGACTTCTCGACCGGGTAGTACTCGGAGCCGAGCAGCTCCCTGATGATGCAGCTGTTGCGGTACGCGCCCATGCCCAGGTCGGGGCTGGTGATGCTGTGGGCGTGGACGCCGGCGTTCTGCAGGAAGACTCCGCGGCCGGTGACGTCGATGGAGTAGTTGCGGGCCACGTCGAAGTTGCCGTGGGAGTCGCGCACCAGCCGGTCGTGGACGGGGCCGAGGAACTCGGGCTCGGCGTAGGCGTAGCCGGTGGCCAGCACCAGGCCCTCGCTCCGGAGCTCGTAGTCCTTCTCCTGCTCCTCCTGGCGGAAGGAGAGGGTGTACGTGCCGTTCCCGTACCGCGCGGCGTTCAGCGAGGAGTTGGTGAGCAGCCGGGTGGGGACGGGGCCGCCGAGGTTCTTCTGGTAGAGCAGGTCGAAGATCTCGTTGATCAGGTCGCCGTCGATGCCCTTGAACAGGCCCTTCTGCTGCTGGGTGAGGCGATAGCGGGTCGTCTCGGGCAGCGCGCGGAAGTAGTCGATGTACTCCGGGGACGTCATCTCCAGCGTGAGCTTGGTGTACTCCAGCGGGAAGAACCGCGGGGAGCGGGTGACCCAGTTCAGCTGGTAGCCGTGGACGTCGATCTCGGCGAGCAGGTCGTAGTAGATCTCGGCGGCGGACTGGCCGGAGCCGACGATCGTGATGGACCGCTTCTTCTGCAGCTCCGCCTTGTTCTGCACATAGCGGGAGTTGTGGAAGAAGTCGCCGCCCAGGCCGTCGACGGCCTTCGGGTAGTGCGGGGAGGTGCCGGTGCCGAGGACGAGCCGGCGGCCCCGGTAGGTCTCGCCGGCCTCCGTCCGTACGACGTACAGCTCGTCCTCGTACGTCACCTCGGTGACGGTCGTGCCGAAGCGGACGCTGCTCAGCTTGTTCGCGGCCCAGCGGCAGTAGTCGTCGTACTCGACGCGCAGCGGGTAGAAGTTCTCGCGGATGTAGAACGAGTACAGCCGGCCCTTCTCCTTCAGGTAGTTCAGGAAGGAGTACGGCGAGGTCGGGTCCGCCAGGGTGACGAGGTCGGACATGAACGGCGTCTGGAGGTGGGCGCCGTCGAGGAACATGCCGGCGTGCCACTCGAAGTCCGGCTTGGACTCCAGGAAGACGCCGTCCAGTTCGGCGATGGGCTCGGTGAGGCAGGCCAGGCCGAGGTTGAAGGGGCCGAGCCCGATGCCCACGAAGTCGTAGGCCGTGGTCGTGGACTCGGTGGCTTCAGGAAGCGCGGTCAAGGGATTCTCCCAGGTACTGCTCGGCGTGGCCGGCGATCAGGTCGAGGACGGCGGCGATGTCGGACGCCTGCGTCTCGGGGTTGAGCAGGGTGAACTTCAGGTAGTGGCGGCCGGCGACCTTGGTGCCCGCGACGATCGCGTCACCGGAGGCGAACAGGGCCTTGCGGGCGTAGAGGTTGGCGCGGTCGATCTCGGCCGGGTCGGTGACGGCGGCGGGGATGTAGCGGAAGACCAGGGTGGACAGCGACGGTTCGACGACCACGTCGTAGCGCGGGTCGGCCGCCAGCAGCCGCCAGCCCTCCTCGGCCAGGTCGCACACCTCGTCGAAGAGCTGTCCGACGCCGTCGGCGCCCATCACCCGCAGGGTCATCCACAGCTTGAGCGCGTCGAAGCGGCGGGTGGTCTGCAGGGACTTGTCGACCTGGTTGGGGATGCGCTCGGCCGCGGCGCGGCGCGGGTTGAGGTAGTCCGCGTGGTACGTGGCGTGGCGCAGGGTGGCCGCGTCGCGCACCAGGATCGCGGAGGAACTCACCGGCTGGAAGAAGGACTTGTGGTAGTCGACGGTGACCGAGTCGGCGCGCTCGATCCCGTCCAGGAGGGCGCGGCGCTTCAGCGAGACCAGCAGACCGCAGCCGTAGGCGGCGTCGACGTGCAGCCAGGTGCCGAACTGCTCGCACAGCTCGGCGATCTCCGGCAGCGGGTCGATGGAGCCGAAGTCGGTGGTGCCCGCGGTGGCGACGACGGCCATGGGGACGAGGCCGGCGTCCGTGCAGCGCTGGAGCTCGCGGGCGAGGGCGACGGTCTGCATGCGCTTGTCGTGGTCGACCGGGACGGAGACGACCGCGTCCTGGCCGAGGCCCAGCAGCTTCGCGGACTTCTTCACGCTGAAGTGGCTGACCTCGGAGGCGAAGATCCGCAGGGAGCCGAGGTCGTCGGTCTTGGCCTCCTCCCGGGCGAGCAGCAGCGCCTGGAGGTTGGACTGGCTGCCGCCGGAGGTGAAGACACCGTCTGCGTTCTCGCCGAGGCCGATGCGCTCGGCGGTCCAGTGGATCAGCTTGCGCTCGATGAGGGTGCCGCCCGCCGACTGGTCCCAGGTGTCCAGGGAGGAGTTGACGGCGGACAGGACCGCCTCGCCCAGCACGGCCGGGATGACCACCGGGCAGTTGAGGTGGGCGAGGTAGCGGGGGTGGTGGAAGTAGACGGCGTCCCGGAGGTAGACGTCCTCCAGCTCGTCCAGGACGGCCGCGGTGTCGTGCAGCGGGCTGGACAGGTCGATGCGCTCGATGCGGGGGGCGAGGGTGTCGACCGCCACGCCGGTGAACGGGCGGTCTGCGGTGGCGAGTTTGGCCGCCACCCGCTCGACTCCTTCGGTCACGGAACGGCGGTAGTGCTCCGCGGTCGTGTCATTGAGCAGGTGCGAGCGCATGCGGGGGGCCTCCGGGTGGGGACGGACCGAGGAAGGCGAAGAGGGGCGGAACCCTGGCTTCGAACTTAGGTTAGCCTAACCTCAGTTGAATCCGCCATGGTCCGCCCCTCAAGTGACAGCGGTCACTCCGGTTGCCGTCGCCTTACGGGTGACGGCAGTTCAGTCCTCCGGCAGCTCGCGCAACTGCTCCTCCGTCAGACCGCGCCGCCAGTACCCGACGAACGTGACCTGCCGGCGCTCGATCCCGCGCTCGCCCACGAAGTGCCGGCGCAGCGTCTTCACACAGCCGGACTCGCCCGCGATCCACACGTACGGCTTCGCGGCGGGCGGCAGTTCGGCCTGCTTGATCGCGCCGAGGGCCATGGGGGACCCCTCGGCGCAGCTCTCGTCGCGCACCAGCCAGGTCACCTCGGCGTCGGCCGGGGTGCTGACCTGCTGGACGTCCCCGGCGTCCGAGACCTCCACCCAGGCGCGCACCGGCGTCCCGGCCGGCAGTGCCTCCACGCAGGCCAGCAGGGCGGGCAGCGCCGTCTCGTCGCCCCACATCAGCACCAGGTCGGTGCCCTCGGGCGGCCGGAACCTGATCGCGCGGTTGTCGGTGACGGCGGGCCCGATCAGCTGCACCCTGTCCCCGGCCTTCGCCCGCGCGGCCCACCGTGAGGCGGGCCCGGCCGGTACGGCCGCATCCGGTCCGACGCCGTGCAGCACGAAGTCG
Source organism: Streptomyces sp. NPDC053367 (assembly GCF_044545925.1). Taxonomy (NCBI): domain Bacteria; kingdom Bacillati; phylum Actinomycetota; class Actinomycetes; order Kitasatosporales; family Streptomycetaceae; genus Streptomyces; species Streptomyces sp. NPDC053367. The sequence goes on along the minus strand of NZ_JBITYN010000001.1, from coordinate 1,188,882 downwards.
ATGTCGATCTCGTCCGGCTCCCGGCGCAGTGCCCGCAGGGTGTACGACCGCATCACCGCCCGTACGCCGTCGGGCTGTTCACGCCACGCCTGCCACCAGTTCTCCCCCTCCTCGACCGGCACGCCGGGCTCTGTCCGGCCCTCGGCCGGGATGAACAGTGACAGCGACTGGTCACGTCCGCCGGAGTGGAAGTGGGCGAGGTCGTCCCCGGCGAAGGTGACACGGACGAGGGAGGGGCCGAGCCGCCGCGTCCGCACCACATGGAGGGAGAAGAACCGAAAGGCAAGAGTGTCGGGCGTACTCATGGAGGCTCCTGGGGTGATGTGCCCTTGAGGGGCGCGGGGAACTGCGCGACCGGCCACAGTCGGCCCGCAGCTCCTCACGGCGAGAGGCGATCAGGCTCAGGCGACCTTCTTGGCCTTCTCCAGCGCCTCCGCAAGGTCCTCCACCAGCGCCACACACTTGGCGTACGACAGGATCGGCTCGGGCGACCGCGCGATGACCTGCCCCGCCTTCACCGCGGGCAGCTTCTTCCAGGTGCCCTCGGTGATGTCGGCGGGCTGGATCGTCGAGGACCGGTCGTCCATCATGATGATGTCGGCGTCGTACTTGTCGACGTTCTCCCAGCTGAGCGACTCGTACCAGCCGCCGCCCTGCGCCTTCGCCTTCTCCGGCGGCTCGACGAAGTTCACGCCCAGCGCCTTGAAGTACTCCAGGTCCAGAGACAGGTTGGAGCCGGAGACGTAGAACAGGTCCTGGCTGGCGGAGCCGGCCATCACCTTGATGTTCGGCTTGGCCTTGGCGGCGGCCCGCAGTCGCGCGGAGGCCTCCTCGAACCGCTTCTTCGCGTCGGTCACCTTCGCGGAAGCGGCGTCGGCGCCGAGCGACTCGGCGAGCTCCAGCATCCGCGCGAGGGAGACGTCGAGCTTGCGGTCGTACGCGGAGATGGCCACGCTCGGGGCGAGCTGGGCGATCTTGTCCTTGGACTCCTCGGGGACGTACCAGAGGGTGCCCGCGGAGTCGAAGGTGGTGGTGATGAGCACCTCGGGGGCGAGGGCCGCGTACTGCTCGACGTTGAACTGACCCCAGACGTTGCCGAGGACCTTCACCTTGGTGATGTCCATGTCGCCGGCCTGGACGTCGGGCTTGCCGTCCTGCGTCTTGGTGGGGCCGAAGACGCCCTTGACCGAGATGCCGTAGTCGAAGAGGGCGGCGGCGACACCGGTGAACGCGACGATGTTCTCCGGCACCTTGTCCAGCTTCACGGTCGTGCCGCGGTCGTCCTTGAACGTCCAGGGGCCGGACGCCTTGCCGGAGGCCTCGGTGTCCGCACCACCGCTTTTCGCGTCGTCGTCGCCGCAGGCCGCGAGGACGGCGCCGAGGCCGAGGGCGCCGCCGGCGGCGAGGATGCCGCGGCGGGTGAGGTGGGTGGCACGGGCATGGGACATGGCTGGCTGCTTTCGAACAGGGCGGAGGCCCGCCGGACAATTCGAAGGTAGGTTAGCCTAACCTCAGCCGGTGTCCAGAGGGCGGGGCGGTGTGATCACCGCCATGAGTGCCCGCGCCCTGGATGTAGTCCCCCGCAGCGTTGTTCACACGGCTGCGGGTCACTACACCCGGTCCTCCGCCACGAGTCAGGATGTGCTGGGCGGAGTCGAAGTCGGGCCGCTCGGCCGGGGCGCCGCCCCCGCCCGGGCCGCTCCCGGAGGAGCAGCCGAGCAGGGCGGCGGCCAGGGCCAGGCAGACGGGTGCCAGGCGTCGCACGCGGATCAGAACTTGTAGCAGTCGCCGTCGTAACAAGGTGAGGCGCGGCGACCGCTAGCCGGCCAGGCCCAGCTCCCGCGCGATCAGCATGCGCTGCACCTCGCTCGTGCCCTCGCCGATCTCCAGGATCTTGGAGTCGCGCCACATACGGGCGACCGGGTACTCGTTCATGAAGCCGTAGCCGCCGTGGATCTGGGTGGCGTCCCGGGCGTTGTCGACGGCGATCGTCGACGAGTACAGCTTGGCGAGCGCGGCCTCCTTCTTGAAGGGGGCGCCGGAGACCAGCCGGACGGCCGCGTCGCGCCAGGCGAGACGGGCGGTGTGGGCCTTCATCTCCATGTCGGCGATCTTGAACTGGATGGCCTGGTTGGCGCCGATCGGACGGCCGAAGGCGTGACGTTCCTGCGCGTACTTCACCGACTCGTCCACACAGCCCTGCGCCAGGCCCGTCGCCAGGGCGGCGATGGCGACGCGGCCCTCGTCGAGGATGCGCAGGAACTGGGCGTACCCGCGGCCCTCCTCGCCGAGCAGGTTCGCCGCGGGGACGCGCACGTCGACGAAGGACAGCTCACGGGTGTCCGAGGCGTTCCAGCCGACCTTCGAGTACGGCGCCGCGACCGTGAAGCCCGGGGTGCCCGAGGGGACGATGATCGCGGAGATCTGCGGCCTGCCGTCCGGCTTGCGGCCGGTGACCGCGGTGACCGTCACCAGGCCGGTGATGTCGGTGCCGGAGTTGGTGATGAAGCACTTGGTGCCGTTGATGACCCATTCGTTCGTCTCCGGGTCGAGGCGGGCCGTCGTCCGGGTCGCCCCGGCGTCGCTGCCGCCGTCCGGCTCGGTCAGCCCGAACGCGCCCAGGATCTCGCCCGAGCACAGCCGCGGCAGCCACTCGCGCTTCTGCTCGTCCGTGCCGAACAGATGGATCGGCATCGCGCCCAGCGAGACACCCGCCTCCAGCGTGATCGCGACGGAGGAGTCGACCCGCGCCAGCTCCTCCAGGGCCACGCCGAGGGCGAGGTAGTCGCCGCCCATGCCGCCGTACTCCTCGTCGAACGGCAGCCCGAACAGGCCCATGCGGCCCATCTCGCGCACGATCTCGTAAGGGAACTCGTGCCGCTCGTAGTGGTCACCGATCTTCGGTGCCACCACGTCGTGCGCGAACTCCTCCACCGTGCGGCGCAGTTCTTCCAGTTCGGGGGTGAGACGGTAGTCCATGGTGTGTCACTGCTCCTGGTGGGAGAGGGCTCGTACGGTGCGGGAAGGGCTGGGTCGGCCCAACTGGCCGGCCATCCACGCGCTCGTGGCGACGAGACGGCCGAGGTCTACGCCGGTGTCGATGCCGAGGCCCCGCAGCATCCACACCAGGTCTTCGGTGGCGAGGTTCCCGGTGGCGGACTTGGCGTACGGGCAGCCGCCGAGCCCGCCCGCGGAGGCGTCCACCGTGGTGACGCCGTGCCGGAGGGCCGCGTAGGTGTTGGCGAGCGCCTGCCCGTAGGTGTCGTGGAAGTGGACGGCGATCCGGTCCGTGCCCACCCCGGCGGTGTTCAGCGCGGTGAGCAGCGCGGTGACCTGGCCGGGGGTCGCCACGCCGATGGTGTCGCCGAGGCTGAGCTCGTCGCAGCCCATGTCGATGAGCGCCCGGCACACCCGGACGACCTGCTCCGCGGGGACCGGGCCCTCCCAGGGGTCGCCGAAGCACATGGAGAGGTAGCCGCGGACGTGGCCGCCCTCCGCCCTGGCCCGCGCGACGACCGGCTCGAACATGGCGAGGGCCTCGTCGACCGTGCGGTTGAGGTTGGCCTTGGCGAAGGACTCGGTGGCGCTGGCGAACACGGCGACCCGGCGCGCACCGAGGGCCAGCGCACGCTCCAGGCCCCGCTCGTTGGGCACCAGGACGGGCAGCTCCACCCCGTCCAGGTCACGCACGAGCGGGAACAGCTGCTCGGCGTCGGCCAGTTGGGGCACCCACTTGGGGTGGACGAAGCTCGTCGCCTCGATCGTGGTCAGGCCCGCGTCGGCCAGCCTGCGGACGAACGCCGCCTTGACCTCGGTCGGTACGGTCGCCTTCTCGTTCTGCAGGCCGTCGCGTGCGCCCACCTCGTGGATGCGCACCCGGGCGGGCAGGCCCGGCGCCGGGACGACCATCGGAAGCTCCGTCATCACTCCGCCTCCTCGTGCGGTGCGATGACCGCGAGCACCTGGTCCATGGCGACCGTCGTACCGGGGGTGACGTCCAGCCCGGTGACGGTGCCGGCGTGCGGGGCGCAGATGACGTGCTCCATCTTCATCGCCTCCACCACCAGCAGGCTCTGGCCCGCCGTCACCTCGTCGCCGACGGCGACCTTCACGACGGTGACCGTGCCGGGCATGGGCGCGGTCAGCGAGTCGCTGCCCGCGTGGGCGGCCCGGTCCAGGGACGCGGCGACCGGGTCGTGGTCGCGTACGTGCCAGGCGTCGCCGTCGCGGCCGAGCCAGTCGGCGGCGCGGTGGAAGGTGTGCCGGACGCCGTCCAGGGTGACCGAGACGGAGTCGGCCGTGACCGTGTGGGTGCCGCGCGGGGTGTGCTCCACCGGCTCGCTCACCCGCAGCGGGAACGCCACCGGCTTCGGGTCGCCGCCCAGCCGCCAGCCGCTCGGCACCGAGAACGGGTCGGTCCAGCCCTCTCCGGCGGGCCGCAGCGCGTCCAGCCGTACGGCCGCCGCCGCCTCGTACACCTCCTCGGGGACGCCGGTGACCACCAGGTCGTCGACCGCCCGCTCCACCAGGCCGGTGTCCATGTCGCCCGAGACGACGTCCGGGTGGGCCAGCAGCCTGCGCAGGAACCCGGCGTTGGTCTGCACGCCCAGCGTGACCGTCTCCGCGAGGGCCGCCCGCAGCCTGCGCAGGGCCGTCGCGCGGTCGGGGCCGTAGGCGATCACCTTGGACAGCATCGGGTCGTAGAGGCTGCCGACCTCGGTGCCCTCGGTGAGGCCGGAGTCGGTGCGGACGCCGTCGCCCTGCGGTTCGCGCAAGCTCAGGACGGTCCCGCCGGAGGGCAGGAACCCGCGCGCGGGGTCCTCCGCGCAGATACGGGCCTCCACGGCGTGCCCGGTCAGGCGTACGTCGTCCTGCCCGAAGGCGAGCGGCTCGCCGGCCGCCACCCGCAGCTGCCACTCCACCAGGTCCAGGCCCGTGATCAGCTCGGTGACCGGGTGCTCCACCTGGAGGCGGGTGTTCATCTCCATGAAGTAGTACGCCGACGGGTCGACGCCCGGCACGATGAACTCCACCGTGCCCGCGCCCCGGTAGCCGCAGGAGCGGGCCGCCTGCACGGCCGCCTCGCCCATCGCCGCGCGGGTGGCCTCGTCGAGCAGGACGGACGGCGCCTCCTCGATGATCTTCTGGTGGCGGCGCTGCAGCGAGCACTCGCGCTCGCCGAGGTGGACCACATTGCCGTGGCCGTCCGCCAGCACCTGGATCTCGATGTGCCGGGGCCGGTCGATCCACCGCTCCACGAGCAGGGTGTCGTCGCCGAAGGAGGCGCGGGCCTCGCGGCGGGCGGCCGCGATCTCGTCCTCCAGCAGGGTGAGGTCCCGCACCAGGCGCATGCCCTTGCCGCCGCCGCCCGCGCTGGGCTTGAGCAGCACGGGCGCGCCGAGATCCCGGGCGGCCTCGGCCAGGTCGGGGTCGCGGCCGCCGGGCACCACGGGCACCCCGGCCGCCTGCACGGTCTCCTTGGCGCGGATCTTGTCGCCCATCAGGGCGATGGCGTCCGCGGGCGGCCCGATGAACACGAGCCCGGCCTCTGCGCAGGCGCGTGCGAAGCCCGCGTTCTCCGCGAGGAAGCCGTATCCCGGGTGGACGGCCTGCGCGCCGGTGCGGGCGGCGGCCTCCAGGAGCCGCTCGACGGACAGATAGCTCTCGGCGGCCGGGGCCGGGCCGATCCGTACGGCGGTGTCGGCCTCCCGCACATGCCGCGCGTCGGAGTCGGCGTCGGAGAAGACGGCCACCGAGCGCACGCCCAGCTTGCGCAGGGTGCGGATGACGCGGACGGCGATCTCGCCGCGGTTGGCGACAAGGACGGTGTCGAACATGATCCTCACATCCGGAAGACGCCGAACTGGGGGTCACCCAGCGGGGCGTTGGCGCAGGCGGTCAGGGCCAGACCCAGCACCTGCCGGGTCTCCATCGGGTCGATGACCCCGTCGTCCCAGAGGCGGGCGGTCGCGTAGTAGGCGTTCCCCTGGCGCTCGTACTGCTCGCGCACGGGCGCCTTGAACGCCTCTTCCTCCTCCACGGGCCAGCTCTCCCCGCGGGCCTCCAGCTGGTCGCGCTTGACCGTCGCGAGGACCGAGGCGGCCTGCTCGCCGCCCATGACGGAGATCTTGGCGTTGGGCCACATCCACAGGAAGCGGGGGGAGTAGGCGCGGCCGCACATGGAGTAGTTGCCGGCACCGTACGAGCCGCCGACGACGACGGTCAGCTTCGGCACGCGTGTGCAGGCGACGGCGGTGACCATCTTGGCGCCGTGCTTGGCGATGCCGCCGGCCTCGTAGTCCCGGCCGACCATGAAGCCGGAGATGTTCTGCAGGAACAGCAGCGGGATGCCGCGCTGGTCGCACAGCTCGATGAAGTGGGCGCCCTTCTGGGCGGACTCGGCGAACAGGATGCCGTTGTTGGCGACGATCCCGACCGGGTGGCCGTGGATCCGGGCGAAGCCGGTGACCAGGGTCTGGCCGAACTCGGACTTGAACTCCTGGAAGCGGGAGCCGTCCGTGATGCGGGCGATGATCTCGCGGGCGTCGTAGGGCGTGCGGGAGTCCACCGGGACGGCGCCGTACAGCCCCGCCGGGTCCACCTTGGGCTCGACCGCCGGGCGCACCTCCCAGGGCAGGGACCCGCGCGTGGGCAGCGTGGAGACGATGTTGCGGACGATCCTGAGGGCGTGCGCGTCGTCCTCCGCGAGGTGGTCGGTGACGCCGGAGACCCGGGAGTGCACCTCGCCGCCGCCGAGCTCCTCCGCGGTGACGACCTCGCCGGTGGCCGCCTTCACCAGGGGCGGGCCGCCCAGGAAGATCGTGCCCTGGTTGCGGACGATCACGGCCTCGTCGCTCATGGCGGGGACGTACGCCCCGCCCGCGGTGCAGGAGCCGAGCACGGCCGCGATCTGCGGGATGCCGGCCCCCGACATCCGGGCCTGGTTGTAGAAGATCCGCCCGAAGTGCTCCCGGTCCGGGAACACCTCGTCCTGCATGGGCAGGAAGGCGCCGCCGGAGTCGACCAGGTACACGCACGGCAGGCGGTTCTCCAGGGCCACCTCCTGGGCGCGCAGGTGCTTCTTCACGGTCATCGGGTAGTACGTGCCGCCCTTGACGGTGGCGTCGTTGGCGACGACCACGCACTCGCGGCCGGCGACGCGCCCGATGCCGGCGATCACCCCGGCGGCCGGGGCCTGTCCGTCGTACATCCCGTCGGCCGCGAGGGGAGCGAGCTCCAGGAAGGGCGAACCGGGGTCGAGCAGGGTGTCCACGCGGTCGCGTGGCAGCAGCTTGCCGCGCGCGGTGTGGCGCGCCCGTGCCTTCTCGCCGCCGCCGAGGCGGGCCGCGGCCAGCTTGGCGTGCAGCTCCTCGACGAGCGCCCGGTGGGCCTCCTCGTTGGCCCGAAAGGCCTCCGACGCGGGATCGGCCGCGCTCTGAAGCTCCGGTGCCTCATCCATCCTTGCGGGTCCCCTCACCTTGTTAATGAGCGTTAACGCATTTCCTCCAGGTTAACGAGCGCTAACCTCCCTGTCTAGAATTGGTTCCATGGCCACCAGAACCGACGCCCCCACCCGCCGCGAGCAGATCCTCAAGGAGGCCGCGCGGCTGTTCGCCGAACGCGGCTTCCACGGCGTCGGTGTGGACGAGATAGGGGCCGCGGTCGGCATCAGCGGGCCGGGCCTCTACCGCCACTTCCCGGGCAAGGACGCGATGCTCGCCGAGCTGCTCGTCGGTATCAGCGGCCGTCTGCTGACCGGCGCCAAGAGGCGGGTGGCGGAGGCGGACGGTGTCCCGGCGACCAGGCTCCTGGACTCCCTCATCGAGGGACACATCGACTTCGCCCTCGACGACCGCCCCCTGATCACCCTGCACGACCGTGAGCTGGACCGCCTCCGGGACAGCGACCGCAAGCTGGTCCGCCAGTTCCAGCGGCAGTACGTCGAGCTCTGGGTCGAGGTCGTCCGCACGGTCTACCCCGACCTCGCCGAACCGGCCGCCCGCTCGGCCGTCCACTCCGTCTTCGGCCTCCTCAACTCCACCCCCCACCTGGGCCGGGGCGGCTCCCTCCCGGGCCGCGACGCGACGGCGGAGCTGTTGCACCGGATGGCGCGGGGGGCGTTCGCGGCGGCGGAGGGCTGAGCCGCGCCGAAGCGCCGGTCTGCGGCGACAGGGTGCCGTTCGGGCCCTGGACGGTCGAGACGACCGAGTTCCGCCGGTACGCCGGACCCGGCGAGTGACGAGCGTTACGGCCCTCCGGCTCTGGACGCCGTTGACTACTCGCCGGTACCTTGGGTCTCTGAGCAAGCGCTTAGACATGTGACCGTGCTGGAGGTGGCGGCGTGCGCCGTACGGTGTTCAACGAGGATCACGAGGCGTTCCGGGAGACCCTTCGCGCCTTCATCGAGGCCGAGGTCGTACCGGTGTACGACGAGTGGTTCGCGGCCGGCCAGGCGCCGCGCGAGTTCTACTACAAGCTCGGTGAGCTGGGCGTCTTCGGCATCAGCGTGCCGGAGGAGTACGGCGGCGCGGGCATCGACAGCCACAAGTTCGAGGCCGTCCTGTACGAGGAGACGGCCCGCGCGGGCGTCCAGTTCGGCGGCTCCGGCGTGCACGTGCTGCTCGCCCTGCCCTACCTCAAGATGCTGGCGACGGACGAGCAGAAGAAGCGCTACCTGCCGAAGTTCGTCTCCGGCGAGGAGATGTGGGCCATCGCGATGACCGAGCCGGGCACCGGCTCCGACCTCGCGGGCATGAAGTCCACCGCCAAGCTCTCCGAGGACGGCACCCACTACGTCCTCAACGGCGCCAAGACCTTCATCACCGGCGGCGTCCACGCCGACCGCGTGATCGTGTGCGCCCGCACCGCGGCGCCCACCGCCGAGGACCGCCGCCACGGCATCTCGCTGTTCGCCGTGGACACCAAGTCCGAGGGCTACTCGATCGGCCGCAAGCTGGACAAGCTGGGCCTGCGCACCTCCGACACCGCCGAGCTGGCGTTCGTCGACGTCAAGGTGCCGGTCGAGGACCTGCTGGGCGAGGAGAACAAGGGCTTCTACTACCTCGGCCACAACCTCGCCTCCGAGCGCTGGGGCATCGCCTTCGGCGCCTACGCCCAGGCCAAGGCCGCCGTCCGCTTCGCCAAGCAGTACGTGCAGGAGCGCACCGTCTTCGGCAAGCCGGTCGCCCACTTCCAGAACACCAAGTTCGAGCTGGCCGCCTGCCAGGCCGAGGTGGACGCCGCCGAGGCCGTCGCCGACCGCGCGACCGAGGCCCTGGACGCCGGCGAGCTCACCCCCGCCGAGGCCGCCTCCGCGAAGCTGTTCTGCACCGAGGTCGCCCACCGCGTCATCGACCGCTGCCTCCAGCTGCACGGCGGCTACGGCTACATGAACGAGTACCCGATCGCCCGCCTGTACGCGGACAACCGTGTCAACCGCATCTACGGCGGCACCAGCGAGATCATGAAGACGATCATCGCCAAGGACATGGGCCTGTAAGGACACGGGTGAGTCAGGCACTCCAGGATCTCCTCGATCTGCTCGACCTCGAGCAGATCGAGGAGAACATCTTCCGCGGCCAGTCCCGCTCCGCCGTCGTCCCCCGGGTCTTCGGCGGGCAGGTCGCGGCCCAGGCGCTGGTCGCCGCCGGGCGCACGGTCCCGGCCGAGCGGCTCCCCCACTCGCTCCACGCGTACTTCCTGCGCATGGGCGACCCGGGCGCGCCCATCGTCTACGACGTCGAGCGCATCCGCGACGGCCGCTCCTTCACCACCCGCCGGGTGGTCGCGGTCCAGCACGGCCGGCCGATCTTCTCGCTGTCCGCGTCCTTCCAGACCTACGAGGAGGGCCTGGACCACCAGGCGGCCATGCCGGCCGCACCCGACCCGGCGACGCTGCCGACCTCCAACGACCGGCTGCGCGGCTACGAGCACCTCGACCCCCGGGTCGTGGAGCACTTCCTCGCCGCCCGCGAGGCGATCGACCTGCGCTACGTCGACGAGCCGCCGTACGGCCGGTTCGGTGAACCGCGCGAACCGCACTCCCAGGTCTGGTTCCGCACCAACGGCAAGCTCGCCGACGACCCCCTGCTCCACGTGGTCCTCGCCACCTACGTCTCCGACATGACCCTGCTCGACTCGGTCCTGCTCGCGCACGGCCGGGGCGGCTGGGCCGTCGGCGACGTCGTCGGCGCCTCCCTGGACCACGCGATGTGGTTCCACCGCCCCTTCCGCGCGGACGAATGGCTCCTGTACGACCAGGAGTCCCCGTCCGCGTCCGGCGGGCGCGGCCTCGGGCAGGCCCGCATCTACACCCAGGACGGCCGCCTCGCCGTCTCGGTCATCCAGGAGGGCGTGGTCCGCGTCCCGCGCGGGCGGAGCGAGTAGCGCTTGGTTCGCCCGCGTGGCGATCTACCGTTCCCGTGTAGCCCACGGGGGAGGGACGACGGATCCGGGGAGGACGATGAGGTCCGGCGGGGCCTCTAGGCCAGCCCCGCCTCCGACAGCAGGTAGGCCGTCATGGGGTCGTAGTGGCGGGGGCTGACCACATGGTCGTCGAGGGGGACCGTCACCTGGACGGTGCCCTCGGCCTCGGCGACGAAGAGGGCCGGGTCGTTGCAGTCGGCGTAGCCGACCGAGTCGACGCCGTGCTGTCCCGCGTAGCCCGCCCAGCCGTGGTCGGCGACCACCAGGTCGGGCAGCGGGCGGCCCTCGCGCTCGAGGGCGGTGAGGATGGCCTTCATCGGCTCGCCCGAGTGGGTGTGCCAGAGGGTCGCGCCGTGCTCCAGGACCGCCACGTCGGCGAACTGCATGACGTAACCCTCGTCCGTCTGCAACCCGTCCGGGATGACGACGATCTCGCAGCCGGCCGCGCGCAGGGCGGCGGCGGTCGCGCGGTGCACGTCGAGCAGGCCGCCCGGGTGACCGGTCGCGAACAGCACCCGCTGCCCGCTGCCGGCGGCCTTGCGCAGCCGTGCCGCCAGCCGCTCCAGCGCGGCGACCGTCAGTTCCGGGTCGATGGTGTCCTGGCCGTACCGGTGCTCCGGGTCGTCGCTGACCCCGCAGCGCTCCGCCATCACCGCGAGCACGTCCTGCTCGTCGGTCCAGCGGTCGCCCAGCTCCAGCCCCAGCCAGTAGTGCCGGTTGCCGTTGGCCAGCTGACGGTAGTGCGAGAGGTTGTTCTCGCGCGGCGTGGCCACGTCCCCCGCGATACGGGTCCTGACGAGGTGTTCGACGAGTTCGGCGCGGCTGGGTGTCCCGGGTATCGGCATGATTCCCATTGTGAGGCAGACCTCCCCGCCGGTCCCTGTCGTCCCGAGCGCTGGGACGCGCGTCACGTCGCGCGGGGCGTCGGCGCACGCCCCCTGTGCCGCCTCACGCCGTGCGCCGCAGCGCGAACCACAGCTCCATGCGTACGTCCGGGTCGTCCAGGTCCGCCCCCAGCAGGGCCGCGCACCGCGCGACGCGCTGCCGCACGGTGTTGCGGTGCACGGCGAGGGCGACCGCGGTGCGGTCCCAACTGCCGTGCAGCGACAGCCAGGTGCGCAGCGTCTCGCGCAGCGCGGGCTGGTCCAGGAGCGGGGCGAGCAGCGTACGGGCGTGCGCCGCGGCCTCGTCCGGCGGCAGGAGTTCGGCGAGTCCGGCGCGGGTGCCCTGCCGGACGAGGGGCGTCCGGGTGGCGCGGGCCCGGGCCAGGGCACGGGCCGCCTGCGCGTCGGCGGCCGGCCACTCGGCGGGCTCCACGGCCGCGCTGACGCCCAGCGTCCAGCCCTGCTGCGGCTCCGCCTCCCGCCCGGCCGGCAGCAGCACCCGTACGACGCCGTCGGCCAGGTCGACCAGCGGGGAGCCCAGGGCCGCCCCGAGCGCCGACGCGGCCACCGGGTCGGGTGCGGCGGACCCGTCCGGGCGGGCGTGCACCACGTGCCAGGGCCCCGCCCCGAGCAGCCCGGCCACCTCGGCGGGCGCCGCGCCCAGCAGCAGCCGTACGAGCGCCGAGGAGCGGGCCGCGCCCGGACCGCTCTGGTGCTCCCCGGTCAGCAGCGACAGCAGCACGGCCGCGACCGACGCGATGGTGTGGTCGCCGGGGTCGCGGCGGGGCGCCGCCACGGCGAGCACGAACCCGCCCCCGGCCCCGAGGGCGTACGCGGTGAGGTGGGCTCCTGCGGCGGTGTCGCTGGCGGAGGCGGAGGCCCGCGCGACGACGGCCCCGGCCAGCTCCGCGAGCGCGGCCCCCACCTCGGCGTCGGGGCGTCCCGCCGCCGCGATCTCGGCGCCCTCGGGCCCGTACAGCACCGCCCGTCCCCCGACCCGCTGCGCGAGCTGCCGCAGCACCGACGGCACCGGGTCCGGGCGGGCCGCGGCCGCGGCGAGGGACTGCTGCGCCTCGGTGACGCGGCGCAGCTCGGCGGTGCGGGCGCGGGCCATGAGCTGCCAGACCGCGCGGGCGACCCCGGAGAACGTGGTCTGCGGCGGCACCTCCAGCAGCGGCAGGCCGTACGTCTCGCAGGCCGCGACCAGGGCGCGCGGGACGGTGTCGTGGACGGGCGCGAGGCCGAAGCCGAGGGCCGCGCCGCCCGCGGCGACGATCCGGGAGACGTAGTCGTCGAAGTAGGTGTCCGGACCCATGGCCCGCGGGATGTGCACGCCGGCCGTCAGCAGCAGCTCGCCGCCCAGCAGGTACGGGTACGGGTCGGCCATCTCGGAGGTGTGCGCCCAGTGGACGGCGACACCCGCGGCCGGCGGCCCGGCGATCTGGCGCAGGCCCAGGTCCTCCCGGGCCAGGAGTGACGTCAGGGGCACGGGTGGCGTGGGGGGAACGGCCGGCTCCGACACGATGTGCACTTCCTCCATCCCGTACGGCCGCGATGGATGAAACGTACACTTCGCAGTCGCTCCCGGGCCACCTAGGGTCGATGCTGGTCATCAGCGCCGAAGGCGCACAAGAAGGAAGGCAACCGACCATGAGCAGCAACGAGACGCCCCGCGGCCCCGTCGACTCGTCCCGCGTCCCGCGGTACGCCGGCCCCGCGACCTTCGCCCGGCTGCCCCGCCTGGACGAGGTCGGCCGCGCCGACGTCGCCGTCGTGGGCGTGCCGTTCGACTCCGGCGTCTCCTACCGGCCGGGCGCCCGCTTCGGCGGCAACGCCATCCGCGAGGCATCCCGGCTGCTGCGCCCCTACAACCCCGCGCAGGACGCCTCCCCCTTCGCCCTCGCCCAGGTCGCGGACGGCGGCGACATCGCCGTGAACCCGTTCAACATCAACGAGGCCGTCGAGACCGTCGAGGCCGCCGCCGACGACCTGCTCGGCACCGGCGCCCGTCTGATGACCCTGGGCGGCGACCACACCATCGCGCTGCCGCTGCTGCGCTCGGTCGCCAAGAAGCACGGCCCCGTCGCCCTGCTGCACTTCGACGCGCACCTCGACACCTGGGACACCTACTTCGGCGCCGAGTACACCCACGGCACGCCGTTCCGCCGCGCGGTCGAGGAGGGCATCCTCGACACCGAGGCGCTGTCCCACGTCGGCACCCGCGGCCCGCTGTACGGCAAGCAGGACCTCACCGACGACGAGAAGATGGGCTTCGGCATCGTCACCTCGGCGGACATCTACCGCCGCGGCGCCGACGAGGTCGCCGACCAGCTGCGCCAGCGCATCGGCGACCGCCCGCTGTACATCTCCATCGACATCGACTGCCTGGACCCGGCCCACGCGCCCGGCACCGGCACCCCCGAGGCGGGCGGCATGACCTCCCGCGAGCTCCTGGAGATCCTGCGCGGTCTGGCATCCTGCAACCTGGTCTCCGCCGACGTCGTCGAGGTCGCCCCCGCCTACGACCACGCCGAGATCACCTCGGTCGCGGCCTCCCACACCGCGTACGAGCTGACCACCATCATGTCCCGCCAGATTGCCGAGGCCCGCGCGAAGTGACTCACGACCACGACCTGGTTCTCCGCCCGACGCCGGCCCAGACGGAGGCGGCCCTGAACCCTCCGCCCGGCCGCAACGGCGGAGACCTGGTCGTGGAGACCCTGGCCGGGCTCGGCGCGACGACCGTCTTCGGCCTGCCCGGCCAGCACGCCCTCGGCATGTTCGACGCCCTGCGCCGCTCCGGGCTGCGGTACGTCGGCCTGCGCGTGGAGAACAACGCGGGCTTCGCCGCCGACGCGTACGGCCGCATCACCGGCGAGGCGGCGCCCCTGCTGCTGTCGACGGGACCGGGCGCGCTGACGTCGCTGGCCGCGCTCCAGGAGGCGGCCATGGCCTCGGCCCCCGTCCTCGCCGTCAGCAGCCAGATCCCGACGGCGGGCCTGGGCGGCGGCCGTCACGGCTACCTCCACGAACTCCCCGACCAGGCCGCCTCGTTCCGCGGCGTGGTCAAGTCCGTCCACACCGCGCGCACCCAGTCCCAGATCCCGTCGGCGATCGCGGAGGCGTGGCGCTCGGCGCTGACCGCCCCGCACGGGCCTGTGTGGGTGGAGATCCCGCAGGACGTGCTGCTCGCTCCGACGGCACTCCCGGTGGTGACGGGCGTGGACGCCACCCCGGAGGAACTGGCGCCGCGCGTGGAACTGACCGCCCTGGCCGCCCACTTGCTGTCGAACGCCGCCCGCCCGGCGGTCATCGCGGGCGGCGGGGTCGTACGGTCGGACGCCTCGGGCAAGCTCCGGCAGCTCGCGGAGCGGCTCCAGGCCCCCGTGGTGACCACCTTCGGCGGCAAGGGCGCCTTCCCGTGGACCCACCCGCTGTCCCTCCAGTCCTGGCTGGAGGACCGCCACACCACCGAATTCCTGGAGGACGCGGACGTCCTGCTGGTGGTCGGCTCGGGCCTCGGCGAACTCTCCTCCAACTACCACACGTTCAAGCCGCGCGGCCGCGTCATCCAGATCGAGGCCGACCTCGGCAAGCTGGAGTCCAACCATCCCGCGCTCGGCATCCACGCGGACGCCCGGCTGGCGTTGCAGGCCCTGCTGGAGACGGTCACGCCACGGGAGTACCCCACGGCGGCGGACCGCGTACGCGACCTGCTGGCCAAGGTGCGCGACCGGATCGCCTCCCAGGAACTGGCCCTGGAACAGCAGGTGCTCGCCTCCGTACGCAAGGCCCTGCCGGCCGGCTCCCCGTCCTTCTGGGACATGACGATCCTGGCCTACTGGGCCTGGTCGGCCTTCGACCCCAAGGGCCCCAACCAGATGCACTCCGCCCAGGGGGCGGGCGGCCTCGGCTACGGCTTCCCGGCCGCACTGGGCGCGGCCGTCGCCGACCCGACCCGCCCGGTCCTCGCCGTGTCCGGCGACGGAGGCGCCCTCTACTCGATCGCCGAGCTGGCCACGGCCCGCCAGCACGACCTGAACGTCACCTGGCTGATCGTCGACGACGGCGGCTACGGCATCCTGCGCGAGTACATGACCGACGCGTTCGGCTCCGCCACGGGGACCGAGCTGGCCCGCCCCGACTTCGTCGCCCTGGCGGAGTCCTTCGGCGTGCCGGGGGTCCGGACGAGCCCGGAGACACTGGAGTCCGACCTGGCGAAGGCGCTGGCCGCGCCGGGCCCGTCAGTGGTCGTACTCCCGGCGGTCCTGCGCATGTTCGCGCCTACGCACCTGCCTTCAACGCCCTGACGAAGGACGTCCAGCCCTCCCGCGAGAACACCAGGGCAGGGCCGTGGGGGTTCTTGGAGTCGCGGACGGGGACGCCGGCGGGGTGGTGGTCGAGGACTTCGAGGCAGCTGCCCCCTTCGTTGCCGCTGTAGGAGGACTTACGCCAATCAGCCGGGGTGGTGTGTTCAGTCACGGTGTCCGTAGTCCTTCGCTGTCGCCCTCATCAGGGCGAGCGACTCATTGAGTGGCATCGCGTCGCCCAGTGCCAGATGGTAAGTGGCCTCAAGCCGTCGAACCACGGCAGGGCTGTCGTGGACTTTGCCCATGTTCAGGGCCTCGCCGTAAGCCACCGGCGGTTGGTCCTCGAAGTCCAGCAGGGTCAGCATGCCTTGCATGAGCGGGTGGCATCCCAGCCCGAACGGCAGCACGTGAAGTCGCACACGCCGGGTCTCGGCCAGCTGCACGAGATGGATGAGCTGCTCCGCCATGACCTCGGGGCCGCCGACAGCCCGGCGTAGAACTGCCTCGTCAAGAAGCGCCCAGACTACGGGCGTCCCCGGATCGTCCAGGACCTTTGCGCGCTCAAGCCGTGTGACAACGAGCCTGTCACATTCCTCTTCACTCGGCGGAGGGAACCCCACGCTCAGAACCGCACGGGCGTACGCCTTCGTCTGCAGAATGCCCGGTACGAACGACAGCGCGAACTCCCGGATCATCACCGCTTGTTGTTCGAGCTGACGGGCCGACTCGAAGTAGTCCGCAACCGCTGCCTCCTCCTCCGGAAGGAAGCTGCTCAGCACATCCCCCGTGTTCAGCGCCCTGTCCAGCCGTCGCGCATCCTCCCGGGAGGGAACCCGCCGCCCCGCCTCGATGTGCGCGATGTGCGAACGCGTCATGACGGCCATGTCGGCCAACTGCTGCTGCGTCAGGCCGGAGGCCTCCCGCTGCTGCCGGAGCCAGTCACCGTACGTGTTCGCCATGGCCACCCCTTTGTGACAAATGCCTGGTCACACCGCACCCTCTGGCGAGGCTAGCCCGGGACACCCCACGCTGTGAGCGGATCGCTACAGAAAGCGATACCCCCGCGACCGTGCGACCGGTCCGGGGGCGTGGTCATCAACTCTTCTCAGGGGCCGACGACATGGGTCACCGTATCGCCGTTTTCTTCCTGCGTACGCTGCTTCGGCGTCCAGCGCCACCGCCTCGGCGCCCGGCGCAGCCGCCCGGCATCGGCATCGGCTCCCTGGGCATGCCGCCCGCGACGGAGGTGACCCGGTGAGCGACGCACGTCTGCTGCCCTGGACCGGCACGGAGGGCAAGCCCTGCTACCTGATCACCGACGGGACGGGCTACCTCTCACGAGTGGCCGACACCGTCGAGTGCGTGCAGCTCGGCATGGCCGGCGAACTCCTGGAGCACGCCGCCGACCTGATGGCCGACGACAAGGCGACCAACGCCCAGCTGCGGTTCATGCTGGCCCGGATGCGCGAGGCGCTGACGGACGTGCACCGGATCGCCGTGAGCCGGGGTGCACGTCCGTCCGCGCCGGGCGGCGAGGAGCTGTGACGCGGGCCGGGACTACCAGATCGCCTCCACCCACTCCGGGTGGTCGATGAACGGGTTCCGGTTGTGCTGGTAGGTGTCGTAGATGACCTGGTTGCGGCGCTCCTCGAAGGCGTCCGGCGGGTCCTCGGCGTTCCAGGTCTTCAGGACGGAGAGGCGGCCGTGGTACGGGGTGCCGCCGGTGTTGACCGCGTCCTTGGGCTCCAGGTTCGGCCAGCCGTCGTCGCCCTCGTAGCGGACGGCCATGTAGAGGATCATGCGGGCCACGTCGCCCTTGACCGCGTCGCGCGGCTCGAAGGAGTCGGAGTCCATCAGGCTGCCGCCGCTGTTGGTGAAGCTGGAGCCGCCGTTGTCGAAGTCCAGGTTGCCGCGCCGGGCGTTGACGGTGACGTCCTCCGGGCGGATGTGGTGAAGGTCCGTGCCCGGTCCCGCGGAGGTGCCGAAGTCGCCGTGGGACTGGGCCCACACGTGCTCGCGGTTCCAGTCGCCGGTGTTGCCGCCGTTGAGGGTCTTGCTGCGGGAGATGCCCGAGTACAGCAGCTTCACGTTGTTGCTGTTGTTCGGGTCCTGGTCGGTGACCTTCAGGGCCTCCCAGAGCCCCGAGTAGGACAGCTTGGTCTGGCTGCTGATGATGGTGTGCAGCGAGGACTTCAGGCTGGTGCCGGTCTTGCCGATCGCGTTCTTGTAGTACGTCGAGTCGTACGCGGTCGTCGTCGCGGCGGCGGGCGTCGCGGTGAGCGTGGGGGCGGTGAGCCCGGTCAGCAGGGCGGCGGTGGCGAGGGCCACCGACCTCCAGCGGCGGGCGCGGGGAGACGGCATGTGGGGTCCGTTCTACGCGGGTTGATGGAGCGGCACCCGGAGAGTGGCATGGACATGTACTCAATCGGGTGAACGAACAGTGTCGGTTGCATGACAGAAACTGTGAATGCCCCGGCGCGCCCGACTCGCAGAGTCCCTGATCGACGTCGCGCGGCCACACACGGTCAGAACCGTGCAACTATTCGTCAACTCCGTTGGTCAACAACGGCATGACGCATCAGAGACGCGCCCGAGCGCTCGCCGCCACCCTCGGCGCAGGCCTCCTCATACCCCTCGCCGCGGCTTCACCCGCCGACGCGGCCACCCCGACGGTCAGCTGCACCTCCGCCAAGGCGGGCCTGGCCACCAAGCTGCGGCAGGACATCCAGGCCGCAGTCAACGCCCGCAGCGGAACCGTCGCCGTCGGCGTCTACGACCGCAGCACGAAGACCATCTGCACCCTGCGTCCGACCGTGCGCTACGACTCGGCCAGCGTCGTGAAGGTCACCGTCCTGTCGGCCCTGCTCCACGACGCCCAGCTGTCGGGCAACCGCGCCCTGACGGACCGGGAGATGTCCCTCGCCCGGAAGATGATCACCCAGTCGGACAACGACGCCACCACCGTCCTGTGGAACCAGCTCGGCGTGACGAAGATCCAGCGCTTCCTGGACGCCGCCGGCATGACCCACACGGTGCCGGGCCCCTACGGCACCTGGGGCATCACCAAGATCACCGTCACCGACGAGCAGAGACTGCTGAAGATGCTCACCGCGAGCAGCTCCACCGTCCTCAGCCCCGCCCGCCGCGCCTACGTCCTGAAGCTGATGCGCGAGGTCGTGTCGACGCAGTTCTGGGGCACGCCCTACGGCGCCCCCTCCACGGTCACCAAGGCCGTGAAGAACGGCTGGCTGCAGCGCACGTACGACCACCGCTGGCGGGTGCACAGCATCGGCGCCTTCAAGGGCAACGGCCACGACTACTTCATCAGCGTGCTCACCCTCAACAACACCGGCAGCACGATGCAGTACGGCGTCAACACCATCCAGAGCATCGCCAGGGTCGTCCACCGCGACCTGCACGCGAGCTGACGCTCCGGCGCGCTTCACGACGCGGCCTCCCGGCCGTCACCGGCCCGTTCTACGGTGACGGCCATGCGCCTGAGAACCGTACTCACGACCGCGACCGCCGTCCTGGCGGCGGCCACCTGCCTGACAGCCGCCGGGACCGCCGACTCCACTGAGGGCGGGAACTGTTCGCCGTCCGTCCGCATCGAGGGCTTCTCCGACGCCCTGGACAAGACGGCATACGACGGCACCTTCGTCGGCAACCTCTCCGCACTCGCCGTCGACCGGGACGGCTCCCTGGCCGCCGTCTCCGACCGCTCGGCCCTGTTCTCCCTGGACCGGGAGACCCTCGCCCCGCGCGCCGTCGTCCCGCTCGCCGACGAGCAGGGCCGCGCCCTCGACTCGGAGGGCCTGGCCGTCGACCGGGACGGCACCTACCTCGTGTCCTCCGAGACCGAGCCCGCCGTACGCCGCCACGGCCGCGACGGCGCGATCCTGGACAGCCTGCCCGTGCCGGACGCCCTGCGTGTCGCCCCGGCCGGCCGCGCCCGCGCCAACCAGACCTTCGAGGGCCTCACCCTGCTGCCCGGCGGGCGCACCCTGATCGCGTCCATGGAGTACGCGATCTCCGGCGACACCCCCGGCATCGTCCGCCTCCAGACCTGGCGGCGCGACGGCACGGGCTTCCGCCTCTCCGCCCAGTTCGCCTACCGCGCCGACGACAATCTCGGCGTCCCCGAGATCCAGGCCCTGCCCGACGGCCGCCTCCTCGTCCTGGAGCGCGGCTTCACGGCGGGCGTCGGCAACACCGTCCGCCTCTACGCCGCCGACCCGCGCCACGCCACCGACACCCGTGCCGTCGACACGCTGACCGGCCAGGACGACGTACGGCCGGCCCGCAAGACCCTGCTCGCCGACCTGGTGGACTGCCCGTCGCTGGGAGCGCCGGCCCGGCAGCCGCAGCCGAACCCCCTGCTCGACAACATCGAGGCCATGACGGTCACCGGGCGCGGCAAGGGGGGTCTGCGCGTGCTCCTGGCCAGCGACGACAACCAGAACCCGGCCCAGATCACCCGCTTCTACCGGCTGCGGGTGCGCCTGTGAGCGGGGGCTCTCAGATGCTCCAACCCAGCAGGGGAAGCCGTTCTCCGGTGAGCAGGGCCGCGAACATCGCCAGGGACAGCAGCAGCACCGCCGCGAGGCGCAGTGCGATCACCACGTCGGCGGCGGTACGCGCCGGCTCCCAGGGGACCAGTCGCACCAGCCAGGTCACGGGCACGGACAACGCGAACCACAGCGCCAGGCTCTCGATCTCCTCCTGGCCGGACATCTGCACCGGCGCGCTGGCGTCGAGGTCGTAGCCCTCGGCGTACATGGCGAACGCCAGGACGGTCCAGCACAGAGCGGCGAGGAGCGTCACACCGGTCTCGGCGCCGGCGAGGATCCGGCGGCGGCTTTCAGGGACGTAGGACACAAGCACGATCTCTTTCGGGGGACGTGTGCGGTGAACGGACAGCAGGGCCGGCCCGAACGGCCGGCCCTGCTGAGTGGGACGAGACCCTAGACCATCGGGTTGCCCTTGGCGTTGGACATCAACTTGTGCTTCTTGACCGCCTTCTTGCAGCGGTTGCACGCCGCCTTCTTGGCGCCGCCGTAGGTCCACGCCGTGATCTGGCCGCCGATCTTCCGGCCGACCTTGTTGTTGAACTTGTCGGCCTTCGAGTCCCGCTTGGCCTTGGCGGAACTGCCCGCGGCCTTCTCATGAGCCCAGCCGAGGGACTTGGCCAGGCTCGAGCCCACCGCCCAGGTGAGCATCGCCTGCCAGATGCAGTGCCGGTAGGCGTTCTGCTTCGGCCCGTTGGAGTAGGCCCTCTTCGCCTCCTTCAGCGCCCAGTGGGTGATGTACACCATGTCGGCGCACCACAGCGCGAACATGGCGCAGATCGCCGCTTCGGGCAGCAGCCCGCCGGTGCTGTACTGGCCACTCAGGTCGTAGCAGTTGACCGGGTCGCCGGAGCAGTACTCGTACGGGTTGGCGTTGCCGCCCGGAACCGGGTCCCGGGACAGGAACCGGCCGGTCTCCGCCTGGTACAGACGGGAGCCCATGAGAGTGACGCCGGACGGGGTCTCCGCGGAGCGCTGCTTCCCGCCGAGCCAGCCGTAACGGCCGGCCGGCCGGCCCTCGCGCGGCTTGCCGTACTCGTCGTTGTCGAGCGCGACCGGGGCCACGCTCGTGTCCAGCGGCAGCCGGAGCGCGATGTCGCCGTGCACCGTGCTCAGTTGCAGCACGGTCTGACCGGTCTTGGCGGTGGTCGCGGCGAACGCGCCCGACGTCGAGGCCACGTTGCGGGTCAGCGTGCCCGAGGCGGTGTCCTCCACGATCCAGCGCGGGTTGTCACTGTCGTCACCGTAGTGGTTGAGCTTGGACTCGCTCTGCGCCCAGGTGCCGCCGCTGCTCGTCTCGGTCGTCCAGCCCCTGAACCGCAGGGCCGCGTCCAGCTGCCACGTCTGGCGCTTCGTGCCCGTCGTCAGCCGGTGCACGAGGTCGTTGACGTAGTAGCCGGCCGTGGTGCCGGGCAGGGAGGTGGTGCGGCCCAGGGCGTCGTACTGGTAGCCGGTGTCGACCAGCCGGTCGGCGGTGTCGTAGGTGTGGCTGGTGGTGGTCCCTCCTGTGGTGGGGCAGGCGGCGCCGGCCTCACCGGCGGCCGTGGTGAGGGTCTTGCGGTTGCTGCGGCTGTCGAAGGTGTAGGTGCGGCGAGTGCACACCTGACCCGTCGTGTCCTCCACCGTGGTGAGCCGGCCCGCCCCGTCGTAGCGGTAGCTCTGGCCGGACCAGCCCGAGTGGCTGGTGACCTGTCCGTGCACCGACTCGCTCACCGTGTCGGTGAACACCGTGGTGCCGTCGCTGGTGCGGGTGTAGGTCCGGGACACCTCCGCGCCCGTGGGGTCCTCGGTGACGTCGAGGGCGTACCCGCCGGGGAGGCGCTCGGAGCGCACCGAGCCGTCCGCGTCGTAGGACGCGGAGAACGTCCCCGCCACCGAGTCGTTGGCGGCGGTGACCAGCCCACGCGGTTCAGCGGTGTGGTCGTAGGTGTACGTCACGGTCGACGGGACCGAGTCGGAGACCTTCACCGGGCGGTCCAGCAGGTCGTACTCGGTCGTCGTGGTGCCGCCGTCGGCGTCCGTGTAGGACACCTGCCGGCCCAGCTTGTCGTACGCCTTGGTGACGGTCCCGGCCGTCGTGGAGGTGAGCCTGGCCACCTGGCCGGTGGCCGGGTCGTACTCGGTGGTGATCTCGGGGACGGCCTGTCCGACGGTGCCGGTGGTCGCGACCTTGTACTTGCGGCCGGCCGCGTCGTATGTGGTGGTCGTGGTCCGCGTGGCGCCGTTGGCCGTCTCGGTGACCTTGGCGGGGTTGCCCCACCAGTCGTACTCCGTGGTGCTGTCCGTCACCTCGGTGGGCCGGGTGCCGCCGCCGCTGATGGCGCCGGCCGGGCCCGTCCAGCAGACCTGATCGGCCCACTCCGGGCGTCCCTGGCAGTCACCGGTGCCGCTCCCCGACCAGTACGTCACGATGGTCGTGGCCGCGTCGGAGCCGGAGGAACCCGGCGGGATCTTGGCGGTCACCCGGCCCTGTGCGTCGTACTCGGTGGCCGTGACCAGGTTGAGCGCGCCGACATCCCGGACGGTAAGGGTGGGCAGACCCTTGACCCAGTCGTACTGCGTCTCGGTGACCCGCTTCTCGCCCATCACCGAGTCGTGGTCGCGGACCCGGACACCGCTGATCTCCAGCGTCACCTGGTCCTTGACCGTGGCGGTGCCGTCGCTGGGACGGCCCTCGTCGTACTCGTAGACCGACCAGGACCGGGCGGGCACCGAGGTGCCGGCCGTGATCAGCACGTTGGTGCCGCTCTTGAGGTCCTCGGTGAGTTCGACCCGGTGCAGCGGACCGAACTCCTCCAGCTCACGGATGCCCCTGTCGTCGAAGAGCGACACGGTGGAGAGCAGCTCGGAGCGTTCCGCCGCAGGACGGTCGACGATGCCGAGGCCGGCGAGCGTCTCGCGCTGTGCGGCGGTGGTGCCGAGCGCCAGCGCCCGGTTCGCCGGGGACAGCGTGCGGACGGTGTTGCCGAAGCGGTCGTACTCGGTGGTGGAGATGTGCCCGCCGGGCAGCGCCGAGTTCACCTCGCGGCCTGAGACGCCGAGGTAGTGGACCTCGGCCCGCCGGTAGCCGGCCGCGGTCAGCGCGGAGCCCGTGCTGCCGGCCGGGACGGCGTCCGCGGGGAAGACCGCGGTGGCGTCCGTCGGCGCGTTCAGCTGGCCCCACGCCCGGACGTCGGCGGCGCCCATCTGGTACGGGGCGGAGGTGCCGGTCAGCGGCACGTCGTAGACCACGCTGGTGGCGGCCGTGCCCTCCACGACGTCCTTGGTGCCCTGCTTCAGGCCGGCGCGCGCCACGTTCAGCAGCATGCCGTCACCGGCCGTGGCGGAGCTTCCGGCCCTGCCGTAGGTGAAGGTCCAGGGAAGCTCACCCGGCGTGGTCAGCTGGGTGACGCGGCCCGCGGTGTCATAGGCGTACTCCGTCCTCAGGGCCGGACTGATCAGCGGGTGCCATGACTGCCGGAGCCGGCCCGCGCTGTCGTACAGGTACGTCTGCACCGGCCGGGAGGTCGCCTGCGCCGCGCCGGGCTCGGTGGACCACAGCCGGAGCTCCTTCACCTGGCCGGCGAAGTCGCCGTAGGCGGTGGCCGTGGCGGTCGTCGTGGTGGCGTACACGAACTGCAGGGCGCGGCAGCCGCGGGTGGCGGGCGCCGTGGTGCAGGTCGCCGCGCTGACCGCGGAAGTCGGGGCGATGATCCGCTCCGGACGGGACAGGGTCTTGCCGCCCATGGTGACGGTCTCGGACACCACCGTGGTGGTGGAGTTGTCGAGGCCGCCCACCAGGCTGCTCGCCGCCTGCCAGGTGGAGGTGCCCTGCGGCTTGGTGAACCGGGTCACCGTGCCCTCGGTGTCGGTGAGTGCGAAGGAGCCGGTGACGCCGCCCGTCAGGGTGAGGTCCTCCGCTCCCGGCTCGGGGATCCAGCCGGTCCTCGCGGCGTTGGCCGTGAAGTGGATGGCGTCACCGTCCTCCAGCACCACGTCGACCGCGGTGTCGGAGACGCGGCGCAGGTGGGAGTAGTCACTGTCCGCCAGGCCGGACACGGTGCCGGCCACCCACTCCTTGCCGAAGATCGGCGCCTGCCCGGTCTGCTCGGCGGCCCTGGCGGGGTTGCGGGAGGAGGCGGTGCGGGACACCGTCATGTTGAAGAACGACGCGTCGGTGGCCGACAGGCTGTAGTCACCGGTGAGCAGGTTGAGCTGCCCGGGGCCGACCTCGGTGGTGGCCGCGCCGTCCGCGCTGCGGTCCACGACGACGGTCAGCGGCGGCGTGCTCGCCGCGGCGGAGTTCGGCCCGGTGAAGTCGGCCTTGATCTGGACCGTGCCGTCGGGGTCGACGGTGGAGACGGCGTTCCACACCAAAGGCGCGTTCCTGCCGCCGGTCAGGGCCACCGGCCACGCGGTGAGCGCGGTGCCGCCCGACGTGACGTCCCCGACGGGGATCCGCACCCACGGATCGGCCTCCGAGCGGCGCCAGGAGAAGGAGACGCTGTCGTACTTGCCCGCCTCGGCCTCGGCTACGAGAGGCAGGCGGCGTGCGGTGCGCTCACCGTCCGACGGCTGGACGAAACCGCCCGGGCCGACGTGGAAGGTGTACTCGAGGGCCTCCGACTTGTTGTCCGCCTTGTCCACGGCCCGCACCTGGAGGGTGTGGGTGCCGTTCTTCGACGGGGTGATGCCGATGGCCTTGTCCGTGGTGGCACCGCCGGTCGCGACCTTGGTCCAGGTCACGCCGTCCAGCGACCACTCCAGCCAGTTGTGGTCCGTGGCCGGCGGGGTGACCGTGAAGGTGCCGGCCTGTCCCGCGCCCTTGACCCACTTGTCGGACGGGTAGTCCGTGGAGACGATCTTCGACGGCGCGGAGGGCGCCTTGGTGTCGACCGTGAACGTCTTCCACGCCGACCAGCCGGTGTTGTAGTGGGTCCCGTCGTACGGCGAGGTGCGGAACTTGTAGGTCCGGCCCTCCGTCAGCAGGCCCGCGGGCACCGCGACGGACGCCGGCTGGCCCGAGGCCACGAAGGGCGACACCAGGACGTCACCGACCTGGGTGCCGGTGGCGTTGTCATAGATCTGGAAGGTGCCGGTGACCTTGTCGCCGTCGGTGTCGACGAAGGTGTCCCGCAGCGTCGGGGTGGTGGTGTTCACCACGTACGCCCCGGAGTACGACAGGTACGGCGGGCCCGCCTCCTGCTGGGTACCGGTGCGGGGACGGTAGTTGTAGGTGACGACCAGCTTCGGCGGGTTGGAGGCCGCCTCGGCCGAGTTGACGCGCTTCCACTGCGCGGTCACCGTCTCGCTGGAGGCGCGCACGCCCATGTGACCGCGGGTGGCCTTGGCCGAGGCCCACTCCTGTGCCAGCGTCGTCACGTCGGCGTTGATCCAGCCGTCGGGCTGCGTGGAGCACCCGGCGTTGCCGCGGGTCTCGGTGGAGGTGGCCTTCTTCGCCGTCATGACCGGGCGGTTGGTCCAGCGGCTGGAGGTCGACGCCGCGCCGGAGGCCCACACCTCCCACGGGTAGGGCTGGCAGTCCACGTTGGCCGAGTGGAAGTTCCACAGGCTGAGCGTGGCCTTGGAGACCAGGGCGTCCTGGATGGGAGTGGTGTTCCAGGAGATGAAGCTCTGCGCGGTGCGCGGGGTGCCATCGGTGTTCGTGGTGCCCGGATTGCCGAAGTCCAGTTCGGTGTCCGCGGACCAGTCGACGGTCTCGCCCTGCTGCACGTAGGTGTCGAAGACGTTCGACAGGGCGGACGTCGAGGGGTCGACCGTGACCGGATAGGTGGTGTCCGGGTCCGCGAGGAACCGGGCGTCGGGGGTGAGGACCAGGTCCACACCGCCGGAGGTCCGCACGACCTTCAGGGCGACCTTCGCCCGGCGGGTGTGTTCGCCCGAGCGACGGTCGACTGTCGCGTCCCACATCACGGGTGCGGGCATGACAGCCCTCTTCCTGCTCTTCTCGTCGGTGAAGAGCAGGCTGCCGTCCTTGAGGCGCTTGACGTCCAGCCCCTCGGCCCGGAGCGGCAGCGTGTAGGAGTACCGGTCCTGTGCGGGACGCCTTCTGAGCGTCACGTACTGTTCGAAGCCGGTCCGGGTGGCCTCGACGACGACGTCGCCGCCGGGCACGGCGTTCGGGTAGGTGGCGCGGTTGCCCGCCAGCTCGGGCTCGGGCAGTCCGCCCTTCCACTGGAGGGTGATCCGCTGGTCGCCCTCCCCGAGGGTGACCAGGTCGCGGGCCGCGGCGTCGGCGGCGTCCGCGACCGAGGTGAGCTTGCGGCCTCCCCGCTTGCCGAGCTCCAGACCTCGCGGGTGGGCCTTGGGAGCCACGGAGCCGTCCGCGGAGCGGACCAGGTCCAGGTCGACCGTGCGCCAGGTGTCGCCGTCGCGGAAGCGCACGGGCCCCGCGGACAATGCGGTGGTCAGGGTGCCGTTCGGATTGGCCCAGGTCGTCGAGGTCTCCGTGCGCTCCGACAGCGCCTCGACGCGCCGGTTGTTCAGGCGGGCCGCGACGCGCGCCGAGGGTATGTCCGCGGCGGTGGTCGCGACGGCCGCCTTCTGCGGCTGCGTGCCGGGTGCGGAGGGCGGCGGTGCGGCGAGCGCGCCCTCCGCACCATAGACGACCGTCGTCGACATCACGACGGCCAGGCTCACCGCGACACGGCGTATGAGCCGTCTTCCCCCGGGCCGGAGCAGGCGTGAGCGCCCCGTCCCTCCGGGTGAGTGGGTATTCACTTGTCTCCCCTGGTATGCCGCTGAGCGGCTTGTTTCTGATCTCGGGCGTGGTCACGCCCTGAGGGGAACCTAAGTAAGAAAATGATCTTTGTAAAGAAAAGGTAGGCGACGGTAAAGGTGCTGCTGAGAGACCTGCTCGCGCTGGAGCGACCGCGCTTTGCGGCCGATTGTTGCGGAGGGATGAAATCCGCTTCTTTCGGTGTTGCAGCCTTCCGGCAGATCAGGTGAACAGCACGACCGGAGGGCACCGACGTGGAACCGAAACGGGGATGGGCACGGAGACTGGCGGCATACGCCTGGCGATATCCCAAGGACGTCGTCCTCGCCCTCGCCTCCTCCCTCCTCGGCATGGCCGTCATGGCGGTCGTCCCGCTGATCACCAAGGTGATCATCGACGACGTCGTCACCGCCCGGACCCGTGACATGGCCCCCTGGGCCGGCGCCCTGATCGGCGCGGCCGCCCTCGTCTACGGCCTCACCTACATCCGCCGCTACTACGGCGGCAGGCTCGCCCTCGACGTCCAGCACGACCTGCGGACGGAGATGTACGGCACGATCACCCGGCTCGACGGCCGCCGCCAGGACGAGCTGTCCACCGGCCAGGTCGTCGGCCGCGCCACCAGCGACCTCCAGCTGATCCAGGGCCTGCTCTTCATGCTGCCGATGACCATCGGCAACTTCGCCCTCTTCCTGATCTCCCTCGTCGTGATGGCCTGGCTGTCCGTCCCGCTGACGCTGGTCGCGCTGGCCGTCGCGCCCGCCCTGTGGTTCATCGCCAGGCGCAGCCGCGCCAAGCTGCACCCCGCCACCTGGTACGCCCAGGCCCAGGCGGCCGCGGTCGCGGGAGTCGTCGACGGCGCCGTCAGCGGCGTACGCGTGGTGAAGGGCTTCGGGCAGGAGGAGCAGGAGACCGGCAAGCTCCGGGAGGTCGGCCGCCGCCTCTTCGCCGGCCGGCTGCGCACCATCCGCCTGAACAGCAGGTACACCCCCGCTCTCCAGGCCGTCCCCGCGCTCGGCCAGGTCGCCATGCTCGCCCTCGGCGGCTGGCTCGCGGTCCGCGGCCACATCACCCTCGGCACCTTCGTCGCCTTCTCCACCTACCTCGCCCAGCTGGTCGGCCCGGTCCGCATGCTCGCGATGGTCCTCACCGTCGCCCAGCAGGCCCGCGCGGGCACCGAGCGCGTACTGGAGCTGATCGACACCGAGCCCTCGCTCACCGACGGCACCAAGGAACTGCCCGCCGACGCGCCCGCGACCGTCGAGTTCGACGACGTCTCCTTCGGCTACGACGACGACCGCCCCGTCCTCGGGGGGCTGTCCTTCGAGATCCGCCCCGGCGAGACCCTCGCCGTCGTCGGCTCCTCCGGCTCCGGCAAGTCGACCGTCTCCCTGCTGCTGCCGCGCTTCTACGACGTCACGCACGGTGCCGTCCTCATCGGCGGCCACGACGTGCGCGAGCTGACCCTGGAGTCGCTGCGGGCCGCGATCGGGCTGGTCCCCGAGGACTCGTTCCTCTTCTCCGACACCGTCCGCAACAACATCGCCTACGGCCGCCCCGACGCCACCGACGAGGAGATCCGGAAAGCCGCCCGCGCCGCCCAGGCGGACCGTTTCATCGCCGAGCTGCCCGACGGCTACGACACCAAGGTCGGCGAGCACGGACTCACCCTCTCCGGCGGCCAGCGCCAGCGCGTCGCCCTCGCCCGCGCCATCCTCACCGACCCGCGCCTGCTCGTCCTGGACGACGCCACCTCCGCCGTCGACGCCCGCGTCGAGCACGAGATCCACGAGGCCCTCAGGGAGGTCATGCGGGGCCGCACCACCCTGCTGATCGCCCACCGCCGCTCCACCCTCAACCTCGCCGACCGCATCGCCGTCCTCGACGGCGGCCGCCTCGCCGACCTCGGCACCCACGAGGAGCTCCAGGAGCGCTCGGCCCTCTACCGCCGCCTGCTCACCGACCCCGACGAGCTCGGCGGCGTCTCCCCGGGCCACACCCAGCAGCTCGCGCCCGCCGAGGACACCTCCGTCCGCGACGAGCTGGACGCCGAGTTCGACGCCGAGCGCGGCATCACGCCCCGGCTGTGGGCGGGGGAGCGGGAGCCGAGGGACACCGCCCTGTCCGGCACCCCCGCCACCCCCGAGCTGCTCGCCCAGGTCGAGGCCCTGCCACCGGCCACCGACACCCCGGAGGTCGACGAGGCCCGCGCGGTGCGGCCCGAGGACAGCTACGGCCTGCGCAGGCTGCTCAAGGGCTTCGGCCTGCCCCTGCTGGTCAGCCTCGGCCTGGTCGCCGTCGACGCCGGCATGGGCCTGCTCCTGCCGGTGCTGATCCGGCACGGCATCGACAGCGGCGTCAGCGAGGCCGCGCTCGGCGCGGTGTGGGCGGCCTCCCTGCTCGGCCTGCTCGCGGTGGCCGCCCAGTGGGCCGCGCAGACCGGCGAGACCCGGATGACCGGCCGTACCGGCGAGCGGGTCCTCTACGCGCTGCGGCTGAAGATCTTCGCCCAGCTCCAGCGGCTCGGCCTCGACTACTACGAGCGCGAGCTGACCGGCCGGATCATGACCCGGATGACCACGGACGTCGACGCCCTGTCCACGTTCCTCCAGACCGGCCTGGTCACGGCCTTCGTCTCGGTCGTCACCTTCTTCGGCATCATGGGCGCGCTGCTGGTGCTCGACATCGAGCTGGCCCTCGTCGTCTTCGCCACGCTGCCGCCGCTGATCGTCGCCACGTACTACTTCCGCCGCGCGAGCGTGAAAGCCTACGAACTGGCCCGCGAGCGGGTGTCGGTGGTCAACGCCGACCTTCAGGAGACCGTCGCCGGGCTGCGGATCGTGCAGGCCTTCCGGCGCGAGCGCGACGGGGCGCGCGACTTCGCCGAGCGCAGCGACGACTACCGCAGGGCGCGCGTGCACGGACAGTGGCTGATCTCCCTCTACTTCCCGTTCGTGCAGTTCCTCTCCGCGGCCGCCGCCGCGTCGGTGCTGATCGCCGGTTCCGGCCGGGTCGCCGAGGCCACACTGACCACGGGCGCGCTGGTGGCGTACCTGCTCTACATCGACCTGTTCTTCGCGCCCGTTCAGCAGCTCTCCCAGGTCTTCGACGGCTACCAGCAGGCGTCCGTCTCCCTCGGCCGCATCCAGGAGCTGCTGCGGGAGCCGACGTCCACGCGCAGCGCCGAGAAGCCGCGCGAGGTGCGCTCCCTGCGGGGCGAGATCGCCTTCGAGGACGTGCACTTCGGGTACGGCCCCTCCGACGCGCCGGAGGAGGCGCTCAGCGGCATCGACCTGCGCATCCCCGCGGGCCAGACGGTCGCCTTCGTCGGCGAGACCGGCGCGGGCAAGTCGACCCTGGTGAAGCTGGTGGCCCGCTTCTACGACCCGACGTCCGGCCGGGTCACCGTCGACGGCACGGACCTGCGCGACCTGGACCTCACCTCCTACCGGCACCGCCTCGGCGTCGTCCCGCAGGAGGCGTACCTCTTCCCCGGCACGGTCCGCGACGCCATCGCCTACGGCCGCCCCGACGCCACCGACGCCGAGGTGGAGGCCGCCGCCCGCGCGGTCGGCGCCCACGAGATGATCGCGCGCCTGGAGGGCGGCTACCTCCACGAGGTCGCCGAGCGGGGCCGCAACCTCTCCGCCGGCCAGCGCCAGCTCATCGCCCTGGCCCGCGCCGAACTCGTCGACCCCGACGTGCTGCTCCTCGACGAGGCCACCGCCGCCCTCGACCTGGCCACCGAGGCCCAGGTCAACCAGGCCACCGACCGCCTCGCCGGCCGCCGCACCACCCTCGTCGTCGCCCACCGCCTCACCACGGCCGCCCGCGCGGACCGGGTCGTCGTCATGGACCACGGCCGCGTCGCCGAGGACGGCACGCACGAGGAACTGCTGGCCCGCGGCGGCCGCTACGCCGAGCTGTGGGCGACGTTCGTGGGGGAGCCGGTCGCGGCGGTGAACTGACCGGACGGGGCCCTGTGTCCGGGTCCCGTCCCGGTTGTGCAACCATCCTGCACCTGGACGGCGTCCGTACAGCAGTACGGCGACGGTCGGGTTCGGGAGGGGCGCCGGTGGACAGGAGTGCGATACGCCGATGGCTTGCGCTCGGCATGGCCGTGCTCACCGCGTCCGGCCTGCTCGCGCTCAGCGCGCCGGGCGCCGCCCACGCGGCCTCCGCGCAGAACTGCGCCGGCCGCAAGGTGCGCACCCTGGGCTTCGCCACCGGCGCGGTGCACGTCTACAAGAGCGGTGGCCTCGTGTGCGCGGTCACGGTCGCCAGGCACCCCGGTGCGCGCAGCTGGATGACCGTCAGCGTGCAGGCGCGCGGCTTCCGGCCCGCCCATCAGGAAGGCATGCGCACGCGCCGCATCGGCCCGGTCGACACCTACGCCGGTCAGCGCTGCGTCCGGGTCAAGGGCTCGCGGGGCAACGGCTCGGTGGACTCGGGCTGGATCCTGTGCTGACCGGGCACGATCGTCCCGGATAGATCCTTTTGCGCAACTGTTAGCTCAACCTCCCCTGGTGTGAACGGTGTTGCTCCGATAGCTTCCGGCGCACATCTGTTTCCCAGGGAGGGTGCATGCGCAAGGCGCTCAGATGGCTGCTCGCGCTCACCGTGCTCATCGGCACGCTGAGCACGGCCGGGGCGGCCACCGCCGCCCAGCCGGAGGCCACCGCGACCGGCGACATCAAGGACCGGCTGCTCGCGATACCCGGAGTGAGCCTCATCGAGGAGAAGCCGTACACCGGTTACCGCTTCTTCGTCCTCAACTTCACCCAGCCGGTCGACCACCGGAACCCGTCGGCGGGCACGTTCCAGCAGCGGATCACCGTCCTGCACAAGGACGTCAGCCGCCCGACGGTCTTCTACACCGGCGGCTACAACGTCTCCACGACCCCCAGCCGGCGCGAGCCGACCCAGATCGTGGACGGCAACCAGGTCTCCATGGAGTACCGCTTCTTCACCCCGTCCCGGCCCGCCCCGGCGGACTGGAGCAAGCTGGACATCTGGCAGGCCGCCAGCGACCAGCACCGCATCTTCGAGGCGCTGAAGGGGATCTACTCCCAGAACTGGATCTCCACCGGCGGCTCCAAGGGCGGCATGACCGCCACCTACTACGAGCGCTTCTACCCCCGCGACATGGACGGCGTGGTGGCCTACGTGGCCCCCAACGACGTCGTCAACAAGGAGGACTCCGCCTACGACCGCTTCTTCGCGACCGTCGGCACCAAGGAGTGCCGCGACCGGCTGAACGCCGTCCAGCGCGAGGCGCTCGTGCGCCGGGAGCCGCTGGAGAAGAAGTACGAGGCGTACGCCGCCGAGAACGGCCTCACCTTCGACACCATCGGCGGCCTGGACCGCGCCTACGAGGCCGTCGTCCTCGACTACGTCTGGGGCTTCTGGCAGTACAGCCTGCTCGCCGACTGCGACACCATCCCGGCGGACGCGGCACACGCCTCGGACGACGAGATCTGGACCTCGATCGACACGATCTCCGGCTTCTCGGCGTACGCCGACCAGGGCCTGGCCACGTACACGCCGTACTACTACCAGGCGGGCACCCAGCTGGGCGCGCCCACCATCCAGTTCCCGCACGTCGAGAAGCAGTACATCCGCTACGGCTACCAGCCGCCGCGCAACTTCGTCCCGCGTGACATCCCCATGACCTTCCAGCCGTGGGCCATGCGCGACGTCGACAGCTGGGTCCGCCACCACGCGCACCACATGCTGTTCGTCTACGGCCAGAACGACCCCTGGGGCGCCGAGCAGTTCCGCCTCGGCAAGGGCGCCCGCGACTCCTACGTCTTCACGGCCCCCGGCGCCAACCACGGAGCCCGCGTCGCGGGCCTGGTCGACACGGAGAAGACCCTCGCCACGGCCAAGATCCTTCAGTGGGCGGGCCTTTCCTCCACCGTCGTCTCGGAGGCCAAGCCGCTGGCGAAGTTCGACGCCAAGCTGGACCGGCGGATGCCGGAGCGCGGCCTGCGCCGCTGACCGACTGTCACTTCGACGGCGGGCTCCGCGGGGCCCGCCGTCGGGGTTTCAGGGGCAGACGGTGGCGTCCGAGTCGCCGGGGACGTAGGCCGCCCGCTCCAGCCGGCTGAGGTCGCGACCGAAGGTGCGGCAGACCTGCCGGGCTGCCTCGTCGGCCTCGGGGATGGAGGCGATCCTCCACAGCCGTGCCGTCCCGTCCCCACCCGCTGTGGCGAGGGCACGCCCGTCAGGACTGAAAGCCACTGAGGTCACCTCGCTGAAGCTCGCGAGGACGGCGACACGGGCCTTGCCGGTGTCGGAGTCCCACAGCCGGATGGTTCCGTCGTCGCTGCCCGTCGCGAGAATCTTGCGGTAGGGGTGGAACGCGACGGTCTCCACGCCCGCCCTGTGCTTGGTCATCTCGATGAGGACCACACCACTCACTGCGTCCCACAGCCGGACCGTTCCGTCGTAGCTGCCGGTGGCGACCCTGCGGCCGTCCGGGCTGAATGCCACGGACAAGACCGAGTCGTGGTGCCCACGAAGTACTTTGATCCTCCGTCCGGAGGACACATCCCACAAAGTCGCCGTCGAATCGTCGCCGGCCGTGGCGAGGACTCGGCTGTCCGGGCTGAACGCAACGTCGTAGATGGGCCCGCTGTGCGTGGCGAGCGGGTGGAGGAGGACCTTAGCCGTGTGCGCGTTCCGCAGATAGATGGTGCCGTCCTCGTCGGCGGTGGCGAGGGTTCGGCCGTTGGGACTGAACGCCGCCGCACGTACCAGGTTCTGGTGTTCCCTCTTGCGTTCGATGATCACCTTCCCGGTGCTCGCATCCCACAGGCGAACGGTCTTGTCGTCGCTCGCGGTGGCGACCGTGTGGCCGTCCGGGTGGAAGGCCGCCACGTTCACCTCACCCCCGAGCTTCAGCTCCTCCAGTCGTCTGCCGGTGTCGGGGTCCCAGAGCTGAGCGGTCTCGTCAGCACTTGCGGTGGCGACCTTGTCACCCTTCATGCTGTAGGCGACTTTGTATACGCGGTTGGTGTGTCCCCTGAGGGTGGTGTTGTCCTTGCCGAGGTTCGCGTTCCACAGCCGCACCGTCGTGTCGCGGCTGGCGGTGGCGAGGGTGCGGTTGTCGCGGCTGTACGCCAACGCGAGCACGTCGTCGGAATGTCCGATCAGGGTGCCTCTGGGACCTGTGGTGTCGGTGTCCCAGAGCCGTACGTAGCGGTCGGTGGCGGTGGCGAAGGACTTGCCGTCCGGGCTGAAGACGATCAGAAACGCTGACTCGTACAAGGTCGTGTGCTTGTCGCCGCTCTGCGGGTCCCTCAGAAATACGTCGTAATCGTCCGCGGTGGCGAGGGTGTCACCGTCCGGGCTGAATACCACCGACGTCACCGGCAGTGTGTGCTCCGTGAGTGTCCTGGTCGATCGCCTGGCATCCACGTCCCACAGCCGTACGGTGTTGTCGTCACCGCCGGTGGCGAGGGTCTTCCCGTCCGGATGGAAGGCCAGCGTCCTGACCGGCTTGGTGTGCCCCCTCAACGTGCCGAGGCGTTCACCCGTGTGTGCGTCCCACAGCCGGACCGTTTTGTCGTCGCTGCCTGTCGCGAGGATCCGGCCGTCCTTGCTGAACGCGACCGCCCTGACGGGCCCTGTGTGGCCGGAGAGCGTCCGCAGGAGTTCGCCGGTGTCCGGCTCCCACACGCGGGCGGTTCCGTCGTCGCTGCCGGTGGCAAGGCGATCCTTGCTGAACGCCACTGTGTTCACCGGCTGCTTGTGCTGAGTGAGCCTGAGCCGGATCTTCAGTGTCCTCGCGTCCCGCAGCAGGACGGTGTGATCGTCCCCGGCAGAGGCGAGCATGCCGCCGTCCTCGCTGTACGCGACCGCCCGCACCACGTCGCTGTGCCCGGACAGGCGGCGGTGCGCGGGCAGGGCCGCGGCACTGCGCACGGTGTCGGTGGCCTCGGACGTGTTCTTGGTCCGGTACGCCTTCACCGCCAGCAGCGCGGCCAGTTCCGGGTTGGTGTAGAGCAGGTCGTTCGATTCCCCCGCCAACTGGCGTGACACGGAACGCTGTTTGGCATGTTCGACCCGGTTCCGCTGCCAGACCGCCCCGCCCACCGCGATCAGCGCCAGCACCAGCAGACTTCCCAGTACCGCGTTGAGCCGCCGGCTGCGCCGGATCACCGCCCGCTGACGGTCCCGGCTCGCCGCCAGGAACTCGGCGATGTCCGCGGGAAGCCTCCGCTTCTGGGCCAGTTCCAGTCCCTCCGCCAGCGCCGTCCCGCCGAGCAGGTCCCCCGGGTGCTTCTCGGCCTCCCAGCGGGCCTGGCGTTCACGGGTCCGGTTGAGCCAGTCCTGGAAGCGGTGGTCCTCGTCGACCCACTTGCGCAGGGCGCCCCAGTCCCGGATGAGGGCCTCGTGGATCAGCTCGGCGACCGGTTCGCCGGGAGGCCCGCCCGGGATCCGGGAAGCCTGGAGACTCTGGGTCGTGATGATTCGACGCCGGGCGAGCGCAACGATGACCGCGTCGACGTCGCCCTGCTCGCCCGAGGCGCCCGGGTCGGCCGCCAGGTCGCGCAGTTCGTTCAGCGGGACCTGGGTGCGGACGGCGGTGATGTTGTGGCTGGGGTCCGCCGGATGCACCAGGGACGTCAGCGCGCGCCGGGCGATGACCTGCTGGTCGGCGGAGAGCTCCTCCAGGGCGCTGTCGCACCAGGTCGTGACGCTGCCGCTGACGCCCCCGATCTGCAGGTACGCCTCATGCGTGAGGTGGCCGTCCGCGCGCCGGTCCCACAGCTGGCGCAGGGTCATCTCCAGCAGCGGCAGCACGGTGACGGGCGCCCGCCGGGTGACGGCCGCCTCGGGGGTGATGTCGAGGACGTCCCCGATGATCCGCTCGGGCAGCCCGGGCTGGAAGCGCAGCCCCACGTCCTGGGCCGGCTTGACGATGATGTCGTGCAGGTCCTCGTAGCCGAGCGTGCCCGGCACGTTGAGCAGTCCCGGCATCGCGGCGTCCAGCAGCCGGGGCGCCCGCGCCGCCAGCTGCGGGTAGAAGTCGTCCCTCATGATCAGGATCACGGTGATCTTGGTGTACCAGTCGGCGGCCGAGGTGACCTCGTCGATCACCGCGAGGGTGTCCCGCAGCCGCCCGTTGGTGCCGTGCACCAGCAGCTCCTCGAACTGGTCGATGACCAGCAGGACACGCTGGCGGGAAGGCTCCTCCGCCAGCCGCCGGTTGACCGCGGCGATGATCCCGCCGGCGCTCGCCCCCGGCAGCCCCGCCCGCTCGATCTCGGCGAGCATGTCCTGCCCCGGCCGCGCCAGCACCGGCAGCCAGCGGTCGCTGCCCGGCAGCACTCCCGCCGCCAGCTCGCGCAGCACACCGGCCTGGATGAGCGACGACTTACCGGACCCCGACGGCCCCAGCAGCAGCGTGAGCCTGCGCTGCCTGGCCAGGTTCGTCACGACCTGCCGTACCGCCTCCGACCGGCCCTCGAACCACCGCGCGTGCTCGGCCGTGAACGGCTCCAGCCCCCGGTACGGGCACACCTCGCTCTCGGCCAGGTCCGGCAGGATCTCCCGCAGCACCCCGGTGGGGGTGGCGTAGGCGATGCCCAGGCCCCGCTGGTACGCGTCGGGCGCGGTGATCTCGGTGACCATGCCGATCACCAGGCCCGTGACATCGTCCAGGAGGGGCCCGCCGCTGAACCCGGTCGTCAGGTCGTTGGCTGCGGTCAGCTGCAACTGCGCGCCCACGCCGTGCACGGCGAGCAGCACGTCGCCCGCCTCGCCGTAGCCGTAGTGCCCCTCGGCGCGGGCCTGGGTCGGAAAACCGTACGAGCGCACCCTGTGGCCCCGGCAACCCTCCGCCGACCCGAGCGGCAGCACCTGAGCCCCGGCCGGCGCGCTCGCCAGCCGGACGAACGCCACGTCCTCCGCGTCGGACGCCCGCCACGGCTCCTCCGCGACCGTGCCCTCCACCCGCTCCGCGCCCGCCACGTGCGGGAAGGACAGCGCGACCGGGGCACCGGGGCCGCCGCCCGCCGCCTCGACGACGTGCGCGCAGGTCACCAGGACGTCCTCGGCGACCAGGAAGCCCGTGCCGGCCACCCGCCCGTCCGCAGCGAGGACCTGTGCGACCGCCGTGGGCAGACCGGATGCCGCGCCACCACCCGTCACGGCGATCCGCTCTCGGCGCCGGGGCTCTCGTGCTTCCAGGACACGGTCACCTTGAGATGACAGCCGGCCTGGGTCTTGGTGATCACGGCTCCGGCCTCGAAGGTCAGGGCCACCCCGAACTCGATGGTGATCTCGTCCGGGCGGGCCTTGCGCAACTGCGTGAGCGCGGCACGCGCGGCCTCGGTGACCGGCTCCAGGGCGCCTTCCAGGGTCGTCGGCAGCTCGCGCACGGTGTCGCCGGTCCGGCCGGCCTTCACCGGGCCCCCGTCCGGCAGGCCCGGCTGCTCCACGAGGACGGAGCCCCCTTCTCCCAGGGGAATGCGGGTCAGAGCCGTCACGACGCCTCCTTCGCGGCCCGGCCCCGGCGCCGGCTCTTCCGGGGACTCCACCACGGTCCTCGAGAGCGGGACCCGCCGCACGCGGGGTGGGCCGTTCGCGTGTCCGGCACGGCGGGCGCGCCGGACACGCGGACGGGGCGTCAGTACGTCAGCCCGTGTCCGATCGGGTACAGCGCCTGCGTCGGGTCGTCCGCCCGCGGCACCGGCACCGGCAGCTTGCCGCGCGGGGACACCTCGCCCGCGATGACCCGGGCGGCCGCCCGCAGTTCGACGTCCGTCCAGGAGTACGTGGCGAGGTAGGCGCGCACGCCGGGCAGGCGGGCCACGTCGTACGGGTTGCGCACCGCCACCGCGACGACCGGCACGCCCGTCGCCAGCAGCCGCTCCACCAGGGTCTTCTGACTGCTGGTCGCCGAGACGTTGTACGTCCCGATCACCACGGCGTCCGCATCCCCGGCCGCCGCGACCGCACGGTCGATCACCGCCGCCGACGGTGCCGTGCCGGTGGACATCACGGTGGTGGTGAAGCCCTGTTCGGCGAGCGCGGCGGCGAGGACGCCGGTGGGCGGGCCGGTGGTGCCGGACGGGGAGGCGAGGTCGGCGCCGAGGACGAGGACCTTGCCGTGGGAGGCGGGGGAGAGGGGCAGCAGGCCGCCCTCGTTGACCAGCAGGGTCGTGGTGCGCTCGGCGATCCGGTCGGCGGCGGCCAGGTGCGCGCCGTGGCCGACCGCCCGGTCGACACCGCCCGGGACGACGTACGGGTCGTCGAGCAGCCCGAGCTTCGCCTTCAGCCGCAGCACCCGCAGGACCGATTCGTCGAGCCGCTCCTCCGTCAGCTCGCCGTCCTGCACCGCCTTCAGGACCGCGTTCCACGCCAGGTCGAGCTTGGGCGGGTTCAGCAGCTGGTCCGCCCCGGCCTTCAGCGCCAGCACGGGCACCCGGTCGTCGCCGTACTTCTGCCGTACGCCGGCCATGTCGAGGGAGTCGGTGACCACGACCCCGTCGTAGCCGAGCTCCTCGCGCAGGATGCCGGTGAGGATGGGGCGGGAGAGGGTGGCCGGGTCGCCGGAGTCGTCGAGGGCGGGCACCAGGATGTGCGCGGTCATGATGGAGTCGATGCCGGCCTCGATCGCCGCGCGGAACGGCGGTGCGTCCAGCGCCTCCCACTGCTCGCGCGTGTGCTTGATGGTCGGGAAGCCGTAGTGGCTGTCGACCTCGGTGTCGCCGTGCCCGGGGAAGTGCTTGGCCGTCGCGGCGACCCCGGAGTGCTGGTACCCGGCGACCTCGGCCGCCACCAGCCGGGACACCGCCGCCGGGTCCGCGCCGAAGGACCGTACGCCGATGACCGGGTTGGCCGGGTTGACGTTCACGTCGGCGACCGGGGTGTAGTCCTGCCGGATGCCCATCGCGCGCAGCTCCCGGCCCGCGATCCGGCCCAGCGTCCGCGCGTCGCCCCGCGAGCCGCCCGCGCCGATCGCCATCGCGCCGGGGAACAGCGTGGCGGGCTTGCCGACCCGGCACACGATGCCGTGCTCCTGGTCGGTGGAGACCAGTACGGGCAGGCCGCGCGGCTGGTCCAGGGACGCCCGCTGGATGCCGTTGGACAGCTCGGCGATCTGGCGCGGGTTGCGGGTGTTGTGCGCCCACACGAAGTAGATGACGCCGCCGAGCCGGTACCTGGCGATCAGTTCGGCGGCCGTGCGCACGCCGAACTCCTTGAGGTTGGCGTCGATGTCCGCCTGGTCGGGGGCCGTGGCGGAGTGGCCGTAGACCCGGGAGACGAACAGCTGGCCGACCTTCTCCTGAAGGGTCATGCGGGAGACGAGGCCGCGCAGCCTCTTGTCGTCGACGTCCCCGGTCGCCAGGGCGGGCGCCCCGACGGCGAGGGCCGCGGTGACGCCCGCACCGGCGGCGAGGACCGTACGTCTGGAGGGTTTCGCGGTGCTTCCCGTGCTGGTGTCGTGCACGTGCACTCCTTCCGGAGGCTGCGAGGGTCCGCTGAAGGAAACTTCCGAGGAGTCACCAATATCCGGGAAGTTTCTGCCAGTCAAGGGAGTGCACAACGGGTGTTGCCGGGGTGTCAGCCCGCAGCGGCGGGCGTCTGCGCGGCCACCGCGGGCCAGTGCTCCTGCAAGGTGCGCACCGTCTCCGCGATCGCCGGACGCCTGGAGACTCCGGTGCGCCACAACGCGTACAGCCGCCGCACCGGCGCCGGGTCCAGCGCCACCTCCACCACCCCGCCGGGCAGCGGGCCGCGGCCGAGCCGCGGGACGAGCGACACCCCGAGCCCGGCCGCGACCAGCGCGACCAGCGTCGGGTTCTCGTCCGCCTGATGCACGATCTCCGGCTCGTGACCGGCCCCGCGCAGCGTCCGCATCAGCCAGTCGTGGCACACCCGTCCCGGCGGCTGGCACACCCACCGCTCCCCGCCCAGCTCCTCGCGCCGCACCGACTCCCGCCCCGCGAACGCGTGCCCCCGCGGCACCAGCAGGGTGCACCGGTCGTCCCCGATCACCGCCTGCTCCACGCCCGGCGGCACCCGCAGCGGGGCGATGTCCCAGTCGTGCGCCACCACCAGGTCGAGCGCGCCCTTGGCGACCATGCCGACCGACAGATGCGGGTCGATCTCGCTGAGCCGCGTGTCCAGCGCCGGATGACGCCGTGCCAGGTCCGCGAGCACGCCCGGCAGCAGCCCGCGCGCCGCCGACGCGAACGCCGCGATGGTCAGCCGGCCCGCCGGCACCCCGCGCCGCTCCTCCAGCTCCGTCTCCGCCCGCTCCACGATCGACAGCAACTCCTGGGCCGCCGCGACCAGTTGATGTGCCTCCGCGGTCAGCCGGACGCCCCTGCCCTCGCGTTCGAGCAGGACGGTCCGGGTCTCCCGCTCCAGCTTGGTGATCTGCTGGGACACCGCCGACGGCGTGTAGCCGAGGGCGGCCGCGGCGGCACCGACGCTGCCGTGCACGGAGACGGCGTGCAGGGCGCGCAGACGCTGGAGATCGAGCATGCCGG
Source organism: Streptomyces sp. NPDC053367 (assembly GCF_044545925.1). Taxonomy (NCBI): domain Bacteria; kingdom Bacillati; phylum Actinomycetota; class Actinomycetes; order Kitasatosporales; family Streptomycetaceae; genus Streptomyces; species Streptomyces sp. NPDC053367. The sequence continues at coordinate 1,148,466 of NZ_JBITYN010000001.1, read as the reverse complement.
ACTCCTGGGTTAAGAATCACTGAAGCGAACCGTGCACAAATCATCGCTGGTGCTGCACAGTCGCGGGAGGTGATCCTCGACGTATGCGCCCCGCCCACCTCGCCCTCGCCGTCCTCGTCGCCGCCGTGTGGGGCGTCAACTTCACCGTCATCGAGATCGGCCTCGACCACTTCCCGCCCCTGCTGTTCTCCGCCCTGCGCTTCCTCGCGGCCGCGCTGCCGGCGGTGTTCCTGGTGGGGCGCCCCAAGGTGGCCTGGAAGTGGATCCTGGGCGTGGGCCTGGTGCTGGGCGTGGCCAAGTTCGGCCTGCTGTTCGTGGCCATGGACGCGGGCATGCCCGCCGGCCTGTCCTCCCTGGTCCTCCAGATCCAGGCCGTGTTCACCGCCCTCATCGCCTACGCCGCCCTGCGCGAGCGCCCCTCGCCGACCGGCGTGGCCGGTATGGCGGTCGCCCTGTCCGGGATCGCCGTCGCAGCGGTCGACGAGGGCGCCTCGGGACCCCTCGGCGCCTTCGCCCTCTGCGTCGCCGCCGCGGCCTGCTGGGGCGCCTCCAACGTCCTGACCCGCAAGGCGGCACCCCCCGACGCCCTCAACTTCATGGTGTGGGTGAGCACGGTCCCCGTCCTGCCCCTGCTGGGGCTGTCCCTGCTGACCGAGGGCTGGGACCGCGACACGGCCGCCCTGCGCGCGCTGGACTGGCAGGGCGCCGGCACGGTGGTCTACGTCGCCTGGGTCACCACGGTGTTCGGCTTCGGCGCCTGGGGCCGGCTCCTGCGCCGCCACCCCGCCTCCACCGTGGCGCCCTTCTCCCTCCTGGTCCCCGTGTTCGGCATGTCCTCCGCCGCGCTGTTCCTCGGCGAGCCGGTCAGCGGCCTGCGCTGGGCGGCGGCGGCCCTGCTGGTCGGCGGCGTGGCCCTGACGTCCTTCGCGCCGCGGGGCCGCCGGGCGCGGGCCGTCCCCGTGGACGCCGCGACACCGGAGCCGGCCGTCGGCCGACCGTGAGCGGCCCGGCGCCCACCCAGGTCCACCGGGTCCGGCTCGCCCCGAGTCCTCCTCAGGTCCACCGGGTTCCATCCCGTGGACGCCCCCGCGCCCGGAGCCGCCGTCGGCCGATCATGGGGCCATGCCCGTAGCCGACATCCCCGGATCCAAGTCCATCACCGCCCGCGCCCTCTTCCTCGCGGCCGCGGCCGACGGCGTCACCACCCTCGTACGGCCCCTGCGCTCCGACGACACCGAGGGCTTCGCCGAAGGGCTCGAGCGCCTCGGCCACCGGATCGGCCGCACTCCGGACACCTGGCAGATCGACGGCCGCCCCGAGGGCCCCGCCGTCACGGAGGCCGACGTCTACTGCCGCGACGGCGCGACCACGGCCCGCTTCCTGCCGACCCTGGCGGCGGCGGGCCACGGCACCTACCGCTTCGACGCGTCCCCGCAGATGCGCCGCCGCCCGCTGCTGCCGCTGACCCGCGCCCTGCGCGACCTCGGCGTGGACGTACGGCACGACGAACGCGAGGGCCACCACCCCCTCACCGTCCGGGCCCGCGGAGTCGAGGGCGGCGACGTGGTCCTGGACGCCGGCCAGTCGAGCCAGTACCTGACCGCGCTGCTCCTGCTCGGCCCCCTGACCCGCAAGGGCCTGCGCATCCGGGTCACGGACCTGGTCTCGGTGCCGTACGTCGAGATCACGATGGCGATGATGCGGGCCTTCGGCGCGCAGGTGACCAGGGACGGGAGCCTGTTCACGGTCGCCCCGGGCGGCTACCGCGCCACGACGTACGCGGTGGAGCCCGACGCGTCCACGGCGAGCTACTTCTTCGCGGCCGCCGCCCTCACCGGCGGCGAGGTCACCGTCCCCGGCCTCGGCGAGGACGCCCTCCAGGGCGACCTGCGGTTCGTGCGGGTGCTGGCGGACATGGGCGCCGACGTGGAGGTCGGCCCCGAGGCGACCAGGGTGCGCGGCACGGGCGAGCTGCGCGGCGTCACCGTCAACATGCGCGACATCTCCGACACGATGCCCACCCTGGCCGCCCTCGCCCCCTACGCCACCGGCCCGGTCCGCATCGAGGACGTGGCCAACACGCGGGTGAAGGAGTGCGACCGCCTGGAGGCCTGCGCGGAGAACCTGCGGCGGCTCGGGGCCGACGTCGCGACCGGCGACGACTGGATCGAGGTACGCCCGGCCGCGCGACTGCGTCCCGGGACGGAGATCAGGACGTACGGCGACCACCGCATGGTGATGTCCTTCGCGGTCACCGGCCTGCGCACGCCCGGAATCTCGTTCGACGACCCGGGGTGCGTCCGCAAGACTTTCCCCGGCTTCCACGAGGCCTTCGCGGAGCTGAGAAAGGGGTTGGGGCGAGGATGACGTTCGAGCTGGAGGGCCCGGTCCTGGAGGGCACTACGGTCCGCCTGGAGCCGCTGGGCCTCGCGCACGCGGCGGACCTGGCGACGGCGGCCGAGGAGGACCGGTCCGGCTACTCCTTCACCTGGGTGCCCAGGGCGGAGGAGGTCGAGGCGTACATAGCGGAGCAGCTGGCCCGCGCGGCGACGGGACGGCTCGCCCCGTACGCCCAGATCTCGCTGGAGTCCGGCCGGGCGGTGGGCGCCACGGCCTACTGGGAGCCCCGCTGCTGGCTGAGCGACGACCACCTGGACGCCGTCGAGGTCGGCTTCACCTGGCTCGCCGCCTCCGCCCAGGGCACCGGCCTCAACGCCGAGTCCAAGCTCCTCCTCTTCCGCCACGCCTTCGAGGTCTGGCGGGTCTCCCGCGTCGACCTCAAGACCGACGCCCGCAACGCCCGCTCCCGCGCCGCCATCGCCAGGACCGGCGCCCGCTTCGAGGGCGTCCTGCGCAACTGGTCCCGCTCCTGGGCGCCCGGCGAGTCCGGCCTGCGCGACTCGGCGATCTTCTCCATCACGGCGCAGGAGTGGCCGCAGTGCAAGGGGCTGCTGGAGGCGCGGGTCGCGCAGGCGCGCCGGCCGGGCGGCCCTACGCCGAGTCGCTGAGCAGCCGGAGCAGGTGGTCGTGCCCCGCGGCAAGGAGCTGGGGCAGCGGCCGGACGCCCTCGTACCAGCGCTTCTCGTACTCCCAGCACAGCCAGCCGTCCCAGCCGTGCCGGGACAGCACCTCCACGCACTCGGTGACCGGCAGGACCCCCGCGCCGAGCGTCAGCGGGGTGGTGTCCTCGGCGGAGGCGATGTCCTTGACCTGGACGTACCCCAGGTAGGGGCCGAGCGCGGCGTACGTCTCCGAGGGCTGCTCGCCGCCCAGCCAGGTGTGCATCACGTCCCACAGCGCGCCCACGTGCCGGTGCCCGACCAGGCCCAGGACGCGCAGCGCGGCCGCGCCGGTGCGGTGCGAGTCATGGGTCTCCAGCAGGATGCGTACGCCCAGGTCGGCGGCGTGCTCCGCGGCCGTGCCCAGCCGCCGCGCGGCGGCCGCGTCGGCGTCCTCGTCGGGCTGGCCCGCGTCGGCGCCCGGGAAGACCCGGACGTACGGGGCGCCGAGGTCATGGGCCAGGTCGACCAGCTCGCGCAGCTCGTCGATCACCGGCTCGTCGGGGCCGGGCGCCGCCACCCGCGTGTACCCGGCGGCGGCGAGCAGTTCGACACCGGCCTCCTTGAACAGGGCGGCCGCCTGCGCCCGTTCGGGCCGGCCGAGACCCGGATGGACCGGTTCCTCCGGGTGGGCGCGCAGCTCCACGCCGTGGAAGCCGTGGTCGGACGCGAGCCGCAGGACGTCGGGCAGGGGCATACCGGGTACGCCGAGGGTGGAGAACGCCAGCTTCATGCTCAACGACCTTACTTGCGCCGGGCCCCCGGCGGGACGTCCCGCACGGCCGAGCCCCGGGTCACTCGGCGCGGCGGTACACGTTCACCAGCGTCCCGGTGCCCGCCCGCGTGGTGGAGACCAGCTCGAAGGGGAACCTGGCCCCGCCCTCGGGGAAGATCGTCTTGCCGCCGCCCAGCACCACCGGCATCACGATCAGCCGCAGCTCGTCCGCGAGGCCCTCGGCGATCAGCGTACGGGCCAGGGTGGGGCTGCCCATCACCAGCAGGTTCCCGCCCTCGCTCTCGCGCAGCCTGCGTACTTCGGCGACGGCCTCCGCGCCCGGCAGCAGGGTGGTGTTCTCCCAGGTCAGGTCGGATGCGCCGAGCGATCCGGAGACGACGTACTTACGGATGGCGTTCATCCGGTCCGCGAAGGGGTCCCCGGCCCGCTCCGGCCACGCCGCCGCCATCGTCGCCCAGGTACGACGCCCGAACAGCAGCGCGTCCGCCTCCCCGAGGGCCGCGTCGAACGCGCCGCCGACGACCTCCGGGTCGAAGTAGGGGTGCGTCCAGCCGCCGTGCGCGAACCCGCCGTCGGTGTCCTCCTGCGGGCCGCCCGGCGCCTGCACGACACCGTCGAGGCTGATGAACTCGCTGATGACGATCCGCATGGTGGTGCTCCTTCGGGGTTTCCCTGTTCGTACGTGCTTACGGCCATACAGACGATCGTGGCGCCGGAAAGTCATCGCACCGGGGGAAAAAAATCTCAGCGGGTGTCCCCGACACCCGCCGGGGGCCGCCCCTGGGTCCACACCGCCCGCACCGAGACCCGCTCGAACCGCCAGCCGTCCGCCGTGCGGCGCAGGTCGCCCTCCCACACGCCGCCGACGGAGAAGGCCGACTCATCGGCGTGCACATGCGTCATCAGCGCGTTCCAGGATGCGGAGGCCCGCTCCCCGGCCGCGTCGACGAGCACCCCGGAGGCGATGTGCTGCGTACGGACGTACCGCCCGAGGGCCACCTCGGCGTCCCGCGCGGCCGCGGCCCCCGCGCCGGCGCCGAGCGGGGTCTCCATCAGGACGTCCTCGGTGACGTACGGCCGCATCCAGCCGGGGGTGAAGTCGCGTGCGTCCAGGGCCCGGAAGAGGCGGTGGACGAGGGTCTCGATCTCTGCCTGCGTGTTCATGCAGCCCAGCCTCCGGCCTCAAGCGCGCTTGAGGTCAAGGGGGTCGGGCCGCGGCCGCAATTCCGTTGCGACGGGCCCGTCGGCCGTGGTGCGGTGGCCGTCATGACCTCACTGCTCCGGCACATCACCGTGGACTGCACCGACCCCTACGCCCTCGCCCAGTGGTGGGCCCAGGCCCTCGACGGCAGGCTCGCCGACGACGACTTCCCGGGCGACCCCGAGGCCCTGCTCAGCACCGCGGGCGGGGACGTGCTCTTCATCCGCGTCGACGACCCCAAGTCCGGCAAGAACCGCGTCCACTTCGACCTCCAGCCCCAGGACCGCACCCGCGACGAGGAGGTCGACCGCCTCCTCGCCCTCGGTGCCACCCTCCACGCCGACCACCGCCGCCCCGACGGCACCGGCTGGGCCACCCTCACCGACCCGGAGGGCAACGAGTTCTGCGTGGAACGCAGCGCGGCGGAACGAGCACGTCAGTCCTAGCGGCGCACGTGCTCCTGCGCGCGGCCGCCACGGAAGCGCCGACGTGAGCGGACACGCCCTGATCGACGACGAAGAGTCCCGCACGAACCACCCGCCACCGGGCCGCGCCGCCGCCCGGGTGCGGCGGGTTGAGCCTCGTGCGACCGTCCCCGCTGGGGCGCGCTCCGGTCCGGGCCCCCCGGCCACCGGGCTCCCGTCCCGGCAGGACGCCCCAACCGCCGGGCCACCCCTCTCCGCCAGACCCACCTGCCGCCTGGCCCCCGCCGTGGTCAGGCCTTCGGTACCCCCGTCGACCCCCGCACCATCAACTCCCCCCGCACGGTGGCGATTCCGCCCGGCGGGGGTTCCTCGCGGCCCATGGCGATCCGGCCGGCCCGGGCGCCCGCCTCGGCGAGGGGGAGTCGTACGGTCGTGAGGGACGGCACCGCGTCGACGCTGAAGGGCAGGTCGTCGAAGCCGGCGACCGAGACGTCCTCGGGGATGCGCAGCCCCGACTCGCGCAGCGCCGCGCACGCGCCCAGGGCGACGGAGTCGTTCGCGGCGACGACGGCCGTCAGGGTCGGGTCCCTGCGCAGGAGTTCGAGCGTGGCGTCGTAGCCGGACTGGCGGTCGTAGCGGCCGTGGACGGTCCAGCCGGGCTCCTCCTCGATGCCCGCGGCGGCGAGCGCGGCACGGTGGCCCTCCAGGCGGTGCCTGGTGGTGGTGCGCTCCTCCGGGCCCGCGATGTAGCCGAGGCGGCGGTGGCCGAGGGTGATGAGGTGCTCGGTGAGCCGCTGGGCGCCGCCGCGGTTGTCGAAGGCCAGCGCGATGGTCTCCGCGTCGGGGGCCGGCGGCCGCCCGCACAGCACCACGCGCGTGCCGGCGTCCGCCAGCTTGCGCAGCTTCGCCGCGACGGCCGACGCGTGCGGCTGGTCCTCGACCGCGCCGCCGGTCAGCACCACGGCCGCGGCCCGCTGCCGCTGGAGCAGCGTGAGGTAGGTCAGTTCGCGCTCGGGGGAGCCGCCGGTGTTGCAGACGACCGCCAGCCGTTCCCCGCCCGCGCGTCCGCCCGGCCCCCCGATCTCCGACTGGATGGCGCTCGCCATGATCCCGAAGAACGGGTCGGCGATGTCGTTGACGAGGATCCCGACCAGGTCGGAGGTGGCGGCGGCGAGCGCGCTCGCGGGCCCGTTGAGGACGTAGTCCAGCTCGTCGACCGCCTTCAGCACCCGCTCGCGGGTGGACGCGGCGACGGGGTAGTTCCCGTTCAGCACGCGCGACACCGTCGCGGGCGAGACCTGGGCGCGGGCCGCCACGTCCGCCAGGGTCACCGTCATCTCGTAGTCCTCCGGTCGCGCATTTCGTCGTACCTCGTCGTACACGTGCCCCGAGGGGGCAGCGGTTTCATCCGACCGCACCTTCCCGGCCCCGTCACCGGTTCCGCGCCGATCGTCGCCGGTTCGGTATCGACGCCGTGGTCAGCCGGGTGCCGGCCCGCGTGACCGGGAGCTCCGTCGGTCGTTCGCCCCCTCGAACAACTCCAGGTGACCGCGGCCTTGTCCGGCCGCTGATCAGAGGCTAGCTTCTTTCTACATAGAAAGCGCTTGCTGTACTGCTGACCCGGCACGGCCCGGCAGTCGTACGACGCCAACGAAGGGAACGACGTGACACGCAAGACGGTGCGTATCGCCATGAACGGCGTGACCGGGCGCATGGGCTACCGCCAGCACCTGGTCCGCTCCATCCTGGCCATCCGCGACCAGGGCGGACTCGACCTCGGCGACGGCACCGTGCTGTGGCCCGAGCCGGTCCTGGTCGGCAGGCGCGAGCACGCGCTCACCGCGCTCGCCGAACGGCACGGCCTCGAGCACCGGACCACCGACCTGGACGCCGTCCTCGCCGACGACAGCGTCGAGATCTACTTCGACGCCCAGGTCACCTCCGCCCGCGAGGACGCCCTCAAGAAGGCCATCGCCGCCGGCAAGCACGTCTACACCGAGAAGCCCACCGCCACCGGCCTCGCCGGAGCCCTGGAGCTGGCGAGACTCGCCGCCGGGGCCGGCATCCGGCACGGCGTCGTCCAGGACAAGCTCTTCCTGCCCGGCCTGCTCAAGCTGAAGCGCCTCATCGACGGCGGCTTCTTCGGCCGCATCCTGTCCGTGCGCGGCGAGTTCGGCTACTGGGTCTTCGAGGGCGACTGGCAGGAGGCCCAGCGCCCGAGCTGGAACTACCGCGCCGAGGACGGCGGCGGCATCGTCGTCGACATGTTCCCGCACTGGGAGTACGTCCTGCACGAGCTGTTCGGCCGTGTCACCTCCGTCCAGGCCCTCACCGCCACCCACGTCCCGCAGCGCTGGGACGAGCACGGCAAGCCCTACGACGCCACCGCCGACGACGCCGCGTACGGCATCTTCGAGCTGGAGGGCGGCGCGATCGCCCAGATCAACTCCTCCTGGACCGTCCGCGTCAACCGCGACGAACTCGTCGAGTTCCAGGTCGACGGCACCGAGGGCTCCGCGGTGGCCGGACTCAGGAACTGCCGTGTGCAGCACAGGAGCGCCACCCCCAAGCCGGTCTGGAACCCGGACATCCCCGCCACCGAGGTCTTCCGCGACCAGTGGCAGGAGGTCCCGGACAACGCCGCGTTCGACAACGGCTTCAAGGCCCAGTGGGAGCTCTTCCTCAAGCACGTCTACGCCGACGCCCCCTACCACTGGGACCTCCTCGCCGGCGCCCGCGGCGTCCAGCTCGCCGAACTCGGCCTGCGGTCCTCCGCCGAGGGCCGCCGCCTCGACGTCCCGGAGATCTCCCTGTGACCATCCGACTCCCCGGCGCGGGCGGGACCCTAAGGGTCTACGAGCCGCGCACCGAGCCCCTGACCGTGAACTCCGGCGCGCCCCTGACCTCCCGTACGGTCTTCTCGGCCGCGCACGTGGTCGCCGACCCCTACGCGGACGTCTCGCCCGACTCACCCGCGGCCGTCGACTGGGACGCCACCCTCGCCTTCCGCCGCCACCTGTGGTCCCACGGGCTCGGCGTCGCCGAGGCCATGGACACCGCCCAGCGCGGCATGGGCCTGGACTGGGCGGGCGCCGCCGAACTGATCCGCCGCAGCGCCGCGGAGGCCCGCGGCGCCGGCGGCCGGATCGCCTGCGGCGTCGGCACCGACCAGATCACCGGCGGCACCCTCGCCGACATCCGCGCGGCCTACGAGGAGCAGCTCGCGGTCGTCGAGGAGAGCGGGGCCCAGGCGATCCTGATGGCCTCGCGCGCCCTGGCCGCCACGGCGAAGGGCCCCGAGGACTACCTGGAGGTGTACGGCCACCTCCTGCGCCAGGCGGCCGAGCCGGTGGTGCTGCACTGGCTGGGCCCGATGTTCGACCCGGCGCTGGCGGGCTACTGGGGATCGCCGGACCTGGACGCGGCGACCGAGGTGTTCCTCGAGGTCATCGCCGCGCACCCGGACAAGGTCGACGGCATCAAGGTGTCCCTGCTGGACGCGCAGCGGGAGATCGACCTGCGCCGCCGGCTCCCGCAGGGCGTCCGCTGCTACACCGGCGACGACTTCCACTACCCCGAGCTGATCGCCGGCGACGACCAGGGCTTCAGCCACGCCCTCCTCGGTATCTTCGACCCGCTGGGCCCGCTCGCGGCGGAGGCGGTGCGGGTGCTGGACACGGGTGACGTGGCCGGCTTCCGGGGCCTGCTGGACCCGACCGTCGAGCTGTCCCGCCACCTCTTCCAGGCCCCCACCCGCTTCTACAAGACGGGCGTGGTCCTCCTGGCCTGGCTGGCCGGCCACCAGTCCCACTTCACGATGGTCGGCGGCCTCCAGTCGGCCCGCTCCCTCCCGCACCTCGCCCGCGCCTACGAACTCGCGGACGGACTGGGCCTGTTCCCCGACCCGAAGCTGGCGGAGGAGCGGATGCGGAGCCTGCTCGCGGTGCACGGGGTGGAGCAGTGAGAGACGGCCTTCGGCGTTTCAGCATCAACCAGATGACCGTCAAGCAGCTGTCCCTGCCCGAACTCGTGGCCGCCTGCGACGAGTTGGGTGTCACGCAGGTCGGCCTGTGGCGTGAGCCCGTCCAGGAGTACGGCCTTCGGGCGGCGGCGAAACTGGTCCGCGACGCGGGCCTGACGGTCACCACCCTGTGCCGGGGCGGCTTCCTGACGGCGACCGAGCCGCAGGAGCGCGCCAGGGCCCTCACCGACAACCGCAGGGCGGTCGACGAGGCGGCGGCGCTGGGCACCGACACGCTCGTGCTGGTGTCCGGCGGCCTGCCGCCCGGCTCCAAGGACCTGCACGGCGCCCGGGAGCGGATCGCCGACGCGCTCGGCGAGCTCGCGCCCTACGCCGAGGACCAGGGCGTGCGCCTCGCCATCGAACCCCTGCACCCGATGTACGCGGCCGACCGCTGCGTGGTCTCCACCCTCGCGCAGGCCCTCGACCTGGCGGAGCGGTTCCCCGCGCGGCAGGTCGGCGTGACCGTGGACACGTACCACATCTGGTGGGACGACCAGGCGCCCGCGCAGATCGCACGCGCCGGGGCGTCCGGCCGTATCCACACCTTCCAGCTCGCCGACTGGACGACCCCGCTGCCGGCGGGCGTGCTCACCGGGCGCGGCCAGATCGGCGACGGCGCGATCGACATGAGGGAGTGGCTCGGCCATGTGGCGGCGGCCGGGTACACGGGCCCGGTCGAGGTGGAACTGTTCAACGACGGGCTGTGGGCGCGGGACGGGAGGGAGGTCCTGGCGGAGACGGCGGACAGGTTCGTGACACACGTGACGAGCCCGCCGGCCGAACAGCTCACCCGCTGAGCACCTGCCCCGGCTGACGGCCGAGCACCTGGCCGGCTGTCCGGCCGAGCACCTGCCGGCTGGCCGGCTGTCCGAACGGCCGGGGGTCAGCGCACGCGGTCGCCCCCGCCGCTCTCCTGGCTGTCGCGGGCGGCGGCCGCGTCCAGGACCGTGCCGAGGTCGCGGACGAACGCCGCCCGCTCCAGGAAGGTGAACCGGCGCACGATCGCCGAGGTCAGGACGATCCGTGTGCCGTCGGCCCGGGTCAGGGAGACCGTGCAGTCCCGGCGCGCGGCGAGCCAGGTGACCAGGCTGCCGGCGAACGCCTCGGTGACCGCGCCCGGTTCGAGCACCGCGAGCAGCGCCTGCGGCCGGGCCTCGGCCGGGCCCGGCGGCAGGACCAGGGAGGTGTCGGCGCGGACCCGCCCGCGCAGGGCCGGTTCGGTCGCCAGCCGGCGCCACAGCTCCTGGACGCCGGTCCCGGCCGCCCGGCTCTCCACGGTGATCCCCACACGCATGTCCATCACCCCGTACGGTGGTGTACGGCGCCCACGGCTGCGTCCGCGGGCACCGCACACCGGCTTCCTCCTGCTTCCCCCGGAGGGAAGAAGCGGTGCGGAGGAAAAGCATGGCCACGCGGGGCGGCGGATTTCATTGGCCAAGAGTGCACGGATCTTGGCGATTTCTGCACGTTCCTGTGCTCTCACGTGTGATGCCGGTAGTCCCTGGGCGAGATGCCGTAGGCCCGCCGGAACTGCCGGCTGAACGCGGCGGGGTCCCGGAACCCCCAGCGCGCGGCGAGCGCCGCGATCGGCCGCGACCGCAGCGCGGGATCGGCGAGGTCCCGCCGGCAGTGCTCCAGCCGCCGCTGCCGTATCCACGCGGCCGGGGTGGCCCCCTCCGCGGCGAACAGCTGATGCAGATGCCGTACGGAGATCCCGTGCGCGGCGGCGACGCCGGCGGGCGACAGCGAGGGGTCCCCGAGGTTGCGGTCGATGAAGTCCAGCGCCCTCGCGTGCAGGGCCCGCCTGCGCGACTCGGGGCTCATCGCGTCCTCGGCGTCGAGGGCCCGCCCCAGCACGGAGGTGAGCAGATCGGTGGTGACGCCGCCGAGGGTGAGGGCGTCGTCGTGGCCGAACTCCCCGGCTCGCCGCGAGACTTCGGCGAGCCAGCGGTACAGCACCCCGCCGATGCCGTGCCCGAGGGGGAGGGGCACGGCTAAGACCTGGCGGAGGGCGCGGGGCGGCAGCGGCAGCAGCGCATGGGGGACGGTGAGGACGACGCAGGTGCCGTTGGCATCGGGTCCGGGCGGAACGTGCCGGGCCTCGTACGGCAGGCTGCTGTCGACGATGACGAGGTCGCCGGCCCCGAAGAGGTGCTGCCGCCCGTTGTGCGCGAGCCCGCCGGTCCCGGTGAACTGGCAGTTGATCTGATACACCTCGGGGTCGAACCGCCGTATCGCCCGGGGCGTGCGCATCGACTCCAGATGCGGGAACGACAGGTCGGCCAGCTGCACGTCGCCGAGCGCGAGCACCCGCATCACGGCCCGGAAGTCGGAGTCCTGCTCACTCCTCAGCAGATTGGGCAGATGCGTCCGCGCCGCGATGTCCTGCCACAACTCCCACCGCTCCCCGGCGGGCACGTCGTCGGTCCGGTACTCCCTCACCAGCAAGCCCACGCCCCCACGCCCCCAACGCGTACCGCACGGCTACTGCTTGAGCGGGCAACATCCTAGGCGTCCAAGGGCTCGGGCACGGGGCCAAGGCGCGCCAGCCTGGCGGCAGTTGCGCGGAAAACCGTTGGCACGGCGCCGTGACGCGCCGCTAGGTTGCTGCCCTGTCGAGTCGCCCAGGCAAGGACGTGCCGTTGTACACCGTGTGAGACCTCCCGAGAGCTGATCGGTCGCGCGTCGCGCCTATGCGCCGCGCTGCTTCTTGCTGCGGATTTCTCACTGGAACCGGTGACTCCTGTGCTCAACAACTGGGTGGTCATGCCCACCTGCCTGCCTGTCGTCCTCCGCCGATGCCACTCGTGCGCGTCCGGTCGCTTCCGGGCGAACGGCAAGTTCCGCGTCAACGCCAACCACAAGCTCCTCGACGCCTGGCTGCTCGTCCTCTGCGCCGACTGCGGGGAGACGGCCGGGCTCACCGTCCTGGAGCGGACGAACGTGCGCTCCGTACGGCCCGAGCTGCTGGACCGGATGCACGCCAACGACCCCGCCCTCGCCGCCGAGTTGCTCCAGGACCCGGTCGTGCGGCGCCGTAATCGCATCGCCCTCGACTGGGACGGCGCCTGGCGTCTGGACACCGGCGGACTCGATCACCTCGACCGCGAGGTGATCGACGTCTCCGTCCGCTTCGCCGCACGGATTCCCGTGCGGCCGCAGCGGCTGATCGCCGAGGGCTGCCGGCTGCCGCGGGCCGAGGTCGAGAGGCTGATCGCGGAGGGCAGGATCGTCTCGGCGGTCCGGCTGAACGGCAGGCTCTCCGGCGACTTCACCTTCACGCTCAAACGCTGACCCGCTCCAGGACCGGGGCCTGCCCGGCCGCCGCCGGACAGGCCCCACCCGGGCTCCCGCCCCGACTGTCACACCTCCCCGCTAACGTCGACCCATGTCCCACTCATCGGCGAACCCCACCGAGCGGCGAACGGCCGTGCTCGAAGGCGTGCTGGAGAGGATCACGTACGCCAACGAGGAGAACGGCTACACGGTCGCCCGGGCGGACACGGGCAGAGGGGCCGGCGACCTGCTGACGGTCGTCGGCGCGCTGCTCGGCGCGCAGGTGGGGGAGTCCCTGCGGATGGAGGGACGCTGGGGGAGCCACCCCCAGTACGGCAAGCAGTTCACCGTCGAGAACTACACCACGCTGCTCCCGGCCACGGTGCAGGGCATCCGGCGCTACCTCGGGTCCGGGCTGGTGAAGGGGATCGGGCCGGTCTTCGCGGACCGGATCACCCAGCACTTCGGGCTGGACACGCTGCGGATCATCGAGGAGGAGCCGAAGCGGCTCATCGAGGTTCCCGGGCTCGGCCCGAAGCGGACGAAGAAGATCGCGGACGCGTGGGAGGAGCAGAAGGCGATCAAGGAGGTGATGGTCTTCCTCCAGACCGTCGGCGTGTCCACCTCCATCGCCGTGCGGATCTACAAGAAGTACGGGGACGCCTCGATCTCCGTCGTGAAGAACCAGCCCTACCGCCTCGCCGCCGACGTCTGGGGCATCGGCTTCCTGACCGCCGACAAGATCGCCCAGTCCGTCGGCATCCCCCACGACAGCCCCGAGAGGGTCAAGGCCGGCCTGCAGTACGCGCTGTCGCAGTCCACCGACCAGGGGCACTGCTTCCTGCCCGAGGAGCGGCTCATCGCCGACGCGGTCAAGCTGCTCCAGGTCGACACGGGGCTCGTGATCGAGTGCCTCGCCGAGCTGGCCGAGCCGGACGAGGAGAGCGGCGAACCCGGTGTCGTACGGGAGAAGGTGCCCGGGTCCGACCCGGCGTCCGACGAGCCGGTCACCGCGATCTACCTCGTGCCCTTCCACCGCGCCGAACTCTCCCTGTCCGCGCAGCTCCTCCGGCTCCTGCGCACGGACCAGGACCGGATGCCCGGCTTCGGCGACGTCGACTGGTCCAAGGCGCTCGGCTGGCTGAGGACGCGCACCGGCGCCGAGCTCGCGCCCGAGCAGGAAGCCGCCGTCAGACTGGCGCTGACCGAGAGGGTCGCCGTCCTCACCGGCGGCCCGGGGTGCGGCAAGTCCTTCACGGTCCGCTCGATCGTGGAGCTGGCCCGCGCCAAGAGGGCGAAGGTGCTGCTGGCCGCCCCAACCGGGCGGGCCGCCAAGCGGCTGGCCGAGCTGACCGGGGCCGAGGCCTCCACCGTGCACCGGCTGCTGGAGCTCAAGCCCGGCGGTGACGCGGCGTACGACAAGGACCGGCCGCTCGACGCCGACCTCGTGGTCGTGGACGAGGCGTCCATGCTGGATCTGCTGCTGGCCAACAAGCTGGTCAAGGCCGTGCCGCCCGGGGCGCACCTGCTCTTCGTGGGGGACGTGGACCAGCTGCCCAGCGTCGGCGCGGGGGAGGTCCTCCGCGACCTTCTCGCCGACGGCAGCCCGATCCCCGCCGTGCGGCTCACGCGGGTGTTCCGGCAGGCCCAGCAGTCCGGTGTGGTCACCAACGCGCACCGGATCAACGCCGGGCAGCACCCCCTCACCGACGGCATGAAGGACTTCTTCCTCTTCGTGGAGGACGACACCGAGGAGGCGGGCCGGCTCACGGTCGATGTCGCGGCGCGGCGGATCCCGGCCCGGTTCGGGCTGGACCCGCGCCGGGACGTGCAGGTGCTGGCGCCGATGCACCGCGGGCCGGCGGGGGCGGGCACCCTCAACGGCCTGCTGCAGCAGGCCATCACCCCCGGCCGGCCGGACGTGCCCGAGAAGCGGTTCGGCGGCCGCGTCTTCCGTGTGGGGGACAAGGTCACCCAGGTCCGCAACAATTACGACAAGGGGAGGAACGGTGTCTTCAACGGCACCGTGGGCGTGGTCACCTCGCTCGACCCGGTCGACCAGCGGCTCACGGTGCTGACGGACGAGGACGAGGAGGTGCCGTACGAGTTCGACGAGCTGGACGAGCTGGCGCACGCCTACGCGGTGACCATCCACCGCTCCCAGGGAAGCGAATATCCCGCGGTGGTGATCCCCGTCACGACCGGTGCATGGATGATGCTGCAGCGGAACCTGCTGTACACGGCCGTCACCCGGGCCAAGCAGCTGGTCGTGCTGGTCGGTTCGCGCAGAGCGATCGGCCAGGCGGTGCGTACGGTCTCGGCGGGGCGGCGCTGCACAGCACTGGATTTCCGCCTCACAGGCCGCTGAACCGGCGGTTGAGCGCCCTTCACGCCCCTTGCGACGAAAAATGATCGATCAAACGAGTCGCAAAGGTCACAGAGCACTTCCCGTGGCCCGGTGGAGGGGGCAGGATGGGCAAGTTGGCGGCACTGAGTGCCGCCGATAAGCCCAATGGTCGACCCCGAGTGCACTCTCCTGAGCCAAATGGGGGATGGTAGAGACAGTCAGGGCACCTCGAAGATGAGGCACTACGTCGGTGAGGGAAGACGTGAGCGACAACTCTGTAGTACTGCGGTACGACGGCAGCGAGTACACCTACCCGGTGATCGACAGCACCGTCGGGGACAAGGGCTTCGACATCGGGAAGCTCCGCGCCCAGACCGGTCTCGTGACCCTGGACAGCGGGTACGGCAACACCGCCGCCTATAAATCCGCCATCACCTATCTCGACGGCGAGGCGGGGATCCTTCGCTACCGCGGCTACCCGATCGAGCAGCTCGCCGAGCGGTCCACCTTCCTTGAGGTGGCGTACCTGCTGATCAACGGCGAGCTGCCGACCGTCGACCAGCTCACCGCGTTCCAGAGCGACATCACGCAGCACACCCTGCTGCACGAGGACGTCAAGAACTTCTACCGGGGCTTCCCGCGGGACGCGCACCCGATGGCGATGCTGTCCTCGGTGGTCTCGGCGCTGTCCACCTTCTACCAGGACAGCCACAACCCCTTCGACGAGAAGCAGCGGAACCTCTCCACGATCCGCCTGCTCGCCAAGCTTCCGACGATCGCGGCCTACGCCTACAAGAAGTCGGTGGGCCACCCGTTCGTCTACCCGCGCAACGACCTCGGCTACGTCGAGAACTTCCTGCGCATGACCTTCTCGGTGCCGGCGCAGGAGTACGAGCTCGACCCGGTCGTCGTCTCCGCGCTGGACAAGCTGCTGATCCTGCACGCGGACCACGAGCAGAACTGTTCGACCTCCACGGTCCGTCTGGTGGGCTCCTCGCAGGCGAACATGTTCGCCTCGATCTCGGCCGGCATCAGCGCCCTGTGGGGCCCCCTGCACGGTGGCGCCAACCAGTCCGTGCTGGAGATGCTGGAGGGCATCCAGGCCTCCGGCGGCGACGTCGACTCCTTCATCCGCAAGGTGAAGAACAAGGAGGACGGCGTCCGCCTGATGGGCTTCGGCCACCGGGTCTACAAGAACTTCGACCCGCGCGCGAAGATCATCAAGGCCGCCGCGCACGACGTCCTCTCCGCCCTCGGCAAGTCCGACGAGCTGCTGGACATCGCCCTGAAGCTGGAGGAGCACGCGCTCGCCGACGACTACTTCGTCTCGCGCAACCTCTACCCGAACGTCGACTTCTACACCGGCCTGATCTACCGGGCCATGGGCTTCCCGACCGAGATGTTCACGGTCCTCTTCGCCCTCGGCCGCCTCCCGGGCTGGATCGCCCAGTGGCACGAGATGATCAAGGAGCCCGGCTCCCGCATCGGCCGCCCGCGCCAGATCTACACCGGCGTGGTCGAGCGCGACTTCGTCCCCGTCGAGGAGCGCTGACTCCTGCCGGTGAGGGGCGCCGTTCCGCGGCGCCCCGCCGTGGAGGGTGACCGCCTGTGCTCGGGTCGCAGCATCGCAGGCCCCGCCTCATTCCGATGAGCGCGGGGCCTCTTCGTATCTGCGGAGCCTCTCCGCGAGAAAGAGCGCGGAGAAAGGAGAAGGCGCCCCGATGCGTCGGTCCCCCCACGGGCCGACGACCAGGGCGCCTTCCCATGTCCCGGTGCGGATTCCCCCCACGGGATCCGGCCGGGCGCTTGTGAGGACACAGCGCCTGAATCGCTGTCGAGCGAAGCTCCGCGCGGAACTCCACTCCAAAGGGGCTGCGGTCTGCCGGGACAGCGCACGCTGGGAGGGCCGCTCAAAGCTTCCCGCGTGCGTGCCCCGGCAACGCAAACTCTGAGGCAGTCCCCCAAGACAACCTCAGATGCCGGGCAGCGCCCCCCAAGACGCCTTCCGACATTGCCAACTTAGACCTTCGAACCCCTTCGATGGTTACGTTCACATCACTGTGATCTGCGTCTCTTGCAAATGTCCCGTTTAGATGAGCAAGGGGCATGTTGGCGAGCGTTGCCCCAGCGTAAGGAAGATGCGCGAGACTTGTGAAGAGCTTATGTGAGGCCCGCCCGGGACTCCAGAGCGCCCCCGTCCTTACCGGCCGGTACCCCCGCGAAACGTCCGCAGCCGCAGGCTGTTGGTGACGACGAAGACGGAGGAGAAGGCCATCGCGGCTCCCGCGATCATCGGGTTGAGCAGCCCCGCCGCGGCCAGCGGCAGCGCGGCCACGTTGTAGCCGAAGGCCCACACGAGGTTGCCCTTGATCGTGGCGAGCGTCCTGCGTGACAGCCGGATCGCGTCCGCGGCCACACGCAGATCCCCGCTGACCAGCGTCAGATCACCGGCCTCGATCGCCGCGTCGGTCCCCGTGCCCATCGCCAGGCCCAGGTCGGCGGCGGCCAGCGCGGCCGCGTCGTTGACGCCGTCACCGACCATGGCGACGCACCGGCCCTCGCGCTGCAGCCGCCGTACCGCCTCGACCTTGTCCTCGGGCAGCACCTCCGCGATCACCTCGTCGACACCGACCGCCCGCCCCACCGCCTCGGCGACCGCCCGGTTGTCCCCGGTGAGCAGCACCGGCGTGAGCCCCAGCGCGCGCAGTTCGCGCACCGCCTCGGCGCTGGTGTCCTTCACGGCGTCGGCGACGGCCAGGACCCCGCGCGCCTCCCCGTCCCAGCCGACCGGCACGGCCGTACGCCCGCCGCTCTCGGCCTCGGCGCGGGCCCGCGTCAGCTCGTCCCCGAGGGCCCCGAACAGGCGCCCCACCGCCACCTCGTGGCCCTCCACGCGCCCGCGTACGCCCCGCCCGGGGACGTTCTCGAAGTCCTCGACCTCCGGCAGCGGCCCGACGCGCTCCTCGGCGCCCGCGGCGACGGCCCGGGCGACCGGGTGCTCGGAGGCGTGCTCCAGGGCGCCCGCGAGCCGCAGCAGCTGCTTCTCGTCGGTGCCCTCGGCGGCGTACACCTCGTGCAGCGTCATCCGGCCGGTCGTCACCGTGCCGGTCTTGTCGAGCACGACGGTGTCGACCCGCCGCGTCGACTCCAGGACCTCGGGCCCCTTGATCAGGATGCCGAGCTGGGCGCCCCGGCCGGTGCCGACGAGCAGCGCGGTCGGGGTGGCGAGGCCCAGCGCGCAGGGGCAGGCGATGATCAGCACGGCCACGGCGGCCGTGAAGGCCGCGGCCGGCCCGTCCCCGGTGCCCAGCCAGAAGCCGAGCGTGCCCAGGGCCAGCGCGATGACGACCGGCACGAACACCGCGGCGACCCGGTCGGCGAGCCGCTGCACCCGGGCCTTGCCGCTCTGCGCCTCCTCCACGAGCTTCGCCATCCGCGCGAGCCGTGTGTCGGCGCCGACCCGGGTGGCCCGTACGACGAGCCGGCCGCCGGCGTTGACGGTCGCGCCGGTCACCGGGTCCCCGGGCGCCACGTCGACCGGCACGGACTCGCCGGTGAGCAGCGAGGCGTCCACGGCCGAGGTGCCCTCGGCGACGACACCGTCCGTGGCGATCTTCTCGCCGGGCCGTACGACGAACAGGTCGCCCACGCCGAGCGCGTCGACGGGCACCCGCACCTCGCGGCCCTCCCGGAGCACGGCCACGTCCTTCGCGCCGAGCTCCATCAGCGCCCGCAGGGCGGCACCGGCGTGGCGCTTGGCGCGGGCCTCCAGGTAGCGGCCGAGCAGCAGGAAGGCGGTGACGCCCGCGGCGACCTCCAGATAGAGCGTGGAGGAGGCGTCGGTGCGCGTGACGGTGAGGTCGAAGCCGTGCCGCATGCCGGGCATGCCCGCGTCGCCCAGGAACAGCGCCCACAGGGACCAGCCGAAGGCGGCGAGGGTGCCGAGCGAGACGAGGGTGTCCATGGTGGACGCGCCGTGCCGGAGGTTGGTGAGGGCGGCCCGGTGGAAGGGCAGGCCGCCCCAGACGACGACCGGCGCGGCGAGGGTGAGGGACAGCCACTGCCAGTTGTCGAACTGCAGGGCCGGGACCATGGCGAGCAGCACGACGGGCACGGCGAGCAGGCCGGAGACGGTGAGCCGGTGGCGCAGGGACACCAGCTCGGGATCCTCCTGCGGGCGGGCTTCCCCGACGGCGGGCTCGACGGCGGGCGCGGGCTCCTCGGCCGTGTAGCCCGTCCGCTCCACGGTCGCGATGAGGTCGGCGACCGTCGTGCCTTCCGGGAAGCTGACCCGAGCCTTCTCGGTGGCGTAGTTGACCGTCGCGGTCACGCCCTCCATGCGGTTGAGCTTCTTCTCGACGCGGGCCGCGCAGGAGGCGCAGGTCATCCCGCCGATGAGCAGCTCGACCTCTGCCGCGGGGGCCGGGGGTGCCTCGGGGGTGCTGGTCATCGTCGTACTCCAGAAAACGGACCGGGCCGTACCGGGCCAGTATCGGCGGCCGGTACGGCCCGTGGTCACGAGGGGGTGTCTCAGGCGCGGCCGACCAGCTCGTAGCCGGCCTCGTCGACGGCGGCGCGGACGGTCTCCTCGTCCAGCGGGGCGGTGGAGACGACCGTGACCTCGCCGCTGGCGGCGACGGCCTTCACCGAGGTGACGCCGGGCAGCTGGGAGATCTCGCCGGAGATCGCGCCCTCGCAGTGGCCGCAGCTCATGCCGCTGACCTTGTAGACGGCGGTGACGGTGTCGGTCTGGGCGGTCATGTCGTTACTCCTCGTCGAGGCGTATGGGGCTGTTGCGGTCCACGGTGGGCCCCGCACTCCTCACTGTATACCCCTAGGGGGTATTTCTCCAAGCAACACCCCGACCCCGCCGCGTTAACGTTCCGGCGGGAGAAAGGGGCAGCGCATGCGCGCGGTGGTGTTCGAGCGGTACGGCGAGACGGCCGAGGTGCGCCAGGTGCCGGACCCGCGTCCGGCCGGGCACGGCGTCGTGGTGCGGGTGGAGGCGACGGGGCTGTGCCGCAGCGACTGGCACGGCTGGATGGGCCACGACCCGGACATCACGCTGCCCCACGTGCCCGGTCACGAGCTCGCCGGGACCGTCGAGGCCACCGGCGACCGGGTGACCCGGTGGCGGCCCGGTGACCGGGTGACCGTGCCCTTCGTGTGCGGCTGCGGCACCTGCGCCGCCTGCGCGGCCGGCGACCACCAGGTGTGCGAGCGCCAGACCCAGCCGGGCTTCACCCACTGGGGCTCCTTCGCGCAGTACGTCGCCCTGGACCACGCCGACGTCAACCTCGTCGCGATCCCGGACGACCTGTCGTACGCCACCGCCGCCTCGCTGGGCTGCCGGTTCGCCACCGCGTTCCGGGCGGTCGTGCAGCAGGGGCGGGTCGCCGCGGGGGAGTGGGTGGCCGTGCACGGCTGCGGCGGGGTCGGACTGTCCGCGGTGATGATCGCGGCGGCCTCGGGCGCCCGGGTCGTCGCGGTCGACGTCTCGCCACGCGCCCTGGAGCTGGCGCGGGCCTTCGGCGCGGCGCACGTCGTGGACGCCTCGCAGGTGACGGACACGGCGGCCGCCGTCCTCGACCTCACCGGCGGCGGCGCCCAGCTGTCCCTGGACGCCCTGGGCTCGCCGGCCACCTGCGCCGCCTCCGTGAACGGCCTGCGCCGCCGGGGCCGCCACGTCCAGGTCGGCCTGCTGCCCTCGCCGGACGGCACGACCCCCGTGCCGCTGGCCCGCGCCATCGCCCTGGAGCTGGAACTGATCGGCAGCCACGGCATGGCCGCGCACACCTACCCGGCGATGCTGGAGGCGGTCCGCTCGGGGGTGCTGCGGCCCGACCTGCTGGTCACGTCGAGCATCGCGCTGGACGCCGTACCGGAGGCGCTCGCGCGGACGGGTACGGCGCCCGGGGCGGGGGTGACGGTCATCGAGCCGTGGCGGTGAGGGCGGCCCACTCCCGGTCCAGCATGGCCATGATGACCTCGTCGGCCCACTCGCCGTCCCGCAGGGCCGCCTCGCGGCGGACGCCCTCCACGGTGAAGCCGACCTTCTCGTAGACGTGCAGGGCCCGGTGGTTGTGGCCGTAGGCCACCAGCTCGATGCGGTGCAGGCCCAGCTGCTCGAAGCCGTGGCCGACGATCAGTCGCATGGCCTCCGTGCCCAGCCCGCGCCCGCGGCCGCGCGGGCCGATCAGGGTGCGGAAGGTGCAGCTGCGCGCGTGCGGGTCCCACTCGTTGAGGACCACCTCGCCGACGAGCTCGCCGCTCGCGCGGTCGGTGACGGCCAGGTCGAGCCGGTCGGTCTGCGTGGAGCGTGTGGCGTACCAGGAGCGCACCTTCTCCGGATCGAGGTCGCTGCCGGGCTCATAGGTGAAGCGGAGGACCTCGGGGTCGCCGATGATCTCCCACATCGTGTCCGCGTCGGCCGCCGTGAAGGGCCGGAGCACGGTCCGCTCGCCGGTCAGCACCGGCTTGGTCGAGAAGTCCATGGACGGCACTGTGCCCCACCCGGAAGGCGGGGCACAGCCGGTTTCGGCGGGGGTCAGTCCTCCCGGCGCCCCCGGTTGCCGGGCCGGGAGGCGACCCAGGCGCGGACGGTGTCCGGGTACCAGTAGGGCTTGCCGCCCTCCACGTGGTCGGGTGGTGGCAGCAGCCCGTGCTTGCGGTAGGAGCGCACGGTGTCCGGCTGGACCCGGATGTGCGCCGCGATCTCCTTGTAGGACCACAGCCGTCGGTCGGTCATGAGTCGCACCTCCCTGCGTCGCGCCGCGGCGCGGCCGGGGGCGGCCGTCGGGGGAGCCGGGCGCAGTGCTGGCGATCACCAGGCCTGTGCCCGGTGAACGACGTGGCGTGACGGAGGGGAAGCGGCTGTGGACGCCGTGTGACGTGGAGCCCGCGTATCCGGGACATGTGTGACAGGAGGGTGGTGTTGGTGACAGAAGCGATACATGGCGCACGCGGGGCCCCCGAGGGGGCGCACACCTGTCACGCGGGCACCCCGAGGGGGCGCACACCTGTGGGCGCCCTCCTACACCCCGCAGGAGCGCAGATAGGCCCGCGTCCGGCGGGCGACCGGCAGCGGCCGGTCCGGCTCGCACGGGTACATGTCCTGCTCGACGATCGCGAACAGGTCCACGTCCAGCTTCCCCGCCGCCTCCAGTACGGGCCCCAGCGCGGGCACCCCGGCCGGCGGCTCGCACATGACGCCCTGCGCCACGGCCGGCCCGAAGGGGGTCCCCTTCGCCCGTACGTCCGCGAGGATCCGGGGATCGACCTGCTTCAGGTGCAGATAGCCGATGCGCTCGCCGTAGGTCTCGATCAGCTTGACGCTGTCGCCGCCGCAGTAGGCGTAGTGCCCGGTGTCCAGGCACAGGGACACCAGGGAGGAGTCGGTGCCGTCGAGGAAGCGGGTGACGTTCTCCTCGCTGTCGATGTGGGTGTCGGCGTGCGGGTGGACGACGATCGTCAGCCCGTAGCGCTCGCGCACCTCGCGGCCGAGGCGCTCGGTCAGGGAGGTGAGACTGCGCCACTGCTCGGCGGTGAGCGTGCTCGGCTCCAGCACCTCACCCGTCTTGTCGTCCCGCCAGAAGGAGGGGATGACGACGAGGTGCCGGGCGCCCATCGCCTGGGCCAGGGCGGCGTTGTCGGCGACATGCGCCCAGGTCCGGTCCCAGACGTCCGCGCCGTGGTGCAGGCCGGTGAACACCGTGCCCGCCGACACCTTCAGGCCACGCCTGGCCGTCTCCTCGGCGAGCACGGCCGGGTCGGTCGGCAGATACCCGTACGGGCCCAGTTCGATCCACTCGTAGCCGGAGTCGGCGACCTCGTCCAGGAAGCGCCGCCAGGGCACCTGGCGGGGGTCGTCGGGGAACCACACGCCCCAGGAGTCGGGCGCCGAACCGATGCGGATGCGGGACAGTGAGGACTGGGGCTTTTGTGCGGACAACGGCGTCATGGGCGCCAGACTGCGGGCCTCCGGAAGAGGTGTCAAGCACTGGTCCGAATGTCCGGACAAAACATTGACAGGGTCGTGGAAGCGGGGCTAGAAACCGTCAGTGAGCCGGATCGGCGGCAGGAACCGTCGCTGAACCGGTCCGCCGGCACGAAGGGAAGTCGATGGCGTACGACCTGATCACCATGGGGCGGCTGGGCGTTGACCTCTACCCGCTCCAGGCGGGGGTCCCGCTGGCCGAGGTGACGGCCTTCGGCAGGTTCCTCGGCGGCTCCGCGGCCAACGTCGCCGTCGCCGCGGCCCGCCTCGGCCGCCGCACGGCCCTGATCAGCCGCACCGGGGACGACCCCTTCGGGACCTACCTCCACCGAGCGCTGCGGGAGTTCGGCGTCGACGACCGCTGGGTCACACCGGTGCCCGCGCTGAGGACCCCGATCACCTTCTGCGAGATCTTCCCGCCCGACGACTTCCCGCTGTACTTCTACCGGCAGCCCAAGGCCCCCGACCTGGAGATCGACGCCCACGACCTCGACCTGGACGCCGTACGCGGGGCCCGCGTCTTCTGGGTCACCGGCACCGGTCTGAGCGAGGAGCCGAGCCGTACGGCGACCCTCGCGGCGCTCGCCCACCGCCAGAAGGCCGGCACGACCGTGTTCGACCTCGACTGGCGGCCCGTTCTCTGGAACGACACGGCCCGGCGCGACCCGTCCGCCGCCCGCCCCTTCTACGCCGAGGCCCTGCGGCACGCCACCGTCGCCGTCGGCAACCTCGACGAGGTGGAGGTCGCCACGGGCGAGCGCGAACCCCACGCCGCCGCACGGGCGCTGCTGGCGGCCGGGGTCGAGCTCGCGGTCGTCAAGCAGGGCCCGAAAGGCGTGCTGGCCGTGCGCGCCGACGGCGAGTGCGCCGAGGTGCCGCCCCTCCCCGTGACCGTCCTCAACGGCCTCGGTGCCGGGGACGCCTTCGGCGGGTCCCTGTGCCACGGGCTCCTCGCGGGCTGGGAGCTGGAGACGGTCATACGCCACGCCAACGCCGCCGGCGCGATCGTCGCCTCCCGCCTCGAGTGCTCTTCCGCGATGCCCACCGAGGCCGAGATCGAGGCGGCCCTGAGCGCCGGAGCGGTGCTGTGAGGGGCGGCCGGGTGGGCGGGGCGCACACCCGTCAGCCACTCGCGCTCCCCGAGGTCGACGTCAGCGAGCTCGTGCGGCTGCGCACCCACCACCCCGAGGCCGTCGCCGAGGCGGCCGCGCGCCGGCTGCGCAGGCCGCTGATCGGGGACGCCGGCCGGCTGATGATCCTGGCCGCCGACCACCCCGCGCGCGGCGCGCTCGGCGTGGGGGAGGACCGGCTGGCGATGGCCAACCGGGCCGATCTGCTCGGGCGTCTGGTCCTCGCGCTGTCCCGCCCCGGCGTGGACGGCGTGCTGGCCACCGCGGACATCCTCGACGACCTGCTGCTGCTCGGCGCGCTCGACCACAGGGTCGTGATGGGCTCGATGAACCGCGGCGGACTGCAAGGGGCCCGCTTCGAGCTCGACGACCGCTTCACCGGCCACCGCCCCGAGGACATCCAGCGCCTCGGCTTCGACGCCGGCAAGCTGCTGCTGCGCATCGACTACGACGACCCGGGCTCGCTGACCACCCTGGAGTCCACCGCCCGCGCCATCGACGACATGGCCGCGCGCCGACTCCCCGTGTTCGTCGAGCCGTTCATCAGCCGACGCGACCCGGACGGACGGCTGCGCAACGATCTGTCCGCCGACGCCGTCACCCGGTCCCTCGCCATCGCCTCGGGGCTGGGCGGCAGCTCGGCCTACACCTGGCTCAAGGTGCCCGTCACCGACGACCCCGACGACATGGCCCGGGTCATGGAGACCACGACCCTGCCGGCCGTACTGCTCGGCGGGGACGCGGGCGGCTCGGCCGAGGAGCAGGCCCGGGCGTACGAGAAGTGGCGGGGCGCGCTGCGACTGCCCACCGTGCGCGGGCTGGTGGTGGGCCGCTCGCTGCTGTACCCGGCGGACGGCGACGTGGCCGCCGCCGTGGACACCGCCGTAGGACTGCTGTGAGGGCGCGCCGATGAGCCGTACGAGCAAGGAGCTGCACATCCCCCGGGGCACGGCCGCGCAGGGGCCGTACGCCGTCGACCTCGGCCCGGAGCGGGCCGGCTGGACGTACAGCAGCCTGCGGGTGGTCGAGCTGGCGGCCGGGGGCGACCACACGTTCTCCACCGGGGACAGCGAGTGGATCGTGCTTCCGCTCAGCGGCGGCTGTAGCGTGCGCACAGCGGACGCCGACTTCCAACTCCTGGGCAGGGAGAGCGTCTTCGCGTCGGTCTCCGACTTCGCGTATGTGCCGCGGGATGCCCGGGTCCAGATCGCCTCCGGTGCGGGAGGCCGCTTCGCCCTGGCAGGAGCGAAGTGCGAGCGCCGACTCCCCGCCCGCTACGGCCCCGCGCCGGAGGTCCCCGTCGAGCAGCGCGGCAGCGGCACCTGCGCCCGCCGGGTACGCAATTTCGCCTCGGCGGACGCCTTCGCCTGCGACCGGCTCATCGCCGTCGAGGTGATCACACCGGGCGGCAACTGGTCGTCGTACCCGCCGCACAAGCACGACGAGCACCGGCCGGGCGAGGAGGCGGAGCTGGAGGAGGTCTACTACTTCGAGATCGAGGGCCCGGGCGGCTACGGCTACCAGCGCGTGTCCCCCTCCCGTGAGGGCGGCGCGGACGTCCTCGCCGAGGTGCGCTCGGGCGACGCCGTGCTCGTCCCCGACGGCTGGCACGGCCCGTCGATCGCCCAGCCCGGCCACGCCATGTACTACCTCAACGTCATGGCGGGCCCGGGCGAGACCCGCGAGTGGCGGATCCGCTTCCACCCGGACCACGCGGAGGGGTACCGATGACCACGAGGGACGCATGCCGAAGACCGCCTCGCACGGCTGCCGAGGACCCCTCGGACGAGTATCGATGACCACCACCGGCGGGTACCGATGACCACCACGGAGGCGTACCGATGACCATCAGGCTGACCGTCGCCCAGGCGCTCGTCCGCTTCCTCGCCGCCCAGCACACCGAGCGCGACGGGGTACGGCACCGGCTGATCGGCGCCACCTGGGGCATCTTCGGCCACGGCAACGTCGCCGGGATCGGCCAGGCGCTGGTGGAGTACGCCGACGCCATGCCCTACCACCAGGGCCGCAACGAGCAGGCGATGGTGCACGCGGCCGTCGGCTACGCCCGCCAGTCGGGCCGCCTGTCCACCCACGCGGTCACCACCTCCATCGGCCCCGGCGCGACCAACCTGGTCACGGGAGCGGCCCTCGCCACGATCAACCACCTCCCGGTCCTGCTGCTGCCCGGCGACGTCTTCGCGGGCCGCCCCGCCGACCCGGTGCTCCAGCAGCTGGAGGTGCCGTACGCGGGCGATGTTTCGGTCAACGACTGCCTGCGCCCGGTGTCGAGGTACTTCGACCGCGTCCACCGCCCCGAGGCCCTGATCCCGGCCGCGCTCCAGGCCGTGCGCGTCCTCACCGACCCCGTCGACACCGGCGCGGTCACCCTCGCCCTCCCGCAGGACGTGCAGGCCGAGGCGTACGACTGGCCGGAGGAGTTCTTCGCCGAGCGGACCTGGGCCGTACGACGTCCAGGGGCCGACCCGGCCGAGCTGGCGGAGGCCGTCCGGGCGGTCCGGCACGCCCGCCGGCCCCTGCTGATCGCGGGCGGCGGCGTCCACCACAGCCGCGCCGAGACGGCCCTCGCCGAGTTCGCGAGCGCCACCGGCATCCCGGTCGCCTCCACCCAGGCCGGCAAGGGCTCCCTGCCGTTCGACCATCCCCAGGACGTCGGCGGCATCGGCCACACCGGCACCGCGACCGCCGACGCGCTGGCCCGGGACGCCGACCTGGTGATCGGGGTGGGCACCCGCTACACGGACTTCACCACCGCCTCGGGCACGCTGTTCGCGGGTGACGGCGTCCGCTTCCTCAACCTCAACATCGCCCCCTTCGACGGCCACAAGCTCGCCGGCACCCCGCTGATCGCGGACGCCCGCAGCGGCCTGGAGGAGCTGACCGAGGCCCTGGCGATGCACGGGCACCGGGTCGACGAGTCGTACGTCTCCTCCTACACGCGGGACAAGGTGGACTGGGAGCGGCGCGTGGACGCCTGCTTCGCCGCCCCCGACCCCGGCGCACGCCCCACGCAGCCGCAGGTGCTGGGCGCGCTGGACGCGGTGGTCGACGAGACGGACATCGTGATCAACGCGGCCGGCTCCCTCCCCGGCGACCTGCACAAGCTGTGGCGTGCCCGGTCGGCCGACCAGTACCACCTCGAGTACGGCTACTCCTGCATGGGCTACGAGATCCCGGCGGCCATCGGGGTGAAGCTGGCCGCGCCGGACCGCCCCGTGTGGGCGCTGGTCGGGGACGGCACGTATCTGATGATGCCGACCGAGATCGTCACGGCCGTGCAGGAGGGCATCGCGATCAAGATGCTGCTGGTCCAGAACCACGGCTACGCCTCCATCGGCGGCCTGTCGGAGTCGGTGGGCGCCGAGCGGTTCGGCACCGCCTACCGTTTCCGCGCCGACGACGGCACCTACAGCGCGGCCCCGCTCCCGGTGGACCTGGCCGCGAACGCCGCCAGCCTCGGCATGCGGGTGCTGCGCGCGAAGACCGTCGCCGACCTGCGGTCCGCCCTGCGGGAGGCGCGGGCGGCCGACACTCCCACATGTGTCTACGTGGAGACCGAAACGGCAGACACAGTGTCGGGCCCGCCGCCCGCGCAGGCCTGGTGGGATGTTCCTGTGGCCGAGACCGCGACCCGCCCGTCGGCGGTCGAGGCCCGTGAGGAGTACGACCGGCACGTCTCGACCCGACGCCGCCATCTGTGAAGGAGCAACTGGGAATGACGAAGATCGTCAACCACTGGATCGGCGGCAAGACCGTCGAAGGCGCGTCGGGGAATTTCGGCCAGGTCACCGACCCGGCCACCGGCGCGGTCACCACCAAGGTCGCCTTCGCGTCCGCCGACGAGGTCGACGCGGCGGTGCAGGCCGCCAAGGAGGCCTTCGTGACCTGGGGCCAGTCGTCGCTGGCCCAGCGCACCACCATCCTGTTCCGGTTCCGCGCCCTGCTGGACGCCCACCGCGACGAGATCGCCGAGCTGATCACCGCCGAGCACGGCAAGGTGCACTCCGACGCCCTCGGCGAGGTGGCGCGCGGCCTGGAGATCGTCGACCTGGCCTGCGGCATCAACGTGCAGCTGAAGGGCGAGCTGTCGACGCAGGTCGCCAGCCGTGTCGACGTGGCCGCGATCCGGCAGCCGCTGGGCGTGGTCGCGGGCATCACGCCGTTCAACTTCCCGGCGATGGTGCCGATGTGGATGTTCCCGATCGCCATCGCGTGCGGCAACACCTTCGTGCTGAAGCCGAGCGAGAAGGACCCGTCGGCGTCCCTGAGGATCGCCGAGCTGCTGTCGGAGGCCGGTCTGCCGGACGGCGTGTTCAACGTCGTCCACGGCGACAAGGTGGCCGTCGACCGCCTCCTGGAGCACCCGGACGTCAAGGCCGTGTCCTTCGTCGGCTCGACCCCCATCGCCCGCTACATCCACACCACCGCCTCCGCCAACGGCAAGCGCGTGCAGGCCCTCGGCGGCGCCAAGAACCACATGCTGGTGCTGCCGGACGCCGACCTGGACGCGGCCGCGGACGCCGCGGTGTCGGCGGCCTACGGCTCGGCCGGTGAGCGCTGCATGGCCATCTCCGCGGTCGTCGCCGTCGGCTCGATCGGCGACACGCTGGTGGACAAGATCCGCGAGCGCGCCGAGAAGATCAAGATCGGCCCCGGCAACGACCCGGCCTCCGAGATGGGCCCGCTGATCACCAAGGCCCACCGCGACAAGGTCGCGTCGTACGTCGAGGGCGCGGCGGCCGAGGGCTGCGAGGTCGTCCTGGACGGCACCGGCCACACGGTCGAGGGCTTCGAGGACGGCCACTGGATCGGCATCTCCCTGCTCGACAAGGTGCCCACGTCCGCCAAGGCCTACCAGGACGAGATCTTCGGCCCGGTGCTGTGCGTGCTGCGCGTGGACACCTACGACGAGGGCGTGGCCCTCATCAACGCCTCCCCGTTCGGCAACGGCACCGCGATCTTCACCCGCGACGGCGGCGCCGCCCGCCGCTTCCAGCTGGAGATCGAGGCCGGCATGGTCGGCGTGAACGTCCCGATCCCCGTCCCCGTCGGCTACCACTCCTTCGGCGGCTGGAAGGACTCCCTCTTCGGCGACCACCACATCTACGGCAACGACGGCACGCACTTCTACACCCGCGGCAAGGTCGTCACCACCCGCTGGCCGGACCCGTCCGAGGCCCCGGCGGGCGTGGACCTGGGCTTCCCGCGCAACCACTGAGCCCCCTTGCCGAGCCCGGGCGCGCGGGTGCCCGGGCTCAGCCCTGCTGCGACTGCAACTGCTTGACCTGCTCCGTGAGGTCGCCCGTCTCGGCGGCGGGCGGAGCCTCGACCTCGGCGGTGGCGCCGAACTTCTCGAAGTCCATGGTCATGCTGATGGTGCCCATGTCCTGCTTCATCCGGACCGGCAGGTCGTCCTCGCCCACCCATATGTCCATGACGATCGAGGACGGGTTGCCCGCCAGGTTCGTGAACGGGTTGTCCTCGGTGTAGGCGTCCGCGAACTTGCCCAGTTCCTTCTCGCCCAGCTCGGCACGGTAGTGCACCGCGCTCTTGCCGTTGACCGTCTCCCGGCCGAGGTCCTCGACGTCCTTGGCGAACTTCAGGCCGCGCATGGAGGCGGCCGGGCTGCTCGCGCCGGCGCTCGTGTTGAACGCCTGGGCGCCCTCGCCGAACACCGCCGAAGCGTCGATCTTCATCCACTCCTTGCCCGCGATCGGGCCGGAGGACTGCGGGTCGATGTCGTAGTAGTAGGCGCCGTCCACGAACAGCATGCGCGTGGTCGGCGCGTCCTGGAGGGCCTGCATCTGGACGGCCGCGGTGTCCATCTCGACGTCGAAGGCGTAGCCGTCGCCCCAGGAGTACGTGCCGTTCATGGTGACCGGCGTGCCGGTGCCCATGTCGGCCGTCAGGTTCATCTGCGCCGACCCGATCTCCTCCGTCCGGTCGGTCGCCCGAGCCAGCGCCGCCATGACGGCGTCGGCGTTGTCGACGGCGGCCTTCTGCGCGGTGCCGCCGCACGCCGAGGTCGTGATGAGCGCGACGGCCGTGACGCCTGTCCAGGCAGCCGTGTGACGCAGCTTCATGTGTCCCCACCCCATTTGCTGTGAACCGGTTGTGCCGCGACTGTAGCGAAGCCCACCGACAGCCCCGTCAGGAGCGGGGACGCGGGCCGGGCGTACCACGGTTGCGGTACACCCGGCGGGCCCCGTACGCCCGGGGGAGGGGCGCGGGTCCGACCGGGGGTTGTTCCGGGTGTCGGTGGCGGCCCGTACGGTGGGCGCATGGATCTTCGCGTGTCCGGACCGCGGCGCCTGCTGCGCGGGCCACGGCGGCTGGCCGCCGCCGTGGCCGCCGTCGTCGTGCTCGCCGGGGCCGGTACGTGGACAGCCGCGGCCTCCGACGAGCCGCCCGAGGTGCGCCGCACCGACCAGGTGCTGGCCGGGGCGGGCGGCGTGCGGATCGACACCTCCTACTTCACGTCGGCGACCGCCGGCCGCCGCCCCGCCGTGCTCCTCGCGCACGGCTTCGGCGGCAGCAAGGCCGACGTCCGCGAGCAGGCCGGGGAACTCGCCCGCGCCGGGTACGCGGTGCTGACCTGGTCCGCGCGCGGCTTCGGCGAGTCGACCGGGCGGATCGGGCTGAACGCCGCCGGCGGCGAGGTCGCCGACGCCTCGAAGCTGATCGACTGGCTCGCCCGGCAGCCCCAGGTCCGCCTCGACCGGCCCGGCGACCCGCGCGTGGGCGTCGCCGGTGCCTCCTACGGCGGCGCGCTCGCCCTCCTCGCCGCCGGACACGACGACCGGGTCGACGCCATCGCCCCGGCCATCACCTACTGGAACCTCGCCGACGCCCTGTTCCCCGGCGGCGTGTTCAAGAGGCTCTGGGCGGGCGTCTTCGTCAACTCCGGCGGCGGCTGCGAGGCGTTCGAGCCGCGCCTGTGCGCGATGTACGAGCGGGTCGCCGAGTCCGGCACCCCGGACGCCGAGGCCCGCGCGCTGCTGGCCGAGCGCTCGCCGTCCGCGGTCGCCGGCCGCATCGACGTGCCCACCCTGCTGATGCAGGGCCAGACGGACTCCCTCTTCCCGCTGGACCACGCCGACGCGGCGGCGAAGGCGATCCGCGCCAACGGCGCCCCGGTCGACGTCGACTGGATCGCCGGCGGCCATGACGGCGGCGACCCGGAGACGGACCGCGTCCGCTCCCGGGTCACGGCCTGGTTCGACCGCCACCTCAAGGGCGACAGGGCCGCCGACACCGGCCCGGCCTTCCGGGTCACCCGCACCGGAGGCGTCGACTCCACCGACGGCACCGCCCAGTTGCGGGGCGCGAGCGCGGACACCTACCCGGGCCTGCGCTCCGCCCCGCGCGAGATCGCGCTGACCGGCCGCGAGCAGACCTTCGCCAACCCGGCCGGCGCGAGCCCGCCCGCCGTCTCCGCCCTGCCCGGCCTCGGCACCGGCGGCGGCCTCGCCCGGCTGTCCTCCCTCGGCGTCGGCGTCTCCCTCGACTTCCCCGGCCAGCACGCCCGCTTCGACTCCGCGCCCCTGCGGCAGAGCCTGCGGATCACCGGCGCGCCCACGGTCAGGGTCCACGTGGCCTCGACGCGCGCGGACGCGGTCCTGTTCGCCAAGGTCTACGACGTCGGCCCGGGCGGCAGACAGCAGGTACTGCCGTCGCAGCTGGTGGCCCCGGTCCGGATCGAGGACCTCCCCAAGGCCGGCCGGGACGTCACCCTCACCCTCCCCGCCGTCGACCACGAGGTCGACAAGGGCCACCGCCTGCGCCTGGTCCTGGCCTCCACCGACCTCGGCTACGCCTCCCCGGCGGCCCCGGCGGCGTACACGGTCTCCCTGGAGAGCGCCCTGTCCGTGCCGACGGCCCCGCGCGTGGAGACCGCCGCCGCGCCGCTGCCCGCCTGGGTGTGGTGGCTGCCCCTCGCCGGTGCCGTGACCGCGCTCGCCCTGCTGCTCGGCGCCCGCCGCCGCACCGCCGCGCCCGCGCCGGACCCGGCGCTGGCCGAGGTGCCGTTGCAGATCACGGAGCTGAGCAAGAAGTACGCCAAGGGCGACCGCTACAGCGTCCGCGACCTGACCTTCCGGGTGGAGAAGGGCCAGGTGCTGGGCCTGCTCGGGCCGAACGGCGCGGGCAAGACCACCACCCTGCGCATGCTGATGGGTCTGATCCGGCCCGACGGCGGCGAGGTCCGCGTCTTCGGCCACGCCGTCCGCCCCGGCGCCCCGGTCCTCTCCCGGGTCGGCGCCTTCGTCGAGGGCGCGGGCTTCCTGCCGCACCTGTCCGGCCGGGAGAACCTGGAGCTGTACTGGCGGGCCACTGGCCGCCCGGCCGAGGACGCCCACCTTCAGGAGGCCCTGGAGATCGCCGGGCTCGGCGACGCGCTCGCCCGCGCGGTACGCACCTACTCCCAGGGCATGCGCCAGCGCCTCGCCATCGCCCAGGCCATGCTGGGCCTGCCCGACCTGCTGATCCTGGACGAGCCGACGAACGGTCTGGACCCGCCCCAGATCCGCGAGATGCGCGAGGTGATGATCCGCTACGCGGCCGGCGGCCGCACGGTCATCGTCTCCAGCCACCTCCTGGCCGAGGTCGAGCAGTCCTGCACGCACCTGGTCGTCATGGACCGCGGCCGCCTGGTGCAGGCCGGACCCGTCGAGGAGATCACCGGCAACGGCGACACCCTGCTCATCGGCACCGCCGCGCCCCTGGAGGACGCGGTGGTGGAGAAGGTGACCGCGCTGCCCGGCGTCGCCTCGGCGGCCCGGACGGGCGAGGGCCTGCTGGTCCGGCTGGACGCCGGCGACGCGGGAGGCACCCCGCAGCGCCTGATCGCCGAACTGGTCCGCCTGGACGTGCCGGTGACCTCGGTCGGCCCCCACCGCCGCCTGGAGGACGCCTTCCTCACCCTGATCGGAGGTACCGCATGAGCACGCTCACCGAGGCCGCCTCCGGCTACCGTGCGGGCCGCACCCTGCCCCTGCGGGTCGAGCTGGTCCGCCAGCTCCGGCGCCGCCGCACCCTGGTCATGGGCGCGATCCTCGCCGCCCTGCCGTTCGTGCTGGTCGTCGCCTTCGCCATCGGCGGGGAACCGGACGGCACCGACGGCCGCGTCACCCTGATGGACACGGCGACCGCCTCCGGCGCCAACTTCGCCGCGGTGAACCTGTTCGTGTCCGCGGGCTTCCTGCTCGTCATCCCCGTCGCCCTGTTCTGCGGGGACACGGTGGCGAGCGAGGCCGGCTGGTCCTCCCTGCGCTATCTGCTCGCGGCCCCCGTGCCCCGGGCGCGCCTGCTGTGGTCCAAGCTGGCCGTCGGCCTCGGCACGAGCCTCGCCGCGATGATCCTGCTGCCGGTCGTCGCCCTCGCCGTCGGCACCGCCGCCTACGGCTGGGGCCCGCTGGAGATCCCCACCGGCGGCGAGCTGACCGCGGGCACCGCCGCGCAGCGGCTCGTCGTGGTCGTCGGCTACCTGTTCGTCTCCCAACTGGTCACCGCAGGGCTCGCGTTCTGGCTGTCGACCAAGACGGACGCGCCGCTCGGCGCGGTCGGCGGCGCGGTCGGCCTGACCATCGTCGGCAACGTCCTGGACGCGGTGACCGCCCTCGGCGGCTGGCGCGACTTCCTGCCGGCGCACTGGCAGTTCGCCTGGGCCGACGCCATCCAGCCCCGCCCCGAGTGGTCCGGCATGATCCAGGGCACCGCGCTGTCCATCACGTACGCGCTGGTGCTGTTCGCGCTGGCCTTCCGCGGTTTCGCCCGCAAGGACGTCGTCTCCTAGGGCCTGTCGTCTGGAGACGACGACTTCCGCGCCGACCGGATGCACCCTGCACCCCCAGCAGCGTGGGCCGGACACATGAAAAAGGACGGGCCCGCCACAATTGCGGGCCCGCCCTTCCACAGAGCCGTGGATCAGCCCTCGCCGTTGCCCGACAGGATCGACACGTCCTCCAGCAGGTGGGCCAGCGCACCGTCACGCTTGCTCTGCGTGGAGTTCTCGACGCACTGCTGGTCCATGTCGTCCGACAGGATCGGCAGGTCATTGATCGGCACGATGTTCAGGACCGGGACATGCACGTCGTTCAGGCCGATGCACGGCTTGTTGAAGGAGCCCTGGATCAACGCCATCTGGGGGCTCATGTTGCCGTACGTGGCGGAGTTGCCGAAGCTCTGCACGGCACCGTTGCCGTTGGCGGTCCACGGACCACCGTCGTCCCCGATCGCCACGGCCTGCGGCGCGGTTGCCCCGGCGACTCCCATGGCGGAAGCGGCGATCGCCGCGTAGGCAACAACCTTCTTGATCACTTGGCCAGTCCTTTCCTCGTAAACCCCGTCCACCGGAGCGCTCTGGTTCAACTCCTCCAGGCGGCGGCGGTTTCTCCCATTCACTCGGTCGGCCCACAGCGCGACGGTCCCCCATGCCGCTGCCGTCGGCGTCAAACCGGAAGGCCGATGCCGCCAAGCGGGTGAACGCCCGCAACCAAACGCCGGGCGCCGGGTTGATGAGGTCGTAGGACACAGCGTCGCTACAGGAAAGGAACGCGAAGTGTTCAAGAAGGCAATGGTCGCCGCGGCGGCCGCCGCTTCTGTGATCGGTATGTCGGTGGCTGCCGCTCCTCACGCGCTTGCC
This sequence comes from Streptomyces sp. NPDC053367, assembly GCF_044545925.1. Lineage (NCBI taxonomy): Bacteria > Bacillati > Actinomycetota > Actinomycetes > Kitasatosporales > Streptomycetaceae > Streptomyces > Streptomyces sp. NPDC053367. The sequence goes on along the minus strand of NZ_JBITYN010000001.1, from coordinate 1,113,612 downwards.
ATCGGCAACGACGAGGGCCCGACGGTGGCAAACGGCAACGGTGCCGAGACCGCGTTCGGTAACTCGGCGACCTCGGGCAACATGAGCCCGCAGCTCTCGCTCGTCGACGGCACGCTGAACAAGCCCTGCGCCGCGCTCGAGGACATCCACGTCCCGATCATCAACATCGTGCCGATCAACGATGTGCCGATCCTGTCGGACGACCTGGACCAGCAGTGCTCCGACAACAGCAGCAACGTCAAGCGGGACGGTGCCCTGTCGCACATCCTGGAGGACCTGGCGGTCCTGTCGGCGAACGGTGAGGCTGACTGAGGACCTCCCGCCCCCGCGTCGCACAGGCGGCCCGCTGACGTTCCGGTGGGCCGCCTTTCCATGTCTCGCGGTCTTTCCCGCGACCCCGCAGGGAACGGCTCGGCCTGCTCTCATCGGGGCACGGCTCCGCCGTGGCGTGGGGCATTCGAGTGAATTCCCCGGCGCGGCACGTTCCGTCGTCCCACCGACTGTAAATCTCTGCGTACGAGAGCTGTAGGTCATGGTGCGAGCCACCCCAGTTGAGCTCGCTCGGCTTCGGCCGTCCAAACGGCATGACCGCAGAGAAGGGAAACACCATGAAGAAGACCGCTGCTGTCGTCGCGGGCATGATCCTGGCCCTGGGCGGGGCCGCGCCGGCCTTCGCCGACTCCGAGGCCGCGGGTGCCGCTGTCGGCTCCCCGGGTTTCCTCTCGGGCAACGTCATTCAGGTTCCGATCCACGTCCCGGTCAACGTCTGTGGCAACACCATCAACGTGCTCGCGCTGCTGAACCCGGCGGTCGGGAACACCTGCATCAACGACTGACGTCGTCGAGTCGAGCACGTAACCGCGCGGCTGCGCCACGGCCGGCCTCGGACCGAACCTCAACACGTTCCGGGGCCGGCCTTTCCCATCCTCATCAAGCAGGAAGACAACGAGATTGCGACAGACCCTGAGTAGGGGAATGGTCACGGCCGCCGCCGCGACGAGCATCCTGTCTCTGTGCGGCAGCCCCGCCCTCGCCGACTACGTGTCCGGCGGGGCCGCCTCGGACTCCCCCGCACATGTGCGGACGTCCGCCGGCCTTTCCGGGGACCCGTGCGGGGACACGGCCGACCTGATCGGCGCGGACGCCGGCGGCCACGGCGACGCCTGCGAGGAGCACGGCGACCACGGCGGCCACGGCGGCCAGGACGGCTACGGAGACAACGGCGGTTACGGCGGCCACGGCGGCCGGGACGACCACGGAGACAAGGGCGGCCACGGCGGCCAGGACGGCTACGGAGACAACGGCGGTTACGGCGGCAACGGGCCGACTCCCGGCGGCGGTTACGGCGAGACGCCGAGCTACCCGCCGCACACGAAGCCGCCCCACACCAAGCCCCCGCACACGACGCCGCCGCCCCAGACGACGCCTCCGCACACCACTCCGCCGCCGCATACGACGCCGCCTCACACCACCCCGCCGCCGCATACGACGCCGCCTCACACGACGCCGCCGCATACGACGCCTCCGCACACCACCCCGCCGCCGCACACGTCGCCACCCCACACGACGCCGCCGCACACGACGCCTCCGCACACCACGCCGCCCCCGCACACCGCCCCGCCGCACACCCCGCCGCCCGGCGGGCACCATGGGCACCCGCCGCACCTGCCCGACACCGGCAGCGAGGCCATGATCGCCGCCTCGGGGGTCAGCGCCGTGCTGATCGCGGGCGGTGTCCTGCTCTACCGACGAGGCCGATCCGCGTCCCGTCGATGACCGCAGGTGCCCGGCACCTGTGACCTGCCGCGCCCCGGACGACGACCCCGCTGTCGTCGCCCGGGGCGCACGCGTGTGTGTGCGGCCCGCTCACCCGTGTGGTGGCAGGGCGCACTCGGACGCCGTAACCGCACTCGCGTGCCGGCCGTTCATATGACTCAGTGTCAATAGCTCCTGACCGAAAAGGACGAGAGCACACGTCAGAAGAACAGCGCGAGAGTGGAGAAAGGAGCAGGCATGGCCCCACAGCAACGTTGGTCCCGGTCCCGGCGGCTGGCGCTCGTCGCGGCGACGGTCGCGGCGTCGGCCGCCCTGGCGTCCGGTCCCGGTTTCGCCGCGGGACTGGGAGTGGTGGCGGTCGGCGACCCTCCCGCTCCCGCGCCGATGCCCCCGGCGCCCGCGACGGCCGAGCCGCCCGTGTCTCCCGAGACGGCCCCGGCCCTGTCCCCCGAGCCGAAGAAACCCGCCTTCGGCGCCTACCTGGACTACGACGCGCGCGGCGTGGCGCGGATGGCCGAGTTCAGCGAGTGGCTGGGCGGCGCCGAGCTCCGCGTCGCGCACACCTACCTGCCCGGCGACCGCTGGAGCAACATCGAGGGGCTGCCGGGGTTCCTGGACGTGTGGGCCGACTGGCGCACCGAGAAGGCCGACCGGATGCTCGTCCTCAACGTGCCCATGCTGGAGCGCAACGAGGAGGGGTTGTCCGACGTCCAGGTGCGCGGTCTGCTGCGGCGCGGCGCGGCCGGGGAGTTCGATCATCACTTCCGGGCCCTGGCCGAGCGGCTGGTCGCGCTGGAGGTGCCGGACACGGTCCTGGTGCTCGGCTGGGAGATGAACGGCATCACCTACAGCCACCGCTGCGGCCCGGACCCGGAGTCGTGGAAGGCGTACTGGAACCGGATCGTCACCGCCATGCGTTCGGTGCCGGGGCAGAAGTTCAGGTTCGACTTCACGCCGAGCCGCGGCCGGGACGCCGTTCCCTGGACACAGTGCTATCCCGGTGACGACACCGTCGACATCGTCGGGATGGACGCCTACGACCAGCCGGAGGGCCTGTCGTTCGACGAGCAGGTGAACGAGCCCTACGGACTGCGGCACCACGTGGAGTTCGCGAAGGCGCACGGCAAGGCCATCTCGTATCCGGAGTGGGGGCTGTTCCGCAACGGGGACAACGCCGACTACATGCGGCGGATGCTCGCCTGGATGGACGAGCACGACGCGCTGTACAACACGCTGACCGACTACTGCCCGCACGGCGTGTGGCAGTGCTCGCACAATCCGCGGGCCTCGCAGGTCTACCGGGTGGCGCTGTCGGGCCGTGGGCAGACACCGGTGCCCGAGCCGAGCACCCCGGCACCCACCACCCCGGTCCCGGCCCAGCCCACGCAGCCCGCGCAGCCGCCGGTGAACTGCTCGCCGCTGGAGCTGGGCGACTGGGTCGAGCACTGGCTCGGCGGGAAGCTGTGCGCCAGGTTCGACTGGTGGTCACGGCTGGGCTGAGCCCACGCGACCCCCCCGGCGTCACCCCGGCGTCACCCCGGCGGCAGGCCCGGTCAGGACCTGCCGCCGCCGTCGCGTTCACGCCACCGCGTCAGCAGCTGCCCGGCCCGTCGCCGGGCCCCGGCCTGCGCGAGCGCGGCGCCCAGCAGCGGGGCGGTGCTGCCGCGGGCGAGCAGCAGCCGCTGGTTGACGACCGGGTCGGGCCGCCAGTGGAGTTTGTACGGTTCGCTGCCGCGCAGCATGCTCAACGTGCCGGGCCCGCTCGTCGGAAGGTGCGCGGCGCAGGCGTCGAGCAGCATCACCGCCACATCCGCCTTGCGCTCGCGCAGCAGCGGGTGGGCGCCGTAGAGGTAGCCGCCGGCCAGCCGCGGGGACGTCAGGGTGAGGTCGACCGCGACCACGTCGTCGTCGAGGTGGAACCGGGTGACCACCGCGTCCCCGGAGCGCACCATCGGGCCGGCCGCGCGGACCAGGTGCTCGGCGAACCGGGGCCGCAGATGCTCGCCGGTCACCCTGCGGCCCTGCCACTGCAGCCGGTGCAGGGCGAGCAGCCGCTGCAGGGCCCCGTCCACCTCGTCGGGGCGCACGATCTCGCGCCGGACGCCGAGCGTGCGCAGCTTGCGGAGCTTGGCGCGGGCCCGCTGCTGGGCCTTGGCGGAGGGCAGCCGGGCGACCAGCTCGTCCATCGGCAGCGCGGGCAGCTCCAGGCACACGGAGTCGCTCAGCCGGTGGCGCGGCCCGCTCCAGCGGTCGTAGATCCGCTCGGCTGCCGCACCCGGACGGACCTCGCGCAGGTCGATCAGCGCGGTACGGGCGGCCTCGGCGAGACTCCCGGTGAGCGCGGCGGCCGCGCCGTCGGCGTGCTCGTCGGCCAGCAGGACGTCGCCGTAGTCGGACACGGAGCCGCCCAGCGGCACCAGGGCCGGCAGGGGACGTCGTACGGCCGTCAGGGCCGCGGCGGCGGCGAGTTCGCCGTCGGCGTCGCGGACCAGGAAGAGCCGGAGCCGGCCCGGGCGGCCGTACGACAGCCACCACGAGTGCAGCCAGGCGTGGTTCTGGAACGGGGTCGCCGCCGAGCACCGCCGGTGGAGCCGGGCCCAGGCGGGGGCGAGGGCGGCGAAGACGGCGGGGTCGGTGACCAGTTCCGCGGTGTACGCCAGGGGCCGTCTGGTGCGTGCCGGGTGCGCGGTGCTGGTGGTCACAGCGCCCCGCGGGTGTCGGCGGCGACGGCCGGGGAGGGCAGGGACGCGGTGGGGCCCTCCGGGCGCTCGGTGCGGCGGGGGCGGACGAGCAGGAACATGCCGCCGAGGAGTCCGCCCGCGCTCGCGCCGACCAGGCCGGTGAGCGCCGGGGACGCCGAGGACGGCTCGGTGGGCTCGACGGCGCGGGCGAACTCCTCCAGTTCGACGTGGGTGGCGTCGGAGGTGTCGTTGGCGTGCCGGGTCAGCGCGCGGGAGACGGCGTTGGCCATGTCGGCGGCGAGGTCGGGCCGTGAGGAGGTGGCGGTGACCGCGACCATCGGCGCGTCCGGCGAGGTCGCCGTGCGCACACTGGACCTGAGGGTGCTCACCGGCACGCCCGCCCACACCTGGGCGTCGCCGAGCACCGCGAGCTGGGTGGCGACCCTGCCGTAGGCCTGCGCGAAACCGAGCGCGGCCGACGGGTCGGAGCTCTCGGCGGGGACGGCGACGACATAGCTGGTCGCGGTGTAGGCGGGGGTCTTCAGCGCCCCGTACGCGCCGCCCAGCACCCCGCCGGCCAGGACGCCGGCGGCGACCAGCGTCCAGGGCGGCAGGGCCTTGGCGCGGGCCAGCGGCCGGGCCGCGCGGTGCTGTGCGGAGGTCTTGTCGGTCATGCGGAGCTCACTCCTGGGGTGATCGGGACGTCGAGGGGACGGACCGCTGCCGCGTACACGTCCATGAGCCGGGCGGCGCTGCGGGTGATGCTGTAGTGGTGGGCCGCCTCCGGGGCGGTGCGGGACGCGGCCCCGGCCGCGCGGACCCCGGCGATCGCGTCGGCGAAGGCGTCCGGTCCGCCGGTCACGCGCCGGGCACCCGACGCGGCGCTCGCCGGCAGGTCCTCGACGGCGGGGCAGGAGGCGTACAGCACCGGCAGCCCGGCCGCGAGGGCCTCCACGATCGCCAGGCCGAAGGCCTCCTCGGGGGACGGCGAGGCCAGCAGGTCCATGGCGCAGGTCAGCGACGGCAGGTCGGGTCCGGGGGAGCCGTCGGGCAGGCAGGGGCGTTCGCCGGTGAACAGCACCCGGTCGGCGACACCCGCCTCGTGCGCGAGCCGGCGCAGCACGTTCTCCTCGGGGCCGCCGCCGACCAGCAGCAGCCAGTGGTCGCGGGGGAGCCGGGCCAGGGCGCGCACCAGGACGTCGAAGCGTTTGCCGGCGATGAGGCGGCCGACCCCGCCGACGACGTAGGCGTGTTCGGGCAGGCCGAGGCGCTGGCGGGTGCGGTGGCGCTGCAGCGGGTCGAAGCGGAAGCGGGTCAGGTCGATGCCGTTGGGGACGACCTCGATCCGGGGTTCGGGGACACCCCAGTGCCTGAGGCGGTCGGCGACCGTGGGGGAGACGGCGACGGTGGAGCGGCCCAGGCGTTCGGTTGCCAGGTACAGGGCGCGCACGCCCCGGGTGAGGGGGCGGCCCTCCATCTGGGAGTCGCCCAGCGAGTGCTCGGTGGCGACGATCCCGCGCACCCCGGCGAGACGCGCGGCGAGACGGCCGTAGACGCAGGCGCGGTAGAGGTGGGTGTGGACGAGGTCGTAGCCGCCGGAGCGGATGAGCCGGACCAGGCGGGGCAGGGCCGCGACGTCGCGGTTGCCTCTCATGCCGAGGTGGGTGACCCGCACCCCGTCGGCGGTCAGCCCGTCGGCGACCGCGCCCGGGTTGGTGAGGGTCACCACGTCGCAGTCGGCCGGCAGATGCCGCAGCAGCAGCCGCAGTTGCTGTTCCGCCCCGCCCACACCGAGCCCGGTGATCACATGCAGCGCTTTCATCGGGTGTCCTCCACCGGACGGCGGCGCAGCCGGTGCAGCCGCTGCTTGAGATACAGGCGTACGGCGGTGTCGCGCTGCCCGATGTGCACCCGGGGCAGCGCCAGCGGGCCGGTGAGGGGGCCCGGGTCGATCGCGCAGGCGTAGGCGTACCCGGCCGCGGCGACGGCGGTGACGGCACGGCTGTCGACGGCGCCGTACGGGTAGCAGAACCCGCTGACCGGAGCACCGGTCAGCTCCGCGAGCAGTGCTCTGCTCTCGCCGACCTCGGTTTCCAGCTCGGGGTCGGAGGCCCGGGTCAGGTCGATGTGGGTGAGGCCGTGCGACCCGATCTCCACGCCCTCGGCGGCGGCCCGCCGGATGCCGTCGGCGGTCAGCAACGGCTTGCGCGGGCCCAGCGGGTCCCAGGCGTTGTCGCCGCCGAGCCGGCCCGGCAGCACGAACAGGGTGGCGTTGCAGCGGTGGCGGCGCAGCACCGGCAGGGCGGCCGTGACGAAGTCGGCGTATCCGTCGTCGAAGGTCAGTCCCACCAGGCCGGCGCTCTCGCCGCGGGCGCGGGCGGTCAGCAGGTCGGTGATGGAGACGCCGGTCAGTCCGCGGCGGCGCAGCCAGGCCAGCTGTCCGTCGAGGCGTTCGGGAGTGACCGTGATGCGGTACGGGTCGTCCGAGCAGTCGGCGACGGAGTGGTACATCGCCACCCAGGGGATCGAGGTACCGGGGGGTCGTCTGTCGGTGTCAACGGTTGCGGCCATGCGCGTGCCTTCGGGTCGCGGGCGATACGGATCGGAGTGCGGGTGCGATGCCCTGGGCGCCGAGCGCCCAGCCAGCCAGGACGAAGACGACGGTGACGGTGGCACCACCCACGGCGAGGCCGGGCAGCGGCTGCGGGAAACGGGCCGCGGCGAACACCCCGGCCGCGCCCGCGACGAGCGCCGCGCCCAGCGGGCGGGACAGTTCGCGCAGCACCGGGCGGACCCGGATGGGGACGCTGCGGGTGCGCATCCCGGCCAGCAGCAGGACGGCGGTGGCGCTGATGCCCGCGGCGTTGGCGGCGGTGATGCCGAGCACCCCCCACGGGCCCACCGTCAGGGCGCCGATCCAGGAGGTGGCGAGGACCCCGACGGCCATCGCGCCGACCGGGTACCAGCTGGGGCGGGCGGCGGAGAAGTACGAGCGCACCAGGACGCCGACCAGGGTGTGGCCGAGCAGCCCGACCGCGTACACCCGCATCACCCCGGCGGTGGCCTCGGTGTCACTCGCGGTGAACTCGCCGCGCTGGAACAGCAGTTCCACGATCTGCGGGGCGCAGGCGACCACCGTCGCGGCGCCGAGCAGCACCACCCAGGCGGCCAGCGCCAGGTCGCGCTCCACCCGGTCGCGGGCCCGCTCGGTGTCGCCGTCGGCCAGGGCGCGGGCGACGACCGGGAAGGTGACCGTGCACAGCATCAGCGACAGCACCATCGGCATCTGCGCCACCTTCTGGGCGTAGTTGAGGTGCGAGATGGCGCCGGAGGGCAGCTGGGAGCCGAGGAAGCGCTCGATGAGGACCTGGGACTGACGGCACAGCGCGAACAGCAGCACGGTCGCGATCAGGGCCAGCCCGACCGGCCGCTCCCGCGCCGGCCGCTCACCGAGTTCACGAGGGCTCCTCCGCCGCAATTCCTTCAACAGTGACGGCAGTTGGACGGCCAGCATCAGACAGCCGCCCACCGCCACGCCCATCGCCGCCGAACGCACGCCCCAGCGCCCGCCGAGCAGGAACATCCCGCCGACGATGCCGATGTTGTACGCCACGTAGATCGCGGCCGGCGCCAGGAACCGCCGGTGGGCGCGCAGGGCCGCGCTGCAGTACCCGGCGAGCCCGAAGCTGAGCACGCTGGTGGCGGTCAGGCGGGTGCAGTCGACCGCGAGGCCCGGGTCGGGCAGTCCGGGGGCGAGGGCCCGGACCAGATACGGGGCGGCCAGCATGATCAGCCCGCCGGCCGCCACGAAGGCGAGCGCCAGCCGGGGCAGGGTGCCCGCCACCAGCGCCCGCACCGGGTCGCCGGGGCCGCCCCGGGCCCGCCGGGCCAGCGCCACGCTGAAGGCAGGCACCAGCGCGAACGCCAGGCCGTCCTCGATCAGCAGGGTCGCCGCGAACTCCGGCACGGTCCAGGCCACCAGGAAGGCGTCCGTGTCGCTGCCCGCCCCGAACAGCCGGGCCAGCGCCTGGTCCCGGACCAGGCCCAGCAGGGCTCCGGCGACCGACAGGGACGCGGTGACGAGGGCGGCCCGGGCGAGGAAGCGCCGCGAGGCGGCGGGGAGTTCGGGGGGACGCTTCCCGGTGGCGTCGGTGGCGTCGGTGCCGTTGGTGCCGTTGGTGCCGTTGGTGTGTTCGGTGTGTTCGGTGTGTTCGGTGTGCGCGGTGTGCGCGGTGTGGGCGGTGTGGTGCGTTCCGCGGGTGTGCGGGGCGGGGCGGGCAGGGGGGTGTGAGGGCTGCGCGCTGTGCCGGGTCCCGTCCGGGGGCGAGGTCGGGGCGCACGGCGGTGCGCACGCCTCCTGCGGCCAGGGCGCGGGCACGGCCGGCCGGGGGACCGCCGAGTCGTCGGACCGCTGGGCTGGTCGGGCCGGTGGGACGCTCGCCGTGCCCTCGGTCCGGGGCGGCTGGGAAGGTGTCACCGTCATCGCGCGGCACCCTCGGTGTGGAGCGCACGGGACGGGGCCGTGCCCAGCGTCTCCCGACCCCGCGTCTGCCCCCCGCCGGCCAGCGCCCACCAGCCCGCCAGGCCGAGGACCACCGCGGTCACGACCGTCGAGGGCCCGCCGATGTCGGCGTACACGAAGTCGGTGAGCTGCCAGATCAGCAGGCCGCAGGAGACCAGCGCGCAGTCCCGGGCCGCCCCCGTGCGGCGCGCGCGCCACAGCCCGGCCAGGGCGCACACCAGCAGGGCCAGCCAACTGCCCGCGAGGGCCAGCAGACCGACGAGGCCCTGCTCGGAGAGGACCAGCAAGTACATGTTGTGCGGGGACAGCAGGGGCTGCCTGCGGAACCCGGCGCCCGCGCCGTCGGTGTCGCTGCCGGAGGACAGCGCGAGCGAGGAGTGGGTGTCGCGGTACTCGGGGAACCCCTTCAGACCGACGCCGGTCAGCGGGTGCTCGCGCCACATGCCGGCGGCGGCCGCCCACATGCTGTACCGGTCGGTGACGGACTGGTCCGGCGCGTCGGTGACCTGGGTGATGCTGGCGATGCGTTCCTCCAGCATGGCCGTGCCGGTGCCGAGCCCGCCGACCAGCAGCACCCCGGCGGCGAGCACGACCGCGCCCGCCGTGAGCGCCCTGCGCATCCCGGCCAGGCACAGCTGGGCCGCGCACGTCACCGCCGTGGCGATCCAGGCGCCGCGGCTGAAGGACAGCGCCAGCGGCACCAGCAGCGCGAGCGCGCAGGCCACGGCGAGGGCCCGCTGCCGCAGCGGGGCGCGGCCGAGGGCGAGGCCGACCGCGCAGACGAGGCCGAAGGACACGACGGTCGCCATGCCCATCACGTCCTGAGCGCCGAAGGTCCCCACGGCCCGGATCGGCTCGCCCTGGTAGGAGGCGCCGGTCGCGGTGACGTACTGGTGGACGCCGACCGCGCCCTCCCACCCGGCGAGACCGACGAACGCCCAGGCCAGCAGCCGGAAGTCGGCCCGGTCGCGGATCAGCAGCACGACCGCGGCCGGCACCAGCACGAACACCTGGAGATAGCGCCCGAGGCCGGTCAGCCCGGCCCCGGGCGAGGACGCGCCGACGGCGGCCAGGGCCAGCCCCACCACCGGCAGGGCCAGCACCACCGCGGCCGTACGGCTCAGCGGACGCCGCCGATGTCGCAGCAGGCGGACCGCGCACCAGCCGACCACCAGCGCCGACAGCGCGTCGGCCGGCCCCGCCCCGCCCTCCCCGCCGGACGTCAGGGGCAGGCCGAGCAGGGCGACCACGGCCACCACCGGCCACACCGGCGACGGCGAACGACGGGGCGCCCGCGGCAGGGCGAGGGTCATCGGGTCAGCTCCCCGTCGGACGCACGAGCGTGGCCGCGGTGCGCAGCAGGATGCAGATGTCCTGCCACAGCGACCAGTTGTCGATGTAGGCGTTGTCGAAGCGCGCCCGGTCCTCGATGGAGGTGTCGCCGCGCAGCCCGTTGATCTGGGCGAGTCCGGTGATGCCGGTGCGCATGCGGTGGCGGGCCGCGTAGCCGGGGTAGGTCTGGCTGAACTGTCCGACGAAGTAGGGGCGTTCGGGACGGGGGCCGACCAGGCTCATGTCGCCGCGGAAGACGTTCCACAGCTGGAGCAGCTCGTCGAGGGAGGTGCGGCGCAGGAAGCGGCAGAACCACGGCATGTCCCGCTGGTTCGCCACGCTCCAGCGGGTCGCCGACTCGTGGGCGTCGACGGGGCGGTGGGTGCGGAACTTCAGCAGCGTGAAGGGGCGCCCGTCCTTGCCGATGCGCTCCTGGCGGAACACCACGCCCGGCCCGCCGGTGAGCCGCAGCACCGCGGCAAACACCAGCAGCAGCGGGCTCACCGCGAGCAGCAGCGCCCCGGACACCACCACGTCCAGCGCCCGCTTGCCCGTGCTGCCGCGCTGCCCCGAGCCGAGCCGCAGCGGCCTGCAGGAGAATCCGGCGAGCAGCTCGCGGGTCTCGTAGGAGGGCGAGGCGGCGTCCAACTCCCACACCGAGCAACCCGATTCGGCGAGCGCCCGCAACAGCGGGGCCTGCCGCGCCCGCGCCGACGGGTGCACGACCAGCACATCCCGTACGGCGTTCTGGATGAGGGCGCGCTGCACCTCGGCGCCGGTGGTGAGGACGGGCAGCCCGCCGGTGCCGTCGGGCCGGTCGGCGACGATCCCGACCGGCCGCACCCCGCACCGCGGGTGGCGCAGTACGGCGGCGGCGACCCGCTGCGCGGTGTCCGCGGGGCCGACGACGAGCGCGGCACGCGGGCGGTGCAGCAGGGCCGCGCGGCGCTCCCAGTGCACGAGCGCGCGTCCGGCGCAGCCCGCCACCGCCTGGGTGGCGATGCCGAGGGCCAGGGTGCGGGCCGGCAGCGCGGCCTGCGGGGAGTACGCCGCGACGAGCGCCCCGAGGCCGAGCCAGACGACGGTGACACGGCCGCACAGGGAGGGCAGTTCGTCGAGGACGCCGTCGACGCGCCGGGGCGGGTGCGGGTGCCGCAGCAGCATGGTCGCGGCGATCAGCAACGCGACCATGACCGGGCGGCGTTCGGTGAGCGCGAGGGCGCCCACGCCCGCGGCCGAGGCGTCGGCGAGCAGCAGCGGCAGGGACGTGCGGGGGCGGGCCGGGGGCCTGCGGGCGGGGAAGTGGAACCCGGTGGTGCGGCCGCGCGGCGGCAGCACCGACAGGGCGTGGAATCCGTGGTCCCGCGGCTGGGCGCCGGGCGAGGGGACGGTGCTTTCCGCGGTCACGAGTGGATGGACTCCCTGTACTCGGTGGGCGCGACACGCGCCGCGGTCCGGACGCCGCCGAGCAGTTCGCGGTACAGGTCCCATACCGCCGCGGAGGTGTGCCGGACGTCGTGTGCGGCGAGGACGTGCCGGTGCCCCTGGTGGCCGAGCGACTCCCGCAGCGGCGGGTCGCGCAGCAGGTCGACGAGGGTTTCGGCGAGCGCCGCCGGGTCGCCGGGAGGCACCAGGCAGCGGGGCGCGAGCCCGGGCGGCAGGCTCTCGCGGGCGCCGTCCACGTCCGTCAGGACCACCGGCCGCGCGCACGCCATCGCCTCCAGCGGCGCCAGCGCCATGCCCTCCCAGCGCGAGGGCAGCACCACCAGATCGGCCGCCCGGTACCAGGGCGCCGGGTCGGCCACGTCCCCGGTGAACAGCACCGACTCCGGTGCGGAGGACGCCAGTTGCTCCCGGTCGGGGCCGTCCCCGACCAGCACGAGCCGGGCGTCCGGCACCCGCCGTACGACCGTGCGCCACGCGTCGAGCAGCACGTCCTGCCCCTTCTGCGGACACAGCCGGCCCACGCACACCACGAGCGGTGCGGCGGGCCCGACGTCCGGCAGCAGGGCGGCCCGTACGGTGTCCGCGGCGGCCGGGTGGAAGACCCGCGGGTCGACGCCGTTCGGTACGACGCTCCACCGCGCGGTGATCCCGGCGCGCACGCCCCGCTCCCGCTCGGCCTCGCTGACGCACACCGTGCGATGGGCCCAACGCGCCCCGAACCGCTCCCACTTGAGGGCGAGCGCGGCGGTGGTGCCGCCGACCGCCTCGAACGACCAGGCGTGCGGCTGGAACACCGTCGCGATCCGCCCGCGCACCGCCAGCCGCCCCGCGAGACCCGCCTTCGCGCTGTGCGCGTGCACCAGTTCGGGCCGTACGTCCCCGATCAGCCGGCCGAGCGCGCGCACCTCACCGGCCAGCGCGGGCCCGGGCGAACGGGTCGCGTCCCACGCCCGCACCCGCGCACCGGCCTCGCGCAGTACGGCGGTCAGCGCACCGTCCGGACAGGCCACGGTGACCCGCGCGCCCGAGTCGCACTGGGCGCGGACCAGTTGGGCGACCACCCGGGCGACCCCGCCGTCGACGGGCTGCGTGACGTGGAGGACCCGCAACGGAGGGTCGGTTGCTGACTGGTGCATGCGCGGGCTTCCTCGCTCACGGGTGACGCTGGGAACGTGCGGGAACGCGCATCACTGCTGGGTGTCGACGCCGGCGAAGTGCGCGCCGGCCCACGCCGCGTCCCGTGAGGAAACGAGCCGGAAGGGCGGCTGGTCACCCCCTCTGCCCAGAGCTCCGCGCCGTTCGAACGCCGCCGAGGCGTCGTCGCGCGTGTGCGCGTACGCCGGTACACGCGCCCCCGACGTGCCGACCAGGGACGACTGTGGACCGAGCAGCAACGAACAGAAGGGAGTGCGCATGACGGCGATGCCCTTTCGTGCGATTTGCTGGCTATAGACGTGCTCCGGGAGATCCGCAACTCTAGCCGCTATCCGTATTAATCCGCCGAAAGCGGTCATGTGTGTCGCAATGGTGGCGCCGGGTCTTCGGCGGGATCACCCCATTGGCGGCACAACCCCCCGGCGCGTCGCGCGTTTTCACAGCGCCGGGCATCCCCGCCCGGATGTTTGCGTCAACCCCAAGGAGCACCTCTCCATGTCGCGTATCGCGAAGGGCCTGGTCCTGACCTCCGCCGCTGTCGCGGCCGTCGCCGGCGGTGCCGGTGTCGCCTCCGCCGACGCCGGCGCGAACGGCGTCGCCGCCCACTCCCCGGGCGTGCTGTCGGGCAACGCCGTCCAGGTTCCGATCCACGTGCCGGTGAACGTCTGCGGCAACACCGTCGACATCATCGGCCTGCTGAACCCGGCCTTCGGCAACACCTGCGTCAACGACTGAGTCACGACGCGTTCCCGCGCGACCGGCCGTCCTCCGCTTCCCGGAGGGCGGCCGGTTCGTCGTGCTGCGCCGAACGGGCAGTGCGGGCGGGCGGCCGGGGTCCCGCTCCGGCACTCCTGTGACCAGCGGTGACGCTCTATCGGGCGGTGAGAGTGCGTAACGAATGTGACCGATGCCACAACGTTGAGTGTTCGTCCGGTTGCAGCAGGTGACCGCCACTCGCACGGTTGATCCAAGGCCCGACGCACCATCGAAAGGAACCCCCATGCGTGGTCTGCCCGTACGGCGTCTCGCGTTCACCGCCCTGTGCGCCACCCTCGTCCTCGGAATCGCCGGCCCCGCCGCGGTGGCGGCCGACAGCGGCTCCGCCCAGGACCGCACCCAGGCGGCGTCCCGAGCGCCCGTCGCCGGCGCGGACGCGCTCCTCGCCCAGGCCGAGAGCCTGAGCGGACTCGGCTCCGCCGTCACCCCCGTCACCGACCTCGTCACGAAAACCCTGCGGGCGGACAACGGCCGGCTCGCCGCCGACCAGGCCAAGCAGCTCGCCGACGCCGCGAAGAAGGCCCTCGACGACCTCGCGGCCGCGGCTCCGGCCGAGCCGTCGAAGCCGGCCGTGCCTGTGGTGCCTGCCGTGCCTGCGGTGCCTGCGGTGCCTGCGGTGCCGGCCGTGCCTGACAAGACCTCGGCCGCCGACGCCACGGACGACCTGCTCACCAACCTGCAGGGCCTGATCGACACCCTGGTCCAGAACGTGACCTCCGGTGTGACCTCCGGTGAGGCCGACGGCGTGGTCCCGGCGGCCACCGGGTTGGTGACCGGGCTGGTGGACCTGCTCACCTCGGCGCTGCTGGGCGGTGATCTGGCGGCGCCGACCCTGCCGGAGGCGGAGCTGCCGGAGCTGCCGGAGCTGCCGGCCCTGTCGGTGGCCGCACCCGCGGTGCCTGAGCTTCCTGAGGTGCCCGCGGTGGCTGAGGTCCCTGCGGTGCCTGAGGTCCCCGCGGTACCGGCGGCGCCGGTTCTGCCCGAGGCGCCCGCCGTGCCCGCGGCGCCTGCCGCTGTGGTGCCGCCGCTGCCCGGCGTCTGACGCCGCGCCGGCCGGACGGCCGTTGCCACCGGTTTCCGACCAGGGCCCGGCGGCAACGGCTGTCGCGTATCCCGGACGAGGGACGGGCGATGCAGAAATTCTTCTGCGTACGGGGTTTCCGGCCCGCGGGGTAAGTCGTTGTGCACGGCGTCGGAATTCCCCATGGAAAGGACCATGATGAAGTCCCTGAAGGCTGCCGCTGTCGTCGCCGGTTCCCTGGCCCTCGCCGGTGCCACCGCCCCCGCGTTCGCCCAGAGCCCCGCCGACCTCACGCCCACCAGCCTCACCGGCGCCGTGAACACCCTCACCAGCGCCGACGGCGCCGTGAACCACATCACCAGCGGCAACCTCAAGGCCGCCGACGTGATGCCGCTGCAGCACCAGTCGGACGCGCTCAACACCGAGAACAAGGACTCCGTGCTCAACACCGTCAAGGGCGCGACCACCGCGCTGAACTCCAGCGGCGGCCTGCTCGGTGGCCTTCCGCTGCAGAGCTGAGCGCCTCCTTTCCCGCTCTTTTCGGGCGCGTCGCGCTTTTCGAAAGCGGCGCCGCATTCGGCAGAGCCGATCGAGCCGATCGAGCCGATTCCGTCGAGCCGATCGAGCCGATTCCGTCGAGCCGATCGAGCCGATTCCGTCGAGCCGATTCGGTCGGGCTGATTCGGGCGGGCTGGTTCCGTCGGGCTGATTCGGTCCGGCTGATTCCGCGTTCGAGGCGCGTCCCTCGTTCGTGTGGAGCACCCGGAAAGCGTCCCCCGGGCGGGTGAGAACCCGCCCGGCGGCCTTCCGCCCCGCCGATAAGGTCGCGCGGTGACCACAAGCCCCAGCGCACCCGTCCGTCCCGCCGACCTCGGCACCCTCGTCGTGATGGCCTGGAGCGGCGAGGCCCCCGACGGCGGCGACATGCCCTATCTGCTCGCCTACCCCCTCGGTGACGGCCCCGGCGGTCCGGAGGCGACCAGCGCCGCCGTCGCCCAGATGCTCGCCGACAACGACCTGCCCGTCGGCGGCGACCTGGTCGACGGCAACGCCAAGCCCAGCCTGCCGGTCAGCCTGCTCGTGGAGGCCGGCCAGGCCGTCCTCAACCTGCCGCCGCTGAACGCCCAGTGCCCCGCACCCGCGGAGTGGCTCGCCGCCGTCGCCGAACGCGGCTACGCGTACCTGGTGTTCACCACCCGCCCCTGGCCCGAGGCCGAGCCCGGCAAGCCCGTGGAGCCCGAGGCGCTCGCCGCGTTCGCCGGTGCCGACGAGACGCTGACCGCCGCCGCGCACGTCGTCCTGCCCGCACGCACCCTGCGCGCCTGACCGGCGTGAGCGCCGCCACCGCGGGAATGCGGGCGGAAGGCACCGGCCGGGCCTTCGCCCTGCTGCTGGTGCTCACGGGAGCGGCCGGGCTGCTGGCGTCCTGGGTCATCACCATCGACGAGTTCAAGCTCCTGGAGGACCCGGACTTCACGCCCGGCTGCAGTCTGAACCCGGTGGTGTCCTGCGGCAGCGTCATGGAGAGCGACCAGGCCGAGGCGTTCGGGTTCCCCAACCCGATGCTCGGCCTGGCCGCCTACGCCGTCGTGATCTGCGTCGGCATGAGCCTGCTGGCCGGTGCCGCCTTCCCCCGCTGGTACTGGCTGACGTTCCTGGCCGGCTGTCTGTTCGGGGTCGGTTTCGTCTCCTGGCTGCAGTTCGAGTCGCTGTACCGGATCAACGCCCTGTGCCTGTGGTGCTGCCTGGCGTGGGTCGCCACCGTCGTGCTGTTCTGGTACGTCCTCTCCCTCACCGTCCGCCGGGGCCTGCTGCCCGCGCCCGGCTGGGCGAGGACGTTCCTCGACGAGTTCCCGTGGGTGCCGCCGGTGCTGCATCTGGGGGTGATCGGCATGCTCGTGCTGACGCGTTGGTGGGACTTCTGGACAAGCTGACTCTCCTACTACTGCGGCAGACGGGGGAATTGTGCGCGCTCGACGCGTACGGAGTCGTTACGAGGTACGGACGTTGAGAAGCCGACCCCGGAAAGGCCCGTACCTGACATGAAGCCGACCACCCGAGGAACCCTCGCCGCCGTGCTCACCGGTGTCGCGGCTGCCGTCGGAGCCGCCGCGACCCCCGCCGCAGCGGCCGGCACGGTCCCCGTCCCCGTGCCGCTGGAGGGCGTCGAGCAGTCCCTGGGCATGGAGCTGCCCGAGCTCGGTGGAGAGGTGCCCGTGCCGATGCCGGGCGACCCCGCGGGCCCGCGGTACGTCGAGGGCCGTCTGCTGCCCGAGCGTGCAGTCCCGCAGCTGCCGGTCAGCGGCGGCCTGCCCGGCCTCGGCCTGCGCACCCCGGTGCCGCACGTCCTCGGCGACGACTTCGACCACGTCGCCCTCGGCGCCCCCGCGTCCGACCTGCGCACCCTCGCCCCCGGCCTGACCCTGGACGCCCCCCTCACCCCGCCCAACCCCGACGCCTTCGGCCTGCCCGACCTCAAGCTGCCCGAGGCCGGCGTCCTCACGCCGGTCCTGCAGACCGTGCCGGAAGCCGAGCTGGGGGCCGGCGGGGGCCTGTAGCGCTCGGGGGCGGGCCGTACGAGCGGAAGTGACCGCGGCCGTACGGCCGTAGAACCGTGGCCGGTGCGTGAGCGCGGGGCCCGGGCGGCAGGTGGCGTCCGGGCCCCGCGGCGTTTCTGGGGTGTTCCTCATATGGACGTACCGACGGTGACCGGCTGGGCCGATCGGCGGTTACCGGTACGGAGTTTTGGAGCCAACCGGACGAGGAGAGCGCGATGGCCGTAGATGTCGGCGGAGTGGCGGTCGGGGCCGAGCAGGGACCCGGGAGACCGCCGGGGCCGGCCGGACCGGCACCGGTGAGCGGGACCCGGCGGGACGTGATGCGAGGCCTGCTCGCCTCGGCGGGCGCCCTGGCGCTGGCGCCGGTGGTGGCGGCCTCCCGGCCCGTGCAGCGGGAGCGGCCGGACGACGGGCGGCCGGGCGACGACGCCTTCGAGGAGATGTACCAGGGCCACCACATCCGCGGCGTCAAGAACCTGCCGGGCCGCACCTTCGGCGAGGGCGAGTGGCATGTCACCGTCGACGGCCGTCCGCTGCATCTGATGCGCCGCGCCGACGGCACCTGGCTGACCATGGTCGACCACTACGCCTCCTACGCCACCCCGCTGGAGGCCGCCCGCGCCGCGGTCGACGAGCTCGGCCCGGCACAGAAACTGCGCGAGGAGGCCGGGCGGCACGTACGGGAACACACGCATCAGGGGGGACACGATGGCGTACGTCCGTAAGGACGTCAGCACCCTGACGAGCGCCGAGCGACGCCGGTTCGTCAGGGCGATGCTGGAGATCAAACGACGCGGTGAGTACGACGAGTTCGTGCGGACGCACATCGAGTACTACGTCTCCGACGGCGAGGGCGGCCTGCGTACGGCCCACATGGCGCCCTCGTTCCTGCCCTGGCACCGCAAGTTCCTGATGGAGCTGGAGAAGGCGCTGCGCCGGGTCGACTCGTCGGTGACACTGCCTTACTGGGACTGGACGCGTGACCGTACGACGTCCTCGGTGCCGTGGACGTCCGACCTGCTCGGCGGCAACGGCCGCAGCTGGGACCGGCAGGTGACCACGGGCCCGTTCGCCTACCGGACGGGCAACTGGACCCTCAAGGAGGGCGTGACCGACGGGGAGTTCCTCACCCGGGACCTGGGCCGCCGCCGCGACCCGATCGCCCTGCCGACCAGGAGCGACCTGGAGTGGGCGCTGAGCGACCCGGTGTACGACGTCTCGCCCTGGAACTCGACCTCCGCCCGGGGCTTCCGCAACAAGCTGGAGGGCTGGGGGAGCGGCAGCGGCAGCGCGGCCTGGCGCAACCACAACCGGGTGCACCGCTGGGTCGGCGGGGCGATGGTGGGCGGCGCCTCCGTCAACGACCCGGTGTTCTGGCTGCACCACGCCTTCATCGACCTGTGCTGGCAGCGGTGGCAGCGGCGGCACAGCGCGCACCGCTATCTGCCCGCGCGGCCGCCGGCGTCCGGCGACAGCCAACGCGGTCGGATCGTGGCGCGCTACGAGCGGCTGCCGCCGTGGGACGTGACCCCCGATCAGCTGGAGGACGTCAGCCGGGTGTACAGGTACGGCTGAGCCCTGTCGGCGGCCCGCGCCCCGCGGACAAGGCAGAGCCCCGGCGCTCGGAGTGCCGGGGCTCTTGGCCGTGCGGGGCGTACGGTCAGTTGCCGTAGCCGTAACCGCCGTGGTCGCCGCTCTTGTCGTCATCGTCGTCGTGGTGGCCGTTGCCGTCGACGTTGGCGCAGGTGTTGCCGAACGCGGGGTTCAGCAGGCCGATGACGTTGACGGTGTTGCCGCACACGTTGACCGGAATGTGGACGGGGACCTGGACGAGGTTGCCCGACAGCACGCCGGGCGAGCCGACAGCCGCGCCGTGGGCGCCCGCGTCCGCCAGCGCCAGGCCGGCCCCGCCGAGGACCACGGCACCCGTGCCGAGAGCGACTCCGGCAGCCTTCGCGATGCGAGACATCACGTACTCCTTCTGACTCGATGCACACGACAGCGTGACTCGCCGCCGCACTTCCCGTTCAACGCGGGTGGTGTGGGCGGGTCACGGCACGGACGGACGGATCACTCGTTTTGAAGCAGGTCGGACGTAGGGGAACGGCTGAACGAAACGAATGAACGAAACGAATGAACGAAACGAAAGAAGGAGACGCATGAAGGAAACGCATGAAGGAAATTGGCTCTGTTCGGGAAGGGCAGCTCCACTAGCCTCACGGGATGGAGACGACGAACAGACAGCCGGCACGGCGGCCGACACGACAGCCGGCACAGGAGCGATCCGCGGCGCGGCTGATCGGGCTGTGGGCGGAGGAGAGCCGGGTACGGGCCTTCGCGGCGGTGGCACTCGGCGCGGCCGGCCCCGCTGAGGTGGCCGAGCGGGCCGGACTGACCCCCAAGGCGACGGCCGCCGCGCTGCTGAGGCTGCGTGAGCAGGGCGCGGTGACCGCCGACGAGGACGGCACCCTGCGCGTCGGCTACGACCTCTTCCGCGAGCTGGCCCGCGCCGGACGCCCCGAGCCGGCGGCCGACGCCCCCGCCACCGGCGACGAGCGCACCGACATGGTCCTCCGCACCTTCGTCCGCGACGGCCGCCTCCTGCGCCTGCCGGCCCAGTGGACCCGCAAGCAGCTCGTCCTGCGCTGCATCGCCGACCAGACCTTCGTCCCGGACGTCGACTACCCCGAGCGCGTCGTGAACGACAAGCTCCGCGCCTGGTGCGAGGACGGCGACGTCGACCATGTGACCCTCCGGCGATATCTGGTCGACCTTCAGCACCTGACCCGGAGCGGGGGCGTGTACAGGCGCTTGGCCTGAGCCGCACTCGGTGTCCCTCAGGTGTCCCTCAGGTGTCCCTCAGACGGTGTCGATCTGCCAAGCGATCACGCCGGAAGATCCTTTGACGCCATCGACGTCGATGCGCACCGGCAGCTGGTGGACGGTGATCCGCTGCTGCACCACCGACCGATCGCGTCCGGGCAGGCCCGCTGCGGCGGCTGATCAGACGGGCAGCCGACGGCCCCGAGTCTGCTCTCGATCGCCGTGAGGGCCTCCGGGGCTGACGTGTGTCGATCCTCGCGAGCCTGGCCAGCAAAAATGCCCTCCCAAAGGGAGGGCGGAAGCTTGCGCCCCCGGCAGGACTCGAACCTGCGGCCAAGCGCTTAGAAGAGACTGGGCGAGATCACCAACGAGCCCCCTGTGTCCTCGTGTTATCCGGGCCACGGCCGCGGTTGGGCGACGCCTTCGACACGCATTCGACCAGGGCGGGTGACGCCTGTCGGCTGAAGGCGCCCGCCCCGGGTATCCGCCTGTACATGCTTGCTCTGACGGCTTACCGCTCGTACCACGCCGCAACGACGGTGTGGGCGTTCGTGATCGCGATCCTCATCGTGGTGGCGGCGGCTTGGTACGTCCAACGCCGGAGGTGACCGACAGTTCCCGATCGGCCTGGCGCAGCAACTGCTACGAACCGTTGATCGGGATCTCGTAGACGATCTCGCACTGGGCGGCGGGCACGACGATGTCCGCCGTCTCGACCGGACGCCCCTCGTCGCTGTAGTACGTCCGCCGGATGTGCGTGACGAGCGCTGACTTCTGGATGCCCAGGAGCGAGGCCTCCTCGGCGGTCGCGTGCCGGGGCTCAGGCTGTTCGACGGCATGGCTGACGGTGATGCCGATTGCGGCCATACGGTTCACGACTCCGGCACCGGCGTGCGGCCCGCCTTCCGGGAGGACCACGAGTGTGCCGGCGGTGAGGTCGTACGGCTCCCAACTCGTGGAGAGCTGCAGAGGCCTGCCATCGGCGAGGAACTCGTAAGTCGTGCGGACGCACAGGTCGCCCTCGGCGATCCCGAGCCGTACCGCGATGTCGGCAGGCGCCGGGACCTTGGCGTCGGTCCGGCTCTCCCAGTCCCCTTGCTTGCCCAAGGCCTTCATGTCCGCCCGGAACGGCGACCCGTCGGGATGCTCGCGCGCGGACGACCGGACCATGCGTACCCGCTGCCGGGGCTCGGCGACGTAGGTGCCCGAGCCGGCGCGGCCCTCCAACACGCCCTGCGAGATCAGCAGTTCCTGAGCCCGGCGGACGACGTTCTCGCCGACCCCGCACTCCTGGCCGATCTGGGCGCGGGACGGCAGGCGATCCCCGGGCTCCCATACGCGCTCCGCGATTCGCCGCCGGAGTTCGTCGGCGACGCGGAGATAGGGCGGCTGCTCAGGCATATGGAAAATCTAGTCCACTAGCTCTAATCTAGTTAACTAGCTTCACTGAAAGTGATCGCCGGTTGACGGAGGCTGCCCTGTGCCCGCTTCGGGAGTTAGCGCGGCGGCCATCGCTGCCCGGCTGTCCGACGTCGGGCTTGCCGCGCGCGTGGAGGAGCACGACCGGTACACGACGGTCGAGGTGGAGCTGCCGGAGTCACTCCCGGCCGACTTATGGCGGGAGGTCCTGGAGGCGGTGGCGGAAGCCGACCGTTTCGGGCTCCTGGCCACCAGCCTGAACGGCCGCACCCTTTGGGCGGTCGTCAACAAAGCGGTCCCAACGACGGGCGATGTCGGGGGACCGAGCCATCAGCGATAGGAGCTGAGCAGCGTGTTCAACCGTATCCGCCGTGCCGCCTTGCTCACCAGGGCGCGGTACTTTCCGAGAGGCAGGCATCGCCGCTCCTTAATGCCTCCTGTGCTGCCGACCGTTCGAGCCGCTCACGCCGGTGCTGACGCGTCGCCGGCCGTCCTGAGGCAGGCTTCCGTGGGCGGGAATCATCGGCACTCGCTCCCTGGCGAGGACGTCGCGCTCGTCCGCCCGTACGTGTTGGCCTGGGAGAAGCGCGCACGTACGCGCCCTGTGGTCATTGCTCCTCATTTACCGGCTGAGGCCTGGTCGACCCTTGCGAGGGCCCACTGATGTCTCATCGCCGACAGCCCTACATCGCGGCAGCCTCGACAGCCCCCTACAGATCGACGGCATGCCGGATCGGCACACACTCCACCTGCTCAGAGTCCACTCCTGCCTCGGCGCCGACCGAACTCCCGGTGGTCTATGAGGTGTGCGACTGCGCATGCCACTCAGCGTCCGACTGGCCCACGACCGGGGAGGTGAAGCAGTGATCGAACGAGCCCCTCACGGCGCACTGGTCCACAACATCGAGGTCACGGCGACCACCGTGCAGCGCGGCGACATCATCCAACTCGGCGGCAAGGCCCACCGAGTGATGGATCTCTTTCAACTCTCTCAGGGGGCTAAGCAACTCCTCTTCGAGTCGGGCGAGCTGCTGACCATAAACACGCGAACGAGGCTCGACGCCGTGCGCATGCTGAGACGGCGGTGACCGGCCGTGTCTCCTCGACATCACGACATCGCCAACGACCTCCGGCAGCAGATCACAAACGGCCACATCCAGCCCGGCGAACGCCTCCCATCCGAGACAGCCCTCGCCGACCGCTACAAGGTCAGCACAGTGACCCTGCGGCGTGCCCTCGTAGTCCTCCAGGGAGAGGGCCTCGTCGAGAAGATCCACGGGAAGGGCAACTTCGCTCGCCGCCCACTTCGGAAGATCGTGTACGTCGGCGGCTGGGGGACGCTGGACCCATGGACGACCGCTGAAGCGGCCCTACGCGTCACCGTCCACAGCACCACGCTTCAGGCACACGGACACCTGACGACGCTGCTGAAGGTGCCTATGGGCAGCCCTCTCGCCGAACTCCGCTGCGTCGCCTACGCGGGAGATTCCCCCCACGGCCTGGCACGCATCTACACCCCGCGCGACCTGGCGCCGGCCGGAGTGCTCGACGATGAGTCATCACGCCGGGAAGCAGCAGGGAGATTCGCATTCCTCGGCCCGCCGTCGGCGGCTGTCCAGGAGACGGCATGCGCCCGCCCACCGACACCGGACGAAGCATCGACCCTCCGTACGCACTCAGCCGCGCCAGTCCTCGCGATCACCCGTGTGGCGACCGACTCCACCGGGCGAGTGGTTGAGGCCGCGCTTCTGGTGTTCCCGGGAGACCGGGTCGAAGCGGTCTTCACCACCCACCACCTGCCGGACGAGAGGCAGACACAACCATGACGGCACCAAATGACCTACGCCTCCTCCCATGGTCGGGACCGGAGGGCAAGCCCTGCTACCTGAGCACCGACGACAGGGACGGCTTCATGTCCCGCCTGGCGGACAACATCGAGGCGGTACAGCTCGGAGCAGCAGCGGAACTGCTGGAGCATGCCTCGGAGACCCTCGACGACCAGGACACAGGCCCGGAAGACCTGCGCCGGCTGGCGAAAGAGCTGACCGGGGCTCTCGGTGCCGTGCTCCGTGTGGCAACCAGCCGCGGTCTCCTCCTGGCGGTGAGCGAGCCTCATCGTCCCTGACAGTTCAGTTGCGTTCGGCGACGATTGGCGACATACGCACGATCCACTCCGCCGGGGAGAGAAGCCCGGGCGAGATCCCAGGGCCGCTCTCCCCGTTTGTCATGCCGGTCCCGACCAGCCAACTGTGCGCGCACCGAAAAGGACGGTGTACAGCATTGGCTTCGGATATCCCTGATGCCGTCGCTGTCGTTGGCTTCTGATCGGTAGCTCTGTAGAGAACGGTCAACAGAGGCCGTGGGTGGCGGCTGTATAGCCCTTGACGGCGGCGGTCGTGGTCGTTTGCTGAGCTTGTCGTACTACAGCGTTCTACGCACTAGTGCTTCGATCAGACGGTGTCGATCTGCCAGGCGATTACACCTGAAGATCCTTTTGTGCCCTCGACATCGATGTGTATCGGCAGCTTGTGCGCAGTAATCCGTTGCTGCACCACCGACCGATCGCACGGCACCTCGGCCTTCAGCCCGGTGCTCGCCGGTGTAAATGTCAATTGCGCGTTGCCGCTTCCGACGCAGACCAGGTTGAGCTTGTAAGCCTTGCCGTGGCTCAGACTGGGCTCGGTGTGGATGCCGTCGGCCACGCGCTCCGCGCCGGCCTCGACCATCGTCCCGCTGTGAACGGCGGCGAGGGCCGCCTGTGCCTGATCGGTGAGCTTCTTCTCCTGCGCCTTGTTCGGGGCCTGTGATGCGCTCGCTGTGGGCGGTGAAGACGGTGTTTTGGCGGCATCGCCGTCACCATTTCCGGCGGTGCACGAGACCAGCAGCAATGCCGACGCTGCCATAGCGCATCCGACGAGCCAGCCCCTCGGGCTCACGTTCGTCATCAGGAGGTTTCCCAATACTTCCAACCGGTTGCGGACGTGGGCAATGTCGCTGATCCGTGGCCGATCTCGACGGTACTGCAGTTGCTGCCGCTGCTGGAACGCCACTTCTTCCAGGTCAGCTTGTAGCCCCACGAACCGTACCGCAGGTGGCCGTACTTGTTCGGCTTGATGTCGTGTGAGTAGGTGTGACCGACCGCGACAGTCACGCTGGCAGCAATCTTGACGCTGACCGTGACCTTGGCCTTCGCGATGATCGCCCCGGCCGACCACTCACCGGTGCCCGAGACTTCGCCGGTAATGGTGCCACTCTTGGTCACAGACACGGTCATGGAGCCGCCAGGGCCGTCCATGTACTCAGTGCCGTTCCACCAGGATGGAACGTGGACTTTCTTCTTCGACGTGATTGTGTACCACGTCTCCGGCCTGTCACACATGGTCGCCGTCTTCTCACCGAGCGGCTGATCGTCGGTGTCTTCCCAGCCTTGTCTGTCGTTGATGTCCGTCGTTTGGTCGGCAGATATTGCCATGCTGTCCGGCGCTGTGCTGTCAGGCGCCGTACCGTCCGACTGGGTCTCGTCAGCGACGGCAGTACCCGCAGTCGCTAAGCAGAGAAGCATTACAGTCGCGGCGCCGGTCACGCGCCGTGAGCTGATGCCCATGTGACACCTCTTCTGGTGGACCGCCCCCGTGGCGATCGAGCACTTGGACACTACGGGCAGAGCAGGCCCGCGACGATCAGAAGATCGAGGTTCTGAGGAGAACTTGAGGATCTAAGGCGGACCTTCGGTGTTCACGGGGACGGTCAGCGCCAAGTCCTGGCGCATGCCGTCGGCGCTCCTACGACCTCCGTCACCAGGCACACCCTGCCCATCAGCCCTGGCGCCGGCCCGGTCTGATCTATGAGGGGATCGCTCCAGCCTCTGTCTTGGCTCCCCTTGCCTCGAGCTCTTCCCGAAGCGGGCAGTGACGGGAATGATCAGTCTGAACGATCCGGCTATAGCCATGGAGCAGAGCGCATGACCGAGCGGACTATCCACCTTGTCGCAGATCCGAGCAGTCGAGACACCAGGAAGATCCGGATTCGGGCCTCACGCTGGTTCGCCACTGTCCAGCTCGACCGAGATAGTTACGTCGATGCCGATGCCGCGCGGGGCGGCGAACCAGATCTACCCGCGGACTACATAGAGGCGGTCGACAAGGCGCGCAATGCGGCAATGGACTGCATTCGGTATGACGGCTACCGGGGCGCCTTCTACTTCGGGAGAGGCCCTCGCTGGATCGATTTATTTGCTCGTTTTCGAGACGTCGAGGCTACGGTCGTAGCGTTGCGGGCAGCTGAACTCGAACACGACTACAGCGGACTGCACGCACTCGCCGATCGGCTCGCATTACCCATCGATGAGTGGCTGTCCCCCGGTGAGCGAGAGCTGATCCGCGGGGTGGACTTCGAATCACCCCCCGGGGTGTTCCTGAAGTTTCTCCGCGCCAAGGCTGCTAAGTGCGGTTTGCGCCTCAACGGCCGAGCGACGGCTGGCAGCGTGTGGATTCGCCCCACATTGCCCGCGGCTCAGAAGCAGATCCGAGAGATGTTCCCCGAACAGTATCCGGGATGGGTAGACCGCTGGACCGGTTACATCGAATCGGAGGATGCCCCCTTCCGGCCTTGGGTGGGAGACAGTGACGAGGACCTGAGCCGCGGTGCGATCCCAGTTCATTTTCAGCAGTTGGCATCAGAGAGTGGTGGCGAGTGCCCGTGCGGCATGCGTCTTCAAGACGTGGGGGACGACAGCGTCCACCGTGTACACCATGCGAGTTGGGCGCTAGGCGTTCGGGTGCCGAAAGGCCTCAGCTGGTGGGGTGATCTGGCAGTGGTCACCACGCAGTCACCCATTTCGTGGCGGAAGTTGGTCTATCAGGTGGCGCGCATGCCGCAGAAGGAGGGCAACTACGACTTCCCGTCGTGGTCCCACATGGGCGAACCCGAGGCGACTTCGGACAGCTATCGCGCGTATCTGCTGAAAGCGGACGAGCGCATCGTCGGCTACGTGGCCGCTCACGACACGAACGAGCACCGTCATTGGGATTTGGTCGACGGGTCCAAGTACGGAGTAGAGGACGCCACCCTGCGTCCTCGAATCATCCTCATTTGGGTGGCAGACGCTTACCGGCACCGCGGCATTGGCGCCACGCTCGTGAAGGCACTCGCCACCGACTTTGGATGCAAGGCTGCGGATGTGTCCTGGTCGGCTCCCGTAAGCGCTGCCGGCCGGCGCCTTGCTCGCCGCCTCTCACCCGGGGGCATCTGGGTCAGTTGAACGGTCTTGCAACGCGTGATGGCCATGCTCGGGCGTACGGTCAGGCCCGCGAACACCACCGCTTCAGGGAAGCTGGGTGATCTGGGGCCTGAGCTGCGACTTCGCTGGCCGAAAAGGCGGGCGACTACTCGACGACAGGGCAGCGGTGTTGACCTCTTCGTCCCGAAGCAACCCGCGCCGGCCGCCGACCTCGGGCCAGTGCTCATCTGACCTGCTGCGACAGTCTGTGAGTGTCCGTGCTCGTCCGCCGCTGTCTGTCCGCGTTGTCACGCAGTTAGACACTCACTGCTGCGGTTCACGTTGGGGTGTCGGATCGGCGTGCTGCAGCGCAGCTAGTTCCTTCAGATCGTTCGCGACCATGACCTGAGCGAGACGACCCGCGACCGCTACGACCGTTGGCCATGAGGATGCCCGTAGATACTCCGCGTCGGTGTCGTTGGGTGCCTCGGCCGCCGCGGCGTTGAGAGCGGTGCCCAGCTCACGCATGAGAGCGACCTCTTCCTCACTTCTCAGGCTGACTCCGAGGTATCGCTCAGGCTCGTCGGCGTCGCAGAAGTCATCGAAGAGCGTGTGGAAGACGTGGTCCAGATTCTCGAACACCGAAGGATTGAGCCAAACGGTCTGCTGCCATGGCGGATTGGCCAGAGCCAGGACAACGGGTACGACGTGGACTCGGTGGTTCGCTATGAGACGGGCGTCTTCGCTCACGAGCCCGAGCCTAGCGACGAGACCCTGAGCGTGCGCCGGCATTTCCCCCGCTGCGCCGCACCGACACCGGTCACTCAAGCGGCATGGGGGCGACTGGGAGCTGCTCCTTGTGGAGCCACGTGAAGGTGCGGTCCGGTTCGAGGTGGGCTTCTCCCCAGTGAATGACGTGGATGCCGTTCTCCGCGTCGGCGGTGAAGAACACGCAGACGAGCCTCGTGGAGGCCCCCAGCTCCTCGAACGCCTCGTGCAGTCCCAGGTACTCCTCCGTCGCCAGGCCGGCGTCGACCTCGAACAGCCCGTCCGGAGGCTGCGGCCCGTGAGCCCGGAACAGCCGCTGCCGGGTGGGCGACGCGTTGGCAGGCAACCGGGCGCGGTCAAGGGGCCTCGGCTTGTCTGCATATCTGAAGGGGAAGAGCGCGTGATCGTTGATCACCGCATACTCGTACCCGCGCACGTCTCGCACGGATTCCCCCAGCTCCCGCGCCGCGTCGGCCAGGCCCTCACGCACAGCCCCGGCAAGGGCGACTCCATAGGGGCTCCGCTTCTTCAGCCCAGCCGCTATGTGCGCCGCGTGAGCCTTAGCGTGGGCCCTGGCCAACTGCAGCGGAACCGCAGCGGCGAGCGCGCCGGCATGCCGCCCGAACCGCTCAACCGCCCAGCCCGACGGATCTACCGGATCGCGACCCGACACGGCCATGAAGCGCCCCCTCCACCCGATCACCCGCCTTTCAACTGTGTGACACGCACACGAACGGGACACAAGGGAGCGATCCGGCCATGGCCTGACCGCAGACGTTTCACTCAGTACAGCCACAACTGATCACGGGCGGCCGTGACCTGCGGCCGCCTAACCGATCAACGCCCTGGCCTGCTGCCGAGCTGTCGGCAGTTGTCGGCGTTGGTCATCGCTGAGCGCCCTTCCACGGCCCGAGGACGGCCCGGGAGGGCGTTCGTGCGCTGCCTGATCCCTGTTTTGAGAAGGTGTCGCCCAGAGCCCCGAGCCTCGATCACGTGGGGGCTTGAGGGGTGCACCTGTGGCAGGTCTGACATTACGCGGAAAGTGCCAGCCTTAATCGGCCAGGGATTCAATCTTTCGCAAGAATGTACTCATTTCGACGGGGATCTCTTCAGGCTTAGCCGCTCTTGCGACGGCCTCAAAGGAGACGGCCTTATACTTCCGCCTCTGTAGCTCCTTATTTAGGCCAGCCAGCACCTTTTTGGGAGGGCAGACAGAGTATCTAAATTCACTCCGCTTCCATCCTTCGCTTAGGTCGTTCAACCCCTCTTCGTTGATCTCGGCAACATCGCGGCCCGTACGCTTTTCCGATGCAAGCTTTTCCGCCAAAAGGCGCGACGTGACCCTATTCTGCATCTTGCCCATAACGGTCTCGATAATGTCCTCAACCTCAGCGACAGGGCACTTGGATAGTCGTGCGATTGTTTCGGGAATAATGAGGTAGCTCTCCAACTCCTTCCTCTTCCAAACGTGTGCCTGCACCATGGCGCTATCGAAGCGGTTTTCTACATCCGTAACTTGCGTTTCAGTTCGATAATCGCGGTCCAGTAGGACTAGGGCTTTGACGGACTCGCCCAAAAATTCGCGAAGGAACCATCCGAAAGCCTCCGCATGTTCCCACTTGGAGTAGCCATTCATGGGAACTACGGCAAGAGTGGTCTCCTCTGAGATCCGGCCAAGACCCAAGGTCTTCGAAACGAGCTTGAGGATCCTGACATCCTTTCCTTCTACGAAGACCACACCCTTAGCTCTCAGTGCCTTCGCCATGGCTAGGTTGAACACGCTGCCTAGCGCCGAGTGCAATCCCGTCAAGTTCTCGTCTTTCGGTGCCCGTACAGCTTGGCGCCTTGTCTTGTCTACCCAGACAATAGATTCCGGGTCTGCCTCTGTCAGCACCTCTGTCGAGTGGGTCGCGAGAACGACTTGAGAGTCCATGTATTCCAGGAGGCGTACCAACCTCCTCTGGAGGTCGGCATGCAGGAAAACCTCGGGTTCGTCTAGGACGAGCGTCGGAAGATCCTCAGCTCGGTAAAGGTGCAGAAGCAGCTGAAGCCAGATCTGTACCCCATCACCAGCCCATACTATTTCCTTCTCTGACCCACTGGCCCCCTCGGTGAAGAATACGTCGATGCTAGAGGTGTCGTACTTGGTCACAGGGCGCTTTAGGGTAATGCCTGCCAGCCAAGGGCTCGCGAAACGCATGAAGTCGTCCCACTCGCCGGAATTGTCGAGCATTCTCAGCTGGTTTCTGAAGTGGCGACTGCTGAGGCGAGTGTTGAGGTTTTTCTTGACCGTTTCCACTTCCAAAATCGGCTCTTCGTGTTCCAGGGGGGACAGTGTGGGAACCACGCCGATAGTTGAGAAGTTTGCCTTCACTGGTGCGATTGCGCGAGGGGAATTGCCCGCAGGATCGAGCAGATAGAAGAATGGAGTCGGCTCATCTTCGAATGGGAGCCGCTCCGGCCATACGGCCCTCATCCTACTTCCGTTCTTCCAGACGAGCTCCATGCTCGTTTCGTGATCTCGGAAGTTGTGGCGAATGCTCTCACTGAGTGCCGCAAAATCGCGAGTGGGCACGGGATATGACAGATAGTAGGATCCGCGATGAGGGTTGGATGTGCTTGGCCGAACCCTTTTTGCAAGCCTGAGACAAGCCTCAGCCAGTCGAAGCGCCGTCAAAATCGTACTCTTCCCAGCGCTGTTGGGCCCCACGAGCAGCGAAGAATCTCGAAAAGAAATGTAGAACGACTCAAATGCCTTGAAGTTCTTAAGTCTCATTTCCCGAATCAAAGAAGGCTCCCGAGATTCACCCTGACTTCGTCCGCTTGTCGTTTTACCACGCCTCTTGCCGGGTGTGCCACGCTTTTACGAGAATTCGAACAGTTAGTCGCTCCCGTCGCCTCTGCGGCGGAACGGGTTTGGCCGGTGGCCTGCCCGGTCTGGGGTCGAGCATGATCAGGGGGCCGTACGCTGGCTGGCAACTCGGGCAGGCTTTGGACCTGCCCGCAATGTGCACGAGTGGCCCCCTGGTCTTGCTCGACGCGGGACCCGGACCGGGGAGGTGGCTAAAGCCGTGGAGCCGACCGGCCCTAGCCATAGTGCGTTTCCCGCTCTGCACGCTGCACTAGCGCGCCGCCGGGCGCGGCCAGCCGGGGCGAAGACAGGAGGCAGGCCGCGCCGAAGAGGCGGCGCGCGCCCGCGCCGTGCGCGGGCCTTGATGAAGTAGGGAAAGTCTTATCCCGCTGGGATGAGGCGCCTGCCGTCGTGGCTTCGTACGTGGGGGCCGTTGCCGTCCAACGCGTCCAAGAGCCTGATCGCGAAGACCTCGGCCATGCGCTCGCTGACCTCGTCCGGTGTCAGCCACTCCACGGCCGTCGACTCGCTCGACGTGCGCTCGATGCCTCCGGAGGGCTTGCAGCGGAAGACCAGGGCCACGATGCCGCGGGTCGTGTTCTTGTAGACGCCGGTGAGTTGGTCCACCTCGACGTGGATGCCCGTCTCCTCCAGGACCTCGCGGGCTACGCCGGCCTCGGGGGTTTCGGTGAGTTCGAGTACGCCGCCGGGGAGCTCCCAGGTGCCGTTGTCGGCTCGGCGGATTGCCAGGAGGCGGCCGTCCTCGCGCACTACGACCCCGGCGACGGAGACGGAGTGGAGTGGCGGCAAAGTTGCTTCCTGGGTACTCATATACAGGAGCATAGGAGGCGGGGAAGGACTATGGGAACAGAGGCAGGCGGGGGCAGGTCCGGGCCACGGTACGTCCAGATCGCCGACGAGATCGTGCAGCAGATCCGGGCTGGTGTCCTCAAGCCTGGGGACATGGTGCCGAGTGAATCCGAGCTGGTCGACCGGTACGGGGTGTCCGGGGGCACGATCCGTAAGGCCATGGTCGAGGTGCGGGCGAGTGGGCTCGTCGAGACCCGGCACGGTAAGGGCTCGATCGTGAAGGACCGGCCGCCGGTGCGGCACCGTTCCTCCGACCGTTTCCGTCGCTCGCTCCGGCGTGGCGGCAAGGCTGCCTACCTCGCCGAGTCGGCGCAGTCCGGCGCTACCGCCAAGGTCAGCGTCCTGTACATCGGGCCGATGGAGGCCCCTGAGGATGCCGCCCGGCGGCTGGGCGTTGATGCTGGCGCCCAGGTTCTCGCTCGGCGCCGCCTCTACTTCCGCAACGGCACTCCGGTCGAGACCGCCACCTCCTACCTCCCGTGGGACGTGGTGAAGGAGATCCCCGAGCTGTTCGCCGAGAACCCTGGTGGCGGTGGCATCTACGCCCGACTTGAGGACCACGGGCACGAGTTCGCCGAGTTCGTCGAGACGTTGCAGGCACGGCCGGCCTCCAAGGCGGAGGCGTCGGAGCTCGCGCTCAGCCCTGGTTCGCCGGTGGTTCATCTGATCCGTGAGGCTCGTACGACCGAGGGGCGTGTGGTCGAGGTCTGCGACACGCTCATGGCCGCTGACCAGTTCGTTTTCGAGTACCGCATCCCCGCCGAGGACTGACGTTCCCTCAACTCCCCGCAGCCCGTCGTGACTTCGTATTCGCGACGGGTTGACTCATGTATAGGAGTCATGCACTCTTCTTCATGTTACTCATGTACATAAGTGACGGAGTGACGGAGTCCAACCCCTGTAGAGGAGTGCTTTGCCATGCGTCAGATCCCCGTCGACACCGCCGCCGCCACCGTGATGGTCGCCAAGACCCCGCAGCCGAAGGTCCGCGACCGTCGCACCGGTGAGATCGCCACGGACGCCGACACCGGCGCCAAGCTCATGACGGTCGACGTCATGTTCGCGGCGAACGATGAGGTCGAGATCCTTTCCATCACCGTCCCGGAGACCGGCATCTCCGGTGAGCTGGGCATGGGCACCCCCGTGGCCCTCACCGGCCTCATCGCCCGGCCCTGGGAGAACGAGTTCAACGGCCAGAAGCGGCACGGCATCGCCTTCCGCGCGGTCGCCGTGACCTCGCTCGTCGACACCGCCGCGAAGGCGGCTTGATCATGACCGCCTTCACGGTCGCGCTTGTGCTGGTCGTCGCCACTGCGGGACTCCTGCGGTGGCGGCGCCCCACCTGGTACTGGCTGACCTTCGGGGTCATCCTGGCTGCGCTGCGCGTCCTCATCCGGTACACCTCGGTCATGGACGCCTGCGGGCTGACCGTCCCGCCCTCGCGCTGGCGCCTCGCTTTCGCCCGGATGGCTAACCGGCCGGTGCCCGAGGCGCGACCTCCGCGCATCCTGCGGTTACGGCCCACCCGCACAGGGCTGGTCCTACGGCTCAAACTCCGGCCCGGACAGGACGCGTTCGACTTCGCCGCTGCCTCCGACCGGCTCCGCCACTCCTTCTCGATGTACGGCGTCACATCCCGTGAGCTGCGCTCGGGTGTGGTCGAGCTGAGGATGACCGGTTACGACGTGCTCAAGCGGGTGCAGATGCCCTCCAGGACCGACACCCGGCCGATGCGGGTCCCGGTCGCTCTGCGCGAAGACGGCTCGGTCCACTACCGCGACTACCGGGCGATACCCCACGCGCTCACCCTCGGGGCCACCGAGTCCGGCAAGTCCGTCTACCAGCGCAACCTCGTTGCCGGGCTCGCCCCGATGGACGTCGCCCTTGTCGGCATCGACTGCAAGGAGGGTGTGGAGCTGTTTCCGCTGGCCCGCCGGTTCTCCGCCCTCGCCGACGACCCCGACACGGTCGCCGAACTCCTCGACGCGCTCGTGAACCGCATGAAGAGCGTCTATCAACTCATCCGCGCCGAGCAGCGCATCACCGCCGACGTCCCGGACGCCGAGATCGCCGCCGATATCTGGGACCTGCCCGACCACGTCCGCCCGACCCCCATCGTCGTCCTGGTCGACGAGGTCGCCGAACTCGCCCTCTTCGCCGACAAGGAAGAAGAGAAGCGGCGCGACCGCATCATCACCGCCTTGGCCCGGCTCGCCCAGCTCGGCCGCGCGGCCGGCATCTACCTCGAAATCTGCGGACAGCGCTTCGGCTCCGAGCTCGGCAAGGGCATCACCATGCTCCGCGCCCAGCTCACCGGCCGCACCGCCCACCGCGTCAACGACGAGACCTCGGCGAACATGGCCTTCGGGGATATCTCCCCGGATGCCGTCCTGGCTGCCATTCAGATTCCCGCCGAGCTGCGCGGCGTCGCCGTCGCCGGTGACTCGACCGGTGGCTGGCACCGCATCCGCGCCCCGCACACCACGCTCCGCCAGGCCGTCAACATCTGCAACCGGCACGCCGACCGCACCCCGGAACTGCCCGAACTGGCACCCTTCCGCCCCGCGCTGACCGGCACTGCCTCAGCCCCCGTGCCGCTGTCCAAGACAGCCGCCGTCACGGCCTGACCTTCCGCACCTCCCCGGTCGGCGTGACCACCTTCGCGCCAAGTCCGTACCCCTGCGATGCCTGATGAAGGGAGAACGGCCGCCATGTGCCCCGACTGCGAGGACTTCGCTCGCACCGTACTCCTCCTCGGTCAACTCGCTCTGTATGCCGACATGAACGGCGCGGACCTCGAATTCGTCGAAGCTGTCAGCCCCTCGCTGGCCGCCTCGCTGCCCGAGCCGCCTAACACCGCCACCGAGGGCTCCTGATGGCTACCCGCGCCGGTCTGCGCGTCGACGCCGTCCTGGTCCAGGCCGTCATCGCCGGAGCCCTGTCCTTCGCCCACCTTCACGACCTTGCCGCCGCTGCCGGACAGGACGGCTGGAAGGCCTGGGCCTACCCGGTCAGTGTCGACCTGCTGCTGGTCGCCGCCTGGCGACGGCTCCGCAGTGAGGGACCCTCCCGGCTCGCCTGGTCCTGGTTCCTCATCGCCCTGTTCGCCTCACTCGGCGCCAACGTCGCCACCGCCGGGTTCCTCGACCTGGCCGACCCGCCCGCTCTGCTCCGCTTGGGCATCGCCGGATGGCCCGCGCTCGCCTTCCTCGGCGGCACGCTCCTCGCCCACTCCGCCAAGCATCAGGCGCAGCTGGAACCGCTGGCGCCCGAGCCCGAGTCCGCATCCGAGCGCGACCCGGCTCCGCAGCCCGAACCGGAGCCGCCTGTCCCCGCGGCCGACGAGGCACCGGCCCTTCCGGCCCCGGCCCCCGCGGTTCCTCCCGTCCTCGTCGACCACGCCCGCAAGGTCGCCGACGAATACCGCATCCGCACCGGCTCACCGATCGACACCGACACCCTCCGGGCCCGCCTCGGCGTCCCGCCCCACCTGGCCGACGCCATCGCCGCCCAGCTCACCTGACCAGGAAGGAGAACCGGCCATGCCCGCCCGCGACCACTTCCACTCCGTGATGCGCATCGGCCCGGTGCAGATCGGCACTCACCGCGACCGCCGGGGCCAGACCAGGCACGCCGCCGTGTGCATCTCGGACGGCTGCGGCTGGTCAGCCGACTACACCAGCCAGTCCGCCGCCCAGCTCGCCGCCCGTACGCACCGCTGCCGCGTCCGCTAGGAGGCACCGCCATGCAGGTACCGCTCTGGCTCGCGCTGCTCGTCGTCGGCTACCTGGGCGTCAAGCTCATCCGCCCGCCCGCCTGGCTCATCGCCGTACTGCTCCTCGGCGGCTTCCTCCTCGCCGACAGCGTCCTGGCTCCCGCGATCGACACCGTCGTCAAGTAGCCCGAGATAGGAGACTCCGATGTTCCGTCCGAAGATCCCCACAATGCCGACACCGACGGGCCTCACCACTCCGCCTGCCGTCGTCGAGCCGACCACCATCACGCCGAACGCCGCGCCCCCGCCGGCCACTGCGACGCCTGAAGCGCCGTCCCGGCCCACGGTCCAGCTCACCCCCGGCACCGCCCTCGCCCTCGTCGGCGGCGGCACCGCCGTCGTCCTGGTCCTCGGCGCCGTCCTCGTCTCGATGCTGCTGGCCGTCGCCGTCAGCGGCGTCTCGGTCGCCATCTGCGCCCTGGTGATCCGCTCGCTCGTCAACGCGGACGCCAAGCGACGCTGACCGGCCCGGGCGGCCTCGATACCGCCAAGCATCCGCCGCCCGGGCGCCGTCCCCGTCCGATCTCGCAACCGGAAGGAACCCCCAGCATGGCCTACCGCGCCTCATCCGCGACACCGAGTGCGCCCACGCCAGACACCTTGCTCGACCCGATCACCCTCGGCGACGTGCTCCGAGTCGCCTCGGCCTCCGACTACGCCCGATGGGAGGACCAGATCCGCCGCACCGGTGGCTGCTCCGACCCGATCCACCTCACGGGCTGGGTCCTCCACAAGGACAAGACCAGCGGCGAGACCCTGCACCACTACTCCACCGCGCACGAGCCCGGCGGACGCCTCCGCCTCGCCTGCGGCAACCGGCGGGCCTCTCGCTGCCCGGCCCGCGCCTGGACCTACGCGGGCGACACGTACCACCTCATCCGCGCCGGTCTGGCCGGGGACGACCGCCGCGACGTCCCCGCCACCGTCCGCGATCACCCGCGCGTCTTCGCCACGCTCACGGCTCCGTCGTTCGGCCCGGTCCACAACCGACCCGATCGCGGCACCTGCCGCTGCGGCACTCAGCATGCGCCCGACGCCCCCGAACTGGGCACCGCCCTCGACCCGGACACCTACGACTACGCGGGCGTCGTGCTGTTCAACAACCACGCCGGGCAGCTCTGGCAGCGCTTCACCACCCGGCTCCGCCGCGAACTCGCCGCCCGCGCCGGCCTGACCCGCCGGGAACTCGCCGAGCACCTTCGCGTCTCGTACGGCAAGGTCGCCGAGTTCCAGAAGCGCGGGGCCCTGCACTTCCATGCCGTCGTACGCCTGGACGGCCCGGAGGGGCCCGGGACGCCACCGCCTGCCTGGGCCACCCTCGACCTCCTCACGGATGCCTTACGCGCCGCAGCAGCGCACTCGTACACGTCCGTCTCGGTCCCGGCTGCCGGTGACCAACCCGCCCGCACCTTCCGCTGGGGCCGTCAACTCGACATCCGCCCAGTCAGAGCCTTCGGTGACGGCTCCGACATCACGGAACAGGCCGTCGCCTCGTACGTGGCCAAGTACGCCACCAAGGCCGCCGAGAACACCGGGACCCTGGACCGCCGCATCGGCGAACTCGCCGAACTCGACCGCCACCAGGTCCCCGACCACACCCGCCGGCTCATCACGGCCTGCCGCGACCTGGACAGCCTCTACCCGGACCGGCGCCTCTGGGCCTGGGCGCACATGCTCGGCTTCCGCGGGCACTTCTCGTCGAAGTCGCGTACGTACTCCACCACCCTCGGCGCCCTCCGCCAGGAGCGTGCCGACTACCGGGCCGCCCAGGAGCGCGAAGCCCTCGGGCTGGTCGACAGCGAGCCGGACACCGTCCTCGTCCTGACGGACTGGCAGTACGCCGGACACGGCCACACACCGGGTGAGGCCGCTCTCGCCGCGACCATCGCCCGCGGCGTCCAGACCAACCGTGAGACCGCCCGCGAAGCCCTCCTGAGCGAAGGGAGCACCGAATGACCACGGCAGTCCGGCCACGCAGCATGCTCACCCTCGCGGAGGTCTGCGAGGAACTGGCCATCTCCCGCTCGACCTTCTACGACTGGCGGGCCAAGCGCCGTGCGCCGCGTTGCATCAAGCTCCCGAACGGTGACCTCCGGGTCCGGCGGAGCGACCTCGAACACTGGCTCGACGACCGTGAGGACGCCGCCTGATGGAGACGACGTATGACGTCAAGGTCTACAAGATCCTCACCTATAAGGGTGCGCGGAAGACCACGTACACCGTGCGGTCGGTCGTCGCGGGGAAGCGCTGGCGTGAGCCCTTCGACACGGTCGCGCTCGCCGAAGGCTTCCGCTCCGAACTCATCCGGGCGACGGGCAAGGGCGAGGCGTTCGTCGTCGCCACGGGGCTTCCGGTGTCCCACCGCTCCAAGGCGGCGGCCATGAGCTGGTACAAGTTCGCGGTCGAGTACGTGGACGCCCGCTGGGCCCAGCTCGGTGGCAACAGCCGTAAGAACATGGCCAAGACCCTGACCGCGACCACTATCGCCCTGTTGAAGGCCAAGCCGACCCAGTTCGAACCGGCGGCCATGCGCACCGCTCTGCGGGAGTGGGCCTTCAATACCAATCGCCGCCAGGACGCGCCGCGGGACGTGGTGGCCATCCTCCGGTGGGTCGAGCGGAACTCCCTGCCCGTCTCGGTCTGGGAGGACCCCGAGAAGGTCGACGACGTTCTGCGCGCCATCGACACCCGGCTGGACGGCAAGCAGGCGGCGGCCTGGTCGCGGAAGCGCAATCGCCGGATTCTCAACGTCGCCATGAAGTACGCCGTCCGGCGGCGCATCCTGCGGGCCAACCCCCTACCCAAGGGGAAGGAGTCGACGGCTGCAGTGAAGACCTCGAACGCCGTCGACAAGCGATCGTTGCTGAACCCCGAGCAGGCGGCCGCGATGCTCGGCTGGATACGGAGCCGGCCGCGTGGCGGTAAGCGACTTCACGCCTTCTTCGCCACCCTGTACTACTGCGGTCCCCGGCCCGAGGAAGCCGTGGCCATGCGGGTGGAGGACGTGACCCTGCCCGCGCCCGACGCCAACGACCAGTGGTGCGAGCTGCTGATCCACACGGCGACCCCGGAGGTCGGGAAGCAGTGGACCGACACGGGGGAGATCCACGAGCGACGCGACCTGAAGGGGCGTGCGGAGGGCGAGACCCGGACTGTCCCGGGGCATCCGGCCCTCACGCGCATCCTGCGGCAGCACATCCAGGACGAACAGCTCCAGCCGGGTGACCTGCTCTTCCAGGGGGAGGGTGGCGGCATCTTCACCGGTTCCGTCATCCGTCGGGCGTGGCGCAGTGCCCGTAAGGCCGTGCTGCCCCCGCACGTCGTCGAGTCGCCTACCGGCCGGCGCGTCTAGGACAACCGGAACACGCGCCTGACGAAGTGGCTCAACGACGGGATTCCGCCCGCCCAGGTGGCGGAGTGGGCCGGGAACAGCGTGGCCGTCCTTCTGGCCACGTACGCCCGATGCATCGACGGGCAGCTGCCGGATCTCAAGCGGCGCCTGGAAGCCGCGGGCGACCTGCCGGAGGCACCTGGCCTCGGCTGAGAACTTCGACACGTATTCGACACGGCCACCCGCGAAAACCCGGTGACAGCCGGACAGCCCCTGAGTCTGCCCTTGATCATCGAGGGGGCCTCCGGGGCTCGCGTGTGTCGAGCTTCACCCTGTCTGACCAGCAAAAATGCCCTCCCAAAGGGAGGGCGGAAGCTTGCGCCCCCGGCAGGACTCGAACCTGCGGCCAAGCGCTTAGAAGGCGCCTGCTCTATCCACTGAGCTACGGGGGCCGGTGTGGTGGCCTGGTGTCGGGGGGCCCGGGTGTGAGCTTTCCCCGATGTCGCCGGGGACAAGGATAGGGCTCCGCGATCCATGTCCCTGTCGCCTCGCCTCCGTGGCTCGATGTGGAGGTTCGGTGAAGCGGTCCTGATAATCGCAGGCAGTTACGAATCGTGCAGCGGTTTTTGCAGCTTGAACCACGGGTGTTGTGCACTCGTTATGCCTGACCTGGCCCGCTGTCCTGGTCGTCCCGTCTGCCCCTTCTGTCCTGTCGGCGCGCAGAGATGCCTATATGCTTCAGAATTCCCCTAAAATTGGGCATTCTTCGCATGTGGTGACCTTGGACGTACGGCCTCAACTGCTCGACGCACTCTCCGCCCTGCGCGACCGTGTCGCTGCCGCACGCTTTCCGCTGCCCCTGGCGGGGGCGCCACGCGCGCGTGCCAACCGCGACGAACTGCTCGCCCAGCTCGACGACTACCTGGTGCCCAGGCTCAGAGACCCCGAGGCGCCGCTGCTGGCCGTCGTGGGCGGGTCGACCGGCGCCGGCAAGTCGACCCTCGTCAACTCCCTCGTGGGGCGGCGCGTCAGTGAGGCCGGCGTGCTCCGGCCGACGACCCGTACGCCCGTGCTGGTGTGCCATCCGGAGGACCATCACTGGTTCAGCGGCATGCGTGTCCTGCCCGACCTCACACGCGTGTGGGTGCCCCACCAGGAGCCGGGCGACGACCTGCTGCTGCCCGGTGAGCACCCCACGCGCGTGCTGCGCATCGAGACCGCCGACACCCTGCCGCCCGGCCTCGCCCTGCTGGACGCCCCCGACATCGACTCCCTCGTCGCCGACAACCGGGTCCTCGCCGCCGAACTGATCTGCGCGGCCGACATCTGGATCATGGTCACCACGGCCGCCCGCTACGCCGACGCCGTGCCTTGGCACATGCTGCGCACCGCCAAGGAGTACAAGGCCACCCTTGTGACCGTCCTCGACCGGGTGCCCCACCAGGTCGTCTCCGAGGTCTCCCGGCAGTACGGCGCCCTGCTCACCAAGGCCGGCCTCGGTGACGTTCCCCGCTTCACCGTGCCCGAGCTGCCCGAGTCGGCCTGGGGCGGCGGCCTGCTGCCCGCCACCGCTGTGGCCCAGCTGCGCGCCTGGCTCGTCCACCAGGTCCAGGACCCCGCCGCACGGCAGCACACCATGGCCCGTACCGCGTACGGCGTCCTTGACTCCCTCAAGGCCCGGATGCCCGAGCTGGCCGGTGCCGCCGCCGCGCAGTACGCGGCCGCGCTGCGGCTGACCGCAGCCGTCGACGCCGCCTACGACAGCGAGCACACGCGTGTGCGTGGCCGGCTCCAGTCCGGCGCCGTCCTCGCCGGGGGCGCGCTCAAGCGGTGGCGGGCCTTCCCCCTCGACTGCACCGCAGCGGAGCTCCTCGACGCACTCGTGGACAGCCTCAGCGCCCTGCTGCTGTGCGCCGTCACCGCCGCCGACGAACGCATCGACGACGCCTGGCGCCGTGAACCCGCCTCCGCCGCGCCGGAGCTCCAGTCCCGCGGTCCCGAGCTGGAGAGCGCCGAACACCGTATCGGCCTGGCCGTACGGCGCTGGAGGCGCGAGCTGGAGGAGTACGCCGAGGAAGAGATCCGCGACCTCGACCGCGGCCAGGCCCCCGATCCCGAGGTGATCGCCGCGCTGGTCGCCACCGCGCTGCTCGGCGGGCGTCGGGCCCGGGCCGCGGGCGAGGGGCTCGCGGAGCGGCTCGGGGCGCACGGGGCGCTACGGCTGCGTGACCGCGGTGGGCGGCTGCTCGCCGAGCACGTCGACCGCGTGCTGCACACCGAACGCGAGCGGCGCCTCGCCCCCCTCGACGCGCTCGACGTCCACCCCGAGCCGCAGGCCGAACTCATCGCCGCGCTGTCCGTACTGCAGAAGGAGAGGTGAGCGGTGACCGCCGTCGCCGATCAGGACCACACGGACCACCACACGGACCGCTCAGATCACATGGATCACACCCATCACACCCATCACACCCATCACACAGATCGCATCGATCGCATCGATCACACCGAGCATCCAGAGGCCGCAGAGGACATGGATCGTCGCGACCTCAGGGGAGAGGCCGGGGACACCGGGAGTTCGGAGATCGCTGGGGAGAGCGATGTGAGTGACGTCAGTGACTCTGGTGACGGTGGCGAGAGCGGCGGGGCCGTTTGCGGTGCGGCCGAGCCTGTCGCCGAGCCCGAGGAGTCCGGCCCCGAGCCCGGACCGGCCGACCCTGCCCCTCAGAAGGTCTCCGACAGCGGGCACACGCGTGTGGCCGAGGGGAAGGGGCGCAGCCGTGCCGACACCGGTGGTGCCTCACGTCGTACCGACCACGGCACCTCACGTCGTACCGGCGACGACGCCTCGCGGAGCGAGTCCGGGGCCGGGGACGTCTGGGACGACGGGCTCATCGCACGGCGGGTGAACGAGGGCGAGCAGGTGCCGGCGTCGGTCGTGGAGGTCCGGGCGTCCGTGGCGCAGAGCTCCGCGCCGCTGGCGTACGACGGGGCGCTGCGGGCGCGGCTGGACGCGTTGCGGGAGCTGGTGGGGCTGTCCAGGACCCGGCTGGACAGCCGGACGCTCTCGGACGCGGGCCGGGTCCTCGACGAGGCGGCCGCGCGGCGCAGGCTGTCGGGGCAGCACACGGTCGTCGCCATCGCGGGCGCCACCGGAAGCGGCAAGTCGCAGTTGTTCAACTCGCTCGCCGGGGTGACCATCTCGGAGACGGGCGTGCGTCGGCCGACCACCGCCTCGCCCATCGCGTGCAGTTGGAGCGACGGGGCGGCCCCGCTGATCGACCGGTTGGGCATTCCGGGACGGCTGCGCCGCCGGCCGGTGCAGAGCCCGGAGGCGGAGGCGCAGCTCCGCGGGCTGGTGCTGGTCGACCTGCCCGACCTGGACTCGGCGGCCGTACAGCACCGCGAGCAGGCCGAGCGGGTGCTCGCGCTGGTCGACGCGATCATCTGGGTGCTGGACCCGGAGAAGTACGCCGACGCCGTGCTGCACGAGCGCTATCTGCGGCCGATGGCCGGGCACGCGGAGGTCATGTTCGTCGTCCTCAACCAGGTCGACCGGCTGCCCGGCGAGGCCACCGAGCAGGTCCTCGACGATCTGCGCAGGCTGCTGGACGAGGACGGGATCGCCCTCGGCGAGTACGACGAACCGGGCGCCCATGTGCTCGCCCTGAGCGCGCTCACCGGGGAGGGCGTCGGTGAGCTGCGCGAATGCCTGGGGCGGTTCGTCGCCGAGCGCGGGGCGCCGGCCCGGCGTATCTCGGCGGACCTGGACGCGGCGGCGGCCGGGCTGCGGCCGGTGTACGCGACGGGGCGGCGGGCCGGGCTCAGTGAGGAGGCGCGCGACGAGTTCGCCGCCCGGCTCGCGGACGCCGTCGGCGCCACCGCGGCGGGCGAGGCCGCCGAGCGCGCGTGGCTGCGCAACGCCAACCGGGCGTGCGGGACGCCGTGGCTGCGGCTGTGGCGGTGGTTCCAGGACCGGCGCGAACCTCCCACCGGCCGGATGGTGTTGCGTACCCAGGCCGACGAGGAGGCCACCGCGCGGCAGCGCGTGGAGACGGCGGTGAGGATCGTGGCCGACCGGGCCGCGGCCGGGCTGCCCGCGGCCTGGGCGCAGGCGGTGCGCGAGGCGGCCGCTCGTGGTGCCCATGGGCTGCCCGAGGCGCTGGACCAACTGGCCGCCCGGGCCGGGCTGCCGCCGGGGCGTCCGCCGCGGCCGGGGTGGTGGCCGGTGGCGGTGCTGGTGCAGGCCTCGATGACGTTGCTGCAGGTGGTCGGTGGCCTGTGGCTGGTGGGGCAGATCGTCGGAGTCATGGCGCCCAATCTGGGCGTGCCGGTGCTGTTGATGGTGCTCGGTATCGTCGGTGGGCCGCTGGTGGAGTGGAGCTGCCGGATGGCCGCCCGGGGGCCGGCCCGGCGGTACGGGCAGGAGGCCGAACGCCGGCTGCGGGAGGCGGCCGCGGGGTGCGGGCGGGCGCGGGTGCTGGATCCGGTGGCGGCGGAGCTGCTGCGGTACCGGGAGGTCCGGGAGCAGTACGGGCGGGTGGTGGGGGTGGGCTGAGAGCCGTTCCGCAGTGGGCTCCGAGAGGCGTCTCAGGAGTGATCACTTGCGGGTGACCTGTGGGTGATCTCGTGAGGCGGGGCCGGTGTTCACTCGGGCGGGTGGCGGGGTTTTCCACAGGTGGGGACGGAGTCCACAGGGCTCGGTGGGGGTGGTGCGGTGCGGGGCAGTCTGGCTCGCAGCCGTACGGGACTGGCCCGTACGCGAGTCCGCTCGGCCCCGGGGGCCGGGCGCGGGAGGGGTTCGCGATGAACGAGACGATGATCTGCGTGGTGGGCCGGGTGGCGACCCAGCCGGTGTACCGGGAACTGGCGTCGGGGCCGTCGGCGCGGTTCCGGCTGGCGGTGACCGCCCGGTACCGGGACCGCGAGAAGGAGGTGTGGACGGACGGGCACACCAACTTCTTCACGGTGTGGGCCGCTCGCCAGCTCGCCACCAACGCGTCGGCGTCGCTGGGTGTCGGCGACCCCGTCGTCGTCCAGGGTCGGCTGAAGGTGCGTCAGGACGTGCGCGACGGGCAGAACTGGACGTCCGCCGACATCGACGCGGTGGCGATCGGCCACGACCTGGCGCGGGGGACGTCGGCCTTCCGGCGGGGCGGTGGAACCAAGGCGGAAGCGGGGGAGGCGGGGCCGACGGGGCCGACGGGGGTGGCGCAGCAGCAGCCCGAACCCAACTGGGAGACACCCGTGGAGGATTCGCCCAAGGGTGAGAAGGAGAAGCAACTGCGCGCCGAGGCAGTTGCGGTGACGTGACGTCAGTCGGCCGGGGGTGGTCAGCGGCTGATCGATCCACCGATGATCCACCGATGATCCATGGATCATCCATGGATCATCGGTGGATGCACTGTGGACGAACAGGTGGATTTGTCGATAAGCCCAGCTCGGAGGCTCGTTCCGGCGATAACGATTGCGAGTCGGATCACCGGTCCGACTATCTGACGGAGAAGAGGGCTCCGCAGCCTCCCTAGGATGCGGGACATAGCTCTTGGGGCTTCTGATGCCGCTGGTGGGAGCCGGGTCGGGTCCTCCGGTGCCGCTCAACTGGTCCTGCTCGAAGGGGAATCGCGTGATGTCTTCGCTCTCCGCGCCGGCCACGGTGACCGTGCGCAGGCGGGGTGCGGTGCGCCGCCTGGCCGCCGCGACGCTGGTGTCCGGACTCTTCGCCGCCGGGGTGCTGGCGGGCGCGGGTGCGGCCGCCGCCGAGGACGCGGCGACTCGGGGACAGGGCGGGGCGATCGCCACCATGGACGGCCTGGAGACGTACGGCACGGCCGTGATCCACGGCGAGGACGGCGACCAGGAGGTCCCGGCGGGCCTGTTCGAGATGTCCGTCGAGGGCGGCGGCGCCCTGCGGACGTACTGCGTCGACCTGTACAACCCGACCCAGCGGGAGGCCAAGTACCACGAGACGTCCTGGAGCGGGACCTCGCTGGGGGCCAACAAGGACGCCGGGCGGATCCGCTGGATCGTGCAGAACTCCTACCCGCAGGTCAACGACCTCGCCGCGCTGGCCCGGCGGGCGGGCATCGGCGGAGGACTGACCGAGCAGGACGCGGCGGCCGGCACGCAGGTGGCGATCTGGCGCTGGTCCGACGACGCCGACGTGCGGGCCCTCGA
Organism: Streptomyces sp. NPDC053367; assembly: GCF_044545925.1. Classification (NCBI taxonomy): domain Bacteria; kingdom Bacillati; phylum Actinomycetota; class Actinomycetes; order Kitasatosporales; family Streptomycetaceae; genus Streptomyces; species Streptomyces sp. NPDC053367. Next base: position 1,069,115 of record NZ_JBITYN010000001.1, on the reverse strand, counting down.
CCCGCAGGCCGAGCGCCTCGCCGACTATCTGGAGAAGAGGGCCCGCTCGCTGCCGGAGCCGCGTGCCTCGCTGACCCTGGACCCGCCCGCGGTGTCCGGGAAGCCGGGGGAGCTGCTCGGCCCGGTGACCGTGCACACCAACGCGCAGGGCGTGACGCTGACGCCGCCCGTGGACGCGATGGCCAGCGGGGTGCGGATCGTCGGCAAGGACGGCAAGGACGTCACCTCCGCGCGGGACGGCAGCCGCATCTTCTTCGAGGTCCCCGCGGACGCCCTGGCCGGCTCGGCCGAGCTGACCGTGCAGGCCTCCACCACGGTGCCGGTCGGGCGTGCCTTCGCCGCCGAGAGCCGCAGCCAGACGCAGATCCTGGCCGGCTCCAGCGAGTCGACCGTGTCCGCCACGGCGAGCGCGACCTGGGCGGAGACCGGGGCGATACCGGCCCTGTCGGCGCGGGAGAACTGCGCCGAGGGCGGGGTGGACATCACCGCGGCCAACTCCGGTGACGAGCCGTTCACCTTCGAGCTCATGGGCGTCGAGCACACCATCCCGGCGGGCGCGTCCCGCACGGTCACGGTCCCGCTCCAGGAGGACCAGGCCTACGACTTCACCATCGAGGGCCCCGGCGGCCTCACGAAGCGCTTCACCGGCGTCCTCGACTGCCACACCCAGGGCGACACGACCTCCGACGACCGCACCCAGCTGATGACGGAGCCCAGCCCGGCCACGGTCGGCGGCACCCCTGCCGACGTCAACCTCGCCGAGACGGGCGGCACGGACCTCACGCCGGTCATCGGGGGCACGGCCATCGGGCTGGTGGTGATCGGGGGCGCCGCGCTGGTGCTGCTGCGGGACCGGCGGCCGGAGCCGGGGGACTGAGCGCCCTGCGGGGTGGGGCGGCCGGGTCGTCTCCGGGTGCTGGGCCTCGGGGCGCCGATGTGCCGGGGCGGACGGCCTATGCCCCTGGGCCACCGGCGCCCCGGGCACCTCGCTCCGGCGGAGAGGCCGTACGCCACCCGCGCCCGGCTCGGTTCATCGCGGCCCACGGGCCGGTGGTCGCCGGTGGTCTCCTCCTTCGGGATCCACAGTCAGCTGACGGAAGACCCTGAGCGGCTCAGAGGCCGGGCCGCTCGATCAATGAGCCGTCAGGGCCCAGGGAATAGAAACGCGGCGGCTCCATGGCCTCCACGGCACTGCGCAGCTTCGCTTCTTCCTGGAAAGGGGCAGGCCCCTGCCGATCCCGCACCTGAAATCCGAACAGCTCGACGGCGTCCGCGTCGACGTCATCCGGCTCGGGACGACCCTCCTGGACGAAGCCGCAGAGTGCCCGCAGGGCGTCTTCGCCCAGGTCCAGGGGATGGAAGGGGAGAGGGTACGGCTCCTCTTCCTCGCCGGGCCAGGGAATGATGTCGGCCGGGCGGTCTCCGGCCCAGTAGGGAAGTTCGAAGGGGAGCGGTTCGCCGATGTTCTCGATGATGCCGCTGTCGGGGGAAAGGCTCAGGGAGCGGGCCAGGCGTCCGTCCTCCCACACGGCGAACGCGAGCCAGTCGACGACGCTGTGCATGGCGTGGAGGACGAGCCGTCGGCCGGCGCTCGCCGCCACCAGGTGTTCCGGAAGCTCGGAGGGGGCGTCGATCATCACCCCTTGATCGCCGATTACCTCGACGCCCGGCCAGCTGGCCGCGTACACCGTCCCTTTCGGGGGGTACACGCCGTCCCCGAGATTCGAGCCCCCGCACTGCTCGATCTCGCAGACCGGATAGAGGCGCCGCATCGTCGCGAGCGTGCGATCAAGGTCCGCCGTCCCCACTTGACGCAGCAACCCCGGTACGTCCCCGTCGGCATACACCAGCAGTCCCGTCTTGGCTCCCATGGCCCCTCCCCAGAGCGTCCCCCTCGATGGCGAACGCACCATAGCCGCAGGTACTGACAACGGCCGGGCTCGGCCAGGGGTCCGGCTGGGCCGTCCTAGGGCCGTCCGACGCCCCCGAGGGCACCCAAGAGCGACCGACAGTGATAGGTGGCCCACAGGCAGCAAGTGCGAAAGCCCAGGTCACAGCCCCCTGGTCATACGTATTTCCCCCCAGGGGTAGCCGTCCGGCAAGATGGGGTGTATCTGCCCACTGCCTGATTTCAAGCTGCCGGACGGTTTCTCTTGGCTGAGTTCATTTACACCATGCGCAAGGCGCGCAAAGCGCACGGCGACAAGGTGATCCTCGATGACGTCACCCTGAACTTCCTCCCCGGGGCGAAGATCGGCGTCGTCGGCCCGAACGGTGCCGGTAAGTCGACCGTTCTGAAGATCATGGCGGGGCTGGAGCAGCCGTCGAACGGTGACGCCTTCATCACGCCCGGTTACAGCGTCGGCATCCTGATGCAGGAGCCGAAGCTCGACGAGAGCAAGACCGTGCTGGAGAACGTCCAGGACGGCGTCGCCGAGATCAAGGGCAAGCTCGACCGGTTCAACGAGATCGCCGAGCTGATGGCGACCGACTACTCGGACGCGCTGCTCGACGAGATGGGCAAGCTGCAGGAGGAGCTCGACCACGCCAACGCGTGGGACCTCGACGCCCAGCTGGAGCAGGCCATGGACGCACTGGGCTGCCCGCCCGGCGACTGGCCCGTCGTGAACCTCTCCGGTGGTGAGAAGCGGCGTGTGGCGCTGTGCAAGCTGCTGCTCGAGGCCCCCGACCTGCTGCTCCTCGACGAGCCCACCAACCACCTCGACGCCGAGTCCGTGAACTGGCTGGAGCAGCACCTCGCCAAGTACGCGGGCACCGTCGTGGCCATCACCCACGACCGGTACTTCCTCGACAACGTCGCCGAGTGGATCCTCGAGCTCGACCGCGGGCGTGCGTACCCGTACGAGGGCAACTACTCCACCTACCTGGAGACCAAGCAGACCCGTCTGAAGGTCGAGGGGCAGAAGGACGCCAAGCGGGCCAAGCGGCTGAAGGAGGAGCTCGAATGGGTTCGCTCCAACGCCAAGGGCCGGCAGGCGAAGTCGAAGGCCCGTCTCGCCCGCTACGAGGAGATGGCCGCCGAGGCCGAGAAGATGCGGAAGCTGGACTTCGAGGAGATCCAGATCCCGCCGGGCCCGCGTCTGGGCAGCATCGTCGTCGAGGTCAACAACCTCAGCAAGGCCTTCGGCGAGAAGGTCCTCATCGACGACCTCTCCTTCACGCTGCCGCGCAACGGCATCGTCGGTGTCATCGGCCCCAACGGCGCCGGCAAGACCACCCTGTTCAAGATGATCCAGGGGCTCGAGACGCCCGACTCCGGTTCGATCAAGGTCGGCGAGACCGTCAAGATCTCCTACGTCGACCAGAGCCGCGAGAACATCGACCCGAAGAAGACGCTGTGGGCCGTCGTCTCCGACGAGCTCGACTACATCAACGTCGGCCAGGTCGAGATGCCTTCGCGCGCCTACGTCTCCGCGTTCGGCTTCAAGGGCCCCGACCAGCAGAAGCCGGCCGGTGTCCTGTCCGGCGGTGAGCGCAACCGGCTGAACCTCGCCCTCACCCTCAAGCAGGGCGGCAACCTGCTGCTCCTCGACGAGCCGACCAACGACCTCGACGTCGAGACCCTGTCCAGCCTCGAGAACGCGCTGCTCGACTTCCCCGGCTGCGCCGTGGTCGTCTCCCACGACCGGTGGTTCCTGGACCGGGTCGCCACGCACATCCTCGCCTACGAGGGTGACTCCAAGTGGTTCTGGTTCGAGGGCAACTTCGAGTCGTACGAGAAGAACAAGATCGAGCGGCTCGGCCCGGACGCGGCGCGTCCGCACCGTGCCACCTACAAGAAGCTGACCCGGGGCTGATCTCGTGCGCCACCTCTACCGCTGCCCGCTGCGCTGGGCGGACATGGACGCGTACGGCCACGTCAACAACGTGGTGTTCCTGCGCTACCTGGAGGAAGCCCGTATCGACTTCCTCTTCCGCCCGGACAAGGACTTCCAGCAGGGGTCCGTGGTGGCGCGCCACGAGATCGACTACAAACGGCAGCTCGTCCACCGGCACACGCCCGTGGACATCGAGCTGTGGGTCACCGAGATCCGTGCCGCGTCCTTCACCCTCTCCTACGAGGTGAAGGACGGCGACGTCGTCTACGTGCGCGCCTCGACGGTCATCGTGCCCTTCGACTTCGAGGCGCAGCGGCCCCGCCGGATCACCGAGGAGGAGCGCGAGTTCCTCCTGGAGTACACGGACGACGACCCGGCCGAGTCCGAGGAGGAGGCCGTCGCCGCATGACGGTGCTCCAGCTGGCCGACGACGGGGAGGCCGCGGACCTCGCGGCCTTCCTCTCCCGGCTGCTCCACTACGACCGCGCGGCCGCGGTGCGGTTGCAGGCCGCCGGGACCGCGCTGGCCGTCTTCGGGCGGCCGCCGTCCTTCGAGGTGCTCGCCGTGCGCGCGGTGCGGCTCGCCAAGCCGTACGAGGACGGGCTCGACGTGACCCTCGACGTCACCGTCTCCGCCGGTGAACTGCTGGACGCCGTCGACGAGTCGGCCGCCACCGTCTCGGTTCCGGCCGCGGTGACCGGGCCCCCCTGGGCCGGGGTGCTTCCGCCCCGTGGCGGGTGGGAGGCCGTGGGCGGGCTGCCGGCCGTGGACTCGCTGCGCGGCATGGTCGCCTCCGTCGTCGCCGAATTCCGCTCCCGTACGGAGGAGTTGGCGCCCGAGCTGCGTACACGCGCCGAACTCGACCGGATCGGGCGGGACATCTGGTCGCGGACCGTCGCCGACACCGGGCTGCCGGTGCGGGCCGTGCACGCCGCGCAGGCCCTGGGGTTCCTGCGCGGGGACGACCCCGTGCTCCTCTCCTGCGGCGCCTGGCTTCGGCTGCGCACCGCCTTCGGGTCCGTCGCCGTACGCCGGGCCGGTGTCGGGGCGCTGGGGATCAGCGTCCGCTGACCGCGGGCCTCAGGACACGTCGTCGTCCGGCCACACCCCGATGTGGTCCTCCTCCAGTTCCAGCGCCACCCTGTCGCGCATCCCCAGTGCCTTCGTGTACTCCGCCGGCAGCTGGAGGCGGCCCGCCCGGTCGAGCATGGCGTACTCGCGGGCCACGACCGTCTCGTGGCCGGTCTCCTCGTCGATGCGGCTGCGCCGGAGCACCTCGGTGGAGGTCCGGCCGTCGCGGATGGCGACGGTCCGGCGGACCTCGCCGGCTACGGCCTGGTCGTGGGTGACGATGACGACGGTCGTGCCGAGCTGCTCGTTCGCGGTGCGGAAGGCGCTGAAGACCTGCTCGGCCGTGTGGGTGTCGAGTTCGCCGGTGGGTTCGTCGGCGAGCAGCACCGCCGGGTCGCCGGCCAGGGCCACCGCGATCGCGCAGCGCTGCTGCTGGCCCCCGGACATCTGGTGCGGGCGCCGGTCCCGGCAGTCGGCGATCTGGAGCATGTCCAGGAGCGCCAGGGCCCGTTCGGCCTGGGCGCGGCGGCGCCGGTGGGCCCCGGACAGCCGCATGGGCAGCATGACGTTCTGTACGGCGGTCAGATATGGCAGCAGGTTGCGGGAGGTCTGCTGCCAGACGAAGCCGACGACCTCGCGGCGGTAGGCGAGACGGTTCTTGGCCGACATGGTCAGCAGATCGCGGCCCGCGACCCTCGCGGCGCCCGCGGTGGGGGTGTCCAGGCCGGCGAGGATGTTCATCAGCGTGGACTTGCCGCTGCCGGACGCGCCGACCAGCGCCATCAGCTCGCCCTCACGGACCAGCAGGTCCAGGCCCTGCAGCGCCTGCACCTCCACGCCGTCGGCGGTGAAGACGCGGACCAGCCGGTCGCAGGTGATCAGCGCGTCGTGGCCGTAGGCGGGCGTGGAGCGGGCCGCCTTGGCGCGCTCGGCCAGGTCGGCGAGCGTCGGATTCGTCGTCGTCATCGTGGCTCTCCTCCACAGCGGCTTCGTACCGTCATCGCGCGCATGCCGTGCCCGGTTCGGTCGCCGGTGATGATTGCGTGTGCCGCGTACTCGGTTCGGTCGACGGTCACCGCGTGTGCCGCGTGCCCGGTTCGGTCGACGGTGATCGCGCCTGCCGTGCCCGGTTCGGTTGCCGGTCATCGTGCGTGTCCCGTGCCCGGTTCGGTTGCCGGTCATCGTGCGTGTCCCGTGCCCGGTTCGGTCGCCGGTGATCGCGCGTGTCCCGTGCCCGGTTCGGTCGCCGGTCATCGTGCGCCTGCCGTGCCCGGTTCGGTCGCCGTTCATCGCGCGTCCCCCGCCCTCAGCTCCGTCACCGACCCGCGTCGGCCCGTCCACCAGGCCTGCAGTGCGGCCACGCCCACGGTGACGAGCAGCACCGCGGCCGCCGGCACGGCGAGGGACAGCGCGTCCGTGCGCAGCTCGGCGGGCACCGGTGACGAGGTCGCCGACGGCAGCGCGAGGACGGTCAGGTCGACGCCCGGGGCGAGCAGGCGGATGGTGGCCCAGCCGGTGAGGACTCCGCCCAGTGCGGCGAGGCCCGCCTGGGGGAGGGACTCCAGGACCAGCAGGCGTCGGCCCTGGGCGCGGGTGAGGCCCATGGTGCGCAGGCGGGCCAGCAGGGCGCGGTGTTCGGGCGCGTTACGCAGCAGGGACAGCAGCAGGGTGAGGACGGCGTAGCCGGCGCCGGCCGTGACCGCGGCGGCGTAGACGCGCTCGGCGCCGGACTGCAGGGGCGAGTCGACGTAGCGGGTGCGCTCCTCGGCGCGCAGCTGGACGTCCGCGCGGGGTTCCGCCGCCTCGCGCAGCGCGGTCGCGTCGATGCCGCCACCGGTCACCAGCAGCACGGTCGGGCGGGCCGCCTCACGGCTCAGCCCCGCGCGGTCCACGATCAGGAAGTCGGTGCCGGACAGGGCGGGGGTGAGGTCCCGTACGACGGTGATACGGACCGTGATGAACGTGCCGTCCTGCATCCGGATCTCGAAGGGCGCGGTGCCGTAGTTCTGGGCGGCGGCCGGGGAGGCCAGGGCCGGGAGGGGCGCGCCCTTGGAATCCGGTCGCCGCAACTGCCGTACGTCGAAGGCGCCGAGGCCCGTGCGCTCGGCGAGGGCCGCGTACGCCGCGGGGTCGACGCCCGCCACCGGCAGGGTCTGCCGGCGGCCGCCCGGCCGGGCCTGGTAGGCGATGCTCGCCTCGGTCACGCCGCTCACGCCGGGCGTACGGCGGACCCGGTCGGGCAGTGCGGCGGGCAGGCCCCCGACGGCCTCGACGCGGGCGTCGGCGCCCACGGCGAGCAGCGCGGCGGCGTCCCGGGTCTCGCGCACGCCGGCCAGGACGGAGCCGCCGAACGCGGCGGTGGTCAGGGCGGTCGACAGGGCGAGCAGCGGCAGGACCGCCGAGGTGGAGCCGCGGCCCGCGCGGGCCAGTGACAGATGGCCGACCGCGCCCCGCAGCCGGGCGGCCGGACGGGCCAGACCCCGCAGCGGCAGCGGGTAGAGGCGTACCAGCAGCAGGGCGGCGATGGCCGCGACCAGCACGGGCGCGGCGGACATCAGGGCGTCGCCGTCGGCCGTGCCGCGCCGGCGCAGTGTCTCCACGGCGCCCGCCGCCAGCACCAGCAGGGTGAGCTCGGCGACCGTACGGCGCAGGGAGGGCCGTACGGCGGTGATGTCGGTGCGGGCGCTGTGCACGCCGACGGTGCGGTGGTCGGCGGCGGCGCGCAGCGGCAGGGCGAGGGCGGCGACGGCGGTGACCGCCAGGGCGGTGAGCGCGGCCGGGCCGAGCCGGGCGCCCGGCAGCGTGAGCACGGCGGCGGTGAGGCCGGCGGCGGCCGCGGGCAGCGCCACGGTGGCCGTCTCGCCGAGCAGCCGGACGGTCAGTCCCGGCAGGGAGGCGCCGCGGGCGCGGAGCAGGGCGAGTTCGGCGCGGCGGCGGTCGGCGGCGAGGCCGCCCGCCATCAGCAGCACGACCAGCGCGACCGTGCCCGCGCCGAACGCGGCGACGGCGGTCAACGGGGCGATGCGGTCGGCGAGTCGACCGTAGGAGCCGAGGACGTCGTCGAGGTCGGTGACGGCCTCCGTGCGCTCGTCGGTGTACAGGCGGGCGTCGCGCAGGGCCGGGCCGCTCTCGACGGAGGCCACGGCGGACTTCAGGCGGTCCAGGTCGTAGCCGTGCAGGCCGCGCGGGTCGGGGGCCAGGTTCCAGTAGCGGACCGGGGCCCCGACGGTGCCGAGGAGCACCGGGCCGGCCTCGGGCGGGAGCAGCAGCGCGCCGAGCCAGTAGGCCCTGCGGTCCGGGTCGCCGGGGACGTACACCAGGGCGGGGGTGCGCAGGAGCTGCGTGGTCGACCAGTAGGCGCCGGACGGATCGCGCGGGGTGACGATGCCGGTGATCCGCACGGCTAGGGAGCCGCGCACCAGCCCGGGGACGTGGACGACCGAACCGACCTCGATGTGCAGGCTCTCCGCGGTCTCCGCGGTCACCGCGGCCTCGACCTCGGCGGCCGTGCGGGTCACCGATCCGGCGGCGGCGTGCGGCAGCCGGCCCTCGGCGAGCCGGGAGTGGCCGGCCAGGCCGTTCTGGGCGGCGAGCGTGACCCGCGCGGGCAGCCCGTGCGGGCGGGCGAGGAAGGCGTCCGGGACCTCCATGGCGGCTTCGGTGCGCACACCGTACGACGACTGGGCGGGGTCGACGGCGAGCGGGGCGGGAACGCTGTCCACGACGCCGGAGTACTCGGCGGCGAGCCGGGCCGGACGCATGGACTTCTCCTGCTGCTCCGGCTCCAGGTCCGGGCCGGGCTGCGGCGCGTACAGCTGCAGGGTCGTGCGGTCGGGGCGGGCGTCCGCGACCGCCCGGCGCAGGCCCGCGTCCTGGTAGCGGTCCAGGGCGCGCGGGAACGCGGCCGCCAGACAGGCGGTCAGCGCCACCAGCACGGCCAGCGCCACTGCGGCACCGGGCGCGGCCCGCAGCCGGGTGCGCACCCAGGGCGCGTGCACGGACCTCTTCGACGGCATTCTCACTCACCCCCCTGCCGCAGCGCCGTCGCCGGATCCGCCCGGCGCAGCGCGAGTACGGCCGTCACCAGCAGCGGGGTGACGACCACCGCCGCGAGCAGGAGCGCCACCCGGCCGGGCGGCAGCTCCACCCGCAGCTCCGGTACCGGGCGGGTGGCCTGCGCGGTCAGCACGATCAGCGGGATCACCGCCCGGGCCAGTACGGCGCCCAGGGCCGCGCCCGCCAGCAGCGCTAGGCCGACGAGGACGCCCTGTTCGGCGGCGATCGCACGGGCCAGTCTGCGGCGGCTCGCGCCGAGCGCGCGCAGCACGGCGAACTCGGCGTCCCGCTCGCGCAGCGACCCGGCCGCGCTCACCGCGAAGCCCACCGCGGCCAGGGCCGCCGCGACGATCGCCGCCGCGGCGAAGGCGGCGCCGGGGCCCGCGCCGAAGGGGTCGTCGCGCAGTTCGGCGGCGATCTCGTCGCGCACCAGCACCTGCGCCGGGTCCAGGTCGGGCCGGGCCCGCAGCGCGGCCGCCGTCTCGCGGGGGCTGTCGGAGGTGAGCCACCACTCGGTGGGGACGATGCCGCTGTCCAGCTCGGCGAGCGCCTGGTCGACCGAGCGCAGGTCGACGAGGATCGCGGCGCCGTCGTGGTCGTCGGGTGTGGTGGGCAGGGCCCGGACGGCGGCCACGATCCTCACCGGGAGGGTCTCGCCGCCGAAGGTGAGGTCGACCTCGTCGCCGGTGCGGGCGCCGGTGGCGGTGAGGTAGCCGTCGGTGGCGACCGCGGTCAGGTCGGGTGTCCCCGGCTGGGCGACGGCCAGCCGGACGGTCAGCGTGTAGGGCAGGACGAACTCCTCGGCGGGCGTGTGCCCGGTGCCGTACTCGACGGTGAAGGGCCGCTCGGACGTCACGTCCGGCTGGGTCGGGACGGTGAGGGAGTCCGGGAAGGGGTCCTCCTCGTCGGTGGAGGTCGTCGCCGTCCAGGACGACGGCGGCTCCACCGGCCGTACGGTGCCGTCGGCGGACTCCGCGGTGATCCCCCGCAGGGTGACGCGGTGCTGCTCGCTGACGCCCATGGGCTGCGGCATGGCGAGTTCCAGGCCGGTGAGCCGCACCCCGGCGGGCACGGCGGGCAGGTCGACGGGGACGGTGTGGCGGCGGCCGTCGCAGGGCAGGGCTGCCGACGCGGGGAGCTGGTAGGGGATGCCGTGGCCGTCCACCAGGGCGACCGTGACGTCGGCCCGGGTACCGGAGTCGGGGCGGGCGGCGAGGCTCAGGGCCAGCCGCAGCCGGGTGGTGCCCGCGGGCACCGTGGGGCCGGCCGGTTCGTGTTCCGGGCCGAGCCCGGACAGCAGCGGGCGTACCGGCTCCGGCGCGAGGTCCGGCCGCAGCAGCATCGCGTCCGCGGCCTGCGCGGTGTCCAGCGCGAGCACGGTCGCCGAGCGGTTGCCGGACAGGGTCTGGGTCTGGCGGACGGCCGGGGCCACGCCGGTGACGTGCGGGGCGCCGGCGTAGGCGTCGGTGCGGCCGAGCTCGGCGTCCCCGGCGGCCAGCACCCGGATCGGCGCACCCGCCCGGAAGTCGGCCTGGTCGTCCTGCGAGCGCTCCCAGGAGGCGCCCTGGCCGATGGCCATCATGCCGAGCGCGATGGCCAGCACCAGCAGCAGCACCGGGCCCGCGCCGCGCATCGGGCGGCGGCTCAGCTGCCAGCCGGCCAGCGCCGCGGCGACGCCCCGGCCGCCGGCCGCGCGGCGTTCGGCGAGCCGGGCCAGCGGCGGCAGCAGACGCAGCGTCAGTACGGTCCCGGCGAGCAGCGCGAGAGCGGGCGCGGCCACCAGCAGCGGATCGACGCCGAGGGTGCCGGAGGAGTCGTCGGTGACCGCGCCGGAGTCCTGCTGGTCGAGCTGCCAGTACGCGACGGCGGCCACCACCAGCAGGGCCAGGTCCGCGCCCGCGCGCAGCGGGGCGGGCAGCGCACGGGCCCGGCCCGCCCGGAAGCCCTGCGCGGTCAGCGCGGGCAGCGTCACCGCGAGGGCGCACCCGAGGGCCGTGCCGCCCGCGACCAGCCAGACGTCCGGGTCACCGCGGCCGGGGCCGTCCAGGCGCAGCCCGATCCGGGCCAGCGCCCCCTGCCCGGCGAGCAGCCCGGTCAGCGGCCCGGCCAGCAGCGGCGCCGCGACGACCGCGGGCACGGCCAGCAGCAGCGCCTCCAGCGCGGCGTGCCCGGCGACCCGGGCGCGGGAGGCGCCGCGAGCCCGCAGCAGCCGGGTCTCGCCCGCGCGTTCGCTGCTCAGCAGCCGCGCCACCAGCAGCAGTGCGTACAGGGCGAGCAGCACCAGCAGCAGGGAGACGATCAGGAGGGTGGAGCGGGAGACCAGCCGGGAACGCTCGACGCGGTCCAGGACCACGGGCAGGTCGGTGGTGGCGGCCGTGGCGCCGCTCAGCGCGGGCTCCTCGCGCAGGGCGGCGCTGTGGGTGAGGGCCGCCTCGCGCAGGGCGGCGATCCGGTCGGCGGTGATCGTGGAGAAGTCCGCCGAGGCCAGCCAGCCGGAGGGCCCCTCGCTCACCCGGCCGTCCGTCACGGTGGCGAGGGTGGCCAGCAGGGGTCCGTACGTCGTGAAGCCGCCCTGCTTGACGCCGCGCCCGCCGAGGTCGTCCAGCTCCCAGTACGGGTCCGTCGCCTTCGCCGGCCGGTAGACGCCGGTGACGCGCACGCGTACGTCCGGGCCGTCGAGCCGGTCGGTGAGGGTGAGCAGGTCGCCCGGCCTCAGCCGCAGCCGCTCGGCGGCGCTCTGCGGGGCGGCCACCTCGATGGGGGCGCCGCCGGCCGCCTCGCTCGTGCCGCTGCCGGCCGTCCTGGCCGTGCCTCCGCCGACCGGTCGTGGCAGCCGCCCCGACACCAGCCGCACCTGCGCCGCGTCCAGCGCGGCGAAGTACGTCAGATCCGGCTCCTCGCCCTCGGCCGTGCCCGGCAGCCCGTAGGAGCCGGAGCGGGTCAGGGTGCGCACGGTCACCGGGAAGCCGCCGAAGGCACGGCGCGCACCGTCGCGTACGGCGGTGTCGGCGGCGGCGCGGTCCTCGCGCGGGACGTCCGCCTTGACGATCAGGGCGGTGTCGGAGGCGTTGCGCGGATCGCGCAGCGCCTGCCGCAGGGCGGCGTCGCCGATCGCGCCCGAGTAGGCGGTGAGGGTCGCCAGGACGGCGGTGGTCAGCAGGACGGTCAGCAGCGCGGCGGCCAGCAGCAGCCGGTGCGCGCGTGCGCGCAGCAGCACGAAACCCGCAGCCCCCGTGAACCCCGTCACCCGGCCCCCCCGCCGTCGCGTCGCCGCCGTGCCCGGACTTTCGGGCGATGCTGTCAGAGGGCGGCGGCGCGGGTAAGCGCTTGTGGATCAGGCTTGACCGGATTGTGACCGGAATTCGGCACTCCAGGACCGGAATTCGGAATTCAGGTCGGCCGGTCGGCCGGTCAGAGGGCCAGCGGGTCGGCCGGTCAGTCCGCCGTGTTGACCATCGACGCCGCCGCGTACTCCAGGTAGTTCCACAGCGTCCGCTCGTGCTCCTCGGACAGGCCCAGCTCGTCCACGGCCGCCCGCATGTGCTTCAGCCACGCGTCGTGCGCCGCGCGGTCGACGGTGAAGGGGGCGTGGCGCATGCGCAGCCTGGGGTGACCGCGGTTCTCGCTGTACGTCGTGGGGCCGCCCCAGTACTGCATGAGGAACAGCGCCAGGCGCTCCTCGGCCGGACCCAGGTCCTCCTCCGGGTACATCGGCCGCAGCAGCGGGTCCTCGGCGACTCCCTCGTAGAAACGGTGGACCAGGCGGCGGAAGGTCTCCTCACCGCCGACCTGCTCGTAGAAGGTCTGCTCCTGAAGCGTGCCGCGCCTAATCTCTGTCACGCCCCCCATGGTCTCAGACGGGGGGACCGAGGACTCAAGGCTTAGGACCGGCCTTCCGTGCTCCCGGCGGACCTGCGGTGCTCGCCCCCGGACGGGATGCGCAGGACAGTGGAGCCATGGGCACTGCCGACCCGAGCCTGGAGGACCTCGCCGCCGTCGCACGGGCGGACCTGGTGCGGGAGATCGACGCGAGCGGGGCCTTCGCCGCCGACCCGGTGTGGCGGGAGGTGTTCCTCGCCGTACCGCGCCATCTGTTCGTGCCGTTCTACTACGTCGCCGGCGCCGGCGGTTACGAGCGCCGCTGGAGCGAGCATCCCGACCCGGCGGCACGCGCCCGCTGGCTGCGCGGGGCGTACGCCGACGAGCCGCTGGCCACCCGGCTGCGCGACGGGGAGCTGATGTCCTCCAGCAGTCAGCCCTCGCTCATGGCGGAGATGCTCGCCGCGCTCGGCGTACGCGACGGCCACCGCGTCCTGGAGATCGGGGCCGGCACCGGCTACAACGCCGCGCTGCTGGCCCACCGCCTCGGGGACGACGAACTCGTCACGACCGTCGACCTCGACCCGGAGATCACCGAGTCCGCCCGCCGGCACCTCGACGCGGCGGGCCACCACCCGGTCGTCGTCACCGGTGACGGGGCGCGCGGCGTCCCCGAGCGCGCCCCCTTCGACCGGATCATCGCCACCTGCGCCCTGCCGAGCATTCCCCCGGCGTGGCTGGAGCAGTGCCGGCCCGGCGGCCGCGTACTGACCCCGCTCGCGACAGGGCTGGTGCTGCTGGAGGTGACCGACGCCACATATGCGGAGGGAGGCTTCTTGGACACCCCCGCCTACTTCGTGCCGCTACGGGGCACCCCTCGGCCCGCGAGGGACCAGGCTTCCCTCGCCGGGGTGCCGCGTGCCGGCAGGGACGACGACCTGTTCCGCTTCCTGCTGGCCCTGACCAGGGGGGCCCTCGACCCGCAGGAGGCGTATGCCCTCTGGGAGAGGGAGGGCCGGCCGGGGAGGCGGCGCTACGGCATCACGGTGTCCGGCGGACACGCCTGGGCGTGGCTGGACGAGCCGACGGGGCCTTATGGCTGGCCCCTGCCGAAGACCCCCTGAAAGGGGCCGCGGGGAACTGCCCGGCGAACGACGAAGGCGCCGCAGTCGCTCACCGATGTGAACGACCACGGCGCCGAAGCTCACCCGCGGCGAACGGTGATCGTGGTCCAGGCCCCCACATGAACCCGGTCGCCGTCCTGCAACGGCACCGGGACGAAGGGCTGGATCGGCTCCTCGGAGCCGTTCACGGTCGTGCCGTTCGTCGAGTTCTGGTCGACGACGGCCCAGCCGCCGTCCGGCTGCTGCACCAGCACCGCGTGCTGATGCGAGACACCCGGGTCCTCCGGCGGCACCGACAGATCGATGTCCGGCGTCTCGCCGGTGGAGTGCCGGCGACGGCCGATGGTGATCTGGTTGCCGGTCAGCGTGCGCTGCTGCTCCGGCGAGTACGCGGGCAGGTTCAGCCCCGCGGCCTCGGGACCGGAGCGCTGCATCATCGCCATGAAGTACTCGCGGTCCGGCCCGATCGTCGCCGTCCAGGTCGCCGGTCGCGCCGGCGCGGGCGGGGCGGCCTGGGCCTGGCCGGGCTGCGGGTAGCCGTAACCGCCCGGGGCGCCGGGGCCACCCGGACCGCCGGGACCGCCGGGACCTCCCTGGCCACCGGGCCCGGTGGAGGACGGCGGCGGGAGCAGCCAGTCGTCGTCACCGCCGGAGGCCGGACCCTGCGGACGGCCGTTCTCCTGCGGGAACGCGGGCGCGGGCGGCGGACCGGGCCGGTGGAAGGCCTGCGGGGCACCGGGTCCGGCACCGGGGCCACCGGGACCCGCACCGGGACCGCCGGGACCGCCGGGACCCGCACCGGGACCGCCGGGTCCACCCGGGGCACCGGGGAACGCGGGACCCGAGCCGGGCCCACCCGGAGCACCGGGACCGCCGGGTCCACCCGGACCACCGTGACCGCCGGGCCCACCCGGACCACCGGGGAACGCGGCACCCGAGCCAGGACCACCACCGGGTCCACCGGGACCGCCAGGGCCTGCTCCCGGACCACCCGGACCACCCGGCCCCCCGGGACCAGCCGAGAAGGCCGGACCCGACCCCGGACCGCCGGGCATGCCCGGCGCACCCGGCGTCGGCCCCGGCGGGGGCGGGACCGGGCGGGACGGGTCGGTGCCGAAGGGCGGGCCGGGCGGGAGCGGCTCGGCGGGGCGGTTCACCTGGGAGGGACGCGAGCTCTGGTAGTCGAAGGAGTCGGTACCGCCGCCGTACGACGGCCCCGCGGGCGGCCGCTGGAAGGGCGCGCCCGGCCCACCGGCCGGCGGGCGAGGCGCGGCGGGCGTGTACGAGGTGGCCGTGTTGGTGAGGAAGTTCCACCGGCACTCCTCGCAGAACGGCGCACCGCCCTCACGGGGCGTACGGCACTGCGGGCACAGCTCCGGCTCGCGATTCGGGGCCGCGCCCGGGTGCGGGGCCGGCCCGCCGCCGGGGCCGCCCGGCGGCGGGAAGCCGTAGCCGCTGGTCGGCGGGGGCGGCGGAGGGGGCGGGGGCGGTACGGCACCGGCCATGCGGTGACCGCAGACCTCGCACCAGTCGTCGGAACCCGACTGGTGTCCGTTCGGGCAGGTCGGCATGTCGGCGCGTCCCCCTCTCCTTCGGTGCCCTGCAAGGGTCGTACGGCGTTGCTTCGTTACTTCTTTACACGAACGGTTTTGGTGGACCGGGTCTCGAGGGTCATCTCGTCGGCCTCCGCGACCTTCGCCTTCAGTCGCACAGTACCTGTCGCCGCGTCGACCACGTCCACCACCTTCGCAAGCAGTTTCGCAGTATCGCCGTTCCCGGAGGCGCTCGCGAGCTGAACGGCACGGCCCAGTTTGGCCGTTGCTCCATCGAAATCGCCCGCTTTGCGCGCATCCAGGCCCTGTTGGATGACCTGGGCCAGTTCGGCCTGGCCGGTGTAGTGGGCGACCTGGGGGTTGATCGACGTGGAGGCGGCCATGTCGTCGGTCCACACGGCCCGTACGAGGCCCTGGGCGCCCAGGTTCTGCACGCTGCCGTCGGGTTGCGGGATCACCAGGGACACCCGGGCGGCCAGCATCTCCTGGCCGACGCCGGCGGCCGGGACCTCGACACACACGTGGTAGTCGCGGGACTCGTCGCCCCAGGACCCCGTCGGGTAGTCCCCGGCGCGCGGCCCCGCCTCGGTGCGGCGGTCGGTCAACGCGACGACGGTGGGCGCGACTTGCTTGACGAACTTGATGGTCGTGCCGACCGGCGTCCACAGCCGGAGGGCGACGTCCGCGACCTCCTTGCCCATCGCCGTCTCCATCATCCGCGTGAAGTCGGCGGCGAGGCCCGCCGGGTCGGCGACGATGTCGGCGGTGCCGAGCAGGGCCGAGGCGATCCCTGTGACTTCTTTCACTTCCCAGTCGGTGCCCACGCCGCGCGCGTCACAGGTGAAACGCCCGGCGCAGGCGTCCAGCGCGGCGCGCAGATCCTCAGGTGACTCGTGTTCGTTGCGGCCGTCGGTGAGCAGGATGCCGTGCCGGATGGCGACGTCCGCGGAGGACAGCAGCCGGTCGGCGAGCCGCAGCCAGGTGCCGATGGCGGTGCCGCCGCCCGCGTTCAGCTTGCGCAGCGCCTCCTTGGCCTGCGCGCGCGTGGTGGCGTCGGCGACCGCGAGGGCCCCGCCGCCCGGGTAGATCTGCTTGGCGACATGGGTGCCGCCGATCACCGCGAAGCGCGTGCCGTCGCGCAGGGTGTCGATCGCGGCGGCCGTGGCGTCACGGGCGTTGCGCATCTTGGTCGGCGGGTAGTCCATCGAGCCCGAGCAGTCGACCATCAGCGCCACCGCGGCGGACGGGCCGTGGCCGGGCGTGTAGACGTGGGGCGCGGTCCCCGCGGTGCCGACGGTGCCGCCGCCGGTCGCGGTGACGGTGACGATCGCGTTGACCTCGCGGCCGCCCTCCGGCAGGTACTCGTTCTGGTACACGTCCACCGAGAACTGCGGCACGTTCGACTTCGAGAAATTGGCCATGCCTGGTGAATCCCCCTCGACGGTCCCGCCGCGGCGGGGCCGATGACTGTGGACGGGCCGGTCCCCTCCGGCCCGCCGCTGCTTCCCCGTTGTGCGTGGTATCGCGTGCGGCCTCTCAGGCCGATCCTGCCCCCTGAGGCGGTGCCGGGAACGGCACGACCGCCACTGTTACGTTGTCGTGGCCCCCGCCGTCCAGGGCGTGGCCGACCAGAACGCGCGCGCTGTGCAGCGGACGTACGGCCGCGTCCAGGGGGACGGCGTCGGCCATCTCCTCGGCCGCCTCCGCGTAGTTCCACAGGCCGTCGGTGCAGACGATCACCACACCGGGCCGGTCCGGTTTGAACGACGCGGTGTGCGGCTCCAGTTCGTACGCGTCGGCGCCCAGCCAGCCGGTGATCGCGTGGGCGCGCTCGTCGGCGTACGCCTCGGCCTCGCTCATCAGGCCCGCGGCGACCATCTGCGCGGCCCAGGAGTCGTCCTCGGTGAGCCGGGCGGCGGGCGCGGAGCGGTCCAGCGGCACCCAGTAGGCGCGGCTGTCGCCGACCCAGCCGACGACCAGCAGCCCGGCGGTGACGACCGCGCCGACCAGGGTGCAGGCCGGGGCGTTCTGGTGCGGGGCGTGCTCGCCCGCCGCCTCCGGCTCCTCCGCGAGGGAGTTGACGGCGTGCGAAGCCGCGACGATCGCCTCGTGCATCGCGGTCTGCGGGTGGGCGCCGCGCGGCAGCGCCGCCAGCAGGGAGTCGCTCGCCGCCCTGGACGCGGCGAGGGAGGCCTCGTCGGGACGGGTCGCGGAGGACACGCCGTCGCAGACGACGGCCAGCACGGCCGGAGTGCCGTCGGGCAGCGCGGTGGCGGCCACGGCGAACGCGTCCTCGTTGCGGTGGTGGCGCAGACCGCGGTCGCTGACGGCCGCGACCGGGCCGCACTCCTGCTCCATGTGGTCGCGCTCGCGCGGCTGGGCGTGCCCGCAGTTCTCGCAGTACCCGTCGCCGTCCACACTGCCCGCCCGGCAGGCCACGCACAGCGTCGGCTCCTCGCCCAGCGCGCCGAGCTCCGCGACGCGCGGGTCGGGCGCCTGCAGCGGGTACTCGTCCGGCTCGGTGGCCGGGTGATCGAACCGTACGTCCGTGACGGGCGCGGTGGCCGCTGCGGCAGCCGGTGTGGCAGCCGGGGGCGGCGGGACGACCGGCGCGGCGGCGGGCGGCGCCGGGACGGCCGGGGCCGCCGCGGGGGCCGGTGGCACGGCGGTGGCCGCGTGCAGGGGGCCACCGCCGGAGTCCGTGCCCCGGAGATCCGTCGGCAGGTGCACCGGCGCCGGGATGTCGGCGGAGTCCGGCTCGGCGGCACCCGGCCAGGGCGCGCCGGCGGCCGGCGCGGAGCCGTTCATGGCCAGCGTCGGCTGATCGCCGGGCCGTTCGGGCACGGCGGACAGGTCGTATCCGCACGCACCGCAGAAACGGTCACCCGACTCCAGCGGCTCCGCACAGCTCGGACACCTCGACAACGAGGCCTGCTGGGGCATCTGCGACATCAATTACACCCACGTCCGGGGGCGGTAACGGTTGGCACGTTCCACCAGGTCGATCCTCTCCTCGCCGCCCTGCGCCAGCCGGGCCAGCGTGCGGTACGAGCGTTCCAGGCCGAATCTGAGACCCCGCTCGTCCAGGCCGCTGCCCAGCAGCGTCCGTCCTCCGGCGGCGGGAGGAGCGGAACCCTGGCCACCGGAGAGTATCCAGTCCAGGGCGCAGCCGAGCACTTCAGCGGACAACTGCTCGCGCCGGGTGGGGTCCAAACCGTACGCGTCCAGCGCCTCGACCTGCCGCGCGGCGGCGGTCAGATCCTCCAGGAACGATACGTC
This sequence comes from Streptomyces sp. NPDC053367, assembly GCF_044545925.1. Lineage (NCBI taxonomy): Bacteria > Bacillati > Actinomycetota > Actinomycetes > Kitasatosporales > Streptomycetaceae > Streptomyces > Streptomyces sp. NPDC053367. The sequence continues at coordinate 1,050,374 of NZ_JBITYN010000001.1, read as the reverse complement.
GCCGGCGGTCGCGGTCCGCTGCCGCAGCCGGGCCCGGACGGCGGCGACCCGGGCCGCGGTGTAGTGGATGGACGACTCGGGCACCGACTCCAGCGTGGCCACGGCGGCCCGCCGGTCACCCGTGGCGAGCTGCACCCGGGCCAGTCCGAACGCGGCGCTCACATGGCCGGGGTCGGTCGTCCACACCAGCCGGTAGTACTCGGCGGCGTTGTCCAACTGGCCCAGCACCTCCGCGCACAGGCCCAGCGCCAGCTTCGGGGCCGTCTCGCCGGGGAAGGCGTCGTACAGCGCGTCGAACGCCAGCGCCGCGCCCTCCCGGTCGCCGGTGACCAGCGAGGCCACGCCCCGGTACCAGACCACCCGCCAGTCGTCGGGCCGCTCCGCCTCCAGCCCGGCCAGCGCGTTCAGCGCGGCCGCCGCGTCGCCGTTCTCCAGCCAGGCCCGGATCTGCCGCAGCCGGGTCTCGACCGACGGGGCGGGGGCCGCCGCGAGGGCGCCCAGCAGCTCGGCCGGCGCGGTCGCCAACAGGCCGGCCAGGAAACCGGCGTTGGGGTCGGCCGGATCGACCCGCGGCACGGGCAGCGCGAGCGCGGCGGCCGGCGCGTCGACAGCCTTGACCAGCCCGGCCCCTCCGCCACGACCCGGCACCTGAGTGCCTCCGGCACCGAGCCCCTGACCGGCTCCACCGCCCAGCACCTGAGAGCCTCCGGCACCGAGCACCTGGGCACCTCCGGCACCGAGCACCTGAGTGCCTCCGGCACCGAGCACCTGAGTGCCTCCGGCACCGGCAGCCCGTCGGCCCGTCGGTACCCGGCGCGCCCCCAGCAGGGACACCTCACCCTCCAGACGGGGCACCAACTCCGTGTCCGTCACCCGCAGTTCCGGCCCGAACAGCGTCGACAGCGCGGGCCGCGCCCGACCCGTCTGCAGCGACACCACCTCGCGCAGGACACCGGTGAGCTGCTCGCTCATCTCCTGCGCGGAGGCGAACCGGCGGGCCGGGTCGGGGTCGGTGGCGCGGACGAGGAGCCGGTAGAAGGACTCGTAGCGCCGGAAGACCTCGATGGTGTCCGGGTCGGGCAGCGAGTCGGTGTATTCGCGGGTGTAGCCCTGGAAGTCGAAGGTGAGGACGGCGAGCGTGCGGCCCACCGTGTACAGGTCGCTGGCCACCGACGGGCCGACGTCGGCGACCTCGGGCGCCTGGTAGCCGACCGTGCCGTAGATCGCGGACTCGTCGTCGTCCATGCGGCGCACCGCGCCCATGTCGATCAGCTTGAGCTGGTCCTCGGTCTGGATGGCGTTGTCGACCTTGAAGTCGCAGTACAGCAGATTGCGGCTGTGCAGATGGCCGAGCGCCTCCAGGGCCTCGATGCCGTACGCGCAGGCCTGCTCCACCGGCAGCGGGTCACGGCGGCCGTCGGGGGTGCGGCGGGCGTTGGCGATCTCCTTGAGGGACTTGCCGCCGACGTACTCCATGACGATGTAGCCGTCGAGGGAGCCGGTGCGCTGGTCGAGGTGCTCGACGAAGTTGTAGATCCGCACGATGTTGGCGTGCTCGATCTCCGCGAGGAAGCGCCGCTCGGAGATCGCCGCGGCCATCGCGTCCTGGTCGCCCGTGTCGAGCAGGCCCTTGAGGACCACCCAGCGGTCGGAGACCGCGCGGTCGACGGCGAGGTAGACCCAGCCGAGCCCGCCGTGCGCCAGGCAGCCCGCGACCTCGTACTGGCCGTGCACCACGTCGCCGGCCTTCAGCTTCGGCACGAAGGAGTACGGGTGGCCGCACTTGGTGCAGAAGCCCTCGGTGCGGCCGGGCCGGTCACCGCGGGAGCGGCCCACCGGAGCGCCGCAGGAGGACTGCGAGCAGAACCGCTTGCGCTCGGGCACCTCCGGGTTCTCCAGCACCATCGCGCGCGGGTCGGGCCGCGGGACCTGCGGCACCTGCACCAGGCCCGCGCCCAGCCGGCCGCGGCTGGAGCTGCCGGTGGAGGAGCCGGAGCTGCGCACCGACACCGAGCGGCTGGTGGCGGCGCCCGACAACGAGCGCGAGAGCCGGCCCGACACCGAGCGGCGCGATTTCGACGACTGCGACGACGTACGGGAGCTGGCGCGCGAGCTGGAGCGGGAACTCCCGCTGCCGGAGCCGTCGTTGCCGCCGGTGACGCCGGTGGGCGGCGAGCCGACCAGGCCGGACGACGACACCACCGGCGCGAGACCGCAGGTGTCGCAGTACAGTTCGCCGCCGCCGACGTCCTCGTAGCTGCCGCCGCAGCCCGGCCGCTGACAGGTCTGCTGTGCCTGACTCATGACAACTCCCCCTAGCCTCTGCGGTCCTCGGGCCCGCTCTGCTCGGGCACGCGCGGGCCGCCGCCCAGCAGTTCGGCGGCCGCCTGCTGGTAGCGCAGCACGGCCTGTTCGGCGACTCGCAGGTCGCACGGCGCGCTCCACAGCATGCGCCGGGCGGCGTCGTACCGCTCGACCAGCAGCGGATCCTCCGCCAGACCGTGCCGGGCGACCTTCGCCTTGTACGCGTCGAGCCGGCCGCGCAGCTCCGCCCGTACCGCCAGCGGCGCGGTCACCGCCGTCAACGACTCGCGGGCGCGCATCAGTTCGTCCTCCGCCTTCTGCTCCAGCGACTCCAGCAGCGGCGACAGGCGGTGCCACTGCGCCGTCCTGCGGTACTCGGCGGCCGTGGCGAGCTGCTCCTGGAGCACGGTCGGCGGGCCGCTGACCACCGGGACCTCGGTGGCGGCAATCTTCGCGAGGACCTCGCCGCGCGCGGTGCGCGCCTCCGCCAGGGTGCGGTCCGCGCGCGAGAGGACGTCCCGCAGCCGGATCAGCCGCTGCTCGGCGTCCTGGCGCACGGTGAGCACGGCGTCGATCTCCCGGCGCACCTCCTCCAGGGCGCGCGCCTCACGGTCGTAGACGGTGGTGTCAGGGCGGCCGCCGCCCGGCGCCGAACTGCCCTCCGCCGGAACCCAGTAGGCCAGCGGGTCGGACACCACCTCCTCGCGCAGCTGCGCGAGGGTGCGGGTGATGCGCTCCAGGTCGTCGCCCGCCGGATGCTCGCCGGGGCGTACGCCGACGGAGTGCGCGAGCTGCCGGGTGCGCTGGAGTTCCGCCGCGAGGAGGTCTATCCGGGCGGGCAGCGCCGACCACACCGCGTCCGCGGCGACGACCATGTCCAGCGAGCCGGCATACAGCTCGTTCATCCGGTCGACGAGACCGGCCAGTGAGAAGCTCTCGCTGAGCCGGCCCGAGCCCGAGCCGGGGACGGTGACCGACGTGCCGTGCAGCAGCTCGGTCAGCTCCGCCAGGTCCTCACGGCTGGACCAGCGGCGCCGGGCGCGGATCTCCCGCGCGGAGCGCAGCGCGGCCGTGTAGGCGTCGAAGTACGACCACAGCAGGGTGATCGCCGCCTCGGTGGCGTCCCACCGCTCCTTGGTGACGCCGGTGAGCTGCGCGCCTTCGAGGAGTCTGCGGCCCGCGTGGTCCTGCAGGGCGAGGAGCGAGGTCTCGATCGCCTCGTGCTCCGCGCCGAGCCGCGCCAGCGCACGGTCCACCTCGTCCCGGTCCAGTACCGGCCCGGTGGGTCCCGCGCCCATCGATCACCTCTCGTCGCTGTCGTGTTCCGTGGTCCGCCGGCCTGCCCGGTGACGCCTACCTGTACGTCGGTACGGGCGCGGTCGCCGACTCGGAGTCCGCGCCCAGCGTCGGCCGCAGCCAGTGGTCGTAGGAGGCCCGCCAGCCGTCCGGGTCGGTGCGGTACTGCTCCAGTATCCGGTTGACCCGGCGGACCAGGTCGGTCGCCTTCTGGTTCATCGCCACGCCGTAGTACTCGGTCGTGAACCGCCTGCCCTTGAGCTCCACCGTCGGGTCCTGCGCGGCCTGGCTCGCGGCGAGCGCGCTGTCGGTGACCACCGCGTCCACCTGCCCGAGTTGGAGCCGCACCAGGCAGTCGAGCTGGTTGGGGACGGTGGTGGAGATGTCCGCGGACGCGTCCAGCTTCCCGGTCTTCTTGTCCTCGGCCAGCTTGTCGTACGCCGTCGAACCGGCCGCCGAGCAGATCCGCTTGCCGGCGAGGGTGGCGTCGTAACCGTCGATCCCGGAGCTGACCGGGGCGAGCACCTGCTGGCCGGTGAGGAAGTACGGCGCGGAGAACGCGACCTGCTCAAGGCGCGCGCAGGTGATGGTCATGGTGCGCACCACCAGGTCGACACGGCCGCTGCGGATCGCCGGGACGCGCTGGTTGGTGGGGATCGCCATGAAGCGGATCTTGTCGGGAGAGCCGAGGAGGTCGGTGGCTATGCGCCGGGCCAGGTCGATGTCGAAGCCCTCCAACTGCACGTCCTCGTCCGCGCTGTTGGGGTTGCGGTAGCCCCAGCGGTAGCTGTTCTGGTCGACGCCGACGCGCAGATAGCCGCGCTTCCTGATCGCCGCCACCGAGGCGCCCTCGGCGGCGGACGGGGCGAGGCTCTGGTCCTGGGGGGCCTTGCAGTCGTCTGCCCTGACCTGGGTGCCGTCGGCGAGGCCGGGGCCGCCGACGCCGGTGCTGCCGTCGCCGCGCGGCTGGGTCAGCGGCAGCAGCAGCGCGAGCACCGCCGCGAGGGCGCACACGACCGCCATCGCACCCACGCCGCCCCAGCCCCTCAGGCCGGTCCGCAACTGTCGTGCTCGCATCGTCACGCCCCCTCTCACCGGTACTCCGACAGCCTGCGGCCGATGCCGATCAGCGCGCCCGCCGCGCCCAGCACCGCGAGGGCGGCGGCGCCGACGGTCAGGCCGGTCATGGCGTCGCGGCCGCCGCCGGCCGCCTGCCGGAACTGGGCCAGCTCGTGCTTGAGGGCCACGTCCAGATTGTGGTCGACGGCGTCGAAGCACTCGCCGGTCGGCTTGTCTGCCGCGTCACCGATGACCTTGTCCCGTGCGGTCTGGTAGTCGCCCGCGTCGTCGGCGTCCCGGGCGTCCTGGTGCCGGGTCTGCCACTCCTTCATGCTGCCGCCCGCCGCCTTCACCGGCTCGGCCCCGGCCGTGTCGTCGGCGAGGCCCTCGGCCGCGGCGAGGCCGGCGGCGAGGTCCTTCATCGAGTCCTTGAAGGCCACGTCGAACTTGTCCTGGAACTCGCCCGGCTTCACCTCGACGGTCTCCGCGCCGCGGTTGACCAGCGTCAGGTTCTCGTTGCCGCGGGCCTTCAGGGACGCGATCCGGGCGTCGTTGAGGACGTTCAGCGAGCGCACGCCGTGGTCGTAGGAGTCGTTCAGGCCCGCGCGGGCCACGCTGTGCCCGATCACCAGCCACAGCAGCACCACCGTGGTGGCGGCCGTGCCCGCGACCAGCCCGTGGTTCAGGACCCGGTTGGTGCGCCGGTAGTTGCGGTGCTGCGCCCAGCCGAGCGCGCCGAGCGCGAGCACGCCGGTGCCCATCGCGATCCACGGGTAGGGGGTGGCGTCCGCGTAGTCGGCGCGCAGCCTCTCGTTCTGCGAGACGTACAGCTTCTCCGCCGCCGGGAGCATCTCGGTCTGCATCTTGTCGTTCGCGTACCGCAGATACGCCCCGCCCAGCGGGTAGCCGAGGCGGTTGTTGGCGCGGGCGCGCTCGATCAGGCCCTTGTACTCGGGCAGCAGCCGGTTCAGTTCGGCGATGGTGTCGGACGCGGGGGAGTCCGGTTCGGAGTTCTCCGCGGCCTCGACCAGGCCCTCGGCGGCGCCGCGGATGTCCTTCTCGTAGCGCTCGCGGGACGCCTCGGTCTCCTGGCCGCCGGCCAGGAAGCCGCTGGAGGCGGCGGTGTTGGCGTCGGCGAGGGAGCGGTAGACGTCGGCCGCGGCGGAGCTGAGCGGCTGGCTCTCGTGCAGCACCGCGTCGGCGGCCGCGGCCCGGTCCGAGGTCTGCCAGGCGGTGACGGCGCCGAACGCGACGACCAGGGCGGCGAGGACCGCGCCGATGATCCGCAGCCGGCCCGGCTCGGTCGTCGCCGACGCGCGCAGCCGGTCCACGCCCTCGGCGAAGGCGGTCCGGCGCGGGGCGGCGGCGGTGTCCGGGCTCACGGGCACGCCGGGGCGCCCGCCCGGCCCGGGCTGCGCGGGCACGCCGGACAGGCCGGCCGGCGCGGGTGGCGCGGGTGGCGCCGCGCTGCTCTTCGGCGGGTGTGTCACTGCTGACCTCCCCCATGGTCATCCGTCGCCGCAAGTATCGCTGCCGGGACCGACATTCGCACCGGCCTTGTCTGGATCTTGATCGGATCGCAGCGAGGCGGCGGCCCACGGCACCGGCGGCGGTGCCGCGGATCGCGTCCCCCGGAACCCGGCCGGCACTGCGGGAGCCGTCCCTGCGCACCGGCCGCACGGCACCCCGGGAGGCGATCCCGCGGCACCGGCCGCCGTATCGCGGAAGGCGCCCCCAGCGTCGGCCCGGTGATGCGACGGCGCTGCGGCAGGCGGTCTCGACAGCACCGCCTGCCCATGAATACGCCCCGGGAACCGGTTCGGTTCCCTCGGGCCCCGCTGGGAGGAGGACGCCGTACGCGGTGCGCGCGGGGCGTACCCGGGGCGCTCAGGCGAAGTGCGCGCGCGCCCTCCCCTGCGCCTCGGCGCCCGCCCCGGCCCGGTCCAGGCCCAGCAGGGCCGCGCCCAGCACGGGCCGGGCGGTGACGACGTGCGGGACCGCCTTGGGGGCGCGGTCGGCGAGCCGGGCGCGGATGCCGTCGTCCAGGAGCGCGTGCCGGGCCGCGAGGATGCTGCCGCCGAGGACGACGGGGGTCTCCTCCGCCAGCAGGTCCAGCCGGGTCAGGGCGACGGTGGCCATGGCGACGACCTCGTCGGCGAGCCGGTCCACCAGCGAGCGGGCGACCGGGTCGCCCTCGGCGGCGGTCGCGAACAGCACCGGGGCCAGCTCATGGCGCCGGGCCTGCTCGATGTGCTCCAGGTGCAGCGCCTCGATGAGCGCGTACATGGAGTCGAGGCCGAAGTGCGCGGGCAGCGTGCGCGCCAGCTCGGTCGGCCCCCCACGGCCGTCCTCCGCGCGCGCGGCGTGGAACAGCGCCTCCTCGGCCATGCCCCAGCCGCCGCCCCAGTCGCCGGAGATCCGCCCGACCGCGGGGAAGCGGGCCGTACGGCCGTCGGGGCGCATGCCGACGCAGTTGATGCCTGCCCCGCACACCACCGCCACCCCGCGCGGCTCGGCGACCCCGGCGCGCAGGATCGCGAACGTGTCGTTGCGCACGTCGACGGTTCCGCCCCACCCGCGCGCGTGCAGCGCGTCCGCCAACTCCCGCTCCTCGACGGGGAAGTCGGCGTTGGCCAGGCACGCGGCCACATGGTCCACGCCCGTCACCCCGGCCTGCGCGAAGGCCCGCCCCACCGTCTCGGCGACACCGTCCACCGCCGCCCGCACTCCCACCGCGGGCGGCCTGAACCCGCCCCCGCGCGCGGTGGCCAGCACCTCCCCGTCCGCCGTCACGACGGCGACGTCGGTCTTGCTGTTGCCCGCGTCCACGGCGAGCACGGCCGCTCTCACGCCCACGCCAGGTGCTCCCGGTTGTGCGCGATCAGCCGGTCGGTGAGCGCCTCGGCGTACTCGTACTGCCCGACCAGCGGGTGCGCCAGCAGCGCGCGGAACACCCGCTCGCGACCGCCCCGCAGGGCCGCCTGGAGCGCCAGGTCCTCGTAGGCCGTCACGTTCGCCATCAGGCCCGCGTACAGCGGGTCCACCGGGGCGACCGGCAGCGGGGCGGGACCCTGCGCGCCGACGGCCGCCTGCACCTCGATCACCGCGTCGTCGGGCAGGAACGGCAGCGTGCCCCGGTTCAGCGTGTTGACCACCTGGTACGGGCTGCCGCCCCCGCCCAGCAGCGCGGCGGCCAGGTCGACGGCCGCCTCCGAGTAGAAGGCCCCGCCCCGCCTGGCGAGCAGCTCCGGCTTCTCGTCCAGCGTCGGATCGCCGTACAACTCGAGCAACTCCCTCTCCATGGCCGCGACCTCCTCCGCCCGCGAGGGCCGCGTGCGCAGTTCCCGTACGACCTCGTCGTGCGCGTAGTAGTAGCGCAGGTAGTACGACGGGACGGTCCCGAGCCGGTCCAGCAGTGGGCGCGGCAGGTGCAGGTCGGCTGCGATGGCCTCGCCGTGGTCGGCGAGCAGCCCGGGCAGGACGTCCTCGCCCTCGGGGCCGCCGAGGCGCACCGCGGTCTCCCAGGTGAGGTGGTTGAGGCCGACGTGGTCCAGGTGGACGTCGGCCGGCTCGGTCTCCAGCAGGGCGGCGAACTTGCGTTGCAGCCCGATCGCCACGTTGCACAGGCCGACCGCCTTGTGGCCGGCCCGGAGCAGGGCGCGGGTGACGATGCCGACCGGGTTGGTGAAGTCGATGATCCAGGCGCCGGGGTTGGTGCGGCGGACTCGTTCGGCGATGTCCAGGACGACCGGCACGGTCCGCAGGGCCTTGGCGAGCCCGCCCGCGCCCGTGGTCTCCTGTCCGACGCATCCGCACTCCAGCGGCCAGGTCTCGTCCTGCTGCCGGGCCGCCTGTCCGCCCACGCGCAGCTGGAGCAGCACGGCGTCGGCGCCGTCCACGCCCGCGTCGAGGTCGCAGGTGGTGACGATCCGGCCCGGGTGACCCTGCCGGGCGAAGATCCGCCGGGCCAGGCCCCCGACCAGCTCCAGGCGCTCGGCCGCCGGGTCGACCAGCACCAGCTCCTCGACCGGCAGGGTGTCGCGCAGCCGGGCGAAGCCGTCGATCAGTTCGGGCGTGTAGGTCGAACCGCCGCCGACCACGGTGAGTTTCACGTGTCAACCCTTCACTCCGGTGAGCGTGACACCCTCGACGAACGCCTTCTGCGCGAAGAAGAACACGAGGATCACGGGGGCCATGACCAGAACGGTGGCGGCCATGGTCAGGTTCCAGTCGGTGTGGTGCGCGCCCTTGAAGGACTCCAGGCCGTAGGACAGCGTCCAGGCGCCGGGGTTCTCGGAGGCGTAGATCTGTGGGCCGAAGTAGTCGTTCCAGGCGTAGAAGAACTGGAAGAGGGCCACGGCCGCGATGCCCGGTCTGGCCATCGGCAGCACCACCCGCAGCAGGGCGCGCAGTTCACCGCAGCCGTCGACGCGGGCGGCGTCCAGGTACTCGTCCGGGACGGTCAGCAGGAACTGCCGCAGCAGGAACACCGAGAACGCGTCGCCGAACGCCATCGGGATCAGCAGCGGCCACAGCGTGCCGGACAGGTCCAGCTGCTTCGCCCAGAACAGGTACATCGGGATCACGACGACCTGCGGGGGCAGCATCATCATCGAGATGACCAGCATCAGCGACAGATTCCGGCCCCGGAAGCGGAACTTGGCGAGCGCGTAGGCGACCGGCAGCGACGACACGACCGTGAGGACGGTGCCGAGTCCGGCGTAGAGCAGGGTGTTGCGCCACCAGGTCAGGAAGCCGGGGGTGTCGAAGACCTTCCGGTAGTTGTCCCACTCCCAGGTGTCCGGGATCAGGTCGCGGCTGAGCGCCTGGCTGTCGCTCATCAGCGAGGTCAGGAGGACGAAGACGAAGGGCAGGACGAAGAACAGGGCGGCCGCGACTCCCAGGGAGTGCACGGCGATCCACCTCAGCAGGGACCGGCTCATCGGTCACCAGCCTGGATCAGACCGCCCCGGCGGCGCATCAGCAGCGCGGTGCACGCCGTCGACAGCGCGAACAGCACCAGCGCCACCACGCACGCCGAGCCGTAGTCGAAGCGCTGGAAACCGAGGTTGTACACGAGCTGGGGGAGGGTGAGGGTGGACTTGTCGGGGAAGCCGGGCTCGAACTGGGTGCCCGAGCCCTGGATGACACCGGAGGCGACCTTCCCGGCGACCAGCGGCTGCGTGTAGTACTGCATGGTCTGGATCACGCCGGTGACCACGGCGAACATCACGACGGGGGAGATGTTCGGCAGGGTCACGAACCGGAACCGCTGCCACGCCGACGCCCCGTCCAGCTCGGCCGCCTCGTACTGCTCCTTCGGTACGTCGAGCAGCGCGGCCATGAAGATCACCATCAGGTCGCCGACGCCCCACAGGGCGAGCAGGGTGAGGGCGGGCTTGGACCAGCCGGGGTCGCCGAACCAGCCGGGCGCCGGGATGCCGGCGCTCTCCAGCAGGGCGTTCACCGGGCCCGTGCCCGGGTTGAGCAGGAAGGCGAAGGCCATCGTCGCGGCGACCGGCGGGGCGAGACAGGGCAGGTAGAACAGGGTGCGGAAGACACCCGTGCCCGTCTTGACCTTCGTGATCAGCAGGCCGACGCCCAGCCCGAAGGCGACCCGCAGCGTCACCATCACCACGACCAGCCACAGGGTGTTGCGCAGGGCGGGCCAGAACAGCGGGTAGTGCTGCAAGACGTAGACCCAGTTCTTCGTCCCGCTCCAGGTCGGCGGCCGGAAGCCGTCGTAGTGCATGAAGGAGAAGTACAGGGTCGAGATCATCGGATACGCGAAGAACACGCAGAACCCGATGATCCAGGGCGACATGAAGGCGGCGGTACGCAGCGCGGCCCGGCGGCGCTTGGCCCCCAAGGTGTAGGTGCTCATCGCTACCGGGCCTGCGCGATGTCCGTGTCGATCTGCCGGGCGGCCTTCTCCAGGCCGGCCTTCAGGTCGGTGACCTTGCCGCTCTCGTAGTCGTAGCCGAGCTGCTGGATCGTCACCAGGTACACACCGCCGTCGACGGAGGCGGGCGCGGTGGTGGAGTGCGGGTTCGCGGCGATGTCCAGGAAGGTCTTGAAGCGCGGGTCGTACGTGAGCTTCGGGGACTTCAGGGCGTCCAGTGTGGAGGGCACGTTGTGGATGGCGTTGGAGAAGCCCACCACCGCGTCGGTGTCGGTGGTCATGTACTTCACCAGCTCCCAGGCGGCGTTCTGCTTGCGGCTGGTGGCCGCGATGCCGGCGATGGTGCCGGTGATGTAGCCCTTGCCGTACTGGTCCGCCCGGTCGTCGGGGACGGGCAGCGGGGCGACCCCGATCTCGAAGCCGGGCTTCGCGTCCGTCGCCATGCCGAGCCGCCACTCGCCGTCGAGCTGCATGGCGACCTGGCCGGTGTGGAAGGGGTGCCTGGGTCCCCACTCGTCACCGAGACCGGCCCGGTAGGTCTCCAGCTTCCGGAACCCGCCCAGGTCGTCGACGAGCTTCTTCTGCAGCCTGAACCCGGCCTCGAAGGCGGGGTCCCTGGCCAGGTCGGACTTGCCGTCGGGGGTGAAGTAGGTGGGGGAGAACTGCCCGAGGTAGTGCTCGGCGGTGGTCTCCCAGCCGTGGTAGTTCGGCATGAAGCCGAGCTGCCTGTACGTGTTGCCGGCGGGAACGGTCAGCTTCTTCGCGGTCGCGGCGAACTCGGACCACGTCTTCGGCGGTGCGTCGATGCCCGCCTTCTCGAACGCCGTCTTGTTGTAGTAGAGGCCGTAGGCGTCGCCCAGCAGCGGGGCCGCGCAGCGGTTGCCGTCGAACTGGGTGTACTCGTTCATCGCCTTCGGGAACGTCTTCGCCGGGTCGACGCCCGCCTTCTCGAAGAAGGGGTTCAGGTCGACCAGCGCGCCGGAGGAGCAGAACTTGCCGACGCTGTTGGTCGTGAAGGAGGAGATCACGTCCGGGGCCTTGGAACCGCCCGCCCGCAGTGCCTGGTTGATCTTGTCGTCCGTCATGTTGCCGACGACCGTGACGTGGATGTTCGGGTGCTTCTTCTCGAATCCCGCGACCAGGTCCTCGACCGCCGCGACCTCCGAGGGCGCGCTCCAGCCGTGCCAGAAGGTGAGGGTGGTCTCCTGCGAGGGGTCGTCGGAGGCGCCCGCGTCCGAGGAGCCCGTACAGGCGGTGGTGAGCAGCGCGAGCGACGTGGAGGCGGCGAGCGCGAGCGTGACTCTTCTGGATGTTCCGGGCATGGCAGAGCTCCCAGGGGGACGGGTGAGGGACTCCGGAAGGGGCGAGTGCTGGGGGAGGGCTCAGCGCGAGGTGTCGAAGACCTCGTCGCGCGTGGTCGCGAGCGCGCTCTCCAGCGCGCCGCGCAGCACGGGCTGTTCGGTCACATCGCCCACGACGAGACGGGGCCGGGCCGCGGCCAGCTCGGCCAGCTCCGCCTGGACCAGGCCGCGCAGCACCTCACCGCCCGCGGTCAGGCAGGCGCCGCCGAGGACGACGAGTTCGGGGTCGAGGACGGAGACCAGCGAGGCGAGACCGGTGGCCAGCCGGGTCGCGTAGGTCTCCAGGAGGCGGCGGTGGGGGCCGCTCGCATGATCGGCCGCCCGCGCGACGAGGGCGGCGGCGACCTCGGCGTACGGGCCGGAGGGGATGTCCTCGATGCCGAGTTCTTGGGCCAGCCGCGGCACCGCCTGGGAGCCGGCCAGCTCCTGGTAGCCGCCGCTGTTGGCGCGGGTCACCTGGCGCACCAGCGGCGCGCCCGGCACCGGCAGGAAGCCGACCTCGCCGGCGCCGCCGGTCCAGCCGCGGTGCAGCCGGCCGCCGAGGACCAGGGCGGCGCCGAGGCCCTCCTCGTTCCACAGCAGCACGAAGTCGCCGTGCCCCCGTGCCGCGCCGAGCCGCTGCTCGGCCAGGGCGGCGAGGTTGACGTCGTTCTCGTACTCGACCGGCATCGGCAGCGCGGCGGCGAGTTCGCCGAGCAGTGCGGGGGAGTGCCAGCCGGGCAGGTGGGAGGCGTAGCGCAGCCGGCCGGTGGAGGGGTCGAAGGCGCCGGGCGTGCCGATGACGAGCCGGTGGACGTCGTCCCGGGTGAGGCCCGCGGCCTTCACCGCGCCGTCGAGCGCGGCGGTGACCTGCTGCACCACGGGCTGCGCGGGGCGACGGCCCGGCGTGGCCAGCTCGAACTCCCCGACGGTCGCGCCGGTGATGTCGGCGACGGCGGCGCGGATGCGGTGCGGGGTGACGTCGAGCCCGGCGGCGTACGCGGCCGCGGGGTCGACGGCGTAGAGCTGGGCGCTCGGCCCGGGGCGTCCCTCGCTGGTGCCGGTCACCCGGACCAGGCCGGCCGCCTCGAGCCGCGCCAGCAGCTGCGAGGCGGTCGGCTTCGACAGCCCGGTCAGCTTGCCGATCCTCGTCCGGCTCAGCGGCCCGTGCTCCAGCAGCAGGTCCAGGGCCGCCCGGTCGTTCATGGCACGCAGCACGCGGGGGGTACCCGGCGTACCGGCCGTTCCTGCCATGTCGACACCTGCCTCTCGGGGGCCAAGCTTCTCACGCTGTGCCACGCTCGTGGAGATCACTGTTAGGAAGGTTTCCTATCAGTGGCAGGACCGTATGCCGGGCGGGGAGGGGGCGTCAATAGGGGCTGTCGACGGACAGGAAGTCAGTCAGCAAGGCAGTCAGGAAGGCAGTCAGGAGGGCAGTCAGGAGGGCAGACAGGAGGGCAGTCAGGAAGGCAGACAGACAGGAAAAGACAGGGAAGGCGAAGAGGCGGCGCCCGACCGTCCGGGGCGCCGCCTCTCCGTCTGCGCCGGTGGCTACTTCGTCGTGCTCGGCGGTGTCAGCGGGGAGGCCGCCGACGCCTGCGGGGAGGAGGAGTTGGCGAAGGCCGACGGGGCGGCCATACCCGCCGTGGGGTCGGCGTCCCTCTCCGGCTCGGGCTGGGCGGGCAGGCCGCCGATGATGCGGATGCCCTCCGCGTCGAAGGCCTGCTTGATGCGCCAGCGCAGCTCGCGCTCGATCTTCAGGGACTTGCCGGGCATCGTCTTCGCCGAGACACGGACGACCATCGAGTCCAGCAGGACGCTGTCCAGGCCCAGCACCTCGACCGGGCTCCACAGGAGCTCGTTCCAGGGCTCTTCCTTGCCGAGCTTCTCCCCGACCTCGCCGAGCAGCTTCTTCACCCGCTCCAGGTCCTCCGTCGGGCGGACCGTGACATCGACGCCGGCCGTGGCCCAGCCCTGGGAGAGGTTGCCGACCCGCTTCACCTCGCCGTTGCGGACGTACCAGATCTCGCCGTTGTCGCCGCGCAGCTTGGTGACCCGCAGGCCCACCTCGATGACCTCGCCGGAGGCCACGCCCGCGTCGATCTGGTCGCCGACGCCGTACTGGTCCTCCAGGATCATGAACACCCCGGACAGGAAGTCGGTGACGAGGTTGCGCGCGCCGAAACCGATCGCGACGCCCGCCACACCCGCCGAGGCGAGCAGCGGGGCCAGGTCGATCTCGAAGGTGCCCAGGATCATCAGCGCGGCCGTGCCGAGGATCACGAAGCTCGCCACCGAGCGCAGCACCGAGCCGATCGCCTGCGAGCGCTGCCGGCGCCGCTCCACGTTGACCAGCAGGCCGCCGATCGCCGTGCCGTCCACCGCCTGCGCGGTGCGGTTCATCCGGTCGATCAGCTTGGTGATCGCCCGCCGCACCGCCACCCGCAGCACCGCCGCGATCACGACGATCAGCAGTACGCGCAGCCCGATCGCGAGCCAGGTCGACCAGTTCTCCTCGACCCAGCTCGCGGCCTGGCTCGCACTCTCCTGGGCGTCCTGGATGGTCGGGACCGAGGGAGCCGTCCCCGACGGGGACGGACTCGGGCTCGCGGCGGCGAGCAGGACGGGCAGGGACGACACGTCGGGTACCTCCAGGTGCAACGGTCCGCCCCCCGGCAGATGGTCAAGTCGTTCAAGGTCACGAAAAGGTCACCGGAGGGCAGGTCCACCACACTATCGGGGCATCGTGTGCGGATCGTTGCGGTGTTCGAGGGAGAAAGAGCACAGACCCGGGGATGAACAGGAGGGATGAACCCTTCGTGATCCGGGGGAGGAATCAGATGTGGTCGAAAACACTCCCAGCCCGTTACCGGGACATGGTGGCGCGTTCACCAGGCATGAGGGGAGACTGACTGCAGATCGTCCCGGCGCGAGCCACGCGCCGCCGGCGTACAAGGAGGCATCCGTGCCGCATGTCCTGGTCCTCAACGCGTCGTACGAGCCCCTCGGCGTCGTACCGCTCCGCCGCGCGCTCGTCCTCGTCCTCGAGAACAAGGCCGTATGCCTCGAGGAGTCCGGCGCCTTCCTGCACAGCGCAACCGTCACCGTCCCCGCACCCAGCGTGGTCCGGCTCAAGCGATTCGTGCGGGTTCCCTATCGGGGGCCCGTTCCTCTGACCCGCCGTGCGCTGTTCGCACGCGACGGGGGCCGGTGCATGTACTGCGGTGGTGTCGCAACCAGCGTCGACCACGTCATCCCGCGCAGTCGCGGGGGCAAGCACGTCTGGGACAACGTGGTGGCGTCCTGCCGCCGCTGCAACCACGTGAAGGCCGACCGCCACCTCGGCGAGATCGGCTGGCGGCTGCGCCACAAACCCGCTCCGCCCACCGGGCTGGCCTGGCGCATCATCGGCACCGGCCATAGGGATCCGCGCTGGCTGCCCTACTTGCAGCCGTACGGCGCGGACGACGCCCTGGCCCGGATCGACGGCATCTCCGCCTGACCTTCGATCCGGGCCTTCGTGTTCCCGGAGGGGCGTCCGGAGGGCTCCCGGAGGGCTCCCGGAGGGGCCGGCGGAGGACCGGGGAGACCCCCGACCACCCCGGTCCCGCCGTCCCCCCCCGGTCGCCGTCTCCCCCCGGTCGCCGTCCATCCCGGTCCCGCCGTCTCCCCCCGGTCGCGCCGTCTCCCCCCGGTCGCGCCGTCCCCCGGGACGCGCCGTCCTTTCGTCTGCCGTCGTCCGGGCTGCGTGCCGTCGTGGGCTGGTCGCGCGGTTCTCCCGCGCTTCCCTAAGCGCCGCCCCTGTCAGGGCCTCGACCCCTCAGACGTACCGCAGCTCCCCCGGCCTCAGCGTCCGCCGCAGCAGCGGCAGGGAGGTCGCCGTGGCCAGCAGCGCCATGGCGTAGACCGCGGCCGGCACCAGCAGGCCCTCCCACGGCACCGACGCGGCGCCGTCGTCGGTGAGCGAGGCGTACCCGGTGCCGATGGCCATCCCGCCGAGCCCCGCCAGCAGCACCGCGGGTGCCAGCGGCAGCGCGGTCTCCAGCAGCAGGGCCCGGGCCAGCACCCGCTGCGGCACCCCAGCGGCGGTCTGCGCGGCCAGGCCCCGGCGCCGGGTGGCCAGCGACTCGGCGGTGCCCACGGCGAGCGCGCCCAGCACGATCAGCAGGGCCACGCCGATCGCGGCGCCCGTCAGGTCCAGGCCGGTGGTGTAGAAGGACACGTCCTCCGCGAGGTGCTTGTCCGACTCCAGCACCTCCACCAGCGTGTGCCGTACGCCCGCGAAGCCGGTGCCGACGACCGTCACCAGCAGCACCGCCGCATGGACGCGGGACGCCGCCCACGGGTCGTCGCGCAGCCGCTCGGCCGCGATCAGCACGGCCGGACTGTCGGTGCCGGCCGCCAGCCGCCGCCCGACCAGCCTCGACGTGGCCCCCGCCAGCCACACCGCGCCCACTCCGACGACGACCACCCCGGCGAGGACCGTCAGCGGGCCCTCCGGGCCGGGCCGGGGCCCGCGCGCGAGCCGGGCGAGCGCGACCACCGCCACCGCCACCAGCACCGAGGCCGCCAGCAGGAACAGCAGCCCCGGCCGGGCCTGCCGCCGCACCCGGCGCACCTCGCCCAGCGGCGAGGCCACCACCCGCCGCAGCGCCAGCACGCTCACCAGAGCGCCCACCAACGGCACCGCACACGCCACCACCGCGATCCCCGCCCAGGCCAGGGCGGGCGCCAGGGTCCACTCCCGCAGCAGGAACAGCACCGAGAAGACCGTCACCACGGCCGAGCCCACCGCGCAGGCCAGCCCCGTCTCGGCCGCCGCGATCCGCCGCACCTGCCAGGGCGTCGCCCCCGCCAGACGCAGCCCCGCCAGCCGCCGGTCCCGGTGCACGGCACCGATGCGCGCGCACTGGCCGAGGAACCCGAACACCGGGACCAGCAGCAGAAGCAGCGCCACGATCACGCCCGAACGCTCCCCCGGCCGGTCGAGCAGGCCATGGCCCACCGACACCGCGTACTGGCCCTCCATCGCCGCCAGCACCGCCGCCGCCAGCGCGAACCCGGTCGCGAGCAGCGCCCCGAACGCCGTCAGCGCGATCCGCCACCATTCGTGCCGGTCCGAACCGGACACCAGCAGCCGCGCCAGCCGCAGATCGGCCCGCAGCCCCTTCAGCGCGCGGGCCGGCCGCAGCGCGTCGATCACCCGGCCCCTCAACGGGCCACCGCCTCGGTGTCCGCGCCCTCGGCCGGCACCGTGCCGTCGCGCAGGCTCACCTCGCGGTCGGCGTACGCCGCCACCCGCGCGTCATGCGTGATCAGCAGCACGGAGACGCCCGACTCGCGGGCCGTGTGCGCCAGGGCGGTCATCACCTGCTCCCCGGCCAGCGAGTCCAGCGCGCCGGTCGGCTCGTCGGCGAACACCACCCTCGGCCCGGTCACCAACGCCCGTGCCAGCGCCACCCGCTGGGCCTGGCCGCCGCTCATCTCACCGGGCCGCAGCTCGCCCTGCCCGCGCACCCCGAACCGCTCCAGCCACTCCGCCGCCACCGCCCGCGCCGCCGTACGGCCCCGCCCGGCCAGCAGCAGCGGCAGCGCCACGTTGTCCAGCGCCGTCAGCTCCGGTATCAGCTGCCCGAACTGGAACACCACCCCGAACTCCGTGCGCCGCAGCTCGCTCAGCCGTGCCTCCGGCAGCCGGTCCAGGCGCTCACCGCCGTACCTCACCTCGCCCTCGTCCGGACGGACGATCCCCGCCAGACAGTGCAGCAGCGTCGACTTGCCGCTGCCGCTCGGCCCGGTGACCGCGAGGATCTCGCCGGCCGCCAGCTCGACGCCGGCGCCGCGCAGCGCCTGTGTCGGGCCGTGGGTCTTGACCAGGCCGCGCGCCGTGAGGAGCGGGGTCGTGTCGGTCGTCATACGGTGTCCACCTCCGCGGTGAGGGAAGCGAGCCGGGCGCCGGTGGTCGTCATCCAGCGCAGATCGGCGTCGAGATGGGTCAGGGCGTAGTCGGCCGACAGGACCGTCGACAGATCCGCCCCGGGTGCGGTCTTGACCGCCGTCAGCTCGCGCATGCGGGCCATGTGCGCAGCGCGCTGGTCGCGCAGATACGCCTCCGGATCGCCGGCCGCGAGGATCGCCACGACGACCTTCGCGAAGATCTCGTTCGCGACGAACGGCGCCGGCGGGGTCACCTCGGCCGCCCAGCGCGCCAGTTCGCGCGCCCCGGCCTCGGTGGTCCGGTACAGCGTGCGTTCCGGGCCGCCGTCGGAGTCGGTGCCGTCGACCTCGGCCAGTCCGTCCCGGACCAGCCGCTGCAAGGTCGTGTACACCTGCCCGTAGGCCAGCGGACGGGCCTGCGGGAAGCGTTCGTCGTGCCGTCGCTTGAGGTCGTAGCCGTGGCTCGGACCCGTGGCGAGCAGCCCCAGCAGGATGTGGCGGGTACTCATGGCGATCATTATGTACTCAGTACATGTACTGAGTACATAGTGGGGGCGGCCCGGATAGGGGTCGCCCTGGACGGGGCGGCACGGGGACGGGAGCCGTGCGGGACGAGGCCCGCTGGATTGTGGCGACTCGCGGTATTCGTCATCCGTGACGTCTGCCGCCGCGGGTACTGGGTAGGGCTGTCTTGGTCCCCCGGATGTCCCCCAGCGAAGGAGGCCCCCGTGGCCGCATCGGCACACCTGCTGCTCTCCGCCCTGTCCAAACGCCCGGCGGAGCCCGCCACGGCCCGGCCCGTGCGCGTGTTCTCCGCCGAACGCGTCTGCTCCCAGACCCCGCTGACCAGCGAACCCCCGCTGCCCGACGCCGCACCCCTGACCAGCGAACCCCCGCTCGCCGCCCCGGACGCCGACTCCACGAGGCCGTAGATGACCGCATCCAGCCCGGACCGCCCCCTGGACGAGGAACTGGCCCGACTCGCCGGCCTGCACGGCGTCGCCACCTCCTACCGGCCCGCCCCCGACCGTACGGTCACCGCCTCACCGGCCGCCCTCGTCCGCGTCCTCGCCGCCCTCGGCGTCGACGCGAGCACCCCCGACGCCGTACGCGCCGCGCTCGCCGCCCGGGAGCGGGCGAACCGCGAACGGCTCCTGCCGCCGACGGTCGTGGTGTGGCAGGGGTCGGGGAGCGACCTGCCCGGGCTGCCGGCCGGGACACGGCTGCGGGTCGAGACCGAGGACGGGGCCGTCCACGAGGGTTCCGTCGGGGAACTGCCCCCCGGGGTGCACCGGCTGGACGCCCTCGCCCCGGACGGACGCACGGCCGGCGCCCACCTGATCGTCGCGCCGTCGCGGCTGCCGACGCCGCCCGGACGGTCCTACGGCCTGCTCGTGCAGCTCTACTCCCTGCTCTCCCGGCGCTCCTGGGGCATGGGCGACCTCGGTGACCTCGGCGAGCTCACCGCCTGGGCGGGACGGGCGCTCGGGGCCGGGTTCGTGCAGGTCAACCCGCTGCACGCGGCCGTGCCCGGCAACCCCACCGACCCCTCGCCCTACCGGCCCTCCTCCCGCCGTTTCCCCGACCCGGTGCACCTGCGCGTCGAGGACATCCCCGAGTTCGCCCACGTCGACGACCGCGAGCGCGTCGCGGGCCTCCTGGAACGCGCCGCCCGGCTCAGGGCGTCCGTCCTGGACAAGGGCGCGCTGATCGACCGGGACGCCGTATGGGAACTCAAGCGCGAGGCCCTCGAACTCGTCCGCGCCGTGCCCCTCGGTCCCGGGCGGCGGGCCGCCTACTGCGACTTCCTCGCCGCCCAGGGCCGCGACCTGGAGGACCACGCCACCTGGAACGCGCTCGCCGAGGTGTACGGCGGTGACGTGCAGCTCTGGCCCGCCGCCCTGCGCGACCCGCGCTCCGCCGAGACCGCCCGCGCCCGCACCGAGCTGATGGACCGGGTCGACTTCCACACCTGGCTCGCCTGGCTCACCGACACCCAGCTCGTCGCCGCCCAGCGCGTCGCCCGCGAGTCCGGCATGCCCGTCGGCGTCGTGCACGACCTGGCCGTCGGCGTGCACCCCGGCGGCGCGGACGCCTGGGCGCAGGCCGAGTACTTCGCCGCCGGCATGTCGGTGGGCGCCCCGCCCGACGCCTTCAACGCCCGCGGTCAGGACTGGGGCCTGCCCCCGTGGCGCCCCGACCGGCTGGCCGAGTCCGGTTACGCGCCCTACCGCTCGCTGCTGCGCGGCCTGTTCCGGTACGCAGGAGCCCTGCGCATCGACCACGTCATGGGCCTGTTCCGGCTCTGGTGGGTCCCGCAGGGGCTGCCGCCCACCGAGGGCGCCTACGTCCGCTACGACGCCGAGGCCATGCTCGCCGTCCTCGTCCTGGAGGCCTCACGGGCCGGGGCGGTCGTCATCGGGGAGGACCTCGGGACGGTCGAGCCGGGCGTCAGGGAGTCCCTGCGCGAGCGGGGCGTGCTCGGCACGTCGGTGCTGTGGTTCGAGCGCGACTGGGAGGGCGACGGGCTGCCCCTGCCGCCCTCCGCCTGGCGCGCCGACTGCCTCGCCACCGCCACCACGCACGACCTGCCGCCCACCGCCGCCCGTCTCACCGGTGAACACGTGGAACTCCGCGACCGGCTCGGACTGCTCGGCCGCTCCCTCGCCGAGGAACGCGACGAGGCCGCCACGGATGTCGCCGAGTGGCTCGCCACCCTTTCCCGGCTGGACCTCCTGCCCGGCACCGGCGGCGGCTCCGACCCGGCTTCCGAGGAGGCCGAGGTCCAGGCCGTCCACCGCTTCCTCGCCCGCACCCCCGCCCGCCTGGTCGGCCTCTGGCTCCCCGACGGCATCGGCGACCGCCGCCCGCAGAACCTCCCCGGCACCTGGGACCAGTACCCGAACTGGCGCCTCCCCGTCGCCGACGCGGAGGGCCGGCCCGTGCCCCTGGAGGAACTCGCGGAGTCGCCACGGCTGCGCGCTCTGGTGGAGGTGCTGAGGGACGGCGTGGGGGCGAGGGACGCAACGGGAGTGGGGGAGGCGGCGGAGGAGGGCGTGGCCGAGAGTGTGGGCGTGGGCGTGGGTGACGGCGGGGGCGAGGGCGAGGGCGAGGGCGGGGGAGTAGGCGTGGGCGAGGGCGAGGGCGTGGGATGAGAAGGCGGCCGGGCCCTTCCGATGCTCATAACGGACCCCCGGACGAGCGCCCCCGACAGACGTTCGCTAACTTTGGCCCCGTGGACAAGAAGAACGCCCTGCGCGCCGGCGCCCTGGCCGCCGGTACGACGCTGATGATGCTGCTCATGTCGTCCCCCGCGCTCGCGCTGACGCGTGACGACGGTGACGACCCCGGCACGGGCCTGAGCGTCATCGAGACGCTGGGCCTGTTCGTGATCGCCCCCCTCGCCCTGTTCGCGGTCATCGCCGGCCTGGTGATGGTCCTCGACCGGTCGACCGACCGTGCCCCGAAGGCCAAGGCCAAGGCCCGCGCCTGACCCTCCTCCGTTCTTCCCGAGGGCGCCGACCCCACCGCACACCGCGGCGGGGGCCGGCGCCCTCGTCGCTTTCCGGCCGCCGCCCTCAGGGGTGTTCCGGCCGCCGTTCTCAGGGATGCGCGGCCGTCAGGTAGCGCTGCACGGTCGGCGCCAGCCACGCCACGATCTCCTCCGGGTGCAGCGCGACGACCGGCGGCAGACGCAGGACGTAACGGGTGAGCGCCAGCCCGAGAAGCTGCGTGGCGCACAGCGCGGCCCGGGCCGGCACCTGCTCGGCGTCCGGGCACACCTCCCGCGTGACGGGCAGCAACTGGTCGCGGAAGATCCCCTGCATACGCTCGGCCCCGGCCTGACTGGTGGCGCCGACGCGCAGCAGTGCGGTGAGGATCTCGCTGTCCTCCCACAGGTCGAGGAAGTGCCGCACCAGCGCCCGGCCGACGTCCTCCCGGGCCTGCGCACCCAGGTTCGGCAGCCGCAGGTCGACCGCTACGGCGGCGGCGAAGAGGCCCTCCTTGTTGCCGTAGTACCGCATGACCATCGAGGGGTCGATGCGCGCGTCGCGCGCGATGGCGCGGATGGTGGCGCGCTCGTACCCGTCGGCGGCGAAGCGCTCGCGCGCGGCTTCGAGGATGGCGGCGCGGGTGGCGTCGGAGCGGCGGGCCGGCGGCGCGGCTGCGGCGGTGGGGGTGGCTGGGGTGGGGGGCGCTGGGGTGGGGGGCGCTGGGGTCGCGGTGGGGGTGCCGTCTGTCATGTCAACGAGCGTAGGCCAACGGGTGTTGGTCCACAAGCGTTGGTCTATGCGGGTCGGGTCGGCCTGTGCAGGTCGGCCTACGCAGGTGGGCCAGCACGTGTTGGCCTGCGTGCGTCCGCCTACATGTGTTGGCCTACGAACGCTGGCTGCATGCGTCCGCCTACACGCGTTGGCCTACGAGCGCTTGCCTACGAGCGCTTGCCTACGAACGCCGGCCTACGAACGCCGGCCCACGAACGCTTGCCCACACCTGTTGGCCAACAACTGTTGACTCAACCCCCGGCCCCCACCTATCGTCATCAACGAGCACAGGTCAACAATCGTTGGCCAACAAGCGTAGGCACCCAGGAGGCCACCATGACCGGCACCACTGGCACCACTGGCACCGCCCGCACCGCCCGCACCGCCCGCACCGCCCGCACCGCCCGCACCACCGACGACGGCAACGACCCCACCCCCGCCGTGACCGACCCCGCCGTGATCGTCGTCGGCTCCGGACCCACCGGCCTCCTCCTCGCCGGTGACCTCGCCACCGCCGGTGTAGCCGTCACCCTCGTCGAGAAGCGCCCCGCGACCATCAGCAACCTCTCCCGCGCCTTCGCCGTGCACGCCCGCACCCTGGAGCAGCTCGACGCCCGCGGCCTCGCCGACGAGCTGGAGGCAGCCGGCCGGCGGCTCGACCGGCTGCGCCTGTTCGGGCGGCTCACCGTGGACCTGGCCGCGCTGCCCTCCCGGTTCAACCATCTGCTGGTCATCCCGCAGTACGAGGTGGAGAAGGCGCTGCGGCGGCGCGCCGAGGACGCCGGGGTCGACTTCCGCTACGAGACGGAGATGACCGAGCTGGCCCAGGACGCCGACGGGGTGACCCTGCGCGTGCGCACCCGCGAGGGGCGGGAGGAGGAACTGCGGGCGGCGTACGCCGTCGGGGCGGACGGGATGCGCAGTGCCGTGCGGCAGGCGATCGGGCTGCCCTTCCCCGGTCACTCGGTGATCCGGTCCGTCGTGCTCGCTGACGTCCGGCTCGCCGAGGAGCCCGAGGCGCTGCTCACCGTCAACGCCGTCGGGGACGCCTTCGCCTTCATCGCGCCCTTCGGTGACGGCTACTACCGCGTGATCGGCTGGGACCGCAGGCGTGACGTGCCCGATCACGAGCCGCTGGAGCTGGAGGAGGTCAAGGAGATCGCCCGGCTGGCGCTGGGCCGGGACTTCGGGATGTACGACGCCCGCTGGCTGTCCCGCTTCCACAGCGACGAGCGTCAGGCGCCGGCCTACCGGGTGGGCCGGGTGTTCCTCGCCGGGGACGCCGCGCACGTGCACACCCCGGCCGGCGGCCAGGGCATGAACACGGGCCTGCAGGACGCGGCCAACCTCGGCTGGAAGCTGGCCCAGGTCATCGGCGGCCACGCGGACGACGGCCTCCTCGACACCTACCAGGCCGAGCGTCACCCCGTCGGCAGGTCGGTGCTGCGCAGCAGCGGCGGCATCGTCCGGCTGGCCATGGCCAAGCGGCCCTGGACCCTCGCCCTGCGCGCCGGTCTGGCAGGCTTCCTCGGCGCGGTCGCCCCCGCCCGCCGCAAGGCGGCCGGACAGATCACCGGCATCGGCTATCGCTACCCCGCCCCGCGCGGTGCCCACCGCCTCACCGGCACCCGCGTCCCCGACGTCGCCCTCGCCGGCGGCGGCCGCCTCTACGAGGCCCTGCGCGGCGGCCGGTTCGTGCTCGTCGCACCGGAGCCGTACGACGCCGCGGGCACCGGCAAGGACCGGCTGGCCACGGCGTGCTGGGCGAGCGACCGCCGTACGGCCCTCCTGGTGCGCCCCGACGGATACGTGGCGTGGGCGGCCGACCGGGCGGACCCGGCCGAGATCGGGGCCGTCCTCGCCGCCCACGTGGGCTGAGCAACTCGCCTGAGGGCGGAGGCCGTTCGTGAGAGGGTCGCCGCAACGCCAGGACCGACCGCAGGGGAGCACCCATGGGCAGGGCCCGCACACTCGCCGAGGTCTACCGGCGCTTCGGTGAGGTCGACGCCGCCGGGGTGTCGCCGCTGTACGAGCGGGTCGCAGTGGCGCTGAGCGAGTCCGGTGAGGCGTTGCGCGCCATCGAGGCGGCGCCGGCGCGCAGGAGGCGGCCCGCGCTGATCCTCGCCGCGCTGCACGACCTCGCCCTCGCCGGCCGGGCCCCGGCGCTGGCCTCGGCGTATGCCGCGGAGGACGGCGACGCCGCCGCCCGCGCGGCGATCGACACGCTGCTGGGCACGACCGGCGCGGTCGTGGACCTCGCCGCGCGCCGGCGGACGCGGACCGACGAGACGGGGCGTTGTGCCGTGCTGTACCCGGCGGTCGCGGAGGTGGCGCGCAGGGTGGGCGCGCGGACGGTGGGGCTGATCGACGTGGGGTGTTCGGCGGGCCTCAACCTCACCGTCGACCGTGTCGGCATCGCCTACGGCAACGGGCAGTTGCTGGGCGACCCGTCGTCCCCGGTGCGGACGGAGTGCGCGGTCGTGGGAGGCCGGCGCGTCCCGGAGCAGGTGTTCCCCGGGGTCGTCGCCCGCGTCGGCGTCGACGCGGACCCGGTCGACGTGACGGACGCGGAGGAGGCCCGCTGGCTGCGGGCCTGTCTGCCGCCGGACCGGCCGGAACTGCTCGCGCGGCTGGAGGCGGAGACGGCGTTGCTGGCGGCGGACCCTCCGGTGCTGCTGCGGGGGGATGTGGTGCAGCTGCTGCCCGACGCCCTGACCCGGGTACCCGAGGACGCCCTGCCGGTGGTCACCACGACCTGGGCGCTGTCGGCCCTTGCCCCGGAGAGCCGGCTGCGCTTCCTGCGGCGGCTCGACGAGGCGGCGACCGGGCGTCCGGTGGCCTGGGTGTCGGCGGAGGGCGTCGGGGTGGCACCGGGGATACCGACGTTCGGCGACCGCCACGCCTCCGGGCACAGCATCGTCGGGATCGCGGTGTTCGAGCACGGGGCGCTGCACGCCGAGGCGGTCGGCCGCTGCTGGTCACGGGGCCGCACGCTGGCGTGGCCGGCCGGCGCCTAGGGGAGCGTCTCTAGGCTCCGGGCCCGGCCGGCTCGCGGACCATGAACACGTCCACCGGGTCCTCGCTCTCCCGCACGAACCCGTGCCGCTCGTACAGCCGGCGGGCCGGGCTGCCGTTGAGGACGTCGAGCCGGACTCGGGTGCCGTCGGCGTCGCAGCGTTCCAGCAGGGTGCGCAGGACGGCGGTGCCGACGCCGAGGCCGTGCAGAGCGGGGTCGAGGTAGAAGTGCTCCAGCCAGTGGGCGTCCTCGGCGGGGCGCAGGGCCACGCAGCCGGCGAAGGTGCCGGACACCTCGATCACCCAGGTGTGGGCGGGGTCGAAGGCGTCGCGCAGACGCTGCCGGACGCGATGGCCGTCGTAGCGTCCGAGCCGTTCCAGGTCGGGGCGCATGACCGCGGCCCGCAGCTCGGCCACCGGCTCCATGTCCTCCGGCGTGGCCGGTCGCAGTTCCCAGTCCGCCATGGGGTACCCCGTCCTCACTGGCCCTGTGTGCCCGCGAGCAACTTGCGCAGCAGGCCCGCCAGTTGTCCGGCCTCGGCCGGGTCCAGCTGCGACAGCGCCTCGGTCTGGACGGCGAGGCCCGCGCCGACGGCCTCGTCGATCAGGGCGAGGCCCTCGTCGGTGAGGGTGACCTGGAGGCCGCGGCGGTCGTGCGGGTCGGGGGAGCGGCGCAGCAGGCCCGCCCGCTCCAGCTTGTCCAGACGGCCGGTCATCCCGCCGGTGGTCAGCATGAGCGTGGAGGACAGCTGGCGGGGCGAGAGGGTGTAGGGCTCGCCGGAGCGGCGCAGCGTGGCGAGGACGTCGAACTCGCCGCGTGAGATCCCGAAGCGCGCGTACGCCTTCTCCATCCGGTCGCCCATCGTGCGCGAGAGCCGGTAGACGCGGCCGAAGACCTCCATGGCCGTGGTGTCCAGGTCGGGGCGTACGGCCGCCCACTGGCCGATGATCGCGTCCACCGCGTCCGGGCGGTCCTGGGGCTCGGGGTTGGGGTTCATGGGCAGGAGTATCCGCCCCGCTCCGGTCGGCCGCAAGAAAGTAGCTGTGGGGAAAGTAGCTGTAAGGAAAGTAGGCGGAAGGAAAGTAGATCAGCATCAAGTGTCTTGCATAAAAGTTGCTTAGCGCTAAGCTACTTTCCATCAAGCCGCTTCGGCGGGATCGAGCCCGATCACAGCAGGGGGACGTCATGGGCAGGAAGCACGAGCGCGTAGCGGGGGAGTGGGCGCTGCCCGTCGCCGCCGCCGTCAACGGCATCGGCACCGGCATGTACGTCCCGTTCACCCTGGTGTTCTTCCACTACGTCACCGGCCTCTCCTTCGCCGTGGTCGGTGCGGTCCTCACCATCACCGGGCTGGCCGGACTCGGCGCGCTCCCGGCGGCCGGGGCGGCCATCGACCGTTACGGCGCCAAGCGGGTGCTGTACGCGCTGTACGGCGTGCGGGTGGCCGGCTTCGCCCTCTACCCCTTCGCCCAGTCCCTCGCCGCCTTCGCCGCCGTCGCACTGGTCACCGCCGCAGCCGACCGGGCCTTCCCGGCCGTCAACCAGTCGCTGATCGGCGAGGTCGCCAGGGGAGAGGGCCGCGACCGGCTCCAGGCGGCCACCCGCGCGCTGCAGAACGGCGGCAACGGGGCCGGCGCCCTGCTCGCCACCCTCGTCATCGCCCTCGCCGGTCCCGCCGGCTACACCTACGCCGCCTGGGGCAACGCCCTGTCCTTCGCGCTCGCCGCGCTGCTGGTCCGCCCGCTGAAGCCGGTGCGCTCCACCGAGCCGGCCCCCGCGCGCGGGGCCGGGGCCGGATACCGGCTCGTCCTCACCGACCGGCCCTTCCTCGTCGTCACCGGCGCCAACTTCCTCAACGCGCTCAGCTACTCCGCCCTGTCGGTGCTCTTCCCGCTCTTCATCGTGCAGTCGCTGAACGGCCCGGCCGTCCTCACCGGGTCCGCCTTCACGGTGAACACCGTGCTGTGCGCGGTCGCCGGGGTGTACGTCGGCTCCCGCGTCCGGCGGGCCGGGGCCCGGCGCACCAGGGCCGCGGGCCTCGGCGGGGCGCTGTTCGCCGCCGCGTTCGCCGCGAACATCGTGCTCGGCACGCTGCGGCCGCAGGACGACACCGTGCTGGGCGCCGCCCTGGTGGGTGTGGTCGTCCTCTACACCCTGGGCGAGCTGATCCACAGCCCCGCCGCCGAGGTGCTCGCGGTGTCGGCGGCTCCCGAGGCGGTCCGGGGCCGGTACATGGCGGCCTACCAGATGTCCTGGTCGCTGGCCAAGGCGGTCGCGCCCTCGCTGTTCACCACGCTGCTCGCGCTCGACGGCCGCGCCCCCTGGGCCGTCCTGATCGTCACCTCGGCCCTCGCGGCCGCGCTGCTGATCCGGGTCGAGCGGCGGCTGCCGGCCGAGGCGGTCCGGCCGCTGCCGTTGACGGTGGCCCGCGGCGCCGGGCAGACCCAGCCGGCCCAGCCCGCCGAACCCGCCCACGCCACAGCCTGACCCCCGCCTCCCTCCTCCCCCTCTGCCTCACGCCCTTGCGCGAAAGGACCCCGGCCATGAAGCGGTCCGCGACCGTCCTGCTCACCGCCCTCGCCCCGATCTCCTGGGGCACCACCTACGCGGTCACCACCGAGTTCCTGCCGGCCGACCGCCCCCTGTTCACCGGCCTGATGCGGGCCCTGCCCGCCGGGCTGCTCCTGCTGGCCCTCGCCCGGGTGCTGCCGCGCGGCGCCTGGTGGTGGAAGGCGGGGGTGCTGGGCGCGCTGAACATCGGGGCGTTCTTCCCGCTGCTGTTCCTGTCGGCGTACCGGCTGCCCGGCGGGATGGCCGCGGTCGTCGGCTCGGCGGGCCCGCTGTTCGTCGTCGGCCTCTCGGCGGTGCTGCTCGGGCAGCGGGCGACCCTGCGCTCGGTGCTCACCGGGATCGCGGCGGCGTTCGGCGTCAGCCTGGTCGTGCTGAAGGCGGCCGGGGCGCTGGACACCGTAGGGGTGCTGGCGGCCGTCGCCTCGACCGCGTCGATGTCCACCGGCACGGTCCTCACCAAGAAGTGGGGCCGCCCCGAGGGCGTGGGCCCGCTCGCCCTCACCGGCTGGCAGCTCACCGCGGGCGGCCTGCTGATCGCCCCGCTCGCCCTGCTGGTCGAGGGCGCCCCGCCCGCGCTGGACGCGCCCGCGATCGGCGGCTACCTCTACCTCGCGCTGGGCAACACGGCGGTGTCGTACTGGCTCTGGTTCCGCGGCATCGGCCGCCTCAGCGCCACCCAGGTCACCTTCCTCGGCCCGCTGTCCCCGCTGACCGCCGCGATCGTCGGCTGGGTGGCGCTCGGGCAGACGCTGAGCCCGGTGCAACTGGCGGGCATGGCACTGGCGTTCGGCGCGACGGTCCTCGGGCAGATCGGTGGCGCGCGACCGGGGCCGACGACCCCCGGACCGTTCAGTTCCCCTGAAAAGAACGGTCAGGAACTTTCGATGGACGTGACAGGTCCGGCGCTGCGACGGTAGACCGGCAACCGCCCACCGCGCAGAAAGGACTTCCGTGGCGCAGGCTCTGAGGACCGCCACCACCCGCACCCTTGCGAGCCCGAGGACGGCCACCCCCGTCCTCGGGCTCGCGCTCGCTCTGCTGGCCACCCTCGTCTGGTCCGGCAGCTTCGTCACCTCCCGGGGCCTCGCCGACAGCGTGCCGCCCGTGCAGCACGCCTTCTGGCGCTGGGTCGTGGCGCTCGCCGTGGTGGCCCCCTTCGGCGCCCGGCAGGCCTGGCGGCAGCGGGCCCTGGTCCGCCGCCACCTGCGCTTCGTTCTCCTGGCGTCCTTCCTCGGGGTCGCGCTCTACAACACGATCGTCAACCAGGCGGGCCTGACCACCCCCGCCGCCAACATGGGCATGATCATGGCCGCGTCGCCGGTGCTGATGGCGGTGTACGAGCGGGCGGCCGGCGTACGTCTCGGGGCGCGCAGGGCGGCCGGGCTGCTGACGGCGTGCGCCGGGGTGCTGCTGCTGGTGGGCGGCGGGACGGGGGCGTCGTTCTCCGCGGGGGACCTGTGGATGGTCGCGGCGATGGCGAGCTTCGGGTCCTACAGCGCCCTGCTGCGCCGCCGCCCGGCCGAACTCACCGGGACGGCCTTCCTGTTCACGACCTTCCTCCTCGGCACCCTGATGCTGCTGCCCGCGCAGACGGCGAGCCTCGCCCTCCAGGGCGGCTTCAGCCCGACGCCCGGCACGGTCCTGCCGCTCCTCTACGTCGGTGTCGCCTCCTCCGCGGTCGCCTTCTTCGCCTGGAACCGGGCGATCGCACTGGTCGGCCCCACCCGCGCCGGGGTCGTCTACTACCTCCAGCCGGTCTGCGTGGCCCTGCTCTCCTGGGCGCTGCTGGACGAGCCGACGGGCTGGGCCCAGGCCGGGTGCATGGCGCTGATCCTGGGCGGGGTGCTGCTGGGCGCGGCCGCTCGCCGGTGACGTAGGTTGCGGGCCATGGCCGAGTGGGACATCCGGAAACTGCACATCCTGCGCACCCTGCGGGAGGAGGGCACCGTCACGGCGACGGCCGAGGCCCTGCGGATGACCCCGTCGGCGGTGTCCCAGCAACTGTCCAACCTCGCCCGGCAGCTGGGCGTGACGCTGCTGGAGTCCCACGGCCGGCGGGTCCGGCTCACCGACGCGGCCCGCCTGGTACTGCGGCACGCCGAGGCGGTCTTCGAACAACTGGAGCGCGCCGACGCGGCGTTGGCGGCCTACGCCCAGGGAGAGGCCGGCGAGGTCAGGGTCGGCGCCTTCTCCACGGCCGTACCGGCCCTGGTGGTACCGGCGGTACGGGCACTCCGCGCCGGGCACCCCCGGGTGACGGTCCGCATCCGCGAGACGGAGGCGGCCGAGGCCTACGACCTCCTGGCCGCGGGCGAGATCGACCTAGCCCTCTCCCTGGCGGCCCACGCCCCCACCGCCCGGGACCCCCGCTTCGATCTCCACCCCCTCCTCGCGGACCCCCTGGACGTGGCCCTGCCTCCCGGCCACCCCCTGGCGGGCGCGTTGGACCTCCACCTCTGCGACCTGGCCGCCGAACCCTGGATCTTCGGCGGCAGCGGCCCCTGGTCCGACATCACCCGCACGGCCTGCGAGTCCGCCGGCTTCACCCCCCACCAGGCCCACTCGGCAACCGGCTGGACCGCGATCCTCGCCATGGTCGGGGCCGGCCTGGGCGTCGCCCTCGTCCCCCGCCTGGCGGCCGTACGCCGCGACGGCGTGGCCATGCGCGAACTCGCCGCCGACCGCCCGGTACGCCATGTCCTGGCGGCAGTCCGCCGGGGCGCGACGGAGGCCCCGGCGCTGTCACGGGTGCTGGAAGCCCTGCGGGCGGCGGCCGCGGGCGGCTGACACCGTCAGGGCCGCGCCCCCGGCCTGTTCACCCCCCTCCCAGGCCGCTCGGGCCGAGGTCGAGACCTTGCCGTCGGGGGACACGTCGAGGGTCGGCTCGGTGGAGCCTCGCCGCCACTTGCCCTCGGGGAGCTGCGGCAGGCCGCTGCGGTGGGTGGAGCCGAGGCAGGCGTAGGTCGTCGGGTCGAAGTACAGCTCTTGGCGGCCTTGCGGGCCGGCGGCCGGGCGGGGGTCGCTGACCACGAGGACATGCGAAGGGCGCCCGTCCGGACAGGACGGGCGCCCCCTGAAGCGACCTACTCGGCGGCGGCCGCGTCCGCCGCCTGCGCCTTCAGCGCCCGCTCGACGCCCGCGCGGGACTCCGAGATCAGGCGGCGCAGGGCCGCGCCCGGCTCCGCCGAGGCCAGCCAGGCGTCCGTGCGGTCCAGGGTGTCCTGGGAGACCTGGACCGTCGGGTAGAGGCCGACGGCGATCTGCTGGGCCATCTCGTGCGAGCGGGACTCCCAGACGTCCTTCACCACGGCGAAGAACTTCTCCGTGTACGGCACGAGCAGCTCGCGCTGGTCGGTCTGCACGAAGCCGCCGATCACCGCCTCCTGGAGGGCGTTCGGGAGCTTGTCGGACTCCACGACCGACGCCCAGGCCTCCGCCTTGGCCTCCGCGGTCGGACGCGCGGCACGCGCGGTCGCGGCATGACGCTCACCGGCCGCGGTCTTGTCCCGCTCGTACTCGGTCGCGATCTCCGACTCGTCGAACCGGCCCACGGCCGCGAGCCGCTGCACGAACGCCCAGCGCAGCTCGGTGTCCACGGCCAGGCCCTCGATCGTCTCGGAGCCGTCCAGCAGGGCCTCCAGCAGGTCCAGCTGCTCCGGCGTGCGGGCGGTCGCCGCGAAGGCGCGCGCCCAGGCCAGCTGGTGGTCGCCGCCCGGCTCGGCGGAACGCAGGTGCGCCAGCGTCGCGTCGGTCCAGCGGGCCAGCAGCGTCTCACGGGCGGCCGGGTCGGCGTACAGGTCGATCGCCAGCTTGACCTGCCGGTGCAGCGACTGCACGACACCGATGTCCGACTCCTTGCCGATGCCCGACAGCACCAGGGACAGGTAGTCGCGGGTCGCCAGCTCCGCGTCGCGGGTCATGTCCCAGGCCGACGCCCAGCACAGCGCGCGCGGCAGGGACTCCTCGAAGTCGCCCAGGTGCTCGGTCACCACGGCGAGGGACTTCTCGTCGAGGCGGACCTTGGCGTACGACAGGTCGTCGTCGTTGAGCAGGACGACGTCCGGGCGGGCCCGGCCGGTCAGCTGCTCGACGGCCGTCCGCTCGCCGTCCACGTCCAGCTCGATCCGCTCGGTGCGCACCAGCTTGCCCGTCGCCGCGTCGACGTCGTACAGGCCGACCGCGATGCGGTGCGGGCGCAGCACCGGCTCGCCCTGGGCGCCGGCGGGCAGCGCCGGGGCCTCCTGGCGGATGGCGAAGGAGGTGATCACGCCCTGGGCGTCCACCTCGATCTCCGGGCGCAGGACGTTGATGCCGGCCGTCTCCAGCCACTTCTTCGACCACGTCTTCAGGTCGCGCCCGGAGGTCTCCTCCAGCGCGCCCAGCAGGTCCGACAGCCGGGTGTTGCCGAAGGCGTGCCGCTTGAAGTAGGCCTGGACGCCGCGGAAGAACTCGTCCTCACCGACGTAGGCCACGAGCTGCTTGAGGACGGAGGCGCCCTTGGCGTACGTGATGCCGTCGAAGTTGACGAGCACGTCGTCCAGGTCGCGGATGTCCGCCATGATCGGGTGCGTGGACGGCAGCTGGTCCTGCCGGTACGCCCAGGTCTTCATGGAGTTGGCGAACGTGGTCCACGAGTGCGGCCAGCGGGAGCCGGGGGCCGCCGCCTGGCAGGCGATGGACGTGTACGTGGCGAACGACTCGTTCAGCCACAGGTCGTTCCACCACTCCATGGTGACCAGGTCGCCGAACCACATGTGGGCCAGCTCGTGCAGGATCGTCTCGGCGCGCACCTCGTACGCCGCATCGGTCACCTTGGACCGGAAGACGTACTGGTCGCGGATGGTCACCGCGCCCGCGTTCTCCATCGCACCCGCGTTGAACTCCGGGACGAACAGCTGGTCATACTTGGCGAACGGATAGGCGTAGTCGAACTTCTCCTGGAACCACTCGAAGCCCTGCCGGGTCACCTCGAAGATGGCGTCCGCGTCCAGGAACTCGGCCAGCGACGGCCGGCAGTAGATGCCCAGCGGCACCGACTGGCCGTCCTTCTCGTACACGCTGTGCACCGAGTGGTACGGGCCCACGATCAGCGCCGTGATGTACGTCGAGATCCGCGGCGTCGGCTCGAAGACCCAGACGTCGTCCTTGGGCTCCGGGGTCGGCGAGTTGGAGATGACCGTCCAGCCCGCGGGCGCCTTCACGGTGAACTGGAAGGTCGCCTTCAGGTCCGGCTGCTCGAACGACGCGAACACGCGCCGGGCGTCCGGCACCTCGAACTGGGTGTACAGGTAGGCCTGGTCGTCGACCGGGTCGACGAACCGGTGCAGGCCCTCACCGGTGTTGGTGTACGCGCAGTCCGCGACCACGCGCAGGATGTTGCGGCCCCGGAGCAGGCCGGGCAGCGCGATCCGCGAGTCCGCGAAGACCTCGGCGGGGTCCAGCGCGTCGCCGTTGAGGGTCACCTCGTGGACGGCCGGCGCGACCAGGTCGATGAAGGACTCGGCGCCGTCCCGGGCGGCGTCGAAGCGCACCGTGGTCACGGACCGGTAGGTGCCGCCCTCCTGCGCGCCGGAGAGGTCGAGATCGACCTCGTACGAGTCAACGGTGAGCAGCTCCGCCCGCTGCTGCGCCTCTTCGCGAGTCAGGTTCGTACCAGGCACGCGGTCATCTCCTCGGTCCACCTCGTATGTGTCGGTCTGGCCATCCTTCCATGCGGATGGGCCGGTACGGGGTGGCCGACGGGCCCCCGCGGCCGAGACGAGGGGAATCCCTCTGCGCGGGCGGGACGCGCGCAGCACCATGTCCGGAATCCGCCGGTACCGGCGTCACCGCACGGTGACGCTGGAGGCATGACGACGTACATCGCGCGACCGATCGGCCCGACCGTCCTCAAGGAGCTGCGCTCCGCCGACGACCAGGGCCGCGTGCCCGTCCCCGTGACGGACGACGAGGGCGGCGCCCCGCTGCGCTGCTGCCTGCGCCACAGCCGGCCCGGCGAGCGGATCGCCCTGGTCTCGTACGCCCCGCTGCGCCGCTGGGCCGCCGAGACCGGCGCCCGCCCCGGCCCGTACGACGAGCAGGGCCCGGTCTTCGTCCACGCCGACGACTGCGCCGGCCCCGAGGGCGGCGCGCTGCCGTTCACCAACGCCCACCGGGTGCTGCGGCGCTACTCCGCCGAGGGCCACATCCTGGGCGGTGAGCTGGTGGAGACCGGCTTCGATGAGGGCCTGCGGAAAGCGTTCGACGACCCGGCCGTGGCACTGGTCCACGTCCGGGCCGTCGAGTACGGCTGCTTCTACTACGAGGTCAGGCGCGCTTAGGGCCTGAGCTCGGCGGCGACCAGCTCCGCGATCTGGACGGCGTTCAGCGCGGCGCCCTTGCGGAGGTTGTCGTTGGAGATGAACAGGGCGAGGCCGTGCTCGACGGTCTCGTCCTTGCGGATCCGGCCTACGTACGACGGGTCCTTGCCGGCCGCCTGGAGCGGGGTCGGGATGTCGGACAGCTCGACCCCGGGGGCGTCCTTGAGCAGCTCGGTGGCGCGCTCGGGGCTGATCGGGCGGGCGAAGCGGGCGTTGACCTGCAGCGAGTGGCCGGAGAAGACCGGGACGCGCACGCAGGTGCCGGAGACCTTCAGCTCGGGGATCTCCAGGATCTTGCGGGACTCGTTGCGGAGCTTCTGCTCCTCGTCGGTCTCGTTCAGGCCGTCCTCGACGATGTTGCCGGCGAGCGGCAGCACGTTGAACGCGATCGGGCGCTTGTAGACGCCGGGCTCCGGGTAGTCCACGGCCTCGCCGTCGTGGGTGAGCTTGTCCGCGTCGGCGATCACCTTCTGCGCCTGGCCGTGCAGCTCGGCGACGCCCGCGACGCCGGAGCCGGAGACGGCCTGGTAGGTGGCGACGACCAGCGCCTCGAGGCCGGCCTCCTGGTGCAGGGGCCTGAGGACCGGCATCGCGGCCATGGTGGTGCAGTTCGGGTTGGCGATGATGCCCTTGGGGCGGTCCGCGATCGCGTGCGGGTTGACCTCGGAGACCACCAGCGGGACCTCGGGGTCCTTGCGCCAGGCGGAGGAGTTGTCGATCACGACCGCGCCCTGGGAGGCGACCTTCTCGGCCAGCACCTTGGAGGTGGCGCCGCCCGCGGAGAACAGCACGATGTCCAGGCCCGTGTAGTCGGCCGTCGCCGCGTCCTCGACCGTCACGCCGTCCAGGACCGTCCCCGCCGAGCGGGCCGAGGCGAACAGGCGCAGCTCGTCGAGGGGGAAGTTCCGCTCGGCGAGGATCCTGCGCATGACCGTGCCGACCTGGCCGGTGGCTCCGACGATTCCTACCTTCACGGGGACTCCTCTGCGTGACGTGCCTGTGTGCGCCCGGACGGCCGGGACCCCTCCATCATGCGGGGGACCCCGGCCGGTGTGTCCAATCCTTTGCCCGATGGGTGGACGATCACTCCAGGTCAGCCACGCTGCTCCAGCCCCCACTCGCCGAAACCGCGCACCTGGAGGAATCCGCTCGGGAGCCGGTGCCGACCGCGGGATCTTCCGATATGACGCACCGGGAACAGGTTTTCGTCCAGCTCGAACAGGTGGATGAGGTCGGACAGCATGTCGTAGTCGTGGGTGAGCAGCATCTCGGTTTCCGGACCGGTGTGACGTACGACTCCGAATCCCCGGCCCGTCACCCGCTTGACGGCCCCGCCGATCTCGGGGGCCTCCTCGACCGGCACCGGCTCGACCCGCCAGCCCACCCCGTCGCCCGCCTGGACGCGGACGAAGCACGAGCCTTCCGGGGCGACCCAGAGGGGGCCGACGACGGGACGCCGGCGGGTGTCCGTGTCGGCGACGAGGGTGCGCTGCCCGCGCGGATGGTTCAGCGCGTGCGCCGCCAGGTGGCCGGCCTCGTCGGTCGTCCTGGCCAGGGTGAGCAGCGCGGGCGGGCCCTCGTAGCGCAGGAGGGTGCTGCCGGTGCCCTCCACGGGGCCCTTCAGCGGGGGCGCCTCCTCGACGGGCAGCAGCCGCAGCCGCCACTCGGCCGCGCGGCGGATCTGCACGGTGCGCTGCGCCTGGCCGGTGGAGAACACGAGGTGGGTCCCGCGCCCGCCGTGCCGGCGGCCGTTCATCCACTCGCCGTCCGAGTCGCCGTACTCGTCGAGCAGGGTCACCTCGTGGCCCCGGTCGTCGGCGTCGCGGATGTCGTACTCCAGCAGAGCCGGCAGGCCGGGACGCGGGTTGACCAGGGTGACCGTGGCGTCCCGGCGCCCCTGGTAGACGCCGTCGGCGGGGGCGGCCGAGCCGCCGAGGACGGGGATGGGGACGGCCCTGAGCCGCCAGTCGCCCTCGCCGTTGGTCACGGCGACGAACACCGGACCGCGCGGCAGCGGCCCGGTCTTGTCGATCCGGCCGATCTCGTTGAACAGCAGGCGGCCTTCGTGGAGGGCGGTCAGCCGGTCGGGCCGGTGGCAGTTCACACAGAACAGCTCGGAGCTCCCGCCGCCGTCGAACCACCCGTGGAGGTCGGCCGCGGGTCCGTCCCAGCGCAGCACGTCCGGGCCGGTGCCGCGCACCTCCTCACCGGTGGCGAGCGGGCGCGCCGCCGACAGCGGCCGTACGGTGATCCTCCACGCTCCCGGGAACCGCACCCGCAGCCGCAGCCGGCGGTCCTCCGGCACCACGGCCAGGCTCCGGCCGCGGTAGGGGGACAGGGCGCTGTTGTGGACGAGTCGGTCCGGCTTCTTGTCGGCGTCGAGGGTGTCGACGCAGAACAGGCCCTCGCCGTCGTGCTCGCCCTCCACGATCACCGGGCCCGGGGGCAGCTTCACCGAGATCTCGCGGTCGCCGCGGCCGCTGCGGACCCAGCGGCGGAACTCCGGGCCGAAGGGCCCGGCCGCCCGCGAACCGTTCGAGCCCCGCACGGCGGGCGCGGTGGCTGCGGTGCTGGCGGTCGCTGCGGAAGGTGCGGTGGCTGCGGTGGGCGCGGGGTTCGTGGTGAGCCCGATGGTGGGTGCGGTGTTCGCGGTGAGCCCGATGGTGGGTGCGGTGTTCGTGGTGAGCCCGATGGTGGCTGCGGTGTTCGCGGTGAGCCCGATGGTGGGCGCGGCGTGTGCGGCCTGTGCGGTGTGTGCGGCGGGCGCGGCGGGCGCCGGTGTCGCTCCGGCCGGCGGACCCGCCACCTTCGACACCCCGGTGTTCACCACCGGCCCCCCGGACACCGCGGGCCGCGCCACCTCGATCCCGAAGTCCGTCGCGAGCCCCGCCAGCCCCGAGTCGTAGCCCTGGCCCACCGCGCGAAAGCGCCACGCGCCGTCGCGGCGGTAGAACTCGCCGAGGACGAAGGCGGTCTCGGTGGAGGCGTCGGTCACCTCGTAGTGCAGGGCGATCGTGCCGTCGTGCGCCACCGTCTGCACGTACAGCCCGGGTATCTGCCCGAACGTCCCGCCCTCGCAGGAGCCGGCGATCACCACGTGCTGGACGGCGGGCTCCACGCCCGGCAGGTCCAGCTCCAGCCACTCGGCGAACTGGCCGTCGCCCCGGCCGACTCCGGCGTGACGCACGGCGCCGGAGGGGTGACGGGGCTGGTTGTGGAAGACGAGGTCGGCGTCGCCGCGGACCCGCCCCGAGGCGTCCAGGAGGAGGGCCGAGGCGTCCACGGACGGCGTCCCCGGGACGGCGCTGCGCCCGACCGCGACCCGCAAGGGACCTGCGGGAACAGGGGCGTTGGCGCCTTTGGTGATGTGCGTCATGGGGCCCATGCTGACAGTGGAGAAGGTGTGGGGAAAAGATCGACGAGGAGATTCCGGATATCGGGCCGAACGTTTCCGCCCCCCGCCGCGTCCTAGAGGAAACGCGGCAAGGAGAGGGGTGGCTGTGCTGCGCAGAAAGGCCCGCCGCGGCCAGGGGGCGGACCACGCCGTGGACGACCCGCTGGACGCGGCGCAGGAACGCCGGGTGCGGGCGGTGCTCGCGCTCGGCGGGGTGCCGCAGACGGACCTGATGGACGGGGTGCAGCAGGTCCGTCTGCGGCTGCTCGAGCGGGCCGCGGGCGGGCGCGAGGCCCCGCGGGACGTGTCGGCGTGGGCGGCCGTGGTCGCCTCCAACCTCGCCATGGACTGGCACCGCGCCAAGCGCCGCCAGGAGCGGCTCGGGGAGCGGCTGGCCTCCCTGCGCCAGCACGAGCACCCGTCCGGCGAGGACACCAGCCTGCTCTCCCTCGCCGTCGCCCGGGGCCTGGACGAACTGCCCGGCCCCCAGCGCCAGGTGCTGGTCCTGCGCTTCTACGCCGACCTGCCGGTGCGCGGCATCGCCGAGGAGCTCGGCATCCCCGAGGGCACCGTCAAGAGCAGGCTGCACACGGCGGTCCGGGCCCTGCGCGCCCGGCTGCACGAGGACGAGGTGGTGTGACGTGACCGTCGAACACGACGGCTGCGACGGCGCGGAGGACTTCGAGGGCTTCGAAGGCTTCGAGGGACCCGGCACCGACGGCCGCCCCGACCCGCTGATGGCCGTCCTCACCGGCGAACCGCTGCCCGACGAGGTCCGCACGGACGCCGCCTTCATGGCCGAGCACCGCTCCGCCGAGGCCGATGTCGCCCTGCTGCGGGCGCAGTTGGGCCTCCTCGGCCACGCCCTCGCCGAACCCGAGCCCGAGCCCGAACCCCAGCCCGAGCCCCAGCCCGAGCCCCGGCCCGTGCCGAGGCCCGAGCCGGCTCCCGCCCGCACCCCCGTCCGCAGGCGCCGCCCCTTCCTGCTCGCGGTCCGCGTCGCCGGAGTCACCTGCGCCGTGGGCGTGTTCTCCCTGCTGGGCTGGCTCGTGGTGAGCTCCGCCCCCGGGGGCGCCGCCGACGACAGCGGCGGCAGCAACAAGGCCGCCTCGGGCGACCAGAAGTCGGGCAGCGGCAACGAGGCCGCGGACCTGTCCGCCCCCGGCTACCTCGCCTGCGCCCGGCTCATCGCCGAGGGCGACGTCACGGCCGTGGAACCGGTGCCCGGCGCCGGACAGGACCGGATCACCCTGCGCGTCACCCGCCACCTCAAGCCCGCCCGAGGGCCGGCCGAGGTCAGCTTCCCGATGGACCGTGACGTGGACCCCCGTCCGCGCACCGGCGACCATGTCCTGATCAGCATCCCGGAGGGCTCCGCCGTACCGGATGTCTGGAGCGTCGGCGCCCAGGACGTGGCCGAGGCCCGCGCCTGGATCACGCGGGCGCTGCCGGAGTCCCGGACGATCCCGTGTGAGTGACGCCCGCGGTCGCACGGACCGGGGGACGCGGGACGCGAAGGGGCGGGCGCCCGGTCCGGACGCCCGCCCCCTGCTTGTCGTACCCGCGCTGTTACGAGGTGACCTTGTCGATCCTCACCTGGCCGAGGCCCGCGACCGTGCCGCGCGCGTTGACCAGGGAGACCTGGCCGAAGAATGCGCGGCCCTCGGGGGCCGGGGCCGCCGCGGTGACGGTGCCCGTGACGTTCGCCGAGGCGCCCGTGCCGAGCTTGACCGGGGAGCCGTCCACCGAGACCGAGCCGAGCGCGGCCGAGTAGAACACGTCCAGGTAGTCGTACGCGGTGGTGCCGGCCGGGACGGCGTAGCCGTCGACCTCGATGCGGTAGGTGCCGGCCGTCGGGTTCTTGATGGAGACGGCCTCCTCCGAGTCGCCGTCGGCGGAGCTGCCGACCTTGGTGCCGGCCGCGTCGTAGACGGCCAGGTCCAGGTCCGCGGCCGCGTCGGAGACGTTGCCGATGACGACGTCCAGGGACGTGGCGCCCGCGGGCACCTCGACCGTGGTGGTCTGCAGCTCACCCTGCTTGATGGTCGGGCGCGTGGTCTTCGACGAGCCCAGCGGGCCGCCGACCAGCTTGCCGTCGATCGCGGCGAGGTTGTTCGTCACCTTCCAGGAGGCGGTGGCCGGCGTGCCGACCTTCGCCTCGGGCAGGACCACGGTCTCCGGGTCGAAGGCCGCGCCCAGGACGGAGACGTCCAGCGTGAACGGGTTGTCCAGCAGCGGCGACGTACGGCGCGACTCGACCTCGATCTCCCAGACGCCCGGCTGCGGGTCGGCGTAGGAGCGGACGTCGGGACGGCAGCCGTTGCCGTCGTTGTAGTTGTTGTAGCAGTTGGGGGTGCCGGTCGGGTCGGACGGGACACCGTAGGGGTGGATGGCGATGAAGCGGGTCTGGCTCTTGGCGGCCAGGCCGCCGATCGCGACCTCCAGCGACTTCGCGCCCTCGGGCACGGTCACGAAGTACGACTTGTGGGCGTTGCGCTGCACCGAGGAGGACGCCGAGTAGGTGTACTCCAGCGGCGCGGACACCACGACCGTGGACAGGACCTGCTTGTCGATGCCCTCGGTGCGCGGGTCGTCGACCTCGAGGATCGCGCTCTTCAGGCCGGCGGAACGGGGCGCGGCCTCGACCTTGACGGTGACCGGCTGGTTCAGCGGCAGGCTGATCTCGTCGGAGCCGACGATCCGGAAGGTGCGGCCGGCGTTGTTCTCGAAGTGCAGCTCGTGCCGGATCGCGCGGTCGGCGCCCGTCGTACGGGTCAGGGTGATCTCGTACGTCTTCTTCTGGCCGGCCTTCAGGCCGCCCTCACGGTCGTACAGGCCGGTGCCGTAGCCCGGGGTCTTCAGGAACTGGTCGATCGCGGTGTCGACCGGCGCCTTGACGGTGTACTCGTGGGAGTGCGCGCCGTCCAGGATCGCGTCCCAGGCGTCCTCGATGTTGATCAGGCCCGCGCCCTCGGCGTACGCCTGCACACCGGGGATGTGGTCGGCGGTCGAGGTCAGCGCGGTGCGCAGGGTGGCCGGGGTCAGCTCGACGCCCTTGCGCTTGGCGGCGGACAGCAGCAGCGCGGAGGCGCCGGCGGCCTGCGGGGAGGCCATCGAGGTGCCCTGCAGCATGGAGTAGCCGGGCGGGAGCTGGTAGCCCGCCTCGGGCACCGGACCGCCGGGCAGCCAGGTCTGCGTGGTGTTGATCGAGGCGCCCGGGGCGACCAGGGTCGGGGTGAAGCCGCCGTCCTCACGCGGGCCGCGCGAGGAGAAGGGCAGCATCGCGTACTCGGTCTCCACGGCGGAGCCGTAGTTGGACGCCCAGGTCTCCTTGGAGATGGACGCGCCGACCGAGATCACCTTGTCGGCGAGGCCGGGGTCGCCGATGGTGTTGGCGCCGGGGCCGGAGTTGCCCGCGGAGATCACCAGCTGGACGCCGTAGGTGTCGATCAGGCGGGTGTACAGCTCGGCGCGCGCGTTGTTGCCGTCGTTCAGCGCCGGCAGACCGCCGATGGACATGTTGACGATGTCGACACCGCGCTTGGTGACGAGGTCGATCATGCCCTCGGTGAGCGCGATGTTGGTGCAGCCGCCGCTCCAGGTGCAGGCGCGCGAGGAGACGAGCTTGGCGCCGGGGGCGGCGCCGTTCATCCTGCCGCCGAACAGGCCGTTGGCGGCGGTGATGCCGGCGACGTGGGTGCCGTGCTCGGACTCGATGACACCGATGTTGACGTAGTCGGCCTTGGCGCCGGCGGCGTTGTAGACGACGTCCTTGCGGATCTCGACGACGAACGGGATGCGCTCGGCGATCGCGGTCGCCGGGTCGTCGGTGCCGAACCAGGAGACCTGGAAGCCGTCCTTGTACGGCTTCATCGCCGTCTCGTCGGTGAAGTCCAGGTCGTCGTCGAGGTCGACGCGCACGGTGCCCGCGGCCGCGTCGTACAGCACGCCCCAGACGTCGGTCTTGTCCCCGTCGCGGTTGAGGTCGCCCGCCATGTCGCCGCCGGTGGTGGCGGACTCGGAGAAGTAGCTGAACTTGTAGGCGCCCTCGGGGGCCTTGAAGGTCTCCGTGCCCAGCGCGGCCGTCGTGATCGAGAAGGTGGGGCCGGCGACCGAGCTGGTCATCCGGCGCCAGGTGAGGTCGCCGTCGCCCACCGGGTCGGTGGCGGTGACCCAGTCGACGATCTTGCGCTCGCCGGTCGTGGTCCTCTGCAGCGCCGGGTGGCCCAGGTCGATGCCCGAGTCGAGGATGCCGATGGTGACACCGCGGCCGTCCGCCTTGGGGTGGTCCTCGACGAAGTCGACCGCGCCCGTCTCGAAGGACGGGTTGTACGGGTTCTCGGCGGGGGTGTTCCTGCCGGGCGCGGGGTACGAGCCGGCGGCCGGGGCCGACGTCTGCTGCGAGCCCGAGGGAGCCGGGTCGTCGAGCGGGATCTCCTGGCGCAGGTCGATTCCGTGCACGGAGGAGAGCTTGGCGGCGGCGGCGATGGCCGCGTCCGCCTTGCCGGTGGGGACGGTCGCGCGGACGTAGCCGAGCTTGTCGTCGGTACGGCCGACCAGGCCGCCGTCCACCGAGTCCAGCTGCCGGGCGACCTGCTCGGTCTGGCCGGGCGCGGTCGCGACCATCATGGTGACGGTCTTGTCGCCGTCGGCCTTGGCCTCGGCGAGCAGGGCGGCGTCGTCGGAGCCCAGCTTGGCCTGGGCGGACTTCACACCGGGGTCGGCCGCGGCCGGGCCGCCCTCGTCGGCGAGGGCCAGGGGGACGGGCGCGCACAGAGCGGCCACCAGACCAGCGGCGACAGCGATACGCGCCGTGCGTCTGGTGGCCGATATGGAGTCGCGCCGGGGGTGGTTGGTCATCGGCATCCCTTGCACGTAAAGGAACGAGGAGTCCGGATTGCGCACCCGGACGACCGCTCAGCCTTACGCAAGGGAAGGCTTCTTGGGGAGAGTTGACCGAACCGAAATGGATGTGTGGGGAAAACCCGCGATACGTCTTGCCGGGGTTCGTCCCTGAACGCCCCTTTGCGCTCGGGGGGTTCCTGCCGCGCCCGCCGGGGTCAGTCCTCGTCGCGGGCCCTGGCGTAGTGCCGGGACGCCTTCGCGCGGTTGCCGCACACCGCCATGCTGCACCAGCGGCGGGTGCCGTTGCGCGAGGTGTCGAAGAAGTGGAGCACGCAGTTCTCGTGCGCGCAGGCGCGGATGCGGTCCGGGGCGGTGGTGAGCAGCTCCAGGTAGTTGCGGGCGGCGAGCCAGGCCGGTCCCCAGGCGGGGTCGGCGAACTCGGGGCGTTCGCCGGGTCCGTCCGCGCTGAGCACGGGCCGGATCCGACCGTGCGCGAGCACCTCGTCGACGGCGGCGGCGCCCTCGGCGAGCGAGCCGTCGACGGCCGCCCGCAGGGCGTCCCGGGCGCGCAGTGTGTGCCGCAGGGTCGCCTCGTCGGCGGCGAACCCGCCGTCGAGGCCGTTCGTGGCCAGCCACACCGCGAGCCCCTCGGTGCCGGTCAGCAGGTCCTGGAGGACCCCCTCGTGCATCCAGTTGGTGTTCAGCAGGTCCAGGGCGAGCGGCTCGCCGGTGAGGGGGCGGGGGTCGGCGGTCATCTCGGGGCTCCCTTCGCGCTAACCGCTCAAGAGTACGTGACCGGTTGACACCTCTCGATTCTAACCACTAACGTCATGAACACCGGTTAGACGCCATTCCGGCGACCAGGACCGGCAAGCCAGCTGAAGGGGAACAGCCATGACCGCCACCACCACCCTGCGCACCGGCCACATCGGCCTGAACGTCACCGACCTGGACCGCTCGCTCGCCTTCTACCGGGACGTCCTCGGCTTCACCGTCCACGGCGAGGGCAAGGAGGAGGACCGCCGGTACGCCTTCCTCGGCGACGGCGAGAAGCTGCTGGTCACCCTCTGGCAGCAGGCCGGCGCACCCTTCGACGCCGGCCGCGCCGGACTGCACCACCTCGCCTTCGAGGCGGAGTCCGTCGAACGCGTCCGGGAGTACGAGACGGCCCTGAAGGAGTACGGCGTCGCGTTCGCCTACGAGGGCGTGGTCGCCCTCCGCGAGGGCTCCGCTGCGGGCGGCATCTTCTTCCACGACCCCGACGGCACCCGCCTGGAGATCTCCGTGCCGACCGGCGCCGAGGAGGCGCCCGCACCGGTCGCCTCCGCTCCGACCTGCGGCTTCTTCTAGGCCCGGCGCCGGGACGACGAGCCATGAGCGTCTACCACGCGGGGTCGCGCGCCCTCCAGGAGCGCCTGGGGGTGCGCGCCCTCGCCGACCACGTCGGCCGCTCGATCGGCCCCGGCATCAAGCCGGTGGCCGCGGCCTTCCTGGAGCTCCAGCCGCTGCTGGTCGCCGGCGCCGCCGACCCGGCGACCGGCGCGGTCTGGGCCTCCCCGCTGACCGGCCCGCCCGGCTTCGTACGGGCCACCGGCCCGCACGGCGTCTCGGTGGCGGGCGGCCCCGCCGAGGCGGACCCGCTGGCGAAGGCCCTCGCCACAGCGGGCACCCCGGTGGGCACCATCGCCCTGGACCCGCGCACCCGCCGCCGGATGCGCCTGAACGGCGTCGTCCGCCCCTCCTCGCGGGGCCTGGCGATCGAAGCCGACCGGGTCTTCTCCAACTGCCCGAAGTACCTGCAGAAGAGAGAGTCCTACGAGGTGCTGCCGGACCGTACCCCGGGCCGCGCCCGCAGCGGTACCGAACTGACCCCCGCGCAGCAGGACTTCGTGGCGAAGGCCGACACCTTCTTCCTGGCCACCGTCCACGGGGGCGGCGCCGACGCCAGCCACCGCGGCGGCAACCCCGGC
The DNA here is from genome assembly GCF_044545925.1 of Streptomyces sp. NPDC053367. NCBI lineage: Bacteria > Bacillati > Actinomycetota > Actinomycetes > Kitasatosporales > Streptomycetaceae > Streptomyces > Streptomyces sp. NPDC053367. The sequence continues at coordinate 1,006,116 of NZ_JBITYN010000001.1, read as the reverse complement.
TTCGTCGAGGTCGCCTCCCCGCGCGAACTGGCCTGGCCCGACTACCCCGGCAACTCCATGTTCCTCACCCTCGGCAACCTCACCGCCGACCCGCGGGCCGGCCTGCTCTTCCTGGACTGGACCGACGGCACCGCGCTCCAGCTCACCGGCGAGGCCCGCACGGACATCGCCGACGACGGCGAACGCACGGTCCGCTTCACGCTCGGCGAGGTGATCGAGACACCCGCGGCCGTGCCGCTGCGCTGGTCCGCGCCCGAATACTCCCCTGCCAATCCGCCGAAGGCGCGCTAACTTCCCCGGATGCGCAGGAAACTGAGGGTGGCGGCCTACGCCGTGTGCGTGCGCGACGGACACCTGCTGCTCGCCCGTTCCGCGGACGACGACGGCGTCCCCGAGTGGGTGCTGCCCGGCGGCGGCATGGAACACGGCGAGGACCCCTACGACACCGTCCGCCGGGAGGTGACCGAGGAGACCGGCTACCGCATCGAGGTCACCGGCCTCCTCGGCATCCACTCCCAGCGCTTCGCCCGGCCGCGCCGCGGTCTGCGCCGCCCGGTCGACCAGCACGGCGTACGCCTCGTCTACGAGGGCCGCGTCACCGGCGGCGAACTGCGCCCCGAGACCGGCGGCTCCACCGACCTCGCCGCCTGGCACGGCCTGGACGCCGTACCCGGTCTGCGGTGCGCCCCTCTGATCGACATCGCCCTGCGCCTGTGGCGCGAACGCCCGGCCGGCGGACAGGCGCTGACCTGAGGCCCTGCCACCCTCTACCGTGTGGTCTCGTCGGACGTCACCGGAGAAGGGCTGAAAAGCGATCAACCAGGACGACAGGGGGCAACCTTCAGGGCGCGCCCCGGGTTTCTCCCCCCGACCGAACAGGCGTCCCGTCCGCTCCTCGCGGGCGGGTGAGAAGGGGGAGACAGACATGACGGCACGAGCACGGCGGACCCGCGCGGCCCTGACAGCGGCGACGGCCGCCGCCCTCTCCGCCGCCCTGGCCGGACCGGCCCTGTCGGCGCCCGCCCCGCACGTCGTGGGGCAGCACCGGCCGACGTACGACGCGATGCGCGCCGCCGTGCGCGACGGCGTCCCCGGCGTCACCGCCACAGCCCGGGACGCCCACGGCACCTGGCGGGCCGCCGCGGGCGTCGGCGACCTGCGCACCGGCGCGCCGCGCACACCGGCGGACCGCTACCGCGTCGGCAGCATCACCAAGACCTTCGTCGCCACCGTCCTGCTCCAGCTGGAGGCGGAGGGCCGCCTGTCGCTCGACGACTCCGTCGAGAAGTGGCTGCCCGGCGTGGTGCGCGGCCACGGCCACGACGGCCGGGCGATCACGGTCAGGCAACTCCTCAACCACACCAGCGGCATCTACGACTACACCTCCGACCGGGACTTCGGCCGCACCTACTTCCTCAAGGACGGCTTCCTCCGGCACCGCTACGACACCCAGCCCCCGGCCGCCCTGGTCGCCGTCGCCATGAGGCACCGGCCCGACTTCGCGCCCGGCACCGACTGGAGCTACTCCAACACCAACTACGTCCTGGCCGGCATGCTGATCGAACAGGTCACCGGCCGCCCGTACGGCACCGAGATCCGCGACCGCGTCATCGAGCCCCTGCACCTGAGGGCCACGTCCGTCCCCGGCACCCGCGTCACCGTCCCCAAGCCCAGCGGCCGCGCCTACGGCAAACTCGCCGAGGAGCCGACCGGGCCGACGTACGACGTCACCGAGCTCAACCCCTCCCTCGCCTCCGCCGCCGGCGAGATGATCTCCGACTCCGCCGACCTCGGCCGCTTCTACCGGGCCCTCCTCGGCGGACGCCTCCTGCCCCCGCGCCAGCTGGCGGAGATGAAGACGACGGTCGAGATCGACGGGATCCCCGGCGCCCGCTACGGCCTCGGCCTCATCGACCGCGAGCTGAGCTGCGGCGTCCACGTCTGGGGCCACGGCGGCGGCATCCACGGCTCCAGCTCCGAGGCGGTCACCACCCCCGACGCCCGCCACTGGCTCGCCTTCAACTTCAACGGCGACTGGTCGGGCGACAGCGAGGCGGTGATCGAGGCGGAGTTCTGCAAGGACCGCTGACGGCTCCTCCGGACACGAGGAGGGGCCGCCCGGGTACGGCCCCGGCGGCCCCTCCGCTCCCCTCCTGATGCGGTCCCCGGCACTCGCCTACCGGGGCAGCACCACGACATACGCGGCCGGGTCGCGGTCGCCCGAGGCCATCAGGGCCGTGCGCACGACCGTGGCCTGCTGGTCCATCGCGTCGCGCAACTTCCTGGGGGTGAGGTGGACGACGGTGATGCCGAGCCGCTCCAGGTACTCGCGCTTGCGGGCGTACTCCGACCACAGGGCGTCCTCGTCCTGCCGCGGGGCCCTGGTGTCCAGCTCGACGGCCACCGCCTGCTCCGGCCAGTAGGCGTCCACCCCGCCCAGGTGCGGGCCGCCCGGCAGGCGCAGGTCGACGTTCCACACCGGGTCGGGCAGGCCGTGCTCGCGTACCATCCGGTACAGCCGGTCCTCCGCGATGGCCCGGCCCTCGGCCAGCAGCGAGTCCACCGCGTCCACCACGTGCGGCCGGGTGAGCAGCTTCGCCCGGTTCAGCTCGCGCACCACCGACGCCGGCTCGCAGTGCCCGCCGCGCACCGCCTCCGTCAGCAGCCGCCGCACCACCGCCGCGTCCGACAGCCCGGCCACCGCGTCGGCCAGCGCCCTCGGCACCGGCGCCACCGGCAGCCCCGTCACCTGGCAGGGGGTGGGCAGTGCCGGGGTGCGCACGATGTTCACGCAGCCCGTCGAGCGCAGCCGGCGCAGCCGCGGCACCAGCACGTCGATCCGCTCCAGCGACAGCAGCGGCGGCGAGGCGGAGAACCCGTGCAGCGTCAGCGCCGCCAGGCCGGTGATCATCGCCTCGGTGTAGCCGGGGCGATGCGGCTCGTCCGCGCCGGGCTGCACCGGGACCCCGGCCGACGGGGTCTCGCGCGCCGCGTACAGCAGCACCGCGTGCAGCCGCTCCTCGCTGGTGGGCGGGCCCGGGTGGAGCAGGAACACGCCCGGGAGGATCTGCTGCCACGGGCCCCCCGGGCGGCACTGCTCGCTCACCACCGCGGCCGTGACGCCGTGGGAGCGCAGCTGGGCGACGGTCAGCACACGCCGGTGCACCTCGGTCAGGTGGCGGAGGGGGCGGGGGGTGAGCGGGGTGTTGTGGTTCATGCCCCGGGGATTCCCACGCCCGCTCCACTCCCTAACCGCTGTTACACGCTCGTCGACAAACCCGGACAACCCTGCACTAAAGTACGTGCGTTCGGATGCCGACTAGCCGCCCGCCCGACGACCCTCAGCCCGCGGCCCCCGCATCGCACGCCTGCCCCCGCAACGCGCGGGCGAGGTCGTCCCGCGCCTCCAGCACCAGCCGCCGCAGCGCGGGAGCAGCCCCCTCGTGCGCGGCGAGCCACGCGTCCGCCGCCGCCAGCGTCTCGGCGGAGTCCTGCAGCGACGGGAACAGACCCCGCACCACGTCCATGCCGATCTGGATCGACCGCTCGGCCCACACCCGCTCGACCGCCGCGAAGTACTTCTCCACGTACGGCGCCGTCAGCTCCCGCTGCGACGGCTGGGCGAAGCCGGCGATCGTCGCCTCCACCAGCGCGTTGGACAGCTCGTCCGACTCCACGACCTGCGCCCACGCCTGCGCCTTGACCGCCGCCTGCGGACGCGAGGCCAGACAGCGCACCTGGTGCCGCTTGCCGGACGCCGTGTCGTCCCGGGCGAGCTCCGCCGCCAGCTCCTTCTCGCCGACCACGTCGTGCACCGCGAGCGGCTCCAGGAACGCCCACCGCAGCTCCTGGTCGACCTCGAGACCCGGCAGCGTCAGCGTGCCGTCCAGCAGCGAGGTCAGCATCTCGAAGGCGGCCGGCACATCCGCGACCCGCGCGAAGAACCGCGCCCACGCCAGCTGGTGCTCGCTGCCCGCCTCGGCGCCGTACAGCTGCACGGACGCGCCCTGGCACAGCTTGCGCCCGGTCTCCTCGCGGTGCTCGGGCGCCGTGTAGTGCACCGCCGCCGACTCCGCCCACGCGTGCAGCATCTGCAGCACACCGATGTCGGTCTCCTGGCCCGCGAACTTCAGCACCAGGTCGATGAACTCCCGCGCCGGCAGCAGCGCGTCCCGCGTCATGTTCCACAGCGCCGACCAGCACTGCGCGCGCGCCAGCGGGTCCGGCATCCAGCCGAGACCGCGCCGCAGCGCGGCCAGCGACGTCTCGTCGAACCGGGTCTTGCAGTACGTCAGGTCGTCGTCGTTGACCAGCACCAGATCCGGCGCCTCGGCCCCGGCCAGCTCGGTCACGACCGTGCGCGCCCCGTCCACGTCGGTCTCGGCACGCGCGTAGCGCTCCAGCGACGGCAGTCCGTCGACCTCGGTGCGCCGGTACAGGCCGATCGCGACCCGGTGCGGACGCAGCTCCGGATGCGACTCCGGAGCCTCCTGCACCACCGCCAGCTCGTCGATCCGGCCCTCCGCCGTCAGCAGCACCTGCGGCGTCAGCGAGTTGACCCCCGCCGTCTGGAGCCAGGACCGCGCCCACGCGCCCATGTCCCGCCCGCTGGTCTCCTCCAGCACCGACAAAAGGTCGCCCAGGCGCGTGTTGCCGTACGCGTGCCGCTTGAAGTAGCGCCGCGCGCCCTCCAGGAACGCGTCCTGGCCGACGTACGCCACCAGCTGCTTGAGCACGGAGGCGCCCTTGGCGTACGTGATGCCGTCGAAGTTGAGCTTGGCGTCCTGCAGGTCGCGGATGTCGGCCGTGATCGGGTGCGTGGAGGGCAGCTGGTCGGCGCGGTAGGCCCACGCCTTGCGGCGGTTGGCGAAGGTGATCCAGGCGTTCTCGAACCGGGTCGCGCCGACGTTCGCGAAGGTGCCCATGAAGTCCGCGAAGGACTCCTTCAGCCACAGGTCGTCCCACCACACCATGGTGACCAGGTCGCCGAACCACATGTGCGCCATCTCGTGCAGGATGACGTTCGCCCGCGCCTCGTACGACGCCTGCGTCACCTTGCCGCGGAAGATGTACTCCTCCCGGAAGGTCACCAGGCCCGGGTTCTCCATGGCGCCCAGGTTGTACTCCGGCACGAACGCCTGGTCGTACTTCCCGAACGGGTACGGGTAGTCGAAGTGCTCGTGGAAGAAGTCCAGGCCCTGCTTGGTCACCAGGAACACGTCGTCCGCGTCGAAGTGCGGCGCGAGTCCCTTGCGGCACATCGCGCCGAGCGGGATCTCCAGCGTCGTGCCGTCACCGAGGGTCCGCGTGTACGAATCCGTCACATAGTGGTACGGACCGGCCACCACACAGGTGATGTACGTCGAGATGGGCCGGGTCTCCGCGAACCGCCAGACCCCGTCCGCCTGCCGGCCCTCCCCGTTGCTCCACACCGTCCAGCCCTCGGGCGCGCGCACCTCGAAGCGGAAAGGGGCCTTGAGGTCGGGCTGCTCGAAGTTCGCGAACACCCGCCGGGAGTCGGCCGGCTCGTACTGGGTGTACAGGTACACCTCGCCGTCCTCGGGGTCGACGAAGCGGTGCATGCCCTCACCGGTGCGCGAGTAGGCGCACTGCGCGTCCACCACCAGCTCGTTGTCGGCGGCCAGGTCCTCCAGCAGGATCCGGGAGCCGTCGAACACCTCACCCGGGTCCAGGTCGCGGCCGTTGAGGGAGACGGCCGTCACACTCGGTGCGATCAGGTCCGCGAAGCTGCTCGCGCCCGGCTCGGCGCAGCGGAACCGGATCGTGGTCACGGACCGGAACGTCCGCGGCCCGTCCCCGCGGTGCTCGCCCACCGCCGAACGCAGGTCGAGCGACACGTCGTAGCCGTCGACGGACAGCAGGGCAGCCCGCTCCCGGGCCTCGTCGCGGGACAGATTCTCACCGGGCACGGGCGATTCTCCCTCTGGGCGTCTCGAATGCTGAACAGGGCCGATCCTGCCATGTGTACCTGACAGGGCACAGCAGGGAATGGGCGGGGCGAGGACGGACGTTCCCCTCTCGTTGTGCGTTGAAGCAACCCCTTTTCGAGGAGAGACATGTCGGACAAGACCCCCGTCGACTTCTGGTTCGACCCGCTGTGCCCGTGGGCCTGGATGACCTCGCGCTGGGTGCTGGAAGTGGAGAAGGTCCGTGAGATCGAGGTCCGCTGGCATGTGATGAGCCTCGCCGTCCTCAACGAGGACAAGCTCGACGAGCTGCCCGAGGAGTACCGGGACATGCTCGCCACCAAGGCCTGGAAGCCGGTGCGCGTGGTCACCGCGGCCTGGCAGAAGCACGGCGACGCCGTCCTCGGCCCCCTCTACACCGCGCTCGGCACCCGCTTCCACAACAACGGCGAGGGCCCGACCCTGGAGGCCATCTCCGCCGCACTCGCCGATGCCGGCCTGCCCGCCGACCTCATCGAGTACGCCGAGCAGAAGGACTTCGAGTTCGACGCCGAGCTGCGCGCCTCCCACAAGGAGGGCATCGACAAGGTCGGCCAGGACGTCGGCACCCCGGTCATCGCCGTCCCCGGCCCCGACGGCGAGCAGATCGCCTTCTTCGGCCCGGTCGTCACCCCGGCCCCCAAGGGCGAGGAGGCCGCCCGCCTGTGGGACGGCACCCTGGCCGTGGCCTCGGTCCCGGGCTTCTACGAGATCAAGCGCAGCAGGACCAAGGGCCCGGACTTCAGCAACCTCTAGGGCTCTTCCCGGCGGCGGTTCAGAAGCCCTCGGGCAGGTTGCCGCCCCTTCGCCAGTTGTCCTTGCGCTGGACGCGACGGCAGCCCTTCGTGGTGCACCGGTGGTAGGCCCGGGGCCGGAACTTCTCGTCCCGCTCGCCGGGGTACTCGCTCACCACCGCCCTGGTGGCCGCCGCCTCCGCCTCGTCGAGGTCCCTGAACCGCCGCAGGGGCCCGCCGCAGGTGGGGTTGGGGCATCGGACATCGGACATGGCTGCCTCCTCGGGCCGGGACTGAGGAGCGTAAGCCGCCCGGAGCTGTCGCGGTGAGCCCGGAACCGGTCCCGCCGCGAGCCGGAACGGGAAGCCCCCGTGAGTCACGTCCTCACGGGGGCTTCCTCTGTGCGCCTGCCGCGTGAAGGGTGAGAAGACGATCACGAGGCAGGGGTCATGAGAGGCCGGCCCGAGCAGGTCAGGGGCGAGCAGGCCAGGGGCGAGCAGGTCAGGGGGCGAGCAGCAGCACATTCGTGCGGGACTTCGCCGCCGCGAGACGCCTCGCCACGTCCTGCCAGTTGACGACCCGCCACATCGCCTCGACGAAGTCGGCCTTCTGGTTGCGGTACTGGAGATAGAAGGCGTGCTCCCAGGCGTCGAACACCAGGATCGGGGTCGAGCCCTGGCCGACGTTGCCCTGGTGGTCGTAGACCTGCTCGACGATCAGCCGCCCGCTCAGCGGCTCGTACGCCAGCACGCCCCAGCCTGAGCCCTGCGTGTTCGCGGCGGCCCTGGACAGCTGGGCCCTGAACGCGGCGAAGGACCCGAAGGACTCCGTGATGGCGTCGGCCAGTTCGCCCACGCCGTCCACGGCCAGCGGCTCCCCGCCGCCGTCGCCGCTCATGTTGTGCCAGTAGATCGAGTGCAGGATGTGGCCGGACAGATGGAAGGCCAGGTTCTTCTCCAGCCCGTTCAGCGCCGCCCACTGCTCCTTGTCGCGCGCCTCGGCCAGCTGCTCCAGCGTGTCGTTGGCGCCCTTCACATAGGCCGCGTGGTGCTTGTCGTGGTGCAGCTCGATGATCTCCGGGCTGATCACGGGCGCCAGCGCGGAGTAGTCGTACGGCAGGTCAGGCAGCGTGTAGACGGGCATGAGGGTCCCCTCCGACCTCTTATTGCAAGTAGTTCGCAATAACAAGCTAGCAGCAAAAAGCCCCCGTGTGGATCACACGGGGGCTTCGGGCCGGCGACGAGGTCAGTTCTTGGCGCGCGCCTTCTGCCGGGCGTAGCCGGCCGCCGCCAGGGCCAGGGTCAGCGCGCCGGTCGAGTACAGCTGGACGCGTGTGCCGGGCTCACGGGCCATCAGCGCGAAGACGACCACCATGCCCGCCAGCGCCACCCACGTCAGCACCGGGAACGCCCACATCCGCACGACCAGCTTCTCCGGCGTCTCGCGCTCCAGCCTGCGGCGCAGCTTCAGCTGGGAGGCCGCGATGAAGAACCAGACGACCAGGATCACCCCGCCGATCATGTTCAGCAGCCAGGAGAAGACGTCGTCGGGCCGCCAGTAGTTCAGCACCACGCAGACGAACCCGAAGAAGCAGGAGGCCAGCACCGCGATCCGGGGCACCCCGCCGGACACCTTCGCCAGCGCCTTCGGCCCCTGCCCGCGCCGGACGAGGGAGTAGGCGATCCGGGAGGAGCCGTAGATGTTGGCGTTCATCGCGGACAGCAGCGCGACCAGCACGACGACGTTCATCAGCTGGCCCGCGCCCGGAATGCCGAGCGTGTCCAGCGCGGCGACGTACGGGCCGTGCTCGGCGATGGCCTTCGAGTCCCAGGGCACCAGCGTGACCACGACCGCCATCGAGCCGATGTAGAACAGGCCGATGCGCCACATCGCGGTGCGCACCGCGCTCGCCACGCCCTTGACCGGGTCGGCCGACTCGGCCGCGGCGATGGTGACCGTCTCCAGGCCGCCGTACGCGAAGACGGACGCGAGCAGGCCGATCACCAGGCCCTCGCCGCCGCCGGGGAAGAAGTCGGTGAGGTTCGAGGCGCCCGGGGAGTCCGTGCCCGGCAGCACGCCGAGCACGGCGAGCGCGCCGAGCACCAGGAACAGGCTGATCGCGCCGACCTTGAGCGCGGCGAACCAGAACTCGAACTCGCCGAAGTTCTTCACCGCCGCGAGGTTCGCCCCGCAGAACACCACCATGAACAGCGCGACCCAGGCCCACTCGGGCGTCCCCGGCAGCCAGCCCGTGACGATCTGCGCGGCGCCGATGCCCTCCAGGCCGACGGCCGTGCACAGCAGCACCCAGAACGACCAGCCCGCGGTGAAGCCGGCCCACGGCCCGAAGGCCCGCTCGGCGTGCGCGGAGAAGGAGCCCGAGGAGGGGTGGGCGGCCGACATCTCGCCCAGCATCCGCATCACCAGCATGACCAGCAGGCCGGAGAGCGTGTAGGCGAGGACGATCGAGGGGCCCGCGGCGGCGATGCCCGCCTTGGACCCGACGAACAGGCCCGCGCCGATCACACCGCCGAGGGCGATCATCGACAGATGGCGCTGCTTCAGGCCGTGGGACAGCGGGGCCTGGGCGTCCGCCAGCGGCGGTGCCTCGGCGGGGGTGGTGCTGGGCATGGAACGGATCGTCCAATACATGAGACAGACGGGACGGGAAAAACGTCCACAGTCTGGGCGGCCTCCCCGCCCAGCGGTGGAGGCCGCCCACTATCCGGACGCGCCCCTCGCGGAGCGTGCCCGTCCGTTCACCCGGCGACGGCCGTGTAGTGCGCAGCGTCGCCCTCGATCGACCAGCTCTGCCTGCCGTCGAGCCCCACCGGCACGTCGCCCGCTACCGTCACCCGGTGCAGCCGGCGCGGCAGGCCGTCGTAGTTGTCGACGGCGTAGTGCTGGGTGATGCGGTTGTCGAACAGCACCAGCTGGTCCGGCGACCAGCGGTGGCGCAGGATGTTCTCCGGCCGCACCACGTACGCCTGGAGCAGATCGAGGATCTTGCGGGACTCGGCCGCCGACAGCCCGACGATCCGCTGGGCGAACCCGCCGATGAACAGCCCGGGCTCCCCGGTGAGGGGGTGCACCCGCACCACGGGGTGCGCCGTGCGGTACGTGATCGACGTGAACTGCGCGCGCCGGGCGGCCTGCTCCTCGTCGATCTCCTCCGCGGGCACGGCGTAGTCGTAGTCGTTGGTGTGCTCGGCCCACAGCCCGTCCGCCAGCCGGCGCAGCGGCTCGGGCAGGTCCCGGTAGGCGGCGGCCGCGTTCGCGATCAGGGTCTCGCCGCCGTACGGCGGGATCGTGAGGCTGCGCAGGGTGCTGGCCTGCGGCGGGTTGAGGACGAAGGTGACGTCCGTGTGCCAGTGGTTGGCTGCGCGGCCGCCCTCGCTGTCGACGGGCAGCACGTTCGGCGCGCCCTCGACGGCCGGCACGGTCGGATGGGCCGTGGTCAGCTCGCCGAAGTGCCGGGCGAAGGCCTGCTGGCCGTCGTCGTCCAGGCCGGTCGCGTCGAAGACCAGCGCCTTGTGGACGTTCAGGGCCTCCCGCAGCGCGGCGACCGTCTCCTCGTCGAGCGGCTTGGCGATGTCGACGCCGGTGACCTCGGCGCCGATGGTCGCGGTGACCTTGCGGATGTCGATGCTCATGGGGCTGTGTCCTTTCAGACCGAGGCGGTGGCGAGGGTGTGCTGGTTGGCGGGGCGGGGCAGGCCGTAGCGGTCGCGGAGGGTGCGCCGGGGGCCGTACTCGGTGCGCAGCAGGCCGCGGGCGCGCAGCAGCGGGACGACGTGGTCGACGAAGGCGTCCAGGCCGGACGGCAGGACGGCGGGCATGATGTTGAAGCCGTCGGCGGCGCCCCGGGTGAACCAGGTCTCGATGGTGTCGGCGACCTGCTCTGGCGTGCCCGCCAGGGTGAAGTGGCCGCGCCCTCCGCCGAGCCGCCCGATCAGCTGCCGCACGGTGAGCCGCTCGCGCCGGGCCAGCTCGACGACGAGGGTGTAGCGGCTCTTGGCGCCCTCGATCGCGCTCTCGGGCGGCAGGCCGGCGGGGAGCTGGGCGTCCAATTCCAGGGTGCCCGACGGGAGTTGCAGCAGCCGTTCCAGGTTGGCCACCCCGTGCCGGTGCACGATGTGGTCCTCCAGCTCCTGCTCCCGTTCCCGCGCCTCGGCCTCGGTGGAGCCGAGCACCGGGACGATGCCGGGCAGCACCTTGACGTGGTCGGGGTCGCGGCCGGCCGCCGCCGTGCGGGCCTTCAGGTCGGTGTAGAAGGCCTGCGCGTCGGTGAGGGTCTGCTGCGCGGTGAACACCGCCTCCGCGTACCGGGCCGCGAAGTCCTTGCCGTCCTGCGAGGACCCGGCCTGCACGAGCAGCGGGTAGCCCTGCGGGCTGCGCGGCACGTTGAGGGCGCCCTCCACACTGAAGTAGGTGCCCTTGTGGCGCGGCGGATGGATCCGGGCGTCGTCGCCCCACACGCCCGACGCCTTGTCGGCGACGATCGCGTCGTCCTCCCAGCTGTCCCACAGCTTCAGCGCCACATCGAGGAACTCCGCGGCGCGCGCGTACCGTTCGGCGTGCGCGGGCTCGGCGTCCAGGCCGAAGTTGCGGGCCGCCTCAGCGCCGGCGGTGGTGACGATGTTCCAGCCCGCCCGGCCGCCGCTGATGATGTCCAGCGAGGCGAACTTGCGGGCCAGGTTGTAGGGCGAGTTGTAGGACGTGGACGCGGTCGCGATCAGGCCGATGTGCTCGGTGGCCGTCGCCAGCGCGGTCAGCAGCGTCAGCGGCTCCAGCGCCCCGGCCGGCCGCTGGGCGACGCTGCCCCACAGGTGCGGTCCGTCGGCGAGGAACAGCGAGTCGAAGGTGCCCCGCTCGGCGATCCGCGCCAGCCGCACATAGTGCGCCAGGTCCACATGGGCGTGCGGATCGCTCTCGGGCAGCCGCCAGGACGCCTCGTGGTGTCCGGTGCTCATCAGGAACGCGTTCAGGTGCAGCTGTCCGGTCATGCGTGGTCCTCCGTCACACCCAGGGCGGCGAGCAGCCGCTCCCGGTACTCGCCGAGCCGTGGATCGCGGTACGACCGCGGGTGGGGGCGGTCGATGGTCAGGTCGAGGCCGATCCGCCCGTGCTCCAGCACCAGGACGCGGTCGGCGAGCACGATCGCCTCGTCCACGTCATGGGTGACCAGCAGCACCGAGGGCCGGTGGCGCTCCCACAGCTCCCGCAGCAGGCCGTGCATCCGGATCCGGGTGAGCGCGTCGAGCGCCCCGAACGGCTCGTCCGCCAGCAGCAGTTCGGGCTCGCGTACCAGCGACCGGGCGAGCGCGGCACGCTGCGCCTCACCCCCGGACAGCTCGCTCGGCCAGGCCCGCTCGCGCCCCTTGAGGCCGACCTCTTCGAGCGCCGCACGCCCCCTGTCCTCGCCGTCCGTGCCCAGCAGTACGTTGTCCAGGACGCGGCGCCAGGGCAGCAGCCTGGAGTCCTGGAACACCACCGAGATCCGCTCCGGCGCGGTGAGCTGCCCGCTGCCGGTCACCTCGTGGTCCAGGCCCGCCACGGCCCGCAGCAGCGTGGACTTGCCGGAGCCGCTGTGCCCGAGCAGGGCGGTGAACTGGCCCGCCGGCAGGTCCAGGTCGATGCCGTCGAGGACCGTGCGCCCGTCGAAGGACCGGGTCAGACCGCGCAACTGCACGGCCGGACGGGTCAGTTGCTCAGTGTGCGGCGCCATGACAGCACCCTCCGTTCGATGAGACGGACCGTGCTGTCGGAGACCAGGCCGAAGACGCCGTAGACGACCAGGCCGACGAGGATGACGTCCGACTGGCCGTAGTTCTGGGCCTGGAACATCATGTAGCCGAGTCCGCTGGTGGCGTTGATCTGCTCCAGCACCACCAGGCCCAGCCAGGAGCCGGTGACGCCGAGCCGCAGTCCCACGAAGAAGCCGGGCAGCGCGCCGGGGACGACGATCTGCCGGACGAAGGCCCAGCGGGACAGCCCCTGCACCTCGGCGAGTTCGACGAACCGGCTGTCGATGCCGGACAGCGCGGCATGCGTGTTGAGGTAGATCGGTATGTAGACGACGATCGCGATGATGGCGATCTTGAAGGTCTCGCCGATGCCCAGCCACAGGATGAACAGCGGGATCAGACCGAGGGTGGGGATCGCCCGGTTGAGGTTCACCGTGCCGTCGATCAGCGCCTCCCCGACCCGGCTCAGCCCCGAGGCCAGGGCCAGCGCGACGCCGGCCGTCAGCCCGATCGCGAAGCCGGAGGCGGCCCGTTGCAGCGAGGTCAGGATGTCGTCGGGCAGGGTGCCGTCGGTCCACAGCCGGGCGCCGGTCTCCACCACCGTCCAGGGCGCGGGGATCGCGTTCGCGTCCAGCCGCCCGGCGGCGGAGGCCGCGGCCCACAGCGCGAGCAGCAGCAACGGTCCGATCAGCCGGGTGGCGGGCAGCCGCCTGCCGGGGGCCAGACCGCGGCGCCTGCGGCGGGCCTTGGCCGGCGCCCCGGCGACCACGGGCGCGGCCGTCGACGTCGTGGTCGTGGTCACGGCGCTCACCTCCGGTACTCCGCCGGCACGGACCGCGCGGCGATGCCCTCGAAGCGGTGGTCGAACAGCGAGGCCACGTCGAACTCCTTCACGAAGCCGCCCTCCGCCAGCAGATCTGCGGTCTCCTGCTCCCAGCGGATCGCCTCGTCCCACCGCGGCGGGAAGTACGGCTTGTTGGCCAGCTCGCTGATGCTCCGCGCCTGCTCGAGCGTCAGGTTCTGCGTCTTGACGTAGAACTCCTCGTTCCAGATGTCGGGGTGCTCGTACGCCCACACCGCGCCCTTCGCCCAGTACGGGATGTACGCGGCGACCGCGGCGGCCTTCGCCCGGTCGGCGAGCACGCTCGTCGGCGCCCACAGCAGGTTCAGCAGGTCGACCACGTCAGTGGTGATGACCCGCGCGCCCTTGGGCCCGTACTGCGCGAGATAGGCGGGCGACTGGGTGTTGCCGAGCGGGGCGATGTCGACCTGGCCCGACTGCAGGGCGGTGAGGAACTGGTTGCTGGTCAGCGGCACCAGCTCCACGTCGTCGTAGGCGAGACCGGCCTTCTTCAGGGCCCGCAGCAGGACCACGCCCTGGGCCTGGCCCTGCGAGAAGGCGAGCCTGCGGCCCTTGAAGTCGTCGACGGTGCGGATGTCGCTGCCGGGCTTGGTGGCGAAGACGTAGTTGGGCCTGCGGGTGACGTTGATCGCGACGATCTTCGCGTCGAAGCCCTGGTAGTGCGCCTGGATGGGCGGGATGCCCGCGTTGTTGGCGAGGTCCAGTGACTTGGCCCGGAACGCGTTGATGACATCGGGGCCGGCGCTGACGTTGACCCAGCTCGACACCTCGAACGGCAGCTCCCCGAGGCCGGCCAGCCGGAACTGCAGCTGCTGGGAGTTCTGGAAGGAGGCGACCTTCAGGCTCGTACCGGCCGGGACCTTGCTCGCGAGCGGGGCCGTCGAGGCGCCCTTCGCGGAGGTGGCGGCGCTGCTCTCGGCGCAGCCGCTGAGCCCGGCGACACCGGCGGCGGCACCGAGCAGGGAGGTGAGGAAGAGACGGCGGTCGACGCCGGACAGCGGTGGAGAGGACATGGCGGGACTCCCTGACGCACAGAGCGATAAAGGCAGGAGGAATCACGGGCACAGGCGGCCCGGAAAGGGAAATTCACACAGCGGGAAATGAGCGCTTCACACGGGGCAACGTGTCAGCAACAAAAGGCACAACAGTGCAGGCGAACGCTCATGACCAGGATGTTCCTTGCTTTACCGGGTTCCTGTCAACATTCCGATTTTCTGAATTAATTCGCCTCAGGTGAGACGCCCAGCGGGTCCCGGTAAAACGCGTCGAGAACCACCGAGCCACCCGCGACGGCCAGTACGGAATCCGGAAAACTCGTCGGGTGCACATCCGCCGCCCGCAGCGGCCCGACCTCCTCGCGCAGGGCAGCCAGGCAGTCCTCGCGGTGGATCACCCCGAGCTCGGTGACGACCACGGTCTCCGGGTTGAGCACGTCGAGCAGCAGCCCCGCCGCCCGCCCCACCAGCCGGGCCCGCCGCACCAGCAGGCCGGCGGCCACCTCGTCACCCGCCGCCGCCGCGGCGACCACGTGCGTCGGGTTCGCCCCGTCGATGACACCCGCCGCGCGCGCCCTGCGGCACAGCGTCCGCTCGCTCAACTCCGCCTGCAGGCAGCCGGTGCGGCCGCAGTCGCAGGGCTCGGTGCCGCCGGGCAGCGGCAGATGGGCGATGGCGCCCGCCTGCGAGCGCGGCCCGTGGTGCACCTGGTCGTGGGTGGCGAACGCCGCGTCCACCACATTGCCGGCGAACAGATGCAGCAGACTGCGGCTGCCGCGCGCCCGCCCGAACAGCCGCTCGCCGTCGACCAGCGCCCGCGCGTGCCCGTCCAACCGCACCGGCAGCCCGGTCAGCGCGGCCAGCCGGTCCCGCACCGGCACCTCGCGCCAGCCCAGCAGTGGATGGTCGACGACCGTGCCCGCCTGCCGGTCCACCCAGCCGCCGACGGCCACCCCGGCACCGAGGGGCCGGCGTCCGGGGCTGTCCGCCAGCATCGCGGCGAGCGCCGACGCGGCCCGGCCCAGCACCCGGGACGGCTCGGTGCCCTCGTGCTTCAACCGCCGCTCGGCCAGCACCCTGCCGCGCAGATCCAGCAGCGCGACCGTCGTGTACGGCACGGCGATGTGCACCCCGCCCACCACCCACCGCGCCACGTCCAGGTCGACCGGCACATGAGGCCGCCCCACCCCGCCCGGCCGGCGGGGCGCCTCGGCCTCCCGGATCAGGCCCAGGCCGGCCAGCCGGGCGCAGTGCTCGGTCACCGACGCGGGAGACAGCCCGGTCAGCCGGGCGACGGTGCTGCGCGCCACCGGCCCGTGCTCCAGCACGGACCGCAGTACGACGCTGGCGCTGGTGCGCCGCCGGTCGCTGTCGGCGGCGCGGGGCACGGGGGAGACGAGGGCGGGGGCGGGGGCTTCCGCGGTGCGGGGCATGACGGTTCCTCAGGGGCCGGTCCGACGCTGTGCCGTGAACCGGGCGGGGCACCGAGGTGCGGTCGCCTCACCCGGCGGGGCGGCGACAGGTGGCCGTGCCCTGGCGGCGCAGGTCGACATAGCGACGCGACGTGAGGTTCCGGGCCTGGGCGACCATGACGGGAAGGGTAGGCCCTGCCCTCGGGTCACGGCCAGGGCGCCCCGGTCTGTTTGGTGGGACCCTACAGACGGCCCGTGTGACCGGATCACCGCCACCTCAGTGACCGGCGTCACGCACCGCCGGGTCCTTTGTCGGGAGCCCACCAAGTCCGTGTTCCGTCGTTTGTCGACCACTGACGGTGATCGGCCCGGTTGCCCTGGGATAGCGTCACGATGTCCCGAACTGCCCTCACCTCCGCGGAGTCCCCATGAGCACCGCTGCCGTCGCCCCCGCCCGCCCGGGCCAGGTCCTCGCCGACCTGCTGCCCTCCTCCCGCGTCCGCGACATCGCGCTCGTCGTCGGCGGCGCCGCGCTCACCGGCCTCGCCGCCCAGATCGCCGTGCCCGTGCCGGGCTCCCCGGTCCCGGTGACCGGGCAGACCTTCGCCGCGCTGCTGGTCGGCACCGCCCTCGGCGCGGGCCGCGGCTTCCTGTCCCTCGCGCTGTACGCCATCGCCGGTGTCGCCGGTGTGCCGTGGTTCGCCGAGGGCGGCTCGGGCGCGGCAGCCCCGTCCTTCGGCTACATCCTCGGCATGCTCCTCGCCTCCACCGTCGTCGGCGCCCTGGCCCGCCGCGGCGCCGACCGCACCATGCTGCGCACGGCCGGCGCGATGCTGCTCGGCGAGGCGATCATCTACGCCGTCGGCGTGCCGTACCTGGCCCTGGCCACCGGCATGTCCGCCTCGGCCGCCGTCGCCGCGGGCCTCACCCCGTTCCTGTTCGGCGACGCCCTGAAGGCCGCCCTGGCGATGGGCCTGCTGCCCACCGCGTGGAAGCTCGTCAAGCGCTGAACCCGGCGTCGTTCCACAGCAGAAGGGCCCCGCGGCAGCACTGCCGCGGGGCCCTTCTCGTGAGCTTCGGGCTCAGCCGGTCGTGACCTTGTCCGCCGGCTCGGCCGGGGTCTCGGTGGTGACGGCCGGGCGTCCGGCGCCCATCTTCTGCCGGACCAGGGCGATCGTCAGCACGACCGCGGCCACCAGCAGCGACAGCAGCACGGTCTCGCGGCCGTCGTGCTCGGTGTCGGTGAGCATGTAGCCGAGGACGAAGACGATCAGCGCGGCCGCCGCCCAGGTCAGGTACGGGTACAGCCACATCTTCACGACGAGCTTCTCCGGCGCCTCCGCCTGGATGATCTTCCGCATGCGCAGCTGCGAGAAGCAGATGACCAGCCACACGAACAGGGCGACCGCACCGGAGGAGTTCAGCAGGAACAGGAAGACGGAGTCCGGGAACTTGTAGTTGAAGAACACCGCGACGAAGCCGAACACCACGGAGACCAGGATCGCCGCCCGCGGCACACCGTTGGCCGTGGTCTTCGCGAACGCCCTGGGCGCGTCACCGCGCTGGCCGAGGGAGAAGGCCATGCGGGAGGCGGTGTACAGGCCGGAGTTCAGACAGGACAGCACCGAGGTCAGCACGATGAAGTTCATGACCTGGCCGGCGTGCGCGATGCCGAGGGAGTCCAGCGCGGCGACGTAGGAGCCGCTCTCCTTGATGGACGGGTCGTTCCACGGCAGCAGCGTGACGACGACCAGGATCGAGCCCAGGTAGAAGACGGCGATACGCCAGATGATGCTGTTGGTGGACTTGGTGACCGCGCGCTGCGGGTCCTCCGACTCACCGGCGGCCAGGGTCGCGATCTCGCTGCCCATGAAGGAGAAGACGACGAGCAGCACACCGGTCAGGATGGCGCCGGGCCCGTGCGGCAGGAAGCCGCCGTGGTCGGTGAGGTTGGACAGGGCGGCCTTGTCGCTGTCGACCCCAGGAAGTACACCGAAGACGGCGAGTCCGCCGACGACGATGAACGCGGCGATGGCGACGACCTTGATCCCGGCGAACCAGAACTCGAACTCGCCGTAGGAGCCGACGGAGACCAGGTTGGTGGCGGTCAGCACGACCATCACGATCAGCGCCCACGCCCACTGCGGCACGGCGGGGATCCAGCCCTCGAGGATCGCGGCACCGGCGGTCGCCTCGACCGCGAGCACGACGACCCAGAAGAACCAGTACAGCCAGCCGATGGAGAAGCCGGCCCAGCGGCCGAGCGCCCGGTCGGCGTGGGCGGAGAAGGAACCCGAGGTGGGGTTGGCCGCGGACATCTCGCCGAGCATGCGCATGACCAGCACCACGAGCGTGCCGACCAGTGCGTAGGACAGGAGGATGCCGGGGCCCGCGGTCGCGATGCCGGAGCTGGAGCCGACGAACAGGCCGGCGCCGATGACGCCGCCGATGGCGATCATCGACAGGTGGCGGTTCTTCAGCCCCGCGTGGAGGCCCGGTCCGGGATCGCCGTTCGCGGTCTTCGTCGGGTTCGGCTGCGAGGTCATTGGATGGATTTCCTTTGCGCCGGGGGGAGCGGTTTCTCGTGCTCTTCGAGGGGGGTGGTGCACGAGTCGGTCCAGTGAAACGGAGGCCACGGGATTCGTGAACCTTTGAATCCATATCGTTACTTGAGGTTTCCCTGAGGTTCTGTAGCCTGAGTCACACTTCCGGGCCGCGAACGTGTCAGCCGCGACCCGCCCCGCCGTCACCCGCCCGCGCATGACACACTCCTCCCATGCGCGTGTATCTCGGATCCGACCATGCGGGCTTCGAACTCAAGAACCACCTCGTCGAGTGGCTCAAGGCGGCCGGCCATGAGCCCGTCGACTGCGGGCCCCACATCTACGACGCCCAGGACGACTACCCGCCCTTCTGCCTCCGTGCCGCGGAGCGCACCGCCGCGGACCCCGAGGCCCTCGGCATCGTGATCGGCGGCTCCGGCAACGGCGAGCAGATCGCCGCCAACAAGGTCAAGGGCGTCCGTGCGGCCCTCGCCTGGAGCGAGGAGACGGCCTCCCTCGGCCGCCAGCACAACAACGCCAACGTCGTCGCGGTGGGTGCGCGCATGCACACCCGGGAGGAGGCGACGAAGTTCGTCGAGACCTTCCTGAACACGCCGTTCTCCGAGGACGAGCGCCACATCCGCCGCATCGACATGCTCTCGGCGTACGAGACCACGGGCGACCTGCCCCCGATCCCGGCGCACCACCCGCAGCAGCCGTAGGACAGCAGGACCGCAGCACCGCAGGGAAGGGCAGGGCACCGTGCCGGAAGGGCACACGA
This sequence comes from Streptomyces sp. NPDC053367, assembly GCF_044545925.1. Lineage (NCBI taxonomy): Bacteria > Bacillati > Actinomycetota > Actinomycetes > Kitasatosporales > Streptomycetaceae > Streptomyces > Streptomyces sp. NPDC053367. The sequence continues at coordinate 987,077 of NZ_JBITYN010000001.1, read as the reverse complement.
TTCACCGGCTGGCGCTGGACTACGCCGCCGCCTTCTCCGGCACCGCCCCGCGCGTGACCAGCCCCCAGGGCAAGTTCAGCGACGCCGCCGCCCTGCTCGACGGCGGCGTCCTGCACACCGCCGACGCCCACGGCAAGCATCTCTTCCTGGGCTTCGCCGAGTCCTGGGTGCACATCCACCTCGGCCTCTTCGGCAAGGTGACCCTCGGCGACGCCCCCGCGCCCCCGCCCACGGACACCGTCCGGCTGCGGCTGGCGAACAGCACCTCCTACGGCGACCTGCGCGGGCCCACCACCTGCGCGCTGATCACCGACGCCGAGAAGCGCGCGATACACGACCGGCTCGGCCCCGACCCGCTGCGCGAGGACGCCGACCCGGCCGCCGCGTACCGCAGGATCTCCCGCAGCCGGACCACCGTCGCCGCGCTGCTCATGGACCAGAAGGTGATCGCCGGCGTCGGCAACGTCTACCGCGCCGAGGTCCTCTTCCGGCACGGCATCGACCCCTACCGCGCGGGCAAGGACATCACGCCCGCCGAATGGGACGCGATCTGGTCCGACCTCGTCGAGCTGATGCACGAGGGCGTCCGCCACAACCGCATCGACACCGTCAGGCCCGAGCACACCCCGGAGGCGATGGGCCGCCCGCCGAGGGTGGACGACCACGGCGGAGAGGTGTACGTCTACCGCAGGGCACACCAGCCCTGCCACATCTGTGGCGGCGAGATCCGCACCGCCGGTCTCGCCGCCCGCAACCTCTTCTGGTGCCCCGACTGCCAGAAGGCGTGACGTCCGCTCAGAACCCGTGCGGCAGCCACGGCGCCACCGGTGAGCCGAACCCCACCGCGGCCTCCGCCAGCGCCCCCTCGCGCAGCTCCCGCACCCGCCCGGCCGCGCCCAGCGCCGTGAGACTCACACCGCCCAGATAGGCCGCGCCCAACTCCCGTACGGTCAGGGCGAGATCGGCCGCGTCCGTCGTACGCTCGCAGACCGCGCCCTTCGCGTCGCCGGACAGCCGCCAACGGCCCGTGTTCCACGGGCAGAAGGCGTCCTCCACCTCGAACACCACGTCCACCGGCGCCTGATACGTGCGCGCCCGGAGCGCCGCGCCGACGTCCACGAGGCGGACGTACAGCGCGTCCCGCACCCGCAGCCGGCACCGGCGGACGTCGGACACCTGGAACTGCCACGCCTCGTCGACCGGGCGGCCCCGCACCACCAGCCGGGTCATCAGGTCGATCCCGAACAGGAACCGCCACAGCGCGGCCTCGGTGGCCGGGTCCAGGGCGTCCAGATGCACCAGCGTCACCGTGCCGTCGTGCCCGGACACACCCCAGCCCGGCTGCGTGCGGAACCGGGCGTACCCGGTGATCTCGCCGTCCCGCTCGGCGACCACGCACTGCAGCGGCGAGCCGCCGTCCCGGCTCTCCTCCGGGTCCAGCACCCCGAGCCGCTCCCAGCCCGGCCGCCGGGCCAGCATGCCGGGACGCCCCGGCACCAGCCGGGCGTACACCGCCTCGCACGCGTCGAGCACCTCGGCCGGCGCCGCGTACCGCAGCCGTACGTCATCCGTGCCGGGCGGCACGGACAGCCGTACGCGGCCGGTGTCGATCTCGGCGCTGACGGCGAAGGTGCCCGCGGCGTAGCCGAACCGGCCGTAGATGTCCGGCTCGGAGGCCGTCAGCACGGCGAGCGGCTCGCCGCAGGAACGGATGTCGTCCAGCTGCCGCCGCATCATCGCCGTCAGCAGTCCGCGCCGGCGGTGCGTGGCGGCCACGCTCACCATCGTGATGCCCGCCGCCGGCACCGACGCGCCGCCCGGCACCGTCAGCCGGAACGAGAACGCCCCGGCCGAGCCCACGCACTCCCCGCCGTCCCAGAAACCCAGCGAGCGGGCCGGCTCGGTCAGCGCGTCCCACAGCTCCCGCTCCTCGGCGGGCTCCGGGACCGCGCCGAAGGCCCGGATCAGGTTGTCGTACCACGGACCCCAGTCGTCCGGCCGGAGTTCCCGCATCACCGGGCCCGCGCCCGCCTCGTCTGTCGCCATGCGGCCATGCCTATCAGCGCCGTGCGGGACGGGCGAGCCAATTTCCCCGTGCCGGCGACGGGCCCGGCACCCCTGGAGTTCACTGTGGGCGACGGCGAAGTCCGGCCTCGGACGGGGGACAAGTGGGACCTCCCGTGCCATGCGGCCGGTCGGGTGGATAGGGTCCCGGACTAATGGCAGCAGGACGAGCGCGGCGCACCGCCGCCGAGACGTTCCCGGCCCGGGTGCGGATGCAGTGGCACCGGGTCCGCGTCGGCCTGCGCAGAAGCGCCGTCGACTACTTCCGCGGCGACGGCTCCGACTGGGTCGCGCTGGCCGGACTGCTGCTCACCGTCCCGCTGATCGCGCTCGCCACCCTCGCCAACCCCGTGTGGTGCTCCCCGGCCGCGCTGGTCCTGCCGATCGTCGCGGGCGGCCTGCTGCTGCGCCCGGCGAGCCTGCTCGGACTGTACGCGGCCGCCGCCACCGCGCTGATCGTGGAGTCGGTCCAGCTCGGGCCGTACACCGAGGCCAGCACCCGGGTCACCCCCGGCGTCGTCCTGGTCGTCGCCGCCTGCGGGTTCTTCGGGCTGCTGATCGCCCAGTTCCGCAGCCGGGTCGGCGTGCCCTGGCGGCGCGGCGGCACCATGCTGTTCGACCTGCGCGAACGCATCCGCACCCAGAGCCGGCTGCCCAAGCTGCCGCGGGGCTGGCACCACGAGATGGCGCTGCGCCCCGCGGGGGGCCAGTCGTTCTCCGGTGACTTCGTTGTCGCGGCCCGCACCAACGGGGGCCGCACCCTGGAGGTCGTCCTCACCGACGTCTCCGGCAAGGGCATGGACGCCGGCTCCCGCGCCCTGCTGCTGTCCGGCGCGTTCGGCGGCCTGCTCGGCAGCCTGCCCCCGCACGCCTTCCTGCCCGCCGCCAACGGCTACCTCCTGCGCCAGGACTGGGAGGAGGGCTTCGCCACCTCCATCCACCTGGTGCTCGACCTCGACTCCGGCGACTACGAGCTGTACTCCGCGGGCCACCCGCCGGGCCTCCAGCTCAGCGCCGGCAGCGGCCGCTGGGAGGAGAAGGCCGCCGAGGGACCGCTGCTCGGTGTCTACGACGGTGCCCAGTTCGACCCCGTGAAGGGCGTGCTGCGCCCCGGCGACGTGCTCATGCTGTTCACCGACGGCCTGGTGGAGACCTCCGACCGCGACATCGTCGAGGGCATCGACCGGCTCACCGGCGAGGCCGACCGCTATGTCGCCGCCGGGTTCCGCGGCGCCGCCTGGCATCTGATCGAGGCCGTGGCGAAGGACGTCAACGACGACCGGGCCCTGCTGCTGATCTGCCGTGAGGGGCCGACGGCCCAGTCGGAGTGAGGGGAGTCCCGCCGTGCTGACACTCGACGAGGTCGAGGCCCTGGCCCGGGCCGCGCACCAGGACCAGACCGACAAGGCCGGACGGCCCTACGCCGAGCACCTGGCCGCGGTCGCCCGGGGTGTGCGCGAGCGCGGCGGCGACGACGGGCAGATCGCGGCGGCCTGGCTGCACGACGCCGTCGAGGACGACGCGCTGTCACGGGCGTGGCTGGAGGAGGCGGAGCTCAGCCGTCGCACCAAGGACATCGTGCTCGCCGTCACCAAGCGGCCGGGGGAGTCCCCCGAGGACTACGCCGCACGCATCCTCGCCACCCCGGGCGCGCTGCTGGTCAAGGAAGCGGACCTGGCGCACAACGCCGACCCGGCACGGCTCGCCGTGCTGGACGAGGCGACGCGGGCCCGGCTGACCGGGAAGTACGCGAGAATGCGCGCGCTCCTCGGTCTGTAAGGGCGGTTCGCGGGGGTTGCCCGGTTCAAGGGCTATGCCCGGACGCGCTCCCGGGCGGCCTCGGCGGCGTCCCGCCGGAACGCCCACTCCATCCGCGGCTCCATGCCCCCCCGGAAGAGCTTCCGCACCGGCGGCGTGCACAGCAGCGTGACACCGACGCCCGCGGCCAGCGTGACGAGGACCTCGCCGAGCGGCCCGTGCAGCCAGCTCTGGTCGTACCAGCCGTAGAACTCACCGGACTTGGTGAGGAAACCGTGCAGCAGGTAGCCGCAGAGCGTGCCCGCGCCGAGCGCCGTGAACCACGTCGTACGGCCCGGCACCCAGGCGAAGAAGCAGGCCGTCAGCAGCAGCGAGCAGCCGAAGAGCGCGACCACCATGACCGGCCCGCACCACCAGGGCGCACCCAACTCCTGCGCCGCGTCGCGGTGGTACAGCCAGCCGGTGTCCATCCGCGGCACGCTCCACCAGGCCACGCCGAACGCGGCGGCGAACACCGGCACCGCCGCGATCCGCACCGAGCGGCGGCGCACCCTTCGGAAGTGCCCGTCCCGCAGGCACAGTCCGAGGACGAAGTACGGCAGGAACTGCAGGACCCGCTGGAGATCGAGGTCGTCGCCGATGTCCGGGGTGACCGACGCGAGCGCGGCGATGACGAGCGCGACGGGGAGGGGGTGGCGGATGAGTTTCCACAGGGGTGTGGTCATCCGCCACACGAACAGGGCGATCAGGAACCAGGTGAGATACCAGGGGTCGAGCAGCGAGATCGGCTGCGCGGGATCGCCGCCGGCGAAGCGCTTGAAAAGCGAGTAGGCGGTCTCGAACACGAGATACGGCACGAGCACGCCGGTCACCAGCCGCTTGAGACGGTCGGGACGCATGTCGAAACTGCGCGAGAAATAGCCGGAGATGATGACGAACGCCGGCATGTGGAGGGCGTAGACAAGCGTGTAGGCGCCCTCCAGGACGCGGCTGCCGTCCTTCAGCGGTTCCCAGGCGTGCCCCATGGCCACCAGCACGATCGCCAGGTACTTGGCGTTGTCGAAGAACGCGTCACGGCGTGGGGGGAGTGATGTTCTGTCGGGACTCTGCGTCCGGAGTGGGGTCGTCGCAGCGGTGAACATCTGAGGCACCCTAGCCGCGTTCCCGCGCTTCCGTAAAACACGCCACGTGAATTCGCATTGCCTGTGAACCATATGTGTGGACGCGGAAACGTGGGCATGGAAACAGTGTGCGGAAGCGAGGTGTCGGAATGCGCCGCCGGGGTAGAAGCGTGAATTCGCGTACGCGGCGGGGCAGATCGTCCGCGGTGGTTCCGTGGTGGTTCGGCGGTGGTTCGTGCCCCCCGGGAGGGTTGCCGATGTGTCATGGGGCGCATGGGGTGGGCCGGTTGGTGGCACGATGGTTCAGGCGGGGGTGTACCGGGCAGTGCCTCCGGCGGGAGAGCGGACCGACCCAGGGGTGTGATCAGTCGTGGCCATTTCGCTGTCAGTCGTACTGCTGTTGGGCATCGTCCTGGTGGTGCTCATGCGGGGCGGCTCCATCAAGGGAGGCCCCGCCATCGTCGCGGTGCTCTTCGGCTTCTTCCTCGCCTCGACCGGCATGGCCCCGTCGATAAACCGCTTCCTGAACTCGCTCGCAGAAACGATCAACTCGATCAATTTCTGACCCGGCGCCGAACCGTTCACCGGTGACCGGGAGGGGCGGTCTTCCCGGTGACCGGGACGGTCTTCCCGGTGACCGCGGGTCTTCGCCGGTGAGCGCAGGTGACCGGAGTGCGCGTCGGCGGCCTCGCCGTGCCGGGCGTGCCAGGGGCCGCCGGGGGGCGCCGAGCCGCAGTGCGGAAACAGCCCCCGGAGACGCCTCAGGGCCAGGTCGGAGGAATGATCCTCCGACCTGGCCCTGAGCCATGAAGAGCGGGCGACGGGAATCGAACCCGCGTAGCTAGTTTGGAAGACTAGGGCTCTACCATTGAGCTACGCCCGCACAGGACGCGCCGCAGATCCGGTACGGCCGCGGCACTGCAGGCATCGTAGCGGGTCGCACCCCTCGGTCGCACACCCCGTTCCGGCGGGGCGGCCCCCTCGGCGCGGACGTACGCGAACCGCGCGGGAAATGCGGCGGTCCCGCTGTCCGCGGGCATGTACCCTACGTGTCGCACCGACGGGGTGTGGCGCAGCTTGGTAGCGCGTCCGCTTTGGGAGCGGAAGGCCGTGGGTTCAAATCCCGCCACCCCGACCACCACCCCATCGTTCCCCCGCGCGATCACCCCGTGATCGGCTTTTGGGGCGTTCGGCGGCTGCGGTTACTATGCAAGCTGCGCGCCCGTGTGTCCTCTCACGAAGTCCTCCGGGCGGCGAAATCCGCCGGAGCTGTCTGGCTCCGGCAGAACCCAGAAGTCAGCCATCAAGGAGACCGAACCGTGAAGAGCGCCGTTGAGAACCTGAACCCGACGCGGGTTCGGCTCACTGTCGAGGTGCCCTTCGAGGAGCTCAAGGACAGCCTCGACGCGGCGTACAAGAAGATCAACCAGCAGGTCACGGTGAAGGGCTTCCGCAAGGGCAAGATCCCCGCCCGGGTGATCGACCAGCGGTTCGGCCGTGGCGCCGTGCTGGAGGAGGCCGTCAACGACGCGCTTCCGAAGTTCTACACGGCCGCCGTCAACGAGGCCGAGCTCTCCGTCCTGGGCCAGCCCGAGGTCGACATCACCGAGCTGAAGGACGGCGAGACGCTGAACTTCACCGCCGAGGTCGACATCCGCCCCGTCATCGAGATCCCGGACTACTCCGGCATCGAGGTCGAGGTCGACGCCGTCGAGGTCACCGACGAGGACGTGGAGAAGTCCGTGCAGCAGCTGCGCGAGCGCTTCGCCTCCACCTCCCCGGTCGAGCGCGCCGCCGAGGACGGCGACGTCGTCACGATCGACCTCGAGGCCAAGGTCGACGGCGAGGTCCTCGCCGACGGCATCGCCAAGGGCGTCTCCTACACCATCGGCTCGGGCGAGCTGCTGGAAGGCATCGACGACGCCGTCAAGGGCCTGGAGGCCGGCGCCGAGGCGACCTTCACCTCCGAGCTCAAGGGCGGCTCCGCGGCCGGCAAGGAGGCCGAGGTCACCGTCAAGGTCACCCAGGTCGCCGCCCGTGAGCTGCCCGAGCTCGACGACGACTTCGCGCAGCTCGCCTCCGAGTTCGACACCCTGGACGAGCTCAAGGCCGACAGCCGCAAGCGCCTCGAGAACATGAAGCAGTTCGACCAGGCCACGCAGGCCCAGGAGCGCGTCCTGGACAAGCTGCTGGAGCTCGTCGAGGTGCCCGTCCCCGAGAAGCTCCTCGAGGACGAGATCAACACCCGCAAGCACAACCTCGAGCACCACCAGCTCGGCCAGATGGGTCTCACCCTCGACAAGTACCTGGAGATCCAGGGCAAGACCGCCGAGGAGTTCGACACCGAGACCCGCGAGGCGGCGGTCAAGGGCATCAAGACCCAGTTCGTCCTCGACGAGCTGGTCAAGCAGGAGAAGCTCAACGTCAACCAGGACGAGCTCACCGAGCACCTGATGCGCCGTGCCGCCTCCTCCGGCATGTCCCCCGACCAGTTCGCGCAGGCCGTCGTCGAGCAGGGCCAGGTCCCGCTCCTCGTCGGTGAGGTCGCCCGCGGCAAGGCCCTGGCCGTCGTCGTCGAGGCCGCCACGGTCAAGGACACCAACGGCGAGATCATCGACCTGGAGGACGAGGAGGACGAGGCCGCCGCCGAGTCCACCGAGGGCGCCGAGGCCGAGGCCGCTGCTGAGACCGCGGAGACCGAGGAGAAGCCGGAGGCCTGAGCCTCACGGCACCTCCGGTCACGCGCCTCCCGGCAGCGCTGATCGCATCGAACGGACCCCGAGTACTCCGAACTCGGGGTCCGTTCGGCTACCCCCGCCTCACACCCCGCTACGCCCCCGGCGAACACCCCCCTTACCGGGATTCCCCAGGAGGGCTACGGCGTTAGGGTCCATGAATACGTAGTACACGTGAGACGGCCCGGCGCCGTCGCAAGACGAGCAGGTGGATACGTTGACGAATCTGATGCCCTCCGCCGCCGGCGAGCCCTCCATCGGCGGTGGCCTCGGCGACCATGTCTACAACCGACTGCTCAACGAGCGGATCATCTTCCTCGGCCAGCCGGTCGACGACGACATCGCGAACAAGATCACCGCGCAGCTGCTGCTCCTTGCCGCCGACCCGGACAAGGACATCTACCTCTACATCAACAGCCCCGGCGGCTCGATCACGGCCGGCATGGCGATCTACGACACCATGCAGTACATCAAGAACGACGTGGTGACCATCGCCATGGGCCTCGCCGCCTCCATGGGCCAGTTCCTGCTCAGCGCCGGCACCCCGGGCAAGCGCTTCGCGCTGCCGAACGCCGAGATCCTGATCCACCAGCCCTCGGCCGGCCTGGCCGGTTCGGCCTCGGACATCAAGATCCACGCCGAGCGGCTGCTGCACACCAAGAAGCGCATGGCCGAGCTCACGGCTCAGCACACCGGCCAGTCGGTCGAGCAGATCACCCGTGACTCGGACCGCGACCGCTGGTTCGACGCCTTCGAGGCCAAGGAGTACGGCCTCATCGACGACGTGATCGCCACGGCCGCCGGTATGCCGGGCGGCGGCGGCACCGGGGCCTGAGCCCCAGCGGACGGCCCCAGCGCCTCCGTACAGCCCCAGCGACCGCCCAAGCCCCTAGGAGACAGACAGTGAACGACTTCCCCGGCAGCGGCATCTACGACCGCACGCGCGCCGAGTACACGGGTCCGGCCGCCGAGTCCCGCTATGTGATCCCCCGGTTCGTCGAGCGCACCTCGCAGGGCATCCGCGAGTACGACCCGTACGCGAAGCTCTTCGAGGAGCGGGTGATCTTCCTCGGCGTGCAGATCGACGACGCCTCCGCCAACGACGTCATGGCGCAGCTGCTGTGCCTGGAGTCGATGGACCCCGACCGGGACATCTCGGTCTACATCAACAGCCCCGGTGGCTCCTTCACCGCGCTGACGGCGATCTACGACACCATGCAGTTCGTCAAGCCGGACATCCAGACGGTGTGCATGGGCCAGGCGGCCTCCGCCGCGGCCATCCTGCTGGCCGCCGGTACGCCCGGCAAGCGCATGGCGCTGCCGAACGCCCGCGTGCTGATCCACCAGCCGTACAGCGAGACCGGCCGCGGCCAGGTCTCCGACCTGGAGATCGCCGCGAACGAGATCCTGCGGATGCGCGCGCAGCTGGAGGAGATGCTGGCCAAGCACTCCACCACGCCGATCGAGAAGATCCGCGAGGACATCGAGCGCGACAAGATCCTCACGGCCGAGGACGCCCTGTCCTACGGCCTGATCGACCAGATCATCTCCACCCGGAAGATGAACAACGCCGCTGTCCGCTGACGCGGACACAGGAGTATCGTCTGCCGCCCCTTGGCATGGTTTCACCCGGTGCCCGAAAGGTGCACGTCAAAGTGAACCCTGCCAAGGGGGGCCCGAACGGGGGGCCCGGCAAGGTACCGTCGGAATAAGGCAGCACCAGGAGCCGCTGGAGGCGAAAGCGTCCAGTCGTCTCCCAGGCGAAGGGGAAGCACACCGTGGCACGCATCGGTGACGGCGGCGATCTGCTCAAGTGCTCGTTCTGCGGCAAGAGCCAGAAGCAGGTCAAGAAGCTCATCGCAGGCCCTGGTGTGTACATCTGCGACGAGTGCATCGATCTCTGCAACGAGATCATCGAGGAAGAACTCGCCGAGACCAGCGAGGTGCGCTGGGAGGAGCTCCCGAAGCCGCGGGAGATCTACGAGTTCCTCGAGGGCTACGTGGTCGGCCAGGAGGCCGCCAAGAAAGCCCTGTCCGTGGCGGTCTACAACCACTACAAGCGGGTCCAGGCCGGCGAGAACGGCGGCGGCAGCAGCCGTGAGGACGCGATCGAGCTCGCCAAGTCCAACATCCTGCTGCTCGGCCCCACGGGCTCGGGCAAGACCCTCCTCGCGCAGACACTGGCGCGCATGCTGAACGTGCCGTTCGCGATCGCGGACGCCACGGCGCTGACGGAGGCCGGCTATGTCGGCGAGGACGTCGAGAACATCCTGCTCAAGCTGATCCAGGCGGCGGACTACGACGTCAAGAAGGCCGAGACCGGGATCATCTACATCGACGAGATCGACAAGGTCGCGCGCAAGAGTGAAAACCCGTCGATCACGCGCGATGTCAGCGGCGAGGGCGTACAGCAGGCGCTGCTGAAGATCCTGGAGGGCACCACGGCCTCGGTCCCGCCCCAGGGCGGCCGCAAGCACCCGCACCAGGAGTTCATCCAGATCGACACGACGAACGTCCTGTTCATCGTGGGCGGTGCCTTCGCGGGCCTGGAGAAGATCATCGAGTCCCGGGCGGGCGCCAAGGGCATCGGCTTCGGCGCGACGATCCGCTCCAAGCGCGAGCTGGAGGCCAAGGATCAGTTCGAGGACGTCATGCCCGAGGACCTGGTCAAGTTCGGCATGATCCCCGAGTTCATCGGCCGCCTCCCGGTGATCACCTCGGTCCACAACCTCGACCGCGAGGCGCTCCTCCAGATCCTGGTCGAGCCCCGCAACGCACTGGTGAAGCAGTACCAGCGCCTCTTCGAACTCGACGGCGTCGAGCTCGACTTCGAGCGCGAGGCCCTCGAAGCCATCGCCGACCAGGCCATCCTCCGCCAGACCGGCGCCCGCGGCCTGCGCGCCATCATGGAGGAAGTCCTCATGTCCGTGATGTACGAGGTCCCCTCCCGCAAGGACGTGGCCCGCGTCGTCATCACGGCCGACGTCGTCCACTCCAACGTCAACCCGACCCTGATCCCCCGCGAGGCCCGGGGACGGGGGCCGGGGGAGCAGAAGACGGCCTGACCGCCGACCCGACACGAAGATGCCCGGCACTCCCTCGGAGCGCCGGGCACCTTCTTGTTCCGGCCCTGTTCCGCACATCGGCCGCGAGTGACGAACGCCGGCGACGACGTGAGTCGCTCGCCGACCGGATCACTTGTCAGACCGGGCTCATCGGCATCGGCGTCCGCGCCGACCACGCGCTGGAGGCCTGCGTCCGCGCCTGACGGTGACGAAAGGGGCGGGGCTCCGCGGTCGTGCCGACCGCGGGGGCCCCGCCCCTTGTTCACCAGCGTGCGCGTCAGGCCGGGACGCGGACCTCCTTGCGGAGCTTCGCGGTCAGCTCCGAGGAAGCCTTCAGGTCTGCGTCCTTGCCGGACATCGCGTCCGCGAGCACGACGTGAATCGTGACGCCGACGGTGCTGTGGTCGCCCCAGATGCAGATCGGGACGTTCATCTCGCTCGGTCCCTCGCCGGAGTCGTCCTTGATCTTCGTGGCCTGGCACTTCAGTACGGCGCCATCGAGCTTGAACTCCTGGGGGCTGCCGACGACCTCCCCCTCGCCGTCCTTGCCGGCGTTCTTCTTCAACTCCGCGAACATCTCGTCGACGACCTTCTCCGGGTCCTCGATCTCGCCGTACACGCCCATGAAGTTGAGCATGCGCATGGCCAGCATGTTGGAGTTGTCGCCTGCCTGGTACCCAGAGTGCACGTCCTTGGCGTTCTTCACGCCATGCTTCTCGGCATCCTTCAGGTCGTCGAAGCCGCCGCTGTCGGCCTCGTCGGACTGCTTGTACTCGGTGAGCACAGTCTCCGGCGTGATCAGCTTGTGCGGACCGTCGTCCGCGACGGAGCCGCTGCCCCCACTCCCGCTCCCGGCCAGCACGAAGTACGCCCCCACCGCGATGGCCGCCACCACCGCGACCGCGCCGATGATCAGGCCGGTCTTCTTCTTGCCGCCACCCGCGGCCGGGGGCTGCGGCGCGGCGCCGTAGGGGGCCTGGCCGTACGGGGGCTGCTGGCCGTAGCCCGGCTGCTGCGGGGCACCCTGCTGCGGGTAGCCGTAACCCGGCTGGGGCTGGGCCGGCTGCTGGGGGTAGCCGTAGCCGGGCTGAGGCGCCTGCGGCTGCTGGCCATAGGGGCCAGGCTGCTGCGGCTGCCCGCCGTACGGACCCGGCTGCTGAGGCTGCCCGCCGTACGGGCCCGGCTGGTTGTAGCTCATTTCTGGGTTCCCCTCCAGATGCTTATGCGTTTCAGACATCCTGGCGCAGACCCCAGGCCCGCACGGCACCCGGGGGTCTGACCGTTACAAATCAATCGAGTTTCGGGACCGGCCCGTGACACCTCTAAACTGAGCCCGTGACCGAGAACACTCAGCAGCAGCCACCCGCGCCCACCACCGAACTGCCGACCCAGTACGCGCCGGCCGAGGTAGAGGGGACGCTGTACGAGCGCTGGGTAGAAAAGGGTTACTTCACCGCGGACGCGACCAGCGAGAAGCCCGCGTACACCATCGTCATCCCGCCGCCGAACGTCACCGGCAGCCTCCACCTGGGCCACGCCTTCCAGCACACGCTCATGGACGCCCTCACCCGCCGCAAGCGGATGCAGGGCTACGAGTCGCTGTGGCTGCCCGGCATGGACCACGCCGGCATCGCCACCCAGAACAAGGTCGAGCAGCAGCTCGCCGAGGAGGGCAAGTCCCGCCACGACCTGGGCCGCGAGGAGTTCGTCTCGCGCGTCTGGCAGTGGAAGGAGGAGTACGGCGGCAAGATCCTCGGCCAGATGCGCCGCCTCGGCGACGGCGTCGACTGGTCCCGCGAGCGGTTCACCATGGACGAGGGGCTGTCCCGTGCCGTCCAGACCATCTTCAAGAAGCTCTACGACGACGAGCTGATCTACCGCGCCGAGCGCATCATCAACTGGTGTCCGCGCTGCCTCACCGCGATCTCCGACATCGAGGTGGAGTACCAGGAGGACGCCGGCGAGCTGGTGTCGATCAAGTACGGCGAGGGGGAGGACACCCTCGTCGTCGCGACCACGCGCGCGGAGACGATGCTCGGTGACACCGCCGTCGCCGTCCACCCCGACGACGAGCGCTACAAGCACCTCGTCGGCAAGCAGATCAAGCTGCCGCTGACCGACCGCACCATCCCGGTCGTCGCCGACACGCACGTCGACCCCGAGTTCGGCACCGGCGCCGTCAAGGTGACCCCGGCGCACGACCCGAACGACTTCGCGATCGGCCAGCGCCACAACCTGCCGTCCCTGACGATCATGGACGAGCACGGCGTCATCACGGTCCACGGCCCCTTCCTCGGCCAGGACCGCTACGAGGCCCGCTCGGCCGTCGTCGGCGCGCTCAAGGCGCAGGGCCGGATCGTCGCCGAGAAGCGCCCGTACATGCACTCGGTCGGTCACTGCTCGCGCTGCAAGACCACGGTCGAGCCGCGTCTGTCCATGCAGTGGTGGGTCAACGTCAAGCCGCTGGCCAAGGCCGCCGGCGACGCCGTCCGCGACGGGCGCGTGGCCATCCACCCGGCCGACATGTCGAAGCGCTACTTCGACTGGGTCGACAACATGAACGACTGGTGCATCTCGCGCCAGCTGTGGTGGGGCCACCGCATCCCGATCTGGTACGGCCCCGACGGCGAGGTCGTCTGCGTCGGCCCCGACGAGCAGCCGCCCACCGGCGAGGGCTGGCACCAGGACACGGACGTCCTCGACACCTGGTTCTCCTCGGGCCTGTGGCCGTTCTCCACGCTCGGCTGGCCGGAGAAGACCCCGGACCTCGAGAAGTTCTATCCGACCGACGTCCTGCTCACCGGCCACGACATCATCTTCTTCTGGGTCGCCCGGATGATGATGTTCGGCCTCTACGCCATGGACGGCGAGGTCCCGTTCAAGACCATCGCCCTCACCGGCCTGGTCCGCGACGAGCGCGGCAAGAAGATGTCGAAGTCGTTCGGCAACGTCGTCGACCCGCTGGACTGGATGGACAAGTACGGCTCCGACGCCGTCCGCTTCACCCTGGCCAAGGGCGCCAACCCGGGCACCGACGTGCCGATCGGCGAGGACTGGGTCCAGGCGTCCCGGAACTTCGCCAACAAGATCTGGAACGCGACCCGCTTCGCCCTGATGAACGGCGCCACGGTCGAGGGCGAGCTCCCGCCGGCCGAGCGGCTGTCGGCGACCGACCGCTGGATCCTGTCCCGCCTGAACAAGACGGTCGCTCAGGTCGACACGTACTACGACGACTACCAGTTCGCCAAGCTCAGCGAGGCGCTGTACCACTTCGCGTGGGACGAGGTCTTCGACTGGTACGTCGAGCTCTCCAAGACCACCTTCATGGCGGGCGGCGAGGGCGCGAAGGCCTCCGGCCGGGTCCTCGGTGAGGTCCTCGACGTCCTGATGCGGCTGCTGCACCCGGTGATGCCGTTCGTCACCGAGACGCTGTGGACCACCCTCACCGGGCGCGAGTCGATCGTGGTCGCCGACTGGCCGACCGACAGCGGGTTCCGCGACGACGCCGCCGAGGCCGAGATCGAGAACCTCCAGCAGGTCGTCACCGAGGTCCGCCGCTTCCGCGCCGACCAGGGCCTCCAGCCCGGCCAGCGCGTCCCGGCCCGCCTGGCCCTGGACGGCACGGCCCTGGCACCGCACGAGGCCGCCATCCGCCAGCTGCTGCGTCTGCAGCCGGAGGGCGACGGCTTCACCGCCACCGCGACCCTGCCGATCGCGGGCGCCGAGGTGGCGCTGGACCTGTCCGGCACCATCGACGTCGCGGCCGAGCGCAAGCGCCTGGCGAAGGACCTCGCGGCGGCGGAGAAGGAGCGCCAGCAGGCCCAGGCCAAGCTCGGCAACGAGGCGTTCCTGGCGAAGGCCCCGGACAACGTGGTGGACAAGATCCGCACCCGCCTCGCCAAGGCGGACGAGGACATCGCCCGCATCCAGAGCCAGCTGGACAAGCTGCCCCGGCAGTGACGCCCTGAGGGACGTGGGGTCGTGCGCGCCAAGCCGCGCACGACTCCGCGCCCGCGGGACCACGCAAGCGGGACCACGCGAGCGGGACTTCGCAGGCCACCCCACTCGGTAGGCGGCCTGTCGGTCCCGATCCGTAGACTGGGCACCGTGAGCCACCCCAGCGACGAGCAGCCCGACCCCCTCGACCTCTTCGACGAGATCATCGACGCCGAGACCGACCGCGACCCCGACCTCGCGGTCATCGAGGCCGGCAGCCGCACCCTGCGCACCCAGGGCGGCGCCCCGCAGCAGGACATCCCCGCGCGCCCCGAGGACCCCGAGGTCGACAAGGCGCTGCGCGAGGTCGAGGCCGACCTCGCCACCCGCTGGGGCGAGACCAAGCTGGAGCCCTCGGTCAGCCGTATCGCCGCGCTGATGGACGTGCTGGGCGAGCCGCAGCGGTCGTACCCGTCGATCCACATCACGGGCACCAACGGCAAGACCTCGACGGCCCGCATGATCGAGGCCCTCCTCGGTGCCTTCGATCTGCGCACCGGCCGCTACACCTCGCCGCACGTGCAGTCGATCACCGAGCGCATCAGCCTGGACGGCGCCCCGATCTCCGCCGAGCGGTTCATCGACACGTACCAGGACATCAAGCCCTACGTGGAGATGGTCGACGCCCAGCAGGAGTTCCGGCTGTCCTTCTTCGAGGTGCTCACCGGCATGGCGTACGCCGCGTTCGCGGACGCCCCGGTCGACGTGGCGGTCGTCGAGGTCGGCATGGGCGGCTCCTGGGACGCGACGAACGTCATCGACGCGGACGTGGCCGTCGTGACGCCGATCGACCTGGACCACACCGACCGCCTCGGTGAGACGCCCGCCGAGATCGCGGGGGAGAAGTCCGGGATCATCAAGCAGGGCGCGACCGTGATCATGGCCCAGCAGCCGGTGGACGCGGCGCAGGTGCTGCTGAAGAAGTCCGTCGAGACGGACGCGACCGTGGCCCGTGAGGGCCTGGAGTTCGGGGTCGTCGCCCGCCAGGTCGCCGTGGGCGGACAGCTGATGACGCTGCGCGGACTCGGCGGCGAGTACACCGAGGTCTATCTGCCGCTGCACGGCGCGCACCAGGCGCACAACGCCGCCGTGGCGCTGGCCGCGGTCGAGGCGTTCTTCGGCGTCGGCGCGCAGCGGGCCATGCCGCTGGACATCGACACCGTGCGCAAGGCCTTCGCCGCGGTGTCGTCGCCCGGCCGCATGGAGGTCGTACGGCGCTCGCCGACGGTCGTGCTGGACGCGGCGCACAATCCCGCGGGCGCGCGGGTGACGGCGGAGGCGATCGGCGAGGCGTTCGACTTCAGCCGGCTGATCGGTGTCGTCGGCGCCAGCGGCGACAAGAACGTGCGCGGGCTCCTGGAGGCCTTCGAGCCGATCTTCGCGGAGGTCGTCGTCACGCAGAACTCCAGCCACCGCGCGATGGACGCCGACGAGCTGGCCGCGATCGCCGTGGAGGTCTTCGGCGAGGACCGCGTCCAGGTCGAGCCGCGGCTGCCGGACGCCCTGGAGGCGGCGATCACGCTGGCCGAGGAGGAGGGCGAGTTCGCCGGCGGTGGCGTCCTGGTCACCGGTTCCGTCATCACGGTGGGCGAGGCCCGCCTGCTCCTGGGGAAGTGACCTTCACACCATGCGTACGCTCTGCTCCTCGACCCTGATCGGCGAGTTCTTCGTGATCGGCTTCGCCGGGCTGGTCGCGATGAAGGACGAGTCCCTGTCCATGGGCTCGGTGTGGACGGTCTGCGGCATCGCCATGTTCCTCAGCGTCCTGCTGTGCGGCCTGGTGACCCGCCCGGGCGGCGTCGCCCTCGGCTGGGCCCTGCAGATCGGTCTGATCGCCTCCGGCTTCGTGGTGCCCCTGATGTTCTTCCTCGGCGCCATGTTCGCGGCCCTGTGGTGGGCCTCGGTCCACTTCGGCCGCAAGGTCGACGAGGCCAAGGCGAGATTCGCGGCGCAGACGGACGCCGCGTAGCGGACACGCGCTGTGCCGGGCGGCCGTCACGCCCGGCCGCCCGGCCGCCCGGCCGCCCGGACGCCGGGCGGTCCGGCGTGACGGTCCCCCTCGGTGGCGTTCCGGTGCGCGGTGCCGCTGCGTCACCCCGGTGTCGCCGCGTGATTCCGGCGTCGGCGTGGTGCTCCGGTGCCGGTGCCACTCCGCTGTCGCCCGGCCGGCCCTGGTGCGGCGGGCCGCCGACACGCCGCCGTGTCACTCCGCGTGCCACTTCACCCGTATGCCGGGCCCCCGCGCGGCGGCCCCGCGAAGCTGACGCTGAGTAACAGAGGGCCAGGCCCGCACTGTAGCCTCGTCACACCGCACACCTGTAGGTAGAAGGAGTCCCGTCGTGACCCAGCGCACCCTCGTCCTCCTCAAGCCCGACGCCGTCCGTCGTGGCCTGACCGGCGAGATCATCAGCCGTATCGAGCGCAAGGCCGGCTGGTCGATCACCGCGCTGGAGCTGCGCGAGCTGGACCAGGACACGCTGGAGCAGCACTACGGCGAGCACAAGGGCAAGCCGTTCTACGAGCCGCTGGTCGCCTTCATGTCCTCCGGCCCCGTCGTCGCCATGATCGTCGAGGGCGAGCGGGTCATCGAGGGCGTGCGCCAGCTGGCCGGCCCGACCGACCCGATCGCGGCCGCGCCCGGTTCCATCCGGGGCGACTTCGGTGTGATCGTCCGGGAGAACCTGATCCACGCGTCCGACTCCGAGGAGTCCGCCGAGCGCGAGGTGAAGATCTTCTTCCCCGGCCGCGCCTGACCGCGTACTCTTCGCCGCAAGCCACACGGAGGTCCGGGGGTCCGCTCCCGGGCTCTCCCGGCATGTGAGCGGCGATCGAGGGAACGAGTCTCCCCGAACGCCCGTCTCCAGAAGCGAACCCGCACATCATCTGCTGACAATTGGCGGAGACCCTCACGCAGGGTCTGTGAAGGCGCGTCTACCATGGAACCCTTCACGTCACAGCACCCACCATGCCGACCTGAAAAGCCCTCAAAAGCCAGCAGGGAAGGCCAGACGAATCCTGATGGGGAACTCAATGTCGTTCATCGGCCGTGACATGGCTGTCGACCTCGGGACCGCCAACACGCTGGTGTACGTCAGGGGTCGCGGAATCGTACTCAACGAGCCGTCCGTCGTCGCGATCAACACCAACACCGGTGGGATTCTCGCGGTCGGCGCCGAAGCGAAGAAGATGATCGGGCGCACGCCCGGCAACATCGTTGCCGTGCGTCCGCTGAAGGACGGCGTGATCGCCGACTTCGAGATCACCGAGCGGATGCTCCGCTACTTCATCCTGAAGATCCACAAGCGGCGGTATCTCGCGAGGCCGCGCGTCGTCGTGTGCGTGCCCTCCGGCATCACCGGCGTCGAGCGCCGTGCCGTCATCGAGGCGTCGTCCCAGGCCGGCGCCCGCCAGGTGCACATCATCGAGGAGCCCATGGCCGCGGCCATCGGCTCCGGCCTGCCGGTCCACGAGGCCACGGGCAACATGGTGGTGGACATCGGCGGCGGCACCACGGAGGTCGCGGTCATCTCCCTCGGCGGCATCGTCACCGCCCAGTCCATCCGCGTCGCGGGCGACGAGCTGGACAACGCGATCATCCAGCACATCAAGAAGGAGTACTCCCTTCTGCTGGGCGAGCGCACGGCCGAACAGATCAAGATCACGATCGGCTCGGCGTACGACCTAGACGCTGACGAGCACACCGAAATCCGCGGCCGGGACCTCGTCTCCGGGCTGCCCAAGACCGTCGTCATCTCCGCCGCCGAAGTGCGCAAGGCGATCGAGGAGCCCGTCAACGCCATCGTCGACGCCGTGAAGACGACGCTGGACAAGTGCCCGCCGGAGCTGTCCGGCGACATCATGGACCGCGGCATCGTCCTCACCGGCGGCGGCGCCCTGCTGCGCGGCCTCGACGAGCGGCTGCGCCGGGAGACCGGTATGCCGATCCACATCGCCGAGGACCCGCTGGACAGCGTGGCGCTCGGCTCCGGCAAGTGCGTCGAGGAGTTCGAGGCGCTCCAGCAGGTGCTGGACGCCCAGCCGCGCAGATGACGTAACTCGTCGATTCCGCCGTACGAGATGATCTCCTCTCGTACGGCGGATCGTTGATATAGAGGCATAGGCTGCCACAAAAAGAGCCCCTCGGAATTCCCGGGGGCTACCTGGTTTCCGACTGTTTCCGACTGTTTCCGACTGAGGAAGGGCACGGCCGCCGCACGTGAGGGACACACGAGAGAGCCGGCTGCTCCTGGTGCTGCTGATCGCCATCGCGTTCGCGCTGATCACGGTGGACATCCGCGGTGGGGAGGATTCACCGGTCGACGGTGCCCGCCAGGCCGCGGCCTCGGTATTCGGCCCGATCGAGAACGGCGTCGCCTCCGCGGTCGACCCGGTCGGCAACGCCATCTCCGCCGTACGCGACTCCGGCGACCGGCACGACCGCATCGCCGAACTGGAGAAGGAGAACGCCGCCCTCAAGGCCGAGCTGGGCAGCGACGACCGCAACCGCAGCCGCCTCAAGCAGCTGAACAAGATGCTGAAGGTGGCCGGTGAGGGCCAGTACGGCATCAAGGGCGCCGAGGTCATCGCCATAGGAGCCGCGCAGGGCTTCTCCTGGACCATCACCATCGACATCGGCGCCAACGACGGCATCCGGCGCGACATGACCGTCCTCAACGGCGACGGCCTGGTCGGCCGCGTCACCACCGTCGGCCCCGACGCCTCGACCGTGCTGCTCGCCAACGACCCCGACTTCACCGTCGGCACCCGGATGGAGGGCGGCGACGAACTCGGCTTCGCCTCCGGGCAGGGCGACCGCCCGCTGCGCGTCGAACTCCTCAACGGCAAGGCCCAGATCAAGAAGGGCGACCGCCTGGTCACCTTCGGCTCGCAGGCCGACCGGCCCTTCGTGCCCGGCGTCCCCGTCGGTGTCGTCTCCCGCGTCGATCCCTCCGGCGGCGACCTGACCCGCACCCTGTACGTCACGCCGTACGTCAGCTTCACCAAGCTCGACATCGTCGGCGTCGTCGTGCAGGCACCCAGCAAGGATCCGCGCGACACCGTGCTCCCGGACAAACCGAAGCCCACGCCCAGGCCGACCGTGACGGTCACCGTCACCCCTTCGGCGTCCGCCGACGGCCAGTTCCAGCAAGAGCAGCAGCAGTAGGGGAGCTGAACTGATGCGCTTCAACCGGATCCTGCTGTCCGTTCCGCTGGTCGTGGTCGCCCTGGTGCTCCAGGTGAGCGTGCTGGCCCGGCTGCACCTGCCGGGCGCCGTGCCCGACCTCGTACTCCTCACCGTCCTCGGCCTCGCGCTCGTCTACGGCCATGTCGGCGGCGCCCTCGTCGGGTTCGGCGCCGGGCTGCTGTCCGACCTCGCCCCGCCCGCCGACCACGCGGCCGGCCGCTACGCGCTCGTGCTGTGCGTCATCGGCTATCTGGCCGGCCTGGTCAAGCCGGAGAACGGCCGCCTGAAGTCGGCGTCCGGCCCGCTGGCCGTGGTCGCCGTCGCCGCGATCTCCTCCACCCTGCTGTACGCCGGTGTCGGCGCGCTCGTCGGCGACACGGCGGCCCGTCATGTGGGCCTGCCCGGGCTGGTGTTCACGGCCGTCCTGTACGACCTGCTGCTCGCGCCCTTCGTGGTCCCGGGCATCATGGCGCTGGCCCGGCGCGCCGACAACGACCCCCTCGCCGAGGCGAACTCCGGCACCTCGGCCGACATCTCCTCCGGCTGGCTGTCCTCCGGCACCGGGCTGCGCATCGGCAGCCAGCGCGGGGGCCTGGGCGGGCTGAAGGTGAAGGCGGCCAGAGCGCGCACCGCCCGCGCGGGACGCATCAAGGGGGTCAAGCGGCTGTGAAGCGTGCGGAGTTCACCCGGACGGGGGACAGGGGCCGGAACCCTCGGCGGCGGGACGGTCGTTCCCCACTCGTACACACACCGCAATCCGTGACCAGGCGCTGAGAGGGGGAGGCAAGCCGTGACCAACATCCCCGAGACCGGGCGGACCCCACGCGTCCAGATCCGGCTCGTCGTGATCCAGATCCTCGTCCTCTCCCTGCTCGGCACCCTGGGCGGCCGCCTGTGGTACCTCCAGATCCGCGAGGGCGACGCCTACGCCAAGGAAGCCTCCGGCAACCACGTCCAGCAGGTCGTGGAGCCCGCCGTGCGCGGCTCGATCCTGGACGCGCGCGGAGTGCCCCTCGCGGACAACGAGACCCGGCTGGTGGTCTCCGCCTCCCGCACCGACCTGCTGAAGATGAAGGACGACGGCGACGCCGTCCTCACCAAGCTCGCCGGTGTCCTCGGCATGACGCCGAAGGAGGTCAAGGAGAAGGTCCGGCTGTGCGACGCCGAGACCCCCCAGCCCTGCTGGAACGGCTCGCCGTACCAGCCGATCCCCATCACCGACGAGGCGACCCCGCGTCAGGCCCTGCAGATCCGCGAGCGCGCCGAGGACTTCCCCGGCATCACCGCCGAACCCCAGGCCGTGCGCCGCTACCCCGCGCCCGGCAAGTCCAACACCGCGCAGGTGCTCGGCTACCTCTCCCCGGTCACCGACGAGGAGATCCAGGAGGCCCAGGACACCGACTCGCCGTTCCTGCGCTCCGACCAGGTCGGCCGCTCCGGCCTTGAGCGCCAGTACGACAAGCAGCTGCGCGGCAAGGCCGGCGTCACCCGCTACGAGGTCGACAACCTCGGCCGGGTCATCGGCGAGGCCGAGGCGGACCCCGCCCAGCCCGGCTCCCACCTCGTCACCAGCATCGACGCCCGGGTGCAGCGCGTCGCCGAGTTCGAGCTGAACGAGGCGATGAAGACCGCCCGCCAGGAGTGGGACCGCAACACCCAGGAGCGGTACAAGGCCGACGCGGGCGCGGTCGTCGTACTGGAGGCCAGGACCGGCCGGGTCGTCGCGATGGCGTCCAACCCGACCTACGACCCGAACGCCTGGGTCGGCGGCATCTCCGCCAAGGACTACGCGAAGCTCACCGGCAAGAAGTCCAACTACCCGCTGCTCAACAGGGCCATACAGGGCCAGGCGGCGCCCGGCTCCATCTTCAAGGTGGTCTCCACGGCCGCCGCGGTCCAGGCCGGCTACGACTTCGACGGCCGCTACGAGTGCTCCAGCGCCTACAACGTCGGCGGCCAGGTCTTCAAGAACTTCGAGTCCCAGAACCACGGCGCGATCAGCCTCGGCCGCGCCCTGGAGGTCTCCTGCGACACCGTCTACTACCGGCTGGCGCACGCCCAGTGGCAGAAGGACGGCGGCATCGACCCCAAGGGCAAGCCGAAGGACTGGTTCTACAAGACCGCCCACCAGTTCGGCCTGGGCGCGGAGACCGGCATCGACCTGCCCAACGAGGTCACCGGCCGCATCCCCGACCGCCAGTGGAAGCAGGAGTACTGGAAGGCCAACAAGGACGCCTGGTGCAAGACCGGCAAGAAGGACGGCGACTACGTCGAGCGCATCTCCTACGAGAACTGCCTCGAAGGCAACAAGATGCGCGCCGGTGACGAGATCAACTACTCCATCGGCCAGGGCGACACCCTGGTGACGCCGATCCAGATGGCGACGATCTACGCCGCCATCTCCAACGGCGGCACGCTGTACGACCCTACGGTCGGAAAGGCCATCGTCAGCGCCGACGGCAAGCAGGTCACCGAGATCAAGCCCAAGGCGCACGGCAGGCTGCCGGTCAGCAAGGCGACCCTGGCCCAGATGGACGAGGCCCTCGCGGGCGTGGCCACGCGCGGTACGGCCGCCTGGCGGTTCGGCGGCTGGCCCCAGGACAAGATCGAGATGCACGCCAAGACCGGTACCGCCGAGGTCTACGGCAAGCAGACGACCTCCTGGTTCGCCACGTACACCAAGGACTACGCGATCGTCATGACGATCTCCCAGGGTGGTACGGGCTCCGGCGCCTCCGGTCCGGCGGTGCGCAACATCTACGACGCGCTGTACGGCATCTCCGACGACGGCGTCATCAACAAGAAGAACGCCCTGCTGCCGACCCCGCAGAAGAACCTGCCGCGGATCCAGGCGGACGGCACGATCCGCCCGCCGAAGCTGTCCAAGGACCCGGCCAAGGACCAGCAGACCTACCAGAAGCCGGCCGAGGAGGGCGCGGTGGAGAACGCCGCCGCGAACCCCGACGACGGCACCGGCCCGGGCGGCGGCGGACAGCCGACCGCGGCCACGGTGGCGAGCCCCGAGGCGGACAACCGAGAGACACGGCGCCGCAGGCGGGCCCGCCGCCCCGGCCGGAGGAAGTGCACATGACCGGCGTCAACAGCTTCCAGGTCTCCGGCTACGGCCCCGAGCGGGCGGGCTGGACCCGCCTGTTCGCCCGGGACTCGCTCGCCCGCCGGCTGGACTGGCCGATACTGCTGGCGGCGCTCGCGCTGTCGCTGCTCGGCTCGCTGCTGGTGTTCTCGGCCACCCGCAACCGCACCGAGATCAATCAGGGCGACCCCTACTTCTTCCTGATCCGGCACATCATGAACACCGGTATCGGGTTCGCCCTGATGATCGGCACGGTCTGGGTCGGTCACCGCACCCTGCGCACCGCCGTGCCGCTCCTCTACGGCGCCTCGGTGTTCCTGATCCTGCTCGTGCTCACCCCGCTGGGCTCCACGGTCAACGGCGCGCACTCCTGGATCGTGCTCGGCGGCGGCTTCTCGCTCCAGCCCTCCGAGTTCGTGAAGATCACGATCATCCTGGGCATGGCGATGCTGCTCGCGGCCAGAGTGGACGCGGGCGACCGGCCCTACCCCGACCATCGCACGGTCCTTCAGGCCCTGGGCCTGGCCGCCGTGCCGATGCTGATCGTGCTGCTCATGCCCGACCTCGGCTCGGTCATGGTCATGGTGATCATCGTGCTGGGCGTACTGCTGGCCTCCGGCGCCTCCAACCGCTGGGTGTTCGGCCTGCTGGGCTCCGGCACGCTGGGCGCGCTGGCGGTGTGGCAGCTCGGCGTCCTCGACGAGTACCAGATCAACCGCTTCGCCGCGTTCGCCAACCCCGAGCTGGACCCGGCGGGCGTCGGCTACAACACCAACCAGGCCCGGATCGCGATCGGTTCCGGCGGGCTGACCGGCTCCGGGCTGTTCCACGGCTCGCAGACCACCGGCCAGTTCGTGCCCGAGCAGCAGACCGACTTCGTGTTCACGGTCGCGGGGGAGGAGCTGGGCTTCATCGGCGGCGGCCTGATCATCGTGCTGCTGGGTGTGGTGCTGTGGCGGGCCTGCCGGATAGCGCGGGAGACGACCGAGCTGTACGGGACGGTCGTGGCCGCCGGGATCGTGGCCTGGTTCGCCTTCCAGTCCTTCGAGAACATCGGGATGACCCTGGGGATCATGCCGGTGACCGGTCTGCCGCTGCCGTTCGTGTCGTACGGAGGCTCGTCGATGTTCGCCGTGTGGGTGGCGGTGGGGCTGTTGCAGTCCATCCGGGTGCAGAGACCGCTGTCGGCCTGAGGGCCCGTCCTCCCAGGTCTCCGACCCCTTCGGGCTCTGTCGCCCGGCCGGGGCGCCCACTAGATTCGGTTCATGGCGGACATCAAGCGCGAGATCGAGCGGAAGTACGAGTCCGACGACAGCGGCCTGCCCGACCTGACCGGAGTCGCCGGTGTCGCGGCCGTGATCGACAAGGGTGTCGCGCACCTGGACGCCACCTACTACGACACGGCCGACGGCCGTCTGGCCGCGTCCTCCATCACCCTGCGCCGCCGTACGGGCGGCTCCGACGCCGGCTGGCATCTGAAGTTCCCGGTCGCCCCGGGTGTACGGGACGAGATCCGGGCCCCGCTGTCCGACGCCGTGCCCCGCACCCTCACCGGGCTGGTCCGCTCCCGGGTCCGGGACGCCGAGCTGGTGCCCGTCGTACGGCTGCGCTCCGAGCGCGATGTGCGCGACCTCACCGACGCGGAGGGGCGGCTCCTGGCCGAGGTCGGCGTGGACGCCGTGCACGCCGAGCGGCTGGACGGGAGCGGCGGTCAGGCGCAGTGGACCGAGATCGAGGTGGAACTCGCCGACGGGGGAGACCCGGAGTTCCTCGACCAGGTGGACAAGCGGCTGCGCAGGGCGGGCGTACGGCCGTCCGGGTCCGCGTCGAAGCTGGCCCGGGCGCTGGCGGAGACGGGCCCGCGCCCGGAGAAGAAGCACGAGGGGAGCGCCGCCGCCGAGCGGGCCCCGGTGACGGCCGGCGACCATGTCGTGGCCTACCTGCGCGCCCAGCGCGACGCGATCGTCGAGCTCGACCCGGCCGTACGGCGTGAGGCGGACGACTCGGTGCACGCCCTGCGGGTCGCCACCCGCCGGATGCGCAGCGCGTTGCGCTCCTTCCGCAAAGTCCTCGACCGCTCGGTCACCGACCCCGTCGGCGAGGAGCTGAAGTGGCTGGCGGCTGAGCTGGGCGTCGACCGCGATCGGGAGGTGGTGACCGAGCGCATCACCACGGCGCTCGAAGCCCTGCCCCGCCCCCTGGTGACCGGGCCGGTGCGCAACCGGCTGCGGGCCTGGACGGGGCCCCATAGCGGCGGATCGCACCGGCGGCTGATCGCCGTACTGGACGGACAGCGGTACCTGGAGCTGCTCGACGCACTGGACGCGCTGATCGCCGAACCGCCGCTGAGGAAGGCGGCGGCCGGGGCACCGCGCAAGGTCCTCGCCAAGGCCGTACGCAAGGATCTGGCGCGGGTGTCGGCGCTGGTGGAGCGGGCCATGGAGCTGCCGCCGGGCCACGACCGCGATGTCGCGTTGCACGAGGCGCGCAAGCGGGCCAAGCGGACGCGGTACTCGGCGGAGGCGGCGACGGCGGCGCTGGGCGGCCCGGCGGCAAAACTGGCCCGGTCGATGAAGGCGCTGCAGGGACTGCTCGGCGACCACCAGGACAGCGTGATGACCCGCGAGGCGCTGCGCGAGCTGGCGGCGCAGGCGCAGGCGGCGGGGGAGAGCTCCTTCACCTACGGGGTGCTGTACGGGCGGGAGGAGCTGCGCGCGGCGCGGGCCGAGGAGGCGTTGCCGGGGCTGTGGGCGCGGGCCCGGGCGGCGGCGGACGTCTGAGCGTGCGGGAGTGTCCGCCGGGCGGGTTACGCTTGATGGTCACCCCAGTCAGCTGATGAAGGTTCGCGAGATGCCTGTCGAGTCGGTTTTCCCGCAGCTCGAAGCCCTGCTGCCGCATGTGCAGAAGCCGATCCAGTACGTGGGCGGCGAGCTCAATTCCACGGTCAAGGAGTGGGAGAGCTGCGACGTCCGCTGGGCGCTCATGTACCCCGACGCCTACGAGGTCGGGCTGCCCAACCAGGGCGTCATGATCCTCTACGAGGTCCTCAACGAGCAGGAGGGCGTCCTCGCCGAGCGCACGTACAGCGTGTGGCCGGACCTGGAGGCGCTGATGCGTGAGCACGGCGTCCCGCAGTTCACGGTGGACAGCCACCGGCCGGTGAAGGCGTTCGACGTGTTCGGCCTGTCCTTCTCCACGGAGCTGGGCTACACGAACATGCTGACCGCGCTGGACCTGGCCGGCATCCCGCTGGAGTCCAAGGACCGTACGGTCGACGACCCGATCGTGCTGGCGGGCGGCCACGCGGCCTTCAACCCCGAGCCGATCGCCGACTTCATCGACGCGGCGGTCATCGGCGACGGCGAGCAGGCCGTGCTGGACATGACGAAGATCATCCGCGAGTGGAAGGCGGAGGGCCGTCCCGGCGGCCGCGACGAGGTCCTCTTCCGGCTGGCGAGGACGGGCGCGGTGTACATCCCGCGGTTCTACGACGTCGAGTACCTCTCCGACGGCCGGATCGCGCGCGTGGTCCCCAACAGGTCGGGCGTGCCGTGGCGCGTGTCCAAGCACACCGTCATGGACCTCGACGAGTGGCCCTACCCGAAGCAGCCGCTGGTCCCGCTGGCCGAGACGGTCCACGAGCGCATGTCGGTGGAGATCTTCCGCGGCTGCACCCGCGGCTGCCGCTTCTGCCAGGCGGGCATGATCACCCGCCCCGTGCGCGAGCGCTCCATCACCGGCATCGGCGACATGGTCGAGAAGGGCCTGAAGGCGACCGGCTTCGAGGAGGTCGGCCTGCTGTCCCTGTCGTCGGCGGACCACTCCGAGATCGGCGACGTCGCCAAGGGCCTGGCGGACCGCTACGAGGACGACAAGATCGGCCTCTCGCTGCCCTCCACCCGCGTGGACGCCTTCAACGTCGACCTGGCCAACGAGCTGACCCGCAACGGCCGCCGTTCCGGTCTGACGTTCGCGCCCGAGGGCGGCTCGGAGCGCATGCGCAAGGTCATCAACAAGATGGTCTCCGAGGACGACCTGATCCGGACGGTCGCGACGGCGTACGGCAACGGCTGGCGCCAGGTGAAGCTGTACTTCATGTGCGGCCTGCCCACCGAGACCGACGAGGACGTCCTGCAGATCGCCGACATGGCGACGAAGGTCATCGCCAAGGGCCGCGAGGTCTCCCGCTCCAACGACATCCGCTGCACGGTGTCGATCGGCGGCTTCGTGCCCAAGCCGCACACCCCCTTCCAGTGGGCGCCCCAGCTCTCCGCCGAGGAGACGGACGCCCGTCTGGAGAAGCTGCGCGACAAGATCCGCGGCGACAAGAAGTACGGCCGCTCCATCGGCTTCCGCTACCACGACGGCAAGCCCGGCATCGTCGAGGGCCTCCTCTCCCGCGGCGACCGCCGGATCGGCGCCGTCATCCGCGCGGTCTACGAGGACGGCGGCCGCTTCGACGGCTGGCGCGAGCACTTCTCCTACGACCGCTGGATGGCCTGCGCCGACAAGGCCCTCGCCCCGTTCGGCGTGGACGTCGACTGGTACACCACCCGCGAGCGCACCTACGAGGAGGTCCTCCCCTGGGACCACCTCGACTCCGGCCTCGACAAGGACTGGCTCTGGGAGGACTGGCAGGACGCCCTCGACGAGACCGAGGTCGAGGACTGCCGCTGGACCCCCTGCTTCGACTGCGGCGTCTGCCCCGCCATGGACACCCACATCCAGATCGGCCCCACGGGCAAGAAGCTGCTGCCGCTGACGGTCAAGCAGCCTGCGGGGAGCGGGCAGGGGCACAGTCACTGAGAGTCCCCCACGACGCTCAAGAGCGTGAAGGGCGTGAAACTCGACATCACCGGCTTCAACCGGACCGCCGGGTTCCGACCAGGTCTCGCGGGCCCGTGACACGGACGGGTGGCGTCGGGGCGGGGTGGGATCCATTTGCGGGTCCGGTGCGTCAAGACAGGTATGGAGTTCGAGAAATCGCCCGTGGGGCGGGACGTGCCGGCCCGTGGGCCGGATGGCCGGTCGGCTCCTGAGGGGTGTCTCGCCGTCGCGATCCGGGTGCCCGTCAGGGTCGTGGTCCTGGTGCTGGTCGTGCCGGTGCGCATGGTGTGGGACGCCCTTGTCGTGACCTGGCGGTTTCTGACGGACACCGTGTTCCGGCCGGTCGGGCGGGGGCTGTTGTGGGTCGGGCGGGCGCTGTTCGTCTGGCCGTTCGTGGCGCTGTGGCGGTATGCGGTCGTGCCCGTCGGCAAGGCACTCCTCTGGCCCGGGCGGATGCTGCTCGTCGTGCCGGCGGTGTGGCTGTACCGGGCCGTGCTCACGCCGGTCGGGCATGCCCTCGCCTGGGCGATACGGGGTGCCGGAGCCGGGATCGGGGCCGCGCTCGTCGGGGTGTACACGTGGGTGCTCGCGCCGGTCGGGCGGGGGATCGCGTGGGTGCTCAAGGGTCTCGGGGCGGCCGGGGCCGCGCTGTTCGCCGGGATCGCCTGGCTGGTGCGGTATCTGGTGGTCGTGCCGGCCGTGTGGCTGTACCGATGGGTGCTCGCGCCCGTCGGACGGGGCGTGGCCTGGTGCGCCGAGGGGCTGTGGTGGCTGCTCACCGCGATCGTCACCGGCATCGGGGTGGGGCTGTACTGGATCACCCGGGTCCTGCTGGTGCTGCCGGCGCTCGCGGTGTGGCGGTACCTGCTCGTGCCGGTGGGGCGGCTGCTGGCCGTCGTCGGACGGGAGGTCGCCGCCGCGCTCGGACACGCCTGGCGGGTGGCGGGACACATATCGCTGGCCGTCGGCCGGTTCCTCGCGACGCTCTTGCGGTGGATCTTCGTCGAGCCGGTGCGGTGGGTCTACCGCACGGTCCTCACCCCCGTCGGACATGTCGTACGGGACGCCGTCCTGCGGCCCGCCGCCGAGGCCGCCCGCAGCGTGCGCCGCGCGACCCGGCAGGCGCTCGCAGCGGCCCGGGACACCGCCCGGCAGGCCCGTGCCGACTTCCGCCGGATGCTGTTCGGGGAGCCCGGCAGAGCACCCGAGGTGGCCCGGCGGGAACCTGCCGGCCGCGAGACACGTACTCTAGGAAGCAGTACGACCGTTCTCACGAAGGACTAGGACACTGGGCAAGCGACAGCCTGAAGGCCCGCCGCCGGCACCCGCGGTGCAGCGCATCCGACTGCGTTACACCAAGCGCGGCCGCCTGAGGTTCACCAGCCACCGCGACTTCCAGCGCGCCTTCGAGCGGGCGCTGCGCCGCGCCGAGGTCCCCATGGCCTATTCGGCGGGCTTCACGCCCCACCCGAAGGTGTCCTACGCCAATGCCGCACCCACCGGCACGGGCAGTGAGGCGGAGTACCTGGAGATCGCGCTCACCGAAGCGCGTGACCCGGAGACCCTGCGCGTTCTCCTCGACGAGTCGCTGCCCCCGGGCCTCGACGTCGTCGACGCGGTCGAGGCCCGCACGTCGGGGCTCGCCGACCGGCTCTCGGCCTCCGTGTGGGAGCTGCGCCTGCCCGGCGTGGACCCCGCCGACGCGGCCCGTGCGGTCGCCGCCTTCAACGGCGCCGAGACCGTCGAGGTCCAGCGGATGACCAAGAACGGCGTCCGCACTTTCGACGCCCGCTCCGCGGTCGTCGGCCTGGAGAGCGCGGACGAAAGCACTGAAACGCACAGTTCGCCGGCTGATAGGCCGACCGACCAGCCCTGTGCGATACTGCGGCTGGTTGTTCGGCACGTGACGCCTGCCGTGCGACCCGACGACGTCCTGTCCGGTCTCCGCGCCGTGGCCGACCTGGCGCCGCCGGTCCCCGCAGCGGTGACCAGGCTGGCGCAGGGGCTGCTCGATGAAGAGACCGGCACGGTGACCGACCCGCTCGCGCCCGACCGCGAGGCAGCAGCGGCCCCACCGGCCGCTCCGACTGCCACCGCGAAGGCGCCGGCGTAAGGAAGGTCCCGCGAAGGGACGCACGTCGAAGCGCCGCCCTCGTACTCGGGAGCCACCTGGGTCGGGCAGCGCACCGACCACAAGACTTTCGCCAGGCCGTGCGCGACAAGGCGTACGGAACCGGCGAGACAGGACACAGAGAGCTCCCGTGCGGCGCCCGCGCCCCGGACGGCGGCACACGCGCACCGCGCGAGCCGCGGACGTCACCGGCCACCTGCCGGACCATGCGCGGCGCCCGGGAGCCTGACGGGAGATACGCCCGCATGCTCGAGCCGACCGAACCCACCACGGGTTCCGAACCGAACACCCCCAGCGACACCCTGCCGCCGCGCCGTCGGCGCCGTGCCGCATCGCGTCCGGCGGGTCCGCCGGCCGCCACCTCCGAGGCGTCGGCGGAGACCGTCGCTCCGGCCGTAGCGGCCGACGCGGAGCCGCAGACCGACCTCGACGTCGAGTCCGAGACCGACGCCGAGGAGACGGCTGCCGTGACCCCTGAAGCCGAAGAGACCGCCGCCGCGCCCGCGCCCGCCGCCGAGGAGGCCGCTCCGGCCGCCCGTCCGCGTCGGCGTGCGACGCGCCGTGCGTCCGCGCCCGCCGGTGCGCCGCAGGCCGCCGAGGTGGTCGTCGAGGCCACCGAGGAGACCCCCGCACCTGCCGCCGAGGCCGTCGAGGCGCCGGCCGCCGAGGAGGCCCCCGCCGCCCGTCCGCGCCGGCGCGCCACCCGCCGTGCCACCGCGCCCGCCGGGGCGCCGCAGGCCGAGACGGTCGTGACCCCGGAGGAGCCGGCCGAGCCGGCCGTCGCCGAGGCGCCCGCCCTCGACACCGCCGAGGCCGCCGCCGAGGAGGCCGCTCCGGCCGCCCGTCCGCGTCGGCGTGCGACGCGCCGTGCCACCGCGCCGACCGGTGCGCCCCAGGCGGAGGCCGCCGAGGAGCAGGCCGCCCCGGTCGTCGAGGCCGAGGCCCCCGCGCAGCCCGAGGCCGCCGAGGCCCCCACGCAGCCCGAGGCCGCCGAGGAGGCCGCTCCGCGCCGTACGCGTCGGCGTGCCACCCGGCGCACCGCCGCCCCGGAGGAGACCGCCGAGGTCCCGGTGACCGCCGAGACCCCCGTCGCGGCCGAGACCCCCGAGACGCCGGTCGCCGAGGCGGCCCCCGTGACCCAGGCCGCCGCGCCCGAGGCTCCCGCCGCCGAGCAGGAGGACGCCGCCGCACCGCGTCGCCGGCGCCGGGTCGTGCGCAAGGCCGCGACCGGGTTCGCCGAGCCCGCGCAGTCCGCCGCTCCCGCTGCCGCCGAGGCGGAGGCCGAGGAGAAGGCCGAGGAGAAGGCCGAGCCCGCGTCCCGCCGTCGCCCGGCGCGTCCCGCCGTCGCGGTGTTCCAGGCGCCCGTGTTCACCGAGCCGAAGTTCCAGACGCCCGAGCGGGCCGCCGCCGAAGCGGCCGCGGAGTCCGCGGAGGAGCCCGAGGCCGTCGAGGCCGAGGAGCTCGCCGAGGAGCCGGCCGCCCCGCGCCGCCGTCGCCGCCGCCGGGGCACCGGCTACGGCGACGAGACCGAGACCACCGTCGAGACCGCGGCCGCGCCCGCCGTCGAGGAGGAGCCGGAGGAGGCCGAGGAGGCCGCCGAGGACTTCGCCGACGGTGAGGAGGAGTCCGAGGAGACCGGTTCGCGCCGTCGCCGTCGCCGCGGTGGCCGTCGCCGCCGCCGTGGTGACTCCGCCGACGCCGAGTCCGGCGAGCCCGGTGACGCCGAGCCCGAGGAGCTCGCCGCCGAGCAGGCCGCGCAGGACGCCGAGGACACCGCCGAGCAGGAGGAAGAGGACGCCGAGGACCAGGGCGACGAGCCCGGCGGGTCCAGCTCCTCCAGCCGTCGCCGCCGGCGGCGCCGTCGCCGCGCCGGGGACACCGCCGCCGACATCGAGCCCGGCGAGGGCGACCCGGAGCGCACCGTCGTCAAGGTCCGCGAGCCCCGTCCGAAGGCCGAGCCGTCCGACGAGGTGCAGTCCATCAAGGGCTCCACCCGTCTGGAGGCCAAGAAGCAGCGCCGCCGCGAGGGTCGCGAGCAGGGCCGCCGCCGCGTGCCGATCATCACCGAGGCCGAGTTCCTCGCCCGCCGAGAGGCCGTCGAGCGCGTGATGGTCGTCCGCCAGCACGGCGACCGCACCCAGATCGGCGTCCTCGAGGACAACGTGCTCGTCGAGCACTACGTCAACAAGGAGCAGTCGACGTCGTACGTCGGCAACGTCTACCTGGGCAAGGTCCAGAACGTGCTGCCGTCGATGGAGGCCGCCTTCATCGACATCGGCAAGGGCCGCAACGCCGTCCTGTACGCCGGTGAGGTCAACTTCGAGGCGCTGGGCATGGCCAACGGCCCGCGCCGCATCGAGTCCGCCCTGAAGTCCGGCCAGTCCGTGCTCGTCCAGGTCACCAAGGACCCGATCGGGCACAAGGGCGCGCGTCTGACCAGCCAGGTCTCGCTGCCGGGCCGTTACCTCGTGTACGTCCCCGAGGGCTCGATGACCGGCATCAGCCGCAAGCTGCCCGACACCGAGCGGGCGCGGCTGAAGACCATCCTCAAGAAGATCGTCCCCGAGGACGCGGGCGTCATCGTGCGCACCGCCGCCGAGGGCGCGAGCGAGGACGAGCTGCGCCGCGACGTCGAGCGTCTGCAGGCGCAGTGGGAGGACATCCAGAAGAAGGCCAAGAGCGGCAACGCCCCGACGCTGCTCTACGGCGAGCCGGACATGACCGTCCGGGTCGTGCGCGACATCTTCAACGAGGACTTCTCCAAGGTCATCGTCAGCGGTGACGAGGCCTGGCAGACCATCCACGGCTACGTCTCGCACGTCGCCCCCGACCTGGCCGACCGGCTGTCCAGGTGGACCAGTGAGGTCGACGTCTTCGCGACGTACCGGATCGACGAGCAGCTCGCCAAGGCGCTGGACCGCAAGGTCTGGCTGCCCAGCGGTGGCTCGCTGGTGATCGACAAGACCGAGGCCATGGTCGTGATCGACGTCAACACCGGCAAGTTCACCGGCCAGGGCGGCAACCTCGAAGAGACCGTGACCAGGAACAACCTGGAGGCGGCCGAGGAGATCGTGCGCCAGCTGCGGCTGCGCGACCTCGGCGGCATCGTGGTCATCGACTTCATCGACATGGTCCTGGAGTCAAACCGCGACCTGGTGCTGCGCCGCCTGCTCGAATGCCTGGGCCGGGACCGTACGAAGCACCAGGTGGCCGAGGTGACCTCGCTGGGTCTGGTGCAGATGACCCGTAAGCGGGTCGGCCAGGGTCTGCTGGAGTCGTTCTCGGAGACCTGCGTCCACTGCAACGGACGCGGTGTCATCGTGCACATGGACCAGGCGACCGCGGCGGGCGGCGGCGGCAAGCGCCGTAAGCGCGCCCGCGCCGGTGCCGACCACGAGCACGAGGCCGTGGCCGTCGAGCCGGCGGTGACCGTCGAGCAGGAGGCCGAGGCCGAGGAGACCGAGACGCCGGCCGAGGTCGCCGCCGAGGTCGCTCAGCCGGTCGAGCTGCCCGCGCCCGACTTCACGCCGGACGAGGAGCTGTACAGCAGCGTCGCCGAGGCGGAGGCCGCCGCGGGCCGTGGCCGTAGCCGTCGCCGGGCGAGCCGCAGGGCGTCGGCCCCGGCGGGTGCGCCCAAGGCGGAGGCCGTCTCCAAGCGCGAGCAGCGCGCGGAGCGTCAGGCCGCCGCCGCGGCGGAGGCCGCTGTGCCGACCGCCCAGCAGGTGACGGTCGCCGAGGAGGTGGCGCGTCCGGTGCAGCCGGAGTCCGCCGCCCAGGCGCAGTCCGAGCCGGCCGCCGTCGAGGACCCGACGCTGCACGCCGCGCCGGCCGCCGAGGAGGCAGCGCCCAAGGGCCGTACGCGCCGTCGCGCCACCCGCAAGGTGTCCGCGCCGGCCGGTTCGCCCGCGGGTGCGGAGGCCGCCGTGGTCACGGTCGAGCCGGCCGCGCCGGTGACGCCGCCTCAGCCGGAGCCCCAGCCGGAGGCCCCCGTGGCCGCCGAGCCGGCCCCGGTCGCCGAGGCGCCCGAGGAGAGCGCCGCCCCGGCCCGTCCGCGGCGCCGGGCCGTGCGCAAGGCCACCGCGCCGACCGCGCCGGAGGAGGCCGCCGTGGTGGTCCTCCCCGCGGCGGAGGCCCCCGCGGCACCGGCCGCTGAGGCCGAGGCCCCCGCAGCCGGGGCCGCCGCGGCCGAAGCCGTCGTGGAGGCGCCGGAAGCCGTCGAGGCCCCCGCGGGTGCCGAGGAGGCGGCCGAGGCCGTCGAGGAGGCCGCCCCGGCCAAGAAGGCTGCCGCGCGCAAGACGGCGAAGAAGGCCACCGCGAAGAAGGCGGCCACCAAGAAGACGGCGACGGCCAAGAAGACCGTCGCCAAGAAGACGACGGCGAAGAAGGCGACGGCGGCCAAGAAGGCCACCGCCACCAAGAAGACCGCGTCGAAGAAGACCGTGGCGGCGGAGCAGCAGACGCAGCCCACCGTCACGGCCTCCACCGACGAGGGCTGAGCGCGACGGCCGTCGGGCGGGCGTCCTGATCGAGGGACGCCCGCCCGGCGTGACCGACCGCACGCCCGCGGGGCCCGGCCCGGTTTGACCCCCTCGGCCGCTGCCCCGTAACCTTGGCCGTCGGCGTGTCCATCGAGCACGCCACATCCCCGTAAACCTCTTCCTCCCGGGCACACGGTGGTCGGGAGAGGTCGTCCGCGCTGTCCGCCGGGCGGCTGGCCTGCGGGGTGCCGTTCCGAGCGAAAGAGAGATCCGCGTGTACGCCATCGTGCGCAGCGGCGGTCGCCAGCACAAGGTTGCTGTCGGCGACGTCGTCGAGGTTGACAAGATTTCCACCGCCAAGGTTGGCGACACGGTCGAGCTCTCGACCCTGCTCGTTGTCGACGGCGACGCCGTGACCAGCGACCCGTGGGTGCTGGCCGGCATCAAGGTCCAGGCCGAGGTCGTGGACCACCACAAGGGCCAGAAGATCGACATTCTGCGCTACAAGAACAAGACGGGCTACCGCCGTCGCCAGGGTCACCGCCAGCAGTACACGGCGATCAAGGTCACGTCCATCCCGACGGCCGCGAAGTAAAGAGGGACTGAGCAATGGCACACAAGAAGGGCGCATCGTCCACCCGGAACGGTCGCGACTCCAACGCCCAGCGGCTCGGCGTGAAGCGCTTCGGCGGTCAGGTCGTGAACGCCGGTGAGATCCTGATCCGTCAGCGCGGCACGCACTTCCACCCGGGTGCGGGCGTCGGCCGTGGCGGCGACGACACGCTGTTCGCCCTGCAGGCCGGTGCGGTGCAGTTCGGCACCCACCGTGGCCGCAAGGTCGTGAACATCGTCCCGGTCGCCTGAATCGCCTGATTCACGGTTTCGGCCTGAACGTCTGATTCACGGTTTCGACCTGAACGCCTGGTTCTGAACATCCGTTCTGAACTCGTTCCGCGAGGCGGACCTCACTTCCCGGTCGGGAAGGCGGGTCCGCCTTTCGCGTGTTGTTGTTGAACAAGCGCAACACGCAGCAGAGAATCCCGCTCGTATCTGGAGGCACCCACCATGACCACCTTCGTGGACCGCGTCGAACTGCACGTCGCCGCGGGTAGCGGAGGTCACGGCTGTGCCTCCGTCCACCGCGAGAAGTTCAAGCCGCTCGGCGGCCCGGACGGCGGCAACGGCGGGCGGGGCGGTGACGTCATCCTGACCGTCGACCAGTCCGTGACCACGCTGCTCGAGTACCACCACTCGCCGCACCGCAAGGCCACCAACGGCAAGCCCGGCGAGGGCGGCAACCGCTCCGGCAAGGACGGCCAGGACCTGATCCTGCCCGTGCCGGACGGCACCGTGGTCCTCGACAAGCAGGGCAACGTCCTCGCCGACCTGGTCGGACACGGCACCTCCTACATCGCCGCGCAGGGCGGCCGGGGCGGGCTCGGCAACGCCGCGCTGGCCTCCGCCCGCCGCAAGGCGCCCGGCTTCGCGCTGCTCGGTGAGCCGGGCGACCTGCAGGACATCGTCCTGGAGCTGAAGACCGTCGCCGACGTGGCGCTGGTGGGCTACCCGAGCGCGGGCAAGTCCTCGCTGATCTCGGTGCTGTCCGCGGCCAAGCCGAAGATCGCCGACTACCCCTTCACCACCCTCGTGCCGAACCTGGGCGTGGTGACGGCCGGCAACACCGTCTACACCATCGCCGACGTGCCGGGTCTGATCCCGGGCGCCAGCCAGGGCAAGGGCCTGGGCCTGGAGTTCCTGCGGCACGTGGAGCGCTGCTCGGTGCTGGTGCACGTGCTGGACACCGCGACGCTGGAGTCCGACCGCGACCCGGTCTCCGACCTGGACGTCATCGAGGCGGAGCTCAGGCAGTACGGCGGGCTGGACAACCGGCCGCGGATCGTCGTGCTGAACAAGATCGACGTGCCGGACGGCAAGGACCTCGCCGAGATGGTGCGGCCGGACCTGGAGTCGCGCGGCTACCGCGTCTTCGAGGTCTCCGCGGTCGCGCACATCGGCCTGAAGGAGCTGTCCTTCGCGCTGGCCGACCTGGTCGGCCGGGCGCGTGCCGCGAAGCCCAAGGAAGAGGCGACCCGGATCGTCATCCGGCCCAAGGCCGTGGACGACGCGGGCTTCACCGTCGTACGCGAAGAGGTCGGCGGCGAGCCGCTGTTCCGGGTGCGCGGCGAGAAGCCGGAGCGCTGGGTGCGGCAGACCGACTTCAACAACGACGAGGCCGTCGGTTACCTCGCCGACCGGCTCAACCGCCTCGGTGTCGAGGAGGAGCTGATGAAGGCCGGTGCCCGCTCGGGCGACGGCGTCGCCATCGGTCCCGAGGACAACGCGGTCGTCTTCGACTGGGAGCCGTCGGTCATGGCCGGCGCCGAGATGCTGGGCCGGCGCGGTGAGGACCACCGCCTCGACACGGCGCGGCCCGCGGCGCAGCGGCGCCGGGACAAGCAGGCCGAACGCGACGAGGCGCAGCAGGAGTTCGACGACTTCGAGCCCTTCTAGAGGCCTCGGCGTGTCGGGCGGTCCGCGTTCTGCGCGGGCCGCCCGTTTTCGTCGCCCGGACCGGCCGCGGGGGGACGCGGACGGGCCCGGCGTGCGGTGCGGGTCGGGTGAGCCGTACGGGCGACGTGGACCTGTGAGCCGTACGGGCGACTTCCCGGTCGGCGGGGGCGTCGTACGAGAAGTCGAATGCGGTGGAATCGAGTTGCAGAATTCCGCGGGAATCGCCCGTACGGGCGCGCCGCGTTCTCGGCATGTACGCAACGAACCGGTGCGGTATATGAAGAACACCTGCACCGGGGCGCCATGGAGTGAAGATCCGTTTCCGCCAAGGGGAGTGGAGTAACTCACAGGAATTCCATGGCCTTCGCTCGGTAATGATCCGCCGGACCGTCAATCGCCGTGAGCCCAAGGTGAATGGCAGGTTGCGTGTGCATATGAGCTGAAGGACACCCGCCTTGCATCGCGGTGACGGAGAGTGGGACGATTTCGAAGTCCCTGTCGCCCCGAGGTAGGTCACCTGTGTCCCAGCCGCTAGCCAAACCCCGTACGACCGCCGTCATCCTCGCCGGTGGTACCGGTCAGCGCGTGGGTCTGTCGATCCCCAAGCAGCTGTTGAAGATCGCCGGCAAGGCGGTCATCGAGCACACCCTGACCTCCTTCGAGAAGGCGGATTCCGTCGACGACGTCATCGTGCTGATGGCGCCCGGCTATGTGCCCGACGTCGAGCGGATCGTCGCCAAGGCCGGCTTCCGGAAAGTCCGCCGGATCATCGAGGGCGGCGCCACCCGCAACGAGACCACCGAGCGCGCCATCGCGGCCCTGGGCGAGGGGCTGGCCGAGGGCGAGGACCTCAACGTCCTGTTCCACGACGCCGTACGCCCGCTGCTGTCACAGCGCGTCATCGACGACTGTGTCGCCGCGCTGGAGCGCTACCAGGCCGTCGACGTCGCGATCCCGTCCGCGGACACGATCATCGTGACGCGTACGCACGGCGAGGACGGCGAGTTCATCACCGAGATCCCGGACCGTTCCCGGCTGCGCCGCGGCCAGACCCCGCAGGCGTTCAAGCTGTCCACGATCCGCCACGCCTACGAGATCGCCGCGGGGGACCCGCACTTCCAGGCCACCGACGACTGCTCCGTCGTACTGAAATATCTGCCGGACGTGCCCATCCACGTCGTGGCGGGTGACGAGTACAACATGAAGGTCACCCAGCC
Organism: Streptomyces sp. NPDC053367; assembly: GCF_044545925.1. Taxonomy (NCBI): domain Bacteria; kingdom Bacillati; phylum Actinomycetota; class Actinomycetes; order Kitasatosporales; family Streptomycetaceae; genus Streptomyces; species Streptomyces sp. NPDC053367. The sequence continues at coordinate 948,895 of NZ_JBITYN010000001.1, read as the reverse complement.
CGTCGACGTCTTCATCGCCGACAAGCTCTTCCAGCTCGGCTCCACCGCCGCGCCCGAGCCGACCGGCGAGGACGCCTACCGCGAACTGCTGACCGGCAAGACCGTCGTCGTCTTCGGCGGTTCCTACGGCATCGGCAGGGACATCGCCGAGCTCGCCGGGTCCTACGGCGCCCAGGTGTACGCGCTCGGCCGCTCCACCACCGGCACCCATGTGGAGAACCCCGAGGAGGTGGACGACGCGCTGTCCAAGGCGTACGCCGAGACCGGGCGCGTCGACTACGTCGTCAACACCGCGGGCGTCCTGCGCATCGGCAAACTCGCCGAGACCGACAACGCCGCCATTCAGGAGGCCCTGCGGGTGAACTATCTCGCCCCGGTGCAGATCGCGCGGTCGGCGTACAAATACCTCGCCGAGACCAAGGGGCAGCTGCTGCTGTACACCTCCAGCAGTTACACCCGCGGCCGCGCCGAATACAGCCTGTACTCCTCCACCAAGGCGGCCATGGTGAATCTCACCCAGGCGCTGGCGGACGAGTGGGCCGTGGACGGCGTCCGGGTCAACTGCATCAACCCCGAGCGCACCGCCACGCCGATGCGGACGAAGGCTTTCGGGCAGGAGCCGGCGGACAGTCTGCTGTCCCCCGAGGCCGTCGCCCGCACCTCCCTCGACGTGCTGCTGTCCGAGCTCACGGGGCATGTCATCGACGTCCGGCAGCAGGATCCGACGGCCGCCGCGGGCAAGGCCTCCGGCTTCGAGCAGGCGCTGGCCAGCGTCCTCGATCGCCAGGACGGCGTGGCATAATCGAGATCAATTAGCCTTCTTTCATTTCAGGCCTCTGTGATGTCCGTTCGGGAGTCGTTCGGAAAGCATTCGCAGGGGCCTGAATCCGTAAATTTCGGGAAAGTCCACCTCATGTTTTTCCGATTTTACGGAGGCCGGCGGAAGTCGGTCGACGGACGCAGGATTTTTACAACAGGTACCCCACAGAGCAGGTTCTCCGTGATAACCACCGCTATTCGCGTAGCCCGGGTCGGCAGCGCGGCCGAGCTGGCCGCAGCGGTCCTCCTGACGCTGGCCTTCCCGGCACTGATGGTGGCCGCGCTCGTGCCGAGCGTGCCCGCCTTCGTCGCCGCGGCCGCCGTGACGTACCTGGCGGACCACTATCTGCACCGCAAGGGCAGCTATCTGGTCAACCGGCTCAGCAAGGTGCGCGCGGGTCTGTCGATCCGGTTCCTGATCCGGCAGCTGCTCCTCGTCCTGCTGCTGTCCCGGCTGGACCTGTCGGACAGTGTGATCTTCTACAGCACGGTCGCCTGCTTCATCGCGTTCTACGGCCTCCAGGCCCCGCACGGCGCCCTGGTCACCCTGATCCGCAACCGCCGCCGGCTGCCGGTCGCCACCCGCAACGTCGACCTCGCCTCGCGCATCCGCATCCCCGACGCCCCGCCGCGCGTCCTGCTGCACCGCTCCGCGGAGAAGGTGCTCCACCTCGACCTGTTCGCGGTCGTCGGGATACTGCTCGCCGCGGGCACCGGGAACACCACGGTCGGCGTCATCGGCATCGTCCTCACGCTGGTGCTGGCCGCCGCCTACGACCTCGCCCTCGCGCCGTACGTGCGCGGCGAAAGGATCCCGCCGAACGCCGAGAAGGTGCTGGCCGCCGTCGACGACTGGCTGCGCGAGTACCGGCCCGGGACGGTGCTGTACTTCTCCGGCTCCAAGGACTCCGCCTACCAGGTCAACATGTGGCTGGAGACCATGGAGCAGCTGGACTCCACCCCGCTGATCATCCTGCGTGAGCGCACGATAATGGAGCGTCTCGCGCCCACCACCGTGCCCGTGATCTGCGTGCCCGGCGGGGTTCATCTGATGAACATGGACCTGTCGAGCGTGCGGGTCGCGCTGTACGCGGCGAACGTCGGCAAGAACATCCACATGCTCCGCGTGCCCACCATGAAGCACGTCTTCATCGGGCACGGCGACAGCGACAAGATCGCCAGCGTCAACCCCTTCAGCAAGGTCTACGACGAGGTGTGGACCGCCGGACGAGCGGGCCGCGACCGCTATGCCATAGCGGATGTCGGCGTACGCGACGACGACATCGTCGAGGTCGGCCGCCCCCAGCTCGCGCCCATCCGGACCCGGCAGGGCGTGCCGGACGGCCGTATGCCCACCGTCCTGTACGCACCCACCTGGGAGGGCTGGGACGACAACCCCGGCAACACCTCGCTCGTGCTGGCCGGCGAGAACATCGTCAGGGCGCTCGTGCAGGCCGACCCGCCGGTCCGCGTCCTGTACAAGCCGCACCCCTTCACCGGCATGGTCAGCCCCCAGGCCAAGGCCGCCCACCAGCGCATCACCGCCCTCGTCGAGCAGGCCGCCGCCGAGCGCGCGGCGGCCCTCGCCGTCGACGCCGCCGCGGAGGCCACCGCGGAGGCGCAGGCGCACGCGCGTGCCGAGCTGGCCCGCATCGAGGCCCGCCTCGCCGAGCTGACCGGCTCCACCGAGGCCCGCGACGAGGCCGAGGCCACGCGGGACGGACTCGTCGACGTCGAGCGGCACCAGGAGATCGCCCGGCTGCGCACCGAGTGGAACGCCGCGTACTGGAGATCCTTCCCCGCCTGGGAGCACCGGGTCATCTCGGGCGCCGAGCCGCCTCTGTACGACTGCTTCAACGTCTCCGACGCGATGGTCTCCGACATCTCCTCCGTCGTCTCCGACTTCATCGCCAGCGGCAAGCCGTACGCCGTCACCGACTCGGCGGGGCTCGGCGCGGAGGAGTTCAAGCGGCAGAACACCGCCGTGCGGGCCGCGGTGATCCTCTCCAACAGCGCCGCCGAGCTGGGCGCCCTGCTGGACGCCGTACGCGATCCGGCGGCGGACCCGCTGGCCGAGGAGCGGGCCGAGCTCAAGCGGTACCTGCTCGGACCGGACGAGCCGAGGTCCATCGACCGGTTCAACACCGCCGTGGCGAACCTCGCGCTGAAGGCGGAGAGCCGGAACCTGGGACAGACCGCTCGGGCCGCCGGTGCGGGGGCGGATGTCGAGGCCGGCGCTGAGGTCGACGCCGAGGCCGAGGTCGAGGCCGGGGCTGCGGCCGGGGTCGACGCCGAGGTGGTGACGGAGATGGCCGATGTCCTTCCCGGGCAGCCGGAGGGACAGGGGCCGGTGGCCGGCTGAGGCGGGCTGGTCCCTCGCGCGGCTCGGACTCGGGCTGAGGTGGCGCGGGTTGCGCGGGTTGCGCGCCTGTGGGCCGGTCGGGGGTGGTGCGGGCTCGGTCGGGGGTGGTGCGGGCTCGCTGTGGGGGCCTAGGGCTCGGCTGCGGGCCGGCCGGGGGCGGCCGTAGGTTGGATACGGGCCGACGGCGGTATGCGGGCCGAACGTGCGTGGTCGGCGGGCTGGAACGCGCGTCGTCGGCGGGCTGGACGGTGTGTCGGCTGCCGTCGCCTGGTGGTTTCGCAGGGTGGAACTCCCGCGCGTGCGTCGTTCCCCTTCGCGTACATTGCGGGCGGAGTGATCCAAGAGCTGTGAGGGGACGGAAAAGCGAGTGTCAGGGGCAAGGCAGGCCGTGCGCGAGGCCCACAGGATCGTCGTCAAGGTGGGCTCCTCCTCGCTGACCACCGCCTCCGGCGGGCTCGACGCCGACCGGGTCGACGCGCTCGTCGACGTCCTCGCCAAGAGCCGCAGCGGGGGTGAGAAGGAGATCGTGCTGGTCTCCTCCGGTGCCATCGCCGCCGGGCTCGCCCCGCTGGGACTGCGCCGCCGGCCCAAGGACCTCGCGCGGCAGCAGGCCGCCGCCAGCGTCGGCCAGGGCCTGCTGGTCGCCCGGTACACCGCCTCCTGCGCCCGCTACGGCATCCGCGTCGGCCAGGTGCTGCTCACCTCCGACGACATGAGCCGTCGCGCCCACCACCGCAACGCCTCCCGCACCCTGGACAAGCTCCTGGCGATGGGCGCGCTGCCCATCGTCAACGAGAACGACACCGTCGCCACGGACGAGATCCGCTTCGGCGACAACGACCGGCTGGCCGCCCTCGTGGCCCACCTGGTGCGCGCCGACCTGCTGGTGCTGCTGTCCGACGTGGACGGGGTGTACGACGGCGACCCGAGCAAGCCCGGCACCTCGCGGATCGCCGAGGTGCGCGGGCCCGCCGACCTGGAGCACGTCGAGATCGGCAGCGCGGGCAAGGCCGGCGTCGGCACCGGCGGCATGGTCACCAAGGTGGAGGCGGCCCGCATCGCCGCCGCGGCCGGCATCCCCGTCGTCCTCACCAGCGCCGTCCACGCCGCCGACGCCCTCACCGGGCAGGACACCGGCACCTACTTCCACCCCACCGGCAAGCGCTCCGCCGACCGGCTGCTGTGGCTCCAGCACGCCTCCGCCCCGCAGGGCGCGCTCACCCTCGACGACGGGGCCGTACGGGCCGTCGTACAGGGCCGCAAGTCGCTGCTGCCGGCCGGTATCGCCGCCGTCGAGGGCGACTTCAGCGCCGGTGACCCGGTCGAGCTGCGCGACGGGCGCGGACACGCGGTCGCCCGCGGGCTCGTCAACTTCGACGCCAAGGAGATCCCCCGTCTGATCGGCCGGTCCACGCACGAGCTGGCGGCCGAGCTGGGACCGGCGTACGAACGCGAGGTCGTACACAGGGACGACCTCGTCGTCCTGCACCCGTAAAAGAGCCGAATCCTCCGCCCCCGGCGGGGGACGTTCCGCAAAACCGCCCCACAGAGGCTTGCGGCCTGCTCAACTTTGTGTGAGGGACGCGTTCCGGGAGCAGTTTCGCCCGGGCGCGGCATGGGCCCGTCGGGCGAAGCCCGGTCGTTTCCGGGCGGCCCCGGCACTGCGGAGTAAGGAGGCCGTCGTGAGACGAGTGCGCCCTGGGGCGGCGGCGTCCCGCGCGGCCGGCGAGGAGCGCGCCCTGACCAGCGTGGCGGCGGGCGACCGGTACGAGGGGGAGCAGGCCGACCTGCCCAGGCTGTGGCACGTCACCCTCAGCGTCTCCGGCGAACCCGCCCCGCTGAAGGAGGTGCGCAGGGCGCTGGAGCAGCTCGCCCACGATCACCCCTTTCTGCTGACCAGCCGGTACGCCGACGACCACGCCGAGATCCGGTACTGGGAAGAGGCCCGCGATCTGCACGACGCCGCGGCGGTCGCGCTGCGCCTGTGGGGCGAGCACCGGCAGACCGCGGGGTTGCCGCCCTGGGAGATCGTGGGGCTCGAGGTCATCGACCGGGACACGTACCACCAGCGGATCTCGGAGGGATACGGGCCGCGGCCGGCCACGCCGGTGGGAGTGCACCCCTACTGACCCCGACAGGGTTCGCGAGACCGATGCGACGGCGCCCGGGGGCGCTGGGGCACATCCGGCGCGGACCCGTGTCTCGGGCTGTGGGACATCACGTGGAAGGGCGCTCGCGGCGCACTACCCTTTCTGCATGACCACGCTCTCCCCGTACGACTCCATGTCCCCGGTCACCCAGGCCGCCTACCGGGCCAAGGCCGCCGCCGCCACGCTCGCGCCGCTGCCGCGGGCGGACAAGGACGACGCGCTGCTCGCCGTCGCGGACGCGCTGGAGGTCCGCACGAGCGAGATCGTCGAGGCCAACGCCCTGGACCTCGCCAAGGCCCGTGAGAACGGCATGAGCGAGGGCATGATCGACCGGCTCACCCTCACCCCGGAGCGGGTGCGGGCCATCGCCGCCGACGTGCGCGACGTCGCCGCCCTGCCCGACCCGGTCGGCGAGGTCGTCCGCGGCTCCACCCTCCCCAACGGCATCGACCTGCGCCAGGTCCGCGTACCCCTCGGTGTCGTCGGCATCATCTACGAGGGCCGCCCCAACGTCACCGTCGACGCCGCCGCCCTGTGCCTGAAGTCCGGCAACGCCGTCCTGCTGCGCGGCTCGTCCTCGGCGTACCAGTCGAACACCGCCCTGGTGCGCGTCCTGCGCGACGCCGTGGGCGGGGCCGGGCTGCCCGCCGACGCCATCCAGCTGGTGCCCGGCGAGAGCCGCGACAGCGTACGCGAGCTGATGCGCGCCCGCGGCCTGGTCGACGTGCTGATCCCGCGCGGCGGCGCGTCCCTGATCAACACCGTCGTCCAGGAGTCCGTCGTCCCGGTCATCGAGACCGGCACCGGCAACTGCCACGTCTACGTCGACGCCCAGGCCGACCTCGACATGGCCGTCGACATCCTGATCAACTCCAAGGCCCAGCGCGTCGGCGTCTGCAACGCCGCCGAGACCCTCCTGGTCCACCAGGACATCGCCGCCGAGTTCCTGCCGCGCGCCCTGGACGCCCTCGCCGACGCCGGGGTGACCGTGCACGCCGACGAGCGCGTCATGGCCTACGCCAAGGACTCCCGCGCCACCGTCGTCGAGGCCACCGCGGAGGACTGGGAGACCGAGTACCTGTCCTACGACATCGCCGCCGCGGTCGTCGACTCGCTCGACCGGGCCGTGGAGCACATCCGGCTGTGGACCTCCGGCCACACCGAGGCCATCGTCACCACCTCGCAGCAGGCCGCCCGCCGCTTCACCCAGTTGGTCGACTCCACCACGGTCGCCGTGAACGCCTCCACGCGCTTCACCGACGGCGGCCAGTTCGGCTTCGGCGCGGAGATCGGCATCTCCACCCAGAAGCTGCACGCCCGTGGCCCGATGGGCCTGCCGGAGCTCACCAGCACGAAGTACATCGTGACCGGCGACGGACACGTACGGCGCTGATCGGGGCACATCCCTCTGCGCCCGGGCGGACCCGTCCGGGCGCATCGGGACGGACCCGTCCGGGCGCATCAGGACCGCGGAGAATTTCCGTACCGTCTGCCCAAAATGACCCCCCAGGTCTACTCTGGACCCGTGCCGGAGGACGTGGGGGGCACGCCGTTTCCCGACGGCTGGGAGCCCGACGACGACCACGACCGCGGGGTGTCGGACGAAGAGTTCGCCTCCGTGGTCTTCGACGAGGCCTTCGTGCAGGCGGCCGAGGTACATGAGCCGTCCGCCGTCGAACGCCTCCTGGCCGCCGCGCAGGCCAGAGCCGAGGCATCCGAGGCCGAGGCCGCTCGCCGAGCCCATGGCGGCAGCGAGCACTACGACGACGCCTACGGTTACGGCTACGGCCCCGACGGCCGGCCCTACCGCACCGGATTCGGCCATGATCCGGACCTCGACGATCTGGACGACCCGGACATCCTCGACGGCCGCCACGGCTTCGCCGGGCCCTTCGGCCGCTACGCCCGCTGGCACCGGCCCGTCGCCTGGGTGCTCGCGCTGGTGATGGGCATCGGCATGGTCGTCCTGGCCTTCGCGGCCGTCTACCGGGGTGCCTCCTCCGGCCGCCAGGACCAGGTCCCGCCACCCGCCACCACCGAGCTGGACCAAGGCGGCGCGCTCCCCCGCCTGGACCAGGGCGGTGCGGCCCCACCGTCCGTGTCCCCGCCCACTTCCACCGAGCCGTCCCGGCCGGCCGTGTCGCTGGCCCCGCGCACACCCTGACCTTCGCCCTCCACAGGGTTGGGCCGGCCGGTGGTCGCCGGCCCAGGGCTCGTCGGAGCCTGGCCGTGTGGGCCGGCGGGAGTCGTCGGGGGCTGTCGGGCACCCATCCACGGACCTCTGTGTCCTGTTCAAGGCCGTCCGGAGGGCGTCCGAGGGCCCGTCTGGCGGCCGTCTGGGGGTTTTCCGGGCTCTCGCGCAGCCGTCCGGGTTTCCGGTCGGCGGACGGTCGTCCTGGCGTCCTCGTGCTGGGGCGCCGAACAGCGGGGTGGGCCTGGGGACGTCGGACGCGGGGTGGGCCTGGGGGCGTCGGACGCGGGGTGGGCCTGGGGGCCTCGGACAGCGGGGTGGGCCTGGGGACGTCGGACAGCGGGGTGGGCCTGGAGGCGCCGAACAGCGGGTGGGCCTGGGCGCTCGGGCCCTCGCGCAGGGGCCGTCTGACGTCTCCCTGGCATGACCCCGTCCGGGTCCCGCCGTCGTCCGCCCGACCGCCCTTGCGAGCCCCGCGCGGGGCCTGCGCGAGCGGCCGTCCGGGCCGGGCAGACCCGATGAGGAGCTGTCAAAAGTTGTCGTGTACCTGGGCGTTTACCGGGCCTCCCGGAGACCTACCCTGAAGGTATGGGAGGGCCTGGAGAGCCACCGGAGGGGACACCCGACGGCGCCCCCGGCGGTGCGGACGACGAGTACCGGTCCGTCGTGTTCGACGAGTCCTTCGTCCGTGCTGCCCGCCTTCAGGAGTTCTCCGCCCAGGAGCGCATGGCCGACCACGCGCCCGCCGTGCGCAGCCGCCCCCCACTGCGCCGCGGGCTGCCCCGGCAGGCGCTCTTTCTCGTCCTGCTGATCGCCCTCGCCTTCGGCACCGCGATCTACATGGGGGTACGGCACCCCTACCAGGCGTCCCGCGCCGCCTCCCGGCCCACCGAGCCGCTGCGGATGACGGTCGTGCCGCTCGCCCCGCACGGCAAGGTCCCCGGCTCCGCCGACCCCGCGGAGCTGTTCGCCCGCAGCCCCGCCGCCCCCTACCGCGTCGGCGCGGAGGGCATCCCGCTGCCGGCCTCCCGGCGCACGGCGAACTTCTCCGACAGCCAGGTCGTCACCGCCCTGACCACTGCCAAGGACTACATCGTCCGCTCCTCCCTGTATCCCGAGGTGATCACCGGGCAGCAGGTCCGCCCGGTGCGCGTGCTCCTGGCTCCCGACCAACTGGCCCAATTCGACGCTAGCTTCGACCATCCTTCCGCCGACGGTCTGCACGCCCCCACCGGCTGGCTGATCCGCTTCGACCCCTCCGACACCGAGCTCGCCGACCGCGGAATCCGGGTCCGTGGCACACTCCACGCCGTCGAGGCCGACTCGTCCACGCTGGAGGTCACCGCCGACCACACCTTCGTCTACGCCCTGCGACCCGCCGGTGCCGGGGCCGGCGCCCAGGCGTCGCTGTTCACCGTGCGGCGTGAGCTGCGCTTTCGCTTCGACCGCGACGACCTGCGGCTGCACCAGGCCCACCTGGCCCTCTCCTCCGTCCAGGCCGGGCCGCTGTCCTGCGCCGAGGACTCCACCAACCACCTGCGCCCGCTCCTGGCCGGCCAGACGGCCAAGCAGGGCGGCCCGGCGGGGACCAACCCGTACACCAACGGCGGGACCGCCGCGCTGTGCGGGACGCTGGCGGACGAGGCGCAGCCGAAGGTGTGAGGGCAGAGGCGGAGGACGGGAGCCTCGGCCCCTCCGGCCGAGAGAGGGTGCCGGGTGCCCGGAGGGTTCCGGGTCAGTTGTCGTCGCGCGGGCGCTCGTCCCGCGGGGGCTGGTCCTTCGGAGGTGTGCCGTTCGGAGGTGTGCCGTTCGGAGGGGCGTCGCTCGGCGGGGTGTCGTTCGGCGGGGTGTCCGAGGGACCGTTCGCTCCGGCGGAGCCGGGGCTCGCGCCGAAGCCGCCGAAGCCCCGCCGCACCCGGCTGCCGAGGTCCCCGGCCCCGCCGGCTATGTCGGTGACCAGCTTCATCAGGGGATCCCGGGAGTTCCGCACGTGCCCGGCGTAGTGCGCCGCCGACTCGCGGAAGGAGTCGGAGACCGAGGTGTCCTTGTCCTCGCTGCGCCGCGGGTAGTGGCCGTCCATGATCCGCTGGTAGTCGCGGCTGGCGGCCCACTTCTTCAGCTCGGCCGCGCGCACGGTGGCGAACGGGTGGGAGCGCGGCAGCACGTTGAGGATCTTCAGCACCGAGTCGCGCAGGTCACCGCCCGCCTCGTACTCCTCGGCCTGCTCCAGGAACGCGTCCACGTTCATCTCGTGCAGGTGGTTGCCGCCCGCGAGCTTCATCAGGCCGCGCATCGACGCACGCAGGTCCTGGCCCACCAGCAGCCCGGCCCGGTCGGCGGACAGCTCGGACTTGCGGAACCACTCCCGCAGCGCCGTCACGATCGCCATGACCGCCACATTGCCCAGCGGGATCCACGCCACCCGCAGCGCGAGGTTGGTCAGGAACAGCAGCACGGTCCGGTAGACGGAGTGCCCGGACAGGGCGTGGCCGACCTCATGGCCGATCACCGCCCGCATCTCCTCCTCGTCGAGCAGCTCGACGAGGCCGGTGGTGACCACGATGATCGGCTCGTCCAGGCCGATGCACATCGCGTTGGGCTGCGGGTCCTGGTTGACGTACATCGGCGGGACCTTCTCCAGGTCCAGGATGTAACAGGCGTCCCGCAGCATGTCGTTGAGGTGCGCGAACTGCCGGTCGGAGACCCGTACCGAGTCGGACAGGAACAGCAGCCTCAGGCTCCGCTCGGGCAGCAGCCCGCTGAGTGCCTTGAAGACGGTGTCGAATCCGCTCAGCTTGCGCAGCGCCACCAGCGCGGAGCGGTCCGCGGGGTGCTCGTACGCACGCGAGGAGATCTCCGGAAAGCGCCTGCGCTGCCTGCTGGGCACCTGCTCGTGCCCGGTGTGCTGGTGGCCGTCGTCGGACATGTCTTCCCCCATGTGCGTATGAGTGCCGTGCTCTGGAGCGCTGTGCCGTGCCCTCCGCGCCCCCCGGGGCCGGGCCCAGCCTAGGCCGGGTTACCGTGGACGGGCAGTACAGCGAACGGAGTGCAGCGCCATGGAGCACAATCCCGCAGCCGCCTGGCTCGCCCAGGCCGCCGTTGCCGCAGAGCAGCAGGGAGCGGGAAATCTGCTCCGGGTCGTACTGATCGTGATGGTCGTGGGCTGTGTGTTGACCGCGTGGCTGCTGCTTCGCGGCTACAAGAGGAAAGACGACTGACGGCGGCGCCGAGTTCCTCTCCGAGCCCCGTACGACCCCGACCTTTCACCTAGGGGTTCCCCCGGACGTCCCCAACGGCGGAGTCGGCGTGAGCCGCGTGGAGCCGCCCGCTTACGATGGGCCGACATCTTTATCCCGCCCACACCGGATAGGTCCTGCCGAAGATGAGCTTCCACAGCGCTGCTGCCCAGTTGGTCACCCTCGCCGCCGAGGGCGAGGAGCACGGTGGCAACCACGAAAGCATCAACCCCCTGGTCACCGGAGGCGGCGCGTTCATCATCCTGCTGCTTCTGCTCTGGGTCACCACCCGCTTCAACCGCGACCGCTGAACCCGGTACGAGCCCGCAGCACGGGCAGCGGGGAACCGTCGGCCGGCGCCCACAGGCCGGGCCGGTAGGGTCTGCACGCATGGGAGAGCAGGACATGCCTACCGGTCCGGCGCATGAAGCGGCCGACGCCCCGGACGCCCGGCACCGCCCGGCGCAGGCACGCATAGACGGCCCCGGGCAGGGCCCGGCCCGCACCGGCAAGCGCCGGCTCGGCGTCATGGGCGGAACCTTCGACCCGATCCACCACGGCCACCTCGTGGCGGCCAGCGAGGTCGCGGCCCAGTTCCACCTGGACGAGGTGGTGTTCGTCCCCACCGGCCAGCCCTGGCAGAAGTCCCACCGCACGGTCTCCGCCGCCGAGGACCGCTATCTGATGACGGTCATCGCGACCGCCGAGAACCCGCAGTTCTCCGTCAGCCGCATCGACATCGACCGCGGCGGCCCCACGTACACCGTGGACACGCTGCGCGACCTGCGCGCGCTCAACCCGGACACGGACCTGTTCTTCATCACCGGCGCCGACGCCCTCGGCCAGATCCTCACCTGGCGCGACACGGAGGAACTGTTCTCCCTCGCGCACTTCATCGGCGTCACCCGCCCCGGCCACCACCTGGCGGACCCCGGACTGCCGGAGGGCGGCGTCTCCTTCGTCGAGGTCCCCGCCCTCGCCATCTCCTCCACGGACTGCCGTGCGAGAGTCGCCAAGGGCGACCCGGTCTGGTATCTGGTGCCGGACGGAGTCGTGCGCTACATCGCCAAACGAGAGCTGTACCGCGGCGAGTGAGCCGAGAGGGGCACCGGTGAACGACCGATACGACGCTGGCCACGGGGGCGACCAGTACGAGCTCGTCGGCTACGACGAGTACGGCCGACCTGTGTACCAGCAGGTCGCCCAGCCGCAGCAGGCACCCGGAGGGGCCTACGACCCCTACGGCCGGCAGGGCTACGGCTACGACCCGTACGCGACCGGCACCCAGCAGCCGGTCCCCCCGTACGACGCCTACGACACCGGCGACCAGCAGCCAGCCCCCTCCTACGACCCGTACGACCCCTATGGCACGGGCACGGGCACGGCACCCGGAGCCGCCTACGACCCGTACGGCCGGACCGCGCCCGAGGCCAGGCAGCCCCGCGTCGCGGAGCAGACCGCCTACATCCCGCAGCAGGCGGCCCCCGCCCACGAGCCGCAGGCCCCCGCCCACCAGGACCACACCGGCACCTGGGGCGGCCAGGACGGCGGCGCCTGGGGCGACGCCCAGGGCCAGGCGCCCCAGAGTGAGCGCGACGACGACCGCGACTACCGCGGTGAGCGCGACGACGACCGCGACTACCGCGGTGAGCGCGACGACGACCGCGACTACCGCACCGAACAGTTCGCCTTCGTGGAGGAGCCCGACGGTGACTCCGAGGACGTCATCGACTGGCTGAAGTTCACCGAGAACCGCACCGAGCGCCGCGAGGAGGCCAAGCGCCGCGCCCGCAGCCGGGTCGTCGCACTCGTCGTCGTGCTCGCGCTGGTCGCGGCCGGCGGCGTCGGCTACCTCTGGTACGCCGGGAAACTCCCCGGCCTGTCCTCGTCGGACACCGACAGCGGCGGCGGCACCTCCGTGGCCGCCCAGCAGCGCGACGTCGTCGTCCTGCACCTGCACGACACCAAGAAGGGCGGCACCTCCACGGCGCTGCTCGTCGACAACACCACCACCAAGCAGGGCACCACCGTCCTGCTGCCCAACTCCCTCGCCCTCACCGCGGACGACGGCACCGCGACCACACTCGCGAAGTCGGTCGACGACGACGGCTCCTCCGGCACCCGAGAGGCACTGGACACCGTCCTCGGCACCCGGATCCAGGGCACCTGGCGTCTGGACACGCCCTTCCTGCAGAACCTCGTCGACCTGGTCGGCGACATCGACATCGACACCGACACCGACGTGCCCGACCCGGCCGCGAAGTCGAAGAAGGCGCCCCCGCTCGTCCACAAGGGCGAGAACCAGACCCTCAGCGGCAAGATGGCCGTCGCCTACGCCACCTACCGCGCGTCCGGCGAGGACGACAACGCCCAGCTCCAGCGGTTCGGGCAGGTCATGCAGGGCGTGCTGCGCAAGATGTCGTCCGACCCGCAGGGCGCGACCGTCACCGTGCAGACGCTGGCCCAGATCCTCGACCCGTCGCTTACGGACAAGGACCTCGGCACCTTCCTGGCCAGGCTGGCCGACCTGGCCAAGGGCGGCGACTACAAGACGGCGCTGCTGCCCGTCCAGGCCGACGGCACGCTGAACGCCGAGGCCAGCGCCGGTGTGGTCAAGGACATCCTGGGCGGCACCGCGAAGAGCCCCGCCGAGGGCGCCGCCGTCCGCGTGTCCGTGCGGAACGCCACCGGCACGAAGGACCGCACCGAGAAGGCCCGCGTCGTGCTGCTGAACGGCGGTTTCACCTTCCTCGACGCCGGCTCGGCCACCGGCACCGAGTCCGAGTCCCGGGTCGTCTACGCCGACGCCGCCGACAAGGAGGACGCCACCGAGGTCGCCAAGACGCTCGGCCTGCCCGCAGGCTCCGTCACCAAGGGCGAGGTGTCCTCGAACGCGGACGTCACCGTGATCCTCGGCGAGGACTACACACCGGCGTCCCCCTAGGCGCCGGCCGGCCGGAGCGGTGCCCGGTTTATTCGCGTGGGGTGCCGTCGGCGGTCCGTGAGACCCTTGAGGTCCAGTGACCGCCGACGGAAAGCCATGTAGTGACCGCCACTGACCGCTCTCTCGAGCTCATCACCACCGCCGCGCAGGCGGCAGCCGACAAGCTCGCCCACGACGTCATCGCCTATGACGTCAGCGACGTGCTGTCGATCACGGACGCCTTCCTGCTGGCGTCCGCACCCAACGACCGCCAGGTCAAGTCGATCGTCGACGAGATCGAGGAACGCCTCCAGAAGGAACTCGGCGCCAAGCCGGTGCGCCGCGAGGGCGACCGCGAGTCCCGCTGGATCCTGCTCGACTACGTCGACATCGTCGTCCACGTGCAGCACAGCGAGGAGCGCGTCTTCTACGCCCTGGAGCGGCTGTGGAAGGACTGCCCCGAGCTCGAGCTGCCCGAGGACGCCAAGGCCACCCGCGGCAAGGCCGCGGAGCACGCCAAGTCGCAGGCCGCCGAGGAAGCGGCCGAAGCGGGTGGTGAGTGGCGATGACCACACCGGGTGCCGGGTCCGACCGGACGCCCGGTCGCGGCCGCCGCATCATCCTCTGGCGGCACGGCCAGACCTCCTGGAACGTGGAGCGCCGCTTCCAGGGCACCACGGACGTCGACCTCACCGAGACCGGCGTGGCCCAGGCCCGCCGCGCCGCCCGGCTGCTCGCCTCCCTGCGCCCCGACGCGATCGTCTCCTCCGACCTCAGGCGGGCCGCGGACACGGCCGCCGAGCTCGCCGCGCTCACCGGCCTGGACGTCTCCCGCGACGAGGCGCTGCGCGAGACGTACGCGGGCGTCTGGCAGGGCCTGACGCACGACGAGATCATCGCCCGGCACGGCGAGGAGTACGCCGCCTGGAAGCGCGGTGAGCCGGTCCGCCGCGGCGGCGGCGAACTGGAGACCGAGGTCGCCGACCGGGCCGCCCCCGTCGTGCTGCGGCACGCCGAGAAGCTGCCCGAGGACGGCACCCTCGTCGTCGTCAGTCACGGCGGCACCATCCGGACCACCATCGGCCGCCTGCTCGGCCTGGAGGCCCACAACTGGGAGAGCCTGGGCGGGCTCTCCAACTGCTGCTGGTCCGTCCTCGGCGAGGGCGCCCGCGGCTGGCGCCTGCTCGAGCACAACGCCGGCACCCTGCCCGAGCCGGTCCTCGGCGACGACGACTGAGCCCGCGCACCACGGCCCGCGACCCCGCCGGGACCCGGATTTCACTTTCCGGCAGGTCGCAGGCTAAAGTTCTTCTTGTTCGCCCCGCCGAGCGGGAAGAAACAAGGGGCTATAGCTCAGTTGGTAGAGCGCCTGCATGGCATGCAGGAGGTCAGGAGTTCAATTCTCCTTAGCTCCACAGAACGACACTCTGTCGAGTTGTCAAAGAGCAGTGATGAGGATCCCGTCCCCGGTCAGGGGGCGGGATTTTTCATTGCCGCGCGAGCGGCTCCCGACGGCACCGCTCCCGCAGCACCGCCATCCCGCGCACCGTCTCCTCGTCCTCCGGCGTGTAGACGACGATCCGGCACTCCGGCACCCCGTCGATCGACAGCGACTGCGACGTCATCCGCAACTCGCCCACCAGCTCGTGCCGGAACGTCTTCACACGGCGCCCGGGCAGCTGCACGTCGCCGGACTCCCACAGCCGCGCGAAGAGCGGGCTGACCGCCGACAGCCGGCGTATGAACTCCTCCCAGGCCGGCTCCCCGATGTGTGTCCCGTACGCCGCGCGCAGGGTGGCCACCATGACCGGCAGCTCCTCCTCGCGGAACAGCACCGGGCAGGTCTCCTCCGGCTCCTGGAAGAGGGTCCACAGCGCGTTGGGTGTCGCGGGGAGCCGCCGGTCGGCGAAGAACAGGTCGAGGTAGGCGGCGTTGGTCGCCAGGACGTCGTAGCGCGCGTTGTAGACCACCGCGGGGCGTGGGTCGAGCGCGTCGAGGATGCCCTGGATCTCCGGGCCGACCGCCCGCACGACAGCCCCCGCCGCGGGTACGTACGGCACTTCGGCGAGGTGGTACAGATGCTCCCGCTCCGGCGCGTCCAGCCGCAGCGTGCGCGCGACGGCGTCCAGGACCTGCGCGGAGGCGTTGATCGGACGCCCCTGCTCCAGCCACGTGTACCAGGTCACCCCGACCCCCGAGAGCTGGGCGACCTCCTCGCGGCGCAGCCCCGGAGTGCGGCGCCGCAGGCCCGGCGGCATCCCCACGTCGGCCGGGGTCACCCGGGCGCGCCTGCTGCGCAGAAAGGCGGCCAGCTCGGGCCGGCGGCGCTGTGCGGTCGCCATGTCGTCACGTCCCCCCAGTCGTCACGTGTTCATCGTCGGCGGCGGTCGCCGGCGTTTCCAGGTGCTGTCAGTACCAGCATCGGCGGGCTCTCGGCACCCGTATCGGAGCGGCGTCAGGCTCCAGGCATGACGACGACTCCTCGTACGGGCCCGACTCCGGCGCCCGTCTCAAGTCCTGTGGCCAGTAAAGCGCCTGGCACTGACAACGGGTCCCGGTCGCTGCTCGCGGTGGTGCTCGCGGCCATGTTCATGGCGCTGCTCGACGTCTTCATCGTGAACGTGGCCGCCCCGACCGTCGGTTCCGACCTGGACGCCTCGGGTGCCGAGCTCCAGCTGGTGATCGCCGGCTACACCATCACCTACTCCGTGCTGCTCATCACCGGTGCCCGGCTCGGCGACCGGCTGGGCCACGGCCGGGTCCATCTGGCGGGGCTCGCGCTGTTCACGGCCGCCTCGCTGGCCTGCGGCCTGGCGCAGGGGGCCGGTCAGCTGATCGTGTTCCGGCTCGTGCAGGGTGCCGGGTCGGCGCTGATGATCCCGCAGGTGCTCAGCCTCATCCAGCGCACCTTCACCGGCGAGGCCCGGGTGCGGGCACTCGGCGCCTACTCGGCCGTCCTCGCGGTCGGCGCGGCGTCCGGCCAGATCGTCGGCGGCGTCCTGGTCAGCGCCGACCTGTTCGGCACCGGCTGGCGGCCGGTGTTCCTGGTGAACGTGCCGGTGGGCGTCGCGCTGCTGGTCATCGGCCGGCGTGTGCTGCCGAGCGGTGGGGCACCGGCCGCGGAGCGGGCCCGGCCGCTCGACGTGCCCGGGCTGGTGCTGCTCGGCGCGGCGGTGTCGCTGTTCACGGTGCCGCTCGTGCTCGGCCAGGAGCTGGACTGGCCGTGGTGGTCCTGGCTGTCGCTCGGCGCCTCGGTGGTGGTCTTCGCGCTGTTCTGCGGCTACGAGGCGCGGCTCGCGCGGCGCGGCGGAGCCCCGCTGATCGCGCCCCGGGTTCTGCGGCATCAGGGTATGGCCCTGGTCGTCGTACGGATCCTGGCGGTGATGGCCGTCAACGCCGGGTTCCTGTTCATCCTCACCCTGCATCTGCAGGGCGGCCTCGGGCAGAGCGCCCTGCGGACCGGGCTCACCTTCGCGCCGACCGCCGTCGTCTTCGGCGTGGTCGGGCTGACGTGGAGCAAGTGGCCGGCCTCCTGGCAGCGGGTGCTGGTACCGGCGGGGTTCGGGCTCGCCACGACGGCGCTGGTCGGGGTCGGCTGGGCGCTCGAGGGCGGCGGCGACGGGGGAGTGGCGGTGTTCGGGGCGTACGGCGCGCTGGGCGTGGGGCTCGCGCTCGCTTACAGCCCGACCCTGACGCGGGCGCTGGCCACGGTGCGGCCGCAGGACGCCGCGGACGCCAGCGGGCTGCTGGCCACCGTCACTCAGCTCGGGCAGCTGATCGGGGTCGCGGCCTTCGGCACACTGTTCCTCAACCGGCTTGAGTCGCTCGGGGCCCCGGGGGCGTATACCTCTGCGCAGGCGCTGTGGGTCGGCATGTGCGCGCTGGCCGGGACGGCATTGGTGGGTGCCGTGTCCGGACTGGTACCACGGCGTCGCTGACCGTATTGGTCCGGCCGTGGCAGAATCAAACGGCCGGAAGGGGGCGCGGCCCGACGGGAGGGAGTAGCGATGCCTGCGAGCATCCTCGAGGAGGTCGGCCACCTCCTCGGCGAAGCAGCGTTGACACGGAACACAGCCACCCGGCTCAGCTGCCCTTCCTGCGGTTCCGCGCATGTCGCCCAAGTGCTCGGCGACAACGGCGGGATCTCCTACGTGTGCACGGCCTGCGGCCACAGCTGGAGCTGATCGATGGGTGCACACAGGCGGAAGTGCGACTGGTGCGGCAGCGGTACGCCGATCGTCCGGGACATGGAACCGGTGAACCCCGACTACCAGTACTGGTGCGAGGAATGCGCGCGGGCGCTGATCATAAAAGGCGACCCGATCGAGACCTACCGCGAGCTGGAGGGCGAGCCGATCTACGGCCGGCTCCTGGAGGAGCACTGCACCCTCAAGCGGTTCTACTCGTTCGTCACGGCCTGACGCCGGACCCGGCGGTCCCGCGTCGGGCCCCTGCGTCATACCGGACATCCGGTGATCCAGTGGTGCAGGGCGGAAACGATTTTTGTTCCGCCGGGAGGACCGTGTAATGTTCTCTGTGTCGCCGCGAGGGGGCCCGAGAGGGAAACGAAGCGGACGACACACCGCAAGGGGCTATAGCTCAGTTGGTAGAGCGCCTGCATGGCATGCAGGAGGTCAGGAGTTCAATTCTCCTTAGCTCCACAGACAAGATCCCGCCGGACCGATCGGTCCGGCGGGATCTTTCGTTTCCGCTACGGCGCTCAGCGCCCGAGGGCGCGCCGGCCGCGGCCCTGCGACAGCACCGGCAGGGTGTTGCGGGCCGGCGGCTGCGCGCGCGTGTCCTCCTCGATCCGCAGCGCCAGCGCCGGGCAGCGGCGTACCGCGCGCAGCGCCTTCGCCTCGGCGTAGCGGGGCACCGCGGCCTGGGCGACGGTGGGGAAGCCGTCCGCGCCCAGCTCGAAGACCTCCGGCAGGATGTCCGCGCACAGGCCGTGGCCCCGGCACAGCGTCCAGTCGACGTAGATCTTCTGGCGGCTGGGACCGCTCTCCTGGGCCTCGCCGCCGCCCGGGATGCCCGTGGGGGCCCTGCCGCCCTCGAAGAGCGGCAGAACGCCGTGCACGGGCCGTCCGCAGCCGTTGCCGAGGACATGCGCGGCGAGGTCGTCGGTGAACGCCTTGATGGTCGACTCCAGGAACATCGCCGAGCCGTCCGGGTGCGAGCACGCACCGCGCCTCTTCACGTTCCTGGCGACCTGCTTCACCGCCTCCAGCGCCGCCGGGCCGCCGCCGCTCAGGATGTCCTCCAGCCCGCGCGCGGCGGCGGGCAGTCCGAGGTAGCAGGGGCCGCACTGGCCGGCGCTCTCCTCCGCGAGCCACTGCGCGACCCGCAGCGACTCGCCCAGGGCGCAGGTCTCCTGACTGATCGGCAGGATCGCACCGGCGCCCAGTGAACCGCCCACCGCTTCCAGGGAGTTGCGGGAGACGATCGCCTCGTTCACGGTCGCCGCGTCGATCCACTTGCCGTGGTAGCCGCCGGTCAGCACCCCCTGCGGCACCGGCGGGGCGCCAGCCAGCTGCAGGACGTAGCGCAGCGGCACACCCGTGGGGACCTCGATCACCATCGGCCGCGCGACCGCGCCGGAGACCGTCAGCATGACCGTGCCCGGCTCGTCGTACAGGCCCGTATTGCCGTACCGCTCCGGGCCGATGCGGGCGGCGATGGCCAGCTGGGCGAACGTCTCGGCGTTCGACAGCAGGGTCGGCGCGCCGCCGACGCCGCTCTGCGAGGCGCTGATCTTGCGGCCGGGCGGGATCGCCGGGCCGCCGTCGATGGAGCGGATCAGCGAGGCCGCGGCACCGGTGACCATGCGCACCGGATTGCGCTGCACGCGCGCGCGTAGAGCCGATCTTCGCCCGTTGCTCAGGCCGCGCTCGGCGAGCGCGGCCTCCATCGAGCGCTGGGTGGACTCGCGGGTGACCCCGATGACGAGCGTGCGGGCGCCGAGCGCCTCGGCGCACAGCAGCGCGCCGTCCAGGATCAGATGCGGGGCACGGTTGATCAGCACCGTGTCCTTGCGGCAGGCCGGTTCGTCCTCACTGCCGTTGACGACGACGACCGGCCTGACGCCGCGGCGGATCGCCGACTCGGCGACCGACCGCAGCTTCTTGTGGAAGGGGAAACCCGCGCCTCCGCGGCCCCTGAGGTTGATGCGTTCGGCGAGCTGGGCGAGCTGCTCGCCGGCCATCGGTTCGAGCGGCCCGTGCACCTTCAGGTGCATGGGCAGGTCGAGCCGTTCGACAAGGTCGAAGCCAGACGTGAGCTGCGGAAGTCCGACGACGCGGACTTCCGGGACGTCGGGCAGGGCCTCGTTCACTTAAAGCCTCCGGAAGGCGTGTTCCAAGGTTCGCCCGAACCCGGTGCCTCGTAGTCGTAGGAGGCACCGGGGAATGGTTCAGTGGCGGGACCGCTGTTGTACGTGTCACTCGGGTTGTACGTGCCGTACAGGGGGTTTGACTCAGTGGTGTCGTACACATCACTCGAACCGTAGGTTTCGGCGCCCGAATTGCCATAGGTGGGGACGGTGTATCCCGTGTCGGCGAGCGGGTCGTACGCCGACGGCGGGGCCTCGCCGACCGGCGGCGGCGACGGGATCGGCCAGGAGCCGGAGGTCGAGGAGGGGCCGTCCGTGTGCGGAAGGGACTGGGTGCTCTGGAAGTCGGGCAGGTCCATCCGCGCGGTCTCGTCGGCCGTGAACGACTGTCCCGCGCGGGGGCGCCGCGACACCGCGCGGTAGGCGGCCGCGAAGCCGCCCGCGGGCTCGGCGGGAGCCTCGTGGGAGCCGGCCGCCGTGCGCCGGCCGACGCCTGCCGGGTAACCGGCCTCGGTGTTCCTCCCGTATCCGGGCAGCGCGGAGTCCGCCGCCCTGCCGCGGTCGTCCGCCGGTTCCTCACGGCCGGGCCTGTCCTCCGTGCCGAGCAGCGCGGTGATCCGGTCGGCGACCCTGCGCTTGACCGGGCGGGGCGCGGAACGCAGGGCCAGGGCGGCGATCACGGCCACCAGGGACAGGCCGTAGAGGAAGACGAAGACCGGCTTCGCCTCGCGTCCGGCGTACAGACCGTGCAGCAGGGCGGCGCACCAGGCCGGGTAGGCGAGCATGTGCATGGCCCGCCAGCGTGCGGCGACCGGGGCGGGGGAGGCGAAGGCGCCGCGCAGGGCGCCGGTGACGCCCACGAAGATCATCAGCAGGCCGGCCAGGCTGCCCAGGCCGATCAGCCCCGCGCTGCCGGTGACGCCGAGCGAGAAGGGGATCACCGCGGCGACCAGTTCGACGTGGTCGAGGGCGATCTTGGTCGTGATGTGCAGCAACAGGAAGGCGATCGAGGCGACCGCGGTGGTCCGGTGCACCGCCTGGCCGACGATCCGCTGGCGCGTGTTCAGGAAGATCCGGTCCTGGGCGACCAGGCCCCAGATGACCGAGCAGCTCAGTGACACCAGGGACAGGACTCCGGCGCCGAAATTCAGGAAGTCCCGGAACGCGTCACCGCCGACCAGCACGAGCAGGGGTATGAGGATCAGAGCGGCAGCCGTCGCCGCTCCATAGGCCGAGCGGCCGGGTTGGGGGAGCGAGGCGGACTTACGTCGAGGGTTCATGGGGGCAACTCCGAGCGGTTCGGGAAAGCGGTCCCGCCGACGCACTCTAGGTCGCGCCATACCGGCGAGTACGAGGTTTGAGTTATTGCGCTGTTATCAAATGACAATGGGCTCGTTGTGATGCCCCTTAGTGGCTGTTACGCGAAGTAACCATTGACCGATGTTCAACGCCCGCCGTGGAACGCCCGCCGTGGAACGCCGTCGCGGGCCGCTCGACCGCTGCGGTACCCTGACGCCATGCGTGCCGTACGCCTTCTGCTTAGCGAGCCGCGCTGATCAGTCCCGGCCACGGGTGAACGGAGTGGCCGGAATCGGCGCGGCGTCCCCTCCTGTGCGAGGGGATTTTTCGTTTCCCGAGTGACACGCCGCTGGCAGAGACGATCGATGGAGCTTTGAGGATCATGAGCGAGACGAACCCCGCTGCCGCCCCCGGCATGACGGCGGATGCCGCGCCGCACCGCTACACGGCCGCCATGGCCGCGGACATCGAGGCACGCTGGCAGGACTTCTGGGACGCCGACGGCACCTACGAGGCGCCGAACCCGAGCGGTGACCTGGCGGGCGACCCCGAGCTGGTCGCCAAGCCCAAGAAGTTCATCATGGACATGTTCCCCTACCCCTCCGGTGCCGGCCTGCACGTGGGCCACCCCCTGGGGTACATCGCCACCGACGTCACCGCCCGCTTCCAGCGGATGACCGGCCACAACGTCCTGCACACCCTGGGCTTCGACGCCTTCGGCCTGCCCGCCGAGCAGCACGCCGTCCAGACCGGCGAGCACCCTCGGATCACCACCGAGGCGGCCATCAACAACATGAAGTCCCAGCTGCGCCGGCTGGGCCTGGGCCACGACAAGCGCCGGTCGTTCGCCACGATCGACCCGGACTACTACAAGTGGACCCAGTGGATCTTCCTGCAGATCTTCAACTCCTGGTACGACGACGAGGCCCGCAAGGCCCGCCCGATCGCCGAGCTGATCGCCCGGTTCGAGTCCGGTGAGCGTCCCGTACCCGGCCACACGCGCGCGTGGAACGAGCTGACCGCCGCCGAGCGCGCCGACGTCCTGGGCGAGTTCCGCCTGGCCTACGCCTCCGAGTCCCCGGTCAACTGGTGCCCCGGCCTGGGCACCGTACTGGCCAACGAGGAAGTCACCGCCGACGGCCGCTCCGAGCGCGGCAACTACCCCGTGTTCAAGGCCAAGCTGCGCCAGTGGAACATGCGCATCACCGCCTACGCGGACCGCCTGCTGGAGGACCTGGAGGAGCTGGACTGGCCCGAGGCCATCAAGCTGCAGCAGCGCAACTGGATCGGCCGCTCCGAGGGCGCCCGCGTCGACTTCCCGATCGACGGCGAGCGCATCACCGTCTTCACCACCCGCCCCGACACCCTGTTCGGCGCGACGTACATGGTGCTGGCGCCCGAGCACCCGCTGGTCGACAAGTTCACCCCGGACGCCTGGCCCGAGGGCACCCACCAGGTGTGGACCGGCGGTCACGCCACCCCCGCCGACGCCGTCGCGGCCTACCGCGCGCAGGCCGCCTCCAAGTCCGACGTCGAGCGCCAGGCCGAGGCCAAGGACAAGACCGGCGTCTTCATCGGCGCGTACGCCACCAACCCGGTCAACGGCCGGCCGATCCCCGTCTTCATCGCCGACTACGTCCTGATGGGCTACGGCACCGGCGCCATCATGGCCGTCCCCGGCCACGACACCCGCGACTTCGAGTTCGCGCGCGCCTTCGAGCTGCCGATCCAGTGCGTCGTCGAGCCGACCGACGGCCGCGGCACCGACACCTCCACGTGGGACGACGCCTTCGTCTCCTACGAGGCCAAGATCGTCAACTCCTCCGGCGCGGACGTCTCCCTGGACGGCCTGGGCGTCGTCGAGGCCAAGGCCCGCATCACCGAATGGCTGGAGCGCGAGGGCATCGGCGAGGGCACCGTCAACTTCCGCCTGCGCGACTGGCTGTTCAGCCGCCAGCGCTACTGGGGCGAGCCCTTCCCGATCGTCTACGACGAGGACGGCGTCGCCCACGCCCTGCCCGAGTCGATGCTGCCGCTGGAGCTGCCCGAGGTCGAGGACTACTCCCCCCGTACCTTCGACCCGGACGACGCCGACACCAAGCCCGAGACGCCGCTGTCGCGCAACGAGGACTGGGTCAACGTCACCCTGGACCTGGGCGACGGGCCGAAGAAGTACCGCCGCGAGACCAACACCATGCCCAACTGGGCCGGTTCCTGCTGGTACGAGTTCCGCTACCTGGACCCGCACAACGACCAGAAGCTGGTCGACCCCGCCATCGAGCAGTACTGGATGGGCCCGCGCGCGGGCCGGCCGCACGGCGGCGTCGACCTGTACGTCGGCGGCGCCGAGCACGCGGTGCTGCACCTGCTGTACGCGCGCTTCTGGTCGAAGATCCTGTTCGACCTGGGCCACGTCTCCTCGGCCGAGCCGTTCCACAAGCTGTTCAACCAGGGCATGATCCAGGCCTACGTCTACCGCGACAGCCGGGGCATCGCCGTGCCGGCCGCCGAGGTGGAGGAGCGCGACGGCGCGTTCTACTACCAGGGCGAGAAGGTCTCCCGCCTGCTGGGCAAGATGGGCAAGTCCCTGAAGAACGCCGTCACTCCTGAGGCGATCTGCGCCGAGTACGGCGCCGACACGCTGCGCCTGTACGAGATGGCGATGGGCCCGCTGGACGTCTCCCGCCCCTGGGACACGCGCGCGGTGGTCGGCCAGTTCCGGCTGCTGCAGCGGCTGTGGCGCAACATCGTCGACGAGACGACCGGCGAGGCCACCGTCGTTGACGCCGAGCCCGACGAGGACACGCTGCGTGCCCTGCACAAGGCGATCGACGGCGTCCGCGGCGACCTGGAGGGCATGCGCTTCAACACCGCCATCGCCAAGATCACCGAGCTGAACAACCACCTGACCAAGACCGGCGGGGCCGTGCCGCGGTCCGTGGCCGAGGCCCTGGTGCTGCTGATCGCGCCGCTGGCGCCGCACATCGCCGAGGAGCTGTGGCGCAAGCTGGGCCACACCGACTCCGTGGTGCACCGGGACTTCCCCGTCGCCGACCCGGCGTACGTCGTGGACGAGACCGTCACCTGTGTCGTCCAGGTCAAGGGCAAGGTCAAGGCCCGCCTGGAGGTGCCGCCGGCCATCTCCGACGAGGAGCTGGAGAAGGTGGCCCTGGCCGACGACAAGGTCGTCGCCGCGCTGGGCGGTGCCGGGATCCGCAAGGTGATCGTGCGGGCGCCCAAGCTGGTGAACATCGTCACGGCGTAGCTGCGGCCGTCGGGCTCACACAGGGCCGGGGCCGGCCGTCGGTACGGTGCTGACGTGGGTGTTCGCGTCGCCGTGGCAAGGTCGGCCCCGGTGTTCTGCGGGGCCGTGGCGAGGTCGGTCTGGGTGTTTGCGTGGCTCGGTCTGGGTGTTTGCGTGGCTGTGACGAGGTCGGCCCGGGTTCCGCGGGGCTGTGACGAGGTCGGCCCGGGTTCCGCGGGGCTGTGACGAGGTCGGCCCGGGTTCCGCGGGGCTGTGACCAGGTCGGCCTGGCTGTTTGTGCGGCTGTGACCAGGTCGGCCCGGCCTTCGGCCGGCGACTCGGGGTAGTCCCCTACGGGCAGGTTCGGGGTTCTTCTGGAACTCCGGGCCTGGCTGTTGCGTTTACCGTTTGAGTGCGGCGCGGAGCGTGCCGCGACAGCGCGGAGGAGGAGCGTCGTGGAAGCGGTGGTCGCAGTGGTCGTCCTGCTCTTCGCGCTGCTCCTGGCACTGGGCGCGTACGCCACGGTGAAGGTCGTCGGCGCCGCCAAGCGCGGCGTGGACCGCACCCTCACCCAGGCCCGCCGCACCGTCGAGGACCACACCCTGCGGGCCAAGTCCTTCGCCCAGCCGGGCCCGGCGGGCGAGATCGCCCAACTACGACTGGCGCTGCGCACATCGATGCGCGCCACGCAGGACGCTCTGCACGCGGGCGTGGCCGACGACGAGTCCCTCAAGGAGTCCCTCGGCCTCTTCGAACGCCTCAGCGCCCACGGTCACGAGCTGGACGCCGACCTACGGCGCCTGGAGTCGGAGCCGGACCGGACCGCGCTCGCCGAGCGGCTGCCCGCACTGCGCGAACGCACCGAGCGCATCACACGCTCGGCGGACTCCCTCCGCTGGGCCGCCCGCGACCGGGCACGCCGTTTCGCCGACGACGACCTGGACGCGCTGAGCTCGCAGATCGACCTGGAGGCGGGCGCCCTCCGGCACTGGACGACCGCCGAATCCGCCGAGTCCACCGCACCGCCGCCCCCGTGGCCCGCGGCACCCGGCGCCGACGGTGCGCCGTCCCGACAGGCTTCGCCGAGAAACACCCCCGCGCAGGGCCGGCCGGCCGAGGAGGCCGAGGAGTCGGCGCGGCAGGCCATCACCCCGCCCGGACAGCGTCCCGTCCACCCCTGGCAGAAGAAGCCCCGACCCGAAAGCACCACCTGAGGACACCGCTGCGGCCCTGGTCAGCGGGCCCGGACTGCCGCGCGGGCGCTACGCCAGGTAACCTCCAGCTCATGTCCCGCCATGTCGCGATCGTCACGGATTCCACGGCCTACCTGCCGCAGCGGACGATGGAGCGTCACGGCATCACCGCGGTCCCGCTGACCGTGGTGCTCGGCGACCAGGCGCTCGAAGAGGGCACCGAGATCTCCACCCGGTCGCTGGCCCAGGCCCTGCAGAAACGACGCCCCGTCACCACTTCGCGCCCCGGCCCCGAGGTCTTCGCCCAGCACTACCGCAAGGTCGCCGAGTCCGGCGCCACCGGCATCGTCTCGCTGCACCTGTCCGCGGAACTGTCCGGCACCTACGACGCGGCGGTGCTCGCGGCCCGCGAGGCACCTGTTCCGGTGCGGGTGGTGGACACCGGCATGGTGGCGATGGCGCTCGGCTTCTGCGCGGTCACCGCGGCCGAGACCGCCGAGTCGGGCGGCACGGTGGACGACGCCGTCACCGCCGCGGAGAAGCGAGCCGCCGGCACCTGCGCCTACTTCTACGTCGACACGCTCGACTTCCTGCGCCGCGGCGGCCGGATCGGTGCCGCACAGGCGCTCTTCGGCTCCGCGCTCGCCGTGAAGCCGCTGCTCCAGCTGGAGGACGGCCGCATCGGCCCGCTGGAGAAGGTCCGCACGGCGTCCCGGGCGATCGCCCGCCTGGAGGAACTGGTCGTCGACCGGGCCGGCGCCGCACAGGTCGACATCGCGGTGCACCATCTCGCCGCCCCCGACCGGGCCGGCGCGTTGGCGGACCGGCTGCGTGAGCGGGTGCCGGGGCTGGGCGACCTGCATGTCAGTGAGGTCGGGGCGGTGATCGGGGCGCACACGGGGCCTGGGCTGCTCGGGGTCGTGGTGTCGGCGCGCTGAGGGGCCGTGGGGCGCGCTGCTTCCGGCTTCGGCCGGACTGTGAGTGCTGCCCGCTGCGGCGAGGTGAAGTGGGATGAGAGAGCGGAGTCACTCGTTCGGGTGGCGGAGTTATCCACAACTCGGCGGTGTTCCACGGAACTTGAGCGGGCACGTCCTGGGGCTTCGATCTGCGTGATGCTCGGGGCATGGCACTTCGATCACATCCACGTACGCCGTCCGCGACGAGTGGGCCCGGTCGGGCCCCGTCCTCCGACGGCCGCATTCGACACCGTCACCGCCGCCGGCCCGTCCGGGCCAGGCAGGGCCACCACCGGTCCGCCGATGAACTGCGACGCCGCGCTGAGGCGCTGTTCGTGCAACGGCCCGCACAGCGCAGGGAGGTGGGAGCCGGGCCACCCCGGGCGGTGGAACGGGGCTCCCCGCCGACGTGGCCGAAGGAGGCGGTGGAGGAAGAGGAGCCGGCACCCGACGGGGAGACCGGCGGAGAGGCGGCCGGTGCCGTTCCCGCCGCCCGCGGTGACGGCCATGGCTTACGGGGCCGGGCCGGGCTCGCGCTGCGGGAGCGGATGCCGGTGTGGCTGCAGGCCAGGTGCGGGCTGGAGCGGCGGAGCGTGGCCGCGCTCGCGGTGGTGCTGGTCGTGGCGGCGGGACTTGCGGTGCAGCACTTCTGGAGCGGACGCACCCAGCCGGTCCGGGCGCCCGAGATCGTGCGCGCGGCCGGTTCGTACGAGGAGCAGCAGCCGGGTGAGGCCACCGGGCCGGGTTCCCCACCGGTCAGCGCGCCGGTAGAGGGTTCGGATGGGGCGTCGGCCGTGGGGGCGGCGGGGGCGCCGGCCGAGATCGTCGTGGACGTCAGCGGCAAGGTCCGGGAACCCGGTGTCCACCGGCTGCCGGCCGGGTCGCGGGTCGCGGACGCGCTGCGGGCGGCCGGAGGGGTGCGGCCCGGCACGAACGTCGACGGACTCAATCGCGCCCGCTTCCTGATGGACGGGGAGCAGGTGATCGTCGGCGGCCCGGCCGTGGCGGGCACCGGCACCGCCATCGTCCCTGGCTCCGGTTCCGCTTCCGGCTCCGGCCCCGGCTCCGGGGGAACGGTCGGCGGGGTGCCACCGGGTTCCGGCGCTCTGGCCGGGCCCATGGCGCCTGTATCCCTCACTACCGCCACGATCGAGCAGTTGGACGGCCTGCCCGGGGTGGGCCCTGTGCTCGCCCAGCACATCGTCGACTACCGCACCCAGCACGGGGGTTTCCGCTCGGTCGACGAGTTGCGTGAGGTCAACGGCATCGGGGAACGCCGCTTCGCCGATCTGCGCGACCTGGTGCGGCCATGAGCGCGGGGGCTCCCGACTCCCTGGCCTCCGGTGCGCGCCGGGCAGTGCACAGCGCGTCCGGTAGACGCCTGGGGGCCGCCCACCCCCGGCAGGAGGCACCGGCCGATCTGAGGCTCGTCCCGCCGGCGGTGGCGGCCTGGGTGACGGCCGCACTCATGCTCGGCGCGTCGCCGGAGTGGGGGACCGGTGTGACGATCGGCTGCCTGGCCGTGGCAGGGGTGCTGCTCCGGATGTGGGGGCGGGGGATGCGCCGGGGAGGCCGGGATCCCGGCCGGCGTGGGTGGTCGTTCGGGGCGGTGGCGGCTGTGCTGCTCTGTGTCGCCGCGGCTGCCGCCTCCGCGGGGCTGCACGGGGCCGACCTGCGGCGCGGCCCTGTGCCGGGACTGGTGCGGCAGTTCGCCACGGTGACGGCGGAGGTCGAGGTCACCTCCGATCCGCGGCTGTCCAGACCTCGGGTCAGGGGGAACCGCATGGCGCCGGGTGTAGTGCTGATCCAGGCGGAGGTGCGCAAGGTCGAGTCACTGGGCGGGGCGGAGTCCGTGACGCGGACGCCCGTGCTGCTGATGGTCGACGCTCGGGAGCACGAGGGCGCGTCCGCCACGGCGGCGAGCCCGGTGTCGTCGCCTTGGCTGGGTCTGCTGCCCTCGACGCGGCTGCGGGTGACCGGACGGCTCGCGCCGGCGGTGATGGGGGGTGACCGGATCGCCGGGGTGCTGCGGGTGCGGGGCTCCTGGGCGCCGGAGGTGGTGGGCCGGCCGTCGGGGGCGCAGCGTCTCGCGGGCCGGTTGAGGGCGGGGCTGCGGGAGGCGACCGAGGGGTTGTCCGCGGATGCGCGGGCGTTGTTGCCCGGGCTGGTCGTCGGGGACACCTCGCGGATCACGCCGGAGCTGGACGAGGCGTTCAAGGAGACCGACCTGGCGCATCTGCTGGCGGTGTCGGGAAGCAACCTCACGATCGTGCTGGCCCTGTTGCTCGGCCCTCCGGGCCTGGCGCAGCGGGTCGAGCGCCGCGGGCTCGCGCCGCGCCTGGGCATCTCGCTGCGGACGACGGCCGTGCTGGGCGGGGTGCTGACGCTGGGGTTCGTGGTGGTGTGCCGGCCGGACCCGAGCGTGCTGCGGGCCGCCGCCTGCGGGTCGGTCGCGCTGCTGGCGCTGGTCACCGGACGCCGTAGATCGCTGATCCCGGCGTTGGCGACGGCAGTTCTGCTGCTGGTGCTGTACGACCCCTGGCTGGCTCGCAGTTACGGGTTCCTGCTGTCGGTGCTGGCGACGGGCGCTCTGTTGACGGTCGCGCCGCGCTGGAGCGCGGCTCTGCGGCGGCGCGGGGTTCCGCCGCGGGTGGCGGAGGGGCTGGCGGCGGCCGGGGCGGCTCAGGCGCTGTGCGCGCCGGTCGTGGTGGTGCTGTCGGCACGGGTCAGCCTGGTGGCGGTGCCGTGCAACCTGTTCGCGGAGTTCGCGGTGGCACCGGCGACGGTACTGGGCTTCGCCGCGCTGGCGGTGGCGCCGGTGGCGATGCCGGTGGCCAAGGGGCTGGCGTGGCTGGCGGGTTGGCCGGCGGGGTGGATCGCGGACGTGGCTCGTGCCGGGGCGGCGCTGCCAGGTGGGGGTGTGGACTGGCCGGAAGGCTGGGCTGGAGCGGCGTTGCTCGCGCTCGTCACGGTGGGGGTGTTGTTCGTCGGGAGGCGGTTGCTCGGTCGGCCGTGGCTGTGCGCGGTGTGCGGGGTGCTGCTGTTGCTGGTGGTGGTGCAGCCGCCGCCGTTGGCCGGGGTGATCAAGGGCTGGCCGCCGCCGGGCTGGCGGCTGGCGATGTGCGATGTGGGGCAGGGCGATGCGCTGGTGCTGGCGGCGGGGGCGGGCAGTGGGGTCGTGGTCGACGCGGGGCCCGATCCGGAACCGGTCGACCGCTGTCTGCGGACGCTCGGTGTCACCAAGGTACCTCTGGTGGTGCTGACGCACTTCCACGCCGACCATGTGGCAGGGCTGGCGGGGGTGTTGCGGGGCCGGTCGGTGGGGGAGATCCAGACGACCGGATTCGAGGAGCCCGCGGAGCAGGTGGAGTTCGTGCGCAGGGAGGCGGCCGCGCGGCGGATCCCGGTCACCCGGGCCGTGGCGGGTGAACGGCGGCGCACGGGTGAGCTGACGTGGCAGGTGGTGTGGCCGCCGGCGTCCTGGAGCCCGGGTGGTGGCGCGGCCGGGTCGGTGGCGGGGAGCCGGGGTGGTGGCACGGCCCCGCCGGTGCCTTGGAGCCGGAGCGGTGGTGTGGCCCCGCCGGTGCAGATGAGGGAGCCCGAGGGGCCGAACGACGCGAGCGTGACGCTGTTCGTGCGGTCGGCGGGGCTGCGGATGCTGCTGCTGGGGGATCTCGAACCGCCCGCGCAGCGGGCCTTGTCGAGGTCGCCCGCGGCCCGGCTGTTCGGGGAGGTGGACGTGCTGAAGGTCGCCCATCACGGCTCGGCCTACCAGGACCCGGACCTGATACGGCGGGTGGCGCCGCGGCTCGCGCTCATCTCCGCTGGGGCGGACAACCCGTACGGGCATCCGGCCCCTGGCACGGTCGCCGCGCTGCGGGCCGGGGGCGCGGTGGTGCTGCGGACGGACGCCGGTGGGGCGGTCGCGGTGACCGGGGCGGGGGAGGAGATGCGGGTGGCGCGAGACTGAGGGTATGAACTCCGCACAGATCGAGGCCTATCTCCGCCGTATCGGAGCCGAACGTCCCGACCGGCCCACCGTCGGCGCCCTGCGGGAGCTGCATCTGCGGCATCTGCGGACCGTGCCCTTCGAGAACCTGTCGATCCACCTGGGCGAGGAGATCGCGCTGGAGGAGAAGGCGCTGCTGGACAAGGTGGTGGGGGCGCGCAGAGGCGGCTTCTGCTACGAACTCAACGGCGCTTTCGGGGCGTTGCTGGCCGCGCTGGGGTACGACGTGACGTACCTCGCGGCGCGGGTGTACGGGGACGAGGGGAGGACGGGGATTCCGTACGACCATCTCGCGCTGCGGGTAGGGACGGTGGACGGTGGTGAGTGGCTGGCGGACGTCGGGTTCGGGGCGCACAGCCATCTGCCGCTCGATCTGGGGGCGCGGGGTGAGCAGGTCGACCCGGGAGGGGTGTTCCGGATCGTCGAGTCCGGGCCGGATGCCGTGGGGGAGCGGGGTGGTGCGGTCGGCTTCGTCGATCTCGACGTGGTCAAGGACGGGCGGGCCGAGTACCGGCTGGAGACGCGGCCGCGGCTGTTCGACGACTTCGTCGTCGGGGCGTGGTGGCACAGCACCTCGCCGCGGTCGCACTTCCAGCGGTCGCTGGTGTGCTCGCGGATCACGGAGGACGGCGGGCGGATCACGCTCAGTGGACGGAGCCTGACGGTGACCGCGCCTGGAGGTGCGCGGGAGGTGACGGAGCTGGGGTCGGAGGAGGAGGTGCTGGCGGCGTATCGGGAGCGGTTCGGGATCGTGCTGGAGCGGGTTCCGGTGGTGCGGGGGGCTCAGAGTGCGGGGTAGCTGTCGCGCCGGCCGCCCTCGGGGACCTCGGGCCGGGCGGCTCACAGTGCGGGGTGGCTGTCGCGCCGGCCGCCCTCGGGGACCTCGGGCCGGGGGTGTGGCGGAAAATGGTCGGCGTGAGTGATGTGAGACATGTGCTGGTGCTGCCCGATCGTGATGCCGCGGAAGAGGTGGCCGAGGCGCTGGGGCGGCGGTTCGGCATCGATGAGGAGCCTCGGCTGCTGCGGGACGCGCTGGCCGGTGAGGACGATGCGGAGGACGCGCAGTGGCTGGTCGTGCTGCGGGACGAGGAGGGGCGGCTCGATCCTCGGGAGCTCGATGAGTTCGCCGGGGAGTGGGACGGGTGGCGCGAGGAGCCGTAGACCGCGCCACCCGACCCGGGGAATGAGGCAGGAGCCGGCTGTGCGCCGTGGGGCCGGCTCGCTCGCGGGGTTCGTTGTCGGTGGGGCGTGACATGCTTGGGGCGATGGCCAGGAAGACTGCGAATGAC
Organism: Streptomyces sp. NPDC053367; assembly: GCF_044545925.1. Taxonomy (NCBI): domain Bacteria; kingdom Bacillati; phylum Actinomycetota; class Actinomycetes; order Kitasatosporales; family Streptomycetaceae; genus Streptomyces; species Streptomyces sp. NPDC053367. The sequence goes on along the minus strand of NZ_JBITYN010000001.1, from coordinate 916,893 downwards.
GACCCTCTTGCCCCGGTGACGGTTGCCGTGGGGCAGGAGGACCTTCTGCTGGACCGTGCGGTGCAGGAGGTGGTGGCCGCGGCGAAGGCCGCCGACGCCGACACGGACGTACGGGATCTGACCCCGGACCAGTTGCAGCCCGGCACGCTCGCGGAGCTGACGAGTCCGTCGCTCTTCGCCGAGCGCAAGGTCGTGGTCGTACGCAACGCGCAGGACCTGTCGGCCGACACCATCAAGGATGTGAAGGCGTATCTCTCCGCGCCGGCGGAGGAGATCACGCTGGTGCTGCTGCACGCCGGTGGCGCCAAGGGCAAGGGGCTGCTGGACGCCGCGCGCAAGGTCGGGGCGCGGGAGATCGCCTGCCCGAAGATGACCAAGCCGGCCGACCGGCTGGCGTTCGTGCGGCAGGAGTTCCGGGCGAAGGGGCGGTCCGCGACGCCCGAGGCATGCCAGGCGCTCGTCGACGCCATCGGCAGTGATCTGCGGGAGCTGGCCTCCGCCGTGTCGCAGCTGGTCGCGGATGTCGAGGGGACCATCGACGAGGCCGTCGTCGGGCGGTACTACACCGGCCGTGCCGAGGCGTCGAGCTTCACGGTCGCCGACCGGGCGGTGGAGGGCAGGGCTGCCGAGGCGCTGGAGGCGCTGCGGTGGTCGTTGTCGACCGGTGTGGCCCCGGTGATGATCACCAGTGCGCTCGCGCAGGGTGTGCGGGCGATCGGGAAGCTGTCCTCCGCCCGAGGAGGCCGGCCCGCCGATCTCGCTCGTGAGCTGGGCATGCCCCCCTGGAAGATCGACCGGGTGCGCCAGCAGATGCGCGGCTGGACACCCGACGGGGTGGCCGTCGCGCTGCGCGCCGTGGCCGAGGCCGACGCCGGTGTGAAGGGCGGCGGCGACGACCCCGAGTACGCCCTGGAGAAAGCCGTGGTGATCATCGCCCGAGCGGCCCGCTCCCGAGGCCGCTGAGCCCTCCGGGCGGCGCGGGCGTTACCAAGAGGGCCCTCCTGGAAGCGCCCTCCACGAGGCCGAGCCCTTCGCGCGCGCAGGCCGTCCCCGGGCACGCCGGCATTCCGTAACGCCGCAGGCTCATCGCCTCCGCGCCGGGACCCCGGGACGCCGCTGGCTCATCGCCTCCGCGCCGGGACCCCGGCAGGGACGCCGCAGGCCCATCTCCTCCGCGCCGGGACCCCGGAACGCCGCAGATCCGCCTCCGGACGCCCAGCTCCCGCCCGCAGAGGGGCCCTCAGGACGCCGCGTCCTCCCGGCTCGCGCTCCGCCCTCGCATCCCTCCCCGCTCCCGCAGGACGCCGTCCTCCCCGCGGAGGAAAATCGAGGGTGGCAGCCATCCAGTGCCGGAAGAGGAGAGGTGGCGGTCGTCATGGCGGAGCATCCCCATGTGCAACTGGTCCGCAAGGGCTATGAGGCGTTCCAGCGGGGGGACATGGACGCGCTGCGGGAGTTGATGACGGCGGACTGCACGCAGCATGTGCCCGGGAGCCACCGGCTCTCGGGTGACTACAAGGGGCAGGACGCGATCGTCGGGCTCTACGGCAGGCTGTTCGAGGAGACCGGCGGCAGTCTGCGGGTGGAACTGCGCAATGTGCTGGTGGACGGGCGCGGACATGCCGTCGCGGTGCACCGCACGACGGCCCGGCGCGGAACCAAGAGCGTCGAGATGGACGGGTGCCTGGTCTTCCGGATCGTCGGGGACAAGGCCACCGACATCGACGAGTGCCTGGACGACATCGAGAAGGCCGACGAGTTCTGGACGTGATCGCGGGCAGCGGCCCCTGGACGTGGTCGCGGGCAGGCGGCCCCTGGACGTGATCGCGGGGCAGGCGGGCCCGCGCGCGCCGAAGGCCCCGGTCGCCCGTCCTGGGGAAGGAGGGGGACCGGGGCCTTCGGTTCAAGCTGCTGGGTCCGCGCCCGCGTGGCGAACGCAGGCCGCGCGCGAACCCGGTTGTGCTGGTCGGGAGCGGATGAGAGAGGGCCCGCTCTGGGTCCTTCCAGCGGTCAGATCAGAAAAGGGTCAGCCCTTGAGGGAAACGACCTTGGAAGCAAGCGCCGACTTCTTGTTGGCGGCCTGGTTCTTGTGGATGACGCCCTTCGAGACGGCCTTGTCGAGCGCACGCGACGCGGCGCGCTGGTACTCGGTGGCCTTCTCGACGTCACCCGCGGCAGCGGCCTCGCGGGCCTTGCGGATCGCGGTCTTCAGGGAGGACTTGACGGCCTTGTTGCGCAGCCGAGCCTTCTCGTTGGTCTTGATCCGCTTGATCTGGGACTTGATGTTCGCCACGAATGAGCCTTTTCAGGTTCAGGCACAGGGCCGTGGGGGCCGAGCGGCCCCTGGATCCCGTACCGAGTGATTTCTTGATGACGTGCCTCGTGCTGAGAGGGCATGAGACACAGCCACCCAGGCTACCAGTGCCCCCGCGGCCAGCCCAAACCAGCCGCCGGTCGCCGCCCGTGGGACCATGGAGGCTACGTATCGATCCGACCCGAGGCATAAGGCGCCTCAAGAGACAGGACCCTGCGTGCCCGCGACCCCTAACAATGTGCCCGAGCCGAGCCGTACCGACCCGGCTCTGATCCGCAATTTCTGCATCATCGCGCACATCGACCACGGCAAGTCCACGCTCGCCGACCGGATGCTCCAGCTGACCGGTGTGGTCGAGCAGCGGCAGATGCGCGCTCAGTACCTCGACCGCATGGACATCGAGCGCGAGCGCGGCATCACGATCAAGTCCCAGGCGGTGCGTCTGCCGTGGGCCCCGACCCACGACAAGAGCAACACGCACATCCTCAACATGATCGACACCCCCGGGCACGTCGACTTCACCTATGAGGTCTCGCGGTCGCTGGCCGCCTGTGAGGGGACCATCCTCCTCGTCGACGCCGCCCAGGGCATCGAGGCCCAGACCCTCGCCAACCTGTACCTGGCGATGGAGAACGACCTCACGATCATCCCCGTACTGAACAAGATCGACCTGCCGGCCGCGCAGCCCGAGAAGTTCGCCGAGGAGCTCGCCAACCTGGTCGGGTGCGACCCGTCCGACGTGCTGAGGGTGTCCGCGAAGACCGGTGTCGGTGTGGACGCGCTGCTCGACAAGGTCGTCGCCGAGGTGCCGGCGCCGGTCGGCGTCAAGGACGCGCCCGCGCGCGCAATGATCTTCGACTCGGTGTACGACTCGTACCGGGGCGTCGTGACGTACGTCCGTGTCATCGACGGTCAGCTCAACAAGCGTGAGCGGATCAAGATGATGTCGACCGGTGCGACGCACGAACTGCTGGAGATCGGCACCAACTCGCCCGAGATGCTCGGCGCCGACGGCCTCGGCGTCGGTGAGGTGGGCTATCTGATCACCGGTGTGAAGGACGTCCGCCAGTCCAAGGTCGGTGACACCGTCACCAGTCAGCACAAGGGCGCGACGGAGGCCCTCGGCGGGTACAAGGACCCCAAGCCGATGGTGTTCTCCGGGCTCTATCCGCTGGACGGCTCCGACTACCCCGAGCTGCGCGAGGCCCTGGACAAGCTCCAGCTCAACGACGCCGCGCTCGTCTACGAGCCGGAGACCTCCGCGGCCCTCGGCTTCGGCTTCCGCGTCGGCTTCCTGGGGCTCCTGCACCTCGACGTGATCCGGGAGCGGCTGGAGCGCGAGTTCGGGCTCGACCTGATCGCGACCGCGCCGAACGTGGTCTACCGCGTGGTGATGGAGGACGGCAGCGAGCACACCGTCACCAACCCGAGCGAGTTCCCCGAGGGCAAGATCAACGAGGTGTACGAGCCGGTCGTGCGGGCCACGATCCTCGCGCCGACCGAGTTCATCGGCTCGATCATGGAGCTGTGCCAGACCCGGCGCGGCACCCTCCTCGGCATGGACTACCTCTCCGAGGACCGGGTCGAGATCCGCTACACGCTGCCGCTCGCGGAGATCGTCTTCGACTTCTTCGACCAGCTGAAGTCGAAGACGCGCGGTTACGCGTCCCTCGACTACGAGCCCACCGGTGAGCAGACCTCCAGCCTGGTGAAGGTCGACATCCTGCTGCACGGCGACAAGGTCGACGCCTTCTCGGCGATCACGCACAAGGACGCGGCGTACGCGTACGGCGTGCGGCTCGTCGCCAAGCTGCGCGAGCTCATCCCGCGGCAGGCGTTCGAGGTGCCCATCCAGGCCGCCATCGGCTCGCGGGTCATCGCCCGCGAGACCATCCGCGCCATCCGCAAGGACGTCCTCGCCAAGTGCTACGGCGGTGACATCTCCCGTAAGCGGAAGCTGCTGGAGAAGCAGAAGGAAGGCAAGAAGCGGATGAAGATGGTGGGATCGGTGGAGGTTCCGCAGGAGGCCTTCATCGCGGTGCTGTCCAGCGATGACAGCGCGGGGTCGGGCAAGGCCAAGAAGTAACCGCCGGGGACGCCCGCAAAACGGACATCGAGGGGCTCGTCGTACGAAAGTGCGGCGGGCCCTTCGCAGGTGGCGGGTATGTGTCTGTAGGAAGTGACAGGGCGCGGGCCCTTACGCAGCGGGCGGCCGGGCTCTACCCTGTCCCTGCTCGATAGTTACTCACGAGTTAAACAACGGCGCGTGAGTGAAAACAGCCACTGAGCCAGCCGCACCGTCGCGGGCCCCCGGAGGATGTCGTGAGCGACACACAGACCCTGATCGAGAACCGTCCGCCCTCCGTGGCAGGCCTCTTCCTGGAGCGCGTGGCGGCGACGCCGGATGCCGAGGCGTACCGCTACCCCGTACCCGCCGCCTCCGGCCAGGGCCCGGACGACTGGAAGTCGCTGAGCTGGGCCCAGGCCGCCGAGCGGGTCTACGCCGTCGCGGCCGGACTCATCGAGCTGGGCATCCAGCCCGAGCAGCGCGTCGCCCTGGCGGCCGCCACCCGCATCGAGTGGCTCCTCGCCGACCTGGGCATCATGTGCGCCGGCGCGGCCACGACCACGGTCTACCCGCAGACCAACGCGGACGAGGCGGCGTACATCCTCGCCGACTCGGGCAGCCGGGTGCTCATCGCGGAGAACGCCGAGCAGCTCGCCAAGGCCGTCGAGAAGCGCGCCGAGCTGCCCGAGCTCACCCATGTCGTGGTGATCGACGCCGAGGGCGTGGAGACCGGCGACTGGATCCTCTCCCTCGCCGAGCTGGAGAGCCGGGGCGCGGCCCGGCTGGAGAAGGACCCCGAGCTGATCAAGGAGCGGGTCGGCGCGATCACCAGCGACCAGCTCGCCACCGTCATCTACACCTCCGGCACCACCGGCCGCCCCAAGGGCGTGCGTCTGCCGCACGACAACTGGTCCTACATGGCCAAGGCGATCGCCGCGACCGGTCTGATCACCGCCGACGACGTGCAGTACCTGTGGCTGCCGCTCGCCCACGTCTTCGGCAAGGTGCTCACCTCCGGGCAGATCGAGGTCGGTCACGTGACCGCCGTCGACGGCCGCGTCGACAAGATCATCGAGAACCTGCCGGTCGTCCAGCCGACCTACATGGCCGCCGTGCCGCGCATCTTCGAGAAGGTCTACAACGGCGTCGCCGCCAAGGCCCGTGCGGGCGGCGCCGCCAAGTACAAGATCTTCCAGTGGGCGGCCGGGGTCGCCCGCGAGTACGCCAAGGTCACCCAGGACAACTTCCGCCGCACCGGCACCGCCACCGCGCCGTTCGGCCTCGCCGCCAAGCACAAGGTCGCCGACACGCTCGTCTACTCCAAGATCCGCGAGGCCTTCGGCGGCAACCTGCGTGCCTGCGTCTCCGGCTCGGTCGCGCTCGCCCCGGAGATCGGCTACTTCTTCTCCGGCGCCGGCATCCACATCCTGGAGGGCTACGGCCTCACCGAGACCTCCGCCGCCTCCTTCGTCAACCCCGGCGAGGCCTACCGCACCGGCACCGTCGGCAAGCCGCTGCCCGGCTGCGAGGTGCGCATCGCCGACGACGGCGAGATCCTGCTGCGCGGCCCCGGCATCATGGAGGGCTACCACAACCTGCCCGACAAGACCGCCGAGGTCCTGGAGGCCGACGGCTGGTTCCACACCGGCGACATCGGCGAGCTCTCCCCGGACGGCTACCTGCGCATCACCGACCGCAAGAAGGACCTGTTCAAGACCTCCGGCGGCAAGTACGTCGCGCCGACCGAGATCGAGGGACAGTTCAAGGCGGTCTGCCCGTTCGTCTCCAACATCCTCGTCCACGGCGCCGACCGGAACTTCTGCACCGCGCTCATCGCCCTCGACGAGGCCGCCATCGCCGGCTGGGCCGAGGAGAACGGCCTCGGCGGCAAGTCGTACGCCGAGATCGTCGCCGCGCCCGCGACGGTGGCCATGGTGGAGGGCTACATCCAGGAGCTCAACGCCGGGCTCCAGCGGTGGCAGACCATCAAGAAGTTCCGGCTGCTGCCCCGGGACCTCGATGTGGAGCACGGGGAGATCACGCCGAGTCTGAAGCTGAAGCGGCCGGTGGTGGAGCGGGAGTACCGGCACCTGCTGGAGGAGATGTACGAGGGGACGCGCGAGGCGTAGGGGCGGCGCGGGTCGTGCGGCGGCTGCGGCTTCGCCGTGGTTCGTCGCACGGTTCCCGGCGCCTCTGGGGACGTGCCTCCAGGGGCGCGTCCCCAGGGGCGAGCCCCGCAGATAACGCGTCAAAACGGTCGTGCGTAGCACAGTTGTCGCCCCTCGTGGTCCACTTCCGTAACTCCTTGCTTCCGGACATGCTCCGTCTGTCACTCTGACGGCAGACCGAGGTCAATACGTCCGGGGAGTTGTCCATGAGGGCCATTCCGGTGCAGCGGGAGACCGCTGCCTCCGCGCGACCCTCCGAGCTCCGCACGAAGCTGGCCGGAGGCCCGCTCACGCCCGGGACCGCGCGGGCGCTGGCGCGGGCCGCGTTCCAGGAGTGGGTGCCGGACGGGGAGCGGCAGGTCGCCGACGCGCTGGTCGTCGTCAGCGAGCTGGTCACCAACGCCGTCGTCCACGCCGGCACGGACGTCGAGCTGTACTGCCGGCTGGAGGACGGCTGCGGGGCCCTCGTCGTCGAGGTCACCGACCGGCACCCGGCCCGCCCACCGCGGGACACGCCCACCGAGGCACACGAGTACGGGCGGGGCCTGCGCCTGGTCGCGGGGCTCGCCGAGGCGTGGGGCGTCACCTACCGCAAGGGCGCCAAGACGGTGTGGGCTCGGCTGACCCCCGAGGACAGCGGCGGCTGTGCGCCCGAGGGCGCGCTGGACGCCGCGGCCCTCCTCGCGCCGGAGGGCCGCTGCGCCGAGCACGACGGGGACTGGCTCGGCCGCGGCGCGCTGTCCTTCCTCGCCGAGGCCTCCGACCTGCTCGCCGGGCAGCTCGACGAGAACCTGGTCGCCGCCCTCACCGGGCAGCTGCTCGTGCCACGGCTGGCCGACTGGTGCGCGATCTGGCTGGAGGACGAGGTCACCGGACGCGGCTGGAGCGAGGGCGGCGGGCTGCCCGGGCCGCGCCTCGGCCGGGTCTGGCACGGCTGCGAGGACCGTATCGAGGAACTGCGCGAGGCCCTGGAGAAGGAGCCGCCCCGCCCCTCCGACGGCCTGCGCTCGGGGCCCGAGGCATACCCCTGGCCCGGCGCCGCCCTCGCCCCCGGCGCCCCGCACGGCTCCGCGCTCGCCTACCGGCTGATCGCCGGCGGACGCCCGCTGGGCACCCTCGTCATCGGCCGCGCCGGCATCCTGCGCTTCCCCGACGAGATCACCGGCCTGGTCGAGGACCTCGCCCGCCGGGTCGCCCTGGCGATCGGCGCGGCCCGCCAGTACGCCCGCCAGGCCACCATCAGCGCCGTCCTCCAGCGCGGCCTGTTGCCCGGCGCGGTCGCGGAGATCCCGGGGGTGCGCAGCGCGCTCGTCTACGAGCCGTGCGACAAGGGCGGCCCGAGCGGGGACTTCTACGACCTCTTCCCGGCCGGGCACGGCCGCTGGTGCTTCGCCGTCGGCGACGTCCAGGGCAAGGGACCCGAGGCGGCCGTCGTCATCGGCCTCGCCCGGCCCTGGCTGCGGCTGCTGGCCCGCGAGGGCTACCGCGTCGCCGACGTCCTGGACCGCCTCAACCAGCTCCTCCTCGACGACGCCACCGAGGCCGCCGACGCCGCCGCCCGCGCCCTCGCCGGACCCGCCGTGCCCGGCGACGGGCCGCAGACCCGGTTCCTGTCCCTCCTCTACGGCGAACTCGTGCCGTTGGAGGGCGGCGGGGTCCGCTGCACCCTGGCCTCCGCCGGCCACCCGCTGCCCCTGCTGCTGGGGCGGGACGGCGGCGTCCGTACGGTGGCGCGGCCGCAGACCCTGCTCGGGGTCGTCGAGGACGAGACGTACACCAGCGACACCTTCGAGCTGCGGCCCGGCGACAGCCTGCTGTGCGTCACGGACGGGGTCACCGAGCGGCGCGACGGCATCCGCCAGTTCGACGACGGCGACGGCCTCGCCACCGCCCTCACCGGGTGCGCCGGGCTGGAGGCGGAGCTGATCGCGGAACGCATCCGCCGGCTCGTCCACGACTTCGGCGACCAGCCGCCCGAGGACGACCTGGCGCTGCTGGTGCTGCAGGCCGAATAGAGCCGGCCGCACAGAGCCGGCCGCACAGAGCCGGCCGCACAGAGCCGGCCGCACAGAGCCGGCCGCACAGAGCCGGCCGCACAGAGCCGGCCGCACAGAGCCGCCACGGACATGGGGGACACTGGAGGACATGCCTTCCGCACTCCCCGACGGCGAGCCCGTCCCCGCCGACGGCGCGCTGCCCGCGTCCGCGCTCGCCGGGGCGGCCGACCGACCCCTCGGCTTCTACCTGCACGTCCCGTACTGCGCGACCCGCTGCGGCTACTGCGACTTCAACACCTACACCGCGACCGAGCTGCGCGGCAGCGGCGGAGTGCTGGCCTCCCGCGACAACTACGCCGAGACCCTGGTCGACGAGATCCGCCTGGCGCGCAAGGTCCTCGGCGACGACCCGCGCGAGGTCCGCACGGTCTTCGTCGGCGGCGGCACGCCGACCCTGCTGGCCGCCGGTGATCTCGTACGGATGCTGGGGGCGATCCGTGACGAGTTCGGCCTCGCACCCGACGCGGAGGTGACCACGGAGGCCAACCCGGAGTCGGTCGACCCGGCGTATCTCGCGGCGTTGCGCGAAGGCGGCTTCAACCGGGTCTCCTTCGGCATGCAGAGCGCCCGGCAGCACGTGCTGAAGGTCCTGGACCGCACCCACACCCCCGGGCGCCCCGAGGCGTGCGTGGCCGAGGCCCGCGCGGCGGGCTTCGAGCACGTCAACCTCGACCTGATCTACGGCACCCCCGGCGAGTCCGACGACGACTGGCGGGCGTCCCTGGAGGCCGCGCTGGGCGCCGGCCCGGACCACGTCAGCGCGTACGCGCTGATCGTCGAGGAGGGCACCCAGCTCGCGCGCCGCATCCGGCGGGGCGAGGTCCCGATGACCGACGACGACGTCCACGCGGACCGCTACCTCATCGCGGAGGACATGCTCACCGCGGCGGGCCTCGACTGGTACGAGGTCTCCAACTGGGCCGCCTCCGAGGCGGGCCGCTGCCTGCACAACGAGCTCTACTGGCGCGGCGCCGACTGGTGGGGCGCGGGCCCCGGCGCCCACAGCCACGTCGGCGGGGTGCGCTGGTGGAACGCCAAGCATCCGGGAGCGTACGCCGCCGCCCTCGCGGAGGGCCGCTCCCCGGGCGCGGGCCGTGAGCTGCTGTCCGAGGAGGACCGCCGGGTGGAGCGGATCCTGCTGGAGCTGCGGCTGCGGGAGGGAGTGCCCTTGTCACTGCTGCGGGAGCAGGGGCTGGCGGCTTCCCGGCGGGCGCTGACCGAGGGACTGCTCCAGCAGGGGCCGTACGACGAGGGGCGCGCGGCGCTGACCCTGCGGGGACGGCTGCTGGCGGACGCGGTGGTGCGGGACCTGGTGGACTGATCACTCCCGCGAGTGAATCCCCCCTGAACGCCGGTTCGGTCCCTAACCTGGTTCATGGGCTGCCGCCGTACACGCGGCGGCGGAGAGCGGAGGGCCACGGAGATGACCGCTGTGGATGATCGCCGGGTGCATGAGGCCTTCGAGAACCTGGAGGTTCCCGAGGGCTTCAAGGCTGAGCTCATCCGGGGGGAAATCGTGATGATGGCCGGGCCCGACAAGGTCCATAACCGCATCGTGCAGTCGGTGCAGGACCAGATCCCTGCGCACCGGTGGGAGCGGCTGCAGACTCAGGACGTGGCCTTCCCGAGCGAAAGCAGTGAACCGCAGCCCGACCTGGTGGTCATGGAGATCGGCGCGGACGACAGCCCTGGGCGGCTCGTGCCCGCTCCGGCGGTGACGATGCTGGTCGAGGTCGTCTCCAGGACGAGCGTGCACAGGGACTATGTCGAGAAGCGGTCCGTCTATGCGGCGGGCGGCGTCCCCGTGTACCTGATCATCGATCCCTTCCAGGCGAAATGCCTGGTGCTGAGCGAGCCGGTCGGCAGCGGGACAGCGGCCGACTATCAGTCCGAACGGACCCGGAAGTTCGGTGATCCCGTGCCGCTGCCGATCGTGGACGTCACCCTCGACACGAGTACGTTCGGGACCCTCCCGCCCCTCACGGCTGCACCGTGACGAAGTCGATCAGCTCCTCCACCCTCCCCAGCAGATCCGGCTCCAGGTCCTTGTAGGAGCCCACCCGCTTCAGGATCGCCTGCCACACCGCGCCCGTGTTGTCCGAGGGCCAGCCCAGGGCCCGGCACACGCCCGTCTTCCAGTCCTGGCCGTGCGGGACCTTCGGCCACGCCGCGATGCCCAGGGACGACGGCTTCACCGCCTCCCAGATGTCGATGTACGGGTGGCCCACGACCAGGGCGTGCTCGCTGGTCACCCGCTGCGCGATGCGCCACTCCTTCGAGCCCGGCACCAGGTGGTCCACCAGCACCCCCAGCCGCGCGTCCGGGCCCGGCGCGAACTCCTCGACGATCCCCGGCAGGTCGTCGACGCCCTCCAGGTACTCCACGACCACGCCCTCGATGCGCAGGTCGTCGCCCCAGACCTTCTCGACCAGCTCCGCGTCGTGGCGGCCCTCCACGTAGATGCGGCCGGCGCGGGCCACGCGGGCCCGGGCGCCGGGGACCGCGACCGAGCCGGACGCCGTACGGGTGGGCCGTACGGGCGCGGCGGACGGTCGTACGAGCGTCACCACCCGGCCCTCCAGCAGGAAGCCGCGCGGCTCCAGCGGGAACACGCGGTGCTTGCCGAAGCGGTCCTCCAGGGTCACCGTGCCCGCCTCGCAGCGGATCACCGCGCCGCAGAAGCCGGTGCCGGGCTCCTCGACCACCAGACCGGGCTCGGCCGGGACCTCGGGGACGGGCTGCGGCTTCTTCCAGGGAGGTGTCAGGTCGGCGGAGTACTGGCGCATTCGGATGACGATAGGAACAAGCGCGGGGGCCTTCAGGGCGACACGCCGAAGCGGGCCGCCAGCTCGTCGCGCTGACGCCGTACGAAGGCCGCGTCCACGACCGCTCCGTGGCCGGGCACGTACAGCGCGTCCTCGCCGCCGAAGGCCAGGAGGCGGTCCAGGGCGTCGGGCCAGCGGGCCGGTACCGCGTCCGGCCCCGCCTGGGGTTCGCCGGACTCCTCGACCAGGTCGCCGCAGAACACCACCTCGGGGGAGCCGGGCACCAGGACCGCGAGGTCGTGGGCGGTGTGGCCGGGGCCGACGTTGGCGAGCAGGACCTGGCGGCCGCCGCCGAGGTCCAGCGTCCACTCGCCGGTGACGTGGTGGCCGGGCGCGCTCAGGGCGTCCGCCGCCTCGGTCGCGGCCTCCTCGTCCAGGCCGTTGCCGACCGCGTCCGCGCGCAGCTCCTCGCGGGCGTGCCGGGACGTCAGCGCCGCGGCCACGCCCACCGCGCCGAACACCTCGGTGCCGTCGAGGGCCGCCGCCCCGAAGACGTGGTCGAAGTGGGGGTGCGTCAGCGCGAGATGGGTCACACGTCCGCCGAACAGCCACTCGGCGCGGGCCCGCAGCTCCGCCCCCTCCCGCAGGCTCGAACCCGCGTCGATCAGCAGCGCCGCGCCCTCCCCGACGACCAGCCCGGCCGTGCAGTCCCAGCGCGGCAGGCGGCACCGGCCGACCCCGGCCGCCAGCCGCTCCCAGCCCAGCTCTTCCCAAGTCACCGTCATACGGCGACGCTATCGGTGGCACCGTCACCTGGCGCGGCGGTGCGGTACCTGCCTTGCCGGAAGCCCGCCCGACCGCCGTACACTGGGCCGGTAAGGCTGGCACTCGAATGCTCAGAGTGCCAGGGGAAGCGCCGAGGTGACGACTTCTGGAGGTGTGCGCATGCTCAGTGAACGAAGGCTCCAGGTGCTGCGCGCCATCGTCCAGGACTACGTCGGCACCGAGGAGCCGGTCGGTTCCAAGGCGCTCACCGAGCGGCACAACCTGGGCGTGTCCCCGGCGACCGTGCGCAACGACATGGCGGCCCTGGAGGACGAGGGCTACATCGCGCAGCCGCACACCAGCGCCGGGCGCATCCCCACCGACAAGGGCTACCGGCTCTTCGTCGACAAGCTCGCCGAGGTCAAGCCGCTCACCGCGCCGGAGCGGCGCGCGATCCAGAACTTCCTCGACGGCGCCGTCGACCTCGACGACGTCGTGGCCCGCACGGTGCGGCTGCTGGCGCAGCTCACCCGGCAGGTGGCCGTCGTGCAGTACCCGTCGCTGACCCGGTCCACGGTCCGGCACGTGGAGCTGCTGTCGATGGCCCCGGCCCGGGTGATGCTGGTCCTGATCACCGACACCGGGCGGGTCGAGCAGCGGATGGTCGACTGCCCGGCGCCGTTCGGCGAGGCCTCGCTCGCGGATCTGCGGGCGCGGCTGAACAGCCGGGTCGCGGGCCGTCGCTTCACGGACGTGCCGCAGCTGGTGCAGGATCTGCCGGAGGCCTTCGAGCCGGAGGACCGCGGTACGGTCCAGACGGTGCTCTCCACCCTCCTGGAGACACTCGTCGAACAGACAGAGGAGCGGCTGATGATCGGCGGCACCGCCAATCTGACCCGCTTCGGACATGACTTCCCCCTCACCATCCGTCCCGTCCTGGAGGCCCTGGAGGAGCAGGTCGTGCTCCTCAAGCTCCTGGGCGAGGCGAAGGATTCGGGCATGACCGTGCGCATCGGTCACGAGAACGCCCATGAGGGACTCAACTCCACGTCGGTGGTGTCGGTCGGCTACGGTTCGGGCGGCGAGGCAGTCGCCAAGCTCGGCGTGGTCGGACCGACCCGCATGGATTACCCGGGAACGATGGGAGCGGTACGCGCAGTGGCACGGTACGTCGGACAGATCCTGGCGGAGTCGTAAGTGGCCACGGACTATTACGCCGTTCTCGGCGTGCGCCGCGACGCGTCGCAGGAAGAGATCAAGAAGGCCTTCCGCCGGCTCGCTCGCGAGCTGCACCCGGACGTCAACCCCGATCCGAAGACCCAGGAGCGGTTCAAGGAGATCAACGCCGCTTACGAGGTGCTGTCGGACCCGCAGAAGAAGCAGGTCTACGACCTCGGCGGCGACCCGCTCTCGCAGTCCGGCGGCGCCGGCGCGGGCGGCTTCGGGGCGGGCGGCTTCGGCAACTTCTCCGACATCATGGACGCCTTCTTCGGTACGGCGTCCCAGCGCGGGCCGAGGTCGCGGACGCGGCGCGGCCAGGACGCGATGATCCGGATCGAGGTCGAGCTGGACGAGGCGGCCTTCGGCACGACCAAGGACATCCAGGTCGACACGGCCGTCGTCTGCAACACCTGCAACGGCGAGGGCGCCGCGCCCGGCACCTCCGCGCAGACCTGTGACATGTGCCGCGGCCGCGGTGAGGTCTCCCAGGTCACCCGGTCCTTCCTTGGCCAGGTCATGACCTCGCGGCCCTGCCCCCAGTGCCAGGGCTTCGGCACCGTCGTGCCGACCCCGTGCCCGGAGTGCGCGGGCGACGGCCGGGTCCGCTCCCGGCGCACCCTCACGGTCAAGATCCCGGCCGGTGTGGACAACGGCACCCGCATCCAGCTCGCCGGCGAGGGCGAGGTCGGCCCGGGCGGCGGCCCGGCCGGTGACCTCTACGTCGAGATCCACGAGCTGCCGCACTCGCAGTTCCAGCGCCGCGGCGACGACCTGCACTGCACGGTCACCCTGCCCATGACGGCGGCGTCCCTCGGCACGAAGGTGCCGCTGGAGACGCTGGACGGCATGGAGGAGGTCGACATCCGGCCCGGCACCCAGTCCGGCCAGTCGATCCCGCTGCACGGGCGCGGCGTCACCCACCTGCGCGGCGGCGGCCGGGGCGACCTGATCGTCCACGTCGAGGTCCAGACCCCGACCAAGCTCGACCCGGAGCAGGAACGCCTGCTGCGCGAGCTGGCCAAGCTCCGCGGCGAGGAACGGCCCCAGGGGCAGTTCCAGCCGGGGCAGCAGGGGTTGTTCTCTCGGCTGAAGGACGCGTTCAACGGGCGGACCTGAGGGGGCTGGGGCCGGGGGTCCGGGGGTTGGCCCCCGGGTGGGCGCAGTCGGCCGGGGCAGCAGGGGTTGTTCTCTCGGCTGAAGGACGCGTTGAGCGGTCGCTGACGGGGGCTGGGGTGTGCCGCCCACAGTCGCCGAGTGGTCCGGGTCGGCCCGGGAAATGTTGGCTTATGCCAAGGGGAAGGGCCGATTCGGACTTGTTCGGAGGACGTGACAACATGCGGTCATGTCCTCCGCGCTGACCGGTCTCCTCTCCTGTCCGATCGTGCAGGCCCCCATGGCGGGCGGCGTCTCCGTGCCGCGGCTCGCCGCCGCCGTGTCCGAGGCCGGCGGGCTGGGGTTCCTGGCCGCCGGGTACAAGACGGCCGACGGCATGTACCAGGAGATCAAGCAGCTGCGGAGCCTGACCTCCCGGCCCTTCGGCGTGAACCTCTTCCTGCCGCACCCGGAGTACGCGGACCCCGCGGCCGTCGGCGTCTACGCCCACCAGCTCGCCGGTGAGGCCGCCTGGTACGAGACCGAGCTGGGCGACCCGGACAGCGGCCGCGACGACGGCTTCGACACCAAGCTGGCCGTCCTGCTCGACAACCCGGTCCCGGCGGTCTCCTTCCACTTCGGCGTGCCCGCCCCCGAGGCGCTCCAGGCCCTGCGCCGGGCCGGGACGGTCACCCTGGTGACCGCGACCAGCGTCGACGAGGCGCTCGCGGTGGAGCGGGCCGGCGCCGACGCGGTGATCGTCCAGGGCGTCGAGGCCGGCGGGCACCAGGGCACCCACCGGGACCTGCCCGACACCGACGGGTCGGGCATCGGGCTGCTGGCCCTTCTCGCGCAGGTCCGCGAAGCCGTCTCCCTGCCGCTCGTCGCCGCCGGCGGCATCATGCGGGGCGGCCAGATCGCCGCCGTCCTCGCCGCGGGCGCGAGCGCCGCCCAGCTCGGCACCGCGTTCCTCCCCACCGACGAGTCCGGAGCGCACGCCCTGCACAAGCAGGCCCTGACCAACCCCCTGTTCGTGCGCACCGAGCTGACGCGGGCGTTCTCCGGGCGCCCGGCGCGCGGCCTGGTGAACCGATTCCTGCGGGAGCACGGCCCGTACGCGCCCGCCGCCTACCCCGACGTCCACCACCTCACCGCGCCGCTGCGCAAGGCCGCCGCCGCGGCGGGCGACGCCCAGGGCATGGCGCTGTGGGCGGGACAGGGCCACCGCCTGGCGCGCGCGATGCCCGCGGGGCGGCTGGTGGAGGTACTGGTGGCCGAACTGGCCGCCGCGTGCACAACGTTGTCGGACCTGCCCCTGCAAGGAGGAACCCAGCGATGACGGCTCCGGTGTTCGTGGTCGAGCAACTCGGTCACGGGGGACCCGAGTTCGTGCTCGACGGCCCCGAGGGACGGCACGCCGTCTCCGTGAAGCGGCTGCGGCCCGGCGAGGACGTCGTCCTCACCGACGGGCACGGCCGCTGGGCCGAGGGCGTGGTCAGGGCCGCCGAGGGCAAGGACCGGCTGGTGGTGGATCTCGGCGCAGTCCAGGAGGAGCCCGAGCCGCGGCCCCGGATCACGGTCGTGCAGGCCCTGCCGAAGGGCGACCGCGGTGAACTCGCCGTGGAGACCATGACGGAGACCGGCGTCGACGCGATCGTGCCGTGGGCGGCCTCCCGGTGCATCACGCAGTGGAAGGGCGACCGCGGTCTGAAGGCCCTCGCCAAGTGGCGGGCCACCGCACGGGAGGCGGGCAAGCAGTCCCGCCGGGTGCGCTTCCCGGAGGTCGCGGACGCCGCGAGCAGCAAGCAGGTTGCCGCACTTCTCGCCGAAGCCGACTTCGCCGCCGTGCTCCACGAGAGCGGTGAGGAGCCCCTCGCCACCGTCGAACTGCCCACCGAGGGCGAGATCGTGCTGGTCGTCGGCCCGGAAGGGGGCGTTTCCCCCGAGGAGTTGGCCCTGTTCGCGGAGGCGGGCGCCAAACCGTATGTCCTCGGGCGTACGGTGCTGCGGACATCGACCGCGGGGACCGCGGCGGTGGCCCTGCTGCTCGGGCGCACCGGCCGCTGGTCCTGAGCGACGTACTGCACAACGTCCTGACCGACGTCCTGACCGACGTCCTGACCGACGTCCTGACGACAGGGGGAGTACGCCATGGAACTCGCACAGGTCCGGCTGCTGGTCAGCGACTTCGCCGCCTGCTACCGCTTCTACGCCGACGTCCTCGGCCTCAAGCCGCAGTCGGGCGCCGTCGACGGGCCGTACGAGAAGTTCAGCCCGGCCACCGGCTCGGCCGGCATCGCGCTGCAGGACCGCGCGATGATGGCCGAGGTGCTCGGCGAGCTGGGCGACGCGGCGAGCGGGCACCGGTCGCTGGTGGTGCTGCGGGTGGACGACCTGGGCGCGTACTGCGAGGAGATCACCGGGCGCGGCGCCGAGCTGCTGCACGGCCCGGCCCCCATGTCGGACCGGCTGCGGGTGGCCCACCTCAAGGACCCGGAGGGCAATCTGGTGGAGCTTCAGCAGTGGCTGCTGCTGCGCGGCTGACGACTGCGGCGGGCAGCAGCTCCCAGCCGTCCGACTCCCCGCCTGCGGGCAGCAGTCCGCGCCGTACGGCCTCGTCGACGAGCGCGCGGACGCAGCCGGGCTCGTTGATGTTGAGCCCGCTGCCGCGCCGGCTTCCTGACCCGGCGTCCGCTGCTCATCCGCTCAGGCCGGGACGGAGACCGCCACGAGTGGCCGTATCCGCTCTACCGCGACGGCCGGGACAGTGGGAGGCTGCCCTCCATGGGGGCATTGCGACGTATTTGGGAAGCGACGAACCGGCCGCGGGGCCGACGGGCGGCGGCCGCGTCGGTGCTGGCGGTGATCTCCGTGGCGGGCGTCGCCGCCTGCGACCCCGCGGGCGGGCTGAACGGCGCGACGGTGGCGTACACCACCGACCATCTGGTGACGGCGGAACTGGAGCGGCAGAAGGCCGACGTGCGCTGGCTGACGTGCACCGCGTCCGTCGACGACGGTGACGGCGCGTCCCCGTCCGCCACGGCCGACGACCTCGCCGCCGTCGACTGCCAGGGCGAGACCGGCGACGGCAAGGACATCACCGTCACCGGCCGCGTCACCCGGGCGGTCAGCGGCGCGTGCGTACGCGGTGACCTCACCGCGAAGATCGACGGCAGACAGTGGTTCCACGTCCAGGGCCTCGGCAACTGCGACGCCACCACCGCGCCGCCCGCGGGCGGACCCCGCCCCGCCGTCACGGTGACGGTGACCCAGACCGTGTGGTGCGACGACTTCCCACAGTGCAGGCCGGTCGAGGGCAAGTGATCCGAACGCCCCGCCCCGAACGGCCGCTCTGCATAGGCTTGACCGGGTGACGCAGCCCTCTTCCTCCGCCATACCGGCGTACCTCCGCTTCCCGCACGTGCACGGCGAGTCGGTCGCCTTCACCGCCGAGGACGACGTCTGGCTCGCCCCCCTCGACGGGGGCCGGGCCTGGCGGGTCAGCGCCGACAACGTGCCCGTCTCGCACCCCCGTATCTCGCCCGACGGCACCACCGTCGCCTGGACGTCCACCCGCGACGGCGCCCCCGAGGTGCACGTCGCCCCGGCCGACGGCGGACCCGCCAGGAGGCTGACGTACTGGGGCAGTTGGAAGACGCAGGTGCGCGGCTGGACCCCCGGCGGCGAGGTCCTGGCGCTGAGCACGTACGGCCAGGCCAGTCTGCGCCGCAGCTGGGCGCGCGCGGTCCCGCTCGACGGCGGCCCGGCCACCACACTGCCCCACGGACCCGTCGGCGACGTGGCGTTCGGCCCGGCGACGGTGCTGCTGTCCGCGCCGATGGGCCGCGAGGCCGCCTGGTGGAAGCGCTACCGGGGCGGCACCGCGGGCAAGCTGTGGATCGACCCCGACGGCGACGGCGAGTTCGTCCGCCTGCACGCCGACCTCGACGGCAACATCGAGCACCCCTGCTGGGTGGGGGAGCGCCTCGCGTTCCTGTCCGACCACGAGGGCACCGGCGCGCTGTACTCCTCCCTCGCCGACGGCTCCGACCTGCGCCGCCACACCCCCCTCGACGGCTTCTACGCCCGCCACGCCACCAGCGACGGCACCCGGGTCGTGTACGCGAGCGCGGGCGAACTGTGGCTGCTGGACGACCTGGAGGGGGCCGAGCCGCGCCGCCTGGACATCCGGCTCGGCGGACAGCGCACCGACCGCCAGCCGCACCCCGTCGACGCCGCCCGCTGGTTCGGCTCCGCCTCCCCCGACCACGCGGCCCGCGGCAGCGCGGTCAGCGTGCGCGGCGCCGTCCACTGGGTCACCCACCGCGCGGGGCCGGCCCGCGCCCTCGCCGCCGAACCGGGCGTACGGGCCCGGATGCCGCGCACCTTCCGCGTGGAGGGCGAGGAATGGGTGGTGTGGGTGACCGACGCCGAGGGCGAGGACGCCCTGGAGTTCGCGCCCGCCACCGGACTCGCGCCGGGCGCGACCCCGCGCCGTATCGCCGCCGGACGGCTCGGCCGGGTCCTCGGCCTCGCCATGTCCCCCGACGGCAGCCGCGCCGCGGTCGCCGCGCACGACGGACGCGTCCTGCTCGTCGAGCGGGAGAGCGGCGAGGTCCGCGAGCTCGACCGCAGCGACCAGGGCGACGTCTCCGGCCTCACCTTCTCGCCCGACTCCGGCTGGCTGGCCTGGTCCCACCCCGGCCCGCACCCGCTGTGCCAGCTCAAGCTCGCCAACACCACCGACCTCACCGTCACCGAGGCGACCCCGCTGCGCTTCCAGGACTACGCGCCCGCCTTCACCCTCGACGGCAAGCACCTCGCGTTCCTGTCCAACCGCTCCTTCGACCCGGTCTACGACGAGCACGTCTTCGACCTCGCCTTCGTCACCGGCTCCCGCCCCCATCTGATCCCCCTCGCGGCGACCACGCCCTCGCCCTTCGGGCCGCAGCGGCACGGCCGCCCCTTCGAGGTGTCCGACAAGGACGAGACCCCCGACAGCGAGGGCACCCCGACCACCCGGATCGACCTCGACGGCCTCGCCGACCGGATCGTGCCCTTCCCGGTCGAGGCCGGCCGCTACTCCAACCTGCGCGCCGCCAAGGACGGCGTCCTGTGGCTGCGCCACCCCGTGCGCGGGGTCCTCGGCGTCTCCCGGGCCACCCCCGACGCGCCCGACCCGCACACCGAGCTGGAGCGCTACGACCTCGCCCAGCAGCGCATCGAGCACCTCGCCGCCGACGCCGACCACTTCGAGGTCAGCGGCGACGGCAAGCGGCTGCTGCTGTGGACCGACGGGCTGCTCAAGGTGGTGCCCAGCGACCGGCGGGCCTCCGCCGACGCCGACAGCGACAGCAACGTCACCGTCGACCTCGCCCGGGTGCGCCGCCTGATCGACCCGGCCGCCGAGTGGCGCCAGATGTTCGACGAGACCGGCCGCATCATGCGGGACAACTTCTGGCGGGCCGACATGAACGGCGTCGACTGGGACGGCGTCCTCGACCGCTACCGCCCCCTCCTCGACCGTGTCGCCACCCACGACGACCTCGTCGACCTGCTGTGGGAGGTCCACGGCGAACTGGGCACCTCGCACGCCTACGTCATGTCCGGCGGCGGCTACGGCCACGGCGACCGGCAGGGCCTGCTCGGCGCCGACATCTCCCGCCACGAGGACGGCACCTGGCGCGTCGACCGCATCCTGCCCGCCGAGACCTCCGACCCCGAGGCCCGCTCCCCGCTCGCCGCGCCCGGCGTCGCCGTCCGCCCGGGTGACGCGATCGTCGCCGTGGCCGGCCGGCCCGTGGACCCGGTCACCGGCCCCGCGCCGCTGCTCGTCGGCACGGCCGGCCACCCGGTGGAGCTGACCGTCTCCCCGTCCGGCGGCGGCGAACCCCGCCACGCCGTGGTCGTCCCCCTCGCCGACGAGGAGCCCCTGCGCTACCACGCCTGGGTCGCCGACCGCCGCGCCTACGTCCACCGGGTCTCCGGCGGCCGCCTCGGCTATCTGCACGTCCCCGACATGCAGGCGCCCGGCTGGGCCCAGATCCACCGCGACCTCAGGGTGGAGGTCGCCCGCGAGGGCCTCGTCGTCGACGTTCGCGAGAACCGCGGCGGCCACACCTCCCAACTGGTCGTCGAGAAGCTGGCCCGCCGGATCGTCGGCTGGGCCGTCCCGCGCGGTATGCAGCCCTACAGCTACCCCCAGGACGCCCCGCGCGGCCCCGTCGTCGCCGTCGCCAACGAGTTCTCCGGCTCCGACGGCGACATCGTCAACGCCGCCGTCAAGGCCCTCGGCCTCGGCCCCGTCGTCGGCACCCGCACCTGGGGCGGGGTCATCGGCATCGACAGCCGCTACCGGCTCGTCGACGGCACCCTGATCACCCAGCCCAAGTACGCCTTCTGGCTGGAGGGCCAGGAGTGGGGCGTGGAGAACCACGGCGTCGACCCGGACGTGGAGGTCGTCCGACGCCCCCAGGACTGGGCGGCCGGTAGGGACCCGCAGCTGGACGAGGCGATCAGGCTCGCCCTGGAGGCACTGGAGCGGCAGCCTGCGAAGACACCGCCGAGGGCGATGCCCTGAGGGGCGCGGGGAACGCCGCGAGCAACCCGCGATCACCCGCGGTGAACGACGATACGATGCGATCCGAGACAGATCATCTTTCCCCGGAGGAGGCCGCATGGCAGGCGAACCCCAGGACGACTGCCTGTTCTGCAAGATCGTCGCGAAGCACATCCCGGCGACGATCGTCCGCGAGACGGAGACGACGGTCGCCTTCCGGGACATAAACCCCCAGGCCCCCACCCACGTCCTGGTCATCCCCAAGGTGCACTACGCCGACGCCGCCGAACTCGCCGCCGGGGCACCGGAGGTGGCCGCGGACCTCCTGCGCGAGACCCAGGCCGTGGCCGACGAGGAGAAGCTGGACAGCTACCGCATCGTGTTCAACACCGGCAGCGGCGCCGGCCAGACGGTGTGGCACGCCCACGCGCATGTCCTCGGCGGCCGCGGCATGCAGTGGCCCCCCGGGTGATTCACCGTGTCCGTACGTGAATTGGTCGTGCTCGGCACCGCCAGCCAGGTCCCCACCCGGCACCGCAACCACAACGGCTATCTGCTGCGCTGGGACGGCGAGGGCCTGCTGTTCGACCCCGGCGAGGGCACGCAGCGTCAGATGCTGCGCGCCGGGGTCGCGGCCCACGACCTGAACCGGCTCTGCGTCACGCACTTCCACGGCGACCACTCCCTCGGCCTCGCCGGGGTGATCCAGCGCGTCAACCTCGACCAGGTGCCGCACCAGGTCACCGCGCACTACCCCGCCTCCGGACAGCGCTTCTTCGACCGCCTGAGGTACGCCACCGCCTACCGCGAGACGGTCCCGCTCACCGAGGCGCCGATCGCCGGGGACGGTGTCATCGCCGCCACCCGCGACTACGTCCTCGAGGCGCGCCGCCTCTCCCACCCCGTCGAGTCCTTCGGCTACCGGCTGACCGAGCCCGACGGCCGCCGCATGCTGCCCGAGCGGCTCGCCGCGCACGGCATCGAGGGGCCGGACGTGGGGCGCATCCAGCGCGACGGCGTCCTGAACGGTGTCGAGCTCGCGGAGGTCAGCGAGGTGCGGCGCGGACAGCGGTTCGCGTTCGTCATGGACACCCGGCTGTGCGAGGGCGCGTTCGCGCTCGCCGAGGGCTGCGACATGCTGGTCATCGAGTCGACGTTCCTCGACGAGGACGAGCGACTCGCCGTCGACCACGGCCATCTGACGGCCGGCCAGGCGGCGCGGGTGGCCCGGGAGAGCGGTGTGCGCCACCTCGTGCTGACCCACTTCAGCCAGCGCTACGCCGAGCCGGAGGAGTTCGAGCGCCAGGCGCGCGCCGCCGGCTACGAGGGCGAGCTGACGGTGGCGTACGACCTGATGCGAGTGCCGGTCCCGAAGCGCCGTTGACCGAGCCCCTTCTGAAACGACGGCAATCCGGTCGTAAGATGCCGTAATGCCCCTCCCCAAAGCAGAACTGCACCTGCACATCGAAGGCACCCTGGAGCCGGAGCTGGCTTTCGAGCTGGCCGCGCGCAACGGCGTGGAGCTGCCGTACGAGGACACCGAAGCGCTGCGCCGGGCGTACAGCTTCGACGACCTCCAGTCGTTCCTGGACCTGTACTACGAGCTGACGGCCGTGCTGCGCACCGAGCAGGACTTCGCCGACCTGGCGAACGCCTATCTGGCCCGTGCCGCGGCCCAGGGCGTGCGGCACGCGGAGATCTTCTTCGACCCGCAGGCCCACCTCGCGCGGGGTGTGGGCATGGGCACGGTCGTCGAGGGCCTGTGGCGCGCGCTCGGCCGCAGCGAGGAGGACCACGGTGTCTCCACCCGGCTGATCATGTGCTTCCTGCGCGACGAGTCCGCCGAGTCGGCGACGGCGGCCCTGGAGGCCGCGAAGCCCTATCTGCACCGCATCACCGGTGTCGGACTGGACTCGGCCGAGGTCGGGCATCCGCCGGTGAAGTTCCGCGAGGTGTACGAGGCCGCCGCCGGGCTCGGGCTGCGCCGGGTGGCGCACGCCGGTGAGGAGGGCCCGCCGGAGTACATCACCGAGGCGCTGGACGTCCTCGGCGTCGAGCGCGTCGACCACGGTCTGCGCTGCATGGAGGACCCGGAGCTGGTGGCCCGGCTGGTCCGCGACCGTGTGCCGCTGACGCTGTGCCCGCTGTCCAACGTCCGCCTGCGGGCCGTCGCAGCCCTGGCCGAGCACCCGCTGCCCGCGATGCTCGACGCCGGCCTGCTGTGCACGGTCAACTCCGACGACCCCGCCTACTTCGGCGGCTACGCGGGCGACAACTTCGACGCCGTACGCCGTGCCCTGCACCTCACCGACGAGCGGCTGCGCGAGCTGGCCCGCAACTCCTTCCTCGCCTCCTTCCTGGACGACGACGAGGAGCGGCGGGCCCGGTACCTCGCGGAGGTCGAGGCGTACCGGTTCTAGGCCGCCGTCGCGGTCTGCGGGGCGGGCGTCTCCACCGGGATCTCGACGACCGGCAGGGAGCGCCTGCCCGCGCCGCGCGCGACCGCAGTCAGCGGTACGGCGATCACCAGCAGCCCGGCCGCGAGCACCGCGCCCATCACCGGGAAGCCCGCCTGCGCGGAGAGCAGGCTGCCGGCGATCGGGCCGGCGGCCGTGCCCAGTGAGGACGCCGAGCCGGCGAGGACGGCCCAGCGTCCGCGGGCCGGGTCCAGCGAGGCGGCGAGGCCGATCAGGTACGAAAGGACGATCGGGTAGCAGGCGTTCCAGGCGATCTCGCCGCCCGCGAAGGTCGCCAGGTCGGTGGCGGACGCGCTCAGCACGATGCACCCGGCGATGAGCGCCGTACCGGCCCCGACGGGCAGGGCGCGGCCGAGCCGCGGTCCGAGCGCCCCCGCGCCGAGCACGCCGAGGAGCCCGGCGCCGAGCGCGACGGCGAACACCACGCCGACGACCGCCTCGGTGAGGTGGGCCTGGGTCAGGCCGATCCGGCCGCTGACGCCCCACAGCGCGTTCTGCGCGAGCGACCAGCACGGCATGGCGGCGACGAGGACGAGCCCGGCGCGCGGGTGGGGGAGCGGGGTGCGCTCGCGCCGGGTGTGCGGGGCCGCGCCGGCGGCGGGCAGCCGGCCGGTGAGCGGCCAGACGGCGAGCGCGGTCAGGGCGATGGCGGCGAGCGGCAGCCCGTGCCCCGGGCCGAGGTGGGGGACCGTCAGGTAGACCGCGCCCGCGAGCGCCGAGACGCCCAGCAGCCCCAGCGTGGAGGTCCGGTGCGGGTCCTTCTCGGCCGCGATGCGGGTCGCGGCGACCGCGGTGACGGTGCCGGAGCCGAACCCGCCGACGACCGAGCCCGCGACCACGGCCGGTACGGCGTGCACGAGCGCGGCGCCCCCGTATCCGGCGAAGGCCAGCGCCAGCCCCGCGCGGGCGAGTCGGCGGGCGCCGATCCGCTCGACGAACGAGGCCAGCAGGAAGCCGGCCGTGGCCGAACTCAGCAGCAGGGCACTGCCGATGGCGCCCGCCTGGGTGGCGGTGACGGGCAGATACGCGTCCAGCCGGCCGACGACGGTCGGCAGCAGGTACGGGGCGAGGTACCCGGCCGTGAAGAGGGCGAGGACGGGCCAGGGCAGGGAGGTGCGGGGGGAGGACACGGGCGTTCCCAGGGCATGCGAAAGAAGCGGCACAAAAGGGGGATTGGGCGACGACTGTCGACGGACAGGAACGCGCGGGCAATTTGTATCAAGTGGGGGCGGGCGCACGGGAGGCCGGGTGGTGTGATCTGGGCCACGTCTTGGTTTGGTGGAAGGGTGGCCGGGTAGGAGGGCGATCGTTTTTCATCCATTCGACCAGTGTTCTGATATGTGAACACCCTGGAGGCGCCCCGTGACCCACGCCCCGACCATCGCCGAGGTCCGGCTGACGCCCGTCCTGGTCGCCGACCCGCCCCTGCTCAACACCCAGGGCGTCCACCAGCCCTACACACCCCGCCTGATCGTCGAGATCGTCACGGACGACGGCACCACCGGCGTCGGGGAGACCTACGGCGACACCAAGTACCTGGAACTGGCCCGGCCGCTCGCCGCCCGGCTCCCCGGGCGCAGGCTCGACGACCTCAACGGGCTGTTCACGCTCGTGGACGAGGTCGGAGTAGACGCCTCACGCGTCGAGAACGCCGTCGACGTCGGCGGGCTGCGGGGCGTCCAGACCGCGGACAAGCTGCGGCTCTCCGTCGTCTCCGCCTTCGAGGTCGCCTGCCTCGACGCGCTCGGCAAGGCGCTCGGCCTTCCCGTGCACGCCCTGCTCGGCGGCAAGCTGCGCGACTCGGTCGAGTACAGCGCGTACCTCTTCTACAAGTGGGCCGCGCACCCCGGCGCCGACCCCGACGGCTGGGGCGCGGCCCTCGACCCCGCCGGAGTCGTCGAGCAGGCCCGCCGCCTCACCGAGCGGCACGGCTTCGGCTCCTTCAAGCTCAAGGGCGGTGTCTTCCCGCCCGAGGAGGAGATCGCCGCCGTACGCGCCCTCGCGGAGGCATTCCCCGGGCGGCCGCTGCGGCTCGACCCCAACGGGGCCTGGTCGGTGGAGACTTCCGTGAAGGTCGCCGACGCGCTCGGGGACGTCCTCGAGTACCTGGAGGACCCGGCCCTCGGCACCGACGCGATGGCCGAGGTCGCCGCCCGCACCGACGTGCCGCTCGCCACCAACATGTGCGTGACGACCTTCGCCGAGATACCCGAGGCGTTCACCCGCGGGGCCGTGCGGATCGTCCTCTCCGACCACCACTACTGGGGCGGGCTGCGCAACACCCAGCACCTGGCCGCCGTGTGCCGCACCTTCGGCGTCGGCGTCTCCATGCACTCCAACACCCACCTCGGCATCAGCCTGGCCGCCATGACCCAGGTCGCGGCGACCGTGCCCGGACTGCGGCACGCCTGCGACTCCCACTACCCCTGGCAGTCCGAGGACGTCCTCACCGAGCGCGTCCCCTTCACCGGCGGCCGCGTCATCGTGTCCGACGCCCCCGGCCTCGGCGTCGAGCTGGACCGCGACCGCCTCGCCTTCCTGCACCGGCGGTGGCGCGAGGACGACGGCCGGTTCCACGACCGCGACGACGCGGCGGCCATGCGGGTCGCCGAGCCGGGATGGACGACACCGGCCGTTCCGCGCTGGTAGCGGCGGCACACCGGCTCCCCGCCGTGGGCGTCGGCGTCCCCCGAGCGAGGTGGTGCACACTGGCCTGATCCGCACCATGCGTCAGGGAGCGCCATCGTGATCGCGTCCGAGGTGTCCATCGCAGGGGAGCCGCACCGCCGGTCCCAGGTCGACCCGCTCGCCGGGCTGCGCACGCCCGCCGATCCGCCCTGGGACGTCTACCTCACCGGCACCGTCTTCCTCGACATCATCTTCACCGGCCTCGACTCCGCGCCCGTGCGCGGCACCGAGTCCTGGGCCCGCGGCATGGGCTCCAGCCCCGGCGGCGTCGCCAACATGGCCACCGCCCTGGCCCGGCTCGGCCTGCGCACCTCCCTCGCGGCCGCCTTCGGCGACGACCACTACGGCGAGTACTGCTGGGACGCCCTCGCGACCGGCGAGGGCATCGACCTCGGCCCCTCGCGCACCGTGCCCGGCTGGCACTCCCCGGTCACCGTCTCCATGGCCTACGAGGGCGAGCGCACCATGGTCTCCCACGGCCACGAGCCCCCGCCCGAGGAACCCGCCCCCGACTGCCCGCCCCGCGCCCGGGCCGCGATCGCCTCCCTCACCCCGGGCCGGCGCGCCCCCTGGATCGCCCAGGCCGCAGCGAAGGGCACCCGCCTGTTCGCCGACGTCGGCTGGGACGACACCGGCGCCTGGGACCTCGCCGGGCTGGCCGACCTCGAACACTGCGAGGCCTTCCTGCCCAACGCCGAGGAGGCCATGCGCTACACCCGCACCAGCTGCCCCCGGGCAGCCGCCCACGCCCTGACCTCGTGCGTCCCGGTCGCGGTGGTGACGCTCGGGGCGGAGGGGGCGTACGCCGTGGACGGGCGGACGGGGGAGACGGCGGAGGTCCCCGCGATCGCCGTCGAGGCGCTGGACCCCACCGGGGCGGGCGACGTCTTCGTCGCGGGCTACGTCACCGGCACCCTGGCCGGCTGGCCGCTGGCGGACCGGCTGGCCTTCGCGGGCCTGACCGCCGCCCTGTCCGTCCAGGAGTTCGGCGGCTCCCTCTCGGCGCCCGGCTGGAGCGAGGTCGCCGCATGGTGGCGCAAGGTCCAGTCCGTCCAGGCCCAGGACCCCACGGCGCTCCAGCGGTACGCGTTCCTCGAGACGCTGGTCCCCGACGAGTGCGTACGGCCCTGGCCGCTGCGCCGGGCGGTCCCGACGATCGGCTTCGGCAGGTCGGCGTAGACGTGCCGGACGCGGGGGCCGCGACCGGCCGTCCGCGGCCCCCGCGAGGCCCCGGCCGAAAAGTCCTACGGCCTTCCCCGCACCCCGTCGTACCCTGGAAGCGCGAGGCCGCCCTCAGCCACGCGGCCGTGAAGAGGAGGAAACGCAGGCCTTCAGAGCCGGCCCATGACTCAGACACCCACAGCTCACAGCCCTGCGCAGGGGCAGGCACGAGCGCAGTTCACCGTCCCCGCCCAGCACCCGATGGTCACCGTGCTGGGGTCCGGCGACTCCCTGTTGCGCGTGATCGAGAAGGCCTTCCCGGCGGCCGACATCCACGTCCGGGGCAACGAGATCAGCGCGGTCGGCGACCCGGCGGAAGTCGCCCTGATACAGCGCCTGTTCGACGAGATGATGCTGGTGCTCCGCACCGGGCAGCCGATGACGGAGGACGCAGTGGAACGCTCGATCGCCATGCTGAGGGCGAGCGGGAACGGCGAAGGCCAGGAAGAGACCCCGGCCTCGGTGCTCACGCAGAACATCCTGTCCTCGCGCGGTCGCACCATCCGCCCGAAGACGCTCAACCAGAAACGGTACGTCGACGCGATCGACAAGCACACGATCGTCTTCGGCATCGGCCCCGCCGGCACCGGCAAGACGTACCTGGCCATGGCCAAGGCGGTGCAGGCCCTGCAGTCCAAGCAGGTCAACCGCATCATCCTGACCCGTCCCGCGGTCGAGGCCGGCGAGCGCCTGGGCTTCCTGCCCGGCACGCTCTACGAGAAGATCGACCCCTACCTGCGCCCGCTCTACGACGCGCTGCACGACATGATCGACCCCGACTCCATCCCCCGCCTGATGGCCGCCGGGACGATCGAGGTCGCGCCGCTCGCCTACATGCGCGGCCGCACCCTCAACGACGCCTTCATCATTCTCGACGAGGCCCAGAACACCAGCCCCGAACAGATGAAGATGTTCCTCACCCGCCTCGGCTTCGACTCGAAGATCGTGATCACGGGTGACGTGACCCAGGTCGACCTGCCCAACGGCACCCGGTCCGGCCTGCGCCAGGTCCAGGAGATCCTGGAGGGCGTCGAGGACGTCCACTTCTCCCGGCTGTCGTCCCACGATGTCGTCCGCCACAAGCTGGTGGGCCGTATCGTCGACGCGTACGAGAAGTACGACGACCAGCACGGCACCGAGAACGGCACGCACAAGGGCGGCCGGGGCAAGGCCGGGCACAAGGGGAAGTAGACCGAGCAGCACCATGTCGATCGACGTCAACAACGAGTCCGGAACCGAGGTCGACGAGCAGGCGATCCTCGACATCGCCCGCTACGCACTCGCACGGATGCGCATCCACCCGCTCTCCGAGCTCTCGGTGATCGTCGTGGACGCCGACGCCATGGAGCAGCTCCACATCCAGTGGATGGACCTGCCCGGCCCGACCGATGTCATGTCCTTCCCGATGGACGAGCTGCGCCCGCCGTCGAAGGACGACGACGAGCCCCCGCAGGGCCTGCTCGGCGACATCGTGCTGTGCCCGGAGGTCGCCAAGAAGCAGGGCGAGGAAGCGCCGACGCAGCACACCATGGACGAGGAGCTCCAGCTGCTCACCGTCCACGGTGTGCTGCACCTGCTCGGCTACGACCACGAGGAGCCCGACGAGAAGGCGGAGATGTTCGGCCTGCAGGCGGCCATCGTGGACGGCTGGCGCGCGGAGAACGGCCTGACCGGCCCCTCCCCGGCCCCGACCGTCTCGTAGAGCGGTCATGTCTGCGCAACTCGTCCTCGGGGCGATCCTCCTGGTCGTCGTCGCCTGGCTGGCCGCCTGCGCGGAGGCCGGCATCGCCCGCGTGTCCAGCTTCCGCGCCGAGGAGGCCGTCAAGTCCGGCCGCCGCGGCAGCGCCAAGCTCGCCCAGGTGGCCGCCGACCCCACCCGCTACCTCAACATGGCGCTGCTGGTCCGCGTCGCCTGCGAGATGGCCGCCGCCGCCCTCGTCACCTACGCCTGCCTGGAGGAGTTCGCCTCCACCGCGCAGGCGCTGCTGGTCGCCATCGCCGTCATGGTCCTGGTGTCGTACGTCGCCGTCGGCGTGTCCCCGCGCACCATCGGCCGCCAGCACCCGCTGAACACCTCGACCGCGGCGGCGTACGTGCTGCTGCCGCTGGCGCGGGTGATGGGCCCGATCCCGTCGCTGCTGATCCTCATCGGCAACGCCCTCACCCCCGGCAAGGGCTTCCGCCGCGGCCCCTTCGCCTCCGAGGCGGAACTGCGCGCGCTGGTCGACCTCGCCGAGCAGGAGTCCCTCATCGAGGACGAGGAGCGCCGCATGGTGCACTCCGTCTTCGAGCTCGGCGACACCCTCGTACGGGAGGTCATGGTGCCGCGCACCGACCTCGTCGTCATCGAGCGGTACAAGACCATCCGGCAGGCCCTCACCCTCGCCCTGCGCTCCGGTTTCTCCCGGATACCGGTCACCGGCGAGAGCGAGGACGACATCGTCGGCATCGTGTACCTGAAGGACCTCGCCCGCAAGACCCACATCAGCCGCGACGCCGAGTCGGAGCTGGTGTCCACCGCGATGCGCCCCGCGTTCTTCGTGCCCGACACCAAGAACGCCGGCGACCTGCTGCGCGAGATGCAGAAGGAACGCAACCACGTCGCCGTCGTCATCGACGAGTACGGCGGCACCGCCGGCATCGTCACCATCGAGGACATCCTCGAGGAGATCGTCGGCGAGATCACCGACGAGTACGACCGCGAACTGCCGCCCGTCGAGGACCTCGGCGAGGACCGCTTCCGCGTCACCGCCCGCCTCGACATCGGCGACCTCGGCGAGCTGTACGGCCTGGAGGAGTACGACGACGAGGACGTCGAGACCGTCGGCGGCCTGCTCGCCAAGGCCCTGGGCCGCGTCCCCATCGCCGGCGCCTCCTCCATGGTGGAACTCCCCGACGGCCGCAAGCTGCGGCTGACCGCGGAGTCCTCCGCGGGCCGCCGCAACAAGATCGTCACCGTGCTGGTGGAGCCGGTCGCCCCGCCCGAGACGGAGGAGCAGGAGGACGAGTGACCCCTCAGGAACTGCGCGCCCTCTGCCTGTCCTGCAACGCCGCAGTGGAGGACTTCCCCTTCCGGCCGGAGATCTCCGTCTTCAAGGTGCTGGGCAAGATGTTCGCCCTCACGGACCTGGGCGCGCGGCCCCTGACCGTCAACCTCAAGTGCGACCCCGAGGACGCCGTCCGGCTGCGCTCCGAGCACCCGGGCCTGATCACGCCCGGCTACCACATGAACAAGCGCCACTGGAACACCGTCACCGTCGACGGCGACCTGCCGGAGCGTCTGGTCCGGGAGCTCGTCGAGGACTCCTACGACCTGGTGGTGGCCGGCCTGCCCAGGGCGGACCGGCTGCGGCTCGACCGGCCGTAGTCCCGCCGCCCCGTCCGGCCGCCCGGCCGTTCGGTGGCGCTTATGAGGGTGCCCGCGCGGCCCGACCTCACCGTCGTGCTGCACACCCCGCCGGAGGAGGCGAACACCGCGGCCGGGCCGGAACGGCCGGCCAGTCCGGAGGGGCGGCGCGGGGCGATGTACCCCGTGGCGGGGTGAGGCGGAGCCGCCCGCGCACGCCTACGTATCCTCGGAGCATGACCGACACCAACGCGCTCGATCCCGAGGACCGCAAGATCGTCACCCTGGCCCGTTCGGCCCGCGCCCGCAACGGCGTGCCGGAGGGCGCGGCCGTCCGTGACGACACCGGCCGTACCTATGTCGCCGGGACGGTCGCGCTGGACTCCCTCCGGCTCAGTGCGCTGCAGACCGCGGTGGCCATGGCGGTGGCGTCCGGGGCGCGGTCGCTGGAGGCCGCGGCCGTGGTGACCGAGACGGAGTCGGTGCCCGAGCCGGACCTGGCCGCCGTGCGGGATCTCGGCGGCGCCGGGACGCCTGTGCTGGTGGCCGGGCCCGACGGTGCGGTGCGGGTGACGCTCACCGCGGGATGAGCGGCCCCGGCGGGGGTTTCGCGGGCGTGGCCGCCGGTGCCTACAGCGCGTCGGGACCGCGCTCGCCCGTCCTCACCCGTACGACGGTGTCGACCGGCAGCGCCCACACCTTGCCGTCGCCGATCTTGCCGGTCTGGGCGGCCTTGACGACGGCCTCGATGACCGCCTCGGAGTCGGCGTCCTCGACGACGACCTCGATGCGGACCTTCGGGACGAGGTCGATCTGGTACTCGGCGCCGCGGTAGACCTCGGTGTGGCCGCGCTGGCGGCCGTACCCGCTGGCCTCGCTGACGGTCAGGCCCTGGATGCCGAGTTCCTGAAGGGCGTTCTTCACCTCGTCGAGGCGGTACGGCTTGACGATCGCGGTGATGAGCTTCATGCCTGGGGCCTGACCTTCTGGGCGGTGGGGACGACGGAGTGGGCGACCGGGGCGCCGTGGCCCAGGACGCCGTGATCGTATGCGGTCTCCGCGTGCACCGTAAGGTCGAGACCGGTGTGCTCCTGCTCCTCGCTCGCCCGGAAGCCCAGCGTCTTGTCGATGAGCTTGCCGAGGCCGTAGGTGACGGCGAAGGCGTACGCCCCGACCGCCACGACGGCCACCAGCTGCTTGCCGAGCTGGCCCGGGCCGCCGCCGTACAGCAGGCCCTCCGTGCCGCCGGTCATGGACTCCACGGCGAAGACGCCGATGAGGAGCGTGCCGACGACGCCGCCGACCAGGTGGACGCCGACGACGTCGAGGGAGTCGTCGTAGTTCAGCTTGAACTTCCAGCTCACGGCGTACGAGCAGACGACACCGGCGGCGAGGCCGACGACGAGCGCGCCCAGCAGGGACACCGAGCCGCAGGACGGGGTGATGGCGACCAGGCCCGCCACCGCGCCGGAGGCGGCGCCCAGGGTGGTGGGGTGGCCGTCACGCCGCTGCTCGACGAACAGCCAGCCCAGCAGGCCGGTGCAGCCGGCCGCGAGGGTGTTGAGGAACGCGGCGGCGGCGAGGCCGTTCGCGCCGAGGGCCGAGCCCGCGTTGAAGCCGAACCAGCCGAACCAGAGCAGACCGGCGCCGAGCACCACCATGGGCAGGTTGTGCGGGCGCATGGCGTCCTTCTTGAAGCCCAGGCGCGGGCCCAGCACCAGGCACAGGGCGAGACCTGAGGCACCCGAGGTGATCTCGACCGGCAGGCCGCCCGCGAAGTCCAGCGCGCCCAGCCTGTCGAGGATCCAGCCGCCCGGGCCCCACACCCAGTGGGTGACGGGAACGTATACGAGCAGCGCCCACACCGGCACGAACAGCAGCCACGCCCCGAACTTCGCCCGGTCCGCGATCGCGCCGCTGATCAGCGCGGCCGTGATGATCGCGAAGGTGAGCTGGAAGGTGGCGAACAGAACGGTGGGGACCGTGCCCTGGACGCTGTCCGGGCCGATGCCGGACATGCCCAGGTGGTCCAGCCCGCCGATGAGCCCGCCGGCCGCGTCCTCGCCGAACGCGAGCGAGTAGCCGGCCGCCAGCCAGACGACGGTGACCAGGGCGATCGACACGAAACTCATCATCAGCATGTTGAGGACGCTCTTCGTGCGGACCATGCCGCCGTAGAACAGGGCAAGGCCCGGGGTCATCAGCAGGACGAGTGCGGTCGCGGCGAGCAGCCAGGCGGTGTCGCCGGTGTCGACGCGCTCCGCGGCGAGGGGCGCGGCCAGGGGCGCGGCAAGGGTCACGGTCGTCACGTGGTCTCCAACGCAGGGGGCTTGCGTCCGAGACTCACGGGTGTCGGTTTCCGCTCGCGTACGGGTGTGTTTCCGTGACGTTTCGTTGCGTACGGGTTTCCTGAAGCTCACCGTGGACCGCTTGGTACGGCGCGTGTCCCGGGATCAGGGAGAATGGGCGCATGAGCGTTCGCACCCAGTCATCCGAGCAGTCCTCCGAAGGCGTCCACCGGGCCGGCTTCGCCTGCTTCGTGGGCCGCCCCAACGCGGGCAAGTCCACCCTCACGAACGCTCTGGTCGGGCAGAAGGTGGCGATCACCGCCAACCAGCCGCAGACGACCCGGCACACCGTGCGGGGCATCGTGCACCGGCCGGACGCCCAGCTGATCCTGGTCGACACCCCCGGCCTGCACAAGCCGCGCACCCTGCTGGGCGAGCGGCTGAACGACGTCGTGCGGACCACCTGGGCCGAGGTCGACGTCATCGGCTTCTGCCTCCCGGCGAACGAGAAGATCGGTCCCGGCGACCGCTTCATCGCCAAGGAGCTGGCGGGGATCAAGAAGTCCCCGAAGGTCGCCATCGTCACCAAGACCGACCTCGTCGACTCCAAGGCCCTCGCCGAGCAGCTGATCGCGATCGACCAGCTGGGCAAGGAGCTGGGCATCGAGTGGGCGCAGATCGTCCCGGTGTCGGCGACCGCGAACAAGCAGGTCGACCTGCTGGCGGACCTGCTGATCCCGATGCTGCCCGAGGGCCCGGCCCTCTACCCCGAGGGCGACCTCACCGACGAGCCCGAGCAGGTCATGATCGCGGAGCTGATCCGCGAGGCGGCCCTGGAGGGCGTACGCGACGAGCTGCCGCACTCCATCGCGGTGGTCGTGGAGGAGATGCTCCCGCGCGAGGACCGCCCCGCCGACAAGCCCCTCCTCGACATCCACGCCAACGTCTACATCGAGCGCCCCTCCCAGAAGGGCATCATCATCGGCCCCAAGGGCAAGCGCCTGAAGGAGGTCGGCATCAAGTCCCGCAAGCAGATCGAGGCCCTGCTCGGCACGCCCGTCTTCTTGGACCTGCACGTGAAGGTCGCCAAGGACTGGCAGCGGGACCCGAAGCAGTTGCGCAAGCTGGGGTTCTGACCCGTCAGGGCCCGTCGGCCGTCATGCCCTGGAGGCCGACCACGCCCAGCAGGCGCAGCCCGGTCGTGGCGTTGTGAGTCAGTGCTTCAGCGACATCAACAGGTTCCTGAACCAGGCGTACGACGCCTTCGGAGTCCTCTGCCGGGTTTCGAAGTCCACGTGCACCAGGCCGAACCGCCGCGCATAGCCCTCCGCCCACTCGAAGTTGTCCAGCAGCGACCACACGAAGTAGCCGCGTACGTCCACGCCCGCCTCGATCGCGCGGTGCAGGGCGCGGATGTGGCCGTCCAGGTAGGCGATGCGGTCCTGGTCGTCGAGGCCGTCGTAGGAGCAGCCGTTCTCGGTGATGACGACGGGCGGGAGGCGGTCGCCGTAGCGGTCCCGGAAGTCCGTCAGCAGCTCCGTCAGGCCCTGCGGGACCACCGGCCAGCCGAAGTCCGTGAGCGGTACGCCGTCGATCTGCCGGACCGAGAAGGGGAGTTCGGCGGGCATGCGGACACCGCCGAAGTCGATCTCCGTGCCCTGGGGGGCGCCGACCTCGGTGGGGGCGTAGTAGTTGACGCCGTACCAGTCGAGGGGCTCGGCGATGACCTTCAGGTCGGCCGCCACGTCCCCCGGCATCAACTCGCCGACGCCGTCCGGGTACGCGCCCAGCAGCAGCGGGTCGGCGAACAGCCGGTTCAGCAGCAGGTCGTAGAAGTCGGCCGCCTCCACGTCGGCCTGTTCCCGCGAGGCCGGCCAGGTCGGGCCGTGGGAGTTGGCGATGCCGATGTCCGTCGCGCCGGCCGCGCGCAGGGCCCGGACGGCGAGGCCGTGGGCGAGGAGCTGGTGGTGGGCGACGGGGAGGGCGTCGAAGAGGAGCTGTCTGCCGGGGGCGTGGATGCCGAGGGCGTGGCCCAGCAGGGTGTGTTCGGCGGGCTCGTTGAGGGTGATCCACTTCCGCACGCGGTCGCCGAGGCGCCCGGCCACCACCGACACGTAATCGGCGAACCGCGCGGCCGTGTCACGCTCCAGCCAGTCCAGGGACGCGGGGAGGTCCCAGTGGAAGAGGGTCGGCACCGGGCGGACGCCCGCAGCGCACAGGTCGTCCACCAGACGGTCGTAGAAGTCCAGGCCGCCCTCGGTGAGCACTCGCGGCCAGGAGACCGAGAAGCGGTACGCGTCCACGCCCAGGTCCGCCAGCAGGGCCACGTCCTCACGGTGGCGGTGGACGTGGTCGCAGGCCACCGCCGCCGTGGAGCCGTCCTTGATCCGGCCCGGCTCGGCCGTGAAGACGTCCCAGACCGACGGCTCGCGCTCGTTCGCCGCGCCCTCGATCTGGTGGGCCGAGGTCGACACGCCCCACAGGAAGCCGGGCGGGAACTGGGGTATCGCGTTGGTCGCCATGCGCCGGATCATCCGTACCGGCGGTAACGGAAGTCAACGGGCAGGCGGCAGAAGGGCGTTACGCGCCCTCCTTGAGCACCCTCGTGATCAGCGTGCGCTGGTCGTCGGTCAGCCGTGGGTCCGCGCAGTACACCGTCCTGCCGTCGACCGTGATCTCGTAGCTGAACCCGTCCGGCACCCCGGCCGGGGGCGCGCCCCGGCCGGACGCGAGCGCGCGCTCGGCCAGGGCCTGCCAGTCCTGGGCGTCGGAGCGGCCCGAGGTGTCCACCTCGGCGTGCCGCTCGATGCCCGCGAAACCTCCCGTGCGCCTCACCTGAATCCGCATGGGTCCCTGTCTAGTACGGAACTACAGCGTGCGCACGCCGACCTGTTCCCAGGCCTTGGTGACGGCGGTGAGTTCGTCGCCCGTGCCGTAGCGGGCCCGGGCCGCCTTCACGGTGAGCGTGGCGAAGTCCGTGAACAGGGCGTCCTCGTGGAGCTCGCCGCCGGTCAGCACGTCGTACCAGATGCGTCCCGCCCGCTCCCAGGCGTGGCCGCCGAGGGCGGTCGCGGCGAGGTAGAAGGCGTGGTTGGGGATGCCGGAGTTGATGTGCACGCCGCCGTTGTCGCGGCCGGTGTGGACGTAGTCCTCCATCGTCGCGGGCTGCGGGTCCTTGCCGAGGACGTCGTCGTCGTACGCCGTGCCCGGCTCCTTCATCGAGCGCAGGGCCGTGCCCGTGACGCGCGGCGCGAGCAGGCCCGCGCCGATCAGCCAGTCGGCCTCGGCGGCGGTCTGGCCGAGGGTGTGCTGCTTGATCAGCGAGCCGAAGACGTCCGACAGCGACTCGTTGAGCGCGCCGGACTGGCCGAAGTAGGCCAGGTTCGCCGTGTACTGGGTGACGCCGTGGGCGAGTTCGTGGCCGATGACGTCGATGGGGATCGTGAAGTCGAGGAAGATCTCGCCGTCCCCGTCGCCGAACACCATCTGCTCGCCGTTCCAGAAGGCGTTGTTGTAGTCCTCCTCGTAGTGGACGGTCGCGTTCAGCGGGAGGCCCGAGCCGTCGATCGAGTCGCGCCCGAAGGCGCCGAGGAACAGTTCGTACGTCGCCCCCAGCCCGGCGTACGCGCGGTTGACG
Organism: Streptomyces sp. NPDC053367; assembly: GCF_044545925.1. Taxonomy (NCBI): domain Bacteria; kingdom Bacillati; phylum Actinomycetota; class Actinomycetes; order Kitasatosporales; family Streptomycetaceae; genus Streptomyces; species Streptomyces sp. NPDC053367. The sequence continues at coordinate 880,227 of NZ_JBITYN010000001.1, read as the reverse complement.
GTGGCGTCCCTGCCGGGCTCCTCGCCCTCGGCGCGGACCTTCCTGCCGGGCAGGGCGGTCCGGTGCCGGGCGTCGTAGATCGTGCGGTGCGGTCTGCCGGGCTCGGCTCCCGCGGGCGGGGCGGCGGCGGGTGCGCCGATCACCGTGGTCAGGCGGCGCTGGGTGCGCTCGAAGGCGTCACGCTGGAGGGTGCGGCGGGCGGGGCCGGAGAGTGCGGGGTCGTCCGCCCGGGCGAGTCTGTCGAGGACATGGGGCGGAACGATGGTGCAGAAGACGGACGTCATGCCGGGACCATCGCACCGTGCTACCGCTCTGTCACTACCTGCCACCATGATTGGTGAATTGTGAGGGTCCGGTCACCGTGTGTGGTCATGATGTGGTAGATACTGCCGGTTTTGTGTGGTTCATCGCGCGGTTCCCGCCGCCCCCGGGATGCCGCGGTCCCGCATACTGAAACGGAAAGGCCGCATGCGGAAGCGCTCGGCTAGCATGCTGCGCATCATGCGTTTCGGGCTGCTTCTCCTTAGCTGCCGCGGCGAGGGCCTGTAGTCCAGGTCGACTCCCTCCCCGCGGAGCTTGGCGTTGCGTCGTCGGCCGTCCTTCCGGACATCCTGAGGAGCCTTACGCATCATGGCGAACCGCCAGCAGCCCACCTCCATGCCGATCCACAAGTACGGCCGCTACGAGCAGGTCGACATCCCCGACCGCACCTGGCCGAACCAGCGGATCACCGCCGCCCCCCGCTGGCTGTCCACGGACCTGCGCGACGGCAACCAGGCCCTGATCGACCCGATGTCGCCCGAGCGCAAGCGCCGGATGTTCGACCAGCTGGTCAAGATGGGCTACAAGGAGATCGAGGTCGGCTTCCCCGCCTCCGGCCAGACCGACTTCGACTTCGTACGGTCGATCATCGAGGAGCCGGGCGCCGTCCCGGACGACGTCACCATCTCCGTACTGACCCAGGCCCGTGAGGACCTGATCGAGCGGACCGTGGAGTCCCTGAAGGGCGCCAGGCGGGCCACCGTCCACCTGTACAACGCCACCGCCCCGGTCTTCCGCCGGGTCGTCTTCCGCGGCTCCAAGGACGACATCAAGCAGATCGCCGTCGACGGCACCCGCCTGGTGATGGAGTACGCCGAGAAGCTGCTGGGCCCGGAGACGGAGTTCGGCTACCAGTACTCGCCGGAGATCTTCACCGACACCGAGCTGGACTTCGCGCTGGAGGTCTGCGAGGCGGTCATGGACGTCTACCAGCCCGGCCCGGGCCGCGAGATCATCCTCAACCTGCCCGCCACCGTGGAGCGTTCGACGCCGTCCACGCACGCGGACCGGTTCGAGTGGATGCACCGCAACCTGTCCCGCCGCGAGTACGTCTGCCTGTCCGTCCACCCGCACAACGACCGCGGGACCGCCGTCGCCGCCGCCGAGCTGGCGCTGATGGCCGGCGCCGACCGCGTCGAGGGCTGCCTGTTCGGCCAGGGCGAGCGCACCGGCAACGTCGACCTGGTCACCCTGGGCATGAACCTCTTCTCCCAGGGCGTCGACCCGCAGATCGACTTCTCCGACATCGACGAGATCCGTCGCACGTGGGAGTACTGCAACCAGATGGAGGTCCACCCGCGCCACCCGTACGTGGGCGACCTGGTCTACACGTCCTTCTCCGGCTCCCACCAGGACGCCATCAAGAAGGGCTTCGACGCCATGGAGGCCGAGGCCGCCGCCAAGGGCGTCACCGTTGACGACATCGAGTGGGCCGTCCCGTACCTGCCGATCGACCCCAAGGACGTCGGCCGCTCCTACGAGGCCGTCATCCGCGTCAACTCGCAGTCCGGCAAGGGCGGTGTCGCGTACGTCCTGAAGAACGACCACAAGCTGGACCTGCCGCGCCGCATGCAGATCGAGTTCTCCAGGCTGATCCAGGCCAAGACCGACGCCGAGGGCGGCGAGGTCACGCCGAAGGACATCTGGGCCGTCTTCCAGGACGAGTACCTGCCGAACCCGGACAACCCGTGGGGCCGCATCCAGCTGAAGGCCGGCCAGTCCACCACCGACAAGGACGGCGTGGACACGCTGACCGTGGAGGCCGAGGTCGACGGCAGGGAGGTCACGCTGGTCGGCACCGGCAACGGTCCGATCTCCGCCTTCTTCCACGCGCTGCAGGGCATCGGCGTCGACGCCCGCCTGCTGGACTACCAGGAGCACACGATGAGCGAGGGCGCCTCCGCGCAGGCCGCCTCGTACATCGAGTGCGCCATCGACGACAAGGTCCTGTGGGGCATCGGCATCGACGCCAACACCACCCGCGCCTCGCTGAAGGCGGTCGTCTCCGCCGTGAACCGCGCGGCCCGCTGACCCCTCCCACCCGGAGCCGTGGGCCCCGTCCGCCGTACGCACGGCGGGCGGGGCACCGTCGTATACCGGCCAAATGATCTCCGAGGTCACGGAAAGGTCTCGTCCGGGGTGCTGACTAGGCCCGCGTGATGTGGCTAACATCACGCCAGCGCGGCGATGTTGCCGCGGGGTGACGGAGGTGCGACGTGCTGCCTGGACGGGGACGAGACGGCCGAGCCGACAAGGCTGCCCGCATCCTGGGCACCCGCATCGCGTGGACCGCCGTCGGCGACGGGCAGTTCTTCTGCCCCGGCTGCGGCGGCGACCGCAACTACCAGCGGCTCACCGGACGCCGCCGTTTCACCCTGCTGGGCGTCCCCGTGCTGCGGCGCGGCGAGACCGGGCCGGCCGTGGAGTGCGCCGACTGCGGGCGCCGCTACGGCACGGACGTCCTCGACCACCCCACCACCAGCCGTTTCTCGGCGATGCTCCGGGATGCCGTGCACACCGTCGCCCTCGCGGTGCTGGCCGCCGGGAGCGGACCCCGGGCGCGGCTCGCCCTGACCGCGGCGGCCGGCGCGGTGCGCCGGGCCGGGTTCGACGACTGCACGGAGGACCAGCTCAACGCGCTGGTCGAGGCGCTGGAGGCGGACACCGGACGGGTGTACGGGGCCCCGTGCGGACCCGGCCTCGCGATAGAACTGCACGAGGCACTGGACCCGCTCGCCCCGCACCTCGCCCCGGCCGGACGGGAGGCGATCCTGCTGCAGGGCGCGCGGATCGCCCTCGCGGACGGGCCCTACACACCGGCCGAGCGTGAGGTCCTCGCGACGGTGGGGTCCGCCCTGACCCTCGCGGCGGACGAGGTGACCCGGCTGCTGACGGCCGCGGGTACGCCGTCCTGAGCGCCCGGGGTTACTCCCCGAGGAGTAGTCCCGCCCCCGCGCCACCCCTCGCAGTACCCCTCGGCTCGGCCCCGCGCCCGACGAATCGCCGGTTCCCGGACGGGAGTCTGGAGGCACATCCAGACAACCTTGCCGGAGGGAGGCCCGATCCATGGGGGCCGCAAAGACACGGACGCAGGCGCGGCGCAGAGCCGTGCCCTGGCTGGTGCTCGCGCTGTGGGTCGGCGTGCTGGCCGTCGCGTCGCCGTTCGCCGCGAAGCTCGCGGACGTACAGCGTGACCGCGTCACCGACTACCTGCCCGCGAGCGCCGACTCCACGCAGGTGGCCGAGCTGCAGGAGCAACTGCCGGGCGGCGAGACCACCCAGCTCGTCCTCGTCTACCACCGCGACGGCGGCCTCACCGAGGCCGACCGGCGCACGGCCGACCGGCAGGTCGCGGCGATCGACGGCGAACACGCGCTGACCGCCACCCCGCAGGGCGTGCCTTCCAAGGACGGCGCGACGCTGATGTACCCGGTCGGCAGCAACGAACCCGGGGACGACGAGGACCTGCGCGACGCGTTCGTCAACGACGTCCGCGACACCGTCCACGGCGGGGACGGCCTGACCGTCGACGTCGGCGGCCCCGGCGCGCTGCTCACCGACTCCGCGGAGGTCTACAACTCCCTCGGCGGACCCCTGCTCTACACCACCGCCGGTGTCGTGGCCCTGCTGCTGATCCTCATCTACCGCAGCCCCGTGCTGTGGCTGCTGCCGCTCGTCGTCGCCGGCGTCGCCGACTACCTGTCCATGGCCGTCGCCTACGGCGTCAACCAGACGTTCGGCACCGCCGTGTCCGGCGCGAGCTCCGGCATCATGACCATCCTCGTCTTCGGCGCCGGCACCGACTACGCCCTGCTCCTGGTCTCCCGCTACCGCGAGGAACTGCGCCGCATCGAGCGCCCCTACGACGCCATGCTGGCCGCGCTGCGCGGCTGCGGCCCCGCCGTGCTCGCCTCCTCCGGCACCGTCGCCGCGGGCCTGCTGTGCCTGCTCGCCGCCGACCTGAACTCCAACCGCGGCATGGGCCCCCTCGGCACCGTCGGCGTGCTGTGCGCCCTCGTCGCGATGCTGAGCCTGCTGCCCGCGATCCTGGTCCTGCTCGGCCGGCGCGTGTTCTGGCCGCTCGTGCCCGCCTTCGGCAGCACCCCCAAGGCCCGCCGCTCGCTGTTCGCCGCGATGGGCGGCTCCGCCGGACGCCGCCCCGTCGCGGTCCTCGTCTCCGGCGCCGTCGCGCTCGGCGCGCTCGCCCTCGGCGCCCTCAACCTGCCGGGCACGCTCAAGCAGGAGGACTCCTTCGTCGACCGGCCGGAGTCCGTCACCGCCATGCTGGCCCTCGCCGAGGCCTACCCCGAGAGGTCCAGCCAGCCCATCACCGTCATGACCCCCGCCGACCGCGCCGCCGCCACCCTCGCCGCGGCGCGCACCACCGAAGGCGTCGACAGCGCCCGCCTCGGCCGTACCGGAAACGGCTGGACCGAGGTGTCCGTCACCGCCTCCGCGCCGCCCCAGACGCCCGCCGAGACCCGCACCATCGAGGCCCTGCGCGAGAAGCTCGACGGCTCCTACGTCGGCGGGCCCAGCGCCCAGCAGCTCGACCTGAAGGACGCCAGCGCCCGCGACCAGAAGGTCGTCGTCCCGATCGTCCTCGTCTCCGTCCTGCTCATCCTCATCGCCCTGCTGCGCTCCCTGGTCGCCCCGCTGATGCTGGTGGCCGCCGTGGTCGCCGTGTGGGGCGCGGCCCTCGGCATCGGCGGGCTGGTGTTCGGGCCGCTGCTCGGCTTCGAGGGCACCGACCCCGGGCTCGGGCTGCTGTCCTTCGTGTTCCTCGTCGCCCTGGGCGTCGACTACGGCATCTTCCTCATGCACCGCATGCGCGAGGAGTCCCTCGGCGGCGCCGAACCCGCCGCGGCCGCGCTCACCGCGCTGCGCACCACCGGAGGGGTCATCGCCTCCGCGGGCCTGGTCCTCGCCGCGACCTTCGCCGTGCTGATGAACATGGGCCTCGTCCAGCTCGTCGAACTCGGCTTCGTCATCGCCGTCGGCGTGCTGCTCGACACCTTCCTCGTGCGCACCTATCTGGTCACCAGCGCGAGCGTCGCCCTCGGCCGCACGGTGTGGTGGCCCGGCCGGATGTCCCGGGTGCCGCGGCCCGAGCCGGTGGCCCGGGAGCCCGAACGCGTCTGAACCCGCAAAGGCGCCCCTGCCTGCCGGAGGGGCGCCTTCCTCACGGAAGATGAGGCCGTGCCCGAAGCAGCCCCCAAGCCCCGCGCCGGTGAGCGGATCATGGCGGTGATCAACCGCGACCCGCGGACCGCCCCGCACGCCCGCCGCAACGACCTCCTGCTCGTCCTCGCCACCACCGCCCACGCGGTCGTCGTCGCCCTGGTCACCGACCCGGCCCGGCGCCCCGACGCGCTCGGCTGGACCCTGCTGATCGCCGGGCAGCTGCCCAACCTGTGGCGGCGCAGCCATCCGCTGCTCGTGCTGGCCGCGGTCATCGGGACGCTGCTGCCCTACCACGCCCTCGACTACAACCACACCGCGCCCGTCCCGGCGTCCTACGTCGCGCTGTACACCGTCGCCGTCACCTGCCGGCCCCTCTACACGCTGCTCACCAGCGGCACGGCCCTGACCGTGGCGATGAGCATCATGGTGTTCGTCAACAAGCACCAGGCCGCGGAGCTGCTGCGGATCTTCGGCTGGGTGATCGCCGTGGTCTTCGCCGGCCTGAACGTCCGCTACTACCGCCAGTACGTCGCCGCCATCGTCGAGCGCGCCGAGCGCGCCGAACGCACCCGCGAGGAGGAGGCCCGCCGCCGGGTCGCCGAGGAACGCCTGCGCATCGCCCGCGACCTGCACGACCTGCTCGCGCACAGCATCACCCTGATCGGCGTGCAGACCTCGGTCGCCGCGCACGTCCTGAACGCCGACCCCGACCGGCTGGACCGGGCGACCGTCGCCAAGGCCCTCGACGACATCGCCGAGACCTGCCGCTCCGCGCGCGGCGAACTGCGCACCACCCTGGAGGTGCTGCGCGAGCACGGCACGGCCGACGCCCGCGGCCCGCTGCCCGACCTGCACGCCCTGGACGGCCTCGCCGAGGCCGCGCGGGCCGCCGGCGCCAAGGTCGACCTGTCCGTCATGGCCGGGGACGTGCCGCCCGCCGTCGGCGCCGCCGCCTACCGGATCGTGCAGGAGGCCCTCACCAACGCCGTACGCCACGGCGGCCGGGACGACCTCGGCATCCGCGTCGGGGTGCACACCGGGCCGGACGCCCTGCGGGTCACCGTCACCGACGACGGGGCCGGCTCCGGCGGCGGCACCCCCGGGTTCGGGCTCGTCGGCATGCGCGAGCGGGCCCGCAGCGTCGGCGGCACCCTGGACGCGGGTCCGCTGCCCGGCCAGGGCTTCGAGGTCAGCGCCGTACTGCCCCTGGGAGGAACCCCGTGACCATCCGCGTCCTGCTCGCCGACGACCAGACCCTCGTACGGGCCGCGTTCGCGATGCTCGTCGAGTCCGCCAAGGACATGGCCGTCGTCGGCGAGGCCGGCACCGGCCGCGAGGCCGTCGAACTGGCCCGCGGGGAGCGCGCCGACGTGGTGGTGATGGACATCCGCATGCCCGACCTCGACGGCATCGAGGCGACCCGGCTGATCGCCGCCGACGAGGACCTCGCCGGGGTGAAGGTGCTGGTGCTCACCACGTACGACACCGACGAGCACATCGTCGAGGCGCTGCGCGCCGGGGCCTCCGGCTTCCTCGTCAAGGACACCCGCCCCGCCGAACTCCTCGACGCGATCCGCACCGTGGCCGGCGGCGAGGCCCTGCTGTCGCCCGGGCCGACCTCCCGGCTCATCGCCCGCTTCCTGCGCAGCCCCGTCACGGCGCCGGCCGAAAGCGCCGGACCGGAGTGCCTGTCGGAGCGCGAGCGCGAGGTGCTCACCCTGGTCGCGCGCGGCCTGAACAACACCGAGATCGGCGAGGCCCTCGGCCTCAGCCCGCTCACCGCGAAGACCCATGTCAGCCGCATCATGGGCAAACTGGGGGCACGGGACCGGGCGCAACTGGTGATCGTGGCCTACGAGTCGGGGCTGGTGACCCCGGGGACGGTGGGAGGGACCTGATGGCGGAGGTGTGGGAGGCGGGCGCACCGGGGGTGCTGCGCCTGCCGTCGGGGCGGCTCGTGCGGGGCAGGGGGCTGCGCCGGCCGCTGGACGCCGACGCGCCCCCGCCGGCGTACGGCGTGTACCTGCTGGGCCGCAGGCCGCCGGCCGTCCCCTGGGAGAGCCGCTGGCTGCGCTGGCCCGACTTCCGGCTCCCGGCCGACCGCGAGGCCGCCCGCACGGTGCTGGCCGAGGCGTGGCGGCGGGCCGCCGCCGAGCGCGTGGAACTCGCCTGCGGCGGCGGCCGCGGCCGCACCGGGACGGCCCTGGCCTGCCTCGCCGTCCTGGACGGCGTCCCGGCCGAGGAGGCCGTGGCCTACGTGCGCGCCCATTACGACCGCCGGGCCGTGGAGACGCCCTGGCAGCGGCGGTACGTGGAGCGCTTCGGCGGGTGACCGGGCCGGGGCACCTGTGACGCCGGTCTCGCCGTAGCGGGGACCGGGCGGGTTCCGGTGCGGGAGAATGGGCGGCATGAGTCTGTTCCGCGATGACGGCATTGTGCTGCGCACCCAGAAGCTGGGTGAGGCGGACCGGATCATCACGCTGCTCACGCGGGGGCACGGGCGGGTGCGGGCCGTGGCGCGCGGGGTGCGGCGGACCAAGTCGAAGTTCGGGGCCCGGCTGGAGCCGTTCTCGCACGTCGACGTGCAGTTCTTCGCGCGCGGCAGTGAGCTGGTGGGGCGGGGGCTGCCGCTGTGCACACAGAGCGAGACCATCGCGCCGTACGGCGGCGGGATCGTCACCGACTACGCCCGCTACACCGCCGGCACGGCCATGCTGGAGACCGCCGAGCGGTTCACCGATCACGAGGGGGAGCCGGCCGTGCAGCAGTATCTGCTGCTGGTCGGGGCCCTGCGCACGCTCGCGCGCGGTGAGCACGCCCCCCACCTGGTGCTCGACGCCTTCCTGTTGCGCTCCCTCGCCGTCAACGGCTACGCGCCCAGCTTCGGTGACTGCGCGAAGTGCGGGATGCCCGGCCCCAACCGGTTCTTCTCCGTGGCCTCGGGCGGCTCCGTGTGTGTCGACTGCCGGGTGCCCGGTAGCGTCGTACCGTCGCCGCAGACGCTCGAACTGCTCGGCGCGCTGCTCACGGGTGACTGGGAGACCGCCGACGCGTGCGAGCCGCGGTACGTGCGGGAGGGCAGCGGGCTGGTGTCCGCCTATCTGCACTGGCACCTGGAGCGCGGGCTGCGCTCCCTGCGGTACGTCGAGAAGTAACACCCACAGCACCAGACAGCACCACACAGCCACAGCACGAGGGAGACGAGACACCCATGGTCGTACGCGGGTTCCTGGGGCGCCAGCGCCGCGAGTACAGGACGCCGGAGCCGCACCCGTCCGGCGCGCGGCCGCCGAAGCTCCCCGGTGAGCTGGTCCCGAACCACGTCGCGATCGTCATGGACGGCAACGGACGCTGGGCCAAGGAGCGCGGTCTGCCCCGCACCGAGGGCCACAAGGTCGGCGCCGAGCGCGTGCTCGACGTGCTGCAGGGCGCCGTCGAGATGGGCGTCGGCGCGATCTCCCTGTACGCCTTCTCCACCGAGAACTGGAAGCGGTCCCCCGACGAGGTGCGCTTCCTGATGAACTTCAACCGCGACTTCATCCGCAAGACCCGGGACCAGCTGGACGAGCTGGGCATCCGGGTGCGCTGGGTCGGCCGTATGCCCAAGCTGTGGAAGTCGGTGGCCAAGGAGCTGCAGATCGCCCAGGAGCAGACCAAGGACAACGACCGGCTGACCCTGTACTTCTGCATGAACTACGGCGGGCGGGCCGAGATCGCCGACGCGGCCAAGGCGCTCGCGGAGGACGTGAGGGCGGGCCGGCTGGACCCCGCGAAGGTCACCGAGAAGACGCTCCAGAAGTACATGTACTACCCGGACATGCCGGACGTGGACCTGTTCCTGCGGCCGAGCGGTGAGCAGCGCACGTCCAACTACCTGCTCTGGCAGAGCGCGTACGCCGAGATGGTCTTCCAGGACGTGCTGTGGCCGGACTTCGACCGGCGTGATCTGTGGCGGGCCTGCCTGGAGTTCGCCTCCCGCGACCGGCGGTTCGGCGGGGCCGTCCCGAACGAGGAGCTGCTCGCCATGGAGGGCCGGCAGGAGTAGCGGCCGGGGGGCGCCCAGGCGCCCCCTCGTCGTCTCTCAGGGCTTGGCCGCGCAGTCCGCGCAGGTGCCGAAGATCTCCACCGTGTGGGCCACGTTCACGAAGCCGTGTTCCGCGGCGATGGCCTCCGCCCAGGTCTCGACGGCCGGGCCCTCGACCTCGACGGCCTTGCCGCAGGCGCGGCAGACGAGATGGTGGTGGTGGTCGCCGGTGGAGCAGCGGCGGTAGACCGACTCGCCGTCGGAGGTGCGCAGGACGTCGACCTCGCCGGCCTCGGCGAGGGACTGCAGGGTGCGGTAGACCGTGGTGAGGCCGACGGAGTCGCCCTTGTGCTTGAGCATGTCGTGCAGTTCCTGCGCGCTGCGGAACTCGTCGACCTCGTCGAGGGCGGCCGCCACCGCGGCACGCTGCCGGGTGGCGCGGCCCTTCACGGGCGGTCCAGCGGTCGTCACCGGTTGCCTCCTCACGTCTCGCCTTGCCGGGCCATTGTGCCAGCCCCGGCCGGGGGCGGTCAGACGCCGACTTCCTTCCCGGGGCCCCGGCTGGCCGGAATCGCGCACTCCGCCGGGTCTCCGGTGGGCACCGCGGCGGCCGCGGCCCGGGCCCTGCGGCGGGCCAGCGGGGCGGCGAGGGCGGTGAGCGCGATGAAGGCGCCGATGGCGAGCAGCACGATCGTCGCTCCGGGCGGCACGTCCTGGTAGTAGGAGGTCACCGTGCCGCCGGTGGTCACCGTGACGCCCAGCGCGACCGCGATGGCGAAGGTCGCGGCGAAGCTGCGGCTGATCTGCTGCGCGGCGGCCACCGGGACCACCATCAGGGCCGAGACCAGCAGCAGGCCGACCACGCGCATGGCGACCGTGACGGTCACCGCGGCCGTGACCGCGACGAGCAGGTTCAGCGCGCGCACCGGGAGCCCGGTGACCCGCGCGAACTCCTCGTCCTGGCTGACGGCGAACAGCTGGCGGCGCAGCAGCAGCGTGGTGAGGATCACGAACGCGGCCAGGACGCAGATGGCCGTCACGTCCGACTCGGACACCGTGGACAGGGAGCCGAAGAGGAAGGAGAGCAGGTTGGCGTTGGCGCCGCCGGGCGCGAGGTTGATCAGCATCACGCCGCCGGCCATGCCGCCGTAGAAGAGCATGGCGAGGGCGATGTCCCCGCGGGTCCTGCCGTACCAGCGGATCAGCTCCATCAGGACCGCGCCGGCGACGGAGACCAGGGTGGCCATCCACACCGGGGACCAGGACAGCATGAAGCCGAGGCCGACGCCGGTCATGGCGACATGGCCGATGCCGTCGCCCATGAGGGCCTGGCGGCGCTGGACGAGGTAGATGCCGATCGCGGGCGCGGTGATGCCGACGAGGACCGCGGCGATCAGGGCCCGCTGCATGAAGGCGTAGTTCAGGAATTCCATCAGCTCAGCAGTCCTGTGCGGAGCGGCTCGGCATCGTGGGCCGCGTGCGGGTGTACGTGGTCGTGGCCGGGCAGCGCGTGCTGGCCGACCGCCTCGGGCGGCGGGCCGTCGTGCAGGACGCAGCCGTCGCGCAGGACGACCGCCCGGTCGATGAGGGGCTCCAGCGGGCCCAGCTCGTGCAGCACCAGCAGCACCGTCGCGCCCGCGGAGACCTGGGTGCGCAGGGTCTGCGCCAGCACCTCCTGGCTGGCCAGGTCCACGCCCGCCATCGGCTCGTCCATGATGAGCAGCTCGGGCTCGGAGGCGAGCGCGCGGGCGATCAGCACACGCTGGTGCTGGCCGCCGGAGAGGGCGTCGACGGAGTCCTTGGCGCGGTCCGCCATGCCGACGAGCTCCAGGGCGCGGCGTACGGCCGCGTGGTCGGCCTTGCGCAGGACGCCGAGGCGGGCGCGGGACAGGCGGCCCGCGGAGACGACCTCGGTGACGGTGGCGGGCACGCCGCCCGCGGCGGTGGTGCGCTGCGGCACGTAGCCGACGCGCGCCCAGTCGCGGAAGCGGCGGCGCGGGGTGCCGAACAGCTCGATCTCGCCGGCCGACACCGGCACCTGGCCGATGACGCTGCGTACGGCGGTGGACTTGCCCGAGCCGTTCGCGCCGAGCAGCGCGACGACCTCACCGCGGCGCACGGTGAGGTCGATGCCGCGCAGGACGGTGCGCGAACCCAGCTCGGCGCGTACGCCCCGCAGGGATATGACGGGTTCGCTCATGGCGTCCTCCGTGGAGATCATTTGCTGCCCAGGGCCTTCTGGAGCGCCTGGAGGTTGGCCTGCATGACCTGGATGTAGTCGTCGCCTCGGGACTGGTCCGAGATGCCCTCGACCGGATCGAGGACGTCCGTCCTGAGGCCGGCGTCGGCGGCGAGGGTCTTCGCGGTCTTGTCGGAGACAAGTGTCTCGTAGAAGACGGTGGTCACGCCGTCGGCCTTGGCCTCCTCCTGGAGTTCCTTGATCCGGGCGGGGCTGGGCTCGCTCTCCGGGTCGAGGCCGGAGATGGCCTCCTGGGTGAGGCCGTAGCGCTCGGCGAGGTAGCCGAAGGCGGCGTGGTTGGTGAAGAAGACCTTGCTCTCGGTGTTCTTCAGGCCCTCGGCGAAGGAGGTGTTCAGTTCGCCGAGCTCCTCGACCAGGGCGGCGGTGTTCTTCCTGTAGTCGGCGGCGTGGTCGGGGTCGGCCTTCTCGAAGGCCTTGCCGACGCCCTCGGCGATCTCCGCGTACTTGACCGGGTCGAGCCAGACGTGCGGGTCGAGGGCGTGCTCCTCCGCGGAGCCCTCCTCCTCGCCGCCGTGGTCGTGGCCGTCCTCGACGCCGAGGTCCTCCAGCTCGGTGAGCTTCGCCGCGTCGATCTTGTTCGCGGTGCCGGCCTGCTGCATCGCCTCGTCGACGGCGGGCTGGAGGCCGGAGAGGTAGAGGGCCGCGTCGGACTCCTCCAGCTGTGCGCGCTGCTGGGCGCTGACGTCCAGATCGTGCGGTTCCTGGCCGGGCTCGGTGAGCGTGGTCACATGGACGTGGTCCCCGCCGATCCGCTCCGCGAGGAACTCCATCGGGTAGAACGACGCGACGACGTCGAACTTGTCCGTGTTGCCCGCAGCCGAGCTGTCGGAGGAGCAGGCGGACAGGGTCCCGAGACCGACGGCGGCCGCCGCCGCGATCGCGATCCGGGATATGTGGGGTCGTCGTACGTTCATGACACTCATTTTCAGCAAAGATGGAAACCATTGTCAACAAAGCTGCTGAACGGCCCGAAGGCCGGACCGATTTGGTCGAGGGGCAGCCTGCGCCGGTAATCTGAAGCATTCGCTGGAAGCACCTCGCTTCGTCGCCCGTCGTCGTAATGAAGAGAGCACCGTGGCCGCCGACAAGATCGACACCATCGTCAGCCTGAGCAAGCGCCGTGGCTTCGTTTTCCCCTGCAGTGAGATCTACGGCGGTCAGCGCGCCGCCTGGGACTACGGGCCGCTGGGTGTCGAGCTCAAGGAGAACATCAAGCGCCAGTGGTGGCGCTACATGGTGACCTCGCGCGAGGACGTCGTCGGTATCGACTCCTCCGTGATCCTCGCCCCCGAGGTCTGGGTCGCCTCCGGCCACGTCGCCACGTTCACCGACCCCCTCACCGAGTGCACCTCCTGTCACAAGCGGTTCCGCGCGGACCACCTGGAGGAGGCGTACGAGGAGAAGAAGGGCCGCGCCCCCGAGAACGGCCTGGCCGACATCAACTGCCCCAACTGCGGCACCAAGGGCCAGTTCACCGAGCCCAAGCAGTTCTCCGGCCTGCTCTCCACCCACCTCGGCCCGACCCAGGACTCCGGCTCCGTCGCCTACCTGCGTCCCGAGACCGCCCAGGGCATCTTCACCAACTTCGCCCAGGTGCAGACCACTTCGCGCCGCAAGCCGCCGTTCGGCATCGCGCAGATGGGCAAGTCCTTCCGCAACGAGATCACGCCCGGCAACTTCATCTTCCGCACCCGCGAGTTCGAGCAGATGGAGATGGAGTTCTTCGTCAAGCCGGGCGAGGACGAGAAGTGGCAGGAGTACTGGATGGAGCAGCGCTGGAACTGGTACACCGGCCTGGGCCTGCGTGAAGAGAACATGCGCTGGTACGAGCACCCGCAGGAGAAGCTCTCCCACTACTCCAAGCGCACCGCCGACATCGAGTACCGCTTCCAGTTCGGCGGCAGCGAGTGGGGCGAGCTGGAGGGTGTCGCCAACCGCACCGACTACGACCTCGGCGCCCACGCCAAGGCCTCCGGCCAGGACCTCTCCTACTACGACCAGGAGGCCGGCGAGCGCTGGACGCCGTACGTCATCGAGCCCGCGGCCGGTGTCGGCCGTACGATGCTGGCGTTCCTGCTCGACGCGTACATCGAGGACGAGGCGCCCAACGCCAAGGGCAAGATGGAGAAGCGCACCGTGCTGCGCCTCGACCACCGCCTCGCCCCGGTGAAGGTCGCCGTCCTGCCGCTGTCCCGCAACCCGGAGCTGTCGCCGAAGGCCAAGGGCCTCGCGCAGGCGCTGCGGCAGAACTGGAACATCGAGTTCGACGACGCCGGTGCGATCGGGCGCCGCTACCGTCGCCAGGACGAGATCGGGACGCCGTTCTGTGTCACGGTCGACTTCGACACGCTGGACGACAACGCGGTGACCGTGCGGGAGCGGGACACCATGAAGCAGGAGCGCGTGTCGCTGGACCAGATCGAGGGCTACCTCGCCTCGCGTCTGATCGGCTGCTGAGCCACGCTGCTGTACCGGTACCAGGGGGCTCCGCCCCCTGGACCCCCGGCCTCTGCCCACCCTCCGCCCGTCACGACCGGGCTGGAGGGTGGGCCTCTTCGGTCCTCAGCGGTGGACCACTGTGATCAGGTGCTCGCCTCCCGGCCTCTCCAGCTCGTCCACCACCGCCACCGCCAGGTCCTCCGCGCTGATCCACGACCTGCCGTCGGAGCCGGTGAGCAGGGTGTCCGTGCCGCGGAGGTAGGCGCCCGTGCGCCCGCCCGGTTCCAGGAGGGCCGGTGGGGCCAGGTAGGTCCAGTCGGGGTTCGGGTGGGCGCGGCAGGCGGCGAGCTGGGCCAGGCCGGCCGCGGCGACGGGCCTGATGCCGGGCGGGACGTAGGCCGGGTTGTCGGCGACCAGCAGGCCCGGATCGGCCGGGCTGCGCAGGACGCCCGCGCCGCCCACCACCAGGACGGGCAGGCCCAGGTCGAGGACCGCGACCGTCGTGCCTACGAGGAAGGGCTCGTCGACGGGGTTCGTGCGGACCGCCACCACGACCGCGCCGGCGCCCGCCACCGCCTCCCGGAGGGCGTTCGTGTCCGTCGCGTCGACCGGGACCGGGGTGACGTTCGGATGGTCACCGGCGGGCTTGCGGGACAGGGCGCGGATCCGGTGTCCGCGGCTGGTCGCCTCCGTGACCACTCGGCTGCCGACCATGCCGGTCGCGCCGAGGACGGCGATCGTCGGGGGTGTCGTCATGGGATGCGTTCTCCTTCGTGTGCGGGTTCCTCCCGCGCCGGCCCGGCGCGTTGAACTGCGCGGCGAGCAGGGAGGCGAGGGCGAGGACGAAGCCGAGGACCTGGAGCAGGCCGAGGGTCTCGCCGAGGGCCAGTCCGACGAGGGTCGCGACCAGCGGGGACAGCAGCACCAGCGGGGCGGAGGCGGCCACCGGGAGCCTGCCGAGGCCGCGGAACCAGAGCGTGAACGAGATCAGCCCGCCCATGCTGCCGAGCCAGAGGTAGCCGGCGACGGCGTCCGTGTCGATCGGCGGTGGCGCGCCCTCCGCGGCGAGGGTGAGGGGCAGCAGCACCAGACCGCCCACGGTGAGCTGCCAGCCGGCGAGGGTCATCGCGCCGACCCCGGCCGGGCGGCCCCAGCGCCGGGTCAGGACCACGCCGGTGGCCATCCCCGCGGTGCCGCCGAGGCCGGCGAGCACGCCGACCGCGTCCAGCCGGGCGTCAGGACCGAGCACCACGAGGCCGACACCCAGCACGCCGATCAGGCCCCAGCTCCAGGTCCAGGCCGTCGGCCGGGTGTGCAGCACCGCGATGGCCAGCCCGGCGACCAGCAGCGGCTGGACGGCGCCGAGGGTGCCGGCGACACCGCCGGGCAGGCGTTCCGCGGCCACGAACAGCAGCGGGAACAGCGCGCCGATGTTGAGGGTGCCGAGCACGGCGGCCTTCCACCACCAGTCGCCGCGCGGCAGCGTCCGGGTGAGCGCGAGGGCCAGCAGCCCGGCGGGCAGGGCGCGCATCACCGCGCCGAACAGCGGGTGCCCGGGCGGCAGCAGCTCGGTGGTGACGGCGTACGTGGTGCCCCAGGAGGCGGGGGCGAGGGCGGTCAGGGCGACGGTCGCCGCACGCGGTGCGTACGAGGTCGAGGTCTGCATGCGAGCGAGTCTCGGGCCGCCCCGCCCATCGTTCCAAAGCATGGTTGCGATGGCAGTCATGGCCGACGACCATGCATCGCATGGATCTCCAGCAGATGCGGTACGTCGTCGCCGTCGCCGAGACCCGCAACTTCACGCGGGCCGCAGAGCGGTGCTCCGTGGTGCAGTCGTCCCTGAGCCACCGGATCGCCGGTCTCGAACGGGAGCTGGGGGTACGGCTGTTCGCGCGGTCCAGCCGCCGGGTGGAGCCGACGCCGGCGGGGGAGGCGTTCGTGCTGCGGGCCCGGGAGTGCCTGGAGGCGGCCGACCGGGCGGTGGCGGACGCCTCCGCGGCGGCGGGGGTGGTGCGGGGCAGACTGGCCGTCGGGGTGATCGTCACCGCGGCCGCCGTCGACGTACCCGAACTGCTCCAGCGGTACCGGGCGCGCTATCCCGAGGTGCGGGTCGTGCTGCGGTCGGGGCGCAGTGACGATCTGGTGGCGGCTATCCGGGACGGCGAGCTGGACATCGCCTTCCTGGGGCTGCCGGAGGGGGAACTGCCGTCCGGGGTGCAGACGTTGGTCCTCGACCACGACGAGCATGTGCTGGTGGTGCCGGCCGGGCACCGGCTCGCCGGGGCGTCGCGGGTGGCGTTGCGGGACATCGCCGGGGAGACGTTCGTGGACTTCATGCTGGGCACGCCCGCGCGGGCCCAGTCCGACCGGGCGTTCGCGGCGGCCGGGCTGGCGCGGGACGTGGCGTACGAGGTTGGGGTGGTGGAGATGATCACGCGGCTGACCGCGCGCGGGCTCGGGGTGGCGCTGCTGCCGTCGGCGTTCATCCGGCCGCTGGCCGCGGCAGACCCCGAGCTGGCGCTGGTGCCGGTGGTGGACGGGCCGCACCGGCTGGAGTGTCTGGCGTGGAGCCGGTTCAACCCGAGCCCGGCGACCCGGGCGATGCTGCGGGTGCTCGGGGTGCCCGCCCAGGTCAACGTCCCTGCAGCGCCCTGACGTTGTCGCCGAAGGTCCAGCCGCGCGAGCCGTCCCAGTTGACCGACCAGGTCATCAGCCCCTTGAGGGACGTGCCGTAGTGCCGCCACGCCTGGGAGACCAGGCTGGGGGACATGTAGCCGCCGCCCGCACCCGGCTGGGCCGGAAGTCCCGGGACCTGCTTGTCGTACGGGACCCGGATCGTGGTGCCCTGCACGACCAGGCCCCGGTTCAGGCAGTCGGTCTGGGCGACGAAGCCGGCGACGGTGCCCGCGGAGTAGGAGTCGCCGGAGCAGCCGTACATGCTGCCGTTGTAGTACTGCATGTTCAGCCACCACAGGCGGCCGTTGTCGGCGTACTTCTTGATGACCGGCAGGTAGGCGCCCCAGATGGAGCCGTAGACGATGCTGCCGCCGGTGACGTACGCCGTCTCGGGCGCCATGGTGAGGCCGAAGCCGGCCGGCATACGGGCCAGGACGCCGTCGATGATCCGGATCAGGTTGGCCTGGGACGTGGACAGCTGGGTGATGCTGCCGCTGCCGACCAGGCCGGTCTCGATGTCGATGTCGATGCCGTCGAAGTTGTACTTCTGGAGGACCGGGACGATCGTCGCGACGAAACGGTCGGCCACCGCCGTGGAGTTGAGGTCGATGCCGGCCGTGGCGCCGCCGATGGACAGCAGGATCGTCTGCCCGGCCGCCTTCGCCGCGCACATCTCGGCGGGGGTGGCCACCTTCACGCCGCTGTCCATGCCGTCCTCCCACAGCGCGGTGCCGTCGGAGCGGATGACGGGGAAGGCCGCGTTGATCACGTTGTAGCCGTGAGCGGGGATGCGGGAGTCCGTGATCGGGGTCCAGCCGAAGGGCGGGTGGACGCCGTTCGCGGCGCCGTCCCAGTTCTCCCAGTAGCCCTGGAGGACCTTGCCGGTGGGACGGGGCTTCAGGGCGCAGGTCTCCGCGGCAGGGGCGGCGGAGACGGCGGAGGCGGCGGGAGCGGTGGCGAGTCCGAGGGGGACGAGGAGCGCCGCGGTGAGCGCGCCGGAGAGCAGACGTCCGAACATGCGGGGCCTCCCGGTGGGGGTGCGGTGAGGTGCCGTAGACATGACAGACAGTGCTCTGGTCCAGACCTTTCGTCAATAGGTCTGGACCAACGTCCGGCCCTGGAAGCATGGCTGACAAGTATGGAGTGACAGATATTGAAATCTGTCAGCCGTCATGGCAGGGTGGACGCCATGACCATCCAGACACGCACCCTCGGCACCACCGGTCCCCAGGTCTCCGCCCTCGGCCTCGGCTGCATGGGCATGTCCGCGCTGTACGGCGAGGCCGACCGGGCCGAGTCCGTCGCGACCGTCCACGCCGCCCTGGAGGCCGGCGTGACCCTGCTCGACACCGGCGACTTCTACGGCATGGGCCACAACGAACTGCTGATCGGCGAGGCACTGCGCGGCGCGCCCGCGGCCCGGCGCGAACAGGCCCTGGTCAGCGTGAAGTTCGGCGCCCTGCGCGACCCCGACGGCGGCTGGAGCGGCTACGACGGGCGCCCGGCCGCGGTGAAGAACTTCGCCGCCTACTCCCTCCAGCGCCTGGGCGTCGACCACATCGACGTCTACCGCATCGCCCGCCTCGACCCCGACGTCCCGATCGAGGAGACCGTCGGCGCCATCGCCGAGCTGGTCGAGAAGGGCTACGTCCGGCACATCGGCCTCAGCGAGGTCGGCGCCGACACCGTCCGCAGGGCCGCCGCCACCGCCCCGATCTCCGACCTCCAGATCGAGTACTCGCTCATCTCCCGCGGCATCGAGGACGAGATCCTGCCCGTCACCCGCGAGCTCGGCATCGCCGTCACCGCGTACGGCGTGCTCTCCCGCGGCCTGATCTCCGGCCACTTCACGGCCGACCGGCAGCTCGGCGCGGGCGACTTCCGGGCCATGTCGCCCCGCTTCCAGGGCGACAACCTCCGCCACAACCTGAACCTCGTCGAGGCGCTGCGCAAGATCGCCGCGGAGAAGGGCGTCAGCGTCGCGCAGATCGCCATCGCCTGGGTGCTCGGCCGCGGCGAGGACATCGTCCCGCTGGTCGGCGCCCGCACCCGTGAGCGGCTGGCCGAGTCCCTGGGCGCCCTGGACGTCACCCTGGACGCCGCCGACCTCACCGCGATCGAGGAGGCCGTACCGGCCGGCGCGGCGGCGGGCGAGCGCTACCCGGCCGCGCAGATGGCTCACCTCGGGAGCGAGTGACGGCGACGGCCACCGTCCGGGGCGACGGGTACCGTCTAGGGCATGGCAGCGACCACCGAGACCCTGACCGCCGAGCGCATCCTCGAAGCCACCGAGGAGGTGCTGCGCCGCCACGGCCCGGCGAAGGCCACCGTGGTCGACGTGGCCCGGGCGCTCGGGGTCAGCCACGGCAGCGTCTACCGGCACTTCCGCACCAAGGCGGCGCTGCGCGAGGCGGTCACCAAGCGGTGGCTGGACCGCACCGCCGAGACGCTGTCCGTGATCGTGGCCGAGGAGCGCGACCCGCGGGCCCGGCTGCGGGACTGGCTCGCGGCGCTGTTCGAGGCCAAGCGCCGCAAGGCCGGGGACGACCCCGAGCTGTTCGCCACCTACATGGTGCTCACCGGGGAGAACACCGCCGCGGTCGGCGAGCACATCACCGACCTGGCCGGCCAGCTCACCCGGATCATCGAGGCGGGCGTCGCCGACGGCACCTTCACCGCCGCCGACCCGGCCGCCACGGCCCTCGCCGTGTTCCAGGCGACCGGCCGCTTCCACGACCCGTACTACGCCAAGGAGTGGGAACGGCCCGGCATCGACGCCGAGTTCACGGCCGTGGCCGACCTGGTGCTGCGGGGGCTGCGCGCCTGAGACGGCGTTCGGACGCGTAGCCCGCGCCGACCCCGAGCAGGGCGGCGGAGACGGCGAGGACGGGGACCGCGCGGTTCGCCACGCCGTAGTACGGGTCCGACGTGTAGACGCTGCCGTCCTCGCGGACGCAGTCGAAGGCCAGCGGCAGATACGACGCCCGGTGGTGGGACAGCCCCTCGACGGTCTCCGGCGGGATGTCGTCGTCGCGGCAGGCCGGGGCGGGGACCGAGTCGGCGCCGTCACCGAAGGCGCTCTCCGAGGCCGCCACCCCGAAGGCCCCCCACAGGTAGAGGGCCGCGGCCGCCGTGGCGGCCAGCCAGGCGGCCCGCCGCACCAGCAGTCGGCGCCAGTTCCCGGGCCGGCCGGGCAGAGCGGCGCCGAGGACCGCGACGACGGCGAGGACCACGCCGACGGCGGCGGCGAGGAAGGCGGGGCCGGCCAGCAGAATCATCATGGTCCGGCTTCCTCCCGGTGAGCGGACGTGCCTGTGCCCACCCGACCAGTCACCCTCACCCCAGGGCTGTGACGGAAGCCACTCCTCCGGTCACAGCCCTGTCACAGGCACCGTCAGGCGATCGTCCGCGGCAGCCGCAGGCTCAGCAGCCCCGTCACCACGATCCCCGCCAGCTGCACCAGCAGCGTGACCACCAGCGCGTCCCGCATGCCCATGGACGGGACGAGCGAGAGGAACAGCGAGCCGAGCGTGGCCACGCCCAGCGCCAGCGCCGACTGCTGGGTCGTGTTCATCACCCCGCTGCCGACCCCGGCGCGCTCCGGCGGCACCTCGGACATCACGATCCGGTAGACGACGGGCAGTTGCATCGCCTGCCCCGCCCCCGCGATCGCCCCGCCCGGCAGCAGCGTCAGCACGTCCGGGTCCGGCCAGCTGCGCCGGAAGGCCAGCGCCAGCAGCCCGATGCCCACCGCCTGGAGCACCGCGCCGGCGGTCACCACGCGGGTGCCGAACCGCGCCACCAGCCGCGGCCCGGCCAGCGACAGGAAGAAGAACGCCACCGCCAGCGGCGCCAGCGCCAGCCCCGCCGCCACCGGGCCGAGCCCCGCCCCCCGCTGGAGCGCGACCGCGACCACGAACATGAACCCGCTGAAGCCGACCGAGAACGGCAGGATCATCACCAGCCCGCGCCGCAGCGACGTCACCGCGAACAGGCTCGGCGGCACCAGCGGCGTACGCCCCGCCCGGTCCGCCCGCCGCTCCACCGCGTAGAACCCGGCCGCGGCGAACGGGAACGCGGCCAGCGACAGCCACGTCCACAGCGGCCAGTCGGCCGCCCGGCCCTCGGTGAGCGGGGCCAGCAGCGTCAGCAGGGACACCGCCAGCAGGACCGTGCCCGGGCCGTCCAGCGGCTCCGGGCGCGGCGAGCGCGTCTCCGGCAGCGCCCGCACGGCCAGCACCAGACCGGCCAGCACGACCGGCACGTTCACCAGGAACACCGCCCGCCAGCCGATGCCCGCCACGTCCGCGGCGACCAGCAGTCCGCCCAGGATCTGCCCCGCCACCATCGACAGGCCGGCCGTGGCGCCGTACAGGCTCATCGCGCGGGCCCGGCGCGGACCGGTCGTCGTCGCCTGCACGGTGGCCAGCACCTGCGGCAGCATCACGGCGGCCGCCGCGCCCTGCGCGATCCGCGCCGCGACCAGGCTCCACGCGCCCGGCGCGAGCCCGCACGCCAGCGAGGTCAGCCCGAAGGCCGCCATACCGGCCAGGAACAGCCTGCGCCGCCCGAACTGGTCGCCCAGCCGGCCGCCGAGGACCAGCAGCACCGCGTACGCGACCCCGTACCCGGCCACCACCAGCTCCAGGAGAGACTCGTCCGCCGCGAGGTCACGGCCGATGTCGGGCAGGGCCACATTGACGATGAAGAAGTCGACGAGGGGCAGTGCCGCTCCGAGCAGCACGGTGAACAGTCCGAGGCCGCCGAGCACGGGCCGCACCGGCGAGCGGACCTGGCGTGAAGTCATGGTTTCGGTCACGCCGTCGAGCCTGCGCCGCCGCCCAGACGGGTACCAGAGTGTCCTTGTCCTGGTACAAGGACTACCTGGCAACAGGGTCGGGGGCCCGGCACGATGGGACCATGACGACCATGGCTGCCCAGGAGACCCCGGCCGCGGAGCAGGCGGCCTCGCGCCCGGCGGTCGCCGAGATCCGCCGCCACGAACTCGCCGCCTTCCTGCGCCACCGCCGTGAGCACATCGGCCCCGAGCAGGTGGGCCTGCCACGCGGCCGCCGGCGCCGCACACCGGGCCTGCGCCGCGAGGAGGTGGCCCAGCTCTCCGCGGTCGGCGTCACCTGGTACACATGGCTGGAGCAGGCGCGGCCCATCCAGGTCTCCGTGCAGGTCCTCGACGCCCTCGCCCGCACCCTCCTGCTCGACCCGGTCGAGCGCGCCCACCTCTTCCGGCTCGCCGGGGCCGTCGACCCGACCCCGGCGACGGCCTGCCCCTCGGTGACACCCGCGCTGCGGGCCGTCCTCGCGCAACTGGAGCCGTTCCCCGCCTGTCTGCAGAACAGCCGGTACGACATCCTCGCCTACAACCGCACCTACGGAATGCTGCTCTGCGACCTGGACCGGGTGCCGGCCGAGGACCGCAACTGCATGATCCTCTCCTACACGAACGAGGAGTGGCGCTCCTCGATCGTCCATCTCGCCGACGCCCAGCGCCTGATGGCCGCCCGCTTCCGCGCCGCCATGGCCGGGCATCTCGGCGACCCCGCCTGGAAGATGCTCCTCAAGCGGCTCCGCGCCGAGTCCCCGGACTTCTGCGAGGAGTGGGACCGGCACGAGGTCGTCGCCCACCGCACCAAGCGCAAGGAGTTCCTCAACCGCCATGTCGGCCTGATCGTCGTCGACCACACCGACCTGTGGCTGGGCCCCGAGACGGGGCCCCGCATGGTGACGTACGCACCGGCGGACGAGGTGAGCCGCGAACGGCTGGTGCGGCTGCACGGGATCGCGCTGGAGCGCGCCGGCTGAGGATCAGGTCTGCGGTACGAGCCGGACCCGGATGTCCTTCCCGTACGGCAGCACGATCGTCTGGTCCCGGCCGTGCCTCCAGCCGGGCGACACCAGGAACAGCCGGCCGCCGGACGCCAGCAGCAGCCGGAATCCGCTGTAGCGGTGGCGGTACGCGCCGTCCCCGCGGAGCCGCGTCCCCGTCACACCCGGCGGCAGGTCGTCGAGCGGCTCCTTGGCGTCGACGACGACCTCCGGGCGGTCGCCGAGCCCGGCCGCGTCCTGCTCGCCCCGGCCGGTCCCGTACGCCCACGCCAGCTGGGTGGACCCCCAGAACAGCCCGGCGACGCCCAGGGCGACGGCGCACAGCACGCCGTTCCTGGCCAGGTTCTGCGGCAGCAGGGGGCTCCCGCGCCGCTGCCCCTCGATCCAGACGCCGTACGCCACCGCCGCCGGGCCGAGGGCCAGGGCGAGCGGAGTGACGCCGAAGACCACGCTGGTCTCGGGGCCCTGGAGGAAGATGCCGATGATCGCCCGGGCGATCAGCAGGACACCGACCAGTACGAAGCCGTACGCCAGATAGGCGTTCGCGTCGCTCTCGCGGGAGAGCAGGCACCGGACGAGGGCGTGCACCCCCACGATCAGGAGCACACCGAGGAAGATCATCGCCGCCGGGACGAAGACGACCTCCAGGCCGTCCAGCATCATGTCCTGGTTCGACCGGCCGGTCAGGTCCACCGGCACGCCGAAGTACTCGTAGCGTGCGCGGGTGGCCACATAGCCGAAGTACACCAGCAGCGCCGTCGCCAGCGTCGCCGGGCCCAGCGCCTCCGCGATCCGCCGCAGCCGTGCCGAGACGGCCTGCTCACCGGCGGGTTCGGGAGGCGGCGGGCCCGCGTCCGTCATTCCGGCTCCTCCGGGTCCTCCGGCGCCGAGTCCTCGGACACCGGCGGACTGTCCGGCTCGGGCGGGCTGTCGGGTTCGGGCGGGCTGTCGGGTTCCGGCGGGGAGTCGGGCTGCGGCGGGCTGACCGGCTCGGACGGGGCGACGGGCTTGGAGGTGGTGGCGCCGGGGACGGTGATGGTCGTGTGCAGGGGCGCATCCGTAGGACTCGTGCCGACGATGGTCACGGGGTTCTGCGACGTCGGCGTCGCGCCCTGCCAGTCCCGCACCATCGCACACGGAGCGGTCGTGGTGTTCTCGCACCGGAAGGTGGCCTCGGCGATTCCGTCGATGGAGTAGGTGCCCGGTTTGGCGCCCTGCGCGAGAACCACTCCCGCCACACACCCGTCTCCCGCCGCCACTGTGGCGCCCTCGCAGAAGTCGGCGGAGTACCCCTCGGCCGTGCAGTGGGCGCCGTTGTCGGAGCTGACCGCCGGTCTCGGGGCCGGTCCACCGGTGACCCTGAAGGAGATGCCCGTGATGGTGGCGGCGCTGCCCGTCTGATTGAGGGCCACGAGGCAACCGTTCTCACCGGAGCCGTTGATCTGCACGCCGTTCACGTGAAGGGACTTCCGGCCGCCGTCCCCATCCCCATCCCCGTCCCCGTCCGCGTCCCCCGTACGGCCACCGGTGGAGCCCGTCCCCGTGTCTGTGTCGGAGTCGGTGCCGGAGTCCGAGTCACCACCGCCCGGCGTCTCCGCGGAGCCGGTCGTCGTTCCCTCGCCGGAGGTCTTCTCACCGTCGGTCGTGGCGCTGTCGACCAGCCAGACGACCCCGAGCACCGCGATGAGACCGAGGACGCCGGCCATGACCAGACTGCGCACGCGTGAAGGTGGCATATTCCGACGGTAAGGGGGTTGATCGGCCCTTTCCTCCGGGACTACTCCATCCTCGGCATCACGCGCCCACGGTCTCGCGGGCCTCCGCCCCCTCCAGCCGGCCGGCGGCCCGTTCCGCCGTCCGCCGGGCCCAGCCGCCGCTGCTCGCCGGCCCCACCAGCAGGACCGCCGCACCGCAGCCCACCAGCACCCACCAGCCCGCCCCCGACGCCAGGACCGCGCCCACCACCGCCACGCCGAGGGTCTGGCCCAGCTGGCGGCTGGTGGAGGCCACCGCGGCGGCCACGCCGGCCTGGGCGCGGGGCATGCCCGACACGGCCGTGTCGGTGATCGGCGCGTTCACGAAGCCGAAGCCGATCCCGAACAGCAGGTAGCCCGTGAACAGCCCGGCCGTGGACGACTGGGCCCCGGCGGCGAACATGACCGCGCTCGCCGTCATGGCGAGGCCCGCGATCACTGTTCAATAGTGCGCCTAACTAAAGACTTTCCCAAGCCTGCCGCACGGCACAATGGAGGCATGTCCACGGCCACCTCCACGCCCGCGTCCACGCTCACGATCGGCCCCCACCGCGTCCAGCCGCCCGTCGTCCTGGCCCCCATGGCCGGGATCACGAACGCGCCCTTCCGCACCCTGTGCAGGGAGTTCTCCGGCGGCAAGGGCCTGTTCGTCAGCGAGATGATCACCACCCGGGCGCTGGTCGAGCGCAACGACAAGACCATGCAGCTGATCCACTTCGACGCGACGGAGAAGCCGCGCTCGATCCAGCTGTACGGCGTCGACCCGGTCACCGTCGGCAAGGCCGTCCGCATGATCGTCGAGGAGGACCTCGCCGACCACATCGACCTGAACTTCGGCTGCCCGGTCCCCAAGGTGACCCGCAAGGGCGGCGGCTCGGCCCTGCCGTACAAGCGCAACCTGCTGCGGGCCATCCTGCGCGAGGCCGTCGGCGGCGCCGGCGACCTGCCCGTCACCATGAAGATGCGCAAGGGCATCGACGACGACCACCTCACCTACCTCGACGCCGGCCGGATCGCCGTCGAGGAGGGCGTCACCGCCATCGCCCTGCACGGCCGCACCACCGCCCAGCACTACGGCGGCACCGCCGACTGGGACGCCATCGCCCGTCTCAAGGAGCATGTGCCGGAGATCCCCGTGCTCGGCAACGGCGACATCTGGTCCGCCGAGGACGCCCTGCGGATGGTGCGCGAGACCGGCTGCGACGGCGTCGTCGTCGGGCGCGGATGCCTGGGCCGGCCGTGGCTGTTCGCCGACCTCGTCGCCGCCTTCGAGGGACGGACCGACGACATCGCGCGGCCGTCGCTGCGCGAGGTCGCCGACGTCATGGTCCGGCACGCCACCCTGCTCGGCGAGTGGATCGGGGACGAGTCGCGCGGGGTCATCGACTTCCGCAAGCACGTGGCCTGGTACCTCAAGGGCTTCTCGGTCGGCTCCGAGATGCGCAAGCGGCTCGCCGTCACCTCCTCCCTGGAGGAGCTGCGCGCCGGGCTCGACGAGCTGGACCTCGACCAGGCCTGGCCCGCCGGCGCCGACGGGCCCCGCGGCCGTACGTCCGGCAACAACCGCGTGGTGCTGCCCGACGGCTGGCTCAAGGACCCCTACGACTGCGCGGGCGTCGGCGAGGACGCCGAGCTGGACACCTCCGGCGGCTGAGCGGCGTACGCGCGGGGCGGGGTACGTCCGGCGGCTGACCGGCGTACGCGCGGGGCGGGGTACGTCCGGCGGCCGGTCGGCGCGGGCGCCGGGCGGGGCACTTCCGGTGGCCGTCCGGCAGGGGGCCGTCGGGATGGGCGTCACCGTGGCCGACCGGGGCGGGCGCCCGGCCGTCCGCCTGCTCCGGACACCTCGCCGGCCCATTCCGCCTACTCCGCCGCCTCCGGCTGACCGGCGAGGCCGACCGGCCGTGCGCCTTCCCGGATGCTCTCCGGGACGTCGCGCCGACCTCCGACTCCCGACTCCCCCCAGGCCGGACCCCGGGCCGACCCCGGCCCGCTCCCGTTCAGTCCTTCGTCGGCCGCGGGACGGACCCGTACGCCCTCAGGAAACGGTCGCGGAAGGCGCTCATCTTCCACACCGGAGCCGTGCGCGCGGGCCGCAGGCCCCGTGTCCAGCCCCAGTCGTCGATCGCGGCCAGCACCTTCGGGTCGCGGGCGACGACCGACACCGGCACATCGCGGCTCGCGTGGTCGCCGCTGACCCGGGCGATCGGCTGGTGGTCGCCGAGGAAGACCAGCACCGTGTCGTCGGTGCCGTAGCGCTGGAGCCACTGGGTCAGGCTGGTCACCGAGTACTGCACCGACCTGCCGTACTCCCGCTTCGAGCGCGCCGAGTCGGCGATGACGTCCTCCGGGTCCAGGCCCGCCTTCTCGATGCCGTCGAAGATCCGGCCGTCGCCCAGCTCGTCCCAGCCGACCGTGCGCGGGATCGGCGCCCACGGCTGGTGACTGGACGTCAGGATGACCTCCGCCATCAGCGGCTTGTCGTGCCGCCGGCCGTGCTCCAGGCGCTGGAACGCCTCCAGCGCGAACTGGTCCGGCATCGTCGACCAGCTGAACTTCGGACCCCGGTAGCCGAGGTGGTGGGCGTCGTAGACATGGTCGAGGCCGTAGAACCGCGCCTCCGGCCAGCCCTTGCGCACCCCGGGCACGATGCCGACCGTGCGCCAGGCGCCCGTCTTGCGGAACGCCTTGGTGAGGGTGAGGTGGTCGCCGGTGGTGACCGTGCGGTAGCGGGCCTGGTTGGCGATCCACAGGCCCGACAGGAAGGTGGAGTGCCCCAGCCAGCTGCCGCCGCCGTACGTCGCCGAGGTCAGCCAGCCGCTGCGCGCCTGGAAGCCGGCCCTGCGCAGGGCCTCGGTGCGCGCGTCCAGCGTGGCCGTCACCCCGGGCGCGATCGCCGGGTCCTCGATCGCGCTGCGGCCGTAGCTCTCGACGAACGCGAAGATCACGTCCTTGCCCCGCAGGTCCGGCACCAGCTGTGCGGGCGGGGTCGCGCCGAACGCGTCGGCCTTCGCCTCCCGGGCGAACTGCGCCTCGTCCCGCAGCGTCACCTGCACGCGCCGCGCCTGGCTCAGCGCCGCCTGGGCCGCCCGGTCGGCCGCGAACGGCACGCCGCCGATCTGCAGGCCGAGCGCGGCGCAGGTCACCCACACCGTCCCGGCGACCAGCACCCCGAGGGAGGCCCGGGAGCGGTGCCGGTCCAGGGCGCCGGCCAGCCGGACGGTGGCCCACACCAGTACCGCGAACAGGGCGCCGACCCCCGCGAGGGTGCCGGCCACCGCGGCCAGCGCGGCCGAACCGCCGAGGGTGTCGCGCAGATAGCCGTACGCGTCGTCCAGCAGCTCCCAGTCCAGTACGGGGTTGAAGCCGCGGCCCAGGTACTGCAGGAAGCCGATGTCCAGCACGTTCAGGACCGTCAGCGCGGCCAGACCGAGACCGCCGGCCACCGCCAGCGGGGTCCTGGCGCGGCGCGGGACGGCGAGCAGCACGATCGCCCCGATCACCGCCTCGCCGGGCAGCCGCAGAAAGCGGACCGGACGCAGCGCGGCGACCGCGTTCGGCAGCAGCAGGGCCGCCAGCACCAGCAGCGAGCACAAAACCGTGACCACGGCACGCCGGACCCCGCCGCCCCCCGGCCAGAGGTTCTTGGGCCGCAGGCCCTTCACCCCGAGGCTTCTCACCCCGGGGTCTTTCACCCCGAGGCCCTTCACCCCTAGGCCCTTAAACCCGAGGTCCTTCAACCCGAGGTTCTTCAACCCGAGGTCCCTCACCCCAACGTCCCTCCGTACGACGACGGCGGGCCCGGCACGGGGGCCGGACCCGCCGCCCTGTCGTACGGGGCGGCCGAGGGCAGCGTTCACGCCCTTGACGCAGCTTTTGCTACGCCCCTCCCACCGCGGTCAGCAGCGCCAGCGGGGCCGCGGCCGCGCGGGACTCGCGGACGCACGCGTACGGGAAGGGCACCGGCTCGGCGTGGGCCGCGCGGGAGTAGCCGGCGAGCACCTCCGGCAGCCGGTTGCCGGTGGCGGCGGCCGCCTCGACCAGGGCGCCCGCGACCGTACGGGCCTCGTCGTGCAGGCCGTAGCGGGCCAGGCCCAGGGCGATGAGCGCGTTGTCGTGCGGCCACACCGAGCCGCGGTGGTAGGAGAGCGGGTGGTAGGCGGGCTGCCCCGCGGCCAGGGTGCGCACGCCCCAGCCGGAGAAGAAGTCCGGCTCCAGCAGCCGCCGGCCGACCAGCTCGCCGTACTCCTTGTCCAGCAGCCCCGACCACAGCAGGTGCCCGGCGTCCGAGGCGAGCGCGTCGACCTGGCGGCCCTCGCCGTCCAGGGCGAGCGCGGGGAAGGAGCGGTCCGGCATCCAGAAGTCCCGCTGGAAGCGGTCGCGCAGATCGGCGGCGGACTGCTCCAGCAGCGCCGCGTACGTCGGGTCCTCCCACACCGTGCGGGCCAGCCACGCCGTGCGGCGCAGGGCGTCGTAGGCGTAGCCCTGGGCGCCCGCGGCCATCACGGGGCCGGTGGGGCGGGTGCCGTCGGCCCAGCAGATGGCGCCGGGGGAGTCCTTCCAGTTCTGGTTGGCGAGCCCGCCCCGGTCGGCGCGGTAGACCAGATACCCGCGCGAGGTCAGTCCGCCGTGGTCGAGCATCCAGCCGACCGCGGCCCGCGCGTGGGACCGCAGGCGCCGGGCGAGCGAGGTGTCGCCGGTGTGCTCGGTGTACGCGCCGAGCAGGACCAGGAACAGCGGGGTGGCGTCGACCGAGCCGTAGTAGCGGCCGTACGGCACCTGGTGGAAGTAGGCCAGCTCGCCGTGGCGCACCTCGTGCACGATCTTCCCGGGCTGCGCCACCGACTCCGGGCCGCTGTGCTCACCGGCCTGGGTGGCGGCGAGCGCGGGCAGGGTCGCGGCGGCCAGCTGCGGCCGGTACGGCAGCGCGAACAGGGACGTGAGCAGCGCGTCGCGGCCCAGCAGGGTGAGGAACCAGGGCGCGCCCGCGGCCGGGACGCGCAGCTCCTCGCCGTCCGGGCCACGCGCCGGGACCTGGAGCGCGGCGAGGTCGGCGAGACCCCGCTCGCAGGCCGCGGCCAGTTCCGGCCACCCGGTCGGGAAGGCGACGCCCTCCGCGAAACGGGCCTCCAGCGACCGCAGTTGCCCGTCCACCGCGGCCGGGGAGGCCGGCACCCGCAGGGCCCGCTGCTCGCCGTGCGGGCGGGCCATCACCCGCAGGGTCACCTCCGCGGTGCCGTACGGCTCCAGGTCGAGCGTCCAGGTGAGGCGCCGGGCGCCCGTGCCGGTCTCCTCCACGCCGTCCGGGGCGGGCTCGGAGCTGACCGTCGTACGGGAGAGCCATTTGCCGCGCTGGTAGGTGAACTCCACGCCGTGGTCCAGGGCCTGGCGGTGGCGGACCGCGCCGGGCTTGGCGTAGGTGCGGTGGTCGGAGCGCAGCTCGAACTGGTCGGCGAAGTCGGCGTCGGCGGTGATCGCCAGGCGCAGGGTGGTCGGCACCGGGCGGTTGCTGGTGATGCGCACCACCTCCACGAACGAGCTGTCGGCGACGGCCTGTTCACGGAACAGCGTGTACGCGGCCGGCTCCAGGCGGCCGCCGCGCGGCACCAGCACACAGCGGGCCGTGTCGCCGTCGGCGACCGGGGTGAGCGTGTCGGGCACGGCCCCGTCGACCGTGAGCTGCCAGCGGCTCAGATGCCGGGCGTCCCGCACGAACAGCCCGTCGGGGAAACTCCCGCCCCGCACTCCGCTGATGTCGCCGCCGTCACCCACGGCGGCGAACGTCCCGCCGTACACGAGCAGATGCTGCCGATCGGTCATGCCCGGTCCCCTCCCATGTCCCTCAACTCGGACGTCTGCGTGCCCGTCGCGGGCGTGTCCCCGGTGTGCAGCAGGTCGAGCGCGAGCGCGGCGGTCCAGCCGAAGCCGGTCGCCCCGCAGGCCGCGCCGGTGTACGGGTCGACGTACTCGGCGAAGCCGCTCCGGCCGGCGGTGTCCAGCAGCGCGCGGCGCAGGGCGTCGGCGTGCGCCCGCTCCCCGTGGGCGCGCAGGCCGCGCTCCAGCAGCCAGTTGGTGTTGAACCAGGCCGGCCCGCGCCAGTACCGGTGCCGGTCGAAGGCCTCGCCGAGCAGGTCGTAGCTCGGCGCGAGCCGGGTCGCCGTGCCCAGGCCGAAGTGGGGTCCGGTCAGGGTGCGCACCAGCTGTACGACGGTGTCGTGCGGCAGCGTCGGCAGGATCAGCGGGACCAGCCCCGACACCCCCCGCTCGGGCAGGAGTCCGCCGCCGCGCAGGTCCCGGCACAGGAACTGGCCCGCCGCCGGGTCCCACAGCCGGTCGATCAGCGCCGCGGTGAGGCGCTCGGCGCGGGCGTGCCGGGCCGTGCCGGCGGCTCCCAGCTCGTGCGCGATCCGGGCGAGGGCGTGCTCGGAGGCGATGAGGAGCGCGTTGAAGGAGGGGTCCTCGACGGCGAAGCCGCTGGGGCCGTCGGCGTAGCCGCGGTCGCGGTAGTCCGCCGCCAGCCGCACATATCTGCCGTAGTCCAGGTCCGTCGGACGGTCCTCCGGGGCGCCGTGGGCGAGATCGGCGCGGCGGAAGGAGCGGGCCGGGGCAGGGGTGACACGGGCGAGGGGCGCGTCCCAGCTGGGGGCGTTGTCCATGCCCTGCTCCCAGGGGTGCACCACACAGGCGAGGCCGGCTCCGCCGAGGTCGCGGCGGTGCAGGAGGTAGCGGTGCCAGGCGGCGAGGCGCGGATACAGGCGGGTCAGGAAGCCGCGGGCGCGGGAGAGTTCGGGGTCGGCGAGGTGCACCAGCCAGGCGGCGAGCGCGTGCACCGGAGGCTGCACGATCCCGGAGGTCTCCACCCCGCGCGGGGCGCCCGCAGCGCGGCCCGCGCGGGAGGAGCGCCAGAAGTCCGGGCTCGGGAAGTAGGCGTCGAGCGGCACGGACGGGTTGAACACGATGTGCGGGACGCGCCCGTCGGCCCACTGGGCGGCCAGCAGCGTCTCCAGCTCGGTCTGCGCCCGTAACGCGGACAGATGGCGCAGCCCGATCGCGATGAACGCCGAGTCCCACGACCACTGGTGCGGGTAGAGGGACCGCGAGGGCACCGTGGAGGTCCCGGTCCAGTTCTCCTCCAGCACCCGCGCCGCGCCGACGCGCAACGGGTGGGCGTGGACGGCCGGATCGTATGCAACAGGCATTTCGGTCCGGTGGGCGACGAGCTGGGCAGTGCGATCCACTCGGGGCTCCCGCAAGAATGGCACGGGCGGCACTGACGACCGGTTCGGCAGTGGCTACCGCAGGGTTACGCCTATTTAACACGCAAAACTCAATATGTAATGCAAACTTGAGGAACACAAGGGGGTGTGCATGACTGCCAGGAGTCAGGCGAGCGCGGGCGAGCTGCTCGAGCTGGTGCGCAGCGGCCGCGCCACCACGCGCGGAGCGCTCCAGCAGGCGACCGGGCTGTCCCGGGCCACCGTCGGGCAGCGCCTGGACCGGCTGTTCCGCGCGGGCTGGCTGCGCGAGGGGGCGGGCGGTCCGGTGGACTCCCCGCTCGGCGGACGCCCCTCCATCACGCTGGAGTTCGACGACGAGCACGCGGTGGTGCTGGCCGCCGACCTGGACACCCGGCACGCGCGCGTGGCCCTGCTGTCGCTGACCGGCGAGATCCGTGCCGAGCGCAGTGGCATCCTGCTGGTCGAGGACGGCCCGGACGCGGTGCTCGACGCGCTGGGCCGCTGGTTCGCCGAGCTGCTGCCGAGGGCGGGGCACCGGCCCGAGGAGGTGTGCGGGATCGGGCTCGCGGTGCCGGGCCCGGTGGACAGGGAGACCGGCCGGGTGGTGCAGCCGCCGATCATGCCGGGCTGGCACGGCTACGACATAAGAGGCCGGCTGGCCAGGGCGTTCACCGAGTACACCGGCGCCGGGCAGGTGCCGGTCCTGGTCGACAACGACGCCAACCTGATGGCGTACGGCGAACAGCGCACGGCCCACCCGGACTGCTCGGCGTTCGTCCTGGTGAAGGTCTCCACCGGTATCGGCGCGGGCGTGGTGGTGGACGGCTCGGTCTACCGGGGCATCGACGGCGGCGCCGGGGACATCGGGCACATCCGGGTGCCGGAGGGCGCGCAGGCGCTGTGCCGGTGCGGTTCCTACGGCTGTCTCGCGGCGGTCGCCAGCGGTGGCGCGGTGGCCCGTCGGCTGGCCGAGGCGGGCGTGCCGGCGGCCTCCGGCTCAGATGTGCGCGGACTGCTCGCGGCCGGGCACCCGGAGGCGGTGGGTCTCGCCCGGGAGGCGGGGCGGCTGGTCGGGGAGGTGCTGGCGACCGTGGTGACGCTGCTGAACCCCGGGGTGCTGATGATCGCCGGAGATCTGGCCGGAACTCCCTTCCTGACCGGCGTACGGGAGCTGCTGTACCAGCGGGCGCTGTCGCGTTCCACCGCTCACCTGGACATCGTCACCTCGCGGCTGGGGGAGCGGGCGGGGCTGGTGGGGGCCGGGGCGCTGGTGGTGGAGCACCTCTACGCACCCGATCGGGCGGAGGAGCGGCTGCGCGCGCTCGGGGTGTGAGGCAGGCTGGTGACAAGCGGGTTTCCGGTCCGGACAGCGGTCCGCATGGTGATATCCGGGTCCCTGTGAGAGCGTGATTCTCGCCACCCATGATAAGGGTTGCGCTCAGATGAGCGGATCGAGCGCGACTGCACTTCCTCAAGGGGTGGCACTGAGTGCCACCCCTTGATCGTTCATCGATCGAAATCAGACGTGCCGAAGAGTGCTCATTTGAGCGAGATGGTCAGTCTCCGAGTGGTCTTGTGTTCAAGAGTTGAAAACAGTGCGGCTCGTTCGCTTACCCACCTTTGACTTTCGATCCGGTGGCGGACGACTGGTTACAGGCGCATGACGCGCAAGTGGACCTCCCCAGGTGCCTTCGATCTGGGTATGTTCCTCGACGTCAGGGCAGCCACCGCGTCCTCCAGGAGTTGGGACCCGTGTCGGAAAATCAAAAGTTCGTTTACGACTTCACCGAGGGCAACAAGGACCTCAAGGATCTTCTCGGCGGAAAAGGTGCAAACCTCGCCGAGATGACCAACCTTGGTCTTCCCGTCCCGCCGGGCTTCACCATCACCACCGAGGCATGCAAGGTCTACCTCGAGAGCGGCGCGGAGCCGGTGGCACTGCGTGACGAGGTGAGTGCGCACCTCGACGCGCTGGAGCAGCGCATGGGCAAGAAGCTCGGCCAGGCCGACGACCCGCTGCTGGTGTCGGTCCGCTCGGGCGCCAAGTTCTCCATGCCCGGCATGATGGACACGGTCCTGAACATCGGCCTCTCCGACAAGTCGGTGCAGGGCCTGGCCAAGCAGGCCGGCGACGACCGGTTCGCCTGGGACTCCTACCGCCGCCTGATCCAGATGTTCGGCAAGACCGTCCTCGGCGTCGACGGCGAACTCTTCGAGGAGGCGCTGGAGAAGGCCAAGGAGGCCAAGAAGGTCACGGTCGACACCGATCTGGAGGCCGCCGACCTCAAGAAGCTGGTCACCACCTTCAAGAAGATCGTCAAGAAGGAGACCGGCCGGGACTTCCCGCAGGACCCGCGCGAGCAGATGGACCTCGCGATCAAGGCGGTCTTCGACTCCTGGAACGGCGACCGCGCCAAGCTCTACCGCCGCCAGGAGCGCATCCCGCACGACCTGGGCACCGCGGTCAACGTCTGCTCCATGGTCTTCGGCAACCTCGGCCCCGACTCCGGCACCGGCGTCGCCTTCACCCGCGACCCCGCCTCCGGCCACCAGGGCGTGTACGGCGACTACCTGCAGAACGCGCAGGGCGAGGACGTCGTCGCGGGCATCCGCAACACGGTCCCGCTCGCGGAGCTCGAGTCGATCGACAAGAAGTCGTACGACCAGCTGATGCAGATCATGGAGACCCTGGAGAACCACTACAAGGATCTCTGCGACATCGAGTTCACCATCGAGCGCGGCCAGCTCTGGATGCTCCAGACGCGCGTCGGCAAGCGCACGGCGGGCGCGGCCTTCCGCATCGCCACCCAGCTGGTGGACCAGGGCCTGATCGACGAGGCCGAGGCGCTGCAGCGCGTCACCGGCGCCCAGCTCGCCCAGCTGATGTTCCCCCGCTTCGACGAGAAGGCGAAGGTCGAGCAGGTCGGCCGGGGCATCGCCGCCTCGCCGGGCGCCGCGGTCGGCAAGGCCGTCTTCGACTCCTACACGGCGGTGAAGTGGTCCCGCTCGGGCGAGAAGGTCATCCTGATCCGCCGCGAGACCAACCCCGACGACCTCGACGGCATGATCGCCGCCGAGGGCATCCTGACCTCCCGCGGCGGCAAGACCTCCCACGCGGCCGTCGTCGCCCGCGGCATGGGCAAGACCTGTGTCTGCGGTGCCGAGGAACTGGAGGTCGACACCAAGCGCCGCCGGATGACCGTGCCCGGCGGGCACGTCGTCGAGGAAGGCGACCTGATCTCCATCGACGGCTCCTCCGGCAAGGTCTACCTGGGCGAGGTCCCGGTCGTGCCGTCCCCGGTCGTGGAGTACTTCGAGGGCCGGATGCACCCCGGCGCCGACGACGCCGACGAGCTGGTCCAGGCCGTGCACCGCATCATGGCCTTCGCCGACCGCAAGCGCCGTCTGCGCGTACGCGCCAACGCCGACAACGCCGAGGACGCGCTGCGCGCCCGCCGGTTCGGCGCCCAGGGCATCGGCCTG
This sequence comes from Streptomyces sp. NPDC053367, assembly GCF_044545925.1. Classification (NCBI taxonomy): domain Bacteria; kingdom Bacillati; phylum Actinomycetota; class Actinomycetes; order Kitasatosporales; family Streptomycetaceae; genus Streptomyces; species Streptomyces sp. NPDC053367. The sequence goes on along the minus strand of NZ_JBITYN010000001.1, from coordinate 845,004 downwards.
TGCCGCACCGAGCACATGTTCCTCGGCGACCGGCGCGAGCTGGTCGAGCGGCTGATCCTGGCCGACACCGAGGACGAGCGCGAGGAGGCCCTCGCCCAGCTGCTGCCGCTGCAGAAGAAGGACTTCGTGGAGCTGTTCTCCGCGATGGACGGCCTGCCGGTGACGGTCCGCCTCCTGGACCCGCCGCTGCACGAGTTCCTGCCCGACATCACCGAGCTGTCGGTCCGCGTGGCCCTCGCCGAGTCCCGGCAGGAGCCGCACGAGAACGAGCTGCGCCTGCTCCAGGCGGTCCACCGGCTGCACGAGCAGAACCCGATGCTGGGCCTGCGCGGCGTACGCCTCGGCCTGGTGATCCCCGGCCTGTTCACCATGCAGGTCCGCGCGATCGCCGAGGCCGCCGCCGAGCGCAAGAACGCCAAGGGCGACCCGCGCGCCGAGATCATGATCCCGCTCGTGGGCACCGTCCAGGAGCTGGAGATCGTCCGCGAGGAGGCCGACCAGGTCATCGCGGAGGTCGAGGCCGCGACGGGCACGCAGCTGAAGCTCTCGATCGGCACGATGATCGAGCTGCCCCGCGCCGCGGTGACCGCCGGCCAGATCGCCGAGGCCGCGGAGTTCTTCTCCTTCGGCACGAACGACCTGACCCAGACGGTGTGGGGCTTCAGCCGCGACGACGTGGAGGCTTCGTTCTTCACGGCGTACCTGGAGAAGGGCATCTTCGGGGTGTCGCCGTTCGAGACGATCGACAAGGACGGCGTCGGCGCCCTGGTGAAGCAGGCCGCCAAGGCGGGCCGCGAAACCCGCCCCGACATCAAGCTCGGCGTCTGCGGCGAGCACGGCGGCGACCCCGAGTCGGTCCACTTCTTCCACGAGGTCGGCCTCGACTACGTCTCCTGCTCCCCGTTCCGCATCCCGGTCGCCCGCCTCGAGGCCGGCCGCGCGGCGTCCCAGTCGGAGGGCAGCGACCACCGCTGACCTCCCCTCCCGGAGGCCCAGCGCCCGCGCTGACCTCCCAGACCCCGGAGCCGCCGCCGGTCCCCGACCCTCAAGACCGATCGGCGGCGGCCCCGGCCCACGAAGAAGAGGCGGCACCCGTGCGGGGGTGCCGCCTCTTCGTGCGTCAACTGCGGGGAAAGTCAAGCAGCTTCGCTGACCAGCGAAAAGGCCCAGGAGAGCGGGTACGTCCTCCGCCGCTGCGGGGCGGAGGTACTCAGTCCGTGCTGACTTCATAGAGGTGCCGCCCCTTCGTCGTGCTGCGGGCAGCGGTCGCGTGTGCGTCCTGACTCGTCGGCGGGGCACCTCGGTAGTGCAGGGGGCACTTCAGCCGCGGGCCGCTCCCTCGGGCCACACCACGTCCACCGGCAGCCCAGCCTCGCGAGCTTCGAGCACGGTGTCAGTGGTGCCTCCGCCCTTCCCGCTCGGGGGAGCCCCGTCCCATACGGCGGTGAGACGGTCGGCACGACGAAGGAGTTCGCGGTTGGCTGCTTCGTAGGCCGCGCGGTTCGCGGTCTCGTTGTCGAGCACGATCACTTCGTGGGCGGCTTCGGTGAGCCGGTCGAACGTCGCTGCGTGGCCGGGCTTGACCTTGTTCGTCCTGTAGTCCTTCGACGGGATGATCGCGACGAGGTGTCCCCCCAGCTCCAGGACCACTTCGGCGAACAAGGAGTCAGCCCCTTCGGCGATGCACGAGACGCCTGTGAGGTCGCCGGAGTAGGGCTTGAGCGTCTCCCGCAGGGTGTCGCGCACCAGAGGCACGCTGCTGTCGGTCAGGTCCATGTGCCCGGTCACGGCGATCGTGGTCACGTTGCTCCTTCAGCTCGACAGGACTTCGCGGATTTTGGCCCGCGCCTCGCTGACGGTACGCGAGGCGGATCGGCCCACCGTGTACGGGTACAGCTGCCCGAGCTGTGCGCGGACCCGGCTGGACCGGGTGCGCGCGGCTGCGTCGACTGCGCGGTGCGTGTGGCTTACCGCGACCGTGACGTCGCCCAGGAGAAAGTGGCACTCGGCGAGGCCGATCAGGTCGAGGGCGTGGCTCCGGCCGGCCTCGGCCCCCCTCCTGGTGAGGGCGTCGTGGATGTTCCGCGCTGCCGCGTCCGCGTGGCCGCGGGGGTCCTGGCGGGCCATGTCTAGAAGGCGTCCGCCAGTGACTCCAGCCAGCTCGGCCTCGTCGAAGTAGGCGATCCAGTAGGGCTCGTCGTGCGCCCCGGCTTCAGCAAGGGCTTCAGCTGCCTCCGCGGTCGCCCGCTTGAAGGCTGCCGGCCGCTCCATCGCCGCGTACGTCCAGGCCTCTCGTGTATGAAGCATGGCGCGCAGCCGGGGTCCGGCGTTCCTGCCCACGCCCTTCTGGGCAAGGTGTACGAGTTCCAGCGCGTCTTGGGGGCGGTCGCGGTACAACATCTGCCGTGCCATGCCGGCCAGGACGTTGGCGCCGAACGCCGCGTCGCGGCCCGAGTGGGCGGCGCGCAGGGCCAGAAGGTAGTAGCTCTGGGCTTGCTTCTGGAGGCCGGAGTCCCACGCTATCGTCGCTGCGGTGCCTCCTAGGTAGGCCAGCACCCGGAACAGGCCACGCTCGATGTCGGGGGATTGGTGGTCCTCCAGGTGGCCGGCGACCTCGTTGAGCTGACCGACGACGGCCTTTCGGCGCAGGCCTCCACCGAACCGATGGTCCCACGCGCGGAACGCGCGAGCCGTTGCTTCCAGTTCCTGTACCTCTTGTCGCCCGATCCGGCCTCTGCGCTGTGCCGGCCCCGGAGCCGGTGCCGGTTCGAGCCAGCCGTCCAGGGAGTCGAGCAGAGGGGCACCAGTCAGGGCGGCGCCGGCTAGGGCGCGCGTCGCGGCGCGGCGGTCCATCACGAGGTCGCTCCTGGTCAGTTCACCGGCCAGATGCACGGCCGCGGCGGGGATCCAGGGTGCGTCCTCGCTGGGTGACCGTGCGGCCGGTGGCGCGGGTGGGTCGGGGGCGTCGGCCGGGCTTTCCCAGGGCCGATCGGCGAGGCCGATCATGCGCCCGGGGATGCGCAGCCCGTCGGAGATACGGCAGATCACCGCGAAGTTCGTGATCTGCTGTTGGCCGCTGATGATCGTGGAGACCTTGCCGGGGGTGAGCTGACAGGCGGCCGCGATGCGGTTCTGTGACAGGCCACCCCACTTCTTGATGAGGGAGAAGGCAGCGGCAAAGTCGTGCTCTGCCAGGGCTTGCTTCAGGTCGTCTCGTTCGAGGACTTCGGGGGCGAGCGGGCCGGGGGTGGTGGCGTCCATGGGGCCAACTTTCACAGTGAGCGTATGCACGTCATTGCGCCGTTCCGAACCAAGAACGAGTGTATTGCCGCCTCGGCAACCCCCGCTGGTCATACCGCAGTTGCTTGCCATTGGCGACGCTCGATGCACAGCAACACGAACCCCGGCGACCGCTGCTGACGGCCCCGGGGCATGGCCAACGCTCATACCAGAGAGGGAGCGTCGACATGAGGAAAGTTACCGCCTCGACCGGGCAGCGCACACCGTCGTCCGGGATGACCCTCCGCGTATACACCGTGGACCGCCACGGCACCGTCACCAGCGACCGCGGCACCATCGTGGTGCCGCCGACCGTCCCTCTTCCGCCGGGCGACGTGATGCCTCGCTGCGCGTGCCAGCACTGCCGGGCCGGAGAGCAGGTGAGCCGGTGAACGCCGTCATGGACACGAGCGGTGCAACCGCCCTCGTGGACCTCGAGGCGATGCGAGAGACCATCGGCATCGTCCTCTGCCTTGCCGAGGCCCCTCACGCGCTCCTCGACGACGCGGAGGAGCTGGATACGCTCACAGCGATGCTGAGCGGGCACCTGGAGATGCTCATCCCTGAGGTCGAACGCCTGGTCAGGAGCCTGCCCATGGGCAGCGTGCAGCGGTACTGCGGCCTTGCCTGCCTGGGCGATGCCCGGCAGCGGCTGCGGAGCGTGCCGAGCCACCACTACGGCGGCCCGCCCGGGCATGCCCGGCGCCTGGCCCGTGCGCTGCATGCGCTCTGCGAGCACTACACCGACTCCGTCTAGGCGTGCAGCGGCGAAGCCCATCACCAGCCTGCTCCTGTACGTCGCGGCCGTCACGACCCCTGTCCTCGCCGTGGTGCCGGCGCGGACGTCTGCCTGACGCACCCCCATGGCGACCGCAGGGTCAGGGTCGCAACCATCAGACGCCTCCCCGGCGGGGGCTCACCACCTTTCAGGAAGGACCACTCGTGACGACTGTCGCGCACCCGCGGGAGGCATTCCCGCTCACGCCCGAAGGCGGGCGCATCCTCCACAGCACCGAGGCGCCGGGCCCTGCGGCCACACGCCCGTATGTTCTCCGCTTCGCCCGCATCCCGGACTCTGCCGGCGCCCTGCGGGTGCCGGCCCACGTCTACGACCACGGTCGGCAGGTCAACCTCGCCGACGACGGTGGCCTGTTGACCTGCATGGGGAACACGCACAAGCCGACGGTGCCGGACGGCTCGACGAAGAACCCTCCACCACTGGACGAGGGGCCGAAGGACTGATGAGCGCGCCCGTACTGATCATCGCCGCGGCAGACGACTGGCCCACGGACCGGGTCGTGGTGGAGCTGGAGGAGCGGGGAGCCGAGGTGTTCCGCATGGACACCGCCGACTTCCCGCAGCGCCTCAGCCTGGCCGCTCGCATCGACCTGGGGCGGGCGTGGGCGGGCGACCTCGCCACCGAGTACCGGACCGTGGATCTGTGCCGGGTGGGCGGGGCCTACTACCGCGCCCCCGGTGCCTTCCGGTTCCCCGAAGGGATGTCCGGGCCGGAGGCCAGGTTTGCCGCCGCCCAGGCGCGGGCGGGCCTGGGCGGTGTCCTGTCCGCTGTGAGGTGCCGTTGGGTGAACCACCCGACCGCGATGGCGCGTGCGGAGTTCAAGCCCGTGCAACTCGCGGCAGCGCGCGCATCCGGCCTGCATATCCCGGCCACGTTGGTCACCAACCGGCCCGAGGACGTACAGGATTTCGTCCGGGACCATGCCGACGTCGTGTGCAAGCCCGTGGCCTCGCCCGTCCTCATCGAGGACGGTCGGCTCAAGTCCGTGTACACGCGGCGGCTGACCGCCGACGACCTGCGGGATCTGCGAGGCGTCGACACCACCGCCCCCCTCTTCCAGGCCTGGGTTCCCAAGGATCACGAGGTCCGGCTTACTGTCGTCGGCCGGCGTATGTTCGCCGCCGCGATCCATGCCGGAAGCGGTGCCGCGTACGAAGACTGGCGCAGCGACTACCGCGCGCTGACGTACACGACGGTGGAGGTCCCCGCCGAGGTGCGCGCCGGAATGCTCCACCTGATGACCCGCCTTCGCCTCACCTACGGCGCCGCGGACTTCGTGGTTGCCCCGTCGGGGCGGTGGTGGTTCCTCGAGGTGAACCCGTGCGGGCAATGGGACTGGATCCAGGGCGAGACCGGCCTGCCCATCGCCGAAGCCATCGCCGACGGGCTGCAGGGAGTCACTGCATGACCGACAACGCCTGCCCTCTGATGACGGCGCTCGCCGACGAACTCGTGAAGGCCGAGGCGATCCGGACCCCGCCATGGCGCGAGGCGTTCGCCACCGTCCCGCGCCACGTCTTCGTCCCCGAGTGGTTCGAGCAGGAGACGGACGACCGCGGTATCGCCGTGTGGCGGCAACGGACCGCCGAGCAGGACCTGGCCGCCGTCTATCGTGACGTCACCCTCGTCACGGCACTGGATCCGGCCACCGCCGAACGGGTCGACGAGACAGCATGGACAGGCATTCCCACGTCGTCCGGCACGCTGCCGAGCCTCATGGCCGGGATGCTGGAATCCCTGACGGTGCAGGACGGCCACAGGGTCCTGGAGATCGGCACGGGCACCGGCTACAACGCTGCTCTGCTCTGCGCGCGACTGGGCGACGCCGACGTGTCCTCGGTCGACGTCGACGCGGCGCTCGTCGATGCGGCCCGGGCACGACTGGCCAACCTCGGCTACGAGCCTCACCTGCTGGCCTGCGACGGCACCCAGGGGTATCCCGGGCAGCAGGCGTCCTTCGACCGGATCATCGCGACCTGCTCGGTGCCTCACGTGCCCACCGCGTGGCTCGAACAGCTCGGGCCCGGCGGCATCCTCCTCACGGACGTGTCGCTCGGGATCGAAGGCGGCCTGGTACGGCTCTCCGCGCGGGGTGACGGTCGGGCGCGTGGGTTCTTCACCACCGTCTCGGGCCGCTTCATGCCGGCGCGGGCCGATGCGCAGGGGTACCCGGCGCAGGAGTGCCAGGAACGCGCGCCGACGACCGGGAGCCGGTCAACGGTGCTCACCGCGGCTGCGATCCGAGCGCATTACCCGCTGCGCCTGGCCCTGGCGTTCCACCTGCCCCGCGTCGAGCTGGTGTACTACGCCGACGAGGCCGGTACGGCGCTTCAGCTCCAGCGGGGCGACGGCTCGTGGGCACGTGTTCCGCTCGCTGGGGACGACACGGGCGTCGTGACGTACGGCGGCGGCGACGACGAGCTCTGGAAGCAGGCGGAGGCGGCCTGGGAGTGGTGGAACTCCGCAGGCCGCCCCGATCAGGACCGGTTCGGCTACGCCCGGGAGTCCGACGGCGGTGCGTACGTGTGGCACATCCCGGACGGTGCCGCCTGGCGCCTCCCCGTGTGACGTGCCGCACCCGGCGGGCTCGTGGACGCCCGGCCCCCGGGAAACGGGGACCGGGCGTGGCCGGGAGGGTGGGGTTACGAGCGGAACGGCCCCGTCACCTCGTACGTGATGCCCCCCGAGGAGGAGCCGGTCGTGCCTCGCTGGCTGGAGAAGTAGAGGCGGCGGCCGTCGGGGGAGAAGGCGGGGCCGGTGATCTCGGAGGAGGACTGGCCGTCGATGCGGAGGAAGGCGGAGATCACGTCGTCGGGGGTGATGAGGCAGATCTCCATGTTGCCGCCGTCCTCGGCGACGTAGAGGTCGCCGGAGGAGGAGCCGGTGATGTTGTCGACGCCGGTCAGGGGGGCCGTGCCGCCGGTGACGAGGGAGTCGTCGTAGGCCAGCTCGTAGGTGTTGTTCAGGAGGTTGAGCTGCCAGACGCGGTTGTCGCCCTTGGTGGTGAACCACACCGTGTCGTCGGCGTAGTGGCAGCCCTCGCCGCCGGTGAAGGACTTCGACCCCGGGACCTGGGTGCGGGTGGTGGTGGGGGAGCCGTCCGGGTCGGGTACGTTCGCCCAGCTGAAGGAGCCGGAGGTGCCGGAGCCGGCGACCATGACCTGGAGGGTGCCGGAGGAGAGGTTGCCCCAGGTGTTCGGGACGAAGCGGTAGAAGCGGCCGTCCGTCTCGTCCTCGGTCAGGTAGATCACCCGCCGCACCGGGTCGGCCGCCGCCGCCTCGTGCTTGAAGCGGCCCATCGCCGGCCGCTGCACCGCCGCGTTCACACCGAACGGGTCCGTCTCGTAGACGTAGCCGAGGGACACCTCCTCGCAGGACAGCCAGGTGTTCCACGGGGTCTTGCCGCCCGCGCAGTTCTGCCGGGTGTTGGACAGGATGCGATACGCCCCTGTGATCTGTCCGGTCGAGGAGAATCTGACCGCGCTCGCGCCGCCACCGGGGTTGATCTCCGAGTTGGAGACGTAGATCCAGCCCGAGCCGTCGGCGTAGCAGGCTCCGCCGTCGGGGGCGTTGTGCCAGGTGTAGGAGGTACCGGAGACCGTCTGGCCGGACCGGGCGATGACCCGGCTGGTGAAGCCGCTGGGGAGCCGGATGCCGTTGGCGTCCGGGGAACCGAGGGGCCCGTAGGGGCCGGTGCCGGGCTGGGCCGGGGCCGCGTACGCGGCGCCACGCCACAGGGTCCCGCCGAAGGCGACGGAGGACCCGCCGAGGATGGCCGCACGCAGGACAGTACGACGTTCCACGCTCACTCCAAGAGGGTGCCGTGACCGCCCGCCGCCGGGCAGACGACGGGGCCGTGCGCTGATGGACCCGAGGGTCTGTCTGACAATTCCCGCCCGCCCTTCGCGCGGACGACGGGAAGCGTCAGGCAGACCCTAGGAGAGCGCGGTTGACGGTTCATGGACAAGCAGTGACGCTCCGCCGTACGGCCGGATCCCTCACGGTCGGTCACAGAAGCATTACACGTCCTTCACAAGCGGGGGCGCGGCCGTACGGTCGTCGCCTGACACGAGACCCGTGGGGGGCCCGCCATGACCAACCCGTACTCCACTCCACCGCTGCCCCGCTGGGCCCGCAAGCGCTATGTCCTGGTCGCCCTCGGGCTCGCCCTCCTGCTCGGCGCCGGCATCGGTGCGGGCGGGGAGGGCGCAGAGGGCGGCGACGGCGACACAGCGGCCGACGCCAAGCCCCTGGCGGCCTCGGCCGCGCCCACGGCCACCGTCACCGCGACCGCCACGGTCACCGCGACCCCGGCCGCCGCCGAGCCCGAGCCGGCCGTCACCGTCACGCGGACGGTGCGGGTCAAGGAGACCGTACGGGTCACGCGGACCGTCACCGCCGAGCCCGTCGAGGACTACGGCAGCGAGGACTACGGCAGCGATGACTCCGGCGGCTCCGGCGCCGGCTCCGTCTACTACGACAACTGCGACGCGGCCCGCGCTGCCGGTGCCGCACCCGTCCACGCGGGTGACCCCGGCTACGGCCGCCACCTGGACCGCGACGGCGACGGGGTGGGCTGCGAGTGAGACGCCGCGAGGCGCGCACCCGGTCGGCGTCGGGTGCGCGCCTCGCGGCGCGTGAAGGGCGGGGCGGTCAGTACGTACGCACCTCGTACGTCGTCACCCGCACCGAGTCGTCGTCCAGGCAGACGCCCGTCTCCAGGTCGAAGCGCTGCTTCAGCAGCGGCGAGGCGACGTAGATGCGGCCCTGGTGGGTGCCGGTCAGGCCGCGGGAGAGGACGGCCGCGCCGTTGAAGGGGTCGCGGTTGTCGATGGCGTAGACGCGGCCCGCCCGGTCGCGGAAGAGGGCGACCTGGTTGCCGTCGGGCAGCAGCGCGGCCACGCCCCGGCCCGGCAGCAGCCGGCTCAGGTCGCAGACGGTCAGCCAGTCGCCGCCGAGCTGGATCTGGACCTTCAGGTCGGTCGTCTCGGGTGCCAGGGTCATCGCTGGGTGCTTCCTTCCAGGGGACGGTGGCCGATGGTCAGCAGCGGCAGGTCCGGCTTGATCTGGTCGCGCTCGGGCACGAAGCCGACGACCGGGTCGGGGGTGTCGGGCGCGTTCACGAAGGACACGAACCGGGCGAGCTTCTCCGGGTCCTTGATGGTCTCGGCCCACTCGTCGCGGTAGTTGGCGACGTGGTCGGCCATCAGCGACTCCAGCTCCTCGCAGATGCCGAGGGAGTCCTCCACGACCACGTCACGGACGTGGTCCAGGCCGCCGGGGATGCGGTCCAGCCAGGTGGAGGTGCGTTCCAGCCGGTCCGCGGTGCGGATGTAGAACATCAGGAACCGGTCGATCAGGCGGATCAGTTCCTCGTCGGTGAGGTCCTGCGCGAGCAGGTCCGCGTGGCGCGGGGTCGCGCCGCCGTTGCCGCCGACGTAGAGGTTCCAGCCGTTGGAGGTGGCGATGATGCCGAAGTCCTTCGACTGGGCCTCCGCGCACTCGCGGGCGCAGCCCGACACGGCCGACTTCAGCTTGTGCGGGGAGCGCAGGCCCCGGTAGCGCAGCTCCAGGTCGATCGCCATGCGCACCGAGTCCTGCTGGCCGTAGCGGCACCAGGTCTCGCCGACGCAGGACTTCACCGTGCGCAGCGCCTTGCCGTACGCGTGGCCGGACTCGAAGCCGGCGTCGACCAGCCGGGTCCAGATCAGCGGCAGCTGCTCGACGCGGGCGCCGAACATGTCGATGCGCTGACCGCCGGTGATCTTGGTGTAGAGGCCGAAGTCCCGCGCGATCTCGCCGATCACGATGAGCTTCTCCGGGGTGATCTCACCGCCGGCGATACGAGGGACGACGGAGTACGAGCCGTTCTTCTGGAGGTTGGCCAGGAAGTGGTCGTTGCTGTCCTGCAGCGCGGCCTGCTCGCCGTCCAGGACATAGCCGCTCGCGCCGATCGTCGGGGCGAGGGAGGCGATGATCGAGCCGACCGCGGGCTTGCAGATCTCGCAGCCGTCGCCGCCCCGGGCCTCCTCACGGCCGTAGCGGTCCAGCAGCTCCTGGTAGGAGTTGATGCGCAGCGCGAGGACGATCTCGTACAGCTCCTCGCGGGTCTGCGAGAAGTCGCCGCACAGGCCCTTGTCGACCTCGACGCCGCTGGCCTCCAGCTCGGCGTCCACGAGCTGGCCGAGGACCTTGACGCAACTGCCGCAGCCCGTGCCGGCCTTGGTGCACTTCTTCACCTCGGGCACGGACGTGCACCTGTGGTCGGTGACCGCGCCGCGGATCTGGCCCTTGGTGACGTTGTGGCAGGAGCAGATGATCGCCTCGTCCGGCAGCGCCGTCGGGCCGAGCTGGGCCGGGGCGCCCGCGCCGGCCGGGAGCACCAGGTTCTCCGGCGCGATCGGCGGGACCGTCCCGGTCAGCGCGCGCAGCGTGCCGTACGCCTCCGCGTCGCCGACCAGGATGCCGCCGAGCAGCGTGCCGTCACCGGCGATGACCAGCTTCTTGTACAGGCCCGAGCGGGAGTCGGAGTAGACGACGTCGAGGGAGTCCTCGGCGGTGCCGTGCGCGTCACCGAAGGACGCCACGTCCACGCCGAGCAGCTTCAGCTTGGTCGACAGGTCGGCGCCGGTGAAGGACGCCTCGTCGGCGGCGATCGTCGCTGCCGCGGTCTTCGCCTGCTCGTAGCCGGGGGCGACCAGGCCGTACACGCGGCCGTCGGCGGCCAGCGCGCACTCGCCGATCGCGAACACGCTCGGGTCGGTGACCGTACGGCACTGCTCGTCGACCGAGATGCCGCCGCGCTCGCCGACCGTCAGGCCGCACTCGCGGGCGAGCTGGTCGCGGGGGCGGACGCCGGCGCTGAACACCACCAGGTCGACGGAGAGCTCGGAGCCGTCGGACAGCTTCATGCCGGTGACGGCACCGGCCTCGTCGACCACGATCTCCTGCGTGCCCACCCCGGTGTGCACGGTCAGGCCCATGCCCTCGATGGTGCGCAGCAGCGCCGCGCCACCGCCCTCGTCGACCTGCACCGGCATCAGCCGGGGCGCGAACTCCACGATGTGGCTGTCCAGTCCGAGGCCCTTGAGCGCGCCCGCGGCCTCCAGACCCAGCAGTCCGCCGCCGACGACCGCGCCGGTCGTCCGGGTCCTGGCGTACTCCTCGATGGCGAGGAGGTCCTCGATCGTGCGGTACACGAAGCAGCCGGCGGCGTCCTTGTTCGGCACCGGCGGCACGAACGGATAGGAGCCGGTGGCCAGCACCAGGTAGTCGTACTCGACGACCAGGCCCGACCGGGCGGTGACCTTCTTGGCCTCACGGTCGATCGTCTCCGCCGGGTCGCCCAGGTGCAGCTCGATGCCGTTGTCCTTGATGAACTCCATGTCCGTCATGGACAGTTCCTCGGGCGAGGTGCCCGAGAAGTACGACGTGAGGTGCACGCGGTCGTACGCGGGGCGCGGCTCCTCGCACAGCACCACCACGCGGTGGTTCGCGGTCAGGCCGCGCTCGGCGAGCGACTCCAGGAAGCGCTGGCCGACCATGCCGTGGCCGACGAGCACGATCGTGGGGGTGGGGGTGGCCCCAGGGGTGGCGGACATTCAGGAGCCTCCATCGTTGGTGAGCAGGTGGAGCAGCGGGCCGTCGTCGGGGAGCGGCTCTGCTCCCTCCCAGGCGCGCGCCAGCGCGCCCACGGTGCCCAGTTCGCCGACGAGAACCCCGCCGACCAGGCGGTCGTCGCGGACGACGACCTTGCGGTAGGTGCCGCGGGTGGCGTCGGCGAGCTGCACGACGTCGTCACCGGGCCGGGGCACGGTCTCGCCGAACGCGGCGAGGTCCAGGCCGGTGAGGGTGAGCCGGGTCAGCGCGCGGGTGCCGCGGTAGCGGGCGGCCGACCGGCCGGCGAGCAACTCGGCCAGCACATCGGCCTGTTCCAGCGCGGGGGCGGCGAGCCCGTAGACCTCGCCGTCGTGCTGGGCGCAGTCGCCGATCGCGTGGACGTACGGGTCGGAAGTGCGCAGCTCGTCGTCGACGAGGACGCCCTTGTGCACGGACAGCCCGGCGTCCTTGGCGAGGCCCACCCGGGGGTGGACGCCGCAGGCCAGGACGACGAGGTCGGCGTCGAGGGCGTATCCGTCGGCCATCTCCACCGAGCGGACCGCGCCGCCGACGCAGCGCACGTCGCGCACCCGGCACTCGGTGTGCACCTCCACGCCGAGCTCGGTCAGGTGGCGGTGCACCAGCCGGGAGGCGGCCGGGTCGAGCTGGCGCTCCATGAGCCGCTCGGACTGCTGGGCGAGCATCACCTGCGCGCCGCGCAGGGCGAGCGCGCGGGCGGCCGACACACCGAGCAGCCCGCCGCCGATCACGACGGCCCTGGTGCCGGGCCGTACCGCCTTGGACAGGCCCAGGCAGTCGTCCATGGTCCGGAACGCGTGCACGCCCTCGGGCAGTTCGTGGTCCGGGGTGAACAGGCCCCGCAGCGGCGGCAGCACCGGGTTGGAACCGGTCGCCAGCACCAGCGTGTCGTATGCGATCTCCGAGCCGTCCGCGCACGCCAGCGTCCGCGCGGCCCGGTCGATGCCGGTCACCCGGGCCCGCACCAGGTCCGCCGGGGCGGGCAGGGCGATCACATCGGGGCTGTACCGTCCGGCCAGCACCTCGGCGAGCAGCACCCGGTTGTAGGGCCGGTGCTCCTCCTCGCCGACGAGCGTCACGGGCGTGCCCAGCTCACCGAGCCGCCGGGCGAGCCGTACGCCCGCGAGGCCGGCGCCGATCACCACCACACGCGAATTCGAGGTCATGGCATCGAGCGTGCGGTGCGGGTGTTACCCGACCGCATCACGTCTGTTTCCCGGGAGGAACGCTGCCCTCAGCGAAGGAGCACCCCTTGTGTGAGGGAAGCCCCCGGAACCTCAGGGGACCCTCAGAACACACCGAACCGCGTGGACAGCACACGTATCCCGTCCCGTAGGGTCCTGACCGTGCCCGACATATCGCTCGCCATGATCGCCCTGCTCTGCCTCGCCGCCCTCGCGGCCGGCTGGATCGACGCCGTGGTGGGCGGGGGCGGGCTGCTGCTCCTGCCCGCGCTGCTGCTGGGGCTGCCGTCCTCCACCCCGGCCGCGTACGCGCTGGGCACCAACAAGGCGGTGGCGATCGTCGGCACCACGGGCGCCGCGGTGACCTACGCCCGCAGGGCGCCCGTCGACGTGCGCACGGCCGTGCGGATCGGGCTCGCGGCGCTCGCCGGGTCCTCGGCGGGCGCGTTCTTCGCGGCCGGGATGAGCACCGAGGTGCTCAAGCCGGTGATCATGGTGGTGCTGCTGGGCGTCGCCGCCTTCGTGATCCTGCGGCCCGCCTTCGGCACCGCGCCGGCCCCCGGTCCGGTCACCCCCCGCCGCATCCTCGCCGCGATCGGCCTGGCCGGCCTCGGCATCGGCTTCTACGACGGCCTGATCGGCCCCGGCACCGGCACCTTCCTCGTCCTGGCGCTGACCGCCGTACTCCATCTCGACCTGGTGACCGCCTCCGCCACCGCGAAGATCGTCAACTGCTGCACCAACGCCGGCGCCCTCGCGATGTTCGCCTGGCAGGGCACGGTGCTGTGGCAGCTCGCCGCCCTCATGGCCGTGTTCAACCTCGCGGGCGGCACGCTGGGCGCGCACACCGCCCTGAAGAAGGGCAGCGGGTTCGTGCGGATCGTGCTGCTGACGGTGGTCTTCACGCTGGTGGCGAAGCTGGGATGGGAGCAGTGGGGGGCTTAGGGGACTTACGGGACTTACGGGACTTAGGGGACTTGAGAGGGCTCAGGGGGGCTTCAGGGGGTGCCCCGCCCGGGCCGTGGCGCCTCCGGGCCGGCGGGCGTCGCGCCTCGCCCGCCGGGGCCGCCCTCGGGGGAGCCGTGCCCCGCCCGGCCGTCAGTTCGTGCCCGGGGCCTTCAGGAGCAGGTCGACCATGCCCGTGGTGTCCTCGTCGCCGCGGCCCGCCGCGACCAGCCGGTCCATCAGCACCATGTACGGCGTGAGCAGCTCGGCGCTGACGCCCTGCTCCTCGGCGGTGCGCAGCAGGGTGCCGTTGCCGGTGGCCTGCATCGCCGCGTTGGAGACGACGTTGCGGTGGAAGTCGCCGCTCTCCAGCTGGTCGGCCGCGTTGTGCACCAGGCCGGCCATCGCCTTCAGCCAGCCCTCCAGCAGCGGGGCGAAGTCCTTGGGCGCGATGTCCTCGTGGCGCACCAGCGCGAAGGCGTGGAAGACCCCGGCGAACATGCCGCTCATCGCGCTGAGCAGCGCCACGTCGTGCAGGGCGGCGAAGCCCGGGTCCGTGCCCACGTACGTCGTGCCGGCCGGGACGGCGAGGGTGTCGCGGTGTTCCTCGAACAGGGCGGAGGAGCCGCTGTAGAAGACGTACGCCCCGCTGTCCGGGCTGCCGATCATCGGCGGTACGGCCATGATGCCGCCGTCCAGGAAGCGGGCGCCGCATGCCTCGGCCCAGGCGGCGCGGGTCCGGCCCTCGGCGGGGGTGCCGGTGGTGAGGTCGACGATGTCCCGGCCGGTGAGGTCGGCCGTCTCCAGGGCCGAGCCGACCGAGGCGTCGTCCAGCAGGCAGACGATCACCAGCCGGTTCGCGGCCACCGCCTCGGCCGCGCTCCTGGCGACGGCCGCGCCCTCGGCGGCGAGCGCCTCGGCGCGGGCGGGAGTGCGGTTCCAGACGGTGACGGGATGCCCGGCGGCGAGCCAGGCGCGGACCAGGGCGCTGCCCATGGCGCCGGCGCCGAGGACGGTGAGGGGCGTGCGGGACCTGGGGGAAGAGGCGTTGTCAGTCATGCCGGTTAGCCTCGTAGCGGGTGGACCACTTGCTCAAGTACGCACTTACGAGTGGGTGGTTACCGCTGCGAAAGCATCCAGGCGGAAAGCAGGGCGGGGGGACGGGGCATGACGATCGGACGGCGGCCGGGTTCGTACATCTGCGGGACGGACGCGGCGATGGACGTGATCGGCGGCAAGTGGAAGGTGCTGATCCTGTGGGCGCTGCATGTGCGCCCGCACCGCTTCGGCGAGCTGCGCCGCGAGCTGCCGGGCGTGACGGAGAAGGTGCTCGCGGCACAGCTGCGCGAGCTGGAGGCGGACGGCATCGTGCACCGCGAGGAGTACGACGAGGTGCCGCCGCGCGTGGAGTACTCGCTGACCCGGCGCGGCGAGAGCCTCAACACGGCGCTGGAGCCGCTCGCGGAGTGGGGTAAGGCGAACCTCCTGGGCGGCGCGTCAGCGCACGCTGCCGGTCAGCCGGGCGAAGACGACCACGTTGCCCTGATACCCGGTCGCGCGTGAGTACCCGCCGCCGCAGGTGATGACCCGCAGCTCGGGCCGGGGTGCGGCCCCGTAGACCCGGCGGTCGGGGAAGTCCCGCGCCTGGTGCACCTCGACGGCGTAGACGGTGAAGCGGGCGGTGCTGCCGTCGCGCCGCTCCACGTCGATGCGGCTGCCCTTCCTCAGCGCGCCGAGGGCGTAGAACACGGCGGGGCCGTCGGCGTTGTCGACATGCCCGGCGACGATCGCCGTGCCCGTCTCCCCGGGGGTGGTCCCGGCCTCGTACCAGCCGGCGAGGTTCTTCTTCTCGGCCGGCGGCACGTCGAGGCTGCCGGAGGGAGTGAGGCCGAGGCCCGTCAGGGGCGCGTCCACGCGGATGGCCGGGATGCGGATGCGGTCGGGCGGGGAGGGCGGCAGGGCGGGGGCGGACCCGGGGGCCCCGCTGTCCTGCGCGGTCCCGCCGTCCTGCGCGGACCCGGCGGCCTCGGCGGCCGAGGGCTGCGGAGGAGCGTGCCGTGCGGTGCCGCTGTGCAGCAGCCAGGCTCCCGTGCACAGGGCGGTGGCGGTGACGGCCACCATGACGGTGTTGCCGTATCTGCGCACCTGGACCTCCCTTCGGTCCCCGTGCCCCCCTCCGGGCCGCGAGGGGCGGTCGGACCCGGAGGGGGAGGGGACATGCGGTACCGGCGGACGGACAGCGGAGGGTGCCCGTCAGATCCCGTCGCCTCTCGCCCGGCGATGCAGGAGCCAGGTACCGCCCGCGGCGGCGACGGCCAGAGCCGCCACGCCCGCCGCGGTCTGCACGGGGTCGGGGCCCAGAGCGCCGCCGACCCCCGTCTTGACACTGCCGCGCGGCTGCACGGCGGTGAGTGTCACCACGAGGTCGCCGCGCACCTCCCGGCCGCCGCGGACACACGCCGCGACGATCTCGTACGTCCCCGGCTGGGCGCTCGGCGGCACCTCGAACCGGCCGGTCACCTCGCCGTCCCGGCTGCCGGGCGCCAGGGTGAAATGCCCGGCCCCGACCGCGCTGGCGTCGCCGTCCGCCGTGGCGTCGGCGCCGCAGGCCCTGGTGCCGACGGTGACGGAGCCGCCGGGGACCGCGGACGACGGGCGCACCTCCAGGCCGGCGGAGCCGGCGGCGTGCACGCTCGCGGTGAGCGGTCCGCTGACGGCGGCTGCGGCGAGTGCGGCGCCGGTCATCAGCCGGGCGGTACGTCGCATCGGTCGCTCCTTCACGAGCTCTTCGGTGGCCCCTGCACTTCCTTGTCCTTCCGAGGTAAAAGGCAGGGCGCCGCGCCCGCTCTCTGAGGGAGCGTCAGAAAACCGCCGAACGGGCCCGGACCGAGCCCCCCGGAGGGCGTGTTTCAGCAGGTCACGGCCGCGCGGCAGAGGTGTCGCGCAAGAACACCAACGGGTGACCGCCCGCCGACCGGCCCGGGCGCCGGGTCAGCCGACCCGCACGGCGCTCCACGCCGCGCCCACCGCCGCGTACTCCCGGCTCCCCGCCCCGTAGAGGTCCCGCGCCGCGTTCAGCGTCGCCGTCCGCGCGCCCGCGTAGTTCGTCGACGACGTCATGTAGACGGTCAGGGCGCGGTACCAGATCGCGCCCAGGGCCGAGCGGCCGATGCCGGTCACCGTGGAGCCGTCGCAGGTGGGGGAGTCGTAGGTGACGCCGTTCAGGGTCCTGGTGCCGCTGCCCTCGGCCAGGAGGTAGGCGAAGTGGTTGGCGACGCCGGAGGAGTGGTGCACGTCCAGGGAGCCGGTCGTCGGGCTCCAGCAGTCGGCGGACTTCCCGTCGCGGCTGGGGCGGTCCATGAAGCGCAGCGCGGTGCCGCCGAAGCCGGAGCGGACGATCTTCTCGCCGATCAGCCAGTCGCCGGGGTCCTGGGCGTTCGCCGCGTGGAACTCCACCAGGGCCCCGAAGATGTCCGAGGTCGCCTCGTTCAGGCCGCCGGACTCGCCCGAGTAGGTCAGGGCGGCCGTCTTGGAGGTCACGCCGTGGGACATCTCGTGCCCGGCGACGTCCAGGGAGACCAGCGGGCCGAACGTCTCGCCGTCACCGTCGCCGTACGTCATGCAGAAGCAACTGCCGTCCCAGAAGGCGTTGTTGTAGGCGTTCCCGTAGTGGACCCGGTTGTAGGAGCCCTTGCCGTCGCCGGCTATGCCCTTCCTGCCGTGGACCTCGGCGTAGTAGTCCCAGGTCGTCGCCGTGCCGTACTGGGCGTCCACCGCCGCGGAGGCCCGGTCGGCCGTCGTGCCGTCGCCCCAGTGGTTGTCGGCGTCCGTGAACACCGTGGCGGGGGCGCGGCTCACGCACACCGCGCCCAGCAGGCACAGGTCCGTCCGGTTCGCCGCGTCGCCGGTGTACGTGCCGCCGCGCACCGGGTCCTTGAGGCTGTACGAGGATCCGCTCGCGGTCGTGTCGAGCGCGACCGTGCCGCCGTACAGCGCCTTACCGTCGCCCGTGGCCGTCTCCAGGGCGTCCCAGGCGGCCAGTTGCGTGCCCGTCGTCGCGTCCGTCAGCACCGTGCGCGCGACCGGGTTGCCGCGCTCGTCCAGCGCGGCCGCCTCCGTGCGCCAGGCCAGCCGCGGCGTGCCGTGCAGGGCGTCGACGACCAGCTCGGGGCTGGAGGTCAGCTTCCGCAGGGCCGTGCCGAGGTGGGCCGCGCGCAGGGCCCGCGCCGCCAGGTCGGCCGCCCGTGTGGCGGGCAGCGCCGGGGTCACGCCGAGGGAGATCCGCCGGGCCGTCGCGCGGGAGGCGCTGCGGTAGCTGCCGTCGGGGGCGAGGTGGAGCACGAAGTCGCCGCCCAGCACCGGGAGTTCGCGGTAGGTGCGGTCGTAGCGGATGTGCTGGGTGCCGTCCGGGTCGACGACGACGTCCCGGACCTTCACCGAATGGCCCTCGGTCAGGCCGAGTTCGGCGCGGTGGGTGCTCAGCGCGGCCGCCGCGTTCTCCAGCGGGGTGGGCTCGGGTGCCGCGCCGGCCGAGGGGGAGAGCACCCCGGCCAGCAGGGCGACGGCGGCGGCGGTGGTCAGGCTGCGGGCGGCGTAGGGCCGTATCCGGCTCATGGGTCTCCTCGGTGCGGGGACGGCGGCGGGAGGTGACCAAGATTCAAAGCGCTGCAGACCTGTCATGGCCATAGCGATCACGTGGAGGAGTGTGAGGAGTGAGAATCGTTTCTGTGACGCCCGACAGCCCCCGCCGCCTCCCCTTCTTCGTCTACGGCACCCTCCGCCCCGGCGAGGTCAACCACGACCTCTTCCTGCGCGGCCGCACCCTCGCCGAGGACCCGGCCCGCCTGCCGGGGGCCGCCCTGTACGACGGCCCCGGCTACCCCTACGCCGTCGAGCGGCAGGGCGCCGCGGTGAGCGGCGAGCTGGTCACCGCGCGACCCGGGGCGTACGCCGAACTCCTCGGCTCACTCGACCAGTTGGAGGAGTACCGCCCGGGCGACCCGGCCCGCAGCCTCTATCTGCGCGTCGAGCGCGAGGTCGTGCGGGACACCGACGGGGCCGCCGTCCGGGCCTGGGTGTACCTCGCCGCGCCGCCGGTCGCCGCCCGGCTGCGGGCGCGCGGCAGGCTCATCGAGAGCGGGGACTGGCGGGCGCGGCACGGAAAGCCCGCGCGCTGAGCCGGGGTCATACGGCGCGCAAGACCCGCGCGCTGAGCTGAGGTCATACGGCGTGCAAGGCCCGGGCGCTGAGCTGAGGTCATGCGGCCCGCGAGGTCCGTGCGCTGAGCTGAGGTCATACGGCCAGCAGGGTACGCGCGCTGAGCCGGGGTCAGTCCGCGGCCGGCGGCACCGCCTCCAGGCGCACCGCGCACGCCTTGAACTCCGGCATCCGCGAGGTCGGGTCGAGGGCCGGGTTGGTGAGCGTGTTGGCGCGGCCCTCGCCGGGCCAGTGGAACGGCATGAACACGGTGTCCGGGCGGATGGACGTCGTGATCCGGGCCGGCGCCACCGCCCGGCCGCGCCGCGACACCACCGCCACCGGGTCGCCCTCGGCCGCGCCCAGCCGGGCCGCGAGCCGCGGATGCAGCTCCACGAAGGGCCCCGGCGCGGCGGCGTTCAGCTCCGCCACCCGCCGGGTCTGCGCCCCCGACTGGTACTGCGACACCACACGCCCCGTGGTCAGCAGCACCGGGTACTCGTCGTCGGGCTCCTCGGCGATCGCCCGGTGGGACACCGCCACGAACCGGGCCCGCCCGTCGGGCGTGGCGAAACGGTCGAGGAAGAGCCGGGGCGTGCCGGGGTGCACGGCCTCGTCGGGCCCCTCCTGCGCCGGGTCCTCGGGCAGGGCGTCCAGCACGGCGTCCTCACCGTCGTCGACCGCCTCCGTCGCGCCGACCGCCCCGGCCGGCTCCACCGGCCCCGGGCACGGCCAGAACACGCCGTTCTCCTCGGCAAGCCGCCGGTAGGTGATCCCGGAGTAGTCCGCAGGCCCGCCCGCGCTCGCGCGGCGCAGCTCCTCGAACACCTCCTCCGGGTCGGTCGGGAAGCCCTTCTCCACGCCCAGCCGGGCGGCGAGGCCGTGCAGCACCTCCAGATCGCTGTGCACGCCCTCGGGCGGGGTGACGGCCCGCCGCCGCAGCAGCACCCGGCCCTCCAGGTTCGTCGTCGTGCCGGTCTCCTCGGCCCACTGGGTCACCGGCAGCACCACGTCGGCCAGCTCGGCCGTCTCCGACAGCACCACGTCCGCCACGGCCAGGAAGTCCAGCGACCGCAGCCGCTCCTCGATGTGCGCGGCACGCGGCGCCGACACGACCGGGTTCGAGCCCATCAGCAGCAGCGACCTGATGTCCGTGCCCAGCGCGTCCAGCAGCTCGTACGCGCTGCGCCCCGGCCCCGGCAGCGAGTCCGGGTCCACGCCCCACACCGCGGCCACGTGCCGCCGCGCCTCGGGGTCGTCCAGCTTGCGGTAGCCGGGCAGCTGGTCGGCCTTCTGGCCGTGCTCGCGGCCGCCCTGCCCGTTGCCCTGCCCGGTCAGACAGCCGTAGCCGCTGAGCGGCTTCCCGGCCCGGCCGGTCGCCAGGCACAGGTTGATCCACGCGCTGACGGTGTCGGTGCCCTTGGCCTGCTGCTCCGGCCCGCGCGCGGTGAGCACCATCGCGGCCTCCGGCTCGCAGAACATCCGTACCGTCTCCCGCAGTTCGGGCACCGAGACGCCGGTGATCCGCTCCACGTACTCCGGCCAGTGCGCCATCGCCGCCGACCGCGCGTCCTCCCAGCCGGTCGTACGGCGCCGGATGTACTCCTCGTCGGTACGGCCCTCCGCCACGACCAGATGCAGCAGCCCCAGCGCGAGCGCGAGGTCGGTGCCCGGGCGCGGGGCCAGATGCAGGTCGGCCTGCTCGGCGGTACGGGTGCGGCGCGGATCGACGACGATCAGCGTGCCCCCGTTCTCCTTCAGCTCGGTGAGGTAGCGCAGCGCCGGCGGCATCGTCTCGACGAGGTTGGAGCCGACCAGGATCACGCACCCGGTGCGCGGGATGTCCTCCAGCGGGAAGGGCAGCCCCCGGTCGAGGCCGAACGCCTTGGTCCCGCCCGCCGCCGCCGAGGACATGCAGAACCGGCCGTTGTAGTCGATCTGCGAGGTGCCCAGCGCGACCCGCGCGAACTTGCCGAGGCTGTACGCCTTCTCGTTGGTCAGTCCGCCGCCGCCGAAGACGCCGACCGCGTCCGGCCCGTGCTCGGCGCGCGTGCGCAGCAACGCCCCGGCGATCCGGTCGAGTGCCTCGTCCCAGCCGGCCGGTACGAGCGCGCCGTCCCGCCGGACGAGGGGCGAGGTCAGCCGGACCCCGGTCCTGAGGACCTCCGCCGAGGTGCGGCCCTTGCCGCACAGCGCGCCGCGGTTCACCGGGAAGTCCGTGCGCTCGGTGACCTCTACGCCCCCCTCGCGTGCGGGCGACAGGTTCATCCCGCACTGCAGGGCGCAGTACGGGCAGTGGGTGGGCGTGAGGGTGCTCTTCATGCAGTTCAGCGTGGGTCGGGCGTGTTACGCCCCATGACGGCCGATTGTTAAACGAAGCGCACGGCGACCTCCCCGTGGGCCCGGCCCCACCGTGAGGTGCGCCCCGCCCCCGCTCCCGCGCGGCCGCCGGAGGCGTCCCTCGCGCTCACCGTCTGCCCGCGTGTCGCCGTGTGCGTCTGCGGGTCGTCGTGGGTTGTTCGCGCAGTTCCCCGCGCCCCTTGAGGGCCGCCTGGCCGTCTGCTCGTGTCTCGCCGTTCGCGGCCGTCGGTCGTCGTGGGTTGTTCGCGCGGTTCCCCGCGCGCCTTAGAAGCCGCTTGCCCGGCTGCTTGCGTCTCGCCGTGTGCGTCTGCGGGTCGTCGTGGGTTGTTCGCGCGGTTCCCCGCGCGCCTTATCCCGCCGATGCCTGGGTCAGGGCGTGGGCCACGCCGGGTTCCCTGGGGCCCAGGAATCGGGGGTCGGGTTCGACCACGGCGTCCAGGGCGGCCTTGCCGGAGGCGAGGATCTCCCGGACGCCGCCGTAGTACCAGGTGGAGTCGTGCGGCTCGGCCACGCCGATGCCGTACGACGCGATTCCCGCGTCCTCGCACAGGGCGACGGCCCGCCGGATGTGGAAGCCCTGACTGATCAACACGGCCTCGTCGACCCCGAAGATCTTCTTCGCCCGGACGCACGAGTCCCAGGTGTCGAAGCCCGCGTAGTCCGACACGATCCGCCCGTCGGGCACCCCGCCGCGCACCAGGTAGGCGCGCATCGCGTCCGGCTCGTCGTACTCCTCGCGGCTGTTGTCCCCGGTGACCAGCACGACCTTCACCCGGCCCGCCCGGTACAGCTCGGCCGCCGCGTCCAGCCGGTGCGCGAGATACGGCGACGGCTCCCCGTTCCACAGCCCCGCCCCGAACACCACCGCCACGTCCGTGCGCGGCACGTCCGCCGTCGTCCGCAGCCGCCCGTCCGTGACGACGTGCAGCCACGCCGCCGGCACCAGCGCCAGCGCGCACACCGCCATCACGGCCTGCACCAGCCGCCGCCGGCCGCCGCGGGTGCGCGGCAGCCGGGGTCGAGCGATCTTCATCCGGCCGTCCTCCCGTCGCCTACTCCGAGTTAGGACGCGCCACGGACCGATCCGGTTCACCTCACACGGGACGCCCCCGTCGCGTGAAGTGCCGGAAAACAACCGCGATACGGCCGTGCAACGGGGGCGCAATCTCGGCCAGCCAGGATCCTTGCATGACGGCGCACCTCATGAACCGGATCAGCAGCGGGCTCGCCGGCCGGCTCGGCCTCGCCCCGCTCGACGGCCCGCCCGCGCTGGTCCTGGTGGCGCACGGCAGCCGCGACCCCCGCGCCCTGGAGACCGTCCGCGAACTGGCCGACCGGGTCCGCGCCCTGCGCCCCGGCCTCGCCGTCCGCCTCGGCCACATCGAGCTGAACGCCCCCCTGCTGCCCGACACCCTCGCCTCCCTCGACAGCGGCGAGGCCGTGCTCGTCCCGCTGCTGTTCAGCCGCGGCTTCCACATCAAGCAGGACATCCCCGACATGGCGGCCGGGGCCGGGATCCGCACCCACCAGGCCGAACCGCTGGGCGCCCACCCCCTTCTCGTCCAGGCCCTCCACGAGCGCCTGACGGAGGCCGGCTGGCGTGCTCCCCGCACGGCGTCCGAGCGCCGTACGACAGCCGTCGTCCTGGCCTCGGCGGGCTCCCGCGACCCGGAGTCGGCCGCGGGCACCCGCCGTATCGCCGACCTGCTGGCCGAGCGGCTGGGCGTCCCCGTCGCGCCCGCCTACGCCTGCGCGGCCGCCCCGACCGTGGACGCCGCGATCCGCACCCTCGGGGCGAGGGGCCGCCACCGCATAGCGGTGGCCTCCTGCTTCACGGCCCCGGGCCGCTTCGCGAGCCAGTGCGCGGCCGACGCCCCGGGCGTGGCGTCGGCCCCCCTGGGCGCCCACCCCGCCATGGCCCGCCTGATCCTGCACCGATACGACCAGGCACTGGAAAGGCCGCTGAGGGAAGCCGCCTAGGGCACGGGTGGGCGCGATTGTCACTGCCGCCCCGTACTGTCAACACATGGCAGGCACTACCCACGACTACGACGAGACAGCCACTGACCGCTACGCCCCGGAGCCCGACAAACGCCCCGGCCGCACCGCCTTCCAGCGCGACCGCGCCAGAATCCTGCACTCCTCCGCCCTCAGAAGGCTCGCCGGGAAGACCCAGGTCGTCACCCCGGGCACCCGCGGCACCGCCTGGGACGCCAGCCCGAGAACCCGCCTGACCCACTCCCTGGAGTGCGCCCAGGTCGGCCGTGAGCTGGGCGCGGCCCTCGGCTGTGACCCCGACCTGGTCGAGGCCGCCTGCCTCTCCCACGACCTCGGCCACCCGCCGTTCGGCCACAACGGCGAACAGGCCCTCAACGAGTTCGCGGCGGACTGCGGCGGCTTCGAGGGCAACGCCCAGTCGCTGAGGCTGCTCACCCGCATCGAGCCCAAGCGGTTCACCCCGGAGGGCTCCGTCGGCCTCAACCTCACCCGGGCCGCCCTGGACGCCGCCACCAAGTACCCGTGGCCGCGCGGCGCCCACCCCACCGACCCCGGGTCGCAGAAGTTCGGCGTGTACGAGGACGACCGGCCCGTCTTCGACTGGGTCAGGAAGGACGCCCCCGGCACCCGCACCTGCTTCGAGGCCCAGGTCATGGACTGGTCGGACGACGTGGCGTACTCGGTGCACGACGTCGAGGACGGTCTGCACGCCGGGCACATCGACCCCAACATGCTGCACGCCGAGCCCGAGCGGCAGGACGTGTTCGCGGTGGCCGTCGGCCGCTATGTGCCCGCGGACACCGACCC
The DNA here is from genome assembly GCF_044545925.1 of Streptomyces sp. NPDC053367. Classification (NCBI taxonomy): domain Bacteria; kingdom Bacillati; phylum Actinomycetota; class Actinomycetes; order Kitasatosporales; family Streptomycetaceae; genus Streptomyces; species Streptomyces sp. NPDC053367. Next base: position 820,797 of record NZ_JBITYN010000001.1, on the reverse strand, counting down.
GGCCGAACTCGCCGAGGCCCTCGACCGGCTCCAGGACCAGGAGTGGTGGCCGCACGGCTACGACGGCACGGCCCTCGCCCAGGCCCGGCTGAAGGACGCCACCAGCCAGCTCATCGGCCGGTTCTGCCTGGCCGCCGAGGGCGCCACCCGCGCCGCGTACGGCACGGGCCGGCTCACCCGCTACGGCGCCGAGCTGGTCGTGCCGCGCGCGACGCGCATGGAGTGCGCGGTGCTGAAGGCGGTCGCCGACCGGTACGTCATGCAGCGCGACGAGCAGACACGGCTGCGCGCCGATCAGCGGATCGTGGTCGCCGGACTCGCCGAGGCCCTCACCGCCCGGGCCCCCGATGGCCTGGACCCGCAGTTCCGCGCCCTGTTCGACCGGGCAGGCGACGACCGGGCCCGCAAGCGCGTGATCGTCGACCAGATCGCCTCGCTCACCGACGCCTCCGCGCGCTCGCTGCACGCCCGGCTGACGGAGCACTCGTGAGGGGCGCGGCGACCGTGCGGACGTAACCCTGCGTGGCCTGATCGGGTCACTCCCTCTTCCCCCATCACGCTGCGTGCGGGACGCTCGCATGTGGCGCCACGTGCCACGTCAACAAGGAGGCGACCAGTGGTCGACGCGGATCAGACATTCGTCATCGTCGGAGGCGGTCTCGCCGGTGCGAAGGCGGCCGAGACGCTCCGCGCGGAGGGGTTCACGGGGCGGGTGATACTGATCTGCGACGAACGCGACCACCCCTACGAGCGGCCCCCGCTGTCCAAGGGCTATCTGCTGGGCAAGGACGAACGCGACAGCGTCTTCGTGCACGAACCGGCCTGGTACGCGCGCAACGACGTCGAGCTGCACCTCGGCCAGACCGTCGACGCGATCGACCCGGCGGCGAAGACGGTCCGCCTCGGCGACGACGGCACCCTGGTCCGCTACGACAAGCTGCTGCTCGCGACCGGCGCCGAGCCGCGCCGCCTGGACGTCCCCGGCACGGACCTCGCGGGCGTCCACCATCTGCGCCGGCTCGCGCACGCCGAGCGCCTCAAGGGCGTCCTCACCGCGCTCGGCCGGGACAACGGGCACCTGGTGATCGCCGGGGCCGGCTGGATCGGCCTGGAGGTCGCGGCGGCGGCCCGCGGGTACGGCGCGGAGGTCACGGTCATCGAGCCGTCGGCGACCCCGCTGCACGGCGTCCTCGGCCCGGAGCTGGGCAACGTCTTCGCCGAGCTGCACCGCGAGCACGGCGTCCGCTTCCACTTCGGGGTCCGGCTGACCGAGATCGTCGGCCAGGACGGCATGGTCCTCGCCGCCCGCACCGACGACGGCGAGGAGCACCCGGCGCACGACGTCCTCGCCGCGATCGGCGCGGCCCCGCGGACCGCGCTCGCGGAGGCGGCGGGCCTGGAGATCGCCGACCGGGCGCACGGCGGGGGTGTCGTCGTGGACGAGCGGCTGCGCACCTCCGACCCCGACATCTACGCGGCCGGCGACGTGGCGTCCTTCCCGCTCGCCCTGTTCGACCGCCGCATCCGGGTCGAGCACTGGGCGAACGCGCTGAACGGCGGCCCGGCCGCGGCGCGGGCGATGCTCGGCAAGGAAGTGGTGTACGACCGAGTGCCCTACTTCTTCACCGACCAGTACGACCTGGGCATGGAGTACAGCGGGTGGGCCCCGCCGGGCTCGTACGACCAGGTGGTGATCCGCGGCGACGCCGGGAAGCGGGAGTTCATCGCGTTCTGGGTGAAGGAGGGGCGGGTGCTGGCGGGCATGAACGTGAACGTGTGGGACGTCACAGAGCCGATCCAGAACCTCATCCGTTCCCGGGCCCAGGTGAACACGGAGGCTCTCGCGGACCCGCACGTCCCCCTCGACAGCCTCGCATCGTGACCTCACGGGCACCGGGACTGTCACCCCACCCCCGTAGAATTCACGCGTGGCAGGACGGATCAACGACGAGGACGTGAAGGCGGTACGGGACGCGGTCCCGATCGACGCCGTGGTGTCCGAGTACCTCCAGCTGCGAGGCGCGGGCGGCGGCAACCTCAAGGGGCTGTGCCCGTTCCACGACGAGAAGTCGCCGTCCTTCCAGGTCAGCCCGAGCAAGGGACTCTTCCACTGCTTCGGCTGCCAGGAGGGCGGCGACACCATCACGTTCGTGATGAAGATCGACCACCTCACGTTCTCCGAGGCGGTCGAGCGGCTGGCCGGACAGGCCGGCATCACCCTGCGCTACGAGGAGGGCGGCTACAACCCCGCCCACCAGCGCGGCGAGCGCATCCGCCTGGTCGAGGCCCACAAGATCGCCGCCGAGTGGTACGCCGAGCAGCTCGCCACCAGCCCCGAGGCCGACACCGGGCGGATCTTCCTCGCCGAGCGCGGCTTCGACCAGGCGGCGGCCCTCCACTTCGGCGTCGGCTACAGCCCGCAGGGCTGGGACCACCTCACCCGCTATCTGCGCGGCAAGGGCTTCAGCGACAAGGAGCTGATCCTCTCCGGGCTCAGCCAGGAGGGCAGGCGCGGGCCCATCGACCGCTTCCGGGGGCGGCTGATGTGGCCGATCCGCGACATCGGCGGCGACGTCGTCGGCTTCGGCGCCCGCAAGCTCTACGAGGCGGACAACGGCCCGAAGTACCTCAACACCCCCGACACCGCGATCTACAAGAAGTCGCAGGTCCTCTACGGCATCGACCTCGCCAAGCAGCACATCGCCAAGGCCAGCCGCGCCGTCGTCGTCGAGGGCTACACCGACGTCATGGCCTGCCATCTCGCGGGCGTCACCACCGCCATCGCCACCTGCGGCACGGCGTTCGGCGGCGAGCACATCCGCATCCTGCGCCGCCTGCTGATGGACAACGGCTCCGCGCGGGTGATCTTCACCTTCGACGGCGACGCGGCCGGGCAGAAGGCCGCCCTGCGCGCCTTCGAGGACGACCAGAAGTTCGCCGCCGAGACCTACATCGCCATCGCCCCCGACGGCATGGACCCCTGCGAACTGCGCCTGGCCAAGGGGGACGACGCGGTCGCCGACCTGGTCGAGCCGCGCACCCCGCTGTTCGAGTTCGCGCTGCGGCAGATCGTGAGCCGCTACGACCTGAACACCCCGGCCGGGCGGGCCGCCGCCCTCGACGAGGCCGCGCCGGTCGTGGCCCGCATCAAGAACAGCGGCGCCCAGCACGAGGTCGCCGTCCAGCTCGCCGGCATGCTCGGCATCCTCGACACCCAGTTCGTCGTCAAGCGGGTCGCCCAGCTCGCCCGCTGGGCCCGCGACCGCGGCGGCAAGGGCCCCGCCCCGGCCGCCCGCGGCCCCCGGCAGACGTACGACGCGGCCCCCCGCCCGGCCGCCTCCGGCCCGGCCCTCACCCTGCGCAATCCCGTCTACGCCACCGAACGCGAGCTGCTCAAACTCGCCCTGCAGCGCCCGGAGCTGGTCTCCCCGGCGTTCGACGCGTACGGCGTCGACGAGTTCACCGCCGCCCCCTACGCCGCCGTACGGCAGGCGATCCTCGACGCCGGCGGCGCCGAGTACGGCGTGCAGGACCCGCAGGAGTATCTGGTCCGGGTGCGGGACGCGGCCCCGGACGACACGGTGCGCGCCATGGTGACGGAGCTGGCCGTCGAGGCGATCATGCGGCGCACGGTCGACGAGGTGTACGCGGGCATGGTGCTGGTCCAGGTCCGCCGGCGCGCGGTCGAGCGCCGCGTGCGTGACGTCCAGTCGCAGCTGACCCGGCTGGCCGCCGGCGGCGACCCGGCCGAACTGGCCGCCGTCCAGAACGAGTTGTGGGTCCTCCAGCAGTACGACCAGACGTTGCGGGAGCACGGCGCCGCGGCTCTGTGACGACCGCGTGATGACCCGGAGGTCATCACGCGGTCACGGAGCGGACGCAAAAAGTCACCGCACGCCCCTCGTGGCGGGGATGTGTCTTACCCCACACTGGTGCCGGTGCCTGAGTCCTCGGAGCGCGGCCGATCCGTCCCCCACGGATCCCTCACCCCCGCGGTTCCGCTCATCGCTCACGGGACGGACAGCGGCGAGGCCGCCGACTCCGCTCCCGAAGCAGCGCTGCCGTACCACTCCGCAGCGATCACCCTGGAGGTCGCCCCCGTGCAGACCCAGACCCTCTTCCAGACCGATGCCACCACCGACGGGCCGGAGCCCGACGCCGAGACCGGAGTGCTCGTGGCCGTGCCGCCGCAGGGCCGTCCCGTGCTCCACCCCGAGGCCGCGCCGGAGCCCGCGGAACCGCCCGCCGAGGTCCTGGAGGAGGCCGAGCCCGTCGAACCGGCGCCGGTACGCGCCGACACCAGCGGGCCGTCCTCCGACCTGTTCCGCCAGTACCTGCGGGAGATCGGCCGCGTCCCGCTGCTCACCGCCGCCGAGGAGGTCGAGCTCGCCCGCCGCGTCGAGGCCGGTCTGTTCGCCGAGGAGAAGCTCCTCAACACCCCCGACCTGGACACCGAGTTGGCCCTCGACCTGGACCGGCTCGTCGTGATGGGCCGGATGGCCAAGCGCCGCCTCATCGAGGCCAACCTGCGCCTGGTGGTGTCCGTCGCCAAGCGGTACGTCGGCCGCGGCCTGACCATGCTCGACCTGGTGCAGGAGGGCAACCTCGGCCTGATCCGGGCCGTCGAGAAGTTCGACTACGCCCGCGGTTACAAGTTCTCCACCTACGCCACCTGGTGGATCCGCCAGGCCATGTCCCGCGCCCTCGCCGACCAGGCCCGCACCATCCGGGTGCCCGTCCACGTCGTCGAGCTGATCAACCGCGTCGTACGCGTCCAGCGCCGGCTGCTCCAGGAGCGCGGCTACGAGCCGACCGCCGAGGAGGTCGCCGCCCAGCTCGACCTGGCGCCCGAGCGGGTCGGCGAAGTGCTGCGCCTGGCCCAGGAACCCGTCTCCCTGCACGCGCCGGTCGGCGAGGAGGACGACGTCGCCCTCGGCGACCTCATCGAGGACGGCGACGCCGCGAGCCCCATGGAGTCGGCCGCGTTCCTGCTGCTGCGCGAGCACCTGGAGGCCGTGCTGTCCACGCTCGGCGAGCGCGAGCGCAAGGTCGTCCAGCTGCGCTACGGCCTCGCCGACGGCCGCCCGCGCACCCTGGAGGAGATCGGCCGGCTGTTCGGCGTGACCCGGGAGCGTATACGGCAGATCGAGTCCAAGACCCTCAACAAGCTGCGCGACCACGCCTTCGCGGACCAGCTGAGGGGCTACCTGGACTGAGGGGCTACCTGGACTGAGGGGCGCACAAGCAAAGGGGCCGCCTGTCCGGCGGCCCCTGCCCGTCCGCTCAGTCGACCTCCGCCACCGCCTGCGCGAACTGCGCCTTGTACAGCCGTGCGTAGGCCCCGTCGGACGCCAGCAGCGCGGCGTGCGCGCCCTGTTCGACGATCGAGCCGTTCTCCATCACGAGGATGGTGTCCGCGTCCCGGATCGTGGAGAGCCGGTGCGCGATCACGAACGACGTCCGCCCGTGCGCGAGTTTCGCCATCGCCTTCTGGATCAGCACTTCGGTGCGGGTGTCCACCGAACTCGTCGCCTCGTCCAGCACCAGGATCACCGGGTCGGACAGGAACGCCCGCGCGATCGTGATCAGCTGCTTCTCGCCCGCGCTCACCCCCGTGCCCTCGTCGTCGATCACGGTGTCGTACCCGTCGGGCAGGGTGCGGATGAACCGGTCGGCGTGCGCGGCCCGCGCGGCCTCCTCGATCTCGCCGCGGGTGACCTCACGGCCGGAACCGTAGGCGATGTTCTCGGCGATGGTGCCGCCGAACAGCCAGGTGTCCTGGAGCACCATGCCGATCCCCGAGCGCAGTTCGTCGCGGGACATCGTCGCGATGTCCACCCCGTCGAGGGTGATCCGGCCGCCGGACACCTCGTAGAACCGCATCAGCAGGTTCACCAGCGTGGTCTTGCCCGCGCCGGTCGGGCCGACGATCGCGACCGTCTGCCCCGGCTCGACCGTGAGCGACAGGTCCTCGATGAGCGGCTTGTCGGGGTCGTAGCGGAAGGACACCTGCTCCAGCGCCACCCGCCCGCGCAGCTCCTCGGGCCGCACACCCGGCACCGGGTCCGCCGACTGCTCGTCCGCGTCGAGGAGTTCGAAGACCCGCTCGGCCGAGGCGACGCCCGACTGCACCAGGTTCGCCATCGACGCGACCTGCGTCAGCGGCATGGAGAACTGCCGCGAGTACTGGATGAACGCCTGCACGTCGCCGATCGACAGCGAGCCGGTCGCGACCCGCAGACCGCCGACGACCGCGACCAGGACGTAGTTGATGTTCGAGATGAACATCATCAGCGGCTGCATGATCCCGCTGTTGAACTGCGCCTTGAACCCGGCCTCGTACAACGCCTCGTTCTGCTCGGCGAACGCCTGCGCCGACTCGTCCTGCCGGCCGAACACCTTCACCAGGGCGTGGCCGGTGTACATCTCCTCGATGTGCGCGTTCAGCTTGCCGGTGGTGCGCCACTGCTGCACGAAGTGCGGCTGCGACCGCTTGCCCACCCGGGTCGCCACCACGAACGACAGCGGCACCGTCACCAGCGCGACCAGCGCCAGCAGCCAGGACACCCAGAACATCATCGCCAGCACGCCCACGATGGTCAGCACCGAGTTGATCAGCTGGCCCATCGACTGGTTCAGGGTCTGCCCGATGTTGTCGATGTCGTTGGTCGCGCGGCTGAGCACCTCACCGCGCTGCCGCTTGTCGAAGTACGACAGCGGCAGCCGCGACAGCTTCGTCTGCACGTCCTCGCGCATCCGGAACATGGTGCGGTTGACCGCCCGGTTCACCAGCCGGGTCGCCACCGCCATCAGCAGGCCCGCCACCAGGAACACACCGAGCGCGATCAGCAGCACATGCCCCACGGCGGTGAAGTCGATGCCCTCACCGGGGGTGAAGTCGGTGCCGCGCAGCATGTCGGCGATGTCGCCGTCGCCGCGCTCGCGCATCGAGTCGAGCACCTGCTCCTTGGTCGGGCCCGGCTCCATCTGCCGGCCGACGATGCCGCCGAACACCAGGTCGGTGGCCCGGCCGAGGATCTTCGGGCCGGCCACCGACAGACCGACGCTGACGACCACGCACAGCAGCAGCGCGTAGATCGTCACCCGTTCGGGTCTGAACTGGGCGACGAGCCGTTTGCCCGAGCCCTTGAAGTCCATCGAGCGCTGATCGGGGCCGCCCCCGGCCATCATCCGCCCCATCGGCCCCGCCATCAGGCAGCCTCCGCTTCCGTCAGCTGGGAGAGCACGATCTCCCGGTAGGTCTCGTTGTCCGCCATCAGCTCGTGGTGCCGGCCCGTGCCGACGACCCGGCCCCCGTCGAGGACGATGATCCGGTCGGCGTCCCTGATGGTCGCCACCCGCTGGGCGACGATCACCACGGTCGCCTCCGCCGTCTCCTCGGCGAGCGCGGCCCGCAGCGCGGCGTCGGTGGCGTAGTCGAGCGCCGAGAAGGAGTCGTCGAACAGATAGATCTCCGGGCGCTGCACCAGCGTCCGCGCGATGGCGAGGCGCTGGCGCTGACCGCCGGAGACGTTGGTGCCGCCCTGCGCGATCGGCGCGTCGAGCCCGCCCTCCAGACCGGAGACGAACTCCTTGGCCTGCGCCACCTCCAGCGCGTGCCACAGCTTCTCGTCGGTGGCGTCCGGGTTGCCGTAGCGCAGGTTCGTCGCCACGGTGCCCGCGAACAGGTACGGCTTCTGCGGCACCAGGCCCACGACCCGGGCGAGCAGCCGCGGATCCACCCCGGCCACGTCCGCCCCGTCGACCAGCACCTCGCCCTCGGTCGCGTCGAACAGCCGCGGCACCAGACCCAGCAGGGTCGACTTGCCGCTGCCGGTCGAGCCGATCACGGCGGTGACCTCACCGGGCCGGGCCACCAGGTCGACGTTCTTCAGGACCGGCTCCTCGGCGCCCGGGTAGCGGAAGCCCGCGCCGCGGATCTCCAGATGGCCGTGGCGGCGCAGCTCCCGCACCGGGTTCGCCGGCGGCACCACACTGCTGTCGGTGTCCAGGACCTCCTGGATGCGCTCGGCGCACACCTCGGCGCGGGGCACCATCATGAACATGAACGTGGCCATCATGACGGCCATCACGATCTGCATCAGATAGGCGAGGAACGCCGTCAGATCGCCGATCTCCATCCCGCCGCTGTCGATGCGGTGCGCGCCGAACCACACCACCGCGATCGACGACAGGTTCACCACCGTCATGACGATCGGGAACATCAGCGCCAGCAGCTTGCCGGTGCCCATCGCCATGTCGGTCAGCTCGGTGTTGGCCTTGCGGAAGCGCTGCTGCTCGTACTCGTCGCGGACGAAGGCGCGGATCACCCGGTTGCCGGTGATCTGCTCGCGCAGCACCCGGTTCACCGTGTCCAGCCGCTCCTGCATGGACCGGAACAGCGGGCGCAGCGCCCGCACGATCAGCGTCACGCAGATGCCCAGCACCGGCACGACCGCGACCAGCACACCGGACAGCGGCACATCGAGTCCGAGCGCCATCACGATGCCGCCGACACACATGATCGGCGCGGACGCCAGCAGCGTGAACGCCATCAGCGCCAGCATCTGCACCTGCTGGACGTCGTTGGTGGTCCGGGTGATCAGCGACGGCGCGCCGAAGTGGCCCACCTCGCGCGCGGAGAACGACTGCACCCGGTCGAAGACCGCCGCCCGCACGTCCCGGCCGAGCGCCGAGGCGGTGCGGGCACCGTAGTAGACGGCACCGACGTTGCACACGACCTGCGCGAGCGAGATCGCGATCATCACGGCACCGAAGGAGAGGATGTAGCCGGAGTCCCCGTTGACGACACCGTTGTCGATGATGTCCGCGTTCAGGGTCGGCAGGTAGAGGGTGGCGCAGGTCTGCAGGAACTGCAGCAGCACCAGCACGGCGATGGGTTTCCTGTAGGGCCTGAGGTAGGTCCGCAGAAGTCGTATGAGCACGTCGCTTCTCTCGGAAGTGGGCGAAAGGACGGTCGGCGAGGGGCGGTCGGTTGCCCTTGGCCCCTATCGTCGAGCACTCCACCCGCGTTACCTCAACTGATTAACCCGTCAGGCGTGTGCTACGGCCGGTCTCCCTCAGACACGGAACGCCCCCGGGTGCGTCTGCTCCCGCACGGACACGAACTGCTGGCGCACCGCCTGCCCCACGGCCAGGTCCTCGCCCGGGTCGAGCACCTGGGCCGCCGCGCCCTGCCAGGACGGCGGGGTGCGCGGGTCGAGGGTGCCCTGGGAGGCACCGAGGGCCCAGGCGGCCTGCCGGGCGGCGCCGATCGCGGCGTAGTCGGCCGGCTGCGGCACCACCACCCGCGCACCGAACAGCGACGGCGCGGCCGCCTGCACCGCGGGCAGCTCGGCGGCCGGGCCCAGCAGGAAGATCCGCCGCACCTCCACGCCCCGGCCGCGCAGCACGTCGAGCGCGTCGGCGAGCCCGCACAGCATGCCCTCGAACGCCGCCCGCGCCAGGTGCTCCGGCCGCATCGCCTCACGCCTGAGGCCCGCGAGGGTGCCCGCGGTGTGCGGCAGGTTCGGGATGCGCTCGCCCTCCAGATAGGGGAGCAGCACGAGCCCGTGCGCGCCCGGCGTCGACTTCATCGCCAGGTCGGACAGGGTCTCCAGATCGGGCAGCCCGAGCAGCTCGGCGGTGCCACGCAGGGTCCGTACGGCGTTCAGGGTGGTCACCACCGGCAGGTGCATGCCGGTCGCGTCGGCCAGCGAGGTGATCGTCCCGGTGCCGTCGTGCAGCGGCTCGGGGTGCACGGCCATCACCGACCCGGACGCGCCCAGCGACACCACGGCGTCCCCGAAGCCGACCCCCAGCCCGAACGCGGCGGCCATGGTCTCCCCGGTGCCCGCCGAGATCAGCAGGCCCTCCGGCGTCGTACCGGCCGCCTCGGCGGGTCCGATGACCTCGGGCAGCAGCGCCTGGCGGCCGAGCGCAAGCTCCACCAGGTCCGGCCGGTAGGCGCCGGTGGTCGCCGACCAGTAGCCGGTCCCCGACGCCCCGCCCCGGTCGGTCGTACGCCGCACCGGGCGGCCCAGCAGCTGCCAGACGAGCCAGTCGTGGGCCTGCATCAGCACGGCCGTGCGCTGGGCGTTCTCGGGTTCGGTCTTCTGCAGCCAGCGCAGCTTGGTGACCGGGTGGGCGGCGGTGGGGACGCAGCCGACGGCCTGCGCCCAGGCCTCCCGGCCGCCGAGCGCGTCGACGAGGTCGGCCGCGGCGACCTGCGCGCGCTTGTCGCCGCCGACCATCGCCGGGCGCACCGTCGCCCCCTGCGCGTCCAGCGGGACGACGGCGTTGGCCTGCGCCGACACCCCGATCGCCTGGACGCCCTCCAGGAGTCCGCCGCCGGCCGCCTCACCGAGGGAGAGGAGCCAGGTCTGCGGGTCCACGTCGGAGCCCTCCGCGGGGTGGGGTGCGTACCCCTGCCGCAGTACGGCCCCCGTGTCCGTGTCGCAGACGACGATGCGCGTGAAATCGGGTGAGCTGTCCAGCCCGGCGACTATCCCCATGAGGGAGATTTTGCCGCACCCCGACCCCGTGGTGATGCCTGCGGTCGCCCCGGGTACGGGCCGGGTGCGCCCGCACGCATCCGGGGAGCCACCGCACGGTGGCTCCCCGGTGGCTCCTCGTGGGCCGACTAGGGCCTGTCGTTTGGATCATGTCGGCGTCGCGGGGTCTGGCACGCACATCTGCGGCGTTGTCGTCGGTTGCCGACGCTCCGCGTCGACGCCCTCCTCCGCCTTGCAGCTGCACGCACCAGACCCCGCTCGACCCCGCCGAGAAGCGCAGTCCCTTTCGGCCGACCTGATCCAAACGAAAGGCCCTAGGTGTTGGTGGTGCCCCAGTCGTCTTCCTCGGGGAAGCTGCCGTTGCGGTCGCGCAGGTGGCGGACGCGGTCGGCCACGGAGGCCGGGACGCGGTCGCCGACCTTCTCGCTGACCGTGTGGATCGCCTTGCCCGCGAAGTGGCGGCCCTGGTGGGCGGCCGACTCGGCGGTGTTGCGGACGGCAGGGTTCTGCGCGACCTGGCGTGCGGACTTCTTCAGCTGTTCGTAGCGCTCGCGCCCGGCACGTGTGCCGAGGACGTAACCGAGAGCCAGTCCGGCGACGAACGTGAGCTTGTAGCGCATACCCGAGCCACCCTTCCGTCGTGAGGGAGTACCGATTGGCGGAGCACCCCCCTGCTTGCGCTAATGTATGTGTCGCAGCGAGCGAACGCCCCCTGGCGGATACCCAGGTAGGTACGTTCGATGCAACGAGGCATTCCTCCGTAGCTCAATTGGCAGAGCAGCCGGCTGTTAACCGGCAGGTTACTGGTTCGAGTCCAGTCGGGGGAGCTCGGTCCTCCGTAGCTCAATTGGCAGAGCAGCCGGCTGTTAACCGGCAGGTTACTGGTTCGAGTCCAGTCGGGGGAGCATCGTGAACGAGGACCCCGCCGGGGTCCTTTTTCATGTCCGGCTTCCATGGGTTTCATGTCCGGGGGAACCGCCGGGGCTCCGGCGCGGTCTTCATGGTCACGAAGGCCGTGCGAAGCCGACCATGCCGGAGCAGGAGATCGTATGAGCGGCTATGCTGCGGCAGACGGCGCGCACACATGTACGCGACACGCCGCTATGGGGCGGTAGCTCAGCCGGTTAGAGCAGCGGACTCATAATCCGTCGGCCGTGGGTTCGAGTCCCACCCGCCCCACCATGCACCATCGGTGCAGAAACCTTCTGACCAGCGTCTTCGCTGGTCGGGGCGAGCGTATGAGGGTCCTGGCGACCCTGCGGTGATCATGACTTCATGATCGGCAGGACAAATTCGGGACGCAAGTCAGGCGGCGCGTGAGCGCGACCTCTTCCGCCCGTTGCGGCTGGCGAGACGCGAGGGGCGCGACGTGTCCCAGCCTGCGATGCTCGGCGCTTCTGATCGGGCGACCGTGAACCGCAGGAGCGAGAAGTGCTCGCGCTGGTCTTCCCGGTAGTGGTCGTTGAAGTTCTCGATCCGGACAAGCTCCAGATCGTTCGCGGTGCAGTGGTCGCGCATCCACTTCACGGCCGCGTTGGCGGCGTCGTCCTGTCCCCGGCCGGTGAGGGTGACCATGCCCAGAACATCAGAGTCGGGCTGGGTCTGGGCTCCAACCGTCCAGGAGCCCCCTGACTGTCGCGCACCGTGGGCGAAGAAGACGGCAAGGTCGCCCTGCCAGGCCGTGCCGGGGATCTCCAGTGGGGTGTCCACCTCGAAGGGGACCTCGCGGGGGACAACGGCTATGACCGATTCGGCCTCGGCGCGCATCATCTCGGGCAGCACGCTGGTGTACGTGTCGGAGGTGATCTGGCGCGAGGAGTGCCCCAGCTTCTCCTGGACCACCTTGATGTCATTGCCGGCGAGCAGGGACAGCGTGGCGGCGAGGTGACGCAGGTCGTGGAGGCGGACCGGCGGCAGGCCGGACAGCTCCACTAGACGCGCGAAGCGCCGGGAGATCCAGTCGGGGTGCAGCGCCTCACCGTTCTCGTGCGTCCACACGCGACCGGTTTCGACGTAGGCGTCACCCCACTCCTTGCGCTTCTGTTCCTGCTTCGAACGGAAGCTCACCAGATTGTCAGCGGACTCCAGGCTCAGCGACACGGTGCGGACGCTTTCGGCCTTCGGCGCCTCGCCGTACAGCTTGTAGGCGACCTCCACGATCTGCTGGGAGATCCGCAGCCAGAGGGCATCGATGCTGACCTCCGTCCAGGGCAGAGCGGCCATCTCACCGCGGCGGGGGCCGAGGAAGATGAACGAGTGCCACAGCTCGTAGAGCCAGTCGTCCTTGACGAAGTCGAGGAACTCCCCGGTCAACTTCGGTGTCCAGACCATGACGGGGCCGGGCTTCTCGCCGGTGCGCTTCCAGTGCTCGACGCGCTCGGGCGTCCAGACGAGCGGCTTCGGCCGGGTGACCGGTGGCAGCTCCACGAGCTGCGCCCAGTTCCTGGCGAACGCCTGCTCGCGCTTGATCCCCCAGGACAGCGCCGAGCTGAGGGTGTCGTTGATACGGTGCATGGTGGCGGCGGAGGTGACCTTCCGCAGCCCCTTCTTGCCCTCGCGGAGCGCCGCGTTCGCGTCGAGGAACGCTCGGCGTGCAGCGCGCCGCTCCTCCTCCTTCCCCGCCGCTCTCACCCAGACACGGTGTGCCTCGTCGCGGTCCTTCTGGAGCTGATCGACACGTAGCCGGTGGAGGACCCTCTCTGCGTTCTCCTTCTCGATCGCGTCGTACATGAGGTCGAGGTGACGCACCTTGAGGTCGCGCCGCTTGATGTGGCCCAGGTGAGGGAGCAGGTAGTTGCGGATGTGCTCCTCGTATCCGTGGCGGGTGGTGCGGGCGAGGGACTTCTTCGACTTGATCCACCGCAGGAGGAAATCGCCGCACGTCTCGTCGGACAGCACGTCGGTGCCGGCGGTGGCGGCGTCGTAGAGTTCCTTCGCCTTGCGCTGGGCGTCTGTCTTTCTGGCGAAGCCGCCGCGGCGGACGCGCTGACGCTTCCCGCCCTCGCCTGCTTCGAGCTCGAAGTAGAAGTACCAGGTGCCGTGGTCCTTCTCTGCGAGCTTCGGGCAGGCCGCGCCGATTTTGCGCAGCTTCGGCTTGCCGTCGGCGCCGACCTGCGGAACGCCGTCCTCCCCTATGACAGGCTCCCGGCAGGCGCAACGCCGCGTGTAACTCGGATCGAACACGCGAATCCCCTTCGTGATCTCCACTTGTGGAACATCTGTGCTGGTCTGTGTCGACCGTTGCACCATCTTGCCCCAACACTCCAGTGTTGGCGTATCCTTATGGCACGTTGGCGCGGGGGAGAACGCGACAACGGGAATGATCACGAAGAACGCTTCTGGAGCTACGGACTCCGGGGTCGGCCAGATGACCCTGGAGGAACTGCTGGCGCTGCCGCCGACGGTGAACGTCACCACGGCTGCTCGGGCGCTGGGGATTGGTGTGCACAAGGCTTACAGCCTGATCAGGAACGGGTCCTTCCCCGTGCAGACGCTCCGTCTGGGCAGCACGGTGAAAGTCCCAACAGCTGCGCTCTGGGCGGTTCTCGGCGTGACGCCTCCGGCGCGGTGATCGCTGTGCTCCTTGGTGGCCAATCCGCCTGGGTCGCAGTCCTGTCATGGGACGTGCCCCGGGATCGGGTGGCATCAGGGCGCACGAGCGAGAACGGACCACCGCATGCCACGGCTGTACGGTTTCGAAGACACGACGCGTCGTCGGCTCCGCGAGGACGAAGTGGCCGCCATTCGTCAGATGGTGAGCCGGGCCCTAGTAGGTCGCGCAAGCAATGAGGACATTGCGGTGTGGGCGAACGGGGAGGGCTACCGGGGCACGCTCGGAGGCATGTGGAAGGACGCCTCGGTCGGCCGGTTGTTCCGCAATCCGGCAATCGCAGGCCTTCGGTACGACGGCGATGGCAACCTGGTCGACGCCGGTCATCCTGGCGCAATCACTCCGGAGGAGTTCGTTCGCCTTCAGGAGCGGGAGCAGAGCCGGAAGACGCCAGACTCAGACCCGCCCCACGACTACCTGTTCGTCGGTGGCGCCAGCACGTGCGGCCACTGCGCAGCGGGCCTGCAAGGAGCTCGGACCAACGCGGGAACGCCCGGCTACCGATGCCGTCCGAAAGACAAGCAGGGGAGAGGCGGTTGCGGCGAGGTCCGCATTGATGCCGACCTGTTGGAGAACCACGTCGGCGAGTACGTCGTGGCCGAGCTGCTCAAGCCGGGCATCCGCGAGCAGATCCTCGCCGCCAGGGACAAGATGCGTGAACAGGTCAGCGTTCTTAAGAAGGACATCTCCGACCTCGAAGCGCGGCGGACCGAGGCCGGGACCCTGTTCGGGGCTGGCAAGATCTCCGGTGACGCGTTCGCGGCAGCCGACCGGGAGATCACAGCGACTCTCAAGGCCACTCGTTCCCGCTTGCGGTATGCAGAACAGATGGCCAGCTTCGAGCTTGGTAATGCGCGGGACCTCGTCAAGTGGTGGAACACGGCGCCGACTGCCTCGAAGAGGGCTATCGCCCTGCTGCTGCTGGAGAAGGTCGAGGTGTTCAAGGCGAGCGCCCGTGGAGTTCGAACGGTCGAGCCCGGACGCGTCGTCCTCCACTGGCGCCAGTTGGGGGAGCCTGTCAGCTGACTGAAGCAGCCGCGGTGCGGGAGGCGATCCGCCTGCCGACCATCGCCATCGTCAATCCCGTGATCAGTGTGACGACGGCGAGTCCTGCCAGGAGAGGAGAGACGATCTCCTCGTTGCGCAGCGGCCAAGGGTGACCCAGGTAGTGGGTGACCAGGTAGGAACCCTTACTCATGGCGTAGGCAACACCGAGGATTGCGGCCGTCGCGGACATCGCGAGGCCTCGGGCCGACCAGACATGCCCAGCGCGGCGCGCGGGGAGCCATGCCCGTGCACAAGAAGGCGATCTCTCCACAAGTGATCGCGACGTACGCCAGGTAGACGAGCAAGTAGACGGTCACCCCTGGCACGCTGGCGTACGCGGTCGTGAAGGCGACGTTCTCGTCCGTGGTCTCGATGAACAGGGGCAGCATCGCCGCGAGCACGCAGATCGCGAAAGCCACACGGGCATACAGGCTGGCCTTGAGGACGTACTCGTTGTACGACCAGTCGACAAGCATCAGTTGCAGGCTTCCGCACCACAGCACGGCGCAGATGTGCGCCCCGAGCTTCGCCGCGTTGTTCATCCCGGCGACGTCCTCGATGAGGGCATCAACCGCCGGGATGGCCATGCCGACCCCCAGCGTGCAGACGCCGAAAGCCACAGCCCGGGTGAAGCGGGCTATCCGGTATTCGCTTCGGGCGCGCTGGCGCCACGCTTCGCGTGCAGAGAGCACGGTGCCCAGTAAGCCGACCAGAGTGCACGCGCCGAAAACGAGGCCGTCCATGGGGTTCATGTTCCTTCCAGATCGGAGACGGCCCGCTCGGCTGCCTCGCTGAAACTGAGGCGCCTTCGCTGGCCTGGTCGTGGGGGCTCCACGGCAGGTGGTAGCGACTCGGGGACTTCAGGGACGGACAGGTCGCTGTGACCGTGACGTCTGCGGATGTCACGTGCGGCCTCCAGCAGTTCGGCTGCTCCGGCTTCGCCCAGGTCGTGGACGAGCCGAAGCGCCTCGCGGGCGTCTGGGGAGTTCTCGTAGACAGTTAGGGAGGTCAGACCGTTGTAGCCGGGGAGTAGGTAAGCTACCGGACAATCGAACGCGCGTGCGAGGCCGGACAGTTGGTCCACCCGCGGGTTCGTGCTGACTCCGTTCAGGAGGTCATTCACGACTTGATGCGTCATTGCGGGCTTACCGCCCGGCGCTACGGCTGTGGCCGCGGCGATGGCGCGCGTACTCGGGGTCTTCCCGTCCGCTCCGAGTTTCCTTCTGAGGAGGAGAGCGAGCTTGCTCGAGAGCGGCGTGTCCGGGCCGAGCGGCATTTGGCTGGCTGCTCCTGTTCATAGCGTGGCGGCAGGTCCGGCCTTCGACGCCGGCTGGTCAAAACGCGCGGCGGATCGGGTGCGCGATGACGGGAACAGCTTAATGTCTAGGTTGGTTGACATTAAGTGATCCCCAAGCAAGATCTGTAATGGCAGTCGTAGAGCGCGTACTCACCCTGCGGGCCGCCCTCCTCTACCACCTTTGTGAGATTGTGACCGGCGCCCACTGGACCCCCGTGATGTGTGCCGCAAACACGTCTGCGCGGGGATCTAACTGAGCCGCCGCTGACTGGGGTGGACGCCGCGATGCGGGGAGGGAACCGGTGGGAGTCGAGCTGGAGCGTGTGTTGGCCCGGCTACGAGAGTCTGACGGCGTGGAGCATGTCGAGCTGGATGGGGACTCCGCCGTGCGCGCCCTCGGGGCGCTGACGATCGTCGACCTGGGGGACGTCGAGGATCGGGTGGGGGCGCTGAGCGGCAGCGCCGCGAGCTGAGTGCCGGAATGGGCTGGGTGCGGACTCGTGTGGGTCCGCACCCGCGCGTCTGAACTGCAAAAACTTCTCGGAAAAATGTGGCCCCCTTCTCTGAGTGCATATAGAATAGAACTACAAGGAGAGGGGGAGAGCCCCTCGCCGACCTCTTGGAGCCCGAAATGACCCACCGCTACACGACCCTGAAGATGCGCCAGATCCGCCGCAACCCGGGCCAACCCCGCAAGAGCTTCGACGATGAGGCGCTTCGCGAGTTGGCCAACTCGATTCAGCAGCACGGACTCCTTCAGCCCATCGTCGTCCGCAGGCTGCAGGACGAGGGCGGCTACGAGCTCGTCGCCGGCGAGCGCCGCTTCCGCGCCAACGAGATCGCGGGCAACATCACCATCGAGGCCAAGATCCTCCTCGCCGAGGGCGAGGCCGGGATCACCGACATGGACTCGTTCAAGAAGGCGATGTCCGAGAACCTCAACCGCGAGGACATGCTTCCGATGGAAGAGGCCCGCGGCTTCAAGAAGGTCCTGGACGAGGAAGAGGGCGCCGACCCCGCCAGCATCGCCAAGACCTTCTCCAAGAGCGTCCAGTACGTCACCCAGCGGCTGGCCCTGCTCAACCTGCGCCCGGAGATCCAGACGGCGGTCGACCTGGGCCACATCGGCACCCAGGCCGCTGTACAGATCGCCGCCCTGTCCAAGGGCAACCAGAAGGCGGTCTTCGAAGGCTGGAAGAAGGGCGACAAGAACGACAACCAGCTCGTTCACATCGCCTACGCCATGCGCAAGCAGGAGAACGCGGCGCAGCAGGGGTCGATGGTAGATGTCGAGGAGATGAGTGCCGAGGAGAAGGCCCAGCGCAAGCGGGCGCAGGCCAAGACGCGAAGCGACCTGGACTCCATCGAGCGCATGTGTGAGCTGCTTGACGTCATCGCCAAGACCGACTCGATGGAGCTGGCCCGTACTTTGGACGGGGAAGTGGGCAAGCGCCTGGAGCAGATGGACCGGGTCGCCACCTACGTGCAGAAGGCCCGCTGGCAGCTCCGGCAGGCGAAGGCCCACGCGGACGCCAGCGAGATCATGGTCAGCCCCGCCGCCGCGGCACCCGACCTCGCTGCCGAGGCCGACGCTGTCCTCGCTGAGATGGAGGCGAACGCGGACGGCACTGGCCCGGCTCCGGACGTGGCGGACGGGCATGCGCCGGACACCACCGACGCGGAGCAGGAGGTGGACTCGGTCGGTGGCGTGGACGTGGAGGCGGCCGCCGCTGAACCCCACGCCTGAGCCGGTGATCGCTCAGCTCCTGGACCTGGCCCAGCTCGAACCCGGATGCGAGGTCCTGGAACCGTCCGCCGGGCGAGGGGCCATCGCCGAGGCCGCCGACGCCCGAGGCGCCGTCGTCGACTGCATCGAGCTCGACGGAGCCCGTGCCCAGTACATCCGCGCCGCCGGATACGCCCGCGAGGTCATCCACGCGGACTTCCTCGGGATGCCGGTCCAACGCCGGTACCAACGGGTTGTGATAAATCCGCCGTTCGCGGACAGGCAGGACATCCGGCACGTTGAGCGTGCCCTGCGCTTCGTCCAGCCAGGCGGCTTGGTCGTTGCGGTGATGTTCGGGAGCCTCACCTTCCGGACGGATCGCGTGACCAGAGACTTCCAGCAGCGGGTGCGAGAGGCGAGGGGGACCATCAACGAACTGCCGGACGACGCCTTCCCGGCTGTCGGCGTCCGCACCGTTGTGGCGGTCATCCCGGTTCGCGATGTGATACAGCCTGGTCGGTTCAACTCGAGGGCGCCGAGGCCCGAGGACTTCACGGCCAAGCCGCGAGCCGTTCAGCAGGGGCTGTTCTTCACGGGCCAGTCCGAGGCTCACGGAACGGCTCCCCTCGACGGGTACGAGTATGGAGCCTCACCGCATTGAACGGCTGGCAATTAGATCCCAACACTGAAGAGTGATACGGTCTATCTTGCTGGACGGGAACGGCCACGCCGAGGAACCGGCCCGCCAGCGCGCCGTGGCATGCGGCATCCCCTTCGGTGCCTGGCGGGTGGCCAATCCCCCGCGCCCTACCCGCCAGGCGCCGGTCCCGCACCGGAAGCGGGCAATACGGGAGCCGCCAAGACCACATCACGACCGGACCCGCCCCTCGCCGGGGGCGGGTCCCCGTGCACTCAGGAGTGCGCCATGAAGGCACAGGACTTCAACGGCCACCCGGCAGACCGCCAGCTGTACGAGCGTCTCCTCGCCGAGCGGAACGGCCCTCTGGCCCAATTGCTTGCCGAGCGAGACCCCGGACTCCGAATACCGCAAGCCCCCAAGCAGGAGGCGGCGCGGCACTGGACCGAGCTGGGAGAAGCCGTCTCACGCCGACACCGAAAGGGCAGAGCAGCATGACGACCGAGCACGAAACCGAAGTCCAGGCCGACCGCCGGACGCCACCCGTACCCGGAGCCGTGTGGTGCTACTCGTGCGACTCCTGGTGCCTGCCCCCCGGCATCTGCCGCTGCAACAACCGGTGATGCGCGCCGCAGTCCGCCTCGCTGCCGACGTATTGACCATCCTCCTGATAGCAGTCATCGCCGTCATCGCCTGGATGACCATCCACCTCGGAGGCGGCGGAGTCCTCCTCGCAGTGCTCCTCGCACTCCCGGCCTGCACCATCACGGCGGCCGGCCTCTACCATGCCGAGCGGCGCATCGCACGCCGACAGGCCCCGCGCCAAGCGCACAGAGGCCCCGGCACCCACGGCGACGCAACGTAGATCGTCTAGTCTGAGCAGCTGTAGGGCGCGGGGAACGGCCTACACAAGGGATCCCCGTGACGTCGACCGCCAACATCCCCGAAACGCTTCAGCCGCTGGCCGTCCCCATCGGGGACCTCACGTCCTACTACCGCAACCCCCGTACCGGTGACCTCCCGGCCATCGCCGAATCGCTCACGGTCAACGGCCAGTACCGGGCGATCGTCGTCAACAAGGGCACCCAGACCGGACGGCCCAACGAGATCCTGGCGGGCAACCACACACACGCCGCCGCCCTCCAACTCGGCTGGGACCAGATCGCCGTCACATGGGTCGACGTCGACGACGACGCCGCGGCCCGCATCGTCGTCGTGGACAACCGCACCAATGACCTCGCCGGATACGACTCCGCACTCCTGGCCGAGATCCTCTCCGAGATCCCGGACCTTTCCGGTACCGGCTACGACCGAGAGAGCGTCGACCGGCTCCTCGACGACACATCCCTCCCCGAAACCCTGGAACTCACCTCCGACGGAGCGGGCACCGGCGCCGCGGCCACCGTCGACTACCTCCAGTGGGGCTACCTCCAGTGGGAGTCCAAGCGCGTCCGCATCACCTCCGAAGAGGTCGAAGCCCTCAACGCGATCTACACCAAGTACGTGGACGACACCAACAGTGACCTGGGCTTCGGCTGGCACGTCCTCCAGCACGCCCACCAGGAGGCTGAGCCGGAATGAGCACCGCACCCACGACCACGTTCTACGAGAACTTCCCGCTCGACAAGCTCCGCCCCGCCGACTACAACCCGCGTCGCCTGAGCGAGGACGCCTTCGTACGGCTCCAGACATCCCTGCGTCGACACGGCGTCGTCAAGCCGGTCATCCTCAACGCCGACGGCACGCTCGTCGCAGGCCACCAGCGAACCAAGGGCCTGAAAGCCATCGGGCTGACCCACACGCCCGCGGTGATGCTGGGCACCAAAGTGCGGCTGCAGGACGAGATCCAGTTCAACCTGCTGCACAACCGAGTCGAGACGGAAGCCAGCATCGTCTACGCGGAGCCCGGCGAGATCGGGCAGTGGTCGTGGATCTCCTGGCAGTCCATCCGCGTGGCCGAGCAGAAGAACCTCTCCTTCATCAACGCAATCGCCCACATGACCGCCGGCCACGGCCCCTGGGGCAGCGTCGTCATCGACGACCAAGGCCGCATCGTCCTCAACGCCGAGTACGCCGTCGTAGCGTCCATTTCCCGCTTCGATCTACTCGCCTGGACCGTGGCCTCCGCTGACGCCGCCCAGCTCCACGCCGACCTCACCGGCGAGTACGGCGTCTACGACTGGACCGCCATCGAGGACAAGGCACCGGTGTGGAACCAGCACATCGTGCAACCCAAGCGGCTCCGCAAGTTCTCGTCCAAGGCCAAAGAAGGGAAGCTCGCCTACGGCTCCGAGACCTGGGACCAGCTCGTCACACCCTGGCTGAAGCCGTCGCACCGCGTCGTTGACTTCGGAGCCGGCTACGGCGACTACGCGAAGCACCTACGCGCCAAGGGTTTCAACATCCACGACTACGAGCCCTACCGCTGCCGAGACGGCTCGTACGCCGTCGATATCCGAGCTGTCGTCGGCATGATCCGCGACATCGCCAACGACGTCCGCGCTCACGGGCTCTACGACGTCGTCGTGCTCGACTCCGTCATCAACGCCACCACCTCCCTCGACTACCAGCACTGGGTGCTGACCACCGTCAACGCCTTGTGCGCAGCCGACGGCGCCGTATGCCTCGGCACCCGCAGCCTCGGCCGCGAACTGCGAGACGAGCAGGCAAGGCGGGTCACCTCGCAGACCGCCACCACGAAGATGAGCTTCCTCGACGAGAACAACGTTGAGATGAACTTCGTCAAGGGAAAATGGCAGAAACTGCGCTTCCACACCCCCGAGACACTGGAAGCTCTACTGCGCCAGTACTTCGAGGACGTCAAGGTGAGCGACCGCAGCGGCTCCAACCTAAAGGCCACCTGTCGTCAGCCGATCCCACTGCCGAAAGCAGAATACGAGAGGGCATTTGAAGAGGAATTCAATATGCCCTATCCCAACGGCTTCCGCCATGACAGGCATCTGGAATTGGTGGGAAATTTGATAAAATTGGTAATGGAGAGGAATTCTTCTCTCGCCAATTGAGTGGCCATATGGGGAGTGCATGTCGCAGCGAATACGAGTAGAGATCGAATCACGGGCGCGATTCCACATCATGTGGCTCGCGGGCATACGGCACGTTGCCCTTGACCAGCACTGCCTGCGTGCCTTTGGTCGGCCCGACCGCCCCGGCGTCGACCCTCGCCGCCGGCACCAGGTGGTCGACCTATCCGCGTACGGTCAGCCGCTGGCTTGGTACCTGTGCGCGTTGCCTGCACCGTGGGAGTGGAGCAAGAACGCGCACCTCGCGTTCGAAAGCGCGCCAGGTGAGAGTTGGGAAGGCCCAGCTCTTGTGTCTGGTCTCAATGTTTGCTGACTAACGCTCGCCCCATCGCTGGGTGGGGGGAGCACTCTATCCCTAGGAGTGAGCCGTTACGCCAGTCCATGCGCTACCGCACCTGCCGCAACTACCAGTTTGCTTGGTGGCTTCGGCAGTACCGTGCCGCCCCGGACGCACCGCCCGAGTACGCGCCGTCGCGCCGCTCCGAGGGAGGTGAGCAGATGACGTTTATGTAGCAACGACGGGGTGCTAGCTGAGATACATCGTCTTAATGGCAAGCTGGACGGCTTCATCGTCAGTATGTACGTAGCCGGAATACTTGGCAGTCGCGAGTTGCAGAAACCAGATGGCGCCCTGCCATCGGAGAGTCTGAGATGTGCGCGCTTGTCCTGCTAGGTCAGTGTCCCTGTAGTTCTCTTCCATTTGAAAGACCGCCTGAGCCAAGGTCTCGGGGGAGTCCTGCAGTAGTTCAATGGGGCCGATGATGCTGGAGAGTCGATAAGCGTCCGCTGAGAAGACCGTCACGTCAGAGTATTTGGGCGCATGGTCCTTCAAGTTGCCCGTTTTACAGAAGTCACGCCAGCTAAGGCAGTCGTAGTGGAGCGCGGCGAGGCGAGCGGAGTCAATTCCGACTGAAACCTCGCCGCTGCTCGCTTCGGCTGCAATCGCAAACTCGGCGGCGGCGAGGTGTAGGTGATCTAGTTTCTCCTGGGCTGAGGGGGCATCCTCAACGAAGGTGTGGAGTAAATCTGTGGCGGGTTCACTAAACGTGATGCCGCTTTGTCGCTGCAAGGCTTCTCCGAGCGAGAACACAGTACTCCATTCATCCTGCATGGTGCTATGTGGCGACTACGGCGGAGATGATGCAGAGCAAGCCGTACGACAACCCCCATAACGTGATGTACTGGAAGATGACAACGAAGGCCTGGGTGCGAACTCCGAAAATCTGATGGGAAACAAACGTAAACAGGAGGATTCCTGAGATGACTCCTACTCCGAGGGCGATCACGGCGACTTTTACTGTGTTTGTGACGTCTTTATTGCCCACAAATGCAAAGATGAGGCCGAGCACGACTCCTTGGATTGTTACCGCCAGTTGAACGCTCGCCGTGACGGAATCTTTCAAGGGGCTGCGGTTGTCCACCAGTGCCAGTGTTGGCGCTGGTGCCGGGGTTGCGGCTTTGTCTGAAGCTGCAAGCTTGTCCCAGAGAAATCCCCCTCCCCAGAAGAGGCACATAACTGCGGCTAACGCGCCGGTCGCCACGACCAACGGGCGCTCGCCTCCGTTGATGCCGAGAAGAGTGGCACTCAACACGGCTACAGCTAGGGCAATCCCGCAGAAATGTGAAACTGCTTTGCGAATCGCATCACGGACGACGTCGTTCGGATTTGCGCCTGTGGCTGCCATGCCGCCTCCTGAGCTTCACAATGTGTGTACCACGAGACCCATTGGCCATTAGGAGGCTGACACTGCGGACGATGAAGACCACTCGAAAGGCCCACCGGCGCTCGGATGCGCCAGACGTGATGCGATCATGAGGGCGGGCGCGGGGGTGCATCCGAGTTGTGGAGGACCGCCGTGGGACGCCCCGACAAGGCCGCGCGTGCGGCCATCGCCCGCCGCCGCTCCGACGCCATCGACTTACGTCTCGCTGGTGTGGACTGGTTGACCATCGCGCGCAAGCTCGCAGCCGACCCCGCCATCAACTCGGACGGCATCGCCTACCCGCAGGGATACGGCATCGAGCGGTACCGCAAGAACCAGGACCCACCCACCAATGAGGCCCTGATCCACGCCGCCTGCCGGGATGTCCGCACCGCACTGGCCGACCGCCGCGCCGAATTGAACGACGACGTGGACGAGCTACGAGCCCTGGAAGCCGACCGGCTCGACCGACTGTTCTTCGTCGCCTACAAGAAGGCCGTTCGCGACCAGGACCTTGCAGCCATCGACCGCACCCTGCGGATCATGGAACGGCGGGCACGGCTGCTTGGTCTCGACATGCCCGACCGCACAGAACTGTCCGGCCCCGGGGGAGGACCGGTACAGGTGGAGAAGGCCACCGCAGACGAGCTCGACGCCCTGATCGCCCTCACTGACCCGGGCAGCGCATGAGGCCCCCCGACTCCGCGAGCGTCATCTCGCGCTACAAGACGCTCCAGCCGGCACAACGCCGCGCCATCACCCGAGCCGCCTCGCCCGAACTCCGCGCCGAACTGGCCCGAGCAGAACGCCAGCTCGCCATGGACCGCTCACCTGGTGCGCTCGCCGCCGTCCTCACCGGCGGCCGCGAGATGCAAGCGCCGCACCTCGACCTCATTGATCAAGCCTTCATCGACATGGCCGAGGGCCACTGCGACCGCGTCATGCTCACCATGCCCCCGCGGCACGGCAAGAGTCGCCGAGCCTCCCGCTGGGCACCCCTGTGGTATCTGCGCCGGAACCCCGGCCATCGCATGATGATCGCCAGTTACTCCGCTGACCTCGCCGACGACCACGGACGGTGGATCCGAGACGCCATTTACACCTGGGGCGACGAACTCGGTATCCAGCTCAAGCCCGGCTCGCAGGCCGCCAACCGCTTCGACATCGTCGGCGGCGAAGGCGGGCTCCTCGCGGCAGGCATCGGCGGCGGCCTCACCGGACGCGGCGCCCACATCGCCATCGTCGACGACCCGGTCAAGGACATGGCCGACGCGGACTCCCCGACCATGCGCAAGCGGGCCTGGGATTGGTGGACCTCCGTACTGCAGACACGCCTCGAACCCGTCGGCGCCATCTGCCTCATCCAGACCCGATGGCACGAAGACGACCTCGCCGGCCGCATCCTCGCCACCGAACGCGAAGCTTGGCGCGTCATCGACCTGCCCGCCATCGCCGACAGCCCTGATGACCCTCTCGGTCGGGCCCCCGGCGAAGCACTGTGGCCCGACCGCTTTGACGCCGCCCACCATGCCAAGACCCGCAAACGCGTCGGCGAGCGGGTATGGGGCGCCCTCTACATGCAGAAGCCGAGGCCACCGGAGGGAGGCGTCTGGAAGCGCGAGTGGATCGACACCGCCCGCATCAACGCCGTCCAGTTCTCTGGGCTCGACATGGCCCGCATCGTCGTCGCGGTCGATCCCGCCGGCGGCGAGACCACCGTCGGCGACGAGACCGGCGTCATCGGGGTCGGCCGCGACTTCGACCGGAACCTGTACGTCCTGGCGGACCGCTCCGGCTCCATGGGCGCCAACGACTGGGGCTTGGCGGCATGCCGCCTCGCGCTCGAACTCAAGGCGGACGCCATCGTCGTGGAGAAGAACTACGGCGGCGACATGGCACGGCAGATCGTCACCCAGGCATGGGAGCAGCTCCGCCGCGACGGGGTGACAAAGGGCCTCCTCATGCCGATGATCCTTGAGGTCACCGCCAAGGTCGGCAAACGGCTCCGCGCTGCACCGGTGGCCCAGCTGTACGAGCAGCAGCTCGTGCACCACGTCGGCGAGTACCCCGACTTGGAAGACCAGATGGTCACGTGGGTCGAGGGCATGGACAGCCCCGACCGCATGGACGCCGCGGTGCATGGGCTGACAGAGCTGGCCGACCCCGACCAACTCGACACGCTTCCGCCAGGTTCCGACGACGACCGCTTCGGTGGCCGCCGCTGAGCTCGAACGCGTTCGGAGCAGCCCGAAGAGGAAATCGCCCGGTCAGCGATCTGGCAGAAGTGTGCTGACGCTGGAAACTCAACGCATCGACCGTCCTGCGTTAAGTTTTATGTGTCATACGTAACTCGGGTGGCTATGCTCGACTCCGTTGAACACCCCATACGGGTGTGCGTAGTTTGCAGGCAAGTGCGGGCACCGGCCGCCCCTGGATTGCCGTCTCTGAACGGCCGGTACCCATCCGGCTACTGGTCGCCGAAGTGCTGGTTGATCCAGAACGCGATCTGGATCAATAACCAGACTCGGCGGCCAGTCAGTCGCCGGCGCCGCGGTTTGGCGTGCTCTCCCATCTCACTCTCCCTTCACGGTGAGGTGCCCGTACGCACCGGACGTGTGAACGGGCGAGCGAGATGGGTGAGTTACGCCTACGGCACTGCGACCCTATGCGTCGCACACCCAATCTGCGCGTCCTTCTCCAAAGTCACCGGATGAAGGGGGCTCGATCGGCATTGGGAGAAGTGCCGGACGCCACGGCTCCGCAACGGTTCAGCGACACGAGGTCGGCTTTCGCCTGATCTTGCGGCTCTGGGCGGGCTACCTCGAAGGGGCACAGTGGGCCAAGTGGGCTGGCCGTTCGTGTGCGAAGTCGGCAGCCTCAAGGATGGGGCTGCCGACATGATCAAGCTAGCGGCGCTGCTCGAACATCACCAGGAACGGGGAAACGAATCCGGCGGCTTCGACCGAGCTGGTGTCGCCGAAGACGACCAGCGCAACCCCGGCCAGCAACGCGAGGCCGTAGATCCTAGCCGCGGTGGGATCGTGTCCGTTGCCGAGTTCGGGCGTGGCAGGTTTTTCGCACATACTGGAGTAGCTCCTGTTCCTTGCTGGACATGGGCACGGTTACTCACAGCGACTAGGACCCCTGTGGTAACCAGGTGGCGGCTGGGGCGGCGGCGCATTCCCGTGCGCCTGTTGCCTCAGCCGTCAGTCATGAGTCGATACGAAACCTCCTCCTGGAGCCGGCCATGCGACCTCGATGCACAGTGACGCGCACAGGTCGAGCAGGTCCTCCCTCGGCGCCGACGGCACGAGCAGCGTGAGGGTCGGCGTGGGGTTGAAGAAGCGGCGGTAGTCCAGCAAGGCGCCAACCGCGCTCCGAACGGACTCTCGGGTGGCGTTGTGCTTCACCTCGATGAGCCTGTTCTCTGTTACGTCCAAGAGGTCGATTCGGGCAACCCTGGTTTCACCCCTGACGCGCACCTGCGCGGCAGACACCTCGCGGCCCAGGCCACGCAGGTGGTCGGCGTAGTCTGCCGTCAGACGAGAGATCACGCCGCTGGGGGTCTCTTGAACCCGCAGGCGGGCGGGTTCAAGGCGAGGTTCGGGTGCTGCCTTAAGGATGCGTGTTTCCGTCGCCGGAGTAACCGGCAACCGCGGCCCGCCTGTGACCGTGGCGCCGACCGGCCGCAACCGGAAGACGATCACAGTCCGCATGATCCCGCTCGCGTCTGGGGCGTCTGCGGTGTAGTAGGGCTGCGCAGGGTCTACTTCGAAGCGCCCCAGGTGGCGGTAGTGCCTCACCTCTGCGGTCTTCGGTAGCTGATGGAATACGTGCACAGCTCGGCCGCTGTCCGTATGGCGCAGGAGCGCAAGGTTGCCGCGTGTCATTTCCTGGTCGCCGTGCACGCCTGCTCCCGTGAGATGGAAGACGCCGTCCTCGCCCCAACCGGTGAACTCGTGCGGCAGCGGGCTCTCAGCAACAAACACCATGATCATCTGGCTCGTGGTGGACGGCGAGATGCCCCCCTGAGGGGTGCCGCCGAACCGCTCATGCAGCTCGCGCCGTGTTACGACCGCACCTGCTGCCAGCTCCTGTGTAGCCATCGCGCACCTCCCGTCTCCATGGAAGGTTAGCGCAGTCACCCTGACAATTAGGGGTGACCTGGATCTGTCAGGTGACTTTCTGCGGTAAGTGTCCCCCTTCAAATCGGGCATACGCGGACTAAAGCACCACACAGGCCCCACCGTGTGTTATTTATTCGTTATGCGTACGGGGGATGGACTCCCGTTCGCTTAGGGTGTCGGTGTGGCGCGGGGCCGACTGCCTGGAGGGGCACTGTGGGCCTGCGCGAGCTGATCACCGACGTCTGGAGCTGGCTGGACTACAAGCCAGCCATGACTAACCCTGGCCACGCTGGCCGGAACACCTGGGCGGAGATGACCTCCTCCTGGGTGCCGGACGAGGACCTGCGACGCCTGGCCGCCTACAGGCTGTTGGCCGCGTACGACTCCAACCAGGCCGGCCAGGTCGCCGCGATCACGGGAAACGACCCGAGCGGTGTCGAGCGTAGGGAACTCGGCGACGCGTCCAAGCTCGTCGACACCGCGCTCGGCTACCTCCTTGGCTCCGAGCAGACCATCACCGTGGCCGGTGCGGAACACACCGGTCAGGAGTCCAGCCCGGAGACCGCCGCGGCGGCGGCCGTCCAAACTGCGCTGCGCGCGTGGACGGAGAAGGAGCTGCTGCCGCTCCGACTTCAGCAGGCCGAGCGCACCGCCATCCTCCTGGGGGATGCTGTCTACACCCTCGCCTGGGAACCGGCCAAGGCCCGCGTCATCCTCCGCACCTGGGATCCAGGCCTGTACTTCCCGGAATGGCCGGACGGAGAGGCCCAGGACAGCGCCGACTTCCCGAGTCGCGTACATCTAGCGTGGGAGATCCCGGAGAACACCAGGGCCGGCACCAAGGCGAAGCTGCGCCGGATCACGTACGAGCTGGCTCCCATCGGCGGGGCCACCCGGCGCGGAACCACGAAGACCGGCCAGCCGATCCGGGAGCTGGTGTACGCCGAGGACGGCTCAGCGGTTCTCACGCCCGGCGACTTGCAGCACCCGGAGACCGGCGTGATCACGCGTACCTACCCGTGGGCTCCGGACAAGCCCTCCGCCTTCACCTGCTACCTGACCGACGCCGAATGGGACCTGGACAAGCTCAAGCACTCCGACCTGCTGTACGACCTGCCTCTGCACAAGGCCACCTACCGCGTTCGCTCCGACGGTGAAGTCCTCGACCGCCTGGACCTGCGATGCGACTTCATCCCGCTGATCCACATCACCAACAGCATCCCCCACTCCGGCGACCACTGGGGCAAGCCGACCCTCGGGACCATCCTCCAGGCCGTCGACGAGCTGTCCGCCACCGACACGGACTCCTCGGCGGCGAGCGCCACGACCGGCTCCCCGATCATCGGCCTCTCCGGTGCCCGCCTGCCCATCGACCGTGCCACCGGCCAGCCACTGCCCGTAAAGGTGGCCGCCGGCACGGTCTGGCAGCTCAGCGAGGGAGGACGCATGGACGTCCTCGACACCTCCGCCCAGCTCGCCGAGCTCCGTGCCCGGGTCGACCACATCCTCGACCGCATCGCCGCCAACAGCCGGATCGCCGCCGCAGGCCTGGGCACCTTAGACCCCACTGCCCTGCCATCCGGCTACGCCCTGCAACTGGCCCTTGGGCCGCTAGACACGTTGGTCGCCGCCATGCGCCTGGCCCGCGACCACAAGTACGCGATCTTGCTGCGTATGGTGCAGCGCCTCCACCAGGCCGGGCAGGCCCCGGACTGGCCTGCGGGGGAGAGCCAGCCCGCCCGCCTGATGTGGGGGCCGCACACGCCGACAGACCGGGCGGCCGTCCTGGACGAAGTCGTGAAGGGCGTCGGGGCCGGGGTGCTGTCCGTAGAGACTGGGGTGCGCATGCTCCAGGACGCCGGATACCCGATCGACGACGCTCAGCAGGAGATCGAACGCATCCAGGCCCGTGCTTTCGAGGCTGCCGCGCGGCTCGCCGACGCTACTGGCGACAACGCGGCTGTGCGCGCTTACCTCGGTCTACCTGAGGCGGACCCGGAGCTGCCCAGCACGCCACTGATCCCGGCTGGAGCGTATGAAGGGTGATCAGGAGCAAAATGCCGTGCTCTCGCAGGTCTAGCCCTGCACTATGTGGGCCATGACTGACGACGTCACGGCCGAGAACCAGCGGGCATACCGGGGGCTGGAACAGCTCGCTGCCCTCACGGAGCACGTGGCGAGGCACGCCCCAACCGACGGCGATATACGGCCGTACCTCGTCGGATGGGGCCTGCTCGCCGCTATGCAGCGGCAAGCGCATGCCGTGATCCTTCTGCACCGGAAAGGCTTCGACCACGAGGCAGCACCCAACCGCCGCGCCATGATCGAGCACCTGGCACAGATCCGCTGGCTGTCGGAGGACGGCCCAGCTGCCGTGGACTCCATGAACCGCGCGTTGCAGCACTCGCAGCAGAGGCTTCGAGACGCTGCCGACGCAGCAGGCATGAAATACGACCCGACTATCGCCGACGTGGTCAAGGCAACGGAGATCCCGGCGCACCCTGCCAACCAGTACAACAACCTGAGCCCACTGCTGGCGCGTCTGAGCCCCGTGCTGCTAGCCGTGTGGAGAGGCGAGACCCAGCTCGCACACCCCACTCTCACTGGTGCGGCGTTCTTCTATGACGACCGAGCTGAGGGCTCGACGACTCTCTTCTACGAACCGACCAGACGAGACGGCGTCGAAGAGCCATCGGACCGGTCCCCGTTCATCGCCTTCGCGCTGCTGTGGTCAGCCATGGAAGGGTTCAACCGGCTGTTGAAGGGCGAGCCATGGACTCAACGGCTTCAGCGCATAGCCCATGACGGCGGCCTTGATGATCAGTGGACCGCCCATGGCGGCCCTGCCCCCAGTTGACGGAAACCGCGGAGCCGCGCGAGAGGTTGGTCAGCTCTCGAATGGTGGCACCTGGTCGGGTGCAAGGTCGTCCCGCAGGCGGTGGTAGCGGACCGGATGGCGGTACCGGCCCGCATCCACTGCTGTGTCGGCGACAAACTCGACGACCAGCTCGGGGCGCACGGGGTGGAATTCCAGCCCTCCCCGTGCGCCCCAGCTGGCGGTGAAGCGGCGGCCGTGCCATGGGTGGTCCGGCCCACCAGGACTCACCCGCTGGGCGATCGCGCGCCGCTCTGCCGTCCGTAGCGGCGTCGTCCGGGCGATCAGGCGCAGCCCCCCGGCGGTGTCGTAGCGGCCCAGCAGCATCGTCCGCGGCAACGCGAAAGAGCCGGTAATCCCGGCGAGCACCGCCTCGGAGGAGACGTAAGAGCGGACCTTTACCCAGGCCCGCTTTCCGGGCAAGTAGGGCTGGTTAAGGCCCTTGACCACGACGCCCTCGACGCCGGCCGCGCCCCAGGCCGGGTCCAGCCACTCCTGCCCCACGGCCCGGTCGGTCGTATGGGGGCACAGGGTGAACGGCGCGGTGAGGTCACCGCGCGCGAACCGCTCCTCAAGGACGGCCCGGCGATGCCGGTACGGGCGGGCGAGCAACTCCACGCCGTCGGCCTCCAGGATGTCGAAGACGATCAGGTAAGCGGGAAACTCGACGGCGGCCTGGACGGCGCTGCGGCCCCGGCGTCGAGCACGCCGCTGCAACTCGCCGAAATCCAGCCGTCCGTGGGCGGGCACGACCAGTTCACCGTCCAGGACCAGGTCGAGCCCGGCGGCCGCCGCGGCGATATCGGGGAACGCCGACGTCAGGTCGGCGCCCTGGCGTGACTGAACCAGCACCCCATCCGGCCTGGCGAACAGGAGAGCGCGGAAGCCGTCGCTCTTGGCCTCCATCACCAGGCCACCGGGCAGCGACCCGTCCGGCGGCAGCTCCCGGCGTGCCTCGGCGAGCATCGGCTCGATGGGAGGGGTCAGCGCCACACCGCCACATCTACGCTGTGCCCCGTGGACGCCGCGCGCCAGCTCCACCAAGCGGTCTATAGGAAGCCACCCTGGCGGGGTTAGCAACGGTTGTCCTGTGAAGCTTGAGCGGGCGCCCTCGGACTGGGAGCGTGGCGGTAATCGCCCCGGTACCTCCGAACGAGGGATCATGTGATTCCGCCTCCAGGAGGTCCTTTCTGGTCCAGGCTGTCTAGCCATGAGCCCTGAAGTGATCGACCTCTGGACCGCTCTCGGTGGTGGCCTCATCGGAGGCATTCCAGGCGTAGTCCTCGCCGCTGTCCTTGCCCGACGAGCACGCGACAGGGACCGGAGGTACGAACGAGCGTATACCGCCTACCAGCAGGCCATTCTGGCCATGCTGAAGACTGTGGAACTGATCAGCTCC
Source organism: Streptomyces sp. NPDC053367 (assembly GCF_044545925.1). Lineage (NCBI taxonomy): Bacteria > Bacillati > Actinomycetota > Actinomycetes > Kitasatosporales > Streptomycetaceae > Streptomyces > Streptomyces sp. NPDC053367. Next base: position 788,821 of record NZ_JBITYN010000001.1, on the reverse strand, counting down.
ATCCGTACGGCGGATAGCGCCTGGCCCGATGACGGGGTTCGCGCAGACTGGACCAGGTCCGTCTCTGGCATGAGAGCGGCAATGGTGCAGGTCACCATGGTGGGACCGCCCCAAGTAGCGGCAGCACTTCAGTTCTTCTGCTGCTTGGCCGACACGGAAGCGCGCATGCTGCTGGTACAGAGGGGACTCTCGTTGCCAACCCCGCTGGTGCCGCAAGACGACGTGGTGCGCCTTCCGACGCCTGCCAATCTGCCTGGCGCAACCTGGGTGTCGGTATCCGACGAGGTGGTGGTGCAGCGGACGTCCTCTCGACGGCTGATGGACGAAGTCGCCGCACTGACCGAGCTGGCGCTCGATCAACCTCGGCGTTTGCAGACGCTGCCCACTCGCAACGTGTGACAGCGTCCTGTGTCACCGGACCTTAAGCGTGTACCAACGAGGCTTGATCGGTTGCTCGCCCGGGTGGAGGCCCTCAGCATGCGAGGAAGGACTTGGCCTATCAGCATGGAGGTATGTGCGCGCGCCGGAACTTGTGCCGCGCTGTCGTGGCGGCTGGCCTTCTCGTCGCTCTGGCGTCCTGTTCGGGCGACTCCGGTGCCGGTGACCGCCCGAGTTCGGTGGCCCCGACCCGCGATAGTGCGCCCGCGGGCGCGCCTCTAGGAGCCGAGGTACTCGGGACGGCGTCCCCCCGTCAGCCCTTCACCGTTACGGTCCTCGCCTCGGACACCGTCGACGACCCCCACAGGTGGCAGTTCACCGTACGCAGCGTGGTCTGCGGCAAGCCCCTCGACCCGGCAGTCATGGCCCACGCAGCCGACTCGGTCGGCGCACCCACCGCCAGCCCGACACCCGAGGTCGGCAAGCAGTTCTGCGTGCTGACCATGGATGCGGTCAATGTAGGCAAGAGCATGGCGGTATGGAACCCCGACAACAGGGTGAGCCTGAACGTCGCGGATACGCGCTACACCATGTCGCAGAAGGACTCCGACTACGCCTCGGACTACGCCCAGTACTGGAACAGCCGGGGCCAGACTGCGCCGACCTTCGGACTCAACCCGGGCAGCAAGGGGCCGGTGCACGGGGTCTTCCAGATCCCGACAGGGGAGAAGCCCACCAGCATCTGGGTCACGTCCGGTACGGCCATCACAACAATCGACGGCGTTCAACCGGGCTATCTCGTGCTCCTTACGTGAACCGAGCCTTCCACTTGCGCGACCCGTCCGATCAAGGTTCGGTGGCACGCGCTCAAGGTCCACTGTCACAGGACAGACAGGCCGGATGCCTCCGCTCAGACCAAGAGGACAGCGTAGAATCGAACGCACGAACGATAGGCGGGTCAAGCTTGAGCGCGCCCGAACCGTGCGCTGGTGGCTCGCCTGGCAGCTCTCCCAGCTGGACCAGCAGATAGCGAAATGGGAGCGCGAGGAAGCTGCGGCAAAAGCAGCCCGGCCGCTGCCTCCCCCAGCCGAGTGGCTGCTCCAGCGCGGCATCGGCCAGGGCCGACCTCCGGTTGCGATTCATGCGGGCAGCTGTCGGCTGGCCGGTTCGCATGCAGCACCGCTGTCGGAGGCTGAGGCCCGGCGCGCGTTGGGTAATGGGCTGCCTGGTTGCGAGGTTTGCGACCCAGAGGCAGTTCTGGGGTACGACCCGGCGTGATCAGTCTCGGTGCTGCGTGCAAAAGCTGGCCGGATCGGGGGAGAAGCCTGGCGGTGGGCATGCCTGAGGTCGCTCGTCATACGGCCCCATGAGGAAACGGCCCACTCCGGCCCGTGACTAGACTGATCTTCGGCGCGGGGGCGTTGGAGACCATTGGATGGTTCACGCATGACGCGCCGCTCCCTTCCCTCACCGGCTGTGCCGGTCGGATACCGCCGCGACGGTCGGCCGATCTACCCCGTGCTCGGTGCCTCTTCGGACGACGACTCGAATAAGCAGGGCAGTGAGGGAGCGCCGCCCGCCGGGGCCGTGTCGCAGGAGGAGCTGTCGCGGCTGCTGGCCCGCGAGAAGACGCAGGGCGGCCGGGCTGCCGTGAAGAAACTCCTGAGCGATCTGGGCTTCGAGGACACCGAGGCGCTGAGCACCTACGTGACCTCTCAGCGACAGGCCGAGCAGGCGGCGCTGTCCGAGGTCGAACGGCGTGAGCAGGCCGCCGCAGAGCGGGAGCGTCAGGCCGACCAGCGACTCGCTGAGGCCGTCACCAGGGAACGTGCCGCCATCCGGCGCGCGGTGCTGGCCGGACTCGGGGCCAGCGGAGAGGACCTGGCCGACGCCGTCGTCCTGGTCGACCGCGCCCTGGCCGATCAGCCGGACCTCGACGAGGACACGGTGACCGCTGCCGCTGAGCAGCTGAGGGAGCGCCGCCCGGAGCTGTTCGGCCAGCGCCAGGAGGCCACACCGCCGCCCGCGCCCGGTGGATCGCCCGCCGGCGGACCGCCTCCACGGGGTGTCACGCCGCCGAAGCCTGGCTCGGCCGGGCTCGACATGGCCAGACAGCGCGGCTACCTCGGCACCTGACCAACTCTCCCACCGGCGGGACAAGGCCGGACTGGGGACCACGCCCCTCCCTCGTGGACGGCGCCACTTGCCGGTGAGCGCGCGGATACCGCCATCGCGTCCCTGGGAGGGGCAACGCCATGCTTCAGCCGATCGCGACGCAGCGCAGCGTCACGGCGAACAACGAGTGGCTCGGCGGCCGACACGGCACCGATGACACCGACACCATCACCCTCGACATCACTCGGTTCACGTCCGGCGTGCACTACACGCCGTCGACGGACACAGCCCAGCCGTACAGCCTGTTCAAGGCGGGCGTGCCGGTCGGAAAGATCACCGCTTCGGGTCTGTTCGGCCCCTTCGACAAGGCAGCGACGGACGGCCGCCAGATCCTCGCCGGCTTCGTCGTCGCCGAAACCCTCTTCACGCCCGGCGCCACGAAGGTGCCCGCCGCACTGCTCTGGCACGGCACCGTGCGCGCCGCGAAGGTCCCCGGCGGGCTGAATCCGGCCGACATCATCGCCACCACCGCCCTGATCCGGTACGTGTAAGGAGCCGCTGACCCATGACCCTTCAGGACCTGATCAAGGACGTCACCACCCGTGACCTGACCATGTTCGCCCGTGCTGTGCCGACGCCGGACGAGTGGACGCTGACCACCGGCGACAGCCCGGTCTTCCCGGAGCTGAAGCTTCAGTCGCCGTTGTGGGAGATCAAGGACTCCGGCCGGTATGTGAACGCGGCCAAGTTCCGGGCGTACGACGCCAGTGCGCCGCTCGCGACGCGCGAGGCGTGGGAGACCACCCGCAAGGGCGGGCTGCCCGTCATCTCGCAGAAGCTCACCGTCAGCGAGCAGGAGATCATCCTCGACGAGGTGCAGCGGGGAGCCGACGCGCAGCGGCTGATCAACAACCTGTACGACGACACCGAGCGGCACGTGGAAGCCACCAGGGGCCGCATCGAGCTGGCGGCAGCGGACGTCCTCCTCGACGGCAAGCTGACCGTCAACGAGAACAACTACATCACCGAGGTCGACTTCGGCGTGCCGGCCGAGAACATGCCCACCGCCCCAAAGCTGTGGTCGGACCCGACGTCGGATCCGCTGCGCGACGAGCTGGGCTGGCTCCAGTACCTGGAGGACATCGGCTCGCCCGCCCCGGAGTTCGCCCTGACCTCCCGCCGCGTCATCAACACCTGGGCCGCCAACAACGCGTACCGCGCGGCCTACTACAAGTCGGTCAACCCCTCCACGACACCGACTGCCTCCCTCACGCCGGACCAGGTCAACTCGGTGCGGGTCGAGTACGGTCTGCCGCCCATCCGCATCTACAAGGGGCAGGTCCGCGTCGACGGAGCCTGGGTCAAGCCGATCCCCGACGACCGCTACATCTACGTGCCGCCGCAGCGGCAGAAGTGGGCGAACGTCCAGTGGGGGCTGAACGCCGACTCGATCGTCCTTTCGACCGGGCGGAACCCCGAGATCGAGAGGGAGGAGGCGCCCGGCATCGTCGTCACCCGCGACGTCGACTCCGATCCGATCCGCATCTGGACCAAGGTCAACGCGAGTGCCATGCCGGTGATGCACGACCCGCGGGCGCACCTCGTGGCGAAGGTGCTGTGATGGGCCGCCGACTGCGTGCCGCTGTGCACCTAGTCCACCCCGTCACGCACGAGCCCGTCATCCTGCTGCCGGGCGACGAGCCGGACGAGGACCTGACCGAGCTGCTCACGCATCCGGAGGCGTGGGAGGAGGCAGAGGCGGCCATCGCGGCCAAGCCTGCTTCGGCAGGAGCGGAAGAGGTGGCGCCCGAAGGCGACGATCCCGACGCTGCTGAGCCGGAGCCGGAAGATGCGCCCGCCGCTCGACCGCGGCGCCGCAAGAGCCAGTCCGCCGAGTAATCCGCCACCGTCCGACCACCGACCTGTAGGGGTCGGTGGTCGCCTGCTATCAGGAGGGCAACGATGACTCCCGAAGTCCTCGCGTGGCTCCTTGCACAGCTTGGGCCGAGCACTGATCAAGACAACCTTGCTGCCCGGTACGCGCGCCTCGGCAGCGCGCGGCTCGTGGCTGGCGAGGTGCTGGCGGAGCGGCGTGCCAGTCTGTTGGCCGAACCGCTGAGGATGACCGTGGACGGCGTCGTCACGATCGACCAGAGCAACAACCTGGCGGGCCTCGAACGGCAGATTGTCCAACTGTCTGATGCCACCGCCCCCGATGACGCCGCAGCGGGCGATGAGGTCGACCTGGTCGCCGCGCCCCTTCTGCGCGACCGCAGAGCGCGGTGAGTTGACCATGAGCTACGAGTGGCCGCCGCTGGTGCCCGGGGACGCCGACGAGGTTGCACACCGAGTGGCGGCGGTGCTCGAGGACGCATGGCAGCGCCTCGCAGCGAAGCAGCAGGCCGTCCTCGTCCAGGTCGCCGACAGCCCCAGGGCGCCGCTCACCGTCGAGGTCCTAGGGGAGTTCAAGGCGGCGATCAGCGCCTTCCGCCGACGCGTCGATGGGGAGGCCCGGGAGTTCGTGCAGCGTCAATTGCCTCATCTGTACGAAGAGGGCGCCCGCGCTGCCGCCGAGGCGCTGGACGTCACCTTCACATGGACGACGTTCCACAGGGACGCGCTCCAGTCGCTTGCCTCCGATTCCTACGCCGATTTCCTGCACCGCTCTCAAGAGGCCGAACGGATGGCGAACCGGTTCTACCGGGCAGTGCGTGAGGCCGCACGCCGAGAGGTGCCCCTGCTCACAACGGGCAACATGACGGCCAAGCAGGCAGCCACGAACCTGGCCAGGAGGCTGGCCGCCGACCACAAGCTGAACCATGTCGTCTACCGCAACGGTGCGAGAGTCCCAGTGAGAGCCTGGGCCGAGGCCGCGACGCTGACGAAGTCGGCCGTGGCGTACAACGCGGGCACGCTGAATCGCACCCGGCAGGCCGGCGTGAGCAGTGTCGAGGTCTTCGACGGGTCCGACTGCGGTTGGACCTCACACCACGACCCGGACAAGGCGGTGCGTACCGTGCGCACAGTCGAGGAGGCCGCAGAGTGGCCGATCTCCCACCCGCGGTGTCGCCGGGCATTTGGCCCCCGCCCGGACCAGTCCGCCTAGAAGTGGTGCTGGAGGCCAAGCTTCACTTCGCTGCATCTCCGAGAACCCGACCGGCTGATATGGAAGGCCGCTGGGTAGTGTCGTGTTACACCGACCTTGGAAGGGCAGTTGCATGGCGAGCAGCGAGATCGTGATTGCGCAGACAACCATCGATGACGAGGGGCAGGCCAAGGCTCTCGCTCGGGGCGCCGTCGAGAATCGGTTGGCCGCCTGCGCGCACATTGATCAGCCGTTCACCGCGGTGTACCGCTGGAAAGGTGCCATCGAAACGGCCACAGAGTGGCGGATCTCGTACAAGACGACCACGGAGCGACTTCCGCAACTCCAGGCATGGGTCCTCAAGGAGCACAGCTACGAGGTCCCCGAGTGGATCACTCTCCCTGTGACCGGAGGGTCCGATGCCTACCTGGACTGGGTGGTCGAGGAATCGGCTCCGCAGTCTGCTGGATGACGCCTTACGTGGCGAACTGCTGCAGGTGCCGCGCGAGTTCGCGCTCGCGGTTCGGGAGCTGCGAGGCGACGGCTTGGGCGCGAACTCGGCCCATGGTGTTGGGACGGGCCTCGACTGCTAGGGCGAACTGACGGGACACATGAATGCCTTGATCCACGTCTCCGCCGTGTAGAAGTGCACTGGCCAGGTCCCCCAGCACGACAACGCCGGCTTCTGGCAGCTCCCGGCCAAGGCGATCCATCGCGTGGTCGGCAGTCGCGGCAAGCTCCTGCCGGCCGAGTCGGCCGTACACCGACAGTGCGAGGGAGTCCATCCGGTAAGGGGTCATGAAGCGCACCCACGCCTGTTCGGTGGTGTGGTCTGCGAAGTCGTATGCGGTGCGCGCACGTTCTAAGGCTCGGAGGGCGTTGGTCTCATCGCCAGCGTTTGCAGCCTCTTCCGCGAGCCTGCCGTGGACCCAGGCGGCGGCAGCAGCGTTGCCTGGCCCCCGCGCATCTTTCGCGGCTTGAACGAGTAGTTCTCCAGCCTTCTGCGGGGTCGCCTGTCCGTAGCTGGCGTAGGCGAGGGCCAAAGCCCGCAGAGGCGGATGACCAGCTTCCTTCGCACAGTCCATGGTGACTTGGTAGTAGGCGTGCGCCCGCTGAAGGTCTCCCAAGTCCCACGCGACCCATCCGGCCAGCGCCGCCGTTTCGCCGGCCGCGATCGTCAGGGTGCGCTCGTACTCACCGGCCCGCGGCAGCGTTGCTGTGATCGCGTCGAGGTGCCCTTCGACCTCACCCTGGAGTTCAAGCGCCGTCAGACTCCCCTCACGCACGTGAAGCACACCCGCACGATCGACGAGGGTGGTGACTGCGTTCGAGTCGATCTTCCTGCCCCCTTTCAGGGCCTGCGCGAGACGTTCCCATGGCTCGGCGGCGGCGGCAACGACGGCCCCTCCGAGTAGCGTGCGGCGTTTCACGTCGTTCTGATCCTCCCCTCCACGGCGCGCCTTCCTGCGCCGAGCACGAGCGGCCGCGGCCTCCCGGTGCAGGTACTCGGGGGCTAGGCCGCAGGCCACTGCAATGTGCGTGAGCGTGTGGTTGGTCGGGATGTTCGCGCCGTGTTCATACCGGTTGATCTCACGCCGGGTCATGGTCTCCCGGCCTGAGACAGCGTTGACCGCCGCTGCCTGCTCTTCCTGCGTTCGACCGGAGACCTTGCGGAGTCGAAGAAGCAGCTCGGCGAACTCGTCTGTTGCCATGAGTGTGACCTCGTCCTCGGGTGGATTCCAATCATGGCCTCAACTTCCCTCCGCGATTTCCCCCTTGGCGTCCTTTTCCCCCTCTGGTTTCCCCTGGCAGGTGGCGCGGACTCGCGAAACGGTGAGTCCATGACCACGATCCGTAGGGGGCCCGTGCACTGCGCGACCCGCGGCTTCGCGGTGGCCTCCGCCCCGGAGAGAACAGGCGCCAGCCAGATGCGCAAGGTCCCAGGGGCCCACGGCAGGCTGCTGCAGGCTCGCTCGGGGCAAGCTGGCCAACAACGTCACGCACAGCGTTCATCGGCTGAGCTGCTCGACAGCGACGTCCTCCCTATACACCTGCGACTGCCTCACGGGAGACAGCCGATGACTTCCACGACCGTCAAAGTCGCGGTGGCACACTCCGCTGCCGACCAGGAGACAGTGCTCGGCTTCGACGTGAGCTTCCTCCCCGACGATGTCCGCGTCCCGCAAATGCGGCGGCTCACCCGCGCCCACCTACGCCTCTGGCAGGCACTTCACCTGTCCGACGCAGCCGATGTCCTTGTGAGCGAACTGGTCACCAACGCTATCCAGCACGGCGGCGGCCACCCCGTTCGGCTGAAGGAGACATACACCCACGGCAAGCTGCACATCGAGGTCACGGACGGCAACCCGCAGCCTCCCCGCCCCCGCCGGCCCGACGCCGCCGAGGAGAGCGGCCGTGGGCTGTTGCTGGTCGCAGCCCTCGCCAGCCAGTGGGGCGTCAGCCCCGACGGCACGACCACTTGGTGCTCCCTCTCTCACGACAAGGGATCCCCCTCCATGGAACCTGTCGCTGGCTTCACACACGAGGCTGCGGCCCACACGGCATTCGACGTTCACGGCCGCTCCACCCCCTGACAGCCGCGCCCCCGTGAGGATCTCCGTAATTCCCCCACGGCGATGGGTAACGGGGGCGCGGCGCTCCACTCGTCCGACTCCAGGGTCCATGTGCTCGTGGCAGCCAGACTCCCGACTCGCAAAACGACAGCCCACGGTGGGCGGAGGTAGCCCAGAATGACCATCACAGCGTTACCGGTCCAACGACCGGCAGTGCCAGCGGGTACCCCCCTCGTGCTGTACGCCTGCCTTCCTGCATCGCTCGGCGAACTGGCGGATCGCACGGTCGACGCAGCCCGGCGCTACGCGAAGGAAGCGCACTGCGAGATCGTGAGCGAGTTCCTCGACAGCGCGGACCCGATGAAGGACCGAGAGGGATGTCCGGGGTGGCACGACTCCCTGGCCGCCGTCGAGTCGGGGAGAGCACAGGGCATCATCACGCCGCTGATGGTGATGCTCAGCCGGGGCAAGGAGACGCACCTGGCCGCATGGCAGAGGCGTACTGGTGCATACCTGCTGACCTCTTCCGCCATCGACACCCCGGACGCGTACGGCTTATCCGCCCTGGGGTCGGCGTGAACCCGTAGGAGCAGAACGCCCCTGGCCATCTCCTCATAACCACCACCGAGACCCGAAGACTCCACGTGCTCTCACACACGACCGTTCCAGCCCAGTTGCAGACCCCTCCGCCGGGCGACCTCGTCGTCGGCTCCAATCTCCGCGCCCTTCGCCGAGACCGCGACAAGACGGCCATTCATATAACCAAGCACCTGCGGCTCAACCTGGCCGCCGTCAGCCAGATGGAACGGGCGGCCAGCGCACTGGCCCCCAGCCGCGTCCGGGACATGCTGCGCCTCTACGGCCTCCGCGACTTCGAGGCCGCCGCGCGAGGGGAAAGGGGCCGCGGTCTCTGGCACATCGTCCGTCTGGGAGCCCGGGTCATGCGGTTCGTGCCACACAAGGAGGACGGCAAGACAGTACGTGCTGTCCTCCGCCCAGCATGAGCTGCACTTCCTTCCATCAAGCCCGCGAACGAGAAAGAAGAACCCACCATGGGCACCGCGACTGAGCCGCGCCTGGTTCCCTACATCACCCTGCGAGACACCGAGGAGATGGTGCCGGGCACGTTGGTCATGGACCTGGCCGTCCCCGGTCGGCCCCGGCTCTCCTACCGGGACGAGCGCGCCGGTGACCGAGACAGCCAGGGCGTTCTGTGGGCCCGGTACTCCGAGACGCTGAAAGACGTGCACGGCATGCCGGCCGGCGAACCTCGGCAGCGGCTCGTTCACCCGGCACGACAGCGCGAGAGCATGCTCGGGCTGAAGTGCGCGGTGTGTGTGGCCCCGGCTCGAACCCCCTTGGGGTGGATCTTCCTCGCGAGCCCCAACGAGCTGCGGTCGGAGGACGACCTGGTGCTCACTGTGCAGCCGCCCGTGTGCGGCGAGCACGTGCGCGCGGCAGCTGCTTCGTTCCCGCACTTGGAAGGCCGTCCCTTGGTGTACCTCAGCCAGTGCGCTCCGCTGCACGGCGTCTACGGCGCGGTGTACGGTGCCGACGCCGAGCACGGACTGCACGTCGTGGACGCGGCACACCGGCTGCTGCCTTACGGCCATACCCAGTCGGCCGTCTTCCTTGCATTCCAACTGGTTCGGCGACTTACAACTTTCCAGCTCATCACCGTCGACGAGCTGATGGAGGCGCTGACTGCGGCGGCTGTATACGCCGCATGACTCATGCTCGGTGGTCGAACTCGGACCGGCTGTCGGGCAGCCCAACTCCCGGCGGGGGGCTGCTTGCCCCATTCCCACACGGCGCTGGAAATGACCCCGTGCCGGGGCTCGCACTCCCCTTGCCTACCTGGTAGCGGCTCGCGCTCCAGCGAGGAGGGGTCTCAACACCCGGTGCCAGCTCATTCTTCCGGGCTGGCACGGGGCCGAATCACTACGAAAGGTCAGCCGGATGAAGACTTCGATCAGGGGGGAAGTGCGGCACCGTCACGGCGCCCCCGGCTCTGGCTTCTGGAAGAGCAAGAGCCGGCCCGCCACCCGGTTTGCGGTGCCCGCGGTGTGAGCTGCACCCGCCAGAAAGGCAGGTCACACCGGGGGTCCTGCGGACTCCTCCGCCCCGTGCCATGGGCGGCCGTCTTATCAAGGAGGACTAGCTATGGCCCAGGTCACTGCGCCACTCGCCACGAAGACCCTCGGGAGCTCGCTCTTCGACGACGAGTGGGAACTGGACACCACCATCACGCACGCCCCGACGCCGATCACCGAGGCCTGCGACAGCAGTGACGGGTGCGCCGCTTCCTGCGCGTCGTCCTGCGCGTCCAGCTGACCCGGCACTTCTCGCGTCGGTGCGGGCAGACCAAGCGCCCGCCCGCACCGACGCACGACCGAGAGGGAGGACACCTATGCCACGACCGATCTATCGGCGCTCCGGAGACGTGCTGGTGCTGCGCGCCGCCGCCATGCCTGCTACGGCCCGCCCCGCAGACTGGCCTGCTGTCGACTCATCGGAGGCTTGTCTTGAGTGGCTCGCGCGTGTGTGGGAGGACAGCGTGTTCGTCGCGTCGCTGCGCGCAGCCTCCCCGCGCTTGGTCGGTTACGTGGAACGGATCCTCGATGGCGCCGACATCGAGTCGAAGCGGGTTCACAAGGCAGCCTGCTCTGTCGCCGGCTACCTCCTGCGTGCCACGGGGCGGCCGACACCGTTCGGCTTGTTTGCCGGAGTCGCCCTGGCCGCAGTTGGCCCCGCCTCAGCCGAGTTCGGCACAGCGCATCACGCCGTCGCACGCCCCGATACCTTATGGGTCGACCACGTGCGCAGGGACCTGGAAGGCCGCGCCGACGTCCTGCCGTACTTGACCATGCAGATGAACACCACGGCGTTCCTGTGCGGTGACACCATCAATGTGCCCCGGCCGGGTGGTCGTATCGCCACCGCCAGGATTAGCCGCCCCCTGTCCGCTCTTTTGCAGGCCGTGCAGAAGGCCACCACGGGCCAAGAGCTTGAGCGGCTGCTCATCGAGGTCGGGGGAACTCCCGCACAGGCCCGGCATCTGATCGAACAGGCTCTCGCTGACGGGTACTTGATCAGCAACCTTTCGGCACCGATGACCAATGTTGATCCCGCAGGGCACATCCTGCGTATTCTCGCCCCGCATGAGGAGGAACTGGAGACTGCAACCCGGCGCGTCCTCGCACAGCTCGCTGAAGCTGGGCAGCTCCTCGCCGCGCACAACGAGGCATCTGGCACTGACACCGATGCTCTCCGCGAAGCCGCCGACGGCACGATGCGATTCGTCCCCGCATCCAGCCGCAGCCGCATCTGCATCGACCTGCGGCTCGACGCCCAAGTCAGCGTGCCCGCTGAGGTTCTGGACGAGGCGGAGTATGCCGCTGATGTGCTCCTCCGGCTCACCCGTGCTCGCGGGGAGTCAACGGCCTGGGCAACGTACGCCACGCACTTCTGGGAGCGGTACGGCGCAGGGGTCCTGGTTCCCGTACGTGATGCCGCCGACCTGGCTGCTGGCATCGGGTTTCCCGCCGACTACCCACTGTCGTTATGGCAGGACACGTCGCCCACGGTGCTGTCGCGGGATGAATGGCTGGCGGCGAAGGCCTCGCAGGCAGCCGTCACTGGTAACCGCGAGGTCGCCCTCACAGACACGGACATCGACCAACTGACTGATGGCGCCGAGATCGAGCTGGTGGCGCCGCATGTCGAGCTGGGGATTCGGATCCGTTCCGTCAGCCGTATTGCGCTGGACCGAGGCGACTTCCTGATCGAGTTACGGCCGGCTTGGACGGCGGGCGCCCTTTCCGGGCGTTTTATGGTCCTCCTCGGGACTGCAATGTCCGACTTGTATCGGACGCTTCCCACCACGGTTGAGGGAGCACTGCCCGCACAGCTCTCGTTCAGCCCCGTCTTCCCCCACGGGGAGAATGTTGCCCGCATCCCCGCAGTGGTGCCCCATGTGCTCAGCGTCGGTGAGCATCAGGAGCCGTCCGACCACGTCATTGATCTCGACGACCTGGCCGTCTTCTCCACCGGCAGGCGTTTGCACCTGGTCAGCGTTTCCCGTCGGCGGGTGGTGGAACCGCTAGTGCTGCACCCCCTTGCGCTTGAGAAGCAGGCTCCGCCCATCGCTCGGTTCTTGGCCATGCTCGGCCGGGGTTCGGTCACCGCCTGGACCGCTTTCGACTGGGGCCCGGCTGCCGCCGCCCTGCCGTTCTTGCCACGGATCCGCTATCGCCGTGCCATTCTGGCTCCGGCGCGCTGGAAGCTGTCCGTCACTGCGCTGCCAGCTGGACCCTTCTCGAAGCAGTGGCACGCGGCACTCCTCGACTGGGCCTCGATGTGGCGATGCCCAACACGTCTGGAACTCCATGACGACGACCGCACGATGAGCCTCGATCTGACCGAATCGCTCCATGCCCGCCTGATCCACCAGCACTTGCAACGGCGCCAGTGGGCAGTTCTCTGCGAGACGGCGCCCAGCGATGACCTGGGGTGGATCGGACACGCACACGAGATCACGGTGCCGCTCGCAGCTGCCGGCTCACAGCTCCCGCACCCGGACCTGACAAGCGCGCCACTGCTCACGAACGAGGACCTTCCGGGCGTCGGAGTCGGCCGCTGGCTGCAAGCGAAGGTGTTCACCCATCCGACGGCCATGGATCAGATCATCACCGACCGTCTGCCTGGGCTGCTGCAGGAGTTGGGCACGTCCGAGGTATGGCTTGTGCGCTACCGGTCGTTACACGAGTCCGATCACCTGCGTATCCGTGTTCCCGTAGGCACCAACACCTTGGCAAGCCTGGCTGCGTGGACCGATCAGCTCACTGCCGACCGGCTCGCCTCCCACCTCGTCATCGACGGCTACCGGCCGGAAACCGGCCGCTACGGTGTAGGCCCGGCGATGGAGGCCGCCGAAGCGGTGTTCATCGCGGACACCCTGGTGACCCGCTACGCGCTATCCGATCTGCCTCGTTTTGACAGGGAAGTGGTGTGTGCCCTCAGCATGATCGACTTGGCTGAGGGATTCCTCGGCACTCGCGAAGGCTGGAAATGGATGGCTGCTGCGGCTGAGCCGGGCGCGGGTCGCATTGAGACCACCCGACTCACTCTGAAGCAGGTGCATGGCCTGCCGCTGCTCACGGCGTCCGCCCGCCTGGCTGCGTCCCTGACCCAGCGTCGCGACGCTTTACGGAGGTACCGGATCTGCCTTGGCGACCAGCGCCTCGGGCAAGTTCTTGAATCGCTGCTGCACATGCATCACAACCGGATGGTCGGGCCCGATCGGGCCAGCGAGGCAGCTTGTCGCCATGCTGCACGGCAGGCGTGCCGGTCACTGACAATTCGGGAGGGCGCATGAGGCACGACGACCTGGGGGCTGGCCTCACGGGAACCGCTCTGTATGAGTTGGTGGCTGCCAATACCCGCGGCTCGTGGGCCGCTGCCCGTGCCACCGTGCAGGCCATCACCACCCAGCCGATAGCTGCCTACCCCGACGAAGCGAGTCTGTACCGAGGTGTGCCGGCCGTTGCCTACGCCCTGGACTTCGCCAAGCCGTCGGCCGCTTCACGGACGCTCGCGAAGCTGAACGCTGAAACGATCGCGATCGTCGCCGCCCGCCTGGATGCCGCGCAGCGCCGCATGGACAGCGGGCGTCCACCCCGCATTGCGGAGTACGACCTGATCAGTGGGCTGACCGGGCTCGGCGCCTATATGCTGCGGCGAGAGCAAGAGACCGCGCTTGAACGCATCCTTCACTACCTCGTACGACTGCTCACCGAACCGCTCACCGTCGTCGATCACCAGGTCCCCGGGTGGTGGACCTTCGATGGACCACGCGGCCGTCCGGAAGCCGGAGCGTTCGCCACCGGACACGCCAACTTCGGGATGGCACACGGGGCGCCTGGCCCGCTTGCGCTCCTCGCTCTGTCCAGCCGGGCAGGAATCACCGTCGATGGCCAGGACCGAGCTCTTGACGCAGGGATCAGGTTTCTCACCAAGTGGGCGCAACCGTTCAGCGACGGCACCCTCGGATGGCCAGAATGCCTACCACTGCGCGATTTCGTGAACGGACCGGTCGGCGGCAACGAACCTGGCCGTCCTTCCTGGTGCTACGGCGCGCCCGGCATCGGCCGCGCCCTACAACTTGCCGCGCTCGCCCGCCGCAATGCACAAGCAGGTCAGTTCGCTGAGCATGTCGTCCTTGGCTCCATCACGCCCCCCCCGGCACCTCTCCCGGATTGAGGACGCAACGCTCTGCCACGGCTGGGCTGGACTACTCCTGACCTGCGACCGCATCGCGGCCGACGCCACGACCTCCGCCATCGCCAACGAACTGCCAAGACTGCGCGCACACCTCAGCGAGCACCTGGTGCGGCACGAGATACCAGAGAACGTCGGCCTGCTCTCTGGCAGCGCCGGCGTTCTGCTCACGCTGCACACGCTCAGCACCCCCCGCCCCGACGACCTGGGGTGGGAAAGGTGCCTTCTCCTGAACTGATCTGAAAGGACCGACCAGTGGGTCAGACCCCCACCGCCGCCGACCTTCGCAACCGCCTCGTCGACAAGATCCGCTTGGACGGACGCCTAACCGACGAAGTCGAGCGGGTCATGCGCACGGTGCCCAGAGAAGCGTTCCTGCCCGGCATCGGCCTTGAGGAGGCCTACACCGACCAAGCTGTCTCCATCAAAGACAACCCCCTCGGTGGCCCTCTGCCGCTCTCCTGCGCTTCTGTGCCGTCCCTCGTCGGGATGATGCTGGGCCAGCTCGACGTCCAGCCGGGCAACAACATCCTCGAAATCGGTGCCGGAACCGGCTACAACGCTGCACTGCTCGCAGAACTGGCGAGTGAGAAGGGGAACGTCACCAGCATCGACATCGACTCTGATGTGGCGCTGCACGCGCGGACCGCCCTCGACCGCGCCGGATACCAGCGGGTCCACGTGATGGAGCGCGACGGGCTGATCGGCGCACCGGAAAACGCTCCCTACGATCGCATGCTCGCAGCCGTGGGTCTGTGGGACGTGCCGGCCGCATGGTGGGAGCAACTCGCCGAGGGTGGGCGCCTCGTCCTCCCGCTGCGTTGGCGCGGCCAGACTCGAGCCGTGGCACTGATCCGCCACGGTGACGCCCTTGTCTCGGACGGCATGGAGCTGTGCGGCTTCGTTCCGATCATCGGGCAGGATGGAGAGAAGGCCACCGCCCTCAACGCCTCCGACACGATCCGCGTCTTCCACGATGAGGACCAACCTGTGGATTCCGGTGCTCTCGGCGAGAGCCTGAATACGACCACCGGCATCGAGGTCATGTCGGAGCAGCGGATCAGCGGTGAGGAATCGTTCGACGGCGTGTGGCTGCGAGCCACTGCCTCAGACGATCGCGTGTGCCGCCTTCAGGTCATGCCCGAGGCGATGGCTCAGGAACTCGTCCTGCGGCCCGCAGTGCCTGTCCGCAGCCCAGTGCTGATCGACGGGGACTCTCTCGCCTACCTGATCGTGCGCCGCGAGGGAGTCGACCCGCAGCGCCCCCACCAGCTCGGCGCCGCCGCCTACGGACCGCACGCCGAGAAACTGGCTCAGGACCTCATCGCGCACATCGAGGACTGGGGCACGGCACGCACTGCAGTTCCGCGCCTGACCGTCACCCCCGCGTCGGCCGACGCGGCAGATGGTCCGGGGCACGTGATCAGCAAGGTGGAGAGTCGACTCACGCTGACCTACTGATCCGACCGCACGGGCGCCCTCAGGGTGGGGGCGCCCGTCACCCACCCCGTGATGCGGCGCCTTGACTGTCGTCGAAGCTTAGGGGTGCCACTGCTGGTCACGGAGGTTCGATCGGTCCGCCGCTAGCAACCAGCAATTCGGCGGATTCTGTGGCGTCACGGTGGTTGCATGAGCATGCTGGTCAACTATGGGTAACGAGCCGTCGCCTGAGAGTTCCTCGCTGTTAAAGCGGATCGGTCGCTGGGTCGGCCTCACCGTGGCTGCCGGAGGCGTGAGCGCAGGGGTTGGGTTCATCGTTCAGGCCCAGTCCTCGAAAGGTCCTGCGATGCTCTGGGTGGCCGCTATCGGAGCGGCTGTGACTGTGGTTGCCCTCGGTTATGGCGTATCGGCGCATGTGCGCGAGTCCGAGCGAGCCATTGATGCGGGCCGTGAGCGTGTTCGCGAGGCAGAGCGCGGGGTTGAAGGCGCTCTTGCTGCTCGCTCCGGACCAGCGCCCGCGGGGACTGAGGACGAAGCGGAGGTGCAGGCCGATCGCCGGGATTTGGCACTTGCTCGCCTGTGGTCGCTTACTCACCGCCGACTGGATCTCTACCACGAGATTGCTACGAACCAGGCGCGGCGATCGTTCCTGAGCGCGCAGATCTCAATGGGGGTCGGCTTCGCGCTGTTGGTGCTGTTCGTTGTCCTGGCTTTGAACGTGAGCAGCACGACTGGCGCAATCGTGACGGGCGGACTCGGGGCGGTCTCGGCTGCGCTCGCCGGGTTCATCAGCAAGACGTTCGTGAAGTCTCAGGAGTCTGCGGCTGACCACCTCAAGGCGTACTTTGATCAACCGCTGGAGTTCTCCCGCTACCTAGCGGCAGAGCGGTTGCTGGCCGATTCTGGCCTGTCCGATGACAAGCGGGCTGAGATCGTCGCCGTTTTGGTCCAGACGGTCGCAGCGGGGCCCGGGCCTAACACTCCCCTGGATGCGAACGGGCTTTTGCAGCAGTTGCAGGACCTTCTGCCCGGCCAGCCGTAGGAGCGGCCTATTTCCCTGCCCGCTCGCGCTCCGTACAGCGCGCGATGAACTTCAGCGACCATGCATCCTTCCGCGCGCGTCGGGCAGACAGGAAACGCCACTAAGCTCGAATGTATGATCGAATCCAGTGAAGGGCTGAATCTGGGGGCCGTCAGCACGCTTGTCGAGAAGAAAGTCCTGACCGACAAGATCAGGGTCTCTCGGCCGGGTGAACCAGTCTTCAACCCGGACACAGGTCAATACGAGCCTGGCCCTTCTCTGACCGTCTATGAGGGTCCCGGCGCTGTTTTTCCTTCCGGTGGACCCTCTGTGGTCCTGCACCTGGCCGGACAGGCGTACGTCGACGACACCCCGTCGCGCTACCGCCTACTCACCCCCTTGTCCGCGCCCGTCGCTTCTCGGGAGGACACCGTCACCATCGTCGAGGCCGAGGACGAGGCCGCCGTCGGCCGGACCTGGCGCGTCGTCGATATAGGTGAAATCTCCACCCTCAGTATCATTCGGACCACTTGGGTCGATCAGAACAACCAGACGACGGATGCGTGAGATGAGCACTGCGATCGACCCGGAGGAGGTCCGCAAGGACCTAGAGACGAAGCTGCTCTTGGACACGGTGCGTGTCACGCGCCCGACGGGCACGCCCGTTCTTGATCCGGGCACCGGGCTGGTCGGGGAGGTCCCGGCGGATGTGATCTACGAAGGACCGGGCGCGTTGCTCTCCGGACACGGCCAGGTGACAGCAGAAGGGATCGTCGGCAAGCAGTGGCTGGACGACACGGTCTCCTGGTACCGGTTGCTGACTCCGCTCAGTGCGCCCGTGCCGGCTAGGTACGACCGGGTCGAGGTGACCGTTGCCCACTCCGGGAGTGCCGCAACTGGTGGACGCGTGTGGCAGGTTCTCGATCCGGCCGAAGCGTCCACGGTGGAACTGGTCCGAGTCACCAGGCTGGACGAGATCACGCCCCCGTCCTGAGGCGATTCGGAGCGTCCGAGAACCGACCTAGGCTCGATGCATGGAGATCAACGACACTCCGCCCGCCGTGACCCAGCAGGTCAGCATCAGGACGGACGGCGCAAAGGCGGCGCTCCGCATAGACGGAATCGACTACTCGCGCCTCATCTCCGGGTACACCATTCACCAACGTGCCGGTCAGACAGCGGATTTGATCATCCAGTTCGCGCACGGCAAGACCAGCCCGGACTTCGACGGCCATGCGCGGGTCGCGGTGGGCGTGCCATACGCGCCGGGTCCGGCAGCGGCCCAATTCCTGTCGGCTATCGACGCCGCCCTGTTGGAGAAGGCAGTGCTTGCGCGTCACGACCTGATGGACGGAGGTCCCCACGAGCTGACACGCGCGACGCTGGTCCAGCTGCGGGAGTGGGCACAGGGACAGTGGGCATCGGCACCCGCGGGCGAAGAAGGCTGAAGCCGTGGTGTCCCCGCAGAACCCTCATCCCAACGCCCACCCGCGCGCGGGCGCATACTCCAACGCCGCCCAGATCGCCGCGCAGCTCGATGCCAGGGCGGCGCGCACCTTGCCCGAGGTCACTGCCACCGTCCAGCACTACGCCATGCTCCTGGAGACTCGTATCAAGGCCAAGGCCAGCGGCAGGCCGGGCCCCAACGCTCCCACGGGTGACTACCGGCGCTCGTGGACGCAGGAGGTATCAGCGGACGGCTTCACCGTCACCGCCGTCGTCGGTACGAACAAGCCGCAGGCGAGGCGCCTGGAGTACGGATTCGTCGGCGCGGACAGCCTCGGCCGGATCTACAACCAGCCGCCCTATCCGCACGTCGGTCCGGCAGTCGAGGAGATTCGGCCGCTGTTCATCGCAGCTCTGGGCGAGACCATCGGCGGCGACCTGTGACGTGCCGCAACCAGGGCCACCGGCGCAACTCCGGAAAGAACAGGAAGAGGGAAACCAGATGCCCATCTCCGGCCGGGAGGTGTCCCTGGCTGTGCAGAGGACGCTCGCCACGGCAACGGCCCGCAGCTGCGGGTACGGCACCGCTCCGACCGCATCCAGCACGCCCACTGGGGCTGCCATCCCGTACAGCGTCCTGTACCCGCTGGGGGTGACCACCAGTGGGCCGCCGTACGGCGACGGTGATGCGGACGCCCGCGTTCTCGTACAGGTGACCTCCGTCGCCTTGACGGCTGAACAGGCCGAGTGGATGGCCGACAAGGTCCGAACCGCCCTGCTCGGTCGAAGTCGTGGCTCCTATGCCAACGCCATCACGGTGGCCGGCTGTGCCGTGATGGGGCGAGAGCTCGACAAAGAGGAAGGTCTGACCGTCAGCAGCGGCGTATACAGTTGCGTACAGCGGTACGTCTTCACTGTGACCACCCTCGGGTCCTGACGAACCAGCTACCTCACCGCGGAGGCCCCCTCGCGGACGCCCGGCCCACCGGCACGGGCCGATTCCCTCACTGATCGCGTACGCACTGCTGCGCGACCTGAGTGGGACGGGCCCGCGGTACTCGCTCCGGGGCAGTCCCCGGAGAGCGAGAATCTGTGGGTACCACCCAGCAGCGGTTCATGCGCCGAGGCGTCACCCAGTTCCTGTTCCTCAAGGACATCGCCGCGGCCACCAACATCCCGACCCGCGCCGAGCTGACCGGCGAGGCCAACGCCACCCAGCTGTCCGGCGCCGTTTCCGACGTCGAGGGCTTCTCCCTGGAGAACACCCCCCCTGGAAACCCCTGACATGGCCAGCACATTCACGCCGAACATCCCCGGCGAGGACAAGGCCGACGGCAGCGCCCTCACCCTGTACGAGGACAAGGTCGACGACTCCCTGGAGACGCTCCTGAGCAAGGGCACCGAGGGGTACGTGGTGATTCTGCGCAAGGGAGACGTGGCGGGCTCCAAGAGCATGGACGTCTTCCCCGTGCGCGTCGGCTCCCGCAGCCCGAGCTACACCACCAACGCCGAGCCGGCCAAGTTCAAGGTCAGCTTCTCGATCACCGCTCTGCCGACCCTCGACGCGACCGTGCCGGCCACCACCGTGCCGACCACGGCCTGACGGGACGGTGCCGCATGTCCACGTTCACCCCGCCAGTGGCGGCTGTCGCCAAGGACGCCCACTGGGCTGCGAAGATGGCCCGCCTGCGTCACCGGAGTCTGCCGGAACGGACTCTGTCGATCTGCGACGACCCGGACGTCAAGAGGGCAGTGACCGATGCCGCGCTCGCCTTGGCCAAAGCGCGGACCAAGGCAACCAGTGCGGCGATCGAACAAGACGTCCCCGAGGAGCAGCGCGAACAGTGGGTCGCAGCCCAGCCGGACGTCCTGGCCGCCAGCAGCGCGCTCGATGCCGCACAGCGGGCGCAGGAAGACGCCACCATCACCCTCACCTTCCGGGCGCTGCCGCGTCCGGTTTGGGAGCAGCTGCTGCGTGCCCACCCACCGACCGAGTCCCAGGCCGAACAGGGCATGGAGTACAACGTCGAGACCTTCCCCGCGGCACTGATCGCGGCCTGCCACGTCGAGCGCGACGTGGACGGCACCGTCGTCGCCGGCATGACCGAGGCCGAGGCCCAGGAGCTGCTGGACGCCTGGCCGGACGCCGAAGCGAAGGCGCTGTTCACCTGCGCCCTGCTGGTCAACCAGACGCTCAGGTCGGATCTGGGAAAAGGCTGATTTCCGACCCGGGGTTCCGGGCGGAGATGGAGTTGTGTGACCGGTACGGCCTACCGCACTCGCAGCTCATCGGCGCTGGTGACGGTCGCTGGTCAGCCCTGGATCGGGCCAAGGCTCTGGCCTACCTGGCCTTCAGAAAGGCGGTCTGCGACGGCTGTGGGACTCGGATCGCCGAGTGGGACGAGCAGGCCGGTGGTGACAGGTTCGCCTACATCCCTGAGACCCACCGGTGCCCGGGGTGCGAGCTGATCGAGATGGAGCGGGAGCAAGTTCCCGGAGGCGCGGAGGGACGAGGCATCAAGATCGGGCTGAGGCCCCGGAAGGACGAGTAGCACGTGGCCGGCGCCTACAACCTCTACGTCAACCTCATCGCCAACCACGGCGCCCTGACCTCTGGGCTGCGGCAGTCGGCCGGGCAACTGCGCGCCTTCGACGGCCAGCTCGCCGCCGTCGGCGGCCGCATGGACACGGTGCAGGCCGCCACCCGGCGGCTCGCCCGTGCCCAGGCCGACGCCTCAGCGCAGGTAGTGCGATCCCAAGCTCAGGTCACTCAGGCGACGCAGCGGGCTGCTCAGGCCCAGCAGCAAGTGACTCGCATCCAGCGCAGCCAGCAGCTCGCTGCTTCTCTGGCGGCCCGCGCCCAGACGGCGCAGGCCGCCGCTACGGCGAATGCGGCTGCCGCCCAGGCAACCGCTGCCCGCACGGCTGCCGCAGCCCAGGCCGCACAGGCACGCGGAGCAGCCAACGCCGGTGAGCTGGCCCAGCGAGCCGCGCGTGCTCAGGCCATCGCCGACCAGTACGCGCGGGGCACGGCCGCCTCACAGGTGCGAGCGGCATCGGCCGCCGGGGCGGCCGCCCGCGCCAACCAGCTCGCGGCCCGCTCGGCAGTCGGTCTTGCCGACGCCGAAGCTCGCGCTCGTTCCGCAGTCGCCATGCGCGACGATGCCCAGCGAAACTCCGCCCGGACCGCGCAAGCATCCGCAGCGCGGGTGGCCGCCGCGCAGGGCGAGGTCATCACGGCGATGAACGCACGGGCCAGGTCGCTCGCGCAGACAGGTCTGATCATGGGCGCGGCCCTGGGCGTGGGTGTCGCGCAGGCCATCGCCTTGGAGCGGGCGATGGCCAACGTGATGACGATCTCGCAGCAGATCACCGCAGACAACGTCTCGGCGTTCACGGATGAGATCGTCGAGTTGAGCACGCAACTGCCGCAGACTGCGGAACAGCTGGCCGACGGCCTGTACCAGATCGTCTCCACTGGCTTCGACGGTGTCGACGCGATGGGGATTCTGCGGGTCGCGGCGTCGGGCGCGGCTGCGGGGCTCACCACCACCGAGAGCGCGCGAGCCCTGCTGGGCGTGCTGAAGGCGTACGGGCTGGAGGCCGGCGACGCGAGCGACGTCATGGACGTCATGTTCCAGACGGTCAACCTGGGCGTTGTCTCGTTCGAGGAACTGGCCCAGCAGCTTGGTGACGTCGTCCCGATGGCCGCCGCGGCAGGAGTCGAGTTCGACGACCTGTCGAGCGCCCTTGCAGCGATCACGTTGGCCGGCATCCCGGCCGCTGAGAGCGCCACCGCTCTGAACATGCTCATGACCCGGCTGATGAAGCCGACGAAGGAGCTGAAGGAGGCCGTCAGGGGCCTCGGCTACGAGTCGACTGCTTCTGCTGTTGAGCAGGATGGACTGTACGTCGTCGTCAACAAGCTCAACCGTGCGGCTGGGGGAACGGCCGAGAACCTGGCGAACATGTGGCGGGACATCCGTGCCACCAGGGCCGCCCTGGCGCTGGCCGCTGCGGACGGTCAGAACTACGCCGACACATATGCGGGGATCGCCAACGAAGTCGAGCGCGCTGGTGCCACCCAAAGGGCGTACGAGATCCAAATGGACACGACAGCTGGCCAGTGGCAGCTGTTCGCCAACCAAGCTCGCGCGCTGGGCATCGACGTCGGGCGAGCTCTGCTCCCGGCGTTGAAGGAGATCGGAGGCGCCCTGAATCTCTTCGCCGGGGCGGTCAACGAATTGCCGGGCCCAGTCAAGAGCTTCGCCGGTGCGCTCGTGGCCGTCGCCGCGGCAAGCCTCCTGGTGCGCGCAGGACTCACCAAGGCGAACGCCCAGCTCGTCACCTTCCGGACCGCGCTGGCCGCGACCCGAGCAGGGGGCGCCGTCATGCCGACGGTCCTGGCTGGCGCCGGTATGGCTGTCTCGGGTCTTACCGCTCTCCTTGCAGTCGGCACGATCGGTTACGCCGCCTACACCGCGTCCAAGCAGGCAGCGGTAGCAGCCACCGAAGAACTGGTGACCGCACTCCAGGCAGAACGGGAGGAAGGCCAGTCTGGCGCTGGACTTCGCGCCCTCACCGAGCAGCTGACGGACTCCGACGATGCGGGGAAGCTGAAGGAAGTCGGCGTCGACATACAAGATGCGATCGATGCCATCACGAGCGGCGGCAGCAAGCTGGCCGCGCTTCGCCGACGCATCCGCGCCGAGGGCTCGTTCGCGGTCACCGACCCGAGCGGCAGTCTCGGCTCAGCGGTGTCGGCTGAGGCTGAGGACGCGGTCGAAGTGCTGGACAAGCAACACAAGGTGTGGTCGAACGCGGTCCAGAAGGAAGCTGAGCTGGCTCAGCAGATGGACATCATCGAGGCCAAGATCAAGCAGTCGCGGGCAGGCATTGCCGGGGCCTGGAACCTGGACATGCTGCTGCCTCTCGACAAGAACGGTGCTCCCCAGTACACGAAGGAGGTGGAGGCGCTCGCCAAATCCGTTGGCGATGCGGTCGATCCTGCTCGTGCATTCAAGGACGCCCAGTCCGAGGCCGCCGAAGCCATGCAGAAGGCTGGCAAGAGCGCCGACGAGGCGAAGGTCAGCCTCCGTGACTACGTGCGTGAGCTGCGCGAGCAAGCGGCGGCTCAGCGCAACTTCCAGTCCAACCTGTCGGAGCTGGCCCTTGCCGGGTACACACCGCTGGTCGACCACTTCGCTGAACTCGGCGTCGACTCTGCGCCCATGCTGGCCGAACTGGTGCAGCAGCTGAAGCAGGGCAAAACGAAGGTCGCCGAAGAGATGCAGGGCATCGTCGAAGAGGACGCCCGCCGCTCAACCGAGGCGTACCGAGTGGGCCTGGAGCAGTTGCCCGCCATCGCGGCCCAGTACGGGGAGAAGACCGCGCGGGCATGGGCTGAGGCCTCCGAGACCAACGATCCGGCTCAGTTCCAGACGATCACCGAGCAGATGGCACTGGCGGACTTCGGCGGGGCGATCCGCAGGTCCAGCAAGGACGCTCGGGACGAGTTTGCCCGCGGCATGGATCTGATCAACCAAGTCGCCCGAAAGCGTGGCCGGGAGGCAGCTGACGCCCTTCGCGATGCTCTGCTTTCCGGCGACATCGACAAGGTCGCAGACCAGCTCAGCGCAGTCTGGGGCGCCGACAAGCCCATCGAAGGACCGGATCTTTCCAGAGTGGTAGCAGCTTTCAAGACGGCCGGCGGACAGGCGAACGCCGAATGGTCGGGGATGCTGACCCTGATCGCGGCAGTCTCGAAGACGAAGGGCACCGAGGCGGCAACGGCACTGACGTCGGCACTGCTTTCCGAGGACATGGCAGCGGTCAAGACGCAGCTGGACGACATCGGAATAGCCGTGCAGAACATACCCGGCCACAAGTCGGTCACCGTCAGCGTGACTGCGAATCAGCCCCCGCCGGTCGTCGTGCCCGTGTTGATCAAGCGACAGGCTACGTCGTGGGACCGCGACGCCAACGGCGTCCCGGACTCCATACAGGCCCAGGCCAACGGGTCGGTGCTGTTCTTCTTCGCGAACGGCGGTGTTCGCAATGAACAACACGTCGCGCAAATTGCGCCCGCCGGCAGTATGCGGATCTGGGCCGAGCCGGAAACCGGTGGTGAAGCCTATGTGCCTCTCGCTCAGTCGAAGCGACCTCGCAGCAAGGCGATCGTCTCGGAGGTCGTCCGACGCTTCAACGGAGAGGTGACCTGGTACGCCGATGGCGGTCTGTCGGACTGGTCGTATAGCACTCCCGAGCTGTTCAGCCTGTCGGGCATCGCCAGCGACTCCAGGGACAAGAAGGACCGCTTCAGCCTGTCCAAGTTCGCCACCAATCTGCACAAGTCGGTCTCCGTGGCTCGCCGCTGGCGGAAGGACCTGGACACGGTCGCCTGTCGGGCAGGGCAGGACGTTGCCGACGCCCTGGCCGAGATGGGTGAGGACGGGATCAACCTCACCCACAAGATGGCCACCGGCAGTTCCAAGTACGTGAAGGCGATGACAAAGGACCTGGAAGCCCTGGCCGCGACGGCCAAGCCGTCGCTGTCCTCCTACACCGCCCAGCTGAAAGCCGCGGTCAAGGACCAGCAGGCGTTCGAGGAGAACATCGCCAAGCTCGCCGCTCTCGGCTACAACGACCTCGCCCAAATGCTGGCCGAGCAAGGCGACCAGGACGCCGAGGACCTGGCGGCACAGGCGGTGAAGTCACCGAAGAGGGCAAAGGCCGCCAACGCCGCGGCGACCTCCGCCAGCAAGACGATGTCGGACGAGGACCTGGCCGACCTCGTGAAGATCATCGGCGCGATCACCTCGTCCAAGACGGGCATTCACGCCGTCGCCGAAGCGACCGAGCTGGATGAGGACCGCATCATCGACGTCGGCAACGTGGGCAGGTCCCGCATCAAGAAGGTTCTCGGGAAGAAGGCCGACAAGTTCCTCAGCGACCTGTTGAGGGCGAACAAGCACCTGGCCTACGCGAACGGCGGCATCCTCACACCGGGCATCTACGCCACGTCGCGCGGGATAGTCCGGTTCGCGGAGCCAGAGACGGAGGGCGAAGCCTTCCTTCCTCTCGGAGCGGGCAAGCGCGGCGCGGCTACTGCCGTTCTCAACGATGTCGCCCGGCGCTTCGGCTATGTGCTCACCCCCAGTGGCGTGACGGGCCCCGCCCGCCTAGTCGACGCCAGGCCGGCCAACGCGGTCCAGGTCGTCGTCGTACGTGAGCAGCCCGCCGCGCTCGTCGGCTCGATGCCGGTGACCGTCAACGGCGGTGGCGACGCCAAGGCAGCCGACCGCATCGGCACAGAGATCATGCGGCGGCTGCGAAACGCCCAGCGAGGAGGCCGTATCTGATGGCGACGATCAACCAGCCGTGGCAGGTCGACTTCGCGGGAGTACTCCTGGGACCCGACACCGTGTATCCGATCAGCGAGATCACTGGCCTGGGCACGCCCGAAGTCCGCGCCCAAGACGTGGACTTGCCCAACGACGACGGCTCCTTCCCCGGCGTCGACTACTACAACTCCCGCACGGTCACGGTCGAGGCTGGAATCCGTACGCCGGGCGACCCCGACGCCGCGGTTGCCGCGCTGGCAGCACTCGACGAGGCTGCGGCCAGTCCGGGGGTGCGGAAGACCGCCGGGGCCTTGCAGACCTTGAGGCTGTTGTGGCCCGGCCGCGACACCAGCAAGCGACTTTACGGGCGGGTTCGGCGGATTGAGGCCGTCACGATGGCGCAGGCTGTCTTCGGTTGGATACCGGTCACGCTGGAGTTCACAGCGACTGACCCGCGATGGCACGGAGAGCCAGAGCAGCAGATCACGATCCCCCTCGCCCGCGATTCCGCAGATGAGGGCTTCACGGTCCCGGTCACTGCGCCGATCACGACCGGTGTGGCCGACCCTACCGAGCGGCCCGGCTGGGTCGACAACGCGGGCGACCTGCCCGCCTGGCCGTCTCTGAGAATCACCGGCCCGGTCGTCAATCCCCACATCTGGATCACGGAGACCCGCCGAGTCCTCGACCTCTCACTAAGCCTCGGTGAGAACGAGACCGTCCAGATCGACACCCGCCCCGGCACCCGCTGGGTACTGCGCAACGGCGGCAACACGGCCTCGGCACTGTCCTCCACGTCACGGCTGGATCTGTTCCAGATTCCCCCGGGAACGAGCGAGGTCCGATGGACCGGCGCGGACTACACCAACTCCACCCGCCTGCAGGTGTCGTGGCGTGACGCCTACACCGCCCTGTAAGGAGAGCACCAAACCATGGCACTGATTCAGCCGCCCATGTTGACCCACGGTGGTACGCACCCTGCACGGGCTTTCCGGATGATGGTCCGTGACCTGGCATCCGGCAACCAGGGCGTGACCGAGGGAAACGACCTGAAGGTCAGAGCATGGACCACTCCAGGCGCAGGCGTCCGCGTGGGTGATGGCTCGGCCGTCATCAGAGGTGCGGCATGGGGGCAAGGCTCGTACACCCAGTACAACGTGGGGGACGCCGTCGTGCCGATTGCTCCCACAGGCTCCACCGGGCGCTCCGACCTCATCTGCCTGCGGGTCGAGGACCCGGAATACGAGGGCAACCGGAACCCGGCCGCCGACGAGATCGGCTACTTCCACGTCGTGTCCGGCGTCTCAGCGACGACGACGAACGTGCCGCCTGGCATGACCGCCATCCCGCTGGCCCGGCTCGACCTTCCCGCCAACACGGCCACAGTCACCACCGCCATGATCAAGGACCTGCGGAGGATCGCGAACCCGCGCCGAGACAGGAAGCTCTACACCGCTTTCCCGTCTGGGCTGAGCGAGCTGAAATACCAGGACAACAAGTGGCATGCCTGGCCTGCGGCTGCGCGATGGGCGGTCCCCATACCGGCATGGGCCGTCTCGGCCAAAGTGGTGATCACCATCGCCGGACTGCGCATGGCACGAGCCGACGTCTTCGCCTCGATGCAGACGAAGCTCGGGTCCGACCTCGGGCAGAACACGATCATCGACGACAACCAGAGCTCGACCGTACGCCGGCAGACCGTAGTCGTCGCAGACAACATCACCATCTCCTCAGAGCAGCGCAATACCACGCAGCTCCTCACGCTTCAGACCTACATGTCCAAGACGGAAACCGGTGACCTGTCGGTGGACGCCTCCACGTCGATCATCGCCGACGTCGAATTCACTGAAGGCGTTCTGTAGCTGGCAAGTAGCAGAGCAACAGCCCATCACGGCGCGGGGGAGAGCAAGGAAGCGCCGATGGCGTCGCCGTCGTACCGGTACCTAACAACTCATGCGCTCACCAACAAGGTGCTGGCCAGCGACCTGCCCCTGACCGGCGTTGAGTTCGGGCCAGCCCTATCCGCCTCCGGCACTCTCACAGGAGCCGTTGCGCCCCGCCTCGCCCACCTGGTCCGCTCCCAGCTCGATCCTGGCAACACCAAGATCTACGTCGAGCGAGACGGGCGCCTGCTGTGGGGCGGCATCGTCTGGAGAGCTGACCCAGAGGGCCAGCAGCTGAACGTCGAAGCGGCCGGGTGCTTCGACCACTGGTACAGCGCGGCCGGCGGGACTGCCACGATTCGCGCCCACCAGCACGCCAGCCGCCCGGCCAGGTTCTCGTGCGACCCGGAGGCGATGTCCGTCCCATGGAAGCGCAATCAGGGCAAGTGGGTTGATATCTCCACGATCTTCGACAGCGTGCGGTGGCGAGGTATCGCCCTGGACCCGAACAGCACAAGCCGCACCGCCTACGGGCGGGCGCGCGGCTACGGCCAGACCTACGCGCCGCGGCTGCGTGTGACCTTCACCAAGTAGACAACCAGAAAGGGGCGCTCCGTGCCCACGTACGGTGACCTGGTAACCAACGGGTCGTTCTCTGACGGCACGACCGGCTGGTGGTCGGGCAGCGCGGACATGGTCACGATCGTCGCCGGGCCAGCTGGTTTGGAGGCCACCGCCAGCACTGACGCAGCGAACCTTTGGGACGCAGTGTTCGGCCAGGACGGCATCAGCCTGCGCGAGGGCTGCCGGTACACCCTGTCCTTCACCGCCCGCGCTTCGCAGGAGGGCGCGGTCATGGCCGCCAAGGTTGGCCTCGGAGCAGAGCCCTGGACGGCGGCCGTGGAGAAACAGATGCGGCTGTCAGCCGTCGACACCGCCTTCGTGTTCACCTTCACCTCTCCGATGTCGGCGACCGGGCAGATCAGCTTCCAGCTGGGGCAGGCGAGCGCCGTCACCATCTACCTGACCGAGGTCCGGCTGACCTGCTCCACCGTCCGCGAGGGCTTCTACACAGACCCTGACTCAAACGCCCAGAAATGGATGAACGCCCATCCTGATGACGAAGGCACCCCCAAGATCCGCAGGGCCATCGCGTCCCGCCCCGGCGCACGATGGTTCGGCGACTGGACCAAGGACATCCGCGCCGATCTCGATGCGTACGTGACCGTGGCGGCCACCCTGGGACAGATGCCGATCATCACGCTGTACAACATGTTCAACCGCGATGTCGGCGGGCAGAGTTCCGGTGGCGCGGCCTCGCCGGACACCTACCGGGCGTGGATCGACGCCGCCGTGGTGGGCATCGGTGATCGGCCTGCCCTGGTGGTCCTTGAGCCAGACTCCCTGGCCCAGCTCGGCAACCTTGCCTCGGACACGGCCCGAACTGAACGTCTCAGCCTGGTCGCCTACGCTGCGAGAGCCCTTGCTGCACTGCCCGCCACCACTGTCTACCTGGACGGCGGCAACGCCACCTGGATCCGACCGCCGGAGACGGCGGCTCGCCTGGCGTCCGCTGGTGTCGAGCACGCCAGAGGCTTCGCTGTGAACGTCGCCAACTTCGATGCCATCGCCGTCTGTTGCACGTACGCGCATCAGATCACGGCCGAGCTGGCTCGCCTCGGCGTCCGCGGGAGGGGGTTCGTAATCGACACATCTCGCAACGGCAACGGCGCCTTGGACGAACTCGGCCAACACGTCGACTGGTGCAACCCTGGTGGCCGCCGTCTCGGCGTACCCAGTTCGATCGGCGTCGCCGGGGCCGACTACCTGCTATGGATCAAAACCCCGGGAGACTCGGACGGACAGTGTGGCGTGGCTGCCGGCACGCCGGCAGGGACGTTCTCACCGTATCTGGCGGAGCGCCTGATCGACGGGTGGTAGCGCGGGGGGCAGTCCCGCCTGGACAGGCCTGTCCCTCGTCGCATTCCCTAGACTGATCTCCACGGCGCGGGGCCACGAAGGAGGAAGGCCGCCGTGACCGAGCCCGCGGGCCAGGACCCCACGCCCTGGGAGCTATTGCGAGCCATGAGGCAGATGCGCGATGACCTGCGCGCCGACTTCGCGGCGCTGGGCGCACGGCTCGCCGAGATGGTGACGAAGATCCAGTACGAGGCTGACCGCCGAGCGGACGAACTCAGGATCAAGAGCGTGGAGGACGACGTTGCCGCGCTGCAGCGCGAGCGCGAGGCCGAGCGCCAGGAGGCCCGAGCGGTACGCCGACTGGCGGTGACGGCCTTGGTCGCCCCGATCCTGGTCGGCGTAATCGTCGCGATCACCACCAGCAGAATCGGATTGTAGGCTCACACCAGGCGCGGGGGAGAATCAGGAACGCGCCATGCCCGACCTCTGGCTGCCGGGAGCCGAGCGGCACCCGCTCACCGACACAGCCCCCACCGAAACCCAATACGCGCCGCGGGTGATCTGGCACATCACCTGGGACAGGAACGCGACAGCCACGAAGCCCGCGGACCTCGTACCGTTCGACAACCTCGTGCGCTACTTCACCAGTGCTGGCCGCAGCGCCGCACCCCATCTGCTCTGGGACCCCTTCACCGGCCGCACGGCCCAGTTCTACCCGGCCAACAGTCGCTCGAAGTCTGTGGTCGACGTCGCCGGCGGCACGCGCACCAACCGCACCGGGCGCGTCTGCCTGCAAGTGGAGACGTTGTTCTTCCCCAACTGCCGTGTGAACGGCCGCACCTATGCCACCGTGCGGGACACGCCCGCCAAGGGCCTGGACAAGATCCTTGCCTGGACGCGGAGCTGGAAGGTGCCCGACACGTGGCCGATGGGCGCACCGACCTGGAGTGCCAAGCGGAACGAGCACACCTGGCGGACCGAGGGGGGCCACTACGGCCACAGCCAGGTCCCCGAGAACACCCACACCGATCCGGGGCCGATGCCGAAGTGGCCCACCAGCACGACAGCGCCGAAGCCCGGACCGCCGCCGTTCCCCGGCCGCGACGCCTTCGGCCCCGGCCGGACCAACGCCTCGATCCTCCTCCTTGGCCAGCAGCTCGTGCGGCGGGGCTACAGCAAGCACTACGTCGTCGGCCCCTCACGCACTTGGGGCGAGGCCGACCGGCGTAACACGGCCGACTTCCAGCGCGCCCAGGGCTGGAGCGGCAGCGACGCCGACGGCTACCCCGGACCGCAGACCTGGTCTCGCCTCTTCAACAACTGACCCCGCACGGTAAGGAGCATCACGTGTTCACCTCGCTCGTACGTACCGGCGTGCCCGCCGTAGCTGGCTGGCTCGTCTCCGAGTCTTGGAGGTACGGCCTCCACCTGGACGAGACCGCCGTCACCGGCGTGCTCACGCCGGCGGCGATCTTCGCCTACTACGCTGTGTTCCGGTTCGCGGAGGAGCATCTGTCCCCGCGCTTCGGCTGGCTGCTCGGCTACGCCCGTCCGGCGAAGCGCGAGCTGCCCGCGGACTGACACGGCTCCCGCCAGAGGACGTCAGGCAGCGATCCAGGGCCTGTCCAGTGAAGACTGGGCGGGCCCTGCTCTCACGTGCTGCGCAAGATCAGGTCACTCTGACCGTCACGCGGACGAGCAGCAAAGGAAGAAGGCCCCTGCAGCAGCAGGGGCCTCCGACCTCTTGGAAAGGCCACCCTACCGTGCTCCCAGGCGTAGTACGGAGACGACAAGGGATGGCGGTGACAACCGTTTCACGAGCCGCAAAAGGAAACGGTGCAATGCCGATGTCGTAGAACGCCCTTGGACGGCATGATGAGATGACGACAACTGCCTAGCAGGTGGAAGGCTTTGGGCTGTGCGCAAACAGGTTTCGGAGCAGTTCGCCTTCTGGACGTGCCGCAGGCTGTTCGGCCCGATCCGTCCCTACGATAGGTGCTTCCGCTGCGGGACCATGCACATCCCACCCCGTTACGAGGATCCTCATAACGGCCGCTACGACTTCGCGGGTGAGGACGTTGCCGTTGAGGTCGTGTCGATCGTCAACTCCTCCGCGCTTAGGAACTTCTCCTCTTGGAACAAGCGCCACCCTGGACCCATCGAGGGGGAACCCGCCGAGTTCGGACTGACCCTGCCGTGGGTGATCGAGGTTCCTGCCCGCACTCCCACCAGCGAACTGGACACAATCCTGGAGGCAGTGCGTTCTATGGAGGGGGCCGGTATCCAGGCAAACCGCACCTACGGATGCGGCGGTCGCCGCTGCCCTGCCGGATCGGGCGGGCAGATATGCACGTTCTGCCAGGTCGCATACACCGCGCCCTTCCACGCCTACGTCGATGACGAGGGGCTGCTCGCTGCCCGGAACGGGAACGTGGTCGTCAGCGTGTCCGAGAGCCTGCTCTCCCGGGGTCTGTTTGACCTGGCGCATGAGATCAAGCGTCTGCTCCGGCCGAGCTCTGACGGGCAGAGAACAGACGTTCAGCAAAAGCTCGACCTGGCCGAACGGCAGGGCAAAAGCCGGCGGGTGGTGTGCTTCGTGCTGGATCTCTACTTCGCTCTCCGACTCAACGTGTACCCGGGCACCTGGAAGAAGCTGGGGACCTTCCCCTGGGATGCGATCCGACCAGTCACCGACGTCGTAGTGGCTTCACCAGACTTTCAACGCGCCGTGGTCTTCTCGGATGCTGCTCCCCCTAGGCAGATGCCGGTACGGGACGCGGAAAGGGTGCCGGCCCCACGCACTCTCGGGTGCAGCTCCCGCCGGTAGCAGCGGTCAGGGCTGCACATCACGGTTGGCGCACTGCGGACACCTCTCGCACACGTTCCGAGCGGGCAGGCTGCGTCGGCAACACGCGGGGGGCTCGTTTACACTCCCCACTCCGTTGAATGTCTGACCAAGTGGTGCAACGACCCCTGGCCGTTTTCATGGATCTTCATGAGCCAACACTGGTTAGAATCTATGTGCAGACATGCGGTGATCCGGAGGCGATGAAGTGGCGGAGGAGACGAGGCCGGTGGAGATGAAGCCGTACCTCGCCGGCGGTGCGGAGTTCGCTGCCCTGTACGGCGTGAAGCGCCTTCAGGTAAGCCAGTGGATCAGCCGTGATCACACATTGGACTACCGATACGCCAAGATCATCAGCGGGTCGCCCTACTGGCTACTGTGGTTCGCCAAAGCGTTTGGCGAGACGACCCCGCGCCGAAAGTACCTCGATGAGCGTGAGCTTGCGCGGCTGATCAAGGAGCAGGAGCCGGGCTACTGGGTCAGCGAAGTCTCCCAGCTGCCGCCCCTCGTGGGGCAGGCAGAACTCACCACCCTCTTCCGGCTGTCATCGAGTGCACTGCTGCGCAAGGCGGTCGACACAGGACGCTTCAGGCCTGCCGACTACACCCTCTCCGGTTCGCCAATCTGGCTTCTGGAGCCGGTCCTTGGGGATGTGCCCGCCCTTCAGGAGGGGGCGCGCACCGTGGACTGGCAGGTCGACGAGAAGGTGCTCGCGGCCCTTCGTGACGGTGCGTACGACGGCCCGGGGTCGAAGATCATCCCGCGCGGCAAAGCCGCAAGTCGAGCCGTCGAGTAAGCGCAGGTCGGGGCTGCGATCTTCTTGATCCAACCCCCGTCCGCCTATAGAATAGAAGTGCGCCCAGGGTGGGTGCACTTCCGCTCTTCGGGGGGTTCATTGCAGCTCATCAGAGGGTCGCCGCTTGGTGTGGCCGGTCTTGTCGATCGACATTCGCCCGCATCCAAAAGTAGATTCCAACACTCCAGCGTTGGATATCTCGATGAGGGGGGAGTCTTGCTGACCGACCAGCCGCCGTTGTTCGGCACCATCCAGCCCGTTCGCCACCCCGCAACCTCCGGCGAGCTGACCATCCAGCAGCGGTTCGAGGCGTTCCACGCGCTCAACCCCTGGGTGCTCAGAGCCCTGACGCGGATGACTGCGGACTGTGCGGAGAAAGGATTCCGCCGCATCGGCATCGGGATGCTCTTTGAGCTCCTGCGCTACCAGTACGGCGCGGCGACCTATGGCGATGAGTTCGCGCTGAACAACGACTACCGCTCCCGGTACGTGCGCCTGCTGTTGGCCCAGCACCCGGAGTGGACGCATCTCTTCGAAGTCCGCGCCCTGCGCACGGACTGACCACGACCTCTTGGAGCCAGATCGTGAACGCCCCAGCGGGCGCCGCAAGGCCGTCCGCCCCCAAGCTCAAAACCCGTAAGCCCACCGGCATCGTCCCCTGGCCACTCCTGCTCATTGAGGGAGAGGAAGGCGCCGGCAAGACCTACTCGGCCGCCGAGTTCTCCCGCAGCGACCGCATCGGCCAGATGTACTGGATCGACCTCGACGAGGGATCGGCAGACGAGTACGCGGCCATCGACGGCGCCAACTACCTGATCATCGAACACGACGGCACCTACCGTGACATCCTCGAACAGGTGGAGGCGGTGCACGCCGAGGCCAGGCGTGCGGCGGCGGCCGGAGACCCGCCGGTCGTTCTCGTCATCGACTCCGGCTCCGCCCTGTGGCGGATGCTCACCAACTGGACCTACGAGCGCGGTCGCCGCACGCGGAAGAATCGGAAGCTGCTCCAGGAAGACCCGGACGCCGCGTACGACATCGGGCGCAATCTGTGGAACGACGCCCTGGAGCGGTGGAACCGCATCATCTACCTGCTGCGGACCTTACCGGGCATCGCCATTGTGCTGGCTCGCGGGAAGCAGGTCAGCGCAACGGACGACAACGGTCAGCCCATCCAGGGCCGGAGCGAATGGAAGGTCTCCGCTCAGAAGGACCTCGGATTCGACTCGACCTGCTGGGTGCGGATGACGCGCGATGCGCATCCGCAGATCATCAAGGTCCGCTCCCTGCGGTTGCAGGTGACGAAGAAGAAGCCGCTCACGTTGCCTGACTTCAGCATCGAGGACCTGGTCTTCAACCGCCTCGGCTGCTCCGTCGAGTCCCAGCCCCGCGTCATGCCCGCCCTCGCGGGCGACCTCGTGCAGCCCTGGCTCACCCGAATCGCCGAGCTGGACGACACCGAGAAGCTGAAAGCCCTGTGGCGCGCGGTGCCGGACCCGGCGAACCGGCTCAGCCGCGACGAGATCGCCACCGTCCGGGCCGCCGCCGAACAGAGGGCCGCCGAACTGGACAGCCCGCGCCAGGACATGGGCGACGGCGCGCTGACGGATGCCGACAAGCTCAGGGCTGCAGCGGCACGGAAGGCCGCCGAACAGGACACGGACGCCGAGCAGTGACCGATCCGTACCGACCTGCTGGAGACAACCAATGTCCGTAGCCACCAGCGTTGACGGTGTCGCGCCCTCCATCTGGAATGCCGCGCACGACGTGGACGCTCGCCGTCCGCGCTCCTGTCAGACCCAACTCGGCGCCTCCGACACCGTATGCGGCCGACGGGCCGCCTACATCCTTCACGGCGTCACCCCCACCGACCAGCCGGACAAGCGCGCCGCCATCCTCGGTACGTACATCCACCACGGGCTGCTCGAGTCGGCCCGCACCGAGTACGGCTGGCTGGTGGAGCGCAGTGTCCAGGACGACCTTATTCGCGGTCACGTGGACGTCGTACAACTCGACGCAAACACCGCCGCTCGCCTCCCCGCCCGGCATAGACCAGTCATACCGGCCGACGTGCTCACCGTGGAGGACGTGAAGACCAAGTCGACCTACCTGTGGGACCGCGTCGTACGCTATGGCGCCACGGCCGCCGAGCTGCGCCAGGTCTACCTCTACGCGGGGGCGCTGTCCGAGGTGGGCTTCGAGAACGTGCCCGGCCAGCGTTACTTGGCCCGGCTTGGGCCGCTGCCCATCGGCCGGATCCGCTTCCGCTTCATCAACCGCGACTCTGGTGCCGAACACCTGCAGGAGTTCGACTTCGACCCTCAGCGTGCCGCCGAGGCCCAGTGGTGGGTCGAACGGGTACGCGAGAGCCAGAGTCCCGAGGACATGCCGCGTGACTTCCACGGACCCGGCCTGGATGCCATCTGCGATTATTGCCCGTTCCGTTCGCTGTGCTGGCCGGGAGCGGCCCCCGGCGTGCCGGAGCAGACGGCGCTCATCCACAACGACGCCGACCGGGAGCAGGCGCTGATCGAGTACGTGCAGGGTCACGAACTCGCCAGCGAGGGCAACCGCATCAAGAACTTCGCGCGCAAGAAGCTCGACCAGTCACCGCCCGGTGTTTACGGCAGCAACCGCCTGTCCTGGCGCGGCGGCAACGACGAGGAGAAGGACGACGTGGAGGCGATGGTCGACCTCCATGAGATCGCCGGGATTCCGGTCCCGATGCAGCCCGACGCCGACCGCATGGTCAAGAACCTCAAGGAGGCGGGACTGCCGATTCCCCGCCGGAAGACCGGGCGGAAGACGGCCCCGGTGATCAGCGTCGGGCCGGCCTGACCGGTCCCACGACCTGCCAGCCCCGCCCGGTCCGACCTGGCGGGGCATCCCGCCCTGCTGCCATGCCTGCACCATCCAAGGGGAACCGTGTCCATCCAGCTGATGATCGCCGCGGCCTATCTGCCGCCTGAAGAAATCACCCAGAGCCAGAAGCTCGCCCTGATGAAGATCGCGGACAGCGCCGACGATGAGACACGGCTTGCTCGTCCCGGTCTGACCCGTCTTGCCGCCTGGGTTGGCGTCACAGACAAGCGGGTCATCACCATAGTCACCGAGCTCGTAGCTCTCGGATTCGTTGAGAGGGTGGAGACGGGTAAGGCGGGCAGAGCCGCCGTGTACCGAGTCTTTCCCCTCGGTGTGCCACCGACGCCGACCACCGCGGACCTCAAGGTGGCTGCCGAGGCTCGCCGGGCCGCTCCGAAGAACCCGCGTAAGGCCCGCACCGGCGTGAAGCGTGCAGCGCCGGCCAAGCCCGCTAGGACCTACAAGGACGTCGAACAGCGCAGAGCCTCACGTGAAAAGGCCGCATCACCGCAGGTCGATGCAGGGTTCCACGGGGGGAACCCGGAGCAGACGCAAGGGTTCCACGGAGGGAACGCTGATGCGTCAGAGGGCCAGGTTCCACGGGTGGAACCCGACGAGTTCCACGCGGGGAACCCACCGTGTTCCAGTGATGGAACCCCTTCCTTCCCTGGTTCTTCCTCTGTTCCTTCCTTCCCCCCTACCCCCACGGCTGACGCCGTAGGGGAGCCCGCTCGCGAACCCGAAGACGCACTCCCATCTGCCGATGCGAAGCAGGGCTGTGAACGGCACAGGGGTCGCCCTGCTGCCTCCTGCCGCGGCTGCGGTACGAATCCGCGTGCAGGCCGGGAGAGAGAGCAGCGCAAGGCCAAGGAGGCGGAGCGGCGGGAGCGCGGGCGCTTCTGGGACCAGTGGCATGAGGATGCTGCCCGACGTCGTGAACAGGCCGAAGCGCGCCCCGAGGTCACTGAGGCGGCCCGCCGGGCGGCCAGGGAGGCCGCGCGGGTGGCGCGCGGTCGGGGGGCACAGGAACCCTAGGTCCCAGCAAGAAATTTCCGCCAGAAATTTGGACACCTCCGACTTTGCATATAGAATAGAACCACCAAGAGGGGGGGTCCCCTCGCTGACTGGAAGGGAGACGCTGTGTATCTGCCCGTACTGCGGCGCGAACACAAAGGCGCGCTCGTGCTCGACGGATCGGAGGTGGCGC
Organism: Streptomyces sp. NPDC053367; assembly: GCF_044545925.1. Taxonomy (NCBI): domain Bacteria; kingdom Bacillati; phylum Actinomycetota; class Actinomycetes; order Kitasatosporales; family Streptomycetaceae; genus Streptomyces; species Streptomyces sp. NPDC053367. The sequence continues at coordinate 751,628 of NZ_JBITYN010000001.1, read as the reverse complement.
GCGGTCAGATCCGCGCACTCGCGGACCTCTATCGCGAAGACCCGGAAAGGGTCGGTGAGATGCTCGCCGCCATCGCCGATCTGGGGGACCGGGCCGAACATGAGCGCGACCTCGACGGGCTCGGCAGGGCCGAGCATGAGCGTGACGATCTGGTCGAGGAACTGCTCGACGACATCGGCGGTGCACACACCCATCTCGACGGCCGCGTCAACCACAACGCACTGATGCAGGCGCGCAACTCGCCTTCGAGGCTGGGCGCATCGCCATGACGGCCATGGAGCGCGCGGAGGAGCTGGCGGTGCAGACCGCACTCGCACGCGGCAGGCGCGAAGAGCGGCGAAGGGAGCCGGTCTGCTAGGGCCTGGGCGGCTTCCCTCCGTTTTCAAATAGATCCCAACACTGTAGTGTTCGATAACAAGACCTCTTGGAGACACCCGTGAGCAACGACCTCGCGCGCATGGCACCGATGCCCAGCCACCGTCTGACCGGAGACCCGCTCTGGCGGAAGCTGTGGACGGCGTACGAGCCGGTCATCACCCCTCTCCGCCGGATCCCGCTCGTCACCAACGTGGAGTCCGGCAACGCCTTCGCCATCACCGCCGAGCTCACCGACGGCTCGTACCTGTGGATCACCTCGGTCGATGACCTCCCCATGGACCCGAGCACGGCCAAGGGTTTTCACGTGAAGCGGGTCCACGACGAGACCCCGACAATCGACGAGATCATCTACGACTCCACCGAGGACGGACCGGACGTTCAGCACGGCAACAACGTCGTCCCGCTCATCCAGGCCGTCACGGCGTTCGTCACCGAACGCGATCTCGCCCCCAGCTTCATCGAGCTGCTGTCCGTTCAAATCACGGGCGTCAGCCTGCAACACACCAGCGTGAGCAAGCCCTACGCGGGCCCCTTCGACGACCGCAACGAGGCCGTCAAGCAGTACGGCTACGCCACCCACGAACTCATGGAAACCGGCTGGCGCTGCGTCTACGAGCAGGGCGGCGTGCAGTGGCCGCTCACCATGTGGGTCCGCGACTGCGAGGTCGCCACCGTGTACCTGGCCCACATCGGCTACATCCCCGCCTGACGGGGGTTCCGAGATGGACCCCTTACTCGGGCTGCTCGCGGTCGCGATCGTCGTCGGCGCTGGCTGGGCCGCCGCAGTCATTGACGACCTCCGCTGGGAGGCCCGCAGCCGACTACAGCGATGCATGACCTGCGGCCACACCCACCCCCGGCACGCCGCCCACCGCTGAAACCCGCTGTCCGGCCCCACTGGCCGGGCAGCACCCAGACCTCTTGGAGAACCACCCAATGGGCTTTGACATCTACCTTCAGGCCAACGGAGAGAGGCTCGCCGAAGGCGAACCCACCTACCTCGGCCTCACCACCAGCCAGATGGCGCGCATCACCGACGCCATGAAGAATTTCGGGATGCTCGTCGAGCTGTCTCCGCCGGTCTACCCGACGCTCGCCACCTACGGGCTCAGCAGAGCGGACTTCCATCCCGATGTGCGCCACGACCCGGCCACGACCAACCGCATCGCCGAGTATCGGGCGGCCTACCAGGCCGTGAAGGAGGCGGCCGACCCTCACCCGCGCGGCATCCCCAGCTACAAGGTCGCCTTCAGCGCGGGCTACCTGATCACCCCCGCCGAGATCACCGCCGCCCTCACCACGTACGAGGCCCACCCCCACGTGGACATCGCCGAGATGCCTGTCGGCGACCCGACCTGGCGGAACTGGGTGGCGTTCCTTCGCCGCGCCCAGGCGCACGGCGGCCTGCGCGTTCGCTGACCCCTCCCACCATCCACCCGGCCCCGCCACCGCGCGGGGCCGGGCTCCGCAGAACTCCCAGGAGAACCACCACCACTATGGCCACAGTCATCGACCTGCTGTGCGGGGCCGGCGGCAGCAGCACCGGGCTCAAAGAGGCCGGACATGAACTGGTCCTCGGGATCAACCATTGGAAGCTCGCGCTCGACACCCATGCCGCCAACCACCCCAACGCCGACCACGCATGCATCGACATCTCCGGCTTCCCGATGCGCCACCTGCCCAAAGCCGACGTGCTGTGGGCGTCCGTCATTTGCACGGAGATCAGCCCCGCGGGCGGCCGCCGCCGGGAGACACCGCAGATGGATCTCCTCGACCTGCTGGACGAGGCCGACGACTGGGTGGCGCTGACCAAGGAAGCCTTCGAGGGCACGCGTGCCACCGCCTGGTGCGTGGTGCGCGCAGCTGAGGCGAAGCGGTTCAAGGCGATCATCGTCGAGAACGTCATCGAGTTCGGTCTCGACTGGATCTTGTTCCCCAAGTGGTTCGAAGCCCTGCAGCTGCTGGGCTACCAGTATCAGATCGTCTGTGTGAGCAGCGCCCACATCGGCGACGACGTCAACCTCCGCGCACCGCAGTGGCGCGACCGCCTGTACGTGGTCTTCACCCTCAACACCATGCGGAAGCCGGACCTGGAGCCCAGGCCGCTGGCGCCCTGCGTGGAGTGCGGTGAGGACGTGCACGCGGTGCAGTCTTGGCACGTCGACGGCGTACGTATCGGCAAGTACCGGCGCGACTACCTGTATCGCTGCCCCAACGCGTGTTGCCGCCACGCCGTAGTCGAGCCCTACGTTCGACCGGCCAGCGACATCATCAACTGGAGCGACCTCGGAACGCGGATCGGGGACCGCAAGAAGCCCCTCGCCGACACCACGATGGACCGCATCCGCGCAGGCCTGGCCAAGTTCCCCTTCCGGCCGAGCTCCATAACGCTCGCCCACGGCAGGGATGGCGGCGACAGGGCCTACGCGGTGGAGGACCGGCCGCTTCCCACACGGACCGCGAAGCAGGGCGACGCCCTCCTGGTGCCCACGGGCGGCTCCTGGAACACCGACGCTGTACCCGTCGACGCACCGCTGCGCACCCGCACCACCCGCGAGAGCGAAGCCCTGGTCACCGTGGATCCGTTCATCGTGGAGTTCCGCAACAACGCCACAGCCCGGCCGGCGAACAGCCCACTCAGCGGAGTCACCGCCCAGGGCAACCACCACGGCCTGGTCACCCATGCCGGCCACGTGCCCGAGCACGCCCGCAACACCCTCGTCGTTCCGTACCGCAAGGCAGTCGTGAAGACGGCCGCCGAACCGGTCCACACCCTGTCCACCCGCGACTCGGCCGCACTCGTGCGCAGCGCCCCCGACATCCTCGACTGCCACTTCCGCATGCTCAAACCCCGCGAACAGCTCGAAGGGCAGCGGTTCCCCGCTAAGTACGTCGTCTACGGCAACCAGGCCGAACAGACGATGCAGGCAGGCAACGCAGTCTCGGTCAACGTCGCCCGGTGGATCGGCGAGCGACTGGAACCGGTCCTGTGACCGGGTCACGAAGCCGACTGCCCGGCACACATGTCACCAGCCACGCGCCCTGCTTCGGCGATGAGGACTTCGCCGTAGCCGACGACCGCTGGAAGAACGGCCAGGATCTGCTGGCCATTTGCGAACCCGTGCTCTACGTCTGCGGCGGCTGCCCCTACCGAGCCGCCTGCATCCGTCAGGTCGTGCCCGCCAAGAGCGAGTTCAGCGGTGTGTGCGGCGGGCGGATCTGGCTCAACGGCGTCATCGTCCGCGCCGTGCCCGACGCCGACATGAGCGAGCTGCCCGCTCCCGTCATCCGCCAGGCATGCGGTACGGCCGCCGGATCACGAGCCCACCGGCGAGCCGTGGAACAGCAATGCCCCGACTGTCTGCCCTTCTATCGCCCCGGCCCGAACCCGCTCGACGAGGAACAGCTCGAACTCGCCGACCTCCCCTGACCGTTGAAGGACCTACCCATGCCCATGCACAGATCCATGCGGGACCTCCTCGGACCTGTCGCGGCCGTCGCACTTATCGCTCAGCTCAACCCCGATCTCCCCGCCCCCGACATCGAGTTCGCGGACATATACCGCGACGACATGGCGTGCGGTGCTGGCCTGCGCCTGCACATGCACCGGCCCGAGCCGGGAGTGTACGAACGCTGGGCTCACCTGATCGGCAGCGACGACCCCGATTCACACACCGATCCCCGGCCGTCCCGCCGCGGCACCGTCTGCCGTCGCACGTACGGCAACTACGCCCAAGTCCCCATCGAAGCCATCGCCTACCTGCCCGCCGCCCAACACACGCGGTCCGTTGGCGCGGTGGCCTGACTGCCGCCCTGACCCAAGCCAAGGAGACACCATGAACAAGCAGCAGCTCATCGCAAGCGTCGCCCCCCAGTTCAAGTCGCGGCGCTAGGCCGCCCACGCCGTGGAAGCCGTCTTCGACGGACTCGTCCGCGCCATCGCCCAGAAGCAGCGGATCAACATAACCGGCTTCGGCTCCCTCGAGGTCGTCGAGCGCCCCGCGCGCATTGCGCGCAACCCGCAGACCGGAGAGAAGGTGCGGCGGGAGGCCACTGACGCGGTCCGCTTCCGACCCGGCGCTTCCCTGAAGGCCATCGTCGACGGCAGCAAGAGCCTGCCCGCCGAGGGCAGCGCCATCGCCAAGGCCCCCCGGACGCCTCGCCCACGCGTCTGACCAGGACTCCCGCTCACCACAGCCGCCCCGCGACCTGCGGGGCGGCCCAACCCCGGAGAGAACAGTGCCCACCGCACACCACCAGCCCGACGACCCGCAGCCACCCATGGGGTGGCCGGAGGGCGCAAGCTCCGGCAACCCGGCGCCGGAAGGGCGAGACCCCTGCCCGCCTGCGGACCGCCAGGTCTGCCGCGCCAGCCGCAAACTCGCCAGAGCCCTGCTCGGGCGCATCGCCGTGAACGCCCACACCTTGCAGCCGCAGATCCGAACCATCGTCGCCACTCATGGGGACCCCGGCTACACCCTGTGGCGACTGCACGGCGCGAACGGGCGACTCCTCATCCAGTTCGGCCCCTACAGTCGACCCGGCCCGGCATGGGGCGCGCTCATCGCCGACCTGAACGTCCTCGCCGGGCTTGCCGACCTGCGCACCCACCCGCCCGGCTACTTCTACGTCCACCACATGAGCGACCCGCGGGACATAGCCGTCCCTCTTCCTGTCCGCCCCCGCGGTCGGGCACCCCGAACGATCGAGCGCCTCCAAACCGCCTAGGTCTCCACCGGTGAAACCCAGGGCGAGCCATGCCCTAAATGCTTATAGAAAAGAACCTAACCGAGAGGGTCCCATGCCACCCAGCCGCTCCATCCCGGTCATTGACACGCCCGAGCACCAGATCGGCGCCATGGCGCTCGTCCTGCTCACCCGCACGCCCGACGAGGACACCCTCAAGGCCGCCGTACGGCTGGCGGATCACGCAGCCGTCGCCGTCTGGGCTCTGCGTCCCGATCACCTGGGGACGCTCGCCGTGGAGCAGTACCGGCAACTCCTCGACTACGGCGCCGCGCCACAGGTCCTCGACCTGGCCCTCTACCTCGGCGGCGACCCCCAACAGATCCGCACCCTCATGGACCACATCACCCGGTCCGTGGAAGACATCTGCGCCCACTACCCGGACCCCGCGTCCAGCGACTGACCCCCAGCCTCGCCCACCCCGGCGACGCGCAGTCGCGCCTGGGTGGGCCCCACCCTCACCGCATCACCTGACACACCACCTCATCGGAGAACCCTGTGCACGTTGCCCAGCCCCAACTCGCCCGCGTCATCGCCCACGTAATCCAGAACCTCGGTGTGAGTCCCGCGGCAGCCAGGCATGCCGTAGGCGCCACCATCCGGCACTTCGATGCCGAATCCACCAACCCCGCCATCATCAACGCCGGCCTCACCTCGGACGAATACCTTCAGCGAGCGGTCACGACCCGACGCTTCACGGCGACCTTCGTCGCTGCTGCTGTGCACGCTGACGGTCGCGAGGCGGATGCCCGCCTGGTCTGGGCGGTGTTCCTCCAGCGAGAAGCGTCCGCCGCACGAACTGCCCACCGAGCCGTTCCCGCGACCGCACCGCTCGGCAGCCCGGGCACCATCCGCCGCATCGGCAAGCAGCTCGGCCTCCCCGATGAGATCACCGACCAGCTCACGGCGGACATCGTGCTCAACCTCGCCATGGGCTACCCATACCGCAGCCCCGGCCATCAGCACCTCAGCCTCACCGACCTCCTCGGTCAAGTCACGGTCCAGGAACTGGCCGACATGTTGCACCATTCCGCCCTGGTCGCCGCCGGCCACGCCCAGGAGGCCGCCACGGCGCTTCGCCGCATGCAGCGCGGCACCCCCTGAACTCCCGGTCGGCTCGCCACTCGGCGGGCCGACCGCACATCCCTCCCACCAGGAAGGAACCTCGTGAGCCAGCTCGACCTGTTCGCCGCCGACGAATCCGAACAGCTGCCGACCAAGCCCGCACCCGCCGCGCGGCCCCGCAGATACCTCACCGACGTGCCGCCCGCGCCCGCGACCCGCCTTGCCAACCACGCCAATTCCAAGCCAGCCGTTCCCAAGCCGACCACCGTCAAGCGAACCCTGGGCCACTACCGGCCCTCGCACAGCAACCCGCACCAACATGCGTTCGATATCGCCGAAGCCGTCAGCTACGCCTGGCATCACAACTACGGAGGCCCCGGCCTCGAAGTGCCCATCGGCGTTGTGGCCACGCTCGCACTCTGGCCCCTGCGCGGCCCCGACGCCTACCTCGCCGCCGACTGGTGGCTCAGCCTCGACGACCCCCAGCTCATGACCGCCTTCCGAGAGTGCTGGGCCCGATGGTGGATCATGCACCCTGACCTCATCGACCGTGCGACCCCGCTCCACAAGTGGATCGATGACAGCGAGCCGCCCGCCCGACGAGCCGGAGCTGTTCGGGCGGTCGTCGAAGCTGCCCTCACCCGAGGGCTCCTTCACCTGACCTCCAGCGATGACCCCTACCTCCGCTCCACGGCGGACGTCATGGGAGCCTTGCTCACCGTCATGCGCTCGCAGGGCGCTCACGATGCCCTCGCGGAGATCCATACGCCCCCGTCGGTCGCTGAACTGATGGCGCGGATGATGCTCGACGGTCTGGCCTTATCGCCCGGCATGCGCTTTGACGAGCCCGCCGGCGGCACCGGAGGCATGTATCGCGCCGCCGCTCAGACCATGCGTGAGCGGGATATCAGCCCCCACGACTTCGGCTGGGCGCTGACCGACGTAGACCCGATTGCCGTAGCAGGCGCCGCCGTCAACGCCATTCTGTGGGACCTCGGCCCGCACGTGCTCATCGCCTGCGGGGACACGCTGCATGAGCGCGACGTGTACGCGAGGGCGATCAAGGAGGCACGGGGATCTGTGGAGCGGCGCGATGAGCTCCACGCACAGGCCGTCCTCCTCGCGGCGATCCAGGGAGTAGAAGCCCTGCTGCAAGACGTCTCCTGATCTGAGGCGTCCCCGCGGAATCTCATGCAGGTGATCTTGACCAACCCACTAATGCATATGGAATAGAACTAGTAGCGGGGGTATGGCCTCTCTCAAACGCCATCGCAGGAGACCAGATGACCTACCAGCGGGGCGATCGCATCGCCCTCGTCCGCACCAGCGACCCACGCACCGACCTCCAACCCGGCGACCACGGCACCGTTCGCCGGTTCGACGCCAGCCAGTCCAAGCTCTCCGTGGACTGGGACAGCGGCCCCACCCTCTCGATGCTCTTGGACGAAGGCGACGAAGTGCACCTCGCCTAGGCGCTCCGGGGCCTGCCCCGCCGAGGCAGGCCCCGGAGCACCACCAGCAGACCTCTTGGAGAAACAGACATGCTCATCACCGACGCCGCGGTCCAAGAAGCCGCGGCCAGCCTGCTCCAAAGCCTCGGCGCCGACTGGACATTCGACCCAGAAGCCCCGGCCGACGGTGCAGCCCACATCATCCACAGCGACGGACGCGGCATCAGCTTCCGCCCCATTTTCGGCGGGACCACTGTCCAGCTCTGGATCACCGGCGGCACCACCGAACCCAACACGGCTGACAACCAAGACGCCGACGACACGGTCCCCACCGTGCGCCTGGCCAATGGGCACCGATACAACAAGGCCGCCACGCTGATCACCGAAGACGACGACGTTGAACCCATCGACATCATCCGGCAGACCCTCCAAAACGACCTGATGCCCGCCTTCGAGTTCAAGCCCATGTATGTCGGACACCGACCCTGGGATGAGCTGTTCAACAGCGCCCTGGCTGCGGTCGCCGCAGGGAGTGACGAGCCGCTGGCGGGAGCCGACGATTCTGGGCCCGACCAGCAAGCCGAGGGTGCTCCGACCAAACCGGACTCGGTCGAGGAGACTGCGCCGGACCAGATCGAGGAGTCCATGCCGGAGGCGGTCCAGCTGGCCTCGGCCGCAGATGACCCAGCGCCGGACCCGGCCGAGGAGCGCGCGCCGGACCTGGCTCACGAGTCGGAGCCCGATTCGGCGACGGAGCTGGAGGCCGTTCCGGTGCCGAAACAGAACGAGGAGATCGAGCCGGAGGCCAATGCCGTCGAGCCGGTCGCCGCCGAGACCGCCACGGAGCGGGCCGCTTCTTCCGCGAAGCGCCGCCCGCGTAAGCGTGTAACCGGACGGCGCTCCAAGCCCAAGACGGCCTAAGTGCAGCGGCCTGGCCGGCCGCAGTCCCGACCTCGTGTTTCAACGGCAGGCCAGATACGCTGTTCCTAGACGTCTGGCCTGCGCAAAGGCCACAGAGGCTCCGCCCCGGCTACGGGGGCGGAGCCTCTGCACGTTGGAAGGTCAATCCGCTGCGGCAGGGTGCGGCTCCCCGCGCCCAGCTGGCACGACGCTCCGTCAGGCCCGGGGCCTGTCCAATGAGGTGGGTTGTCGGGCGGCAGTCGGGACACAAGGATCGGAACAGGGGCATCCGCACTACCGACACCGGTTCCAGCCAGCCTCCAGAATCCAGTGCCCAACCAGCCGCAGGAGCCCTTTAGCGCAAGTTCAACCGCTGCGAACTGGAACATTCGTGCAGGTCCGCGGGGAAACCGGAAGCGATTGCTCCGAAGCGGAGCCGTCCATGTTGGACTGGCGAGCGGAGTCGGTGGGCGTGGTGGCAATGGGCTCATGCAGTTGCCGAAGAGGCTGGTCGACAAGGAGGGAGGAACGGCCCGTACTGAAAACGGCCCAGAGGGTCGAGGTGAGTGCGTGACTCGTGGAACTCTGCCGCAGAGAGCGCCTCACGTCCCGATGACTAGGACTGCCGCCATGGGAGTTCCGCGTGGGGTCGGGCCCCACAGCGGCAGGCTGCGGTCACTTCAGGTGGTCGGCGAGAACTCGGGAGCTTCCCGAGGGACTGGGTGATGTGCGGCGTCTTGTCGTACAGATCGGCGTGGCTGGCACCGGGGATGACGAACGGTTCCTTGGGCTCGGCCACCTAAAGGCCAGGGCGGGTAGCCCTGCTCGGCGAGCAGCTGGGCGTGCAGGTCGGAGTTCTGTTCCTTCATGTCGAGGAACGGGTCGCCGACGAGGATGGCTGCGTGCTTGCGGTTGAGGTCGGGGTTCGCCAGCAGGGAGAGGCTGGCCGCGATCATGGTCTTGGACCTGAGATTGGGGTAGGTCACGTGCTCGATGCGGACGCCCTTGTGATCCGGGAAGCCGAAGACCAAGGAGCTCTAGGGCGGTGGTAGTGCCCTCAGCGACGGGTTGCTCACGAGTGGCTCCAGCGGAATGACGCATGATCGATCTCGATACGGCGGTGATGGGCGTGGTGAAAGCGCCCGCTGTTCGAGGCCACGAGTCTGGGGATCGAACTCAGCGAGCCGTCAGTGGGAGGTGTGTGAAGCCGGACGGGAAAAGGCGACTGGCCGGACATTGTGGTCCAACTGCGCGCTTCTCAGTCATTCTGCACCTCTGCGGCCTGAGGAGCAGGTGCGTTGGGGGTGTCCTGACGGGCGCTGAACGGCCCTGCACGGCCTGTTACGGAGCGTGCGTGGTCAGCAGGCTGGGTCCTCCCTGGAGAGAGTCGGAGTTGGCTCCGGCTCCGAGCCCCTCGACCTCTGGCTCGTTCGTACCCCTGCCGCAGCAGGCCTCAACTGGAATCGTTGGCGGCGTTCTGCTCGACCGGCGTCCGGCATTGGATAAGGGCGGTGGGAGAGAGTGTCCAGCTCATGTGGTGTGCAACAACCCGAAGGTGTCTCTAGCCCTTCTGCGTCGTTACTCGGACCGAGTGAAGAAGCCGCCGTTCCGTACCGACCCTGGCTGCAGCACTGTTATCCGGTTCCACTATGATCGACCGTTGCGGAAGACAACGGAACGCCGGTCGAGAGTCACTGTTTGGGAGTCTGCGCGTTCGCCGCAGGCGCCCGAGGGGGACAGGGGCAGTCGCCGCAGGTAGTTCCGTTGATCAACATGTTGGAATCATTGCTTCCACCAGGGTGTCTGTGATCTCCTGGTGCTCGTTCATGTCATGCGTACGGAGGGTTGGGCTGTGAAGAAGGGATGGTACGGCGTACCCCTTGAACGCAGTGACTACCTCAAGCTTGATCCAGACGAGAACAGCTGTGATCCCGAGGGCTTCCCGGAGTGGCTTGAAGGCTTCGGTAAGGGCAAGAGGCTGGCTGTCGACCTCTTCTCCGGTGCCGGCGGCCTCAGTTTCGGCGTTCAGCAGGCAGGTTGGACCATCGCGGCCGCCGTGGACTTCGACGACCCTGCGCTGGACACCCACATGGCGAACTTCCCGGGCCTCAGCCTGAAGATGGACCTCGGTGACCCCGCTGAGCGCGACAGGCTCGAGGAGATCCTCAAGCCTGCCAAGATCGACCTTGTGGCGGGAGGACCTCCCTGCCAGCCCTTCAGCCGGGCCGGGCGCAACAAGATTCGTGACCTCGTCAAGAACCACGGCCGTGACCCGGAGGACCGCCGGAAGGAGCTCTGGAGCGCCTACCTGGACATGGTCAAGCGGATCCGCCCGCGGACGGTCCTCATGGAGAACGTCCCCGACATGGGGCTGCACGACGACTTCTTCGTCATCCGGACGATCGAGGACGAGTTGGAGGACCTGGGCTACGCGACCCAGGTGCGACTCGTCGACGCGTGGAACTACGGAGTCCCCCAGCATCGGAAGCGTCTCATCCTCCTGGCCCGGAATGACGTCGACCAGTTCACCTGGCAGAAGCCCGACCTGCAGCGCACCACCCTGCGCGATGCCATCGGCGACCTGCCCGAGCTGGAGGTCGTCCCCACAGAGCGAGTTGGACAGCGGGAGCTGAAGTACCGAAAGTCGGGCAATCTATCTGATTTCGCCACGAAGATGCGGGAAGGTGCGCCTCGTGGAGTGATCTGGGACCACATGACCCGGAGGGTCCGAAAAGACGACTACCGGATCTTCGAGGTCATGGAGTCCGACACGAAGTACTCGGATCTCCACAAGAAGCTGACCAAGGAGGAGATGGAGTACCAGCGGTACAGCGCGGAAAACTACACGGACAAGTACAAGAAGCTGGCCTGGGACGAACTCAGCCGTACGATCACCGCGCACATCGCCAAGGACGGCTACTGGTACATCCATCCGGAGCAGCTGCGGACCCTCACCGTGCGCGAGGCGGCGCGCGTTCAGACGTTCCCGGACCGGTTCCGTTTCGCCGGTACCCGGAGTGACGCCTTCCGACAGATCGGGAACGCCGTACCTCCCTTGCTGGGGGCAGCCGCCGCGTCGGTACTGAAGCCCGTCGGTGACGCCGCTCCGGAGGCCGCCGGTCTCCGGCCACACTGGCGGGAGGTCCGGAGCGCCCTCACCGTGTGGGCGGAACAGCGGCGCGACAGCAGGGACTGGTATCAGCTTCCCAGCGAGGACCCTGTGCCGCTTCATGCCGCCGTCGTGGCCATACTCTCCGGAGCGAAGGCCAAGCCGGCCGTGATGGCCGACATGATGGCCCTGGTCAGAAAGTCGAAGCGGCTCACCGCGACTCTTTTCAAGAAGCTGGTCGACGCTGCGCCCACGGCGCCCGTCCGAGCCCGCGTCGACCGCTTGGCGCCGCTGGTGGACAAGCCCTACGACTGGCAGTGGAACAAGCGGTTCGACGTACCTGCCAAGCTGGCCATGAAGCCAGCCGAGGCATCCCTCTACCGACTGCTGATCGGAGAGGATCTCATGCTGGTCGCGCAAGGGACGCTGCGGGTCGCCGCGCGGATAAACGACGTCGACACGGATCACCCGAACCGGCTCAGTGAGGGTCGCGTCAACCTGGTGAAGCTCGTGGGGGCAGGAGAGGAAGCACCGCTCCGCATGGGCGCGATCCGCCTTATCGGTTTGGATCATTGTCGGGAAGAGCAGCCCATGTGCTCGGGGTGTCCGCTCGCCGCGTACTGTCCCCGGCGGGAAGCAGACGATCTGCTGACACTGGCAGCCGTCACGGAGGAGTGACTGGCCTACGGAGGGCCGCCCTGTCGGTGCCGGCGATCGCCGCCACCCGCTCTGCCGCACCCTGGACATCCCGCCGAATCTCGCACTCCCAGACGCGGACCACAGTCCACCCGGCGGCCGCGGCCTGCTCGGTGTTGCGCCGGTCCCGCTTCTTGTTGGCCCCGATCTTCTCCTGCCAGAGGGCGGCGTTGGGCCCCCGGAACTCCGCTGGAGAGTGATCCGGACAGCCGTGCCAGAAGCAACCGTCGACAAAGACCGCGAGGTGGTATCGGGGGAGCACGAAGTCGGCCGTGCACCGGGGCGCCACCCGCTTGTGGAGACGGAACCTGAGGCCCAGCCGGTGCACGGCCTTCCTGAGTGCCACTTCCGGCTTGGTGTCCCTCACGCGCCGGCCGCGAAGGTGCTCCCCTTCAGCAGTGGCAACCCACTGCTGGTTCGGCGTCCTGCCACCTCCGGCCATGTTCACAGCCCCAGCCTGTCTACGTTCTCCGAGAGGAAGGGTGCCACACTCTCCTCATGATCCGAGAGCCAGCCGAAGTTCATGTCGATGACCAGGGACGTGTGGAGCTGCCGCTTGGCCTGCTCGCAGAAGCCGGCATCACACCTGGTGCTGATCTCGTTGCTTTCAGTGATGGTGACGGGCGGATCGTACTCAGGAGGGCCGAGGACTCGATCAAGGACCTGATCGAGAAGGGAACACTCTGAGTGGCGGCTTCGCCGCTGAGGTGCGAACCCACTGGCCAGAACGACCTACGTCTCGAAGCCTTGCGGCTCCGGTTCGAGACTGCCGACGAACGGGGCCCGTTACCGCTGCCGGGGTTACGGCAGGCCATCAGCGTCTCTACTCGTCCGCGAGATCCTCGAGCAACTCGGCGAGCCCTTCGGTCCACGATGGCTGGGGCAGGGCATCGAAGGCATCGCATGCAACCAGGACCGCCCTGCCGAGAACGTGCAGGTCTTTGACGGAGCGCCCGTAGATGTACCATCGCCCGTACACCTGATCGATGCCGCAGCCGCTTTCCTCGATCAGCCGGGCGAGTAGGCCCGCGCGCTCTGGATCGGGCACAGCACCAACCATCGGATACTTGGCGTGATGACGCTTGTTGAGCCCGCTTGAGCAGGAGTAGAAGGTTGCAATCCGGGCGGCGCTGAGCGCCAGACTGAGCCCCGCCACCCCGATGTCGTTCCAGTGGAACGTGTACGCCATCAGTTCGGCATAGCCGACGTCGTCAGCGTCATGCAACTCGTCAAGAACCGCCTCCATCCCGTCGGGCTCCTCAGACCTCCCCGCCCGCTCCAGGAGGGCGGCCTCCTCCGTCAGACACTCTGCGGCCTCTTCCCAGCTCGGGAGCCCCAGGCATTCGTACTCGTGGTGATCCGTGAAGCCCCTGGCCACGTCCTCTGCGCTCAAGCCCGTGAGTAGCGTTTCCAGGTCGTAGTCACGACGGATGTACACATCGAACTCGGGAATCATGCCTCTATCTTGGCGAACTGCCAGCTGACATGTGGGTGGTTCTCGCTTGAGGTACGAACCACCGGCTACGGGTGGGGGGTAAATCCCAGCCGCAGTGCCTCGGTACGGGCGTGCAGGGCTTGGACAGCCTGGGTCTCGGGAACTTCTTGCTCCAGTTCGAGGCGCCTGCCGACGAACTGTGCCAGCTGCCGCTGCCAGGGTTCGAGGTTGCGGGTCTCTTTGGCCCATCGCTCGATCGCGAACCACTCGTCGGCCGGGATCAGTGCTACCGCCTCGCTCGCGCCCTCGTCACCACCGGCTCCGCCGGCGAGTGCCGCCTCGTCCAGCGAATGGTCCAACAACTCCGACGCCAGAGCACGAGGTATCGTCCAGGGCACCCTGGACACGGCGTCCCAGCACGCCGCCTTCTTGGCCCACTCGCCCACGTGGTTTCCCTCAAGCGGCGTGGTCACCGCCCGCATGACGCGGGGGCAGAGATCGTGGATCGCGGCCTCCAGCACTGGTGAGACGCCCTGTTCTCGCCAGATCCGGTCGAGATCGATCCTGCGGTCCGTCGCCAGGGACAGGCGAGCCACGGTGTAGGTGGTGATCATGCTCTTGTGGCTGCCGGCTCCATGGATGGCGGCGATCCGGTCCACAGCCTTGAACAGGATGGCCATTGCGATCACCCGCTGGCAGTACTGGACGTCGACGCGGGGCGGCGCTTCGTCGACGTTAACCATGAACTCGACGAAGTTCTTCTGTGCTCCGCGGCTCACGTGGTACGGCAGCTGGTTCCAAGAGTGGACGAACTTAGCGAGGTCCGCCTTCGTGAACTTCTGCTTCGTCGGATTCAGCTTCTTGAACTGCCGCTGCCTGGCCGGGGTGCGGGCCTTCGCCAGCTCGTCCGTGTACTGACCGCGCGCACGCTCGTAGAACCAGTGGGTCTCCTGGCCGCTGCCGTCCGTCGCGGGAGCCCAGAGGGAGCGGGTGATCCGCTGCATGTCCACGTGGTAGTCGTGGTTGGAGCTGAAGTCGACCTGGGTCACTCGGTTCTGCGTGTTGGAGTACTCCGAGATTTTCGGAACGATCTCCGCGAGCCGCTGGGGCGCCACCTCCGTCAGTTTCATCTGGACCCGGACGTGGGATAGATCGGCCTTGTCGCGGCTCCGCGCATAGTGAAGCGAGGCTGTCGTCTGACCACCGTTCACTATCTGGAGGCCGTGTACTGCGGAGATGTGGGTCGGCTCGCCGTCCGGGCCCCTCACGAAGTCGACCTGCGACGCGGTCGCGGTGATCCCGTTGTTGTAGGCCAGGAATCTGCCTGGTGCGTGCAGCAGGGTTTCCCGGATACCTCGGTTGACCGCTCCGCGGGTCTGGAGGAAGGAACGCACGTTGAGCTCAAGGAGCCGGGTGCCATACTCCGCGTACAGCTCGGCGAGCATCTCCCCGGGTATGACCGCCAGGACCACGGAGTGGTCCTCCTCCGAACTCGGGGCGGAGACACACGGAAGCGGAGGGCTGAACGGCACCATGATGGGCTCTCCGAGGGCGCCCGACGTCGCGTGACGGTGCAGGCGCGCCAGGTCCCACACCTCATGGGTCACCGGCAGACCGTCGAAGTGCGAGACGGGGACCTCGGTCGAAGTACCCACCCGGTTGCTGAGCAGGAAGAGCCTGATCCGCTGCACCTCGGTGAGGGCCTTCTCGACCGCCGCACACATGTCGTACACGTCGAAGGACTCGTCGATGTGCTGCTGCAGCCCGTCCCGGCAACGCTGAACGAATGCCAGAAGTCGTCTGAAGGATGTCTCGGTCTGCGCTTTCGTGAGCTTGGTCTCCAGCGGTGCCAGCTGGAAGTCGGTCACGAACAGGTCCAGGGACTCGCCCGACTCGCCGATGCCGTAGCCGTGTACCTCGTGCCCGTGCATCTTGTGGTAGGCGGTGAAGGTGTTGGACACGACGCCGGCCTGCTCGAGGTCCTCGAAGACCCGACGTGTGAACGCCTCCGGGGTTGTCGTCCCCTCGGCGTCAGCTGTTGCTTGGACGTCGGCGACGAGGTTCCGCGAAAATTCGGCCAGGTCGAGCTCAGCCATGGGACCCCCCGATCAGTTCTTTCACCTCGTCGGCCGTGGCGCGGTAGGCGTCCAGACCCGAGGTGCTCACGTGGTACGTGCAGTCGCCGACTCCCTCGGGCAGGTCCGATTCGACCAGTCTGGGGAAGCCTTCCCGTACATGCCAGAAACGAAGCTCGCGGAGGGTGTACCGGGGTTCCTCGTAGAGGTCACGGTGTCCGGGGAGGTAGCCAGCCTGGATGAGCAGACCGTCGAACCGGGTCCGAGCGGCGGGGCTCGTGAGCTGCTGTCGTATGCCCTCCACCCGCCTGTTCAGGCTCTCTCCCGATCCACCACGTCGTTCGTCGAGCTGCGCGAGGGCGAGGAGCAGAGCAGGGGTCCCGGTCCCGTCCAGCTGTCGCTCACTGGCGATCCGGATGTTTCGTGGGCGCTTCGCGACGCTGGCCTTGGTCTCGATCGCGACCTCGGGGAGCTGGAAGTCCTGATTGGTCCCCGTGGGACCGGTCCATGCTTCCACGGCCGAGGTCTGGGCCAGCGAGGCTAGGAGGAAATCGCCCAGTATCAGGAGTTCGCCGTAAAGGCCTCGCCGCATCTCGGCACTCAGTCCGTCCCTGCTGACCGCGCGCAGAAGGTCCTGCCACCTCCCGAACCTATCCACCGCGGCCGCCATGGCTTCGGCGGCGGCCGGAGCGGCTCTCGCCGTGTCGGCGACGTCGCTGACGAGAGGGTTGAAGACTTCACGGAGTTCGTTCGCGGTCAGGACGACTTGGAGCTCGTACTCGACCCGGGACACCGCACTCAGGTTCATTTCGATCCCGGCAGCCTTGGGGAGGCGACCCACCGACCGCACGATTGCGTCTGCGGAGCGGGCGTCCGCTCGGAGGACAAGCATGCGCTGTCGACTGGGGTGGGATACGGAGAGGAAGATGTCGAGCGGTGACTCTGGGTACAGGCGGAGGCTGGATCGCCCCGGTGCCTCCTGGGGGGTCTCCAGCTCGTGCCACGCGTCCTCTGTGACGGTCACGCCTCGTCCTCCTCGACGATCGAGTAGATGTCGTCTTGGAGCCAGACGGTGTTGGCGACGTACTCGGTCTTGGACTGGTGCTTCGAGTGAGGGAGGCTCACCTGGAAGCCCACGAGAGGTGTGGTCGACACCCCGACGCCGTCCTTGTTGACGGGCATGACGGGGTAGATCAGCAGCAGGCCCTGGTCCGGGCGGCGCTGCCTCCGGATGTACGTACCCGATGGGTTCTGCGGGGGCGCCGCCTTCTCCGCCTCCTCCGCAGCCTTTCGCGCGGCTTCGCGTGCCCTCTCCTCCTGGGTCGGGTCGAGACCGATCAGCTCGTCCTGAGGGCTGATGACCCGGCGGATCGTGTACCTGCCCTCGCTCTCGAAGTCGTCCTTGAGCGCGGCTCGCTTCACAGCACCGACGGTGTGTCCGGCGATCTGCCGCGGCCACTTCGACGTCGTGCTGCTGACCAGAACGACCGTCCAGTCGACCAGTTCTCCCACCTTCGCGCACTGGTCGATGTACTTGGCAATGAGCCTCGGCCGGACCCGCTGCGCCATGGGGTCGGTCTCGTAGTCGGAGAGAAACTCGGAGACCAGTCCGGGAGAGACACCCTCCCACTGCACGTTGCCGCCCTTGGGCGTCGCCTTGAGACCCCCCGCGCTGTCGAGTCGTCGGACGAAGCCCTCAAGGAGCCTGAAGTTGTGAGCGACGGTCCGATCGGCGAGCTTGAAGATCACTGTTTCCGGCCCTTCGCCAGAGTAGCTGAGAAGGATCTTCTTGCCCTTGCGCATCTTGTTGGGCGCCGTCACTGTCAGGCCTAGTGACGAGGACCGCACCTTCAGTCCGAACGCCGTCGGTTCGAGGCCGAGCGTGGCCATCTCCTCGACTTCCCGGCGCAGTTCGTCGGTGGCGGCCGTGACCTCCACGTAGGCGTCCTGAAGCTCGGGGGTCGTGTACAGACGGCATAGGTCCTCGTGTTTTGGCCGGTACCCGAACCACCGCCCCATCTGGAGGAGCGCGTCGTATGACTTCGACCAGCGCAGGTAGTAGCTGACCGTCAGACCTTCCAAAGTGAGGCCGCGGGAGAGTTTCTGCCCTCCGACAGCGATCACGGAGAGCCCGTCCTTGCGGTTCAAATAGTAGTCGAGCGCGTCCTTGGACGTGCCGTTCACCGCTTTGACCTGGATCTTTCGGATGGCGTCAAGGAGTTCCGCCGAAACCTGATCCCACGTGAGGCGCTCGGCCTCGTCGGTCGGGAACTGTTCCGTGGTGGGGACGAATTCCCGCTCCCAGAGCCCCTGGAGTTCCTCGCGGAGCGCGGGGCCCTTCCCGTACCGGTCCCGGAGCGTGTCGACGAGGAGTCGCAGATGGTCGTCGACCTGGTTCCGCACCAGCCCCTGCACCGAGGTGAAACGGGTGACGTGCACCAGCATCGAGTTGTGCACCTTCGTCTGTCCCCTGGCCCGCCGAGCCGCGCAGGCGAGCACGAACGAGGAGATCGCCTCGCGCAGGGACGCAGGCAGCTCGGCGCCGGGAACGTGGCCCGACTTGTGCTTGGCGGGAAGCCAGATCTCGGCGTCCTTCACGTGACGCACCAACGGCAGAGGCGGCGTGTCCTCCTCGTCATCGTCGTCGACCTGGAGGCCGAAGACCCGCTCGGGCCCAAGGTAGTTGGAGGGCGAAGGAAGGCTGCGGATGAAGCTTGCCGGAAAGAGATCCTCCCCGACCTTCTCGTTGTTCGCCTCCGGGTTGATGTAGATGTTGGCGAACGGTGTGGCCGTGTATCCAACGTACGCGGATTGGTCGAACGCGTTGACGAGGTCACGTATCGCGGCGTTGGTCTTCGTCGGGTCCGCGTCGTCGTCCTTGGTCGTGTCGATCGAGGCGTTGTCAGCCTCGTCGTCGATGACGAGCAAGGGAAGATCCTTCACGACCTTCTTGCCGTTCTCGTCCTCGGTCCCGTGAACGTCGATCACCCAGTTACGCACGTACTCGAGAAGCTTCCAGTGCTTCTTGACGACGAGCACGACGGGGAAACTCCCGAGAGGGAAGTTGGTGTGGGAAGCCGTCTTCTTGCCGAAATCCCCCTTCGCGCTGCTGTTCGTCGGCGAGGCGATGTCGAGCTTTTTCGCGCCCGGCATCCGGCCCGCGCCGATGAGTCGGGACTTGCCGACCTCGTTGGACCGCCTGTAGTGCTGGGTGTCGAAACCCAAGAGTCCCTCGTCGACCCGTAGCTGTGTCTGGCTGCGGAGGTCGTCGTGGATGCCGGCTAGCACCACGATGAGCCGGTAGCCGGCATCAACGGCCTTGGCTGCAAGCCCGATGTACTGGCCGGTCTTGCCCGACTGCACCTGACCGATCACGAGCCCCTTGCGGCTCCAGGAACCGGGGCGGCGTGGATCCTCCAGCTGGCTCAACACCTCGTCGGAGCTCTGGTCCAGCCGCCTCACGACCCACGGCGGAAGGCTCACCACGTCCTCGAGGTAGCGCCGGTACCGCTCCCAGAAGTCCCAGTCACGGTCGTTCTTCGCCTCCGGCAGCCACGGCTCGTGGCCCTTGGAGTCAGTGAGGCCCGAGGATCGCTCCTGGAATACGGCAGTCATGGCCTCGATCTCCTTGGCCAGCTGGTCCCGGTCCAGGGATTCTCCCTGTGCGGCCAGCATTCCGAAGATGGCGTTGACCGCGTTCTGTACCTCCTCTGTCTTCGGCTGACGGTCCTGTGGCAGGAACCCGAGAACCAGGCGGGTGGCCTTGGCCATGGGGTCGTCGGGAACGGCGCTCACGTGGGACCTCCAGCGGGATGTAGACGGTATCGGGCAGGGTAGGGGCGAGCACCGACAACAGCTCGGGGGCTCATCTGCTCCAGAAGCCCTGTAGTTGGTCGAAGGGAGGCATGGTCCGCAGCCTCTCGCGCGCAGCGGCGGGCGAGCGGCCCCCAGAGACGAGCGACTCGTAGATTCGCTGTGCGACCTCGGTTGCCGCCTCGTCGGCGGGCCCGGGTCCACCGAACGGTTCCGGGTCGTCGCTGGTGTCCGTCTCGTGCATGACGCGGAGGGCGGCGACGGGCACTGTCTCCTCCAGGAGCCGGATTAGCGCACGGACGTCTGCAGTGGTGTTGCCGCCAGGTCTCAGAGCAGCCTGGACCAGTGGGTGGCTGCGGTTGATCCTGCAGGTGACCTTGCCGTCCGGTCGGCGCACGTTCCATGCGTACGACAAAGGATCACCGTGGGTACGCGCGGCGACTTGTCCACGGTGCCGTAGCACATCCGCGGCCACGGCTCGGGCCTGCCGTGCGATGCGGTGAAG
The DNA here is from genome assembly GCF_044545925.1 of Streptomyces sp. NPDC053367. Classification (NCBI taxonomy): domain Bacteria; kingdom Bacillati; phylum Actinomycetota; class Actinomycetes; order Kitasatosporales; family Streptomycetaceae; genus Streptomyces; species Streptomyces sp. NPDC053367. The sequence goes on along the minus strand of NZ_JBITYN010000001.1, from coordinate 731,455 downwards.
GTGCGGACGCAGACCGACGGGCGGGACGACGCTCGACTTCCTCACGTCGACGCCCCACTCGGCGTCCGTCTCGGCCGGGATGTCGATGGCAATGCGCGCCAGGTTGTACTTCTCCTCGCGGCGCATGCCTCTCTGCCCCAGCCAGTCACCCGCCAGGATGAGGCGGTTGCGGCGGAAGACGTAGAAGCCCTGCTGGTCGAGCCACCCCTGTGGTCCTGCGGCTCTGTCGTACTCCTCCGGCGTCAGCCGGTGGGCGCTGGGGAGGATGAACGCCTCGACCCGTACGGAACTGCCGCCGATAGGGAGTTCCTCTGAGGGGAGTCGCTGGACTGAAGGGTGGTTGCCCATGAACGGATCCCAGGGCTCCACCCGGGTCCCGGACACTCGCAGATTCCGGCGTCGGGTTCCAGTGAGGAAGCGGGCGAACACCATTCCGAGGTGCGACTCCGTGCGGGCCGCCTCTGCGTAGAACTGCTTCTGGGTGCGCTCGTCGTCCTCGCTGACGTCACCGCCGTGGTAGCCGTTCAGCCGTCGCCAGAGCACGATCGTGCCGTGGCCAGCGGCACTCCGAACTCTGTCCAGCACGGTTGTCGTGTCGTCGTCGGCTCCATGGAGTAGCCGCCACTCGCCGGTCTCCTCGACGACATCGAGGTCCCAGGTGCGCGTGTGCCATTCACAACCGGCCTTGGCGGTGGCCACGGTGAGCTGCCTCGACTGCGAGAACGAGGCCGACTTCAGACCGACGCCGAAGCGGCCCAGATCCGTGGAGGAGCGCGACGTCGCGGGCCCCCGAGCCGCCACGGTCATTGCCGTGACGAGCTCCTCAGCGGTCATCCCCCATCCGTCGTCGACCACCGCAATCCATGAGTTCCGTCCTGCCCAGGCGAACTCGACGTCGATGTTCCGGGCTTCCACCGAGATGCTGTTGTCCACGAGGTCAGCGATGGCCGCTGGCAGCGAGTACCCCAGGGAGCTGAGCGAAGCCACCATTCCCGCGGGCTCAGGAGCCGCGATGTCGTACGTCATGGGTGGATCCAGTCCTGCTTCCCCGTTACGAGCGTTCCTTGGAGTGCAGCCGTCTCGGAGGTCCAGCGGAACCGAGCGGCGAGCACCCCAGATTCGGGGGACGCCCCATCGCGTACTCAGTCTGTCGCACACGACATGCCCCCACCCAAAAGCCGATAGTACTGGAGCCATTGGGCATATCCCATGACCACGACCCTCACGACGGCGTAGCCTGCGGGCGTGCTCACGAAGTCACCAGGGAAGGAGGACTGGGTTTGTGCCACGACGCCCTCCCGGCCCTGCTCCGTCCGGTTACCACGGCCCGCCGGTCGTCCGCCTCGAAGCGAACGTGCTGATCGACCTCCAACAGCACGGGGCCACGCTCGTGAAGGACGAGCCGCTGCCCGCTGCGAGTTGCTGAGGACAAGGCCCATGCCGAAGAGCTGTCCGGCCTCGGCGACCTGCTCAACCTGTGCCTGCTGACCGACATCCGATTCGTGGTCACTCCCGCTCGAAGACCGATGCCAAGAAGGTCAACGAGTGTTTCCTGGCCGCAGAACTTCAACGACGTTGAGATCGAGCTTCCCCAACGAGGAACAAAAGCGAGAAGGAGCTCCCCGATGAGCGAACGAGACCACCTCGTCGAGGATCTCGTAGCTGAGATCCTCGGTCCCCGAGGAGGGCCGATGGAGAGGCTCGGGGGCGACGAGGACCCGCTTGACGAGTACATCGTCGGTGTCCTGGCTCCGTTCTCATCCCCATCGGTCGAGGTCGACTCGGACCAGGAGCTCGTCGGCGATGAGCTCCGGGACGGTGACGACGACCTCGATCCAGGCGACTCCGTCTCAGGACATCAGCCGGTCGGCGCCGGCCTTCCGCCCCTGGTTATCGACCCCCGCGCCAGACCGTCATCGATGGGCGTGTCCCTGGCGGTCAGCGCCCCTGAGGGGCCACGCCTCGACATCTGCGGTACCTGGGCCAGATACCGCAATGAGGCGAACGGGGAATGGCGCAGGGAGCCACACGGGGCTGTCTGGCGCGACGTGGACTGTTCCGTTGACACCTCGCTGAGCGATCCCGCGGATCCGGGGGTCATGGTGAGGGTCCGAAGCCGAAGGGATTCCCAGGGCATCTGGAAGATTTCGGTGTTCGTGGTCAACCAGAGCACCGTGGAATCAGACCACCCCTCCCCGTCGGACCACGTGTTCCAGCCGCAGGTACGTCTGCGCTGTCAGAGCGGAGTTGAGCTGGTTCCATTGGAACACCAGCACTTGGCGCAGGACGAGGAGGACGCGAGCCTGGCGCTTCTTTACGAGGGCCGTCCCGTCCTTGCGCGGGGGCACCTCTGCTCCGCCGTCTGGCGTCAGGTCGACCCGGAGCGCCCACATCCAGGAGGGGTGGAAGGAACCCGACCCCCGTTCAGGTGGTCCGATGGGCGTCACCTGTTCGACGACGGGACGGTGGCCGAGTTCGAGCCGGCCGACGTCCGGTCCGAGTTCGTTCCTGTGGTTCCCGTGAACGCCCCGGACAAGGGCTGGCCGACCGGCGCCGGGGATCCACCCGAGCTGGACCCGGTGGAACTGGCCGAGATCACGGATGGTGCCGTACTCCGCCGACGGCTGGAGCCGCTCGCGGACGCGTACGAACGCTGGATCGAGGGCCAGGCTGGTGTGATGGGAGACCATGCGCCAGGCACAGCGGCTCATCGACACCTCTCTGGGTGCCGACGTGCGCTCGACCGGATCCGTGACGGCATAGAGGTGTTGGCCAGCAACCGCGACGCCCTCCTCGCGTTCTGCTTCGCCAACCGTGCGATCGCTCTCCAGTCGCAGTGGACCAAGGGAAGGGTCAACCGCTGGTGGCCCTTCCAGCTCGCGTTCCAGCTGATCAACCTACGAGGGATCGTCGACGACACCCATGAAGACCGCGAGGTGTGTGACCTGCTGTGGTTCCCGACCGGTGGAGGCAAGACCGAGGCGTACCTCGGACTTGCTGGATTCACTCTCGCGTTTCGGCGGCTCCGGGCCCAGCACGAGCAGGTGCCCGGGGGAGGAGCAGGCGTGACCGTCCTCTCCCGGTACACACTGCGGCTCCTCACGATCCAGCAGTACCGGAGGGCACTCGCGATGGTTACCGCGTGCGAGTTCCTCAGGGTCAGCGGCTCGCCCGGGCAGCGTGGCTGGCGTCCCTCAGGATGGGAGGATCTCGGTGACGTCCCGTGGGGGTCCACCAGGTTCTCGGTCGGGCTGTGGGTGGGCGGAACCGTGACCCCGAACAACCTGCAGGACTTCGAATATCGTGACGCGAACAACAGGATCGTCAAGCGGCACGGAGCCATCTCGATTCTGGAGGGGAAGGAGGGCGAGGGTGACCCGGCCCAGATCCTGAACTGTCCGGCCTGCCGGTCGACCCTGGCCCTTCCACCGGAGGGCCTGCGTGAAGGCGACACGGGTGTGCTGCATCTCGTCGTGGGCGACCCTGATCCCGCTCTGGGCCCGGACGTGGCACCGCAGATCTCGGAAGAACCGTTCGACGTGACCGCGGTCACGGTAACCCGTCATCCGGACCCGTCGTTCGTGACCGTGTCCGTTCGGTTCCGCGTCACTGCGGACGTCTCCGACCAGAGCGTCGACAAGTGGTTCGACGGGCATGTGCGTCGTCTGCTCGGTTCCAGTTCCTGGCTCGTCTCAGCGCGTGCGAGCCGACCGGGGTACTTCGTGCGGACTGCCGACTGGGGCAAGCGACGAAGCGAGAAGCCCGTCGAGTTCGAGATTTTCTGTCCGCACCCGGAGTGTCCGCTCAACTCCGACCTGGCCTGGTCCGAGACGACCGAGGTCGGTGCCTGGCCCGTGCCACCGGCCTTCGCCCGGCGGGACGGTTCCTCGACGCACTGTCCTGTGCCGGCGTGGACGGTGGACGAGCAGGTCTACGCCAGGTGCCCGTCAATGGTGGTGGCGACGGTGGACAAGTTCGCCCGTCTGGCGTTCGAACCGAGAGCCGGCGCTCTGTTCGGCAACGTTGACAGACTCAACGAGCACCTGGGCTACTACCGGGCCTGGGCACCTCCGCTCGGGCCGGCGACCCTCCCACGAAACGCACGTGAGGAGGTGACAGCTGGCAAGAATGTTCCAGTGTGTGGATTCCGCCCACCCGACCTCGTGCTGCAGGACGAACTGCATCTCATCGAAGGTCCTCTGGGCAGCATGGTCGGCCTCTACGAGGCTGGCATCGACCTCCTCTCCACGGTGCCCGGCGGCAAGAACACTGTCAGGCCCAAGTACGTCGCCTCCACCGCGACCGTCCGGAGGGCGGAGGAGCAGGTCCGTTCGCTGTTCGACCGGAGTCTGGAGGTTTTCCCTCCCCAGGGACTCCGCGCGGAGGAGACGTTCTTCTCCTCGACCGGCTCCTCCCATCCACTCGACGCACAGGAGGCGGGTCGTCTGTACGTCGGAGTGATAGCCCCCGGCCGCGGGGCGCAGACACCCATCGTCCGAATGTGGTCGCGCCTACTCCAGACGCCCCGCGATCGACTCGACGAAGGCGTCGCACAGGAGGAGCTGGATCCGTTCTGGACGCTCGTGGGCTACTTCAACGCCATCCGCGAACTGGCCGGAGCAGTTGCGCTGGCTCGTCAGGACATCCCCCAACGCCTGGGGAGCGTTGCCGCGTCGCCGCGCACTCTGGACGAGCAGGAGCCGATGGAGCTCTCCAGCCGCACCAGTTCCCTACGGCTCCCTGGCATGCTCGAGGAGCTGGGGGTTCGGCTGGCGCCTGGCCGGGAACCTACGAACGCGGTCGTCGCCACCTCGATGTTCGGCACGGGTGTCGACGTGGACAGACTCGGACTCATGGTCGTACACGGGCAGCCGAAGACCACCTCCTCGTACATCCAGGCCACCGGTCGCGTGGGCCGGGGTGTTGGCGGTCTCGTCGTCACTTTCTACCGGGCATCGCGCCCGCGGGACCTCAGCTACTACGAGTACTTCGCCGGCTACCACACCACGCTCTACCGGCACGTCGAGCCCGTCACCGTCAATCCCTTCGCGCCCCGGGCAAGGGACAGGGCCCTGGGCCCGGTGATGGTGAGTGTCCTCCGCCAGGCAGCGAGCGTTCCAACCGCGACGGGCTCCGTGGAAGTCGACCAGCGGTGGCGGATCCAACAGCGGCTCAGCGACGGGGGCTGGTTCTGCCGTGCCCACGAGATGAGCGGTGCCCACTTGCACCCCGAGGTGGACCTTCTCCCCGGGTTCCTCGAGGAACGTGCCGCCCAACAGCCCGCCCTCCGCCGCCCACCGACCTCGGATACGGAGAACCACGCCCGCTCGGAGTTGGAACGTTGGCGACAGCTTGCTGATCGAGTAGGTAGTGCCTTGCTGTACAACGAGCCGACAGTCACGCGTCCCGCCTCTCGGCCGGTCGTCCTCGGTGACCTCGCGCACCTCGTTGCGAACACCGGTGAAGCCTACGAGAACGCACCGAACTCGCTGCGTGAGGTGGAGGCCACCACCACTGTCAAGGGAAGGGGATGAATCGTGAGCCGTCCCTACCAGGAGATCCGCCCATCCCAGTTCGTCATCACCCTCGGCCCTGGAAGCATTCTCGAGACCGGGTCCGGCCCAGTCGTGTTGAAGACCGTGGACGCACTCTTCAACGAGATCGGCCGTAAACCCCAGGACTTCGAGATCGTCGACGAACGGCTCTCACGTCTCGAGCTGAACGATGCGCGTATCGCTCGTGTGCCCACCAACGCCGAACTCGGACTCCCCTCTGACAGAACGATCTACCCCACTCACGCGTTTCCCTTCTGGTCCCTGTGCACGCAGCACCGACCGCACCAGGTCCTGTACGCGGCCGACAGCGGCTGCCCGGAGTGCCCGTCGGTGTCGTCGCAGCAGCGTCGGGAGAAGGCGGGGCGCGAGGCGATCCGTTTCGTGCAGGCATGCGAGAACGGTCACTTGGACGAGGCCCATTGGCACGGACTCGTACACGAAGGTGGAGGATGCGGCACAAAGCACTACCTATGGCACGGGGGTGGCCGCGCCCTCCGGCTCGTCCGCATCGAGTGTCCCCGTTGCCATGCGACCGCCAACTTCGGCCAGGCATACGCCAAATCGTGGCGGTGTAGTGGCCGCATCGTGGAGCACGGAGGGCGCCCGGCGCCGGCAACGGCGCGGTGTGTGCAGAAGGCCCGCATCGTCCAGCGAGGGGCCGCCAACCTACGGCTCAGCCTGCTCCAGAGCGCGCTGACGATCCTGGATATGCCGACCAGGCTGCATGACATCCTCAGCGATCGATCCCTGATGGGGGCAGTCGGGGCACTTCACCCTCTTGGTCTCCTCGACCAGGTGGCACTCATGGCCGGGGCTGAACGGGCCGGGCTTCCCCCGGACGCGATTGAGTACCTGAAACAGACACCCTGGTCCGAGATCAGCAAGGCGGTTGACCAACTACTGGGGGTTGGCAACACGGCCTCGTCGTCACTACGTGACGACGAACTCGACCGTCTACGCCAGGCCGCGACCTGTGGTGTTCCGGCAGTGCCACACCCGCATCCGGGCTCTCCTCCGCTGTTCGAGGTTCGCCAGGACGACGTGCGTCTCGTACAGGGGCCCGATCACCGTCACAGGCTGCGGGTAGCACCTGTCAGCCGTCTCCGCATGGTCATGGTCCAGACCGGTTACCAACGGTTGGACCCGCAGAAGGCTGAAGAGGTGTCGACCGCCTTCGATTGGAACGGCACCACCTGGTACCCGGGCATCGAGCTCTTCGGCGAGGGCGTCTTTATTGATCTTGCGAGCGACTCACTCACCCTGGAAGGCAGCAGGGCCAACCAGTGGAACGAACGGTCCAGGAGTGATCCACACGGTGATCTGTCACTCCACCCCGCACACGTCTGGTGGCACACCCTCTCTCACCGCCTTCTTCGGGCGCTGTCAGTGGACTCCGGATACTCGTCCGCAGCGATCCGTGAGCGGGTCTATCTCAGCGTGCGGGACGGCAGGGTCACGGGCAGTGGACTTCTCCTCTACACGGTTCAACCCGGTGGAGACGGCACCCTTGGAGGACTGGTCGCCCTCGTCAACCGGTTCGAGCACGTTCTTTCGCACGCGCTCCGAGACGTCGACAGCTGCTCGAACGACCCGTTGTGTCAGGAAGCGCCGTCGGTGGGGGCCGACGGAGTCGCCTGCTACTCGTGTCTCCTGGCGTCGGAGACCTCGTGTGAGCATCGCAACCAGGGGTTGGACCGCCTTCTTCTCGCTGAGAACCTACCGTGACCTTCTGATCGGGTGGGGGCGGTCATCGATCGCTTCTGCGTGGGCTGAAGACAGCCGACGCAGAAGCGGTGTGCTGTACGACTACGGGCGGCTCTGGTTACTCGACCAGTAGCCGGAGTACCGTTCGTAGGCGAGTTGTCCGCTGAACCGGATGTTGTCCTCGATGTCCACAACGAGGCAGCTCTCTGTTCCACCGAAACGTCGTCCGCGCATGCCTCGACCGATCATCTGCTCGTACAGGACCGGGCTGGTGGTGGGGCGACCGACCACCAAGGCACGCACCGCCGGAGCGTCGAAACCGGTCGTGAGGACACCGTAGTTACAGAGTACGGACAGGTGCTTGTCGCGGAACTGTTCGATGAGCGCGCGCCGTGTGGCACTGCGTGTGTCGGAGGTGACGACCTCCGAGGCTCGGCCGGCGCGTCGCAGTAGGACAGCCATTGCTATCGCGTGTTCCACGGTGCAGCCGAAGAACAGCGTCGGCCAGTCCGGCGGTAGTTCGAGCAGTTGCTTCAGCAGAGCACGGTTCCTCGCGTCCGACTCACCGATTTGACGAAGAAAGCCAGGGTGGAAGTCGTCGAACTGATCGAAGTGCGCACGGTAGCTTTCGACATCCTCCATCTTGAACTCAGGACCGGCATAGGAGAGTACCTTGTGCTCTGGCCGCGACAGGATGTTTTGCTGACGGAGCTCGGACACGATGTCCTCTCCCAAGGAGCGGGAACTGAGAAGCTTGCTGTGGAACTTGTCTGCCAGCTGGCGTGTCTCGGCGTTGACCCTGCGGAACGGGGTGGCTGTCAGTCCGATGAGGGGTACCGGGGCCTTCTGTCCGAGTTCGATCCCAAGGAAGCGCAGGACCCTGGTATAGCTGGGGGCCAGCATTCGGTGCGCCTCGTCGACAACCACCGCGCCGAGGTCCTCGCGCAGAAGCTCGAGTTCCTGTCGTACGTCCTCGTTGGTGCCTCGAAGAATAGCGTCAAGCTTCTGGATGCTGGCCACCACGACGTCTGGGTCGCTCGGAACTGAGGCGTTTCCCCAAAGCCGGGCAATCTCCATAGTGTGCCGTACCTGGTCATTGCGGTGCCCGAGGTCTGTCCACACCTCACGGAACGCCTGGACGGCCTGCTCGCACAGCTCCTCACTTTGGGCGATCCAGAGGACGGCCTGACGGCGTTGCTGGGAGATGCGCCATTCGATGAGGCTCTCTACCGCGGTTCTGGTCTTTCCTGCTCCTGTGGGCAGGGTCAGAACACCACGGTTGGCGCCCGGTGCCCCGGAGAGCACCTCGATCATTTGCTCCTTGAGGTCCTGTTGAAAGTCCTCCAGGTCTCGGAGAGGCACAAATGGGGCAACTTCCAGAGTGTCCGGCTCCCGTGTACTCCCCGGCAGACCAGCAAATGCGGGCGGGATATCGAGGACTCGCACGAAGTGGCGGGGCCAGCTCTTACCCGGCTTCCACGTACGCTCCGCGATCTTCTTGGCTTTTGCTCTGTCGCCACCACGGCTGCGTTCGCCACCTCGGTAGTCGTGCAGTCTCTCCAGCTCGTCCTCCGATGCCCGAAGCGCAAGCCGTTCCCGTAGCATCCGTGACTCGAGAAGACCGAAGCCCGACCTGTCGACCAGGAACTCGGCAAGCTCGTCCTCGGGAAGCTTCTGCCGCAGCCTTCCGGATTTGTTCTCGACCGCTGCGATGATCCACTCCACCGACTTCCTCGAGCGAGATCGCCCTCCGCTCTCCAGGTCCTCGATCACCGCCCGTAGATCCCGAGGAGCGAGACGCCGACGCAGTACTTTGATTGCCTGGGAGCGGTCCTGCTCGCTCAGCTGGCCGAAGGCTTCCATCAAACACTGTCTCCTGGAACAAACGCGGAGCTGTCTGTACTGGTCATGCACAGACGGTCGAAACGGGCAGGTGGGAGTACGTGAGTCTTTCATGGGCGCAGGGGTTGAGTCCCGGGAACGGCTGTATGGGGCAGCCGGCCCAGCTGCCCCATCGTGAGATTTCGTGTCGTAGTACACCGAGATCATCAGCACCCGCTCGTCCAGTGCCCGTGGTGTCTGCCGCTTGCTGGCCGGGTGCTGGTGGTGGCTGTCCTCTACCGGACGAGCCTGACCACGCGGCCGCTCGCGCCACTGTTCGGCAGCTCGCCTGCAACAGCGTGCTGGGTCATGGGTGACCCGATGCGGCGCCAGGGGCGCTGTCTGGGACTCGCAAGTTACCTTGGCGTCTGCGTTGGTGCCGAGGACGATGCCTTGGTGCGATGGAAGGGCAATCCGCTGCGGGCGGGTTCGAGTCGCTCTGCCGAACAGGCACGATCGGCACGCACCCCTCGGAGCAGTCCATCCGGGACGCGTTCTGGACGCAGGTTGGACACAGAGATCGGAAAAGACTGACAAAGGCCGAGAGGGGCTGAGGCGTCAAACCCTGTCTGACCTGGGAAAACGGCAGAGATGAACAGTGATCGGCAAGGGCCGCCAAGATCCTCAAAGGACTCATAATCCGTCGGCCGTGGGTTCGAGTCCCACCCGCCCCACCACCACGCAGTGCAGAATCGATCTGACCTGCGTATCGCACCCCCTCCCCCTTCTCCGCCGAGGCGTCGGCGTGTCGAGGGCTGGGCGGCCGCCGGGGGGCCGGGTGCGGGGGGCGGCCCGGGAGGCCGCATGGACGCCCAGGAGGCGTCCCACGGCCGTGCAGGGCGCTCACCCCGGTCGTGTGGTGGCCGGAACGCCGGTGTCCCGGCGCCAGGTTGTCTCAGCTCCCCGCCCGCGCGCCGAGGACAGGCCGAAGGGCGCCGGCCGGATCGGCGGGCGCCCTTGGGGGTCGGGGAGGGTCAGCTGCCCAGTGGGTCCAGCTCCAGGGGCTGGATCTTGCCCTCCAGCATGACGCCGAGGCCCTGGACGGCGCACACGTCGGGTCGTTCGGCGATGTGGACCGGCATGCCGGTGGCCTGGCGGAGCATCTGGTCGAAGCCGGGGAGCAGGGCGCTGCCGCCGACCATCATGATGCCGCGGTCGGCGAGGTCGGCCACCAGATCGGGCGGGCAGTCGCGCAGCACCTTGCCGATGCCGTCGAGGACGGCGGTCAGCGGGGTCTGGATGGCGTCGCGCACCGCGGCCGTGTCGACCTGGACCGAGCGGGCGAGGCCGGTGGCGACGTCGCGGCCGTGGATCTCGGTGGAGGCCGGGCCGTGCGGGGTCAGACCGTTGCCGGACAGGGCCAGTTGCAGGGGCCGTACCGACTGGCTGGGCAGCATCAGCTCGTGTTCGTGGCGCAGGTGCTGCACGATCGCGTGGTCCACGGCCTCGCCGCCGACGGGGATGCGTTCGGCGGTGACGATCGAGCCGAGGGAGAGCACGGCGACCTGGGTGGCCGCGGCGCCGCAGTCCAGGACCATCGTCGCCTCCGGCTGCTCTACCGGGAGGCCGCAGCCGACGGCGGTGGCGATGAGCGTGTCGACCAGTTCCACGCGGCGGGCGCCGAGGCCGACGAGGGTCTCGATGGCGGCGCGCTGGGCCAGCGGGTCGGCGTCGTGCGGGGTGCAGGCGGCGGCCCGCAGGAACGGCTTGCGGCGCAGCTGGCGGCGGATCTTGTCACCGATCAGGTGCCGCAGCATGCGCTGGGCCATCTCGATGTCGACGACCGTGCCGCCGGAGACGGGCCGGACGACGCGGATGTAGTGCGGGGTGCGGCCCGTCATCTTCTCCGCGAGCTCGCCGACCGCGATCAGCGCGCCGGTGCGGGTGTTGACGGCGGCGGCGGACGGCTGGTCGACGACCAGCCCGGCCCCCTTCACGTACACCCGCGTCCGCGCCGCGCCGAGGTCGACGGCGAAGTGGCAGCGGCGCAACTGCTCCAGGCTGGCGGTCATTGGCAGGTCCTCCCGAGAGCGCAGACCGTGGGGCCGCCCGCGGGCGGGCCTCGCTGTGCGGGCCGCCGGACCGGCGGGCCGTACTCGCATCGTGCGGGGGCCGTGGGGGCGGACGCCTTCTGGGATGCGCCGGGCGGGTCACCGCCGAATGGTTGATTCACCCTGTTCGCCCGAACATGTTTCGGATAATGGTCGTGCGGAGTTCCCTGCGACGGCCCCCGCACAGGCCGTTCACAACGCCCGTGCCGCCTGAAGGACCGGTTCCAGCGACGGCACCGTCGTCTCGCAGCCGGCCTCCAGCAGCCGCTGCTCGGTGGTGGGGCTCCGGGCCAGCCCCACGCACGGAAGACCGATGCGCAGGGCGGCCGTCACCTCCGCGGGGGAGGCCGTGATCAGCAGACCGGCGGGCGTCGGACGGCCGGGGCGGTGCAGCGCCCGCAGCAGACAGCTCGGGTCGGGCATCAGCCGGGTGAGGTCGTCGTCGCGGCCGTACACACCGACCGGGGGAAGACCGTACGGCTCCAGGTACCGGTGCACGGCCCGCTCGCACACGTCGCTGACGACCTCGACCGGTCGGCCCGCCTCGTGCAGCGCGCGGATGAGCGCGGCGAACCGGTAGGTGGCGGGCGCCTCCGGGACGGCACGCAGCTCCAGCTCGTCGAGACGGGCGCGCAGCACCGGGGCGAACGGCTCGCGGGCGAGCAAGCGCAGGACGTCCAGCGGGTGCGGGAACACCTCGCGCGCCTCGCCGGCCCCCCGCCCGAACGGCCGGCCCGCCTCGGCCGCCCGCGGATCGCGGTGCTCGGCGGCGACCGAGAGCAGGTCGAGCGCCGCCTCACGGGCGCTCTGCGCCGAGTACAGCCGGGCCAGCGGCCCGTCGAAGCCGAGCAGCACGGTCTGAGCCGCCGCGAGCAGCTCCGGCAGCGTGCGCGAGGCGGCGGTGCGCCGGGGCGGGGCGGGCGCCCGGCCGGGGGTCAGCCGCACCGAGTAGCTCACGGCGAGGCCCGGCACCGGCCAGTCGCGCACCACCGCGTTGACCGCGCGCTCCGCCCCCGCCGCATGGCGCGGCGAGCGGTGGCGGGTGACACGGCCGGCGGCCTCCGTCAGCCGCTCCAGCAGCCGGGGCAGGACCCGGGCCGGACCGCCGTGCACGAACGCCACCGGGTCCGTGACGTGCCAGGACAGCTCGACCGCGGCCGTGAAGCCGTCCTTCCCGGAGCTCGGCAGGCGCAGCTGCCGGGCCGCCGTGTGCGGGGTGAGGTCGACCTCGTAGTAGGTCGTGACGCGTGAGCGGGCGGGGTCGAGCAGGGCGAGGGGGCCGTCGGACGGCGCGTGCACCCGCGCCGAGCGGCCCGCCTCGGGGACGCCGAGTTCGCGCGGGTCCCGCACGATGTGCGGGCCGCTCACCAGGTCCCGGGTCCCGCCCGGCGCGTCCCCGCTCTGCGACAGCGGGCAGTACCAGGACAGCGGACCTGCGTCCACGTCGTCGTACCACGGCAGGAAGCGCTGCGGGCCCCTGGCGGCCGAGCTCGCCGCGAACCGCTCGTACAGGGCGGGCGGTACGGCGACCGTGAGCGGCGCCCGCCCCGACGGCTGCGGCGCGTCCTGGAACCGCACCCCCACCTGCGGCGGGTCCCGCAGCGCGGCCAGCGCCTCGGGGACCGTGCGCAGGGCGGCCACCAGGACGGGGAGCAGGTCCGCGCCGGGTTCGGTGCGCACGTCGTAGCCGTCCTCCCGGACCGTCACCTCGTACTGCTGCGGGGTCAGCGCCCCGCGCGCGAGCGTCTCGTGGACGGCGTACTCCAGCTTGATCCGGGCCTCGGGCCGGCCGGTGAGGGGGGTGGTGGTGAGGGAGAGGGCGGGTGCGGCGGGGGACGGCGCGGGGCCCGCCTCCTCGCGCAGCTCCCGGCCCAGTTCCAGCAGCTCCGGGCTCCGGCCGCCGGAGAGTTCGTACTCCTCGAACACCTCCAGCGCCTCGGCCGTACGGCCCTGGCGGCGCAGCGCGATCAGATACAGGCGGCGGAAGTCCTCCCGGGCCGGGTGCGCCCGGACCAGGCCGGCGAGGTCGCCGGCCGCGCGGTCCACCTCGCCGAGGTCCAGGTCGAGTTCGGCGCGGGTGCGGCAGAGGGTGAGGTGCAGCTGGAGGAGGCGGGTGCGGGCGGTGCGGGCGGCGGGGCCGGGCACGTCGTGCAGGAGCGCGTCGGCTTGCCACAGGCCCAGCGCGTCGGTGATGTGGGCGTGGGCCTCGGCGAGGTCCGCCGCCAGGCGGGCTCTTTCCGCGGCCCGGACGAGGGTGTCGCAGCGGACGACGTCCACCTGGTCGGCGCTGGTGTGCAGGGCGTAGCCGTCGGGGCGGGTCGCGAGGGCGGCGTCCGGGCCGAGGAGGGTGCGCAGCCGCGACGCCGTCGCGCCGAGGACGGCCATGGCGTTGCCCGGCTCCTGTCCGGGCGCCCAGATCCCCGTACGCAGCTCCTCATGAGTGACCACGTGGCCGTGTCTGAGCAGCAGCAGCGCGAGCATGGCGCGTGCGGTGCCGTCGGGTTCGGGTGCTCCCTCGACCCGCAGCGGGCCCAGCACCCGGTAGCGGCGCGGTGCGTAGGTGTCGTGCGCGAGGGACGGCAGCTGCGGATCGCTGAGCAGGGTCAGCCCCGTCGGCTCGGCCCGCATCAGCCGGTTCAGGGCGTGCGCGTAACTCCGCCGCATCCGGGCCGGCAGGCGCACGAGCGTGCCGGCGTCGACCGGGCGGTCCCGGGAGCCCGTGTCCGTGGCCAACTGCAGCAGCATCTCGGCCAGGGCCCACAGATCCGCCTCGCGGCCTTCCGCGCCGGGCGCGCGGCCCGGTTCGAAGAGGCTGAGCTTCACCGTGCCGTCGGGCAGCAGCACCACCCGGGACATGCCGAGACCGCCGTGCGCGGTCCCTGTCTCGTGCACGGTCCGGAGTGCCTGGGCGAGCCCGCTGCCGACCGACACCAGCAGCGGCGGCGGAAGCCGGTAACCGTTGGGCGCGGCCAGGCTGTTGAGGGGGATGCCGTCCAGGTGCTCCATGACGACGTAGGGGGTGTCGCCGTCGAAGCCGATGTCGTGGACGGTCACCACGTTCGGATGGCGCAGCTTCTTCAGACGCCGTGCGTCGCGCAGGAACGCCTCGCGGCGGGCCGGGTCGGTGATCGGCCCGTGCAGCCGGAGCGCGACCTGGCGGCCGGTCTCGGTGTCCCGCGCCTGCCACAGGGACCCGGTGGGGGTCAGTCGCCGCACCAGCCGGTAGCGGTCGGCCAGGCCCGCCGGCACCGGCTCGGTGCCGGTCAGCTGTCGCGCGCTCTCGGGGCTGACCGTCGCGAAGGCCTCCCCGTCCGCCCCCGTCGTCCCGCCCTCCGCCGGGGTCGTCGCCGCGAACTCGCCCGGTGCGCGTCCGGCCCGGCTGTCGATGAGGCCGCCGACGCGTTCCAGGAGGTCGGTCGTGCGCAGCCGGGACGTGCGGGGGACCGCGCGGAGCAGCAGCTCGCGCACCCCGGGCCGGAAGGTGTACGAGCCAGGAGGGCCCGGTGCGGCCGTCAGCAGCCCGCTGAGGATGACCTCGGCGAGGTGCTGCGGGCGCGGGTCGGGTTCCAGGGCGGCGTGGATCAGGCGCATGACCGGCAGGTCGGGGCGGCCCAGGGCCAGATGGCCGGCCAGGCGGAACGCCTCGGGGGAGGCGGTGGCGCGGAAGCGCAGGACCAGGTCCTCGGGCGTGAGCAGGGAGAGGTCCGTCAGGTCCGTCGCGTCGGGCGGGCCGGCCGGCAGGGCCGCCACCGCCGCCGGGTACCGCGTGCCTCCGGGCGAGGCGATCAGCGACGCCCAGTTCGCCAGCCAGGCCGGGTCCGGCTCCAGCACCGGCAGGGGCAGGCCGGGCTCCGTGACGCCGTCGTACGGCTCGAACGCCAGCAGGGACGACGGTGCCGCCGGGTACGGGGACGACAGGCGGCCCGGTGCCGCCGGGAGGGCCGTGTCGCGCCAGAGGTGTTCCGGCAGGGGCTGGACCAGGGCGACCGGCATACGGTGCGACCAGCGGCGCAGGGTGGCGTACCAGCGGGTGGCCGCCGGGCCCTCGCGCCACTGCGGGCCCATGCAGTCGCTGATCAGCAGCGTGACCGTACGGCCGTCGGCGGGCGCGTGCGCGGCCCGGCCGTCGACCGTGCCGTCGGGGGCGGCGCGGTGCAGGGTCACCGTGCGGAACACGCCCGACTGGGCCAGGGCGGTGTGGAGTTCGGCGACCAGGGGCCGCCAGACGGGCATGGTCGGGCCGGTGTCGTGGACCAGGTGCAGCCGCAGCCAGCGTTCCCGCGCCGGCCGCATGACCGGCAGCCACCACTCGGGGGCCGCGCCGAGGCGGGCGATGCGTTCGGCGGTGGCCCGCTCGTCCAGCTCATGGCCGGCCGGCGCGTCCGTACGGCGCTTGAGGGGCCGCAGCGCGCGCTGCAGGCCCAGCGGGTGACGCAGCATCGGGGGCGCGGGGGCCAGCAGGGCGGCGTGCCGCGGCGCCGGGCCGTCCCCGCCGCGGGGTGAGGGCAGGTGCAGCGGGACCCGCGCCTCGGGGGCCGGCGGTGTCCCCGGTGCCCCGGGCCCGGGCGGCGGGGGCGGGGCGGGCTCCTCGGCGGGCTCCCGCGGCTGCGCCGGGCGGGGCCGCGGCGGCTCGGCCCGCGGGCTTTCCGGGGACGCCGGGTGCACGTCCTCCATCCGCCGGGCCAGCCAGAGCAGTTCGGCCAGCTCGCGCCCGGTCGGGCGGACGCCGGAACCGCTCGCCTCGGCCAGCAGGCCGGCGAGCCGGACCAGGGGCTCGGCGCCGCCCGGCGCCCCCGCGGACCCGGGCCCGTCCGGGAGGTCAGAAGGCATCGGTCTGCGGGTCCTGCCCCAGATACGGCATCAGCTGGGTGGCGAGGTCGTCGAGGGAGCTCGCGGGGAGGTCGGAGGTGCGGGCGAGGTAGATGGCGTTCAGGAGCTGGTCGGTGGCGAGGTCGCCGCCGCCGACCCGGGACAGGAAGCGGTCGATGAGGCGGCGGGCGTTGTCGTCGGGCTCGCCCAGGTGGGCGCGGACGATGTCGGCGAGGTGGCGGTCGTCGGGCTGGCTCAGCCGGAGGGTCACGCAGCGGCGCAGGAAGGCGGGCGGGAACTCGCGCTCGCCGTTGCTGGTCAGCACGACGAAGGGGAACGCGTGGCAGCGGACCCGGCCGCGCTCGACCGGGACGCGCTCGTCCGAGCCGTCGGCCAGCACCTGCGCGACCGGTGTGTCCCGGGCCGCGCGGACCAGCTCCGGGATCTCGTACTGGCCCTCCTCCAGGACGTGCAGCAGGTCGTTGGGCAGGTCCAGGTCGCTCTTGTCGATCTCGTCGATGAGCAGGGCACGCGGGCGGGCGTAGGGGAGGAGCGCGGTGCCGAGGGGGCCGAGGCGGAGGTGGTTCTCCACGCCCGTGTCGCCCGGTCCCTCCAGCGACTGCCGGGCCGCGTACAGGCGGGAGAGAGGGTCGTACTGGTAGAGGCCGTCGTGCAGGGTGCTGCGGCTGGTGATGTTCCAGCGCAGGACCGGGCCGAGGCGCAGCTCGCGGGCGACCGCGTAGGCGAGGGAGGACTTGCCGGTGCCGGGCGGGCCGGTGACCAGCAGCGGGCGGCGCAGATACAGGGCGGCGTTGACGAGCTGGACGGTCTGCTCGGTGGCCCGGTACGTCTCGGCGCGGTGGGTGCGGTCGGGGGAGTCCGCGTCGGCCGAACCGTCCGTGGGCGCGCTCAGCAGCGGGCCGCCGTCGAACGCCCGCCACGGCGGGGGCGCGGGCAGCTTCAGAATGCCGTCGTGCGGCTCGTTGGTGCCGGTGTAGACGGGCCACAGGGGCATGGCGGGGCTCTTCTTTCGTGGTTCGCTCAGGCGACGGGGGAGTGCAGACAGGCGGTCGGCTCCGGGAAGCAGCGCGGGTCGTCCCACAGCAGCTGCAGGTCACGGGCCCAGTGCCGGTCCGGCTCGTCGGCGGCCTCGGCGGTCTCGCGCAGGGTCAGCACGAGACGGGGCAGCTCGGCGGGCGGTACGCCCGTCACGGACTCGGTGAGTTCGTCGAGGAACGCGCTGCCCGTGCAGGGGCCGGCGTGGACGGTGCCGGGGCAGCCGGTGCGCGGCCACAGCAGGACGGGCACGGGCACGTTGACGGCGACCTCGAAGTGCTCCCGCACGGCCGGGGGCGGGGCGCCGTAGGCGGTGAGCCCGGCGTCGTGTTCGCGCAGGCGCTTGCGCAGGCTAGGCGGGCGCTCGCGGGTGCCGCACTCGACGCGGTGCAGGGGCGTGGTGCCGGCGTCCAGCTTCTGCCACTTCTTGGCGAGCTGGTGGCGCAGCCGGCCGCTGCGGTGCCGGGCGCGGTCCGCGACGACCAGCGGGTAGGCGCAGCCCAGCGGGGTCGGGTCGTCGGGGCTGCACTCCCAGCGGGCCACCGGTTCGTTCAGCCACTCCCGCGGCAGCACGAAGGTCAGCAGCTCCTCCGCGTCGGGGGAGAGCTGGGTGAACGCCTCGTCGATGCGCTCCTGCACATAGGCGCGTACGGCGGTGCGCGGCAGCCGGCGGGCGCCGACCGGGCGGCGGTGTCCGTCGCGGTAGGCGGAGACCTCGACGGTGACCTGGTCGGCGCCCGCGCCGCTGTGCTCGATCTCCACGACGATCGGCGACCAGGCCGCCTCCGGGCGGGTGGGCGGCGTCTCGTCGAGCAGCAGTTCCTGGAGCCGGTCGGCGAACCGGGTCACCGCCTCCGCCTCCGGCACCTCCCACTGCACATAGCGGGCCGCCCGCTCCAGTGAGGGGAACCCGCCGGGCGGCAGGGGCGGTCCGAAGGGGCCGACCGCGTCGACGTACAGCCGGTCGGGGTCGAGGCCGGGACGGGCCTCCCGCTGCGCGCGCCGCACCAGCGTGTACAGCCGGCGGCGTTCGTCCGCGGCGTGGCCGGCCGTGGGGACCAGTTCGCCGAGGCCGCTCCAGTAGCGGGCCATGACCTCCGTCGGCAGCATGCGGCCGACCCGCACCTCACGGGAGCCCGCGACCGCCGACACCATCCCGACCACGCTGCCGTCCGCCCGGGTCACGGCGGCCCCGCTGAACCCGGCCGCCAGCGGCTGGCCGTGCGCGGTCAGCGCCTCCAGCTGGACCCACTCGCCGGAGATGAGCGGGCCGGGCAGGGCACGGTAGGCGGCGAGCATGCCCTCGTCGTAGCCCTTCGGGAAGCCGTACGCGACCAGCTCGCCGTCGTGCTCCGCGCCGGGCGGCGCGAACAGGGCCGGGGCCAGCGGCACATCCCGTTCCAGCTCCAGTACGACGAGGTCGCCGGGGTCGGCCGCGCCGCCCCGCCAGCCGCCGTGGACGGCGACCGAGGCGCGCACGCCGCCCAGTTCGCGGCGGCCCGGGAAGGACACCGTGACCTCGGCCGCGTCACTGCACCGCACGACATGGGCACAGGTGAGCACCCGGCGCGCCGACACCAGGAAGCCCGCGCCGACCTCCCTCCCGCACTCGACGCGGGCGTGCCAGGCCGCCTTGCTCATACGGACCCGTCGGCCGGCCCCGGCGACCAGCTGAGCTTGACGATCAGATGGCCCTCCGCCGCGCCCTTGGCGATGACCGCGCCGGTCTCCGCGCTCAGCTTCACCCCGAACTCCAGCTCCACCGAGTCGGGGCGCAGCGTGCCCTCCCGGAACACCCGCAGCGCGGACTCCGCCGCCGCGCGCACGCCCTCCAGCGCGCCCTCGAAGGTGCGCGCCGCCAGCGCGGGTCCGCCGCCGCGCGAGACCAGCCGGGCGCCGGACTCGTCGTCGTCGGCCGCCTCGACGACGATCCGCGCGCCGTCCTCGGTCTTGAACTCCACCAGGCCGTCCATGGCGCCGTGTCGCTCCCCCGTGTGTTGCGTGACGTCGGTGAACTCCATTGTGTCCGAGACGACTTCGCCTTGTCCCGCCGCAATCGCCGGACGCCCGGCGGCGATGGCGGAAACCCGCCACATCGGCGATCCCCCGCTCCCGGGCAACTCCCGCCCGCACAGGGCACATCACACTGCTCCCACCACATGACCCACTCGACCGAACCGACCGAGAGAGGTGGGGATGACCACAGGACCAGTCGGGCGCCGGGCCGCCGTCACAGCGGCCGTCATGGCGCTCCTGCTGACGCCGACGGCGGACGCGCGGGGCGACACCCCGGCCCCCGCGCCCGCCGGGGACTCACGGAGCTTCGTCCAGCACGTCACGCTCGTCACCGGCGACCGGGTGACGCTCACCGACGTGGGTGACGGGAAGCGGACGGTCTCCGTGCGCCGGCCCGAGGGCGCCGCCGGAGCGGTGCGCGTGCGGTCGGCGAACGGCCGTGTCACCGTCGTACCGGACGAGGCCCTGCCGTACCTGCGCGCGGGCACGCTGGACGAGCGGCTGTTCGACGTCAGCGGGCTGATACGGCAGGGCCTCGCCGACGAGAAGGCCGGTGAGCTGCCGCTGATCGTGACGTACGACCGGGGCGCGCGGGCCGCCGTACCGCGCGGGGCCGAGCGGACGCGGGCCCTGCCCAGCGTGCGCGGGGCGGCGCTGGAGGCGGGCCGGGGCCGGGAGTTCTGGCGGTCGTTCACCCGGCAGGACGGCATCCGCGCGGTGTGGCTCGACGGCCGGGTCCGCGCCGACATGGCCGAAAGCAACGCCCGGATCGGCACGTCCGCCGCCTGGGAGGCCGGGCTGACCGGCGAGGGCGTCACCGTCGCCGTCCTCGACTCCGGCGTCGACGCCGGCCACCCCGACCTCGCCGGACGCGTCGTCGCGAGCCGCAGCTTCGTCGGAGAGGGCGGCCAGGAGGTCACCGACCGGTGGGGCCACGGCACCCACGTCGCGTCCGTCCTCGGCGGCAGCGGGGCCGCCTCCGCCGGCGTCGAGCGCGGTGTGGCGCCGGGCGCCGCGCTCGCCATCGGCAAGGTGCTCGGCGACCAGGGCACCGGCAGCGAGTCCCAGATCATCGCCGGGATGGAGTGGGCCGCCCGCGAGGTCGGCGCCGACATCGTCAACCTGAGTCTCGGCACCACCGAGCCCAGCGACGGCACCGATCCGATGGCACAGGCCGTGAACACCCTGTCCCGGGAGACCGGCACCCTGTTCGTGGCCGCCGCCGGGAACACCGGGGCGCCCTCCTCCATCGGCTCGCCCGGCGCCGCCGACGCCGCGCTCACCGTCGGCGCCGTGGACTCCGCCGACCGGGCCGCATGGTTCACCAGCGCGGGCCCGCGCCACGGCGACGACGGCCTCAAGCCCGACCTCGCCGCGCCCGGCGTGGACGTCCTCGCCGCCCGCTCCTCGCTCACCGACGGCAGCGGCCCGTACACCTCCCTGAGCGGCACCTCGATGGCGGTCCCGCACGTCGCGGGTGCGGCCGCGCTGCTCGCGCAGCAGCACCCCGACTGGACGGGCGCCCGGCTCAAGGACGCGCTGATGTCGACGGCCGAGCCGCTGGACGCGCCCGTGTACGAGCTGGGCGCGGGCCGGGTGAGCGTGCGGGACGCCGTCCGCGCCCCGGTCACGGCGACCGGCAGCGTCGACCTCGGCTTCCTGCGCTGGCCGTACCCGGCGAACCCGCCGGTGGCCCGGACCGTCACCTACGCCAACTCCACCGGCACGGACGTACGGCTGCGTCTGTCGGCCTCCGGCGACGCCGCCGTGCTCGCCGACTCCACGCTCGTCGTGCCCCCGCACGGCACCGCGTCCACGACCGTCACCCGGGACGGCGCGAACACCCCGGCCGGCGCCACCGGCGGCCGGATCACGGCCGTCTCCGACGACGGCACGGTCCTCGCCCGGACCGCGTACGGGCTGGTCAAGGAGGACGAGCGGTACACCCTCACCGTGCACGTCAAGGACCGCGACGGAGCGCCCGCCGCGGCCGACGTCACGGTGCAGCGGCTCGCCGAGGGCGCCGACCCGCTCCCCGCCCGCGTCGGCGGCTCGGGCACCCTCGCGCTGCGGCTCGCGCCCGGCACCTACAGCCTGACCTCCTTCCTCGACGTCCGCGGCAGCCACGGCGCCGACTCGCTCGGCCTCGGCTTCCTCGCCGCGCCCGAGGTCGTCCTCGACCACGACCGCGAAGTAACGCTGGACGCCCGGGAGTTGCACGAGCTGCGAGCCGAGGTCGACCGGCGTACCGAGCGGCGCCAGCTCGTCATGGAGTACGCCCGCGCCGGGGGCGGCTCCGACGCGTTCGGGGCGGTCATGGTGCCGCCGGTCTACGACAGCGTGTTCGCGGCGCCCACCGCGCGGGCCGGCCAGGGCCTGTTCGAGTACCGGACCGTATGGCGGCTGGGCAAGCCGCGGCTTCAGGTCCGGGGCGTCCGCGACGCGCTCGTGCAGTCCGGCGGCACGCTCGCCGACGGCCGCAGCCGGCTGCCGCTGGTGGACGTGGGGGAGGGGCCGTTCGCCGGCGTCCGGGGCAAGGCGGTGCTCGCCCGTCTCGGCGAGGGCGTGGAGCCGGGCGCACTGGCGCAGGCGGCGCAGGACGCGGGGGTGGCCGCCCTGTTCGTGACCGACGACCGGCCCGGCCGGCTCAGTGCCTGGTGGGGCGCGGACGACGGCACCGACCGGCCCTTCCCGATCGCCACGCTCGACACCGCCGACGCGGCCCGGCTGCGGCAGGCCGGGACCGTCGACATGACCGGCACCCGCGACACGCCCTATGTGTACGACCTCGCGCAGGGGCACCGGGGCGCGATCCCCGACCGGGACCTGACCTACCGGCCCGGCGACGACGAACTGGCCGTGCTGGACACCGCCTTCCACGCGGCGCGGCCGCGGGACGGCAGCGAGTTCCGGTACGCGCTGACCGACGCCTTCCCGCTCGGGCTCGGCTTCCCGGAGCGCGTCGGCCTGCCCGCCGAGCGCACGGACTTCGTCTCCACCGGGCCCGGGCAGCGCTGGCAGGAGACCGTGTCCACGGCGGACGGGGCGCTGGAGCAGCGCGGCGGCCCCGTCCGGTACCGGGGCGGCACCCACCGGGAACTGGCGTGGTTCCGGCCGGTCTGGCACCCCTGGCTCGGCACGGCGCTGGAGCGGGGCCCGGCCCGCACGGGCGACCGGCTGGAGTTCAGCCTGCCCGGCTGGGGCGACTCCGGGCCCGACCACTCCGGTTTCGGTGACGTGTGGAGCGAGGAGAGCGGCATGAGCCAGTCCACCGAGGTGTACCTGGACGGCGAACTCGTCGACCGGCGCCAGGGGGCCGACGCGTACGTCGCCGGCGCGCCCGCCGACGAGCACACCTACCGGGTCGTCACCGGCACCGCGCTCGACGCGGGGCGCTGGGGGCTCGGCACCGAGGGCCGCACCGAGTGGACCTTCCGCTCCGCGGCCACCGCCGCGGAGACCCGGCTGCCGCTGCTCAACCTCTCCTTCGACCTCCGCACCGACCTCGCGGGGCGGGTGCCGGGCGGGCACCGCGTGCCCGTCGGGGCGGCGGCCGGGTACGTGGCCGGGGCGCAGGGCACCGGGGTGGTCGGCGGGGTCGCGCTGGAGGTGTCGTACGACGACGGGGTGAGCTGGCGGCGGGTCGGCCTGGACCGGTCGGGGCGCGGGACGCTCATCGTCCCGGAGGGCGCCGCGTCCGTGTCCCTGCGGGCGTCGGCGCGCGACGACCGGGGCGGGTCGGTGCGGCAGGAGATCGTCCGGGCCGCAGGGGTCCGCTGACCACGGCCCGGCACGCGGACGGCGCCGCCTCCCTGGGAAGGGGGACGGCGCCGCCGTGCGTTCCCGGGACGGTCCTCGGGCCGGCCGGCCGGGACCCTCACGGTTGACGGTCACCTGTTCCAGGGGACAACTGGTCACCTGTTCCAGGGCACAACTCGTCCCCTGTTCGGATCAGCCCCAGCTCCGCCAAGTCCTGGGGACGAAGCCGCAGTTGGCCGGCGGTCGCCTCGGTCTGCTCCGGCGGGCGCTTCAGGATCGCCGCCGCGAGCTCCGGGGCGATGACGGAGAAGTAACTGTCCGGCGTGGCCCAGGTGTTGCCGGGCGCGGCCACCGCCAGCGCCCCGCCCGAGCCGCCCTCGCCGATCAGCAGCGTGGTCACCGGGGTGCGCGCCCCCGCCACCGCGCCGAACAGCTCCGCGATCGCCGCGCCCGCGCCCTGCCGCTCCGCCTCGGCGTCGTTGGCGGCGCCCGGGGTGTCCACCAGCGTCAGCACCGGGATGCCGAGCCGGTCCGCGAGCCGGATCAGCCGGGTCGCCGTGCGGTAGCCGGCCGGGCGGGTCGCGGTGCCGCACTGGGCCGCGTAGGCGACGGTACGGCCCCGGTGCTCGCCGAAGCCGCACAGCATGCCGGGGTCGGTGCCGCCGCAGCGGTCCCCGCTGATCGCCGCCCGGTCGGTGAAGTAGGCGTCCAGGTAGGCCTCGGCGCGCGGGCGTCCGGACGACCGGGCCCGACGGACGGCGTCCCAGCCGGTGCGCGGCAGGTCACCGGCGCCGAGGGGCCCCGGGGGCGGGGCGGGCTCGGCGGAGGGCCTGGTCAGCAGGCGCAGCCAGCGGCCCAGGGTGGCGCGCAGTTCCTCCGGCCGTACGACCGCGTCGGCCGCGCCCGCCGCCACCTGGGACTCGGCGGTGTACGCGGCCGGGTCGGCGTCCTGAGGGCGCACCCGGGAGCCGGCGAAGCCGACCTGCGCGCCGGGCAGGGCGAGGATCACGTCGGCGCCCGCGCCCAGGGTGGCCCAGCCGCCGCCGGTCGTGGGGTCGCGCAGGACGGCGATCTGCGGCAGCCCCGCCTCGCGGGTGAGCACCGACTGCCGGGCCACGCGCTGGAGCTGGGTCAGCGCGACCATGCCCTCCTGCATCCGGCTGCCGCCCGTGGCGATCAACGGCACGACCGGCAGCCGGTGTTCACGCGCGTGGACGTACGCCGCCTCGATGCGGTCGCCGGTGCGCTCGCCGAGGGAGCCGCCCAGGAAGCCGAACTCGAAGGAGATCAGCACCGCCGGCGTGCCCTCGACCCGGGCGGTGCCGCACACCACGGACTCCGGTTCACCGGTGCGCTCGGCGGCACGCGCGCGGGCGGCGTCGTAGCCGTCCCAGCCGAGGGGGCCGTCCGTGGCCGCCGTGCGGCCGGGCGGCGGCTCCGTGAACTCCTCGAACCCTTCGGCGACCAGGGCGATCGCCTCCCGCGCGGTGAGGCGCACGGTCATGAGGCCAGCGCCCGCTTCATGATCTTGCCCATGTCGTTGCGGGGCAGGGCGTCCAGGTGGTGCACGACCCGGGGCCGCTTGTGCGGGGCGAGCCGCCGGGTCACGTGGTCCGCCAACTCCTGGAGACCGGGCGGGGCCTCGGGGTCGGCGGGCACGATCCAGGCGACGATCCGCTCGCCCAGGTCCGGGTCCGGCTCCCCGGTCACGGCGGCCTCCCGCACCCCCGGATGCTCCAGCAGGGCGTTCTCGATCTCGCCGGCTCCGATCTTGTAACCGCCGCTCTTGATCAGGTCGGTGGCCTTGCGTCCGACGATCCGCACATAGCCGTCGGGCTCGCGCACCGCCATGTCCCCGGTGCGGAAGTAGCCGTCCGCCGTGAACGCGGCCGCGGTGGCGTCGGGCCGGTTGAGGTACTCGGTGAACAGGTTGGGCCCGCGCACCTGGATCTCGCCGACCGTCTCCCCGTCGTACGCCGTGATCGCGGAGCCGTCCTCCTCCACCAGCCGCAGCTCCACGCCCGGCAGCGGCACCCCCACGGACCCGGCGCGGGCCTCGCCGTCGGCACGGACGCTGGTGTTCATCAGCGTCTCCGTCATGCCGTACCGCTCGATCACCCGGCGTCCGGCCGCCGCCGCGATCCGCTCGTGGTCGTGCACCGGCAGCGCGGCCGAGCCGGACACCAGCAGACGCGCCCCCGCCAGCGCCTTCGCCAGCTCCGGGTCGCCGGGCAGGGTCTCCGCGATCCGGTGGTACATCGTCGGCACCCCGAACAGCATGGTCGCCCCGGACGCCAGCTCCCGCGTCACGCCCTCGGTGGTGAACCGGCCCAGATGCCGTACGGCGCCGCCGCGCCGCAGCGGGCCCAGGACGCCGAGCACCAGCCCGTGCACATGGAACAGCGGAAGCCCGTGAACGAGCACATCGGCGTCCGTCCACTGCCAGGCCTCGGCCAGCGCGTCCAGGGTCGCGGCGACGGCCCTGCGCGGGATCACGGCACCCTTGGGCGGGCCGGTGGTGCCGGAGGTGTAGACGATCAGCGCGGGGTCGGCGTCGTCCGCCCGGTCCTCGGGGAGAGCGCCCTGCGCGTGCACGTCGACGTCGGCCCGCACCAACCCTTGTAGCGCCTGGGGCAGTTGGGCTCCCGGCGCGGCGAGCACGACGTCCGGTGCGCTGTCGCCCAGGATGTGCGCCAGCTCCTTCTCGCCCGACTTCGGGTTCAGCGGCACCAGCGGCAGCCCGGCCAGCAGCACGCCGACCGCGCCGACTGCCGTCTCCAGCGCGGGCGTCGCCCACACGGCGACCCGGCCAGCGCCGCGCACCCGCTCCGCCACGGCACCGGCCGCGGCGGAGAGTTGAGCGTACGTCAGCGACCGCGCCCCGAACCGGAGCGAGACGCGCTCGCCGGGACCACCGGCGAGCGCGGGAAAGAGGGAGGACACGCGGGGCACTCCTTGACTGTCGGGCGGCGTTCGGAAACTGCCGGGGACGAACCGTTCCTACCCCAACCCGGGCGGGGCCCGCAGGACCCGGGCCCGTGACACCGGTCACCGGCCGGCGCGCCGCGTCCCCACGACCGCGCTCAGGTCCGGCGCGAGCCGCAGCTCCACCGCGTTCAGCGCCGGGTGGGTGAGCCAGTGCAGCCGGGCCCGGTCCGGGCGGCCCTCGTGCAGGGGCGGCCAGGTGGTGGCGGGGGTGAAGTCGTCGACGACCACGGTGCCGCCGGGCGCGAGGAGCCATTCCACGTCGGCGGGCGGATCCTCGGGCACCTTGCCCTGCCCGCCGCCGTCCAGGACCAGCAGCTCGAACGGCCCGTGCTCCTCCAGGCGCCGCCAGTCACCGGTGAGCACCCGTACCTCCGGCCGGCCGGCGAACAGGGCCGCCGCCGCGCGAGCCCGCTCCGGGTCGCGCTCCACGCTCACCAGCCGTACGCCGTCTCCGGCGCCGGACGCCAGCCACGCGAGCCCGACGCCGAGTCCGGTGCCGGACTCCCCGACGACCGTGCGGGCCCCGCCCGCCAGGGCGTGCAGCAGACGGCCCTGCTCCGGGCGGCAGGAGTGGGGGAAACCGTGCGCCCGGGCGGCGGCGACGGCGCGGGCGACCAGCGGGGGCAGGGGACCGGCGGTGGCGTGGGCGGCGGTTCCGGCGATCGACATGCCGCCGATCCTGCCGGACCCGGCCGCGGCCCGCTGCCCGGACGGGACCTCCCGCTCAGATCGCCGCCCGGCCGACCACGTCCGCGACCACGCAGCTGACGTTGTCCGGTCCGCCCGCCTCGTTCGCCGCGTCCGTCAGCGCCCGGACCGCGTCGTCGGGGGATGCGGCCTCCATCAGCAGCCGCCGGACCCGGTCGTCGGGCACGGTGACGGACAGTCCGTCCGAGCACAGCAGATAGCGGTCGCCGGGCCTGGCCTCGTGGAGGCGGAGGTCCGGCAGCGGGTCGGCGTCCCCGGACAGCGCCTTCAGGAGCAGGAAGCGCTGCGGATGGGACTCGGCCTCCTGCGGGGTCAGACGGCCCTCGTCGAGGAGGGACTGCACGAGCGTGTGGTCGTGGGTGATGCGGAACAGGCCGCCGTCGCGCAGGACGTAGGCGCGGGAGTCGCCGATGTGGGCCAGGGCAAGGGCCGACCCGGTCCACAGCATGGCGGTCAGCGTGGTGCCGGCCTCCCCGCCACCGGCGGCCTCCCGCACGGCACGGGACGCGTCCCGCACGGCGTCCTCCAGCAGACCGAGCACGCCGCCGTCCGGCACGTCGGCGCCATCCAGCGCGGCGAGGGCCCGCACGGCCGCGCCGCTCGCGCCCTCGCCGCGCGGCCCGTACCCGTCGGCGACGGCGAGCAGGCGCCGGCCCGCGTAGGCGGCGTCCTGGTTGGCGGGCCTGGTCCGGCCCCGGTCGGAGCGGGCGGCGTAACGGAGTTCGAGCATGGCGGTGTCCTCCCGGAGCGGGGCCGACAGATGACCGACGAGGAACGCGGCGAGGTCCCGCCGTACGGCCGTCTCCGCCTCGACGCGCGCCCAGTACGCCCGGATCTCGGCGGCCGCGGCCGCGGGGTCGCGCTCCTGGAGCTCGCACACCTCACGGATCGACGCGAGCGGCATCCCGAGCCGCCGCAGCCACGCCACGAGCCGCGCCCGCTCCAGCTGCCCTGCCGCGTAGTACCGGTACCCGGTGTCCGGGTCCACCCGCGCCGGCCGGAGCAGCTCCAGCTCGTCGTACAGCCGCAGTGCCTTCGGCGACAGCCGGCACGCCTTCGCGAAGGCCCCGATCGTCAGCGTCTCCATGGAGTACCCCGCCCGTCCTCGTCTCTTCCCGCCACCGATGCTGGGGCTTGACCGAGGGTGAAGGTCAACCGCGCACCGCGGTCCGCTGGAGCAGCCCCCACGTGAACTCGGCCACCACCTCCCGGCGTACGCCGCCGGTGTCGGGGGCCGTGAAGGACAGACCCCACCGGGTGGGGGCGCTGCCCTCCAGGGGGCGGGCCGGCGGGAAGGCGCGGGCGGCCTCGTCGACGGTGCAGGACCAGGGCGTGAGGTCCTCCAGGGTGCGCAGGTCCGGGCCCTCGGCTCCCGGGGCCCGGACCAGCCACTCGTTCCAGACCGCGCCGTTCGGCGCGAGCAGGATCTCGAAGCGCAGGTCCGGCCAGAGCGGGACCGGCCACCGCCAGGCCTCGCAGTCGAGGTCCCCGACGCGGCGGGGGGCGACGGACTCCGGGGGGCCGAGCACCGAGCGGTAGCGGGAGGCGGCCGGGCGGGCGTGGCGGGAGCGGGCCATCGCCTGCCAGCGCTTGTTGGCCTCGCGCATCTCCGCCACCGACACGCCCAGCTCATGGCGTGCCCGCTCCACCAGGACCGGGTTGTGGTCGGCCATGCGGCGCAGCAGCACCAGCTGGAAGTGCAGGGGCGTGAAGGGGCTGGCTGACGGCATGCGTCCCATCGTCCCGCACCCGCCTCCCGGCCGGGCGGCGGCCGTCCGGGAGGAACAGCGCCGAGTGCGGCAGATCCGCGGCTGACGGCAAGCAGACAGCGGACGCCAGGCAGCGGGCGGGGCAGGGGCATTGCCCGCGGAAACGGACTTTGAGTAGCCTGTGTTCGTCATTCCGATCGGCTGTTGAAATTTCGAACAGCCTCGCAGATCAAGGGAGGGGGCCGACGTGGGACGCCTCGTGCCTGCCGTGACCCGGGCTCTCGACATACTCGAGCTCTTCCTCGACGGGGACGGCACGCTCTCCGCCCCCGACATCGTGCGCAAGCTCCAGCTGCCGCGCACCACCGTGCACGAGCTGGTCACCACGCTCGCCGCCCGCTCGTACATCGTCGGCGTGCCCGGCCAGCCGGGACGCTACCGGCTCGGTGTACGCCCCTACCAGCTCGGCAGCCGCTACGCCGAGCAGCTCGACCTCGCCGCCGAGGGCCAGCAGGTGGCCCGCTCGGTCGCCGAGACCTGCGACGAGACGGTGCACGTGGCGATCCTGGAGGGCACCGACGTCATCTACATCGCCAAGGTCGACTCCACCCACGCCGTCCGGATGGTGTCCGCGGCGGGCCGCCGCCTCCCCGCGCACTGCACGTCCGTCGGCAAGATGCTGCTGGCCTCCCTTCCCGAGCAGGAACTCGCCGCGCGCATCCCCGACGACGCCGAGCTGGTCGCGATGACCCCGAACAGCATCACCGACCCGGCCGCTCTGCGCGAGACCCTCGCCGAGATCCGCACCCGCGGCCTCGCCGTGGAGAACCGCGAGTCCAACCCGGACGTCTCCTGCGTTGCCGCGCCCGTCCGCGACCGCACCGGCAGGGTCGTCGCCGCCCTGTCCATCTCCGTGCCCATGATCCGCTGGAGCGAGGAGCGCCGCGCCGAGCTGGAGCAGCTCGCCGCCAAGGGCGCCGCCGAACTGTCCGAGCGGCTCGGCCACCGGAGCGCCGTATGACCGCCCACGAGGTCGCCGTGCGGGCCGAGGCAGCCCTCGGCGAGGGCCCCACCTGGGACGCGGACGCCGGCCGCCTCATCTGGGTCGACATCCTCGGCTCCCGGGTGCACACCTACGACCCCGTGACCGGCCGGCGCACGGTCCGCCGTACCGAGCAGCACGTGGGAGCGGCGAAGCCGCGCACCGGCGGCGGCCTGGTCCTCAACCTCCGTGACGGGGTCGGCCTGCTCGACCCCGACGGCACCTTCCGCTGGCTGCACCGCGAGGCCGTGCCCGGCCGCCGCGGCAACGACGCCGCCGTCGCCCCCGACGGCTCCCTGTGGGCCGGCACCATGCGCTACGACGAGGCCCCGGGCGGCGGCACGCTGACCCGGCTCACCGGAGCGGGCGCCGTGGAGACGGTCCTCGACTCGGTCGCCGTCAGCAACGGCACCGGCTGGAGCCCCGACGGCCGCCTGATGTACTACATCGACTCCCCGACCCGCCGCATCGATGTCTTCGACGTCACCGGCGACCGGGTCCTCGGCCGCCGCCCCTTCGCGCGGATCGAGCCGGACGCCGGCTTCCCCGACGGCCTCACCGTCGACGCCGACGGCTGTGTGTGGGTCGCCCTCTGGGACGGCGGCGCCGTACGCCGCTACACCCCGGACGGCACCCTGGACCGAGTGGTCCCCCTCCCGGTCCCCCGCCCCACGGCATGCGCCTTCGGCGGCGCCGGCCTGACCGACCTCTACATCACGACGGCCCGCACGGGCTTGCGGGCACCCCACCCGTTGTCGGGCTCGCTCCTGGTGGTCCCGGCCGCGGGGAAGGGCCTTGCCCAGCCGGCGTTCCAGGGCTGAGGGTCACGCCCGGGCGCTCTCCGCCGGGGTGGTCGTGCGGGTGCGTACCGTCTGGAGTTCGGCCGGGCTGCCCAGTGCGCGGGCGACGGAGTGGATCTCGCGCATCAGGTAGCCCGGGTCGGCGGGGGTGCCGGGCTCGCGGCGGCTCTGTACCGCGTCCAGGAGCATCACCGCGGTGGCCAGGGCCTCGGCGCGGGCGGGTGGGTGGCCGAGAGCGAGGGCGGCGTCGTACGCGCGGGTGCGCAGGCCGTCGTCGAGGTGGCGGGAGAGCTGGAGCAGGGCGTCGCGGATGAAGGTCTCGCGGCGGATCAGGCGGAGTTCGCCGGTGGCGTGCGGGGCGAACGGCTCGCGGCCACCGGTGACGCGGCGCATCAGCAGGTACAGCGGCCGCAGTTGCCGGCGCACACGGCGAAGCCGCCAGTGCTCCTGGAGGTACTGCCCGGCGTGCGGGACGATGAAGCCCACCGCGACCAGGGTGGCCGAGGCGCAGGCGGCCGCGGGCGCCAGATAGGTGCTCAGCCAGTCGAGGTCGTGCCCGGTCCAGCGGGCCGCCACCGCCGTGAGCTTGGCGCCGCCGAACAGCAGGTTCAGGCTGTAGCCGACGGCGAGGATGCGCAAGCCGCAGCGCAGCCAGGCGTCGAGCCCCTCGGTGCGGATCCAGTTCCAGATCACCCGGGCCGTGATGGAGCAGGCCAGGGTGTGCGCGAGGAGGTAGAGCAGGATCTGCTCGCGCATGAACGGGGTCGTGGCGTAGTAGGTGTCCAGATCGCGAGGGCGCTCCACGGGGGCGTCCGCACATGCGAAGAGCACCCAGAGCCCGACGACCACGCCCGCGTAGGCGCCGACGACCCGGCGGGTGGCCCGGCGGGTGGCGGCCGAGCGGCCGGTGCCGTTGCGCCAGGCCACGATCAGCAGCAGCCAGGACGCGGACAGCGCGGTGATCAGGGAGTACACCCAGGGTGCCGCGATGTTCGGCACGCCGGTGACCCGGTTGGTCCAGGCGATCGTGGAGGGCGCCGCGGACACGAACACCGCACAGCCGAACAGCAGCAGTCCGCCGACGGCCCGCAGCAGCGGGTCCCGCCACATCTTCACGATGCTGGGCAGTTTGATCGCCAGCGCGGCCGCCAGCAGCACGGTCGGCAGCCACACGGAGACGTTCAGGTCGGTGAGCAGCCGCGACGGCTCCAGCGCGAACGGCAGGGGCGCGGCGGCCGCGGTCCGGATCACCGCGGCGGCCCCCGCCGCCGGGACGGTGCCGGTCACCGGGCCGTCCTCCCGCGGCCCCGGTAGCCGAGGGAGCGCTGCACCGGGTCCGAGGGTGCGTGCCGGTCCTGGCCCGGCGTCAGCAGGTGGCGGAAGGCGGCGGCGAGGCGGTGGCCGAAGTCGTCGGCCTGGGCCTCGTCGGCCTGGCGTGAGCCGTTGCGGGCGGCGACGGTCAGCGCGGAGCCGCCCCAGCCGGCCAGGGCGCGGGCGGCGGCCGCCTCCTCGACGCCGTGGTGATGGCGGTGGCCGGCGTGCAGATGCCACAACTCGTGCCCGAGGATGACCAGTTGCTGGGAGGCCTCGGCCCGTTCCTCGACGATGACCAGGTCGAAGTCGTGGAACTCCACGCACAGCCCGGTCACTTCGATCTCGTCGGGGAACCGCTCGAAGCGCAGCTCGACGGGCCGCCCGCCGCGCAGGACGCTCATCTCCTCGCACAGGACACGGCACAGGTCGCGGACGTCGGCGGGCGGCCGGGGTCTGGCCCGGAGCGCCGCGGTCAGGTCGCGGGCGAGCCCCCGCATGGCGGAGGCCGCGCTCGGGCGGCGTAGCGCCGTCGCGGCCCGGGCCGCCTTCCTCCGCGCGCCCGCGATGTCCATCGCGCCCCCTTCCACCGCCGTTCGGCGGGCTGTTCGAGACTACGCGGGGAGACCGCCCGCGTCATGCGATCCGACGACGGTCGTTCCGATCCGAACCATCGGTTGGCCCGGTTCTGGCCGAGAGTCGCCGTCGTCGTCCTTGTCACCGTCGGCGGCGTCCGGCTCTGCCGAACCGTGTCCGACCCATTGACGTCCGGGCGCGGGGAATCTACGGTCCCGTTCGAAGTTACGAGCGGCATCCGATATTTCGAACGATCGAGTTTCGAACCACCGTGTTTCGAACCACCGCGTTTCGAACGACCCGGCTGCGGCCGGTTCATCGAACCAGGAACGTAAGGGCAGGCAATGGGACGACCTGACCTCAATCGCAGGCAACTACTCGCCGGTGCGGGCGGACTGGCCGTCGCCGGCGGCTTCGGCTTCGCGGCGCTGGGCACCGGCGCCGACGCGCTCGCCTCCGGCGCGGACACCCGTGTGCGCTACTGGAACCTCTTCAGCGGCGGCGACGGCGCCAACATGATCGCCATGCTGGACGCCTTCCGCGCGCAGAACCCCGGCATCGACGTCAAGGACTCCACCCTCCAGTGGGGCAACCCCTTCTACACGAAGCTGGCGATGGCCGCCGCGGGCAACCGCGCCCCGGAACTCGCCGTCATGCACCTGGGCCGGGTCGCGGGCTTCTCCCCGGGACGGCTCCTCGACCCCTGGGACATGGACCTCCTCGCCAGGTACGGAGTCCGCAAGGAGGACTACAACCCCGCCCTGTGGAACCGCGGCGTCATCGACGGCAGGCTCTACGCCCTGCCGCTCGACATCCACGTCCAGCTCTGCTTCTACCGCAAGGACGTGCTGAGGAAGGCCGAACTCCTCGACGCCGACGGCCGGATGGCCCCGGTCGGCTCCACCACCGAGTGGTTCGACGTGCTGAAGAAGGCCAGAAAGGCACAGAAGAAGGGCCTGCAGACCATCGGCCTGTGGACGAACGACCAGAACTTCCAGTGGTGGTTCTTCGTCGCCTTCTACACCCAGCTCGGCGGCGAGTGGTTCGACGACGCCCGCACCGGGGTCCTCTTCGACGCCGAAAAGGCCACCCGGGTCCTGGAGTTCCTCCGGCAGCACGTCACCGACGGCTATGTCGTCCCGGGCGCCCCCACCGGCGAACAGTTCATCAACGGCGCCCCCTTCACCTGGGAGGGTAACTGGTCGGTCCCGGTGTTCTCCGGCGCGAAACTCGACTACGGCGCCACCCCGCTGCCGCCCGTCTTCGGCAGGCCGGCCACCCACGCCGAGTCCCACGCCTTCGTCCTGCCCCACCAGTCCGGCCGCGGCGGCGCCGCGAACGAGGGCGCCCACCGGCTCGCCGCCTACGTCGTCCAGCACGCCCGGCAGTGGGCGGCGGGCGGCCACATCCCCGCCTACACGCCGACCCTCACCTCGGCCGCGTACCAGAAGCTCACCCCGCAGAACGAGTACGTGAGCGCCATGGACCACCAGGCCACCGAGCCCAAGGTGTGGTTCGCGGGCTCCACCGGCGTGCTCGCGCAGGACCTCGGCCCGATCGTCGTCTCCTCCACGATGGGCTCCGCCGGACCGGCCACCGCCGCCGCGCGGATGAGGTCCCGGCTCGACACGCTCCTCGCCTCGAAGAACCCGATGGACGGCAGGACAGCCGCGCAGGGAGGTGCGGTCGCATGACGACCACCAGTGCCGAGACCGTCCTCGCCCCCGCGAGGACCAGGGCCGCCACGGCCGTCGCCACCGTCCGCCGCGGGCAGGGCTTCCAGCACGGAGGCTGGTTCGTCGCCCCGTTCCTCGCCCTGTTCGTGCTGTTCGTGATCTGGCCCCTGCTGCGCGGCGTCTGGCTCAGCCTCACCGACGCCAACATCTCCGGCGAGGGCGCGCGCTTCGTCGGCCTCGCCAACTACCGCGAGGCGCTGGACGACCCGATGATGTGGGACGCGCTCGGCCACAGCGCGTACTTCACGCTCCTCGTCGTCCCCTGCATCACCGTCCTCGCCTTCCTGCTCGCGATGCTCGCCCACAACATCGAGCGCGCCAAGTGGCTGTGGCGGCTGTGCTTCTTCGCGCCGTTCCTGCTGCCCTCCACGGTCGCCGCCAACATGTGGCAGTGGCTGTTCACCCAGGGCATCGGCCTGTTCAACCACACCCTCGGCATCGACACGCCCTGGCTCACCGACAAGTCGTACGCCATGCCCGCCATCGTCATCCAGACCCTGTGGTGGACCGTCGGCTTCAGCTTCCTGCTCTACCTCGCCGCCCTCCAGGGCATCCCCGGCCACCTCTACGAGGCCGCCAAGCTCGACGGCGCCAACGCCTGGCAGCGCATGGTCCACATCACCCTGCCGATGCTGCGCAACATCACCGGCCTGGTGATCACCCTGCAGATCCTCGCCTCGCTCCAGCTCTTCGACCAGGCCGTCGTGATGATGGACTTCGGCCCCGGACCCGAGCTCAGCACCCGCTCCTTCGTCCAGTACACCCTCGAACAGGGCTTCACCGGCTACCGCGTGGGCTACGCCTCCGCGATCTCCGTCATCTTCTTCCTGATCATCGCAGTCGTCGCCCTGGCGCGGATGTGGCTGCTGCGCACCCGTGAGGAGGGCGCCCGATGAGCGGCACCCGGATCCGGCTCAAGCCCCGCACTGCCTGGACCCCCGGCCAGATCGTCCTCACCCTGCTCGGCGTCGCCGTCTCCGCCCTCTTCACGGCACCGGTCGCGGCGGCCCTGTTCACCTCCCTGAAGTCCGAGGCCGAGGCCGCCGAGATACCGCCGCACTGGCTGCCGAGGGAGTGGACCGGCCAGGCCTGGAAGGCCCTTCTCGAGACCGGCAACATCACCGACTGGTTCATCAACTCCCTGGTCGTCTCCGTCTGTGTGACGACCGTGGTCCTCGTGGTGGGCGCCCTCGCCGGATACGGCTTCGCCCGCACCGAGTTCCGCGGCAAGAGCGCCCTGCTCGGCCTGGTCATGGCCGGCCTGATGATCTCCCCGGCCGTCCTCGGCGTCCCCCTGTTCACCACCGTGCAGCAGATGGGGATGGTCGACACCTACTGGGGCATGATCCTGCCCCAGTGCGCGCCCGCCGCGATGGTGTTCATCCTCTACAAGTTCTTCCAGGGCGTCCCGCGCGAAGTGGAGGAGGCCGCCTTCATCGACGGCGCCGGCCGCTGGCGGGTCTTCTTCACCATCGTGGTCCCGCTCGCCCGCCCCTCCCTCGCGGCGGTCGGCATCTTCACCTTCATCGCGTCGTGGAACAACTTCCTGTGGCCGTACATGGTCACCAACAACCCCGACCTGATGACCATGCCCAACGGCATCGCGACCGTCATGAACTCCTACGGCATCCAGTGGGCCCAGCTGATGGCCGGCGGTCTGATGGCCGGCCTGCCCCTGATCGTCGTCTTCGTCTTCTTCCAGCGTCGGATCGTCGCGGGCGTCGCCCACACCGGATTGGCGGGACAGTGACCGTACGCACCGCA
Organism: Streptomyces sp. NPDC053367; assembly: GCF_044545925.1. Taxonomy (NCBI): domain Bacteria; kingdom Bacillati; phylum Actinomycetota; class Actinomycetes; order Kitasatosporales; family Streptomycetaceae; genus Streptomyces; species Streptomyces sp. NPDC053367. The sequence continues at coordinate 695,990 of NZ_JBITYN010000001.1, read as the reverse complement.
CTCACGGCCGTCACCACGGCGGCCCTCATGGCCCTGGCACCGCACGCGGCCCGGGCCGCCGAGACCTACCCCGAACCCCGCCCGGTCACCGGCCAGGAGATCATCCACGACCCGACGGTGATCCGCCTGGGCTCCGGCGGCTACGCGGCCTATTCGACGGGCGGCGTCATCGGCGCCCGCCTCTCCGCGGACGGCAGGCACTGGCACGACTCCGGCAACGCCTTCGCCGAGCCCCCCGAGTGGTGGTACGAGTACAACGACACGGGCGACCCCTGGGCCCCGGACATCTCCTACCGCGACGGCCGGTACTGGCTCTACTACGCCGTCTCCTCCTGGGGCACCAACCACTCCGCGATCGGCGTCGCGACCTCGCCCTCCGGCCTCCCGGGCACCTGGACCGACCACGGCAAGGTCTTCTCCTCCGAACGCACCGACTCCTGGAACGCCATCGACCCGGCGATCGTCAAGTCCCGCGGCCGCCTGTGGATGACCTTCGGCTCGTACTGGACGGGCATCCGCATGGTCGAGCTGGACCCGGAGACCGGCAGGGCCCTGCCGCACGCGACCGTCCACCACCTCGCGACCCGCCCCGACGCCCCGTACGCCGTCGAGGGCCCCTACATCGCCAGACACGGCCGCTACTACTACCTCTTCGCCTCCTACGACGCCTGCTGCTCGGGCGTGAACTCCACCTACAAGATCAAGGTGGGCCGCTCCACGTCCGTGACGGGCCCCTACGTCGACAGCTCGGGCACCCCCATGCTCGAAGGCGGCGGCGACCTCCTCCTCCAGGGCCACGGCGACTTCGTCGGCACCGGCGGCCAGTCCGTCTTCCAGGACCGGGGCGAGGACTGGCTGGCCTACCACTACTACGACGCCCAGGACAACGGCACGCCGAAGCTCGGCCTCAACAAGCTGAACTGGAAAGAGGGCTGGCCGGAGGTTGCCTAGGGGCGCGGGGCCGTATCCGATGTGCGGCTCCGCCGCGTGAGCGCAGGAAGCCACGCCGATCCCGCACCCGCCCACCGACAGAAACCACCCACCACGAAAGGCGAACATGCGCACCGCCCGCTTCACCCTGGACCCCGCCTTCACCGTCGCCCAGGTCGACCCCCGTATCTTCGGCTCCTTCGTGGAGCACCTCGGCCGCTGCGTGTACACGGGCATCTACGAGCCGGACCACCCGACCGCCGACGAGGCCGGCCTCCGCCGGGACGTCCTCGACCTCGTGCGGGAACTCGGCGTCACCGCCGTCCGCTACCCCGGCGGCAACTTCGTCTCCGGCTACAAGTGGGAGGACTCGGTCGGCCCGGTCGAGGAGCGCCCCCGCCGCCTCGACCTCGCCTGGCGCACGACGGAGTCCAACCGCTTCGGCCTCTCGGAGTTCATCGCCTTCCTCAAGAAGGTCGGCCCCCGGGCGGAGCCCATGATGGCGGTGAACCTCGGCACGAGGGGCGTCGCGGAGGCCATCGAGCTCCAGGAGTACGCCAACCACCCCTCCGGCACGGCCCTCTCCGACCTCCGCCGCAGCCACGGCGACAAGGACCCCTTCGGCATCAGGCTGTGGTGCCTCGGCAACGAGATGGACGGCCCCTGGCAGACCGGCCACAAGACGGCCGAGGAGTACGGCCGGATCGCCGCCGAGACGGCACGCGCCATGCGCCAGATCGACCCGGAGGTCGAACTCGTCGCCTGCGGCAGTTCGAGCCAGTCGATGCCCACCTTCGCCGCGTGGGAGGCGACCGTCCTCCAGGAGACGTACGACCTGATCGACTACATCTCCCTGCACGCCTACTACGAGCCCCTCGACGGCGACGTCGACTCCTTCCTGGCCTCGGCCGTGGACATGGAGACCTTCATCGAGAACGTCGTCGCCACCTGCGACCACGTCGGCGCCCGCCTGAAGTCGAAGAAGAAGATCAACCTCTCCTTCGACGAGTGGAACGTCTGGTACCTGTCCCGCACCGAGGCCGAGGTCAGCGCCCTCGACTGGCCGCAGGCACCGCGCCTGCTCGAGGACAACTACAGCGTCACGGACGCCGTGGTCTTCGGCTCCCTGCTCATCGCCCTGCTCCGGCACGCCGACCGGGTGACGGTCGCCTGCCTCGCCCAGCTGGTGAACGTCATCGCCCCGATCATGACGGAACCCGGCGGCCCGGCCTGGCGGCAGACGACGTTCTTCCCGTTCGCGCAGGCCTCCGAGTACGGCCGGGGCGAGGTGCTGGACGTCCGCGTGGACTCGCCGACGTACGAGACGAGGAAGTACGGCGAGGCCGACCTGCTGCACGCCACCGCCGTGCGGGCCGAGGACGGCACGGTCACCGTCTTCGCCGTCAACCGGGGCCGCACCGACCCCCTCCCGCTGGAGGTGGCGCTGGGCGGCCTCGGGGTGACGCGGGTCGTCGAGCACAGCGCCCTCGCCGACGCCGACCCGGACGCCCGCAACACCCTCGACGAGCCCGAGCGGGTCGTCCCGCACGCCGTCGAGGGCACGCGGGTGACGGACGGCCGCCTGACCGCCGTACTGGAGCCGCTGTCCTGGAACGTGATCAGGCTGGCCTGAGCCGTGCCCCGGCCTGACCGACAATGGGCGCATGAGGATCTCGGCACGGGCGGACTACGCGGTGCGGGCGGCGCTGGAACTCGCCGTACGGCAGGGCGACGGCGAACCGGTGAAGGCGGAGACGGTCGCCGTCGCACAGGACATCCCGCACAAGTTCCTGGAGGGCATCCTCGGCGACCTCCGCCGCGCCGGCGTCGTGGACAGCCGGCGCGGCGGAGGCGGCGGCTACCGCCTGGCCCGTGCGGCGTCCGCGATCACCGTCGCGGACATCATCCGCGCCGTCGACGGCCCGATCGTCTCGGTGCGCGGGGAGCGCCCGACCGGCCTGACCTACCAGGGCACGGCCGAGCCGCTGCTCCCGCTGTGGATCGCGCTGCGCGCCAACGTCCGCCGCATCCTGGAGGGCGTCACCCTGGCCGACCTCGCCGCGGACGCCCTGCCGGAACCGGTCCGGGCGCTGGCCGCGGAACCGGCGGCGTGGGAGAACCCGTAGAAACGCGCAGGACACGGGCCGCCGTCCCGGCACAGGGTCGGCGGCCGTGAACAGGCGTGTGGGGAAGAAGCTCTCGCGGCGGCTGGTGACGGCGGCGCTCATCGGGGACGCGGCCCGGGTCCGGGCCCTGCTGCGGGCGGGCGCGGACCCGGGGCGGGCGAACCGGGAGGGGACGACACCGCTGTACCAGGCGTCGGTCCACGGGGACACGGCCGTCGTCGAGCTGCTCCTGGCGGCCGGTGCCGGCCCCGACGCGGAGAGCGGGCACGGCAGCGAGGGCCTGCCCCTGTGCGGGGCCGCCTGCTGGGGCCACACCGACACGGTCCGGGCGCTCCTGGCGGCCGGCGCGGACCCGTCGCTGCGCGAGGACGGCGGCACGGGCCTGACCCCGCTGGAGTGGGCGGAGCGGGGCGCGCACGCCGAGACCGCCGCGGTGCTGCGTGCCGCGCGGGGCGCGGGAGCCTGAACTTCCGTCGCTGCGTGGACCATTGACGCGCAAGGGGTTCGATTCTACGGTCCCGTCCGATGACGCGACCGTCGTTCGGTATGCCGAACAGGCGGTGACCCCCACCCTAGGAGCGTCCCCTTGAGCCGCACCCGCACCCGTACTCGCAGCCGTACTCGTCCTCCCTCCCGCACTCGCACCACCCTCCTCGCCGCTCCGCTCGCCGCACTTCTCGCCCTGCTGCCCTCCACCGCCTCCGCCTATCCCGGCCCCGGCACGGTCACGGGCTCCACGGTCGTCCACGACCCGACCATGATCCGCACCTCCTCCGGGCAGTACCTGCTGTACGCCACCGGCGGCGGCCTCGCCGCGAAGACGTCCGGCGACCGGATCGCGTTCAGGGCGGCGGGTGACGCGTTCTCCGCACGGCCGGGCTGGTGGTCGACGTACTCCTCCGTGCCGGAGGCGTGGGCGCCAGACATCTCGTACCACGGCGGGAAGTACCTGATGTACTACTCCGTCTCGAAGTTCGGCACGAACACCTCCGCCATCGGCCTCGCCGGGTCGAGCACCGGGCAGCCGGGCAGCTGGACCGACTACGGGATCGTCCACAGCTCCAGCTCGTCCAGCGACTACAACGCCATCGACCCCAACCTCTTCATCGACGGCGACGGCAAGTGGTGGCTCTCGTTCGGCAGTTGGTGGACCGGCATCAAGATGATCCGGATCGACCCGTCGACGGGCAAGCAGCTGTCGACCGACACCACCCGCCACTCGCTCGCCTCCCGCCCGACCGGGACGAAGGCCGTCGAGGCGCCCTTCGTCGTCAAACGGGGCGGCTACTACTACCTCTTCGCCTCGTACGACGTCTGCTGCCAGGGCACCGGCTCCACGTACAAGGTGAAGGTCGGCCGGGCCACCTCCGTCACCGGGCCCTACTACGACAAGAACGGCGTCGCGCTGACGAACAACGGAGGCACGCCCGTGCTGGAGTCGCACGGCAGGGTCATCGGCCCCGGCGGACAGTCGATCATGGCCGACGTCGACGGGGACCTGATCGTCTACCACTACTACGACGGCAACGACAACGGCACGCCCAAGCTCGGCGTCAACCTGCTGAACTGGAGCACCGGCTGGCCCGTCGCCTACTGAGCCATGCCCCCGGCGGCGGGCCACCCCGGCACACCCCGGACCTGCGCCGCGGTGAGGCCTCCCTGCGCCGGCACCCCCACGGGTGTCGGCCCGACCGCCGCGGGCAGCGGCATCGACAGGCCCGCCCCGTTCGTGGCGCTGACCAGCCGGTCCACGGCCGCCGTGCCCGAGCTGTAACTGGTCCCGGTGTTCAGCTCGGGCACGGCGCCCTCCCTCCTGGACGTCCCGTAGAGCACCTGTTCCAGGCCGGACACCAGGCGACGCACGTCGACCTGGGGGCGCACCACGAGCCGCAGGAAGCGGCTGGAGGAACCGATCTTGTTGCCGCACTCGCGGACGAGGATCCGGTGCTCGGTGAGCAGCCGGTCCCGCACGACGGTTCCCTCGGCGCCGACGGGCAGGCGCACGAAGAGGAAGTTGCCCTGGGAGGGGTAGACCGTCAGCCCCGGCAGCGCCGACAGCGCGCTGGCCATCTCCAGCCGGTCCCGGCGCACCTGCGCGAGGCTCTGCGCGTACTCCGCCCCGTGCTCCTTCAGCATGAACACCACGTGCTCGGCGAAGGAGTTGAGGTTCCACTTGGGCAGCATCGCGCGGACCTTGCCCGCGAGCGCCGGGCCCGCGACCAGATAGCCGAAGCGCACGCCGTGCAGCCCGAAGTTCTTGCCGAGGCTGCGCAGCACGATGACGTTGGGCCGCAGCATCGCCTCCTGCACGACCGACGGATCCGCCTCAGCGTCGGCGAACTCCAGGAACGACTCGTCGACGATCACCAGGTCCAGGTCCGCCAGCGCGTCCAAGAACTGCACGACGGCGTGCCTGCGCAGATAGCCGCCGTCGGGGTTGTTGGGGTTGCACAGGACCGCGACACGGGTGCCGCGCGCCCGGATGAACTCCGCGTACCGGGCCAGGTCCAGGGCGAAGCCGGCGGACTCCTGGAGCGGGAACATGTCGACGCGCTTGCCGGTCTCCATCGGCTGGTCGGTCCAGCGGCCGAAGGTGGGGACGGGGACGGCGAGGGACTCCCGGACCAGCAGGTGGTCGATCCAGGTGATCAGCTCCGTGGAGCCGTTGCCCATCGCCACGCACTGCGGCGGAAGGCCCAGCAGCGCGCACAGCTCAGCGGTGATGGTGTCGGCGCTGCTGGGGTAGTAGGTGACGATGTCGCGCAGGCGGGCCGCCATCTCGTCGAACATCGCCGGGGTGGGGAAGTACGGGTTGCAGGGGATGCAGAAGTCCACCGGACCGGACCCGTCGCCGCCCTCGCGCGTCAGCGCCGCCATGGACGGGCTGTGTGCCGATCCGGCGCGGAAGAGCGAGGTGACACTACCGGACAAGGGAACCTCCGTCTGTGGGTGGCCCGTGCGGGGGAGCACGGGCCGCCCCTACATACGGAGGTGACGGCGCGGGCGTTCAACTCGCCTGCGGAGGCGCGTGGTTCAGCCGAAGGAGTGCACGGTGGCGGACCGGTACACCTGGCCCGGCCGCAGCACCGTCGAGGGGAACGCCGGCTGGTTCGGGGAGTCCGGGAAGTGCTGGGTCTCCAGGCACAACCCGTCGCCCTGGCGGTAGACCGTGCCGCCGGTGCCGACGAGGGTGCCGTCGAGGAAGTTGCCGGAGTAGAACTGCAGGCCCGGCTCGGTCGTGGCGATCCTCATGGTGCGGCCCGAGGAGGGGTCGCGCAGGGTCGCGATGTGCTCGGGCCGGGCGGTGAGTCCCTTGTCGAGCACCCAGTTGTGGTCCAGGCCCTGGCCGTAGAGCACCTGCTGGTGGGCGACCCGGATGTCCTCGCCGACCGTCTTGCTCCGGCGGAAGTCGAAGGGGGTGCCCGCGACCCGCGCCAGCTCGCCGGTGGGGATCAGCCCGGAGTCGACGGGCGTGTAGCGGGAGGCGGCGATGGTCAGTTCGTGGTCGTAGACCGAGCCGCTGCCCTCGCCGGCGAGGTTGTAGTAGACGTGGCTGGTGAGGTTGCAGACGGTCGCCTTGTCGGTCGTGGCCTCGTAGTCGATGCGCCAGTCGCCGTGCCGGGTGAGGGTGTAGGTGACCTTCGTCCTGAGCGTGCCGGGGTAGCCCATCTCGCCGTCCGCGCTCGTGTAGCGCAGGTACAGGCCGACGTCCGTGCCCTTGGTGAACGGCTCCACGTCCCAGACCCGCTTGTCGAAGCCCTGGGCACCGCCGTGCAGGCTGTTGTCGCCGTCGTTGACGGAGAGCTGGTACTCCTTGCCGTCGAGGGTGAAGCGGCCCTTGCCGATGCGGTTGCCGTACCGGCCGATCAGGGCGCCGAAGAAGGGGCTCGACGCGACGTAGTCCGCCAGGTTGTCGAAGCCCAGCGAGACGTTGGCGTACCGTCCGCGCCGGTCCGGTATCTCCAGGGACTGCACGATCCCGCCATAGGAGAGGACCTTCAGCCGGGTGCCGCCGTTCTGCAGCGACCAGCTGTGGACCTCGGTGCCGTCGGCGAGCGTGCCGAAGTGCGACTTCACCGGCTTCCTGCCTCCCGTGGCGTGGGCGGTCCCGGCGGCGTGCGCGGTTCCGCTCAGTGCGGTGGTGACGCCGGCGGCCGCGGCCCCGGCGATGAGGGTGCGTCTGTTCAGTTCCATACAGCGGCTCCTGCCATATGAGGCGGGCCCCGCCTCAAGGCGGGGCCCGGTGACTTATGAACCGACCTTGCGCTTGTTCCACACGTCGAACCCGACCGCGGCGAGCAGCACCAGGCCCTTGATGACCTGCTGCCAGTCCGTGCCGATGCCGACGAGGTTCATGCCGTTGTTCAGCACGCCCAGGACCAGGCCACCGATGATCGCGCCGAGGACGGTGCCGACACCGCCGCTCATCGACGCGCCGCCGATGAAGGAGGCCGCGATCGCCTCCAGCTCGAAGTTGAGGCCCGCCTTGGGCGAGGCCGCGTTGAAGCGGGCCGCGAAGACCAGGCCCGCCAGGGCCGCGAGCATGCCCATGTTCAGGAAGACGAGGAAGGTGACCTTCTTGTCCTTCACGCCCGACAGCTTGGCCGCGGGCAGGTTGCCGCCGATGGCGTAGATGTGGCGGCCGATGATGGCGTTGCGCATCACGTAGCCGAAGCCGACGAGCAGCACGCCGAGGATGAGCAGGACGATCGGGGCGCCCTTGTAGCTGGCCAGGAGCATGGTGACGACCAGGACGGCCGCGCTCAGCGCCACCAGCTTCAGCAGGAACAGGTTGCGCGGCGGCACCTCCAGCGAGAACTCCTGCTGCCGGCGCCGGTCGCGGACCTCCTGGAACACCACGAACGCGATCAGGGCGAGGCCCAGCAGCAGCGTGATGTTGTGGTAGTTCGTCTCCGGGCCGACCTCCGGCAGGAAGCCGTTGGCGACCTTCTGCAGGCCCTCGGGGAACGGGCCGAGGGTCTGGCCCTCCAGGAAGATCTCCGTCAGACCGCGGAAGATCAGCATGCCGGCGAGGGTGACGATGAAGCTGGGTATCCCGCCGTAGGCGATGAAGAAGCCCTGCACCGCGCCCGCTACCGCGCCCATCGCCAGGCACAGGATCACCGCGACCGGCCACGGCAGGTCGTTCTTCACCATGAACACGGCCGCCATCGAGCCGATGAACGCGGTCAGCGAGCCGACCGACAGGTCGATGTGGCCCGCGATGATGACGAGCATCATGCCGATCGCGAGGATCAGGATGTAGCTGTTCTGCAGCACCAGGTTGGAGACGTTGCGCGGCAGCAGCAGGTCGCCGTCGGTCCAGACGGCGAACAGCACCACGATCAGGCCGAGGGCGAAGAGCATGCCGTACTGCCGCATGTTGCGGCGCATGCCGTCGAGCATCAGCTGGAGCAGGCCGTCGCCCCCGGCCCCGCCGCTCCCGCCCGGCGGCGCGGGGGCCGGGCTCTTGGCGGTCACATCCGTGCTCATCGCGTTACCTCTTTGTCCTTCTTGTCCTTCGTCATCCGGCGCATCAGCGACTCCTGCGAGGCCTCGGCCCGCGAGAACTCACCCGTGAGGCGGCCGGCGGCCATCGTGTAGATGCGGTCGCACATGCCGAGCAGCTCGGGCAGTTCGGAGGAGATGAAGACGACCGCCTTGCCCTGGGCGGCCAACTGGTCGATGACCGTGTAGATCTCGTACTTGGCGCCCACGTCGATCCCGCGGGTCGGCTCGTCCAGGATCAGCACGTCCGGACCCGCGAAGATCCACTTGCTGAGGACGACCTTCTGCTGGTTGCCGCCGGACAGCTTGCCGACCGGCTCGAAGACGGTGGGTGCCTTGATGTTCATCGACCTGCGGAAGCCCTCGGCGACCTGCCGTTCCTCGTGCTCGTCGACCACGCCCCGCCGGGAGACCTTGCCCAGCGCGCTGAGCGAGATGTTGCGGTTGATGGTGTCGATGAGGTTCAGGCCGTAGTGCTTGCGGTCCTCGGTGACGTACGCGATGCCGTGCGCGACCGCCTCGGGGACGCTCTTCGTGCGGATCTCCTTCCCGTCCTTCAGGACGGTGCCGCCCGCGTATCTGCCGTACGTCCGCCCGAACAAGCTCATCGCCAGTTCGGTGCGGCCGGCGCCCATCAGGCCGGCGATGCCGACGATCTCGCCCCGGCGCACGGACAGGGACACGTCGTCGACGACCTTGCGCTGCTGGTCGATCGGGTGGTGCACGGTCCAGCCCCTGATCTCCAGGGCGGGCGCGCTGCCTTCCTCGGGCCGGTGCGGGGTGCGCTCGGGGAAGCGGTTCTCCAGGTCGCGGCCGACCATGCCGGAGATGATCCGGTCCTCGGTGGTGCTCTCGGCCTTCACGTCGAGGGTCTCGATGGTGCGGCCGTCGCGGATGATCGTCACCGAGTCGGCGACCCGGCGGATCTCGTTGAGCTTGTGGCTGATGATGATCGAGGTGATGCCCTGGTCCTTCAGGTCCAGGATCAGATCGAGCAGCTTGCCGCTGTCCTCGTCGTTCAGGGCCGCCGTCGGCTCGTCCAGGATCAGCAGCTTCACCTGCTTGGACAGGGCCTTGGCGATCTCCACCAGCTGCTGCTTGCCGACCCCGATGTCGGCGACCCGGGTCTCCGGGTGCTCGTCGAGGCCGACGCGGCGCAGCAGTTCGGTGGCGTGCCGAAGGGTCTCGTTCCAGTTGATGAAGCCGCGGGTGGCGTGCTCGTTGCCGAGGAAGATGTTCTCGGCGACGGACAGATACGGCACCAGCGCCAGCTCCTGGTGGATGATCACGATGCCGTGCTGCTCGCTGGCCCGGATGTCCTTGAACCGGCAGGTCTCCCCCTCGAAGAGGACGTCCCCTTCGTAGGTGCCGTGCGGGTGGACGCCGGAGAGGACCTTCATCAGGGTCGACTTGCCGGCGCCGTTCTCCCCGCAGATGGCGTGGACCTCGCCCCGCCGGACGGTCAGGTTGACGTCCGACAGCGCCTTGACGCCGGGAAAGGTCTTGACGATCGAGCGCATTTCCAGGACGGGTCCCGCCATGGTCGTGCCTTCCAATCCTTGAAGGGCGGACGTCAGTTGAGGTCGCTTTCCTTGATGTAGCCGGAGTCCACGACGGTGGCCTTGTAGTTGGCCTTGTCGACGCTCACCGGCTCCAGCAGGTACGCCGGGACGACCTTGGCGCCGTTGTCGTAGGTCTTGGTGTCGTTGACCTCGGGCTTCTTGCCCTTCAGGGCCGCGTCGACCATGTCGGAGGCGATCTTGGCGAGCTCGCGGGTGTCCTTGTAGACGGTCATCGACTGCTGGCCGGCGATGATCGACTTCACCGAGGCCACCTCGGCGTCCTGGCCGGTGACGATCGGCCACGGCTTGGCCTTGGAGCCGTAGTCGTCCGAGCGCAGCGCGGACAGGATGCCGATGGAGATGCCGTCGTAGGGGGAGAGGACGGCGTCGACGCGCTCGGTCTTGTAGGCCGAGGTGAGGATGTCGTCCATCCGCTTCTGCGCGGTGCCGCCGTCCCAGCGCAGGGTGACGACCTGCGTGAGCTTCGTCTGCCCGGAGCGGACGACGAGCTGCTTCTTGTCGATGTAGGGCTGCAGGACGTTCATCGCGCCCTGGAAGAAGTAGCGCGTGTTGTTGTCGTCGTTGGAGCCGGCGAACAGCTCGATGTTGAACGGGCCCTTCTTGCTGCCGTCCTTCAGGCCGAGCTTCTCGACGATGTAGGTGCCCTGCAGCTCGCCGACCTTCTCGTTGTCGAAGGAGGCGTAGTAGTCGACGTTCGGGGTGCCGAGGATCAGGCGGTCGTAGGAGATGACCGGGATGCCGGCGTCCTTGGCCTGCTGCAGGACGTTGTTCATCGACTTGTTGTCGATGGCGGCCACGATCAGCGCCTTCACGCCCTGGGTGATGAGGTTCTCGATCTGCGAGACCTGCTGGTCGGGGTCGTCCTCGCCGTAGACCAGCTTGGTCTTGTAGCCCTTCTCCTCCAGGTGCTTGACGACGTTGTTGCCGTCGGCGATCCAGCGCTCGGAGGACTTGGTGGGCATCGCGATGCCGATGGTGGCGCCCTCGGTGCTGCCGCCCTTGTCCTCGCTGCCCCCTTCCGAGTTCTGGCCGCAGGCCGTGAGGGTCAGGGCCAGGGAGGCGGTGGCGGCTATCGCGGCGAGTGCGGCTCTGCGAGTGCGCATGATCATCATCCTTGATGTTCGTGACCGGCTGGGTGAGCGGGTGTGTGCGATTCTGTGGGGCTGCGTCGAGTTCTGTGAAGGGGTGTTCGCCGGAACGTTATGAGGGCGTGTCGAAGCGCCGCAGCGCGCCCGGCAGCCGTGAGCCCAGCGGCGCCATGTCGCCGTCGGCGCCGTGCCGCGCCAGCAGATCCAGGGCCAGCCGGCCGCGCCGCACCCGCTCCTTGGCGGTGGACAGCGTCAGTTCCCGCAGGTGGTGGCCGTACGGGTAGATCCCGGGCGCCTTGGAGAGACCGAACTTCAGGTACAGCGGGGCGCCGCGCCGGATCAGCTCGGCCACCTCGTACATCCGGACGTAGCCGCCGAGGTCGTCCGGCGCCTCGATGTACATGTCCATGGGCGCGGCCGAGACCCGGCGGATCTCGGTGAGGTGGTCCAGGGTGAGATCGCTGGGCACGTTGATCGAGTCGCCGCCGAGCCGCTCGTACACGGCGTACGCCGCCGGGTTGACCGGGCCGATCAGCGCCGAGACCTTCAGGGTGGTGTCGGCCGGGACGATCCCCGCCTCGCGGGCCCGGTGCAGCGTCCACAGCACGCCCTCGTCCGCCACCAGCAGGCACTTCACACCCAGCTCGGTGGCCCGTACGGCGTCCTCGACGCAGCCCGCGACGGCGTCGTGGCCCCGCGCGCGCAGCCCGGCCCCGCGTGAGTCGGTGCGCACCGAGCCGCCGATGTCCCAGGTGCCGCGCGGGCCGGTGAACAGGCAGAGCTCGATGTCGCGCTCGGCGGTCGCCTCGACCATCTCGGTGATCTCGGCGTCGGTGAGCATCCACACCCCGCTGCCCTGGCTGATCCGGTGGATCGGCACATCCAGGCGCGAGGACTCCTTCAGGACGACGGCCAGCGCCTCGGGACCCTCGCACGAGGGGATCTCGGTGCGCCAGCGGCCGCCGCCGGGGAAGGTGTGCGGCGAGGCGTCGGCGGGGTCGAGCGCGGGCGCGCCCAGGCCGAGCGCGGCGAGCGCCTGCTCGCCGGGTCGCCGGGCTGCCGTGACGGAAGCGTCGGTCACAAGCTGTCCTTCGTGTTCGGTATTTCGGACGTAGTTCGCGCCCTGAGGTATGGGAAAGGTGGTGGTACGCCGGTACGGCGGCCTTCGGGAAGCCCCCGTACCGGCGCACGTCTACGGGCGCAGCAGCACCTTGCCGACCTTCGGGTCGCCCGACCCCACCAGCTCGATGGCCCGGGAGAACTCGGCCAGCGGCAGCTCGTGCGTCACCAGCGGCACCGGGTCCAGCAGTCCCGCGGCGAACACCCGCACGGCGTGCGACCAGGCGTCCGGCGGGGCGCCGAAGACGGTGTGCACCTCCAGCTGCCGTACGACGAGGTCGGTCGGGTCGAGCCCGTCCGCGCCCGGCGCCGGGATGCCGGTCAGCACCAGCCGGCCCCCGCGCCGCAGCAGCGCGGCGGCGGTGCGGGCCGCGTCGGCGGACCCGGCCGTCTCCACGACCACGTCGAAGTCCCCGGGCAGCTCCTGCTCCTTGGTGCGGAAGCCGGTCGCACCGAACTGCCGCGCCAGCGCCTCCCGGTCCGGGCGCGTTCCCACGACCAGCAGCTCGCCCGGGGAGGAGGCCCGCAGGAACTGCACCGCGAACATGCCGAGCGTGCCGGTGCCGACGACGGCCACCCGCTCGCCGGGCCGCGTGTCCGCCTTCAGGGCCGCCGCCGCGATACAGGCGGCCGGCTCCAGCAGCGCCGCGGCGGTCAGGTCGGCGTCCTCCGGCAGGGGGTGCAGCAGCCGGGCCGGCAGGGTCAGGGTGGCGGCCATCGCACCGGGCTGGGTGAACCCGGTCTCCTCGTAGCCGTCCGTGCACAGGGTCGTCTCACCGGCGTGGCAGCGGTCGCACACCTGGCAGTTGCGGAAGCCCTCGCCGACCACCTTGCGGCCGACCAGGGAAGCGGGCACGCCCGCCCCGACCGCCTCGACCGTCCCGGACCACTCATGACCCGGGGTCAGCGGGTAACGGACGTACCCCTCGGGCCTGTTGCCCTGATACACCTCGCGGTCGCTGCCGCAGATGCCTGCCGCGTGCACCCGCACCAGCGCCTCACCGGCACCGGGCGCGCGCGGTGTGTGCTCCTCGACGCGATGGACGCCGGGCGCCTCGACGACGACCTGTGAACTCACTTCGTGCCCTTCGGCTTGCGCTGCTCCCAGCCCTCGGCCCACAGGTCGAAGCGGGCCTGCTGCTGCGGGAACTCGGCGGCCGCGTCCACGTCCAGCTCGACACCGAGACCCGGCGCGTCGGACAGGTGGAAGTAGCCGTCCACGACCTGCGGCGCGCCCTTGACGACCTTCTTGATCTCCGCGTCGGCGAAGTCGTTGAAGTGCTCCAGGATCTTGAAGTTGGGGGAGGTGAACCCGACCTGGAGGGACGCGGCGGTCAGCACGGACCCGCCGACGTTGTGCGGGGCGACCAGCATGTAGTGGGTCTCGGCGGTCGCGGCGAGCTTGCGGGTCTCCCAGATGCCGCCGATGTGGCCGACGTCCGGCTGGATGATGTCCACGGCCTGGTTCTCGAACAGCTCGCGGAACTCGATCCGGTCGTGGATGCGCTCACCCGTGGCCACCGGGATGTCGACCTTCGCGGCGACCTTCTCCAGCGCCTTGAGGTTCTCCGGCGGGCACGGCTCCTCCAGCCAGGCGGGCTTGAAGGGGGCGAGTTCGCGCGCGAGCCGGACCGCCGTCGCGGGCGAGAACCGGCCGTGCATCTCCAGCATCAGCTCGGCCTCGGGCCCGATCGCGTCGCGCACGGCCTCGATCAGGGAGACCGCGTACAGGGTCTCCTGGTGGTCCAGCTCGAAGTGCCCGGTGCCGAACGGGTCGATCTTCAGCGCCTTGTACCCGCGCTCCATGACCCCCTGCGCGGCCTTGTGGTACGCCTCCGGGGTCCGCTCGGTGGTGTACCAGCCGTTGGCGTACGCCTTGACCTTGTCGGTCACCTTGCCGCCCAGCAGCTGCCACACCGGCACACCGAGGGCCTTGCCCTTGATGTCCCAGCAGGCCATCTCGACCACGGCGATGCCGGACATCACGATCTCGCCGGCCCGGCCGTAGTCGCCGTACTTCATGCGCTTGACGAGGTCCTCGACGGCGAACGGGTCGGAACCGAGAATGTGGTTGGTCTCGGCCTCCTTCAGATACCCGAGGAGGGCGTCGGTGTGTCCCAGCATCCGGGTCTCGCCGACTCCGGTGATGCCCTCGTCGGTGTGCACCTGGACGTACGTCAGGTTGCGCCACGGCGTCCCGACCACGTGTGTGCTGATTCCGGTGATGCGCACGGCAGTTGCCCCTCGTGAACGTTAGCTTGTTCGAGATTTCGTCACTCGTTCGAAATGCTGGCGTGACAGTAAGGACGGGGTGGCGGAGGTGTCAATGGGTCGCACAGATAACGGTTTCGGTACTTTCGAAACCCGGCCGGACCCACCGTGCCACGCCGGGGGGCCCGCTTCCCCACGAAACCTTCACGGCGACGCCTAGGAACGTGACGTGCCGGGAACTTAATCTTCCGGCGTCATGGACTACTGCCACCCCTGCCGACGGCATCTCAACGGCGCCCTCGCCTGCCCGGGCTGCGGCGTACCCGCCGAGCAGCTTCCGGCGGAGCCCGCCTACGACGACCCGGCCGCGCACCCCACCGCGCCCGCCGCCCGCACCGAGGGTCCGCCGCAGGGCCGTGCCGCCTCCCGCCGCCCCGGCGAGAGCCGCCGCGACCGCAAGGCCGCCGCGCACCGGCGCCGCCGCCGCAGGACCGTCCTGATCACCGCGGGCTTCCTGCTCGCCGCGGGCGGCCTGAGCCTGGCCGAGCTGGGTCTGGACGCCCCGGGCGCCACCCCGCAGCCGTCGGCGGCCGAGGGCGGCGAGCAGGCGGACGGCGGCGCCTCCGAGGAGGCCGGGGGCGAGCAGGGGGACCCCCTGTCCGGCCCGGCGGACGCCACCTCCCCGGACGGGCCGGCCGGCTCCACCGCCTCGCCCTCGCCCTCGTCGTCCTCCTCGGCGTCGGCCTCCGCGAGCGAGTCCCCCGAGGCGGCGGAGAGCCCCCGCGAGATCCAGCGCACCGCGACCCCGGCCGCGACCCTCGGCCCCACGGACCAGCCCCCGTCCCCGGACGGCACGGCTTCCGCGCCGGAGCCGCCCCCGGCGGACACCCCCACGACCACCCCGCCGCCCCCGGCCCCGGACCCGACCCCCACCCCGACGGAGGAGTGCGACCGCTTCCTGTGGTGGTGCACCTGACGTCCCTTCAGGGGCGCGGGGAACGGCGCGAACAGCCACGACGGCGCGAAAGCCGGCCGGCGACCGGCAGGCCCTACGGCGCGAAAGCCGGCCGTCGACCGGCAGGCCCTCGGCGCGAAAGCCGCCGAGGCCGGCAGGCCCTACGGCGCGGCCGCGAGCATCCGCTGCAACAGCCCCCGCAGCACGACCCGTTCCTCCTCGGAGAGCCCGGCCAGCGGCTCCCGCGCGAACCGCAGCGACTCCCGCAACGACCGGGCCACACCGCGCCCCGCGTCCGTCGCCACGGCGACCTTCACCCGCCGGTCCGCCGGGTCCGGCCGCCGCTCCACCAGCCCCCGCGCCTCCAGCCGGTCCACGATCCCGGTGACGTTCGACGGCTCGCACTTCAGCTTCTGGGCCAGCTTCCGCATGGGCAGCGGCTCCAGGGTGAGCAGCCCGAGCAGCTTCGCCTGCGCCCCCGTCAGCGCGTGCTCGGCGGCGGCCTCCTCGTACTCCTCGTGATAGCGCGCGACGACCGAGGCGATGAGGTCGACGACCTCCAGGGTCAGCTCGTCGGGGCGGGACGTGTGCGGAGTGGCCATGGCCTCAGGATACCCGCATTACTTGACAAGCTGAAATATTTAGGAGCATCGTTGTTTCAGGTAATGAAGTAATCCGGAAGGCATCCCATGATCAACCGCGAATGGCACCTGCTCAGCCGTCCCGTCGGCTGGCCCAAGCCCGAGGACTTCGCCCTGGTGGAGACCGAGGTCCCGACGCCGCGCGAGGGTCAGGTGCTGATACGCAACAAGTACCTCTCGGTCGACCCGTACATGCGCGGCCGCATGAGCGCCGCCAAGTCCTACGTCGCCCCCTTCGAGCTGGGCAAGGTCATGCAGGGCGGCGCGGTCGGCGAGGTGATCGCCTCCGAGGCGGAGGGCGTGGCCGTCGGCGACCACGTCCTGCACTTCTTCGGCTGGCGCGAGTACGCCGTCGTGGACGCCGGGCACGCGGTCAAGGTCGACCCGCAGGCCGCGCCCCTGTCCACGTACCTCGGTGTTCTCGGCATGCCCGGTCTGACCGCGTACGCGGGCCTGCTGCGGACCGCCGCGTTCAAGGAGGGCGACAGCGTGTTCGTCTCCGGCGCCGCGGGTGCCGTGGGCAGCCAGGTCGGCCAGATCGCCAGGCTCAAGGGCGCCTCGCGGGTGATCGGCTCGGCCGGCTCCGACGACAAGGTCAAGCTGCTGGTCGAGGAGTACGGCTTCGACGCGGCCTTCAACTACAAGAAGGGTCCCGTCGCCGAGCAGCTGCGCGAGGCCGCGCCCGACGGCGTCGACGTGTACTTCGACAACGTCGGCGGCGACCACCTGGAGGCCGCGATCGGTCTGCTCAACGAGGCCGGCCGGATCGTCATCTGCGGCATGATCTCGGTCTACAACAACACCGAGCCCGCCCCCGGCCCGAAGAACCTCGCCCGTCTCATCCAGACCCGCGGCCGTATCGAGGGCCTCCTGGTCGGCGACCACTACGACCTCCAGCCGCAGTTCGTCCAGGAGGTCGGCCCCTGGGTCGCGTCCGGCGCGCTGAAGTACCGCGAGACGGTCGTCGAGGGCATCGAGAACAACCTGGAGGCGTTCCTCGGCGTCCTGCGCGGCGACAACACGGGCAAGATGATCGTCAAGCTGTAGCCGCCACGGGCCGCTCTCCCGCGGGCGGCCTTCCCGGACTTTCCGGTATGCGGTAACTTCTTTCCGAAACCGCCGTGGATCGTGGGCGCGAGTCGCACGGCGGACGAGGAGGAAGACCACCGCATGCCCATTCAGCAGTCCGACGTCCTGTACACCGCCGTCGCCACCGCGGAGAACGGCCGCGACGGCCGGGTCGCCACCGACGACGGCAGGCTCGACGTGATCGTCAACCCGCCCGTCGAGATGGGCGGCAGCGGCACCGGCACCAACCCGGAGCAGCTGTTCGCCGCCGGCTACAGCGCCTGCTTCCAGGGCGCGCTCGGCGTCGTCGCCCGCCAGGAGGGCGCCGACGTCTCCGGCTCGACGGTCACCGCCAAGGTCGGCATCGGCAAGAACGACGACGGCTTCGGCATCATCGTCGAGATCTCCGCGAACATCCCGAACGTGGACGCGGAGACCGCGCAGAGCCTGATCAAGAAGGCCCACGAGGTCTGCCCGTACTCGAAGGCGACCCGCGGGAACATCATCGTGACGCTCGGCTGACTCCACTCGTTGCGTACGACGAGGGCCGCACCCCTGGACGTGGGGTGCGGCCCTTGCCGTCCGCGTTCCGCCTGTTACGTCCGCTCAGCCGGCCAGCGCCGCGGCGTGGACCGCCTTCACGAACCGCTCGTTCTCCGGGGCCGCGCCGCCCGGGTAGGCGAACCTGCGGCGGGTGTAGCCGTAGGCGAGGCCCGCGCGCGGGTCGGCGAAGCCCTGGGAGCCGGCGGCGCCGCTGTGGCCGAAGCTGCCGGCACCGAGGAACGGGTACGCCACGGCGGCCGTCGCCTGGAAGCCCAGGGCGAACGCGCGCAGGCCCTGGCTCACCAGATCGTGGCCGACGGAGTGGATCTGCCCGATCTCGGCGACGGTGTCGGGCTTGAGCAGCGGCGGCCGGCCGTCCACCTCGCTGATCGCCGCCGCGTACATCCCGGCGATCCCGCGCGCGGCCGCCACACCGCCCGCCGACGTCGGCCCCTTGGCGCGGACCAGGCGGGAGTTGGCGTGGCGCACCAGGTCCGAGGGGTCCGGGGCGTGGGTGTTGAAGGCGATCGCGCCCAGCGTGTGCGGCCCGGCCGGCGTCGCGTCGAGCTCCGCCTGCTGCTCCGGTGTCGGCGCCATCGGCAGCACGCTGCGGAACCGCGGCTCCAGCGCCTCGGGCAGCCCGAGGTGGAAGTCCAGCCCGTACGGCGCCCGCACCCGCTCCTCGAACAGCTCCTGGATGGTCCGGCCGGTGGCCCGGCGCACCACCTCACCGGCGAGCGCGCCGATGACGTACGCGTGGTAGCCGAACGCCGTGCCGGGCCGCCAGAACGGCCGCTGGTCGGCGAGCCGCTCGGCGATCGCCCGGTCGTCCGCCAGCTCCTCCTGGCTGAACCCGGCGTCCAGGCCCACCAGGCCGGCCCGGTGCGCGAGCAGATCCCGCAGGATCACGCCGCCCTTGCCCTCGGCGCCGAACTCCGGCCAGTAGTAGGTGACCTTCCGGTCCAGCTCCAGGGTGCCGTCCTGCACGAGCAGCGCGACCACGAGGTGCGCCGCGCCCTTGGTCGTGGAGAACACGCCGTACAGCGAGTCGGCCTCGGCGCCCTCGCCGGCCCACAGGTCGACGGCCCGTCTGCCGTCGGCGTACGCGCACAACTGGCCCTCGTAGTCCGGCCGTTCCTCCGCCACGAAGGCGGCGAACTCCTCGCGCACGGCCTCGTAGCCGTCGGCGACGGTGCCGTGGATCTCCTGGGTCATCCGCTCTCCCTCAACCTCGCATCAGCCTCTGCCGGCCTGTCCAATGATCAACAATGCCCGGGCCACCTGGGGGAACACCCCCTTCGGGTGCGCCCGGAAGAGCGGCTCGGTCCCGAACAGAACTGCGTGCGGGCCACTGACGACCGAGGCCCGGCCCGCCGCGTCCGCCGGCCCGCCGGTGCCGTCCTCGCGCGCCCGCCAGTGTCCGGACACGAGCGGACTCCCGCCCCCCGCATATGACTGCTCGACCCGCGCACCGGGGCCGAGGCCGGTGAACCACACGGGCGCGTAGACGAAGCCGTACGCCGGCGAACCGGCCGTCACCGGACCGGAGTTCACCACCCGCAGCACGCCGTTGGCGTCCTCGGGGCCCTCCACGGCCCGCGCCTTCAGCAGCCCCGTGGCCGCGCTCACCGCGGCCCCGACGGCCCCGCGGCCCACCAGCCCGTGCCCGGCCGCCAGGAACGCCTCCAGGGCGCCCCGCGCGGCCGGGGTGAGCGCCCCGGGGTCCAGCCCGGCCGACACGAACAGCACGTCCGTGCCCGACCAGTCGAAGCCCCCGTTCAGCACGGCCGTCGACACCGGGGTGACCTCGAAGCCCATCTCCCGCAGCGCGAACAGCTCACCCGGAGCGACCGCCGCCGCGACCCGTACCGGGTGCAGCGCGGTGCCGCCGAAGCTTGCGGCGGGCGAGAAGACGACGTCGTACGTCCGGGCCGCCCCGGCCGCCGCCCGCCGCGCGGAACCCGGCACGAGCGCCGACCCGTCCGCGGCCCGGCGCACCCGGACCCCCTGCCGCAGCAGCGAGTTCAGCGCCGCCACCTCCGCGGGGTCGGTCAGCCGCAGCCGCAGGTCCCCGCGCGGGGCGACGTACCCGACGGGCGCGGCCTCCCGGACCGCCCGCAGCGGAAGCCCGGCGAGGCTCACCGACGGCGCGGCCGGCACGGACCGCACCGCCGCCCCCCACAGCCGGCCGAGGCTCCAGCCCGAGATGTCGTACATCACCGACACCTTGTCGCCGATGTCCCGCCCGTCCGCGAGGAGCGCGTTGGCCAGGCCGCGCTTGGGCTGGCGCATGTCGACGACGTACGAGCCCTGCGGCCAGGTCCGCCCGCCGAGCCGGAAGGCGTGCACGGCCCGCAGGACGCGGACGTCGTTGGCGATCAGGTGACCGACGAGGCGGGCGGCGGCGGTGGTCGAGCCGCCGGGGATCACGTACGCGCGCGGGAACTCGGTGGTGTACACGTCCTCGGGCCCGACACCGGGCACGCCCGGGACGGTCTCCGGCGACACCGGCACCTGCGCGGCCCCAGCGGCGCCCCGCCGGAACACCTCGATCTGGTCGGCCAGCAGGGACGCGCGGTGCGTGCGCGCGAACTCCAGCGTGGCCCGCATCGCGGCGCCCGCCACCTCCACGTTGACCGCGGAGCGGCGGCGCAGCTCGGCCACCGGGAGGCTGCTGTAGGCGGAGTCGTTCACCTGCAACGGGATCTCGACCGTGTGCGCGGCGACCGTGCCGTGGTAGGCGGCGTACTGCGGGGTGAAGACGGGCGGCCAGTCGTCCCAGCCCTCCTGCTGGTCGCGGAACGGGATCTGCGCGGACTCGACCCCGTCCTCGTCCGGGGTGTAACCGAGGCCGTCGACGGCGGCCTCCATGCCGAGGGCGTTGGCGTAGGTGTTCTTCAGGAACAGGTCGTACTCGTAGTTCTCGCCGTGCGGGGGAGTGGCCGGCTCGATGAGGGTGCCGTTGACATAGCCGTGCAGGTCCAGCATGACCGCGGGCTGCTTGTCGATCTCGATCCGCCGCATCGCCCGGGTCTCCGGCTGCGAGGCGGTGACGAAGTCCCGGTTGAGGTCGAATCCGTTCGCGTTGGTCCGTGTGCCGGCGACCCGGCCGTCCGGGTTGGCGGTGATGTCGAAGTACAGGCGGCTCGTGCCCAGCAGCTCCCGGGTGCGGGCGTCGTCCGCGGTCGCGAGCCGCTCGATGAGCCTCAGGGCGGCGTCCGTGCCCTCCCACTCGTCGCCGTGGATGTTGCTGTTGAAGAACACCGGCGTCTTGTACGCCGCTTGGAGCTCCGGGTCCTCCGCGGCCGCCGCGGGCGCGTTCTCGATGAGCTCACGCATCCGCTCCTGGGCGCGGGCGAAGGCCGCCGACTCCGGCGCGGTGACCGTCACCAGGAAGAGCCGGTGCCCGCCCGCCGAACGCCCGGCCACCTCCACGCTGACCCGGTCGCCGAGCGCCTGAAGGGCGTTCAGCCGGGGCGCGATGCCGTGGTACGGGACCAGGCCCAGCCTGAGGGACTTGTCGGCCGGGTCCGCCGGATCGGGCGCGAGCACCTGCTGCCGCGGATAGCCGAGGAAGGTGTCCGTGAGGCCGGGGCCGGGCGCGCCGAGGGCCCGGCGGGCCGCGGACTCGGGGGCCGTCGCGGCCCCGGTGTCCCGGGCGGGCTCGTGCCGGGTGACGGGGCTGGGGACGGGCGGCGTGGGGCGGGCCTGGGCCGGGGCGGTGAGCAGGAGGGAACCGGCCGACAGGGCGAGGGCCAGGGCGGTTCTCGCAAGGACGCTACTGGTGGTGCGCACGCGTACCTCCTCGGGCTTCCTTCGGATCGGTACGGCGAGATCTACCTGTTCGACTCAAGAGCGACAACAACCGCGACGGCAACCGCGGCAGGAGTGACTCGATGTCACCCGGTTAGAGTTCCGCCATGCGTGATCTCGGGGCGGGTTTCCAGTACCTCATCAAGGGCCAGCGGTGGGTGGCCCGGCACGGCAGGCAGTTCGAGTTCGGGCTGATCCCCGGGCTGATCACCCTCGTGCTGTACGCGGCCGCGCTGGTCGCGCTCGCCGTGTGGGGCGACGACTCCGTCGCCTGGGCCACGCCGTTCGCCGACGACTGGTCCAGCCCCTGGCAGGGCCTGTTCCGCGGCTTCCTGACGGCCGTGCTGTTCGCACTGGGCCTGCTCCTCGCCGTGCTCACCTTCACCGCGGTGACGCTGCTGATCGGGCAGCCGTTCTACGAGAGCCTCTCCGAGGCCGTCGACCGGGACGTCTCGCCCGACGGCACCGCGCCCGAGTCCGGGCTGCCGCTGTGGCGGGAGCTGTGGATCTCGGCCCGGGACAGCCTGCGCATCCTCGTACGGGCCCTGTGCTGGGGCGTGCTGCTGTTCGCGCTCGGGTTCGTCCCCGTCGCCGGGCAGACCGTCGTGCCCGTCCTCGGCTTCTTCGTCACCGGCTTCTTCCTCACCGAGGAGCTCACCGCCGTCGCCCTGCAGCGCCGCGGCGTCGAACTGCGCGAGCGCCTCGCCCTGCTCCGCTCCCGCAAGACCCTGGTCTGGGGCTTCGGCACGCCCCTGGGCCTGGCCTTCCTGGTCCCGTTCGTGGCCGTGTTCCTGATGCCGGGCGCGGTCGCGGGCGCCACCCTCATGGCCCGCGACCTGCTCGGCGAGGAGACCGGGACCGACGACGGCGGGGCCCACGACGCATCCGCAGAGGAGACCGTGTGACCGAGATACTCGCCGTAGCCGTCATCACCGTCCTGGCCGTCGTCGCCCCCGGCGCCGACTTCGCGATGATCGTCCGCAACAGCTACCTCTACGGCCGCCGCACCGGCCTGCTCGCCGCCACCGGCGTCGCCGCCGGAGTCCTGGTCCACGTCACGTACACCATGCTCGGCGTGGGCCTGCTGATCGCCTCCTCCACCTTCCTGTTCACCGTCATCAAGCTGACCGGCGCCGCCTACCTCGTGTACATCGGCGTCCGCACCTTCCGCGCCCGCGGCGAGGTGCAGGTCGACCTGGAGAACAGGACCGGCCTGACCCCGCTCGCGGCCCTGCGCAGCGGGTTCCTGACCAATGTCCTCAACCCCAAGACGACCCTGTTCGTCGTCTCCACCTTCGCCCAGGTCGTCAGCCCCGGCACACCCGTCCACCAGCAGGTGGGCTACGGCCTGTTCATGTCGCTGGCCCACCTGCTGTGGTTCGGCGTCGTAGCGGTGTTCTTCTCCCAGGAGCGCATGCGCACCCTCATGCTCGGCGCGCAGAAGGTGCTCAACAAGGTGATCGGCTCGGTCCTGGCCGGCCTCGGCGTCAGCCTCGCGTTCGCCCCGTCGCACTGAGCGCGGCGCGTACGATCGCCCGCACCTGCGCGACGATGTCCAGCCGGTTCCGCACGAACTCGGGGTCGGTCACCTCCGTGGTGTTCCCGGCCCCGAACTGCAGCACCGGCGTGTGCACATGCCCGCCCGGCAGGCTGTCGTGCAGGCCGAGGCGGTCGCGCAGCAGGGTCGCCCGGTAGGCGATCTCGTTGGACAGGTAGTTCCCGCCGCCCCCGGCCCGTGCCGTCGAGCCCGGCGTCGGCCCGTCCGGCCGTACGACCGGCTCGGTGCCGCCGGCCGGGACCTCGGTGACGCTCGTGTTGTCGTACACCGGGAAGCGGCCGGTGCCCGCAGCGACGATCTCCGCGTACGGCAGTGTCGTCGACGTCCACTGCGGCTGCGAGGCCGGGTCGGTTACCGGGACCGTCTCCGTGCGGCCGACGTTCTCGTTGTCGGGGAAGCCGCCCCGCCAGGCCCCGTTGGTGCGCTCGATGTCGAACCGGCCCACGCGGCCCTGGCTCACCGTGGTGAACAGGTCCACGCGGGGCAGGTGCGGCCGCAGGGTCCGCTCGACCGTCCCCTGCGCGAAGTCCGCCCATCTGACCGGGAACACGGCCGTCTCCACCCGGGCCGGACCGTCCGCCGTCTCGATCACCGTGCCGTCCAGCGCCAGCGCGCTCGCGCCCGACGGGTTGGAGATCCGGATGTCCCGGTCCAGCGTGAACGGGTCGAAGCCGGTGACCAGGACCCGCCGGACGCCCTTGCCGCCCGGATACCGCAGATCCGCCTGGCCGCGCGAGGTCCGCTCCAGCGCGTCGAGCAGCCGCTCCCGCTGGATGCCGGTCAGTGCGAACCCCGGCTGCCAGGACCGCACTTCCCGGGTCATCCCCAGCCGCGCCCAGTACAGCGGCCGGTCGTCGTCCCGGCTCAGGCCCCCGCCCGCCGGGCCCCGCCCCTGCACCCGGTCCACGGCCCGCCGCCACAGCGCCGACCCCTCGGCCACGACGATCCGGCGGGCCTGCGCGTAGGAGCCTGCGCGCGCCAGCCGGGCGGCGAACTCCGGTGCCACCGAGTCGAATCCGGAGCGGCGCAGGATCTCCTGCGGCACCGCACGGTCGAGGCGCTGCTCCTCGACGGTGGGCGTGACACCGGCGGCGGTGCTTCCCGGGGCCGCCGTGAGCCCGACGGCCAGCGCCAGCACGATGGCGCGGATCCCGATGCGTATGACACTCAACGGACTTCAGGTCCTTTCCGTTGCGGGTGGGGGAGCAGGGTCCTACCCGCGGGCGGCCCCCGGGAATCAGTCGTTCAAGCCGTCGGTATCCGCGGGGTCGGGCCGTCGGAATCCGTGTGCTCAGGCCGTCGGAATCCGCTCCGCCGCCTCCCGCAGTGCCGCCAGGAACACCCGTGCGGCCGGGGTCGGGGCGCGGCCCTTGACCGTCGCCGCGTACACCGCGCGGGCCGGCGCGTCCTCGTCGAGGACCGGCAGCAGGGCGATGTCGGGGCGCACCGAGGCGGCGGCCAGCGCCGGGATCAGGGTGACGCCGAGTCCGGCGGCGACATAGCCCTGCTTGGCGGTCCACTCGGCGACGACATGGGTCACCCGCGGGCGGAAGTCCTGGCGCAGGGCCGCGTCGAGGAGGGTGCCCTCGGGGGTGGGGCCGCCCGCGATCCACTCGGCGTCGGCGAGCTGCCCGAGCCCGACCGGCCCCTGCCCGGCGAGCGGATGGTCCGCGGGGACGGCCACGTAGAGGGACTCGTCGAGCAGGTGGTGCAGGTCGTAGGCGTCCAGCGGGACCCGGCCGGTCGTGGAGACCACCGCCAGGTCCAGGTGCCCGGCGGTGAGCCGGTCGAGCAGGGCCGGGGTGAGCCCCTCCTCGCGGGTGACGCGGATGCGGGGCCGGCGGGCCCGGAAGGCGGCGAGGGCGCGCGGCACCAGCGCCGCGTCGGCCGTGGCGAACGCCCCGAACCGCAGCCGCCCGGCCGTCCCCGCCCGCAGGTCCGCCAACTCCCGCCCGGCGCCCCGCAGGGCCTGTGCCACGGCTTCGGCGTACGGCACCAGGACCCGCCCGGCCTCGGTCAGCCGCACGCCCCGCGGCAGCCGTTCGAAGAGCGGCTCACCGCCCAGTGCCGACTCCAGCGAGGAGATCTGCCGGGAGACGGCCGACTGGGTCCAGCCCAGGGTGCGGGCGGCCACGGTGAACGAGCCCTGGCGGGCGACCTCCAGGAAGGCCCGGAGCCACACCGTCGACAACTCCGGCAGCAAGTCATGCGTGTTCGGCATGCCTGCCATGCTGGACATTCGCTTGTCGCATGGCAAGGCCGGGCCTAGCGTCGAGGCATGGAGAAGATCGCCTTTCTGGGGCTCGGCCACATGGGCGCCCCGATGGCCCGCCGACTGCTGTGCGCGGGCCACCCCTTGACCGTCTGGAACCGTACGGCGGCGAAGGCCGCCCCGCTGGCCGCCGAGGGCGCCCGGCACGCCGGTACGGTCGCCGAGGCCGTCCGGGACGCGGACGTGGTGCTCACGATGCTCGCCGGCCCCGACGCGCTCGACGCGGTCGCCGCCGAGGCCGCACCGGCCCTGCGGCCCGGCACCCGCTGGGTGGAGATGTCCAGCGTCGGCCCGGACGCCGTACGGGAACTCACCGCCCGGCTCGGAGACGGCGTGAGCGTCGTCGACGCCCCGGTCATGGGCAGCACCGACAAGGCGGCCGCGGGCGAACTCGGCATCCTGGCGGGCGGTGACGCCGACGCGGTCGACGCGGTCGGCGGGATCCTCTCCCGTCTGGGCACGGTCACCCGCACCGGCGGCCCCGGCTCGGGCGCCGCGCTGAAGCTGGCCATGAACGCGGCGGTGATCGGCGGCGTCGCCCTGGTCGCCGAGTCCCTCCGGCTGGCCGACGCGCTCGGCGTCGACCCCGCGACCTCCCGCGCCGCCCTGGCCGCGGGCCCGCTCGGCGGCGTCGTCGCCCGCGCCTTCGCCGAAGGGGTGCACTTCGGCACCGGGCTCGCCGTCAAGGACCTCGGCCTCGCGGTGAAGGCGGCCGAACTGCCCGTCGTCGAGGCCGTGCTGGAGCGCCTGCGGCGGGCCGCCGAGGCCGACCCCGCACTCGCCGGCGCCGACATCGCCCAGGCCGCCGCCCGCCTGCGTACCGCCGGCTGAACCCGAAGGAGCTCCCCGTGCAGGTCACCCTCGACAACCCCGCGAGCGCCCCCCAGCCGCTCAGCCCCTACTACTCCCAGGTCGCCCGCGTCGAACACGCCGACGGCAGCGCGCTGTTGTTCGTCTCCGGGCAGATCGCGGAGGGCGACACCCTCGCCGAGCAGAGCGAGGGCGTCTTCCGCACCCTGGACGCCCTGCTCGGGGCGCACGGCGCGACCCTCGCCGACATCGTCAGCATCCGCACCTACCTCACCGACATCTCCCGGCTGGAGGAGTACGGCCGGGTCCGCCGCCGCCACCTCACCGGCACCCCGCCCACCAGCATGACCTTCGAGGTGCCCAAGCTGTTCCGGCCCGAGGCGCAGATCGAGGTGGAGGTGGTGGCGGCGGTCCCGGCTCAGCGGACCCCGAAGCCGTAGACCGTCTCCGAGCGGTACACCTCGCCCGGCCGCAGCACCGTGCCCGGGAACTCCGGCCGGTTGGGGGAATCGGGGAAGTGCTGGGTCTCCAGCGCGATGCCGTCGCCCGGCGCGAACGGGGCGGACAGATGGTCGGCCGTGTACAGCTGCAGTCCCGGCTCGGTCGTCGACACGGTCAGCACCCGCCCGGACTCCGGGTCGTACAGCTCGGCCACCTCGGCCGGCGCGTCCGTCACGCCCTTGTCCAGCACGAAGTTGTGGTCGTAGCCGGAGCCCGTCCTGCGGGCCGTACGGAAGTCGAAGCGGGTGCCGGTGACGTCCGCGAGCTCACCGGTCGGGATCAGGTCCGCGTCGACGGGAGTGAACCGGGAGGCGTCGATCCGCAGTTCATGGCCGCCCGCGGGTCCGGAGCCCGCCAGGTTGAAGTAGCTGTGGTTCGTCAGGTTCACCACCGTCGGCGCGTCCGTGACCGCCTCGTACGCGATCCGCAGGGCGCCGGACGCCGTGAGCGTGTACGTCGCCGACACCTCCAGCCGGCCCGGGAAGCCCTCCTCGCCGTCATCGCTGACCAGTTCGAGGCGGACGCCGTGCGCCACGGGCGTCATGTCCCACCCGCGCTTGTCGAAGCCGCGCCCGCCGCCGTGCAGCGAGTTGCCGCCGTCGTTGTGCTCCAGCGCGTACGCCACCCCGTCCAGCGTGAAGCGGCCGCCCGCGATCCGGTTCGCGTAGCGGCCCACCAGCGCCCCCAGGTACGGCCCCGGATGCGCCACGTACCCCTCCGGGTCCGCGAACCCCAGCACCACGTCCGTGAGGCGCCCCTCGCGGTCCGGTATCTCGACGGACTGGACGATTCCGCCGTACGACAGGACCCGCACCCGGACCCCCGCGCGCTCCAGGGTGCAGCGGCGCACGGGGATGCCGTCGGAAAGTGTCGCCAAGTGTTCGATCATGCGGGAAACCTTAAGTCAGGACTCCCGCGCGGTGACCGTCCGGTAGGCGATCTCGGCCAGCCGGGCCTGTCCGTCGACGCTCGGGTGGAACCAGTCCCACTGGCTGAGCTGTCCGGTGCCGAACCGGTACGCGTACACCGCGCCCCCGTCGAACCGGCAGCGCTCGTCGCGCCCGCACACCTCCCGCAATACCGCGTTGTAGTCCTCCACCCGCTTCTGCACCGTCGTCCGGCGCCGGTCGGCCGCCGCGTCCAGCGCGTCCGCGTCGGCCAGCATCGACGGGCATATCCCCAGCTTCCACACCTGCTTGCCCAGCACGTTCGTCCGGCCCTGCGACCACAGCCGCTTCAGGTCCGGCACGCTCGCCACATACACCTGCGCCCTGGGCAGCGCCCCGCGCAGGGTCCGCATCGCCTCCTCGAAGGAGGCCCGGAACGCGGACACCGGCGTCATCTCCTGCGGCGAGTCCCGGCAGGCGTCGTTGGCCCCCGCCATCACCGTGACCAACTCCGGGGAGCGGCGCACCGCCCGGGCCACCTGACCCGGCACGTCCGCCATCCGCGCGCCCGACCTCGCGTAGTTCCAGCTGCGCTCCGCCGCCCTCGCGCGCCCCAGCAGGCGTACGGCGAGACTGTCGACGTCCTCCCGGCTGCCGGTGGCCCAGGACGCCTCCGGGCAGTCCGAGAGGATCCCGCACGCGTCGAAGCCACGGGTGATCGAGTCGCCCACCGCCACGATCGAGTCGGGGCTGCGGTCCCACACCGGCGCCGGCCGCACCGCCCGCGACCGGCTCCCCGTCGGCGACGGCTCGTCGCCGCCCACCGCGTCACATCCCGCGACCCCCGCCACAGCCGCCGTCACGGCGGCCACCACAGCCGCGAAGACACGGTTCCGCATCCGCATGCCGATGATCCCCTCGGTCGTCCGGCACGGCCTCGTCCCCACAGAACTCCTCACCATGACAACGCGCGGGAGTTCCCGGATGCGCGCGCCGTGACGGTCCGCCCACGCACAGGCGTCCTGCCGAGTGAATGGTGTGTGTTTCCGGGCACCGGGACCGACGGTACGTCACACTCCTTGCCCCGCCGCACGGTAGCCTCGCCATCAGCGTGGCTGCCTGCCACCACCGCTCGGCCCGCCTGTCCCGCTCTGCCCGGAGGTCCCGGTGACGACACGTGGAGTTCTGTACGTGCACTCCGCTCCGCGCGCGCTGTGCCCGCACGTCGAGTGGGCCGTCGCCGGGGTGCTGGGCACCCGCGTCAACCTCGACTGGATCCGGCAGCCCGCCGCGCCCGGCACCTGGCGCTCGGAGTTCTCCTGGCAGGGCGAGGCCGGCACCGCCTCCAAGCTGGCCTCCGCGCTGCGCGGCTGGCACCTGCTGCGCTTCGAGGTGACCGCCGAGCCCTGCCCCACCGCCGAGGGCGAGCGCTACAGCTGCACCCCCGACCTCGGCATCTTCCACGCCGTCACCGGCATCCACGGCGACATCCTCATCCCCGAGGACCGCCTGCGCGCCGCCCTGCTGCGCAGCCAGCGCGGCGAGACCGACCTGGAGGCCGAACTCGCCAAGCTCCTGGGCAAGCCCTGGGACGACGAGCTGGAACCCTTCAGATACGCGGGCGAGGGCGCCCCGGTCCGCTGGCTGCACCAGGTGGTCTGAAACGCCTTGAGGGGCAGCCCCCCGGGGGGGGCGCGAGGAACTGCGCGAGCAGCGACCACGGCCGGCACCCGGCAACACGCGGACGGCACAACGGCGAATGGCGAATGGCGAATGGCCCGCCCCCCGAGGGGGACGGGCCACTTTCACAACCGACGGAGTCAGACCGTACGGAACGCCAGCACCACGTTGTGCCCACCGAACCCGAACGAATCGTTCAGCGCGGCGATCCGGCCCTCGACGGGCAGCTTACGAGCCTCACCGCGGACGACGTCGGCGTTGGCCTCGGCCTCCGGGTCCAGGTTCTCGACGTTGATGGTCGGCGGGGCGACCCGGTGGTACAGGGCGAGCACGGTCGCGACGCTCTCCACACCGCCGGCTCCGCCCAGCAGGTGACCGGTCATCGACTTCGTCGCGGAGACCGCGAAGTGGTCCGCGTGGTCGCCGAACACCTTCCGCAGCGCCTTCAGCTCGGCGATGTCACCGGCCGGCGTCGACGTCGCGTGCGCGTTGACGTGCACGATCTCCGCCGGGTCCAGGTCGGTGTTGGCGAGCAGGTTCTGCAGCGCGTGCGAGATGCCGCGGCCCTCGGGCTCGGGCTGCACGATGTCGTGCGCGTCGGCGGAGATGCCCTGCCCGACCGCCTCCGCGTACACGCGGGCACCGCGCTGGGCGGCGTGCTCGGCGGACTCCAGGACGATCACGCCGGCGCCCTCACCGAGGACGAAGCCGTCGCGGGCGACGTCGTAGGGACGCGAGGCGCCCTGCGGGTCGTCGTTGTTCTTGGACATCGCCATCATGTTGCCGAACGCGGCGATGGGCAGCGGGTGGATCGCCGCCTCGGTGCCGCCCGCGACGACGACGTCGGCGCGGCCGGTGCGGATCATCTCGATGGCGTAGCCGATCGCCTCGGCGCCGGACGCGCACGCGGAGACCGGCGTGTGCACACCCGCGCGGGCGCCCACGGCCAGACCGACGTTCGCCGACGGGCTGTTCGGCATGAGCATGGGGACGGTGTGCGGGGAGACGCGGCGTACGCCCTTCTCCTTGAGCACGTCGTACTGGTCGAGGAGCGTCGTCACGCCGCCGATGCCGGAGGCGATGACCGCGCCGAGGCGGTCGGGGTCGATGCTCCCGTCCTCGCCGGCCTTGCCGGTGAACCCGGCGTCCTTCCAGGCCTCCTGGGCCGCGACCAGCGCGAACTGCGCCGAGCGGTCGAGGCGGCGGGCCTGCGGACGGGGGATGATCTCGGTCGGCTCCACGGCGACCGGAGCGGCGATCTTGACGGCCTGCTCGGCCGCCCAGTCCTGCTCGAGGGGCTTGACGCCGGACTTGCCGGCCACCAGGCCCTCCCAGGTAGAGGCTGCGTCGCCACCCAGCGGTGTGGTTGCGCCGATACCGGTGACGACCACGGTGCGATTGGTCGGGCTCACGGGAATTCTTTCTCCAAGGAATGGGGATCAGCGGCGCCACCGCCGGGTGGCGGGGCAGTCAGCCCAGGGGGTTGATCGGTAGATCAGGCCTGGTGCTTGAGGATGTAGTCGGTGGCGTCACCGACGGTCTTCAGGTTCTTGACGTCGTCGTCCGGGATCTTGACGTCGAAGCGCTCTTCGGCGGCGACGACGACCTCGACCATGGACAGCGAGTCGACGTCCAGGTCGTCGGTGAACGACTTGTCCAGCTCGACGTCCTCGACCGGGATGCCGGCGATCTCGTTCACGATCTCGGCGAGACCGGCGACGATCTCTTCCTGAGTGGCGGCCATGTCGGCGCTCCTTCGTAGATGTATCCAAGGGGTGTGGCGACCTGCGCGGCGGCAGGTTCGCCTAGGGGAGGGTAACGACCGTGGCGGCGTACACGAGACCCGCCCCGAAGCCGATGACGAGTGCGGTGTCGCCGCTCTTCGCCTCCCCGGTCGCCAGGAGCCGCTCCATCGCGAGCGGGATCGAGGCGGCCGAGGTGTTGCCGGTGGTGCGGACGTCACGGGCGACCGTGACGGACTCCGGCAGTTTGAGGGTCTTCACCATCGAGTCGATGATCCGCTCGTTCGCCTGGTGCGGGATGAAGACGTCCAGTTCTTCCGGCGAGACCCCGGCGGCGTCCAGCGCCTCCTTGGCGACCTTCGCCATCTCGAACACGGCCCAGCGGAAGACCGCCTGGCCCTCCTGGGTGATGGCCGGGAACCTCTCGACGGTGCCGTCGCGGTAGTCCGTCCACGGCACGGTCTGCTTGATGGTCTCCGACTTGTCGCCCTCGCTGCCCCACACCGTGGGGCCGATCGCGGGCACGTCCGAGGGGCCGACGACGACCGCTCCGGCGCCGTCGCCGAACAGGAAGGCCGTCGCGCGGTCCTCCAGGTCGGTCAGGTCGCTGAGCCGCTCCACGCCGATGACGAGGACGTACTCCGCGGAACCCTCGACGATCATGCCCTTGGCGAGGGTGAGGCCGTAGCCGAAGCCCGCGCAGCCGGCCGAGATGTCGAAGGCGGCGGCCTTGGCCGTGCCGAGCTTGTCGGCGATCTCGGTGGCGACGGCCGGGGTCTGCTTGAAGTGCGAGACGGTCGAGACGACGACCGCGCCGATCCGCTCGGCGTCGACGCCGGCGTCGGCGAGGGCCTTGCCGGACGCCTCGACCGACATCGCGGCGACGGTCTCCTGGTCGTTCGCCCAGTGCCGGGTCTGGATGCCGGAACGCGAACGGATCCACTCGTCGGAGGAGTCGATCTTCTCGAGGATCACCTCGTTGGGGACGACCCGCGTCGGGCGGTAGCCGCCCACACCCAGGATGCGCGCGTACGGGGCACCCTTGGCGGGCTTGATCTTCGACATGTTCGGTCGGCTCCTTCGGGGACGGACGTCGGGCGGGCTCTAGGCGTGCTGTGCGATGAGCTCGCGGGCCGCGTCGAGGTCGTCGGGGGTCTTCAGCGCCAGCGTCTGCACGCCCGGCAGGGCCCGCTTCGCCAGACCGGTGAGCGTACCGCCGGGGCACACCTCGATCAGAGCACCGATCCCGAGCTCCTTGAAGGTCTCCATGCACAGGTCCCAGCGGACCGGGTTGGCGACCTGGCCGACGAGGCGGTCCAGGACCTCCGTGCCGGTGGCGACGGTCCGCCCGTCCTTGTTGGAGACGTAGGTGACCTTCGGGTCGGCCGGGGTGAGCTCCTCGGCGGCCTTGGCGAGGGTGTCGACCGCGGGGGCCATGTGGTGCGTGTGGAACGCGCCGGCGACCTTCAGCGGAACGATCTTGCGGACGCCCTCGGGCTTGTCCTCGGCCAGCGCGGCGAGCTGCTCCAGCGTGCCCGCGGCGACGATCTGGCCGGCGCCGTTGACGTTCGCCGGGGTCAGGCCCAGCTTCTCCAGGTGCGCGACGGACACCTCGGGGTCGCCGCCGAGCAGCGCCGACATGCCGGTCTCGGTGACGGCGGCGGCCTCGGCCATGGCCAGGCCCCGCTTGCGCACCAGGGTCAGCGCGGCGGTGTCGTCCAGGACGCCGGCGAAGGCGGCGGCGGTGATCTCACCGACGCTGTGGCCCGCGACCGCGCCGGGAGTGATGTCACCCAGTGCCGCGGCGGACAGCAGACCGGCAGCGACCAGCAGCGGCTGCGCCACGGCCGTGTCGCGGATCTCGTCCGCGTCGGCCTTGGTGCCGTAGTGGGCGAGGTCGAGGCCGATGGCGTCCGACCAGCCGGCCAGCCGGTCGGCGGCGCCGGGCAGTTCGAGCCAGGGGGTCAGGAAGCCGGGCGTCTGAGCGCCCTGGCCGGGAGCGACGAGTACGAACACTCTCACACTCTCTCTTGTCGGAGGGCATGCCCGCCCGTGGGGACTAGGACGAAGAACGCGAGGGGGTTTTGTAGTCCCTCGACAAAACGCTACGAGGGAAGATCGCCGTCGGCGAGACGTCCCAGGATCAGCGCGATTCGCAGCGTGAACGCGGAGCGTACATCGGACGGTGACCATCCGGTGACGTCAGTCACACGTCGGAGCCGGTAGCGCACGGTGTTCGGGTGAACGAAAAGCATCCGAGCGGCCCCCTCCAGGCTGCTCGCCTGCTCCAGATAGACACTCAGAGTCTCCAGGAGCGCCGATCCGGCCTCCTCCAACGGTCTGTAGATCTCCTCCACCAACTGCTCGCGGGCGCTCGGGTCTCCGGCCATCGCGCGCTCCGGCAGCAGATCGTCCGCCAGCACCGGACGCGGCGCGTCCTGCCAGGCGGAGCACGCCTTCAGCCCGGCCGCGGCGGCCTGCGCGGACCGGGTCGCCGCCAGCAGGTCGGGCACCACGGGCCCGGCCACCACGGGGCCCGCGGCATAGGGGCCGATCAGCGACTTGGCCACGGCCAGCGGGTTGTCGCTGCCGCCCGCGATGACGACCAGCCGGTTGCCGAGCACACCCGTGAGGACCTGCAGCTTGGCGTGCCGGGCCGCGCGCCTGATGGCCTCCACGGTCAGCTCGGAGTCCCCGTCGGGTGCCGTGCCCAGCACCACGCAGACGTGCTCCGGCGAGTTCCAGCCGAGCGCCGCGGCCCGGGAGACCGCGCCCTCGTCGGCCTCGCCGCTCAGCACGGCGTTCACCACGAGCGACTCCAGGCGGGCGTCCCAGGCACCGCGTGCCTCGGCGGCCTGGGCGTAGACCTGCGCGGTGGCGAAGGCGATCTCGCGGGCGTACACCAGCAGCGCCTCGCGCAGCACGCTCTCGTCACCGGGGGCGGCGACCTCGTCGATCGCGCTCTCCATGACCTCGATGGTGGTGCGCACCATCTCCACGGTCTGGCGCAGCGTGATCGCCCGGGTCAGCTCGCGCGGGGCGGTGCCGAAGACGTCCGTGGAGATCGCCTGCGGGGCGTCCGGGCGCCGGAACCACTCGGTGAACGCGGCGATGCCCGCCTGGGCGACGAGCCCGATCCAGGAACGGTTCTCCGGGGGCATCGCCCGGTACCACGGCAGCGTCTCGTCCATCCGCGCGATGGCCTGGGCGGCGAGGGAGCCGGAGGATTTCTCCAGCCGCTTCAGCGTCGCCGTGTGCGGATGGACGGGGCGCGCTGCGGCTCGGTCGGTACGGGCTTCGGGTTCGGGCACGGGGACAAGACTGCCTTATCCGGACGGGAGCATGCGCTACGGGGTCTACGGTGGGGGCTGTGATGGACGTACGGCGCGCCGCTGAGCGCTACCGCGGCGGGGAGCCGCAAGCCGGGATCGAGTCCTGGCACGCCTTCTCCTTCGGCCCGCACTACGACCCCGACAACCTCCGCTTCGGCGCGCTGATCGCCTGCAACGAGGAGCGGCTCGCCCCCGGCGCCGGCTTCGACGAGCATCCGCACAGCCACACCGAGCTGGTCACCTGGGTCGTCGAGGGCGAGCTGACGCACCGCGACTCCACCGGCCGCGAGACCCGGGTGCGCCCCGGCGACGTCCAGCGCCTCAGCTCGGCGGCCGGGGTGCGGCACGTCGAGCGCAACGACGGGGACACCCCGCTGACGTTCGTGCAGATGTGGCTGGCGCCCCGCGACCCCGGCGGCGACCCGGTGTACGAGATCGTGCGCGGCATCGCCGACTCCACGCCGTACGCGGTCCCGGAGGCCGGCGCGATCCTGCACGTCCGGCGGCTGACGGCGGGGGAGCGGACCGCGGTGCCGGACGCGGCGTACGTCTACGTCCACGCCGTACGCGGCGACGTGCGGCTCGGCGGCGCCGGGCTGGGGCCGGGCGACGCGGCGCGGATCACGGACGCGCGGGACCTGGAGCTGGCCGCGGGGGGCGACGGCGCCGAGGTCCTGGTGTGGGAGATGGCCGCCCATTCAAACGGCTGACCGGCACTCGAACGCCGTCACCGGCGGTGCATTCCCTGGCGCAGCTCCGCCAGGACGGCGTCCGTGAACGCCGGCCACGCCTCGATCGCCCAGGGCCCGAAGTCACGGTCCGTCAGCGCCACGCAGGCCGCCCGCGCGTCCGGGTCGATCCACAGGAACGTCCCGGACTGGCCGAAGTGACCGAAGGTGCGCGGCGAGGACGAGCCGCCCGTCCAGTGCGGGGACTTGCCGTCGCGGATCTCGAAGCCGAGGCCCCAGTCGTTGGGGCTCTGGTGCCCGTAGCCGGGCAGCACGCCCTTGGTGCCCGGGTACTGCACGGTCATCGCGTCGGCGACGGTGCGCGGGTCCAGCAGCCGGGGTGCCTGCACCTCGGCGGCGAACCGCAGCAGGTCCTCCACCGTCGACACGCCGTCCTTGGCGGGCGAGCCCTCCAGGGAGGTGCCCGTCATGCCCAGCGGCTCCAGCACCGCCTGGCGCAGATACTCGGCGAACGGGATGTCCGTCGCCTTGGCGACATGGTCGCCGAGCTGCTCGAACCCGGCGTTGGAGTACAGCCTGCGCTCGCCCGGCGCGGACATCACGCGGTGCTCGTCGAAGGCCAGCCCCGAGGTGTGCGCGAGCAGGTGCCGGACCGTCGCACCGGTGGGCCCGGCCGGCTCGTCCAGCTCGATCGCGCCCTCCTCGTAGGCGACCAGCGCGGCGTACGCCGTGAGCGGCTTGGTCACCGACGCCAGGGGGAAGGGCCGCCCGGCCGGGCCGTGGACGCCCAGGACCGTGCCGTCGGCGCGCACCACACCAGCCGCGGCGGTGGGGACGGGCCAGTTCTCGATCAGCGCGAGGCTCTTCAGCGACATGCCGTCGAGCCTAGGCCCTGTCACAGCTGCAGCCGCATCGAGGGGTCCGGCTTGCGGACGAAGCCCAGGGACGCGTACAGCGGCTCCGCCTCGGCGGACGCGTTCAGGTCGACCTGGGCCACGCCGCGCTCGCGGAACCAGGCCAGCAGTTCCTCCATGCACGCGCGCGCGTACCCGCGGCGCCGGGCGTTGGGGTCGGTGGCCACGCTGAAGACGTGTCCGACCCGCCCGTGCGGATTGTCCGCCCGCCCGATCCGGTACTCGACCGTCCCGGCCGCCAGCGCGGCCAGCGCCCCCGGCCGCTGCGGGTGGTCCACGACGAAGGCCACGAAGCCGTCCTCGGCCGCCGCCAGCCGCGCCCGCAGCGTCGGCAGGGACGCGGAGTGCCAGCCGGTGTCGCCGGACACCCCCGCGAACACGGAGTCGATCATCACCTGACGCAGCCGCAGCACCTCGGCGGCGTCCCCGGGCTCAGCACGTCGTACGAGACTCATGACGGCAACCTAACGGTGAAGATCGCGCCAAGTCCCCTGGTTCACCCATGGTTTCCGCTTGCTTGGAGCGCACTCCAAGGCCATACGTTGGGGGCATGACGGTGACGCAGACCCCGGCCATGACCACCGAAGGAGCTCCGCGGACCCCGGCGGACATCTGTGCCGCGCCGCCCCGCCGGCACCCCCGCCCGGACGGCGAGGACCGCTACACCATCAGCGAGGTCGCCGCCTTCACCGGGCTCACCGCGCACACCCTGCGCTGGTACGAGCGGATCGGCCTGATGTCCCACATCGACCGCTCGCACACCGGCCAGCGCCGCTACACCAACCGCGACCTGGACTGGCTCGACCTCGTCGGAAAGCTGCGGCTGACCGGCATGCCGGTCGCGGACATGGTGCGCTACGCCGAGCTGGTGCGCGAGGGCGAGTCCACCTACGACGAGCGGCGCGAGCTGCTGGAGTCCACCCGCCGGGACGTACTGGCCCGGATCGCCGAGCTGCACGACACCCTCGCCGTGCTGGACCGCAAGATCAGTGTGTACGGCGGCGGGGAATGCGTACGCCGGACGGAGCCGAGCCGCTGAACGACGAGCCGCCGGGCGGCGCCGGCGTCCCGGACCGCGGACCGGCCGGGGCGCCGCTCACAGCTCCGCCAGCAGCTCCGCCTTCTTCACGGAGAACTCCTCGTCCGTGACCAGCCCCGCCCGGTGCAGCTCTCCCAGGTGCCGGATCCTGTCGGCGATGTCGGCCGGGTCCCGCCGGGGCACGGCCGACACCGCGGCCACGGGCCCCTTGCCCCGCACGGCGGCCAGCACGGCCGCGGCGAACGGCAGCGACTCGTGCACCGGCCCGTAACCGAGCCCGAACACCACCGCCGCGGGGTCCTGGTCGGCCTGCGCCGGCTGCGGGCCCCCGGTCAGCAGCCGCAGATGCCCCTCGAACAGTTCCGGCGACCGCCACTCCACCCCGCTGAGGTCCTCGACGGCGAAACTCTGGTCCCCGGCCTTCCACTTCGCCGACGACGCCCCGGTCCAGAACCACCGGAAGTTCACCTGGGACCCGTCGAAGGACGCCTTCGCGTCGTACGCCTTGAACCGCAGCGGCACCTCGGGCGCCGTCACCAGGAACCGCTCGCAGGGCCCGGTGTCCGCGTCCAGGCCGGCCCGCAGCTCGTCGGCGTAGTACTCGGCGAGCACCTCGCGCTCGGCCGGCAGCACCAGCCGGTAGGGATCGCTGTGCTCCTTCAGCTGCCCGGCCGCGGCCTCCAGGAGCGGATCGGCGCCCGGCCGCAGCTCGGCGCGCAGCACCACGGTCCCCCGCTTGCCCGGCGTCAGCGACACGCCCTGCACCGCCGACAGCGGCACCCGGCGCTCCCGCAGCGCCTGGAACAGCTTGGGTGTCCGAATCCCCCGTTCGTAGCGGATGAGCACGGAGTCGGACTCGAACTCCCAGGCGGCATGAAATCCGGCCAGTACGTCACCCATGCGGCTCATCGTATGCGGCATGAGCTCCTCCGTCCCCTCCCCGCGCAAACCGCAGTTTCTGCGCCTCTACGCGCGTCCGACCGGCGTCGTGGCGGACAAACCCGCCCGGCATGTGCCCAGATCGTCGGCGCAGTCCACCGAGCGGTACGCGCCAGTGCCGATCTCGGCGAAGTTGCGCAGGCTGTCCGTGCCGGGCACGAAGTAGCCCGCGTGGCCCTCGGCGTCGCGTGCCGACAGCACCCGCGCGCCGAAGTCGGCGGAGACCGGGTCGGCTCCGTGGCCGAAGCCGCCGAGCTCCAGATGGGGCACGTCCCCGATCCAGTCGTCGGCGTCCCGCATGGCCCACACGCGCGCGGTCGTGCCGAGCCCGGAGGCCTTCTCGGCGCGCATCCCGGGGCTGCCGGCCACCGCGATGTCGGCCACCCGTGAGGGCAGCCGGTGCGCGGCGACCCCGCACACCACGGAGCCGTAGCTGTGGCAGAACAGCGACACGGGCGCCCGGCCGGGCAGAGCCCGCACCAGGGCGTCCAGCCGGACCGCGCCGCCCTCGGCGCGCAGCGCGGTGGCCGCGTCCATGCCGATGCCGCTGGGCGCGGTGTAGTCGGCCCAGGCGATGACGGCCGTGCGGGTGTCCGGGCGGACCTCGCGCTCGGCGTCGTACAGGGAGCGGGCCATGCCGACGGGGGCGGAGTGGTAGCGGTAGGTGCGCTGGAAGGTGAGCAGGTCGGTGTCGACACCGGGGACGATCACGGAGATCCGCTCGGCCTCGGTGAGGTCGCCGAACACCTCGGCGACCCGGCCCGAGCCCTCCGGGTCGAAGGCGAGGATGTGCCGCCCGGGCTCGGCGAGCGCCTCCAGCCGGTGCATACGGCGGCCCGCCTGCTGCTGTCCCGCGGGGCTGAGGCGGCTGTCGTGCATCCGGGCCAGCTCGACCCGGCGGGCCTGTCCGAGCGCGACGCGGTTGGCGCGGTAGCGCAGCTCGACGGGCGCGCCGTTCATGTTGCCGACGGCGAGCGGGTAGCGGTGGGCGAGCGCCGTCTGCTGCCGGCCGGTCAGCGTGGCGAAGAAGCGGGCGAGCCGGGCGGGGGAGGCGTCCGGGTCGGGCAGCCGGCGGCCGGCGATGCTGCCGTCCTCCCAGGCGGAACGGGAGGCCTGCAGTTCTGTCACCGTGCGGTGGCCGTGCAGCGTGGTCCAGCCGGTGGTCGCCAGCATCACGAACACCACGGCCAGCGCGAGCAGCATGCGCCAGACGTTGAGTTGCGGGGAGGTGTCGAAGGAAGTCACTGGGAGGACACACTAGGAGAACGAGACGGTCTCGCGTGAACCGAGTGACACGGATCACGTTTGACGGATGGCGTCCCGATCTCAGGATGCGCGCCAGCTCTCCGCGAGCGCCGGCCCCACCTGATCGAGGTACACCGCGGTCAGCTCGCGGATCGCCTCCAGGTTGAGGTCCTCCCGCGCGCTCCACTGCCGCTCGGTGACCCGCATCACCGCGCCGAACACCGCCACCGCCACCCGTGGCCGCGGGTCGGCGTCCACGTCGAGCCCCTCGCGCTCGGCGATCAGCCGCGCGAAGCGCTCCTCGGTCTCGGCGGACCGCCGCAGATGCGCGGCGAGCAGCACCGGCGTCGACTCCACGACCCGGTACATCCGCAGGTAGAGGTCGACCGGTACGACGGACTCGATGACCCCGTTGATGGTGTCCCAGCCCTCCAGGACGGCCCGGCGCAGCGCCTCGAGCGGCGGCTCGTGCGGCGGACGGGCGCGGACGGCCTCGTAGAAGTGCTCCTCGGTGAGCCGCTGGACCGCGAGGGCGGCGTCCTCCTTGCCGGCGAAGTAGCGGAAGAAGGTGCGCTGGGAGACGTCGACGGCCTCGGCGATCTCGTCGACGGTGGTGCGGTCGTACCCCTGGGCGGTGAACAGCTCGAACGCGGCCCGCACCAGTGCGTCCCGGGTGCGCTGCTTCTTGCGCTCGCGCAGTGTTTCCATGGATGTCAGTTAGTGACGACTGAATTGCTTTGTCAAATGTCAGAGGCTGTCACTAGCCTCGACGACATGACTAGTCAGACCACCATCGACAAGACGGGGCCGGGGGACGGATCGCCACTCACCCCGTCGGGACCGGCCTCCGCCTCGGGCCTGCGCGGGCACCCGTGGTTCACCCTCCTCACCGTCGCCGTCGGCGTCATGATGGTGGCCCTGGACGGCACCATCGTGGCCATCGCCAACCCGGCGATCGGCGCGGACCTGAAGGCGAACCGCGCGGACCTGCAGTGGATCACCAACGGCTACTTCCTCGCCCTCGCCGTCACCCTGATCACCGCCGGCAAGCTCGGTGACCGCTTCGGCCACCGCCAAACCTTCCTCATAGGCGTGGTCGGCTTCGCGGCCGCCTCGGGCGCGATCGGTCTGTCCTCCTCGATCGGCGCGGTCATCGCCTTCCGCGTCCTGCAGGGCCTGTTCGGCGCGCTGCTGATGCCGGCCGCGCTGGGCCTGCTGCGGGCCGCCTTCCCGGCCGAGAAGCTCAACATGGCCATCGGCATCTGGGGCATGGTCATCGGCGCCTCCACCGCGGGCGGCCCGGTCCTCGGCGGCGTGCTCGTGGAGAACGTCAGCTGGCAGTCGGTGTTCTTCATCAACGTGCCCGTCGGCGTCCTCGCGCTCGTCCTCGGCGTGCTGATCCTGCTCGACCACCGCGCCGAGAACGCCCCGCGCTCCTTCGACCTGCTCGGCATCACCCTGCTGTCGGCCGCCATGTTCTGCCTGGTCTGGGCCGTGATCAAGGCCCCCGAGTGGGGCTGGGGCGACGGCCGGACGTGGTCGTTCATCGGCGTGTCCCTGCTCGGCTTCGCGCTGTTCGCGTTCTGGGAGCTGCGCGTGCGTGAGCCGCTGATCCCGCTGACGCTGTTCCGCTCGGTGGCGCTGTCCGCCGGTGTGGTCCTCATGGTCCTGATGGCCATCGCGTTCATGGGCGGCCTGTTCTTCGTGACGTTCTACCTCCAGAACGTGCACGGCATGGGCGCCATCGACGCGGGCCTGCACCTGCTGCCGCTCACCGGCATGATGATCGTCGGCTCCCCGCTCGCGGGCGCCCTCATCACCAAGCTCGGCCCGCGGGTGCCGCTCGCGGGCGGCATGGCCGTCACCGCCGTCGCCATGTACGGCATGTCCACCCTGGAGGCGGACACCGGCAGCGGCGTGATGTCCGTCTGGTTCGCCCTCCTCGGCCTCGGCCTCGCGCCGGTCATGGTCGGCGCCACCGAGGTCATCGTCGGCAACGCCCCCATGGAGCTGTCCGGTGTGGCCGGCGGTCTCCAGCAGGCGGCCATGCAGATCGGCGGCAGCCTCGGTACGGCCGTCCTGGGCGCCGTCATGGCCTCCAAGGTCGACAGCGAGCTCGCCGGCAACTGGGCCGACGCGGGTCTGCCGCCGCTCGCCCCCGAGCAGCTCGACCAGGCCTCCGAGGCCGTCCAGCTGGGCGTCGCCCCGATCACGCCGGGCACCCCCGAGCAGCTCGTCACCAAGATCACGGACGTCGCCCACGACACCTTCATCTCGGGCATGAGCCTGGCGTCCCTGGTCGCCGCCGGCGTCGCGGCCGTCGCGGTCCTCGTCGCCCTGCTCACCAAGAGGGGCGCGAACGCGGAGGCGGGCGCGGGAGCGGCCCACATCTGACGACACCCACGCGACGGCATTTCCCCTATCAGGGTGAGAGTGCTAAAGCTCCCTCCTCCTCGGCACGCGCCGCAGGTGACAGTGGGACACATGCGGCGCGCTGCAGGAGGGGGGCAGCGTGCCGCAAAAGGCGTGAATGAACCGCGCTACAGGGGTACCCGCCCGGCATCGGAGCACAACCGACCAGCAGGTCCAGGGAGTTGACGATGGCGAGCTTCGGAAACCGAACGCACGGGTACCCCCGCTCACGCGGCCGGACGTGGCAGCGGACCGGGCCGGACCGTGCGTCGCTCGCCATCACCGGAGCCATCTGCGCCGTGGCCGGCTTCTTCGTCCTGGGAATCCTCCTGGGCCCGGCGGCCATGGCCTTCGGCTGGCTCTCCCTGGACCGCTCCCGGAGGTCGCCCCGTAAGGTGCCGACCCTGATCGCACTGGTCCTGGGCACGATCGACACGGTGCTGGCTCTGGTGTGGCTCTTCTAGGGGCGCGGGGAACCGCGCGAGAAGCGGGAAGCACCCGCAGCCGCCACCCCCGCAGCCGCCACTAGACGGAACCCCGTTCCTCGGCAGGCGCGTTCACAGCGACCGCCCGGGACAGCGAAGCGACCTCGGCCCGAAGCGCCCGGACCTCCTCGGTCAGCGCCGCGATGGCCGCGGTCTGCCGCCGCTCCTCCGCGTCGTCCATCTCGAACCGCGCGATGAACCACGCGGCGATGTTCGCGGTGACCACACCCAGCAACGCGATCCC
The DNA here is from genome assembly GCF_044545925.1 of Streptomyces sp. NPDC053367. NCBI lineage: Bacteria > Bacillati > Actinomycetota > Actinomycetes > Kitasatosporales > Streptomycetaceae > Streptomyces > Streptomyces sp. NPDC053367. Next base: position 653,656 of record NZ_JBITYN010000001.1, on the reverse strand, counting down.
GGACAGCATCAGCCCCACGGCGAGGACGCGCCCCAGTCCGGTCGTCGGCGCGTGATCGCCGTATCCGACGGTCGTCATCGTGGTGAACGACCACCACACCGCGTCACCCAGTGTCCGGATGTTCCCGTTCGGCGCCTCGCGCTCGACCGACAGCACGGCGAGCGAGCCGAACATCAGCAGCCCGACCACGGCGCCGGCGACATACGTCGTCAGCCGGATCTGGGAGGCCATCCGGGCCCGCTTCCCGACCAGCAGCAGCGTCGAGACCACCCGCAGCAGGGCCAGCGGCCGCAGCAACGGCAGTACGACGGCGCACAGGTCGAGCCAGTGCCGGCGGATGAACTCCCACCGCCGGGGCGCCAGCGCCAGCCGGACCAGGTAGTCCAGGGCGAACGCACCCCACACCACCCACTCGGTCATCACGCACACGCGGGTGAGCTTGTGTCCCGCCGAGTAGTCCACGATCGGCACCGCGTAGGCGAGCGCGAAGACGACGGCGAGCGCCAGCAAGGGCCGTTGGGTGTACTGCTCCCAACGGCCCTGTGCGGTTTCGTCCTTCATGCACGCAATCGTAGGTCCGGGTGCCTACGCGTCCCCGCCCGCGGCCCCGGGGTCGGCGGCGGAGACGTCGAGCAGCTGGTACCGGTCGACGGCCTGCTTCAGCACCGACCGGTCGACCTTGCCCTCGCGCGCCAGCTCGGTGAGCACCGCCACCACGATCGACTGCGCGTCGATGTGGAAGAACCGCCGCGCGGCACCGCGCGTGTCGGCGAAGCCGAACCCGTCGGCGCCCAGGGACTGGTACGGCCCCGGCACCCAGCGCGCGATCTGGTCGGGAACCGACCGCATCCAGTCGGAGACGGCCACGAACGGCCCCTGCGCCCCGGTGAGCTTGCGCGTCACGTACGGCACCCGCTGCTCCTCCTCCGGGTGCAGCAGGTTGTGCTCCTCGCACTCCACGGCGTCGCGCCGCAGCTCGTTCCAGGAGGTCGCCGACCAGACGTCGGCGCGTACGTTCCACTCCTCGGCGAGGATCTTCTGCGCCTCCACCGCCCACGGCACGGCGACACCGGAGGCCAGGATCTGCGCCGGGATCACCCCGCCCGTGCCCTCGCTGAAGCGGTGGACGCCCTTGAGGATGCCCTCGACGTCGACGTTCTCGGGCTCGGCGGGGTGCTGGATGGGCTCGTTGTAGACGGTGAGGTAGTAGAAGACGTCCTCGCCGTGCGGGTGCTCCTCGCTGCCGCCGTACATCCGGCGCAGGCCGTCCTTGACGATGTGCGCGATCTCGAATCCGAAGGCGGGGTCGTACGCGACACAGCCCGGGTTGGTCGAGGCGAGCAGCTGGGAGTGGCCGTCGGCGTGCTGGAGGCCCTCACCGGTCAGGGTCGTGCGGCCGGCGGTCGCGCCCAGGACGAAACCACGCGCCAGCTGGTCGGACATCTGCCAGAACTGGTCGCCGGTGCGCTGGAAACCGAACATCGAGTAGAAGACGTACACCGGGATCAGCGGCTCGCCGTGCGTGGCGTACGCCGAGCCGGCCGCGATCAGCGACGCGGTGCAGCCCGCCTCGGAGATGCCGTCGTGCAGCATCTGACCGGTCGGGGACTCCTTGTAGGCGAGGAGCAGCTCGCGGTCCACGGACTCGTACTGCTGGCCGAGCGGGTTGTAGATCTTCGCGCTCGGGAAGAACGAGTCCATGCCGAACGTGCGGTACTCGTCCGGCGCGATCAGCACGAACCGCTTGCCGAGCTCCTTGTCCCGCATGAGGTCCTTCAGGAGCCGGACAAAGGCCATGGTCGTCGCGATGGACTGCTGGCCCGAGCCCTTCTTCACGGTCGCGTACGTCTTGTCGTCCGGCAGCGGGAGCGGCTTCGAGCGCACCACGCGCGTGGGGACGTACCCGCCGAGGCTCTTGCGGCGGTCGTGCATGTACTGGATCTCCTCGGAGTCCCGGCCGGGGTGGTAGTACGGCGGGAGCCCGCCCTCCAGGTCCTTGTCGGAGATCGGCAGGTGCAGCCGGTCGCGGAAGCGCTTGAGGTCGTCGACCGTCAGCTTCTTCATCTGGTGCGTGGCGTTGCGGCCCTCGAAGTTCGGGCCCAGCGTCCAGCCCTTGATCGTCTTGGCGAGGATGACCGTCGGCTGGCCCTTGTGCGCCTTGGCCGCGGAGAACGCCGCGAAGATCTTCTTGTGGTCGTGACCGCCGCGGCCCAGGTGCAGGATCTGGTCGTCGGTCATGCTCTCGACCATCGCGCGCAGCCGGTGGTCGTCACCGAAGAAGTGCTCGCGGATGTACGCGCCGGACTCGGTGGCGTAGGTCTGGAACTGCCCGTCCGGGGTGGTGTTCATCTTGTTGACCAGGATGCCGTCGCGGTCCTGGGCGAGCAGCGGGTCCCAGGTGCGGTCCCAGATGAGCTTGATCACGTTCCAGCCGGCGCCGCGGAACACCGACTCCAGTTCCTGGATGACCTTGCCGTTGCCGCGGACCGGGCCGTCCAGGCGCTGGAGGTTGCAGTTGACGACGAAGGTGAGGTTGTCCAGGCCCTCGCGCGCGGCGATGGTCAGCTGGCCCAGCGACTCGGGCTCGTCCATCTCGCCGTCGCCGAGGAACGCCCACACGTGCGACCCGGAGGTGTCGGCGATCCCGCGCGCGTGCATGTAGCGGTTCATCCGAGCCTGGTAGATCGCGCCGATCGGGCCGAGACCCATCGACACGGTCGGGAACTCCCAGAAGTCCGGCATCAGCCGCGGGTGCGGGTAGGAGGACAGCCCGTACGGCGCCCTGGACTTCTCCTGGCGGAACGCGTCAAGGTTCTGCTCGCCGAGCCGGTCCAGCAGGTACGCGCGCGCGTAGATGCCCGGGGAGGCGTGGCCCTGGAAGAAGACCTGGTCGCCGCCGTCGCCCTCGTCCTTGCCGCGGAAGAAGTGGTTGAAGCCGACGTCGTAGAGGGACGCGGAGGACGCGAAGGTGGCGATGTGGCCGCCGACGCCGATGCCGGGGCGCTGGGCGCGCGAGACCATCACGGCCGCGTTCCAGCGGGTGGCGTTGAGGATGCGGCGCTCGATCTCCTCGTTGCCGGGGAAGAACGGCTCGTCCTTGGTCGCGATGGTGTTGACGTAGTCCGTGCTGCGCATCTCGGGCACGGCCACGCGCTTCTCGCGGGCCCGCTCGATCAGGCGCAGCATGAGATAGCGGGCCCGCTCCCGCCCGCGCTCGTCGATGGCGGCGTCCAGGGAGTCGAGCCACTCCTGGGTTTCCTCGGGGTCGAAGTCAGGAACCTGACTGGGAAGGCCGCCAATGATGATCGGATTGCGATCGGATCCGGGAGCCACGCTGTTCCTTACCTGTCGGAGGGCCGTACTGCTGGGAGCTTCGCAAGGACTTCTCAAGGGTCTGCCGTCTGCCTGCACCGCTCCCCATCGTGTACCTCGGGGCGGCAAACGTCATCTCCGCCGTCGTCTCTACCGAGAGGTAACCAGAAGGAGCCGACAGACCCGGCATCTCGGTGCAACCACGTTCGAGTCTCGTACCCAGAGATGGTTCCCAAACGCCCAAACGGGGCAGAAAGGTGTGGTGTGCGTCACCTTCCGTCGGAAGGGCGTGCCTGGAGTTGCGGTGACAGCGCCAGGATCGTCACCGTTTCGGCGGTCTGGACGGCCGGGTACTTGCGCGATCCGCCCCGCCCGTGTGGACTACGGCCAATGCTTCGCGCACGCGCGTGGCTGAGATATTTCCCAAGACATGATCAGGAGGCACCCCGTGAGCGCGACCGCGGACCACGCGGAGGAGCGGACGAGCCCTGCCGTCAGGCTGGGGTTCCAGCCCGGGCAGGTGGTCCAGGAGATCGGCTACGACGACGACGTCGACCAGGAGCTCCGCGAGTCCATCGAGGAAGTCATCGGCAGCGACCTGGTGGACGAGGACTACGACGACGTGGCCGACGCCGCGGTGCTCTGGTTCCGCGATGACGACGGCGACCTGACGGATGCGCTGGTGGATGCCACCACGTACATCGAAGAAGGCGGCGCGATCCTGCTCCTCACCCCGAAGACCGGGCGTGCGGGCTATGTGGAGCCGAGCGACATCTCGGAAGCCGCGACGACGGCGGGGCTCTCGGCCTCCAAGAGCGTCAGCGTGGGCAAGGACTGGAGCGGCAGCCGGCTGGTGACGCCCAAGGCGGCCAAGTCGAAGAAGTGAAGTGACCCGGGCCGTCCCGAGGACCCTGCCCCGGACGAGGAGGACGGGCCGAGCCATCCGCTCGGCCCGTCCTTCGGCATGTGCAGGTCGCCTCGTCGGCGGTCGGCGCGCCCTCGTAGGGTGTTTCCCACCCGAACAGCCCCATCGAAGGGAATCATCCGAGATGACCGTCCAGGTCGGCGAAAAGGCTCCTGACTTCGAGCTCAAGGACAACCACGGCCGCACCGTGAAGCTCTCCGACTTCCGCGGTGACAAGAACGTCGTCGTGCTCTTCTACCCCTTCGCCTTCACCGGCGTGTGCACCGGCGAGCTGTGCGAGGTGCGCGACAACCTGCCGAGGTTCGCCGACCGGGACACGGCGGTGCTCGCCGTCTCCAACGACTCCATCCACACCCTGCGCGTCTTCGCCGAGCAGGAGGGCCTGGAGTACCCGCTGCTCAGCGATTTCTGGCCGCACGGCGAGGTCTCCCGCGCCTACGGCGTCTTCGACGAGGACAAGGGCTGCGCGGTGCGCGGCACCTTCGTCATCGACAAGGAGGGCGTGGTGCGCTGGACCGTCGTCAACGGCCTGCCGGACGCCCGTGACCTGAACGAGTACGTCAAGGCGCTCGACACCCTCTGATTCTTCCCCCCAGGGCCTGCGTGGCGCGGGAACCCGTCACTAGGATCGACTCGTTTGATCCGATACCAACGCACGACGGGGCACCCGCCCCTGGACACCAATGGAGGACTCGTGGGAGTCAGCCTCAGCAAGGGCGGCAACGTTTCGCTGACCAAGGAGGCCCCGGGCCTCACCGCGGTCATCGTCGGTCTGGGGTGGGACGTGCGCACCACGACCGGCACGGACTTCGACCTGGACGCGAGCGCGCTGCTGCTGAACAACACCGGCAAGGTCATCAGCGACGGCCACTTCGTCTTCTTCAACAACCTCAAGAGCCCCGACGGCTCGGTCGAGCACACCGGTGACAACCTCACCGGTGAGGGCGAGGGCGACGACGAGCAGATCAAGGTGAACCTCGCCACCGTCCCGGCGGACGTGGACAAGATCGTCTTCCCGGTCTCGATCTACGACGCCGAGAACCGCCAGCAGTCCTTCGGCCAGGTCCGCAACGCCTTCATCCGCGTCGTGAACCAGGCCGGCGGCGCCGAGATCGCCCGCTACGACCTCAGCGAGGACGCCTCCACCGAGACCGCCATGGTCTTCGGTGAGCTCTACCGGCACGGCGCGGAATGGAAGTTCCGCGCCATCGGCCAGGGATACGCCTCGGGCCTGCGCGGCATCGCCCAGGACTTCGGCGTCAACGTCTGAGAGTCCGACTGAAGGTCACCGTCCGGCGTCGCACGGTTTATGTGCGGCGCCGGACGTGCAGGACAGCCACGTAAGGCAACACCTCGGGGAGGGACCAGCATCATGGGCGTCACGCTCGCCAAGGGAGGAAATGTCTCCCTGTCCAAGGCCGCACCGAACCTCACGCAGGTGATGGTCGGGCTCGGCTGGGACGCGCGCTCCACCACCGGAGCCCCCTTCGACCTGGACGCCAGCGCGCTGGTGTGCAGCGGCGGGCGGGTCATGGGCGACGAGTGGTTCGTGTTCTACAACCAGCTCACCAGCCCGGACGGCTCGGTGCAGCACACCGGCGACAACCTCACCGGTGAGGGCGACGGCGACGACGAGTCCCTGATCATCGACCTGCCCAAGGTCCCCGCCCAGTGCGACAAGATCGTCTTTCCGGTCTCGATCCACATGGCCGACGAGCGCGGCCAGACCTTCGGCCAGGTCAGCAACGCCTTCATCCGCGTCGTCAACCAGGCCGACGGCCAGGAGCTCGCCCGCTACGACCTCAGCGAGGACGCGTCCACCGAAACCGCGATGATCTTCGGCGAGCTCTATCGCTACCAGGGCGAATGGAAGTTCCGGGCAGTGGGCCAGGGGTACGCGTCCGGACTGCGGGGCATCGCTCTAGACTTCGGAGTCAACGTTTCGTAAAGCCGAGTGCGGCGCGGGGGATTCCCGTACACGTATGGATTGGGTAGCCAGTGCTTCTGAAAACCTTCGGCTGGTCGTTCGCGGTCACCGCGCTCGGCCTGGTCGCGGCGGTCTTCTACGGGGGGTGGACCGCCTTCGGCGTCGTGGCGATCCTCTCCGTCCTTGAAATCTCGCTGTCGTTCGACAACGCGGTGGTCAACGCCGGAATCCTGAAGAAGATGAGTGCCTTCTGGCAGAAGATCTTCCTCACCGTCGGTGTGCTCATCGCCGTCTTCGGCATGCGGCTCGTCTTCCCCGTGGTGATCGTCGCCGTCAGTGCCCAGATGGGCCCCATCGAGGCCGTCGACCTCGCGCTGACCGACAAGGACCGCTACGAGCAGCTCGTCACCGACGCGCACCCGGCGATCGCCGCGTTCGGTGGCATGTTCCTGCTGATGATCTTCCTTGACTTCATCTTCGAGGACCGGGACATCAAGTGGCTGGGCTGGCTCGAGCGCCCCCTCGCCAAGCTCGGCAAGATCGACATGCTGTCGGTCTGCATCGCGCTGATCGTCCTGCTGGCCACCGCGATGACCTTCGCGACCCAGGCGCACCTGCACGCGGGCCACGCCGACAAGGCGGAAACCGTCCTGCTGTCCGGCGTCGCCGGCCTCATCACGTACATGATCGTCGGCGGTCTCTCCGGCTACTTCGAGGACAAGCTCGAAGAGGAGGAGGAACGCGAGCACGAGGCGGAGGAGGAGGCCGAACGCTCCGGCAAGCCGCGCTCCGCGGTCGTCCTGGCCGGCAAGGCCGCGTTCTTCATGTTCCTCTACCTCGAGGTCCTGGACGCGTCCTTCTCCTTCGACGGTGTGATCGGCGCCTTCGCCATCACCAACGACATCGTCCTGATGGCCCTCGGCCTCGGCATCGGCGCCATGTACGTCCGGTCGCTCACGGTCTACCTGGTCCGCCAGGGCACCCTGGACGACTACGTCTACCTGGAGCACGGCGCCCACTACGCCATCGGCGCCCTCGCCGTGATCCTGCTGGTCACCATCCAGTACCAGATCAGCGAGCTCATCACCGGCTCCATCGGCGTCATCCTGATCGGCTGGTCCTTCTGGTCCTCCGTCCGCCGCAACCGCGCGCTGGCGGCCGCCGAGGGAAACTCGGGCTCGGACGAGAAGACTGAGGTCTCGTCCGGGGTGTGACGGCCTCGCGGGTGAGGAACGCTTTCCGGCGGGGCGGCGAGAGAGGACAAGTCCTCCGACGCCGCCCCGCCGGTTTTTTTCTACGTCAATTGGGGGCGGGAAGATGGGCTTGCTGGACGGATTCTGGCGCGGGCGGGACGCCCAGTTCGACTCGGGCAGCGCGTCGAGCAACGCGATCGAACTGACCAAACGGCACAGCCAGGTCTCCCTCACCAAACAGGGCGCGGCCACCGGCAACCTCCGCGTCAACCTCTCCTGGCGGATGCGCACCTCCGACCTCGGCGGCCCCCAGCGCGAGAGCCTGCTGCGCCACCCCTTCAAGGCCCTGCGGCCTCCCGAGGTCATGGGCCACACCCAGAGCATGGTCAACGTCGACCTCGACCTCGGCTGCCTCTACGAGCTCCAGGACGGCACCAAGGGCGTCGTGCAGCCCCTCGGCGGCTACCTCGGCGACGTCAACGCCCCGCCCTACGTCAAGCTCAGCGGCGACGACCGCTTCGGCTCGGGCTCCGGCGAGACGATCTACGTCAACCTCGACCACCGCGACCAGATCAAGCGCCTGCTGGTCTTCGCCTACATCTACGACCAGACCCCGGCCTTCGACCGCACCCACGCCGTCGTCACCCTCTACCCGAGCAACGGCCCGAGGATCGAGATCAGCCTCGACGAACGGCACCCCCAGGCCCGCTCCTGCGCGGTCGTCCTCATCGAGAACGTCAAGGACGAGATCATGGTCCGCCGCGAGGTCAAGTTCGTCTACGGCTTCCAGGCCGAACTGGACCGGCTGTACGGCTGGGGGCTGCAGTGGGGGAGGGGCTACAAGACGAAGGCCGAGCGGTGACGTCCCTCGCACGGGGGCTACCGCCCGGCCTGCGGGGGCTACCGCCCGGCCTGCGGGTGCTATCGCCCGGCCTGCGGGTGCTATCGCCCGGCCTGCGGGTGCTATCGCCCGGCCTGCGGGTGCTATCGCCCGGCCTGCGGGTGCTACCGCCCGCCCGGCGGGGGCTACCGCCCGATGAACTGCGGCCCCTGCGGTGGCAGCTGGAACTCGCCCACGGGCTGCGGATAGCCGTAGGCGGGCTGACCGCTCGGCTGCGGATACCCGTAGGCCGGAGCCGGCTGCGGATAGCCGTACCCCGGCTGCTGCGGCACGGCGGTGGTGGGCGCCTCCGGGGGAAGCGGCCGGGACACCTCGGGCGCGGCCAGCGGAGCCTCGCCGTCCCCCTCGTCCACGGAGATGCCGTAGTCCGTGGCCAGGCCCTTCAGCCCGTCGGAGTAGCCCTCCCCGAGCGCCCGGAACTTCCACCCCTCCCCGCGCCGGTACAGCTCCCCGCAGATCAGCGCGGTCTCCTGCCCGGTCTCCGGATTGATGTCGAAGTACGCCAGCGGTTCACCCTCACCCGCCGCCGGGTCGTACAGCGAGATCCGCAGCGACCGTACGCGGTCGAACGTCACCCCATCGGCCGAAGCGACCAGCAGAATCCGGCCGACGCCGGACTCGACACCGGCCAGATCCGTCTGGATCGTGTCCGTCAGGCCCTCGGCGGTCCGCTTCTTGCCGAGCCGCCACACCTGCCCGGAGGGGTGCCGGGGCTGGTTGTAGAAGACGAAGTCCTCGTCGGAGCGCACACGACCGTCGAGGCCGAGGAGCAGCGCAGAGGCGTCGACGTCCGGAACACCCTGCCCGGGCGTCCAGCGCAGCACAGCGCGCACCGTGGTGGCTTCGACCGGGACGTTCGACCCCTTCAGCATCGCGTGCGTCATGCGGTCATCCTGCCTTCTCGGTCCTGGTCACGACAATGCGGGGGTGTCGTGGAGATGCGGACGGCCGTGCGCGCCCGCGTTACCGGAAATTCATGCCCGGGGGGAACCTCGGACATGGAGTCCTACGTACTATTACCGGCCACCCATCGTCACCTCATCGGCCAGACCGGCACCACGGGGGAGCTTTATGCGTCATTTCGGGCACATCGCCCCTGAGGTGCGGCAGCGCCTCTTCCACCAGGAGCCGTGCGAGTTCACCGCCGGCTCCCCCGCCCGGCTGCTGGCCGCGGCCCTGGGAGCCACGCTGTACAGCCCGGCGACCCGCCCCCGGCTCGCCGACGACATCGTCAAGCAGACGGCGCGCGGCGTGGTGTCGATGGTGCTGTGCCTGGAGGACTCGATCCACGACACCGAGGTGGCGGGCGGCGAGGAGAACCTCGTCCGCCAGTTCACCGAGCTCGCGGGCCGCGCCCCGCACGCCGCGGACCCCCCGCTGCTGTTCATCCGCGTCCGCGCCCCCGAGCAGATCCCCGACCTCGTACGCCGCCTGGGCCCCGCCGTCCGGCTGCTGTCCGGTTTCGTGCTGCCCAAGTTCACCGAGGAGCGCGGCATCCCCTTCCTGGAGGCGCTCGCCGCCGCCGAGGCCGCCAGCGGACAGCGGCTCTTCGCGATGCCCGTGCTGGAGTCGCCCGAGCTGCTCTACCGCGAGTCGCGCGTGGAGACCCTGGAGGGCATCTCCCGCGCGGTCGACAAGTACCGCGACCGCGTCCTCGCGCTGCGCCTCGGGGTGACCGACTTCTGCTCCTCGTACGGCCTGCGCCGCGCGCCCGACATGACGGCCTACGACGTCCAGATCGTGGCCTCCGTGATCGCCGACGTGGTGAACATGCTGGGCCGCGCCGACGGCACCGGCTTCACGGTGACCGGCCCGGTCTGGGAGTACTTCCGCGTGCAGGAGCGCATGTTCAAGCCCCAGCTGCGCCGCAGCCCCTTCCTGGAGGGCCAGGCCGAGGAACTGCGCGAGGCGCTGATCGAGCACGCCATGGACGGGCTGCTGCGCGAGATCACCCTCGACCAGGCCAACGGCCTGACCGGCAAGACCTGCATCCACCCCTCCCACGTCCTGCCGGTGCACGCGCTGTCCGTCGTCAGCCACGAGGAGTACAGCGACGCCCAGGACATCCTGCGGCCCGAGCGGCTCGGCGGGGGTGTACTGCGGTCGGCGTACACGAACAAAATGAATGAGGCGAAGCCGCACCGCGCCTGGGCCGAGCGGACCATGCTGCGCGCCGAGGTGTTCGGCGTGGCACGCGAGGACGTCGGTTTCGTGGAGCTGCTCGCCGCCGGTATCCCCGGCTGAAGACACAGGGACTCATGAAGCGTTCAGAGAGCAACGGCGTCCGGTCCGACAGCACCGGGGCCGGGTCCGACGGGGTCTGGTCCGGGGCCTGGGTCGCGGAGCGGCTCGGGGTCGGCCTGGAGGGCGACGACGGCCTGACGGCGCTGCTGGGCCTCGCCCTGCGCCGCAACCCCAAGCGGGCCCACCTGCTGGTGTCGAACGTGCTGGGCAAGCACGTGCCCCAGTCGCCGTCCGTCGTCCACGGCCACGGCGTCGCCCTCGGCCGCCGGGTCCGCGACCTCCTCGGCCAGGAGGAGGCCGCCCGCGCGGTCGTCCTCGGCTACGCCGAGACGGCGACCGGCCTCGGCCACTCCGTCGCCGACGGCCTCGGCCCCGCCCCGTGCCTCCACTCCACCCGCCGGCCCGTGCCCGGCGTGGCCCGCGCGGGCGGCTTCGAGGAGTCCCACTCCCACGCCACCTCCCACCTGCTCCTCCCTGAGGACCCGGACCTGCTGGCGGGCGACGGTCCGCTGGTCCTCGTCGACGACGAGTTCTCGACGGGGAACACCGTCCTGAACACCATCCGGGACCTGCACGCGCGCTACCCCAGGCGCCGGTACGTGGTGGTGGCCCTGGTCGACATGCGCTCGCCCGAGGACGCGGGCCGTCTGGACGCCTTCGCGCGGGAGATCGGCGCGCGGGTGGACCTGGTGGCGACGGCGTCGGGAACGGTACGCCTGCCGGAGGGGGTGCTGGAGAAGGGGCAGGACCTTGTGGACAGGTACTCGGGGGCGCGGGGCGGTGTCGGATCCGCGGCTGCCGCCGCGCGTCCGCGACCGGCCACCGACGACCCGCAGCCGCCGGGCTCAGGAATCACCCGCGTCGATCTGCGCTGGCCCCGCGGCCTCCCCGACGGCGGAAGGCACGGCTTCACCGCAGCCCACCGCGAGCGCCTGGACGCCGCCCTCCCCGACATGGCGGCCCGCCTGGCAGAGGCACTCCCGGCCAGGTCGCACAGCGTCCTCGTCCTCGGCAACGAGGAGCTGATGTACGCACCCCTCAGACTCGCCCAAGAGCTCGAAACCCTCCTGCCCTCGAAGCAGATACGGTTCTCCACCACGACCCGCTCCCCGGTCCTGGCCGTCGACGACCCGGGCTACGCCATCCGCACCCGCCTGGTCTTCCCGGCCCACGACAACCCCGCCGACGGCCCCGGCGACCGCTACGCCTACAACGTCGCCGGCGCCGGCTTCGACGCGGTCGTCGCGGTCGTCGACTCGGCCGGCGACACCCCCGAGCTGCACGCCCCCGACGGCCTGCTCGCCCAGCTCACGGCGCACACCCGGCAGGTCGTCCTCGCCGTGGTCCCGTCGTACGTCCCCGAAAGGCCCGCCATGCTCCCCGAGCCGCTCCGCGGCCCCGCCTTCTCGTCCTATGCGCCCGAGGAGGTCGGCTGGCTGCTCCAGGACCTCTCGGACGTCACGCTGGAGGCCCCCACCGAGGAGCGCGAGGAGGCCATCCAGAGCGGCGGCGCGCACTACGCGGAGTCGCTGCCGGTGGAGTACCAGCCCAGCGAGCAGTACCAGGCGCTCTTCCACACGGCTCTGGAGGAGTCGGCGGCCCGCCTCGCCCAGGCGGTCGGCACGGTCACCGAGCTGGTGCTCGCCGAGCTCCCCCTGCGCCGAAACCGCGGGGGGAGCTCCACGCCGCGCCCGGTGCTGGTGTCGCTGGCCCGCGCGGGCACCCCGGTCGGCGTGCTGATGCGCCGCTGGGCGCAGGCCCGGCACGACCTGGACCTGCCGCACTACGCCGTGTCGATCGTCCGCGGCCGCGGCATCGACGCCAACGCGCTGCGCTGGCTGGCCGCCCACCACGACCCGGCCGACGTCGTGTTCGTCGACGGCTGGACCGGCAAGGGCGCCATCACCCGCGAACTGGCCTCCGCCATCGAGGAGTTCGAGGCATCGGGCGGCCCGGCCGGCTTCGACCCGGAGATCGCCGTCCTCGCCGACCCCGGCTCCTGCGTCCGCACCTACGGCACCCGCGAGGACTTCCTCATACCCTCGGCCTGCCTCAACTCCACGGTCTCCGGCCTCATTTCGCGTACGGTGCTCAGGGCCGACCTGGTGGGCCCGCACGACTACCACGGCGCCAAGTACTACCGCGAACTCGCGGGCGCCGACGTGTCGGTGGCCTTCCTGGACGCGGTGTCCGCCCGCTTCACCGAGGTCGAGGACGCCGTGGACGCGACGGTGAAGGAACTGCAGTCCGGCGACCGCGAGCCCACCTGGGAGGGCTGGGCTGCGGTCGAGCGGATCAGCGAGGAGTACGGCATCCACGACGTCAACCTCGTCAAGCCGGGCGTCGGCGAGACCACCCGGGTGCTGCTGCGCCGGGTGCCCTGGAAGATCCTGGCCCGAACCGGGGCGGGCGCGGACCTCGACCACGTCCGGCTGCTCGCCGAGCAGCGCGGTGTGCCCGTCGAGGAGGTCGACGGCCTGCCCTACACCTGTGTGGGCCTGATCCATCCCCAGTACACACGCGGCGCCACGGGCGCCGACGGAAAGGCGGTGGCGCTCTGATGCCGGTGCTCGTGGCGAGCGACCTGGACCGGACGTTGATCTACTCCTCGGCGGCCCTCGCGCTGACCATGCCGGACGCGCGGGCACCCCGGCTGCTGTGCGTCGAGGTCCACGAGAGCAAGCCGCTGTCGTACCTCACGGAGACCGCGGGGCGGCTGCTGACGGAGCTGGGAGACGCGGCGGTCTTCGTGCCGACCACGACCCGCACCCGCAAGCAGTACCAGCGCATCAACCTGCCGGGCCCGGTCCCCAAGTACGCGATCTGCGCCAACGGCGGCCACCTCCTGGTCGACGGCGTCTCCGACCCGGACTGGCAGGCGTCCGTCACGGCCCGGCTCGCCGACGAGTGCGCCCCGCTCGACGAGGTCCGCGACCACCTCATGGCCACCGCCGACCCGGTCTGGGTCCGCAAGCACCGGGTCGCCGAGGACCTCTTCGCCTACCTGGTCGTCGAGCGCGAGCTGCTGCCCGAGGAGTGGGTGAAGGAACTCGGGGTCTGGGCGGAGAACCGCGGCTGGACGGTGTCCCTGCAGGGCCGCAAGATCTACGCCGTCCCCAAGCCGCTCACCAAGAGCGCCGCCGTACGGGAGGTGGCGAGGCGCACCGGAGCGGACCTGACCCTCACCGCCGGCGACTCCCTCCTGGACGCCGACCTCCTCCTGGTCGCCGACCAGGGCTGGCGGCCGGGCCACGGCGAACTGGCCGAAGCGAACTGGACGGCCCCGGCGATCACGGCCTTGCCTGAACGGGGCGTGCTGGCGGGGGAGCGGATCCTGCGGGAGTTCCTGAGGGTGACACGCGGGGAGGCCGCCTAGGGGCGCGGGGAACGGCGCGAGCAACCCCGACCGGCCCGCGGCCGACGACAAGCAGGTGGGCTAACCGCAGCATCCTCCACCACAGCACCCACCCCCGCCCGCCCGCTGCGCGGGCGCGGAGGCAGTCCCACCCACGGCCACGGTCGACAACAGCTTGACCGTGTCGTCGTGCCCGGAGGGACACACGGCGGGGTCGGAGGACTCCGCCATGGGCCGACTCATCTCGAACGTGTCGCCGCAGGTACGGCACCGGTACTCATAGCGAGGCATGCGCACAGATTAACCGGCGTCCTTCGGGGCGTCCTCCGACTGCTGCAGGGAGGCGTGCGTGCGCTGCCCGGCCGACATGTCCGGCGCCCGCCGCTCGGCCTCGGCCTGGCCCGGGTGGCGCGCCTGCCAGTACGGGTTGTCGTGCGGCAGCGCCGACCCGACCCGCCCGTACATCCCGAAGGTCATCAGCAGGATGCCGACGACAAAGCTGAACAGGCAGTTCTGGATCTCGAAGGCGAGGAAGTTGTACTCGGTGTCCAGCAGGCCCAGGTTCAGCAGGCCGTTGATGATGAACAGCACGCCGAGCACCATGTTCAGCGTGGACGCGAAGTTCCCGCCGATCACCATGCCGACGAACAGCAGCACGCCGATGACGATCGACAGCACGCTGAGCGCGCCGTTGGTGTTCAGGCCGGCGACCTGGTCCCCGCCGGTGTCGAAGAAGCCGATGTTGTTGGTGAGCCCGAGGATGCCGAAGGCCAGCAGCACCAGGCCCATCAGGCCGGCTCCGACCCGGTAGACCCTGCTCAGCCGGTGATCGACGGGCAGGTGTTCGTCCAGCTTCGTCCGCCGACCGGAGTGCAGCGCGTGTGTGGCCATGTCCGCCTCCCTGGGGTGCGGTGCTCGCGACAGGCCTACTGCGTACCCCCAATATCCGCCCGGCCCGCGCGCGGCGCAAATGGCGTGCACATGGCCGTGCACGGGCCACGGGAGAGGCTCAGTGACCGGCGCCGCGCTCCTCGCGGATCTGCGTCACCACCCGCGCCACGGCCTGCCGGACGCCCTCCGTCTCGGTCAGGAAGTGCCAGTAGTCCGGGTGCCGGCCCTCCAGCGTGCCGATGGCCCGCTCCAGGCGTGCCACCGAGTCGTCCAGCGGGCGGGCGTGCCGGGGATCGGGGGTGCTGCGCCCGGCCATGGCAAGCCGCTGGGCGTCCCGGATCGCGAACCGGGTCCGCTCGATCTCCTGCTGCGGGTCCTTCTGCACGGCGTTCAGCCGCCTGAGCCGGTCGCCGGCCGCCGAGACGGCCTCGTCGGTGCTGTTCAGCAGCGCCCGCACGGTCGACAGCAGGGCCGTGGCGTCGGCCCACCGCTGCTCGTCGCGTGCGGTACGCGCCTCGGCCAGCTTCGCCTCGGCCTGCCGTACGTGCTCCTCCGCCTGCTCCGGGACGTGCTGGAGATCCTGCCAGCAGGCGACGGTGAACCGCCGGCGCAGCTCGCTGAGCACCGGCTCGACCTGCTCGGCGCGGGTGGTGAGCGCCTGGGCGCGGGTGCGCAGCGACACCAGCCGGTGGTCGATCTCGGCGGCCCGCTCCGGCAGCCGCTCGGCCTCAGCGCGGATCGCCTCGGCCTCCCGGGACACCCGCTCGGCCCGCTCCAGGGTCCCCGGCACCCCGTGCTGCCCGGCGCCCTGGTTGAGCCGGGTCAGCTCGGGGGCGAGGGCCGCGAGCCGGGCGGCGAGGTCGTCCGCGCGCAGCCCCGAGGCGCGCACCGCGTCCAGCGCGTCGGACGCGGCCAGCAGCGCCTGGCGGGCCCGCTCCACGGCGGGTGCGAGCCGTGCCAGCTGGGTCTCGGCCTTGCCCAGCAGCGGGCCGAGGCTCTGCGCGAACCGGTCCAGGTCCGCCTTGACCCGGCCCAGCTCGTCCTTGGCCGCGGTCAGCTCGGTGCGGGCGCGGGCGGCCGCCGACGCCTCCAGGTCGTCGCGGTCCAGGTCGTGGGCGTCCACGGCATGGATGTAGCGCTGACTGGCCTCGTCGATGCGGCGGCCCAGGTCCGCGAAGTCGGCGGCGGCCCGCCGGGCGGCGGGGGAGTCGTCGACGGCCGCGATCGTCTCGATCGAGATCCGCAGATCCCGCTGGGCGGTGTCCAGTTCGTAGAACGCGGCCGCCGCGTCGTCCTTCGCCGCCTGCGCCTCAGCGCGCTGACTGTCCGCCCGCCCGCCGAACCAGCGCCGGGTGCCGCCGCCGGCGAACGCGGCGGGCAGCGCCAGGCCGATGACCAGCGGCAGCGCGGCGAGCGTGAGGGCGTCCCGGAGCGCGTGCCGCACGGGGCGGCGGGCGCGCCGCGTCGACGGCGAATACGGCTGCCGTGGTGTCGCCGTCACATCCCTCTCCCCGTGCTGTCGCGCCCTGCCGGTGCCATTCTCCCACCGGTTGAGGACGAACACACGGGCCTGTCAGTTCGCGGAGCGTGCGGCGAGTTTCGGGAGCGCCCGGGTCATCTGGCCGGGGCGGCGTTCATCCGGCGGTGTCGACCGTGATGCCTCCGTCGCCCGTCCGGGCGGATATGACGTGGCTGCTGGAGTCGTCGCGGGGCACGTCCACATGGACGGAGCCGTCACCGGACCGGGCCGTCACGCGGTAGGTGGCGCGGGGAAGTTCGAGGTGGACCGAGCCGTCGCCGGTGCGGGTCTCCACGAGGTCCGGCACGGCGCCCAGGTCGAGGTGGATGGAGCCGTCGCCGGTCTGGGCGTTGATCTGCCGGGCGGTCGCCTCGGCGCGGATGGAGCCGTCCCCGGTGCGCAGGTCCAGCGGGCCGGTGCTGTCGCTGACACGGACCGAGCCGTCGCCGGTCCGGATGCTGAGCGCGTCGTGGAAGCCGCTGGCCTCGACGCTGCCGTCCCCCTCCTCGACCTCGACCGCGATGCCGCGCGGCACCTCGATGCGGTGCCTGGCCTCGCAGTCGGCGATAAACCCCGAGCAGTCCACCCGGAGCTTCAACCGGTCGTCCGTCATCTCCCAGCTGATGCCGGGGCTGTCGCCGATCACCACCCTGCCGTCGAACCACCGGGTGACCTCGACGCGGTCCCGCTGCCCCCCGTCCACGGCGACGATCTCCAGGGCCGAGTCCTCGGAGTCGACGGTGAGGGTGCGCCCCTCCAGCGCGAAGGAGCGGCTCTCCGGTTTCTTGTCGTCCCCCGAGGAGGCGCATCCGGCGAGTCCGCCGACGACGAGTGCGACGGCACCGGCGATGACGGCCGTGCGCGCGATGACGGAGCTGCCCATGACGATTTCCCCCTGGTCTTCCCGGAAGACGACGGCGCCGGACCCGACGGCCGGCGCGACACTCTTCGACCGTACGGTCCGCCCGGGTGCCGGGGGATCCGGGCCGCTCCCGGATTCGTGGTGGGGTTATCCCCAGCAATGTGTCGGGGGCGCACTCAGGGGCGCGGCGCCGGCGGTCGTCCGGGCTCGGGGCCGGGCCTGCCCCCGATACGGGTTTGCGGGGCACCACCCCGGGCGATGTAGGCTGTCGACTCGTTCACGGGTGCGTAGCTCAGGGGTAGAGCGCCTGCCTTACAAGCAGGATGTCGGCGGTTCGAAACCGTCCGCGCCCACCTCGACGGCCCCTCGGAGTGATCTCCGGGGGGCCGTTCTCGTGCCCCGCCCGTCACCGTGCGGGGCGGTCGTCAGGAGCGGCGGGCCTGCCGGACCTCGCGGTCGGCGGCCCAGGCGTCCCCGACCGGCCCGAGGTGGGCGAGTTTGTCAGGGTTGATCACCGTACGGATGGCGCCGATACGGCCGTCGAGGACGTCCAGGGCGAGGACGTGCAGGACGCGGCCGTCGCGGTCGCGGAAGATCGCGCCGGGCTGGCCGTTGACCCGGTGCGGCTCGAAGGTGATGTCCACCCGGGCCAGCAGGGGGAAGACGGCGCCCAGCAGCCGGGCCACGTTGTCCGCTCCGACGACGGCCCTGGCCAGCTGCGGGGCCTTGCCGCCGCCGTCGCCGACGAACCGGACGTCGGCGGCCAGCAGGTTCCGCAGTCCGCCCACGTCGCCGTCCCGCAGCGCGTCGAAGAACCGGGTCGCCAGCTCCTGCCGCTCCTCTTCGTCCGCGGTGAACCGGGGCCGGCCGGCCTCCATGTGCCGGCGGGCCCGCACCAGCAGTTGCCGGCACGCCGACTCCGAGCGGCCCACCGCCGAGGCGATGTCGTCGAACCCGAAGGCGAACACCTCCCGCAGCACGAACACCGACCGCTCCAGCGGGCTGAGTCGCTCCAGGAGCAGCAGGGCCGCCATGGAGACGGAGTCGGCCAGTTCGGCCGACCGCGCGGGGTCCTCGTACGGGTCGTTCAGCAGCGGCTCGGGGAACCAGGGGCCGACGTACTCCTCACGTCGCACCCGCGCGGAACGCAGTACGTCGATGCAGATCCGGGTCACCGTGGCCGACAGGAACGACTTCGTGGACCTCGGCACGGTCGCCGTGTCGGCGTACCGCAGCCAGGTCTCCTGCACGGCGTCCTCCGCCTCGGCCACACTGCCGAGCATTCGGTAGGCGATCGAGAACAGCAGCGGCCGCAGCTCCTCGAACTCCTCGACCTTGCTCACGCCGTCATCCCCCTGAAGCCCTTGTCGTGAACACCATGATCACCGGCGGGCCAGCTTAACGCCCGCCGTTCCGGGGGCGGTTACTCCTGCTCGGTCTCGTGGGCGGCGTCATGGGCGGATTCATGGGCGTGCTTCAGCTGGGAGCGGGCCGTCACCCGGTCCGGGCCGGAGATCTCCGACCAGAAGCGGTGGGTGGTGATGAACACCGCGAGTTCGTGCTCGCGGCGGCGGAGCTTCTCCACCTCGGCCTGTTCGTCCTCGGTCCACCCCGGGGAGGCGGGGCGCTCCACCTTGCGCCAGCCACCGCTGTCGCTGAAGCCGTCCAGGGGTTCGACCGACCAGGGAAGACGTTTCAGCAGGGCCGACAGCTCGGCCCGGACCTGATGCAGCTCCTCCTGACCGGCTAGCAGGTCGCTCGGGAAGTCATAGGTCGTTGCCACGGCGGCAATGCTACGCCTGTTCGATTTTGAGGTGCGAGCCGCTTCCGCCGGTTCACGCGAACGGCGTACCGGCGGGTGAATGCGTGTTCGATACGGCTGTACACGGCTGGGGCGCGGGCGCCCCGGGCGTGCGTCCGCCCAGGGCACCCGTCACGGGCAGGGCTCAGCCGGCCTGCGCCGTCAGCTCGTCCACCAGCCGCGTCGCCACCGGCACCGGCACCCCGTGAAGCTCCGCCGCACGCAGCAACGCGCCCCCGATGGCGTCCAGTTCGAGCGGCCGGCCGGCCTCGGCGTCGCGCTGCATCGAGGACTTCGTGGCGGCCGGGAACGCGTCGTAGCGGGCGAGCGCCTGGGCCGGGTCGGCCGGCCCGCCGGCGGCGCCGCTGACCGCGGCGGTCTCCTCGACCAGCGCCGTCAGCTCCGCGCGGTGCGCCGTGCGTACGTCGCCCAGCGGGAGTCCGAGCCGGGTGGTGAGCAGCGCGAAGGGGGCGAGGAACGACATCTTCGCCCACAGCGCCGCCGCCTCGTCCGGCACGACCCTGGTCTTCGGGCCGGCCGCGGTGAGGGCCGCCGCGAGGGCGTCCAGGCGCTCGTCCGGCACCGGGTCCCCGGCGAGGTCGATCTCCGCGAACGGGCTGCCGTGCTCGATCCCCCCGGGCGCCACGCGCGTGGACTCCACCCGGATCACCGCGGGCGCGACCCGGTCGGCGGGGTAGCGCTTCCGCAGGGCGGCCGGGTGCTCGACGCCGTTGAGGAACGGCACCAGCAGCCCGTCCCCCAGCGTCTCGGCCGGTACGCGCCCGAGCGCCTCGTCGAGATTCGTCTGCTTCACGGTGACCAGGCAGGCGTCGACCGGCTCGCGCAGCTCGGTGTCCGCCTCCACGCGCGCGGTGAAGTCCCCGAAGACACCGCTGCGGACGCTGATCCCGGAGCCGCGCAGGGTGCCGGCCGTCCGCTCGCCCGCCAGGCAGATCACGCGGTGGCCCGCACGCGACAGCAGCGCCGCGAGCAGTCCGCCCACGCCACCGGGTCCGAGCACGGCGAAGCTGAGGTTCTTGTGCGCCATGTAAGTGGCTCCTTGTCATCGGTCGACCCCGTTGCGGTGGCCGCCTCGCTCTCGATCATGGCAGAGGCGTCAGGGGCACGAGAACGCCGGGGCGCGACGGGCGGGACCCGTCCCCTCCGAACAAGGAGAGGCCCGACCGGAGGTATTTCCTCCGGTCCTGAGGGCCGGGGGTGCCGGGGTGCCGTGGGTGCCGGGGGTGCTGAGGTGCCTTGCCGGCGGGCGACCCCCGGCACGCTCAGGAGTCCCCGGGACCGGCATTCGCCTGCGTCACCCTTTCCGGGGCGTGAGACTGGAGGCATGTGCCGCAGCATCAAGACCCTTCGTCCGCCCGCGCTGCCCGAGGAGGCCACCGAGGCCGACATCCGGGCCGCCGCGCTTCAGTACGTCCGCAAGGTCTCCGGCTTCCGGGCGCCGGCCGCGCACAATCGCGAGGTCTTCGACCAGGCCGTGGACGCCGTGGCCGAGGCGACGGCCGCGCTGCTGGCCGGGCTGGAGGTGCGGGGGCGGCAGACGGCGACCAGCAGGGCGAGCTAGGACCGACGCGGAGCCGCCGTTCTTCTCGCGAGGCCCGCCGGACGGCAGACACGCTTGCCCGCCGCGTCGCCCGTCTCGCCCCGAGCCGCCTTGCGCCTACGCCGCCCCGGCCTCCGCCGGCTCCGTGCCCTGGCGAGGTCTCCGCATCAGGTACGCCGCCAACGACCCCGCTCCGACGAGGGCCAGGATCGACACGCCCGTGGCGAGCCAGCCCGCGCCGAGCCAGTGGGTGCCGAAGTAGCCGAGGGCCACGCTGTAGGCCGCCCAGGAGATGCCGGCGAGCGCGGACCAGGGCAGGAAGTCGCGGGCGCGGCTGTGGGCGGCGCCCGCGCCGAGCGAGACGACCGAGCGGCCGGCCGGGGCGAACCGGGCCAGGACCACCAGCGCGCCACCGCCCTGCGCGAGGGCCGCACCGAGACGTTCCTGTGCCAGGGCCAGCCGCGGTGAACGGGCGATCGCGCGGGCCAGCCGCGTGCCGTCGCGCCAGGCCAGCCGGTACGCCACGAGGTCGCCCAGGACCGACGCCGTGGCGGCGCACAGGGTCAGGGCCAGGATGTCGGGTACGTCGTGCGGGACCCGGCCCGTCGCCGCCTCGCTCCCCGCGGCCGCCGCGGTGGCCCCCATGATCACCAGCACTCCGCTGGGCAGCACCGGCAGAAAGACGTCGAGCAGGACGGAAACGCCCACCAGGGCATAGATCCATGGACTGCCGGCCAACGCGCCGAGACTCTCGAACACAACCACTCCCCGTACGACCCCCCGTGGCCCGGCCTGCCGCGATGGCGCGCGGGGAGCGGCAAGAGGGGCCTTGACAGCCATACAGCGTACGCCGGGGCTGTGACAGAAGGTTCACAGGGGGCTCGTGTGCCGGGCGCCGGGCCTTCACCACAGCGCCACCTCACCCGTCCGCCACGGCCGGCGGGCGCCCCGGGCCGGTCTCCCGTAGCAACAGGAGCAGGCCCCCGGCCGATGAAGCACAAAAGCACTGAGCACGCACGCACCACGAACGCCCCACCCACGCACCACGACGAACGGGACAGATCATGGTCGGAGCCATCAGCGCCGCAGCCGTCGCGGCGGTCGTGCTCGCAGCAGGGCCGGGCGGGCACGCGGACGGCTACTGGATGCACACCGAGGCGCGGTTCGCCCCGCCCACGGCCTTCGTCCCGTCGGTGGCGATCACGTACGACATGGACCTCGTCCCGGCGGCCGCCCGGATCCGGGTCTCCCAGCACACCGGCCCCCAGGGCGCCACGACCGTACGGCTGCGGGTGGAGGGGATGAAGCCGGGCCACCCCTACGGCGCCCAGGTGCACCGGGAGCCCTGCGGCGCGGACCCGGCGGCGGCCGGTGGGCGCTATCAGCACGAGCCCGGCCTCGACGCGGAGCACGTCAGCGCCGAGAACGAGGTATGGCTTGATTTCACCCCTGGAGCCGCTGGTTCCGCCGAGGTGACGGCGCGTCACGACTGGGGCTTCCGGAGGGGCGAGGCGTCCTCCGTCGTCATCCGGGAGGACGCCGGCGGCAAGGGAGACCGCGTGGGCTGCTTCACCGTGCCCTTCGGCTGGGTCGCGGGCGCGGCCTGACCGGAAGACGCGAACGGCGCCCTCCCGAAGGGGAAGGGCGCCGTCGAGCGGCAGGCCGTCGAGCGGCAGTGGGTCAGGCGGTGACCGGCGCCGGTTCCGGCTGCGCGGCGGAGCGGCGGGCGATCAGCCGGTCCAGGCCGAAGGCGCCGGAGCCGGTGAAGACGAGCAGGAAGAAGGCCCAGCAGAACATCGCCGAGGCCTCGCCGCCGTTCTGCAGCGGCCACAGGGCCGAGCCCTGGTGCACGTCGAAGTAGGCGTACGCCATCGAGCCGGAGGCCAGGAAGGCGGCGGCGCGGGTGCCGAGGCCCAGCAGGACCAGGCCGCCGCAGGCCAGCTGGATGACGGCCGCGTACCAGCCGGGCCAGGTACCCGAGGGGACGGTGCCGCCGGTGCCGGCGGCCCCACCGAGGACGCCGAAGAGCGAGGCGGCGCCGTGGCAAGCGAAGAGCAGGCCGACGACCACGCGGAACAGGCCTATGACATAGGGCTGGGCGGAGTTGAGCCGGTCGTTCATCTGGGGAGTCTCCTTCGGTCTGACCGGTCCGGGGCGGACCGGCCGGGGACGGTGCCGAGCGGTGACCGAAAGGTTAGGCTGACCTCACCAGTGCTTGCAACTTCAACATTTAGCCACTGTCGACACTTCGACACCACCGAAGCCTCGCCGGTTCACACCGGTCTCACGCCTCGTCTCCCATCCGCCTCCGCCCGGTCTCCCACCCGTCTCTCACCGGTCTCCCGCCCGCGTGATCCGCACCTCCTCGACCGTCACCAGCCGTGCCCCGCCCCCGGGTTCGGCCCGGGCCTGCTCCAGCCGCAGCTCCGCCGCCCGTCCCCGCAGGGTCAGCGTCATCAGCTGGTTGCCGAACCACGGCCCGCCGGTCCTGTGCCAGTCGATCGAGGGCCGCGGCACCTTGCCGTGCCCGGCGACGGCGCGTCCCACCACCTGGGCGAGGCGGCTCCAGCCGAAGCGGAAGCCGAGCCGCATCGACCGCGGCACGGAGTTGTGCACCGGGGAGCAGGTCAGCTGGAGCGCCCGCGCGTCGGGCCCCGAACCGGCGGGCCAGGACGGCTCGGCGACGTAGGCGTGGTGGACGTCCCCCGAGAGCACCAGCACGCTCGCGGGCGCCCCGGGGCCCGAGCCCGCCTCGGCGATCAGGTCCGTCAGCGCCTCGAAGGAGCGCGGGAAGGCAGCCCAGTGCTCCAGGTCCGCCCCTCGCCGCAGCCGCTCCCCGATCCGCGCCCAGCGCGGCCCCTTCTCGCCCCGGCACAGCGCCGCGCTCCAGCCCTCGGCGTCGTGCACCAGGTGCGGCAGCAGCCACGGCAGCGACGTACCGATCAGGAGGTGGTCGCAGGAGTCCGGCGCGTCCAGCGCCTGCGTGCGCAGCCACCGGGCCTCGCCCGGGTCGAGCATCGCGCGCTCGTCCTCCGCCAGCACCCGCGCGGCCCGGCTGTCCACCATCAGCACGCGGACCCGCCCGAAGTCCCTGCGGTAACTCCAGCGCACCGAGGCCGGTTCGGCGTCCGCCCGGCAGGCGAAGGCACGCAACGCGTCGGTGCCGTCGGGGACTTCGCGTACGGCGGCGTAGAGCGGGTCGGCGGCCAGTTCGGCCGGGCTGAGATTGCCGAGGTGCTGGTGGACCCAGTACGACATCAGCCCGCTCAGCACCCGCTCGCGCCACCAGGGCGTGGCCCGCATGTCGGCGAGCCAGGAGGCGGAGGTGTTCCAGTCGTCGATGACGTCGTGGTCGTCGAAGATCATCAGACTCGGCACGGTCGACAGCAGCCAGCGCACCTCCGGGTCGAGCCAGGACTCGTGGTAGAGCCAGGTGTACTCCTCGTAGTCCGCGACCTCGCTGCCCGGCGGTTCCTCCGGGTCGCGGCGGGCGGCCAGCCGGCGCTGCGTCGCGGGCGAGGTCTCGTCGGCGTACACCTGGTCGCCGAGCAGCAGCAGGACGTCCGGCCGCTCGGCCGCCGGGTCGGCGGCGAGGCGGGCGGCGAGGGTGTCCAGGGCGTCGGGGCCGGCCGGGTCCTGCCCGTCCGCCGGGGGCGCGGCCCAGCGGCAGGAGCCGAAGGCCACGCGGAGCGGCTGCTCCCCGCCGGGCAGGCGGATCTCGGAGGCGGGGGAGCCGGGTGGCGGCCACACGCGTGTGTCGTCCAGGAGCACCTCGTACGCCGTCGAGGTGCCGGCGGTCAGGCCGGTCACCTCGACCAGGGCGTAGTGGTGCCCCGCGATCTGGAAGGTGGCCGTGGTGCCGGCCGCGCCGTCGGCGCAGCGCACCTCGGCCGTGCAGGGGCGGCTCGTCTCGACCCAGACGGTCGCGGACGAGCCGCCGGTGTACCTGAGCAGTGGGCCGAGCCGGAGTTCCACCAAGGGATGCCCTCCTTCGTCGCTCCGCGCGGTAGGGAACGACCCGTACGGTACGGAACGACGGGGCCCGACGGGGAGATTCCGGCGCGTGGGATCAGGCGCAGTTCGCCAGACGGCTCTGCAGGGCGCTCTTCTCGGCCGAGTCGACGGACAGGCCGTAGTAGTACTTCACCTGCACCCAGGCGCGGACGTAGGTGCAGTGGTAGGCGGACCGGGAGGGCATCCACTCGGCCGGGTCCTTGTCGCCCTTGGCCTGGTTGACGTCGTCGGTGACGGCGATGAGCTGCGGGCGGGTCAGGTCGTTGGCGAAGGACTGGCGGCGGGAGGTGGTCCAGCTGTCGGCACCGGAGTCCCAGGCCTCGGCGAGCGGGACGAGATGGTCGATGTCGAGGTCGGAGGCGGCGTACCAGGTGGCGCCGTCGTAGGGGGAGTACCAGCTGCCGCTGGTGGCGTAGCAGGAGGAGTCGGTGACGACGTTCGAGCCGTCGCGCTTGAGGACCGTCTCGCGGGTGTTGCAGGTGCCGGAGACGGTGATCCAGTGCGGGAAGAGGTCCCGGCTGTAGCCGGTGCGGTCCTCGGGGGCGACGGTGAGGGCGGCGAGGTAGCTGCGGGCCGTGGCGCCGCTGACGGGGGTGGGGAGGGCGGCGGAGGCGGCCGGGCCGTTGAGGAGGGCGACGGAGGCTATGAGGCCGGTGAGGGCCGCGAGTGTGCTCAGCCGTCGACGCGCGTAGAACCTGGGCGTACGGGACATGCGGACTCCCTTGCGGGGTGGGGGTGTTGGCGTGCGAGCGAGGGAATGCTCGCGGTGGCGCGTTGCGCACAGGTGTGCGCACGGTAAGAAGCTAATGACGTGCGCATGACACGACAAGGTTTCGGACAAGGTTCGGTTTTGAACTTGTCCTCGCGTACGATGGGCGGCGCAGAAGGGGAGTAGCTCTTCGCCGGACCGTCGACATACTGCTCAGCTCAGCTGGGCCGGCGCCCGGAGCCGGGTCCTCACCGGGACCGGCCAGCGAGACCTTCGGCAAGCAGTGCCCGCCCGCGCCCCCCGGCGCGGGTGACGTGTGCTGCCCTTGCCGAGGTCGCGTCCGAAGGGTTCACGCACTCTCGGTGGGGGCAGCCCCCGACCGATTGAGGAACCTTGATCAGCCTGTCCGTCACGGCGCTCGTCTTCGGCGTCGTCTTCCTCGCCGAAGTGCCCGACAAGACCGCGCTCGCCGGCCTCGTCCTCGGCACCCGCTACCGCGCCTCCTACGTCTTCGCGGGCGTCGCCGCCGCCTTCGCGCTGCATGTGGCGCTCGCCGTCGCGGCCGGCAGCGTGCTCACCCTGCTGCCCCAGCAGATCGTGCACGCGCTGACCGGCGTGCTCTTCCTGGGCGGTGCGGCCGTGCTGCTGATGAAGAAGGGCGAGGACGAGGAGGAGGTCCGCCGGCCGGAGAACCAGTCCTTCCTCAAGGTCGCCGGGGCCGGGTTCATGCTCATCCTGGTCGCCGAGTTCGGTGACCTGACCCAGATCATGACCGCCAACCTCGCCGCCCGTTACGACGACCCGCTGTCCGTCGGCCTCGGTGCGGTGCTGGCCCTGTGGGCGGTCGCCGGGCTGGGCATCGTCGGCGGAAAGGCCCTGATGAAGCGGGTTCCGCTGGTGCTCATCACCAAGGTCGCCGCGCTGCTGATGCTGGGCCTCGGGCTGTGGAGCCTGTGGGAGGCCGTGGCCGGGTGAGGCGGCGGGCCTTCCCACGGATCTCCGCCGAGGGTGGCGTACTGCCGGACATGTTTTGTACCGTAGAGAAACAAAGTGGCTCCCGCCCGTTCTCCCTGACCGGCGGGCGGGGCCGCCTTGTCCCCAGGGGACCGTCCGGACCCCCTGACCCGCTTGGAGTCCTGCCGATGACGGCCACCACCGTGCTCACCGCCCGCGCCCTCCTGCTCGACATGGACGGCACCCTCGTCAACTCCGACGCCGTCGTCGAACGCATCTGGCGGCGCTGGGCCGAGCGGCACGGCCTCGACGGCGACGAGGTCATGAAGGTCGTCCACGGCCGCCAGGGCCACGCCTCCATGGCCGTGCTGCTGCCGCACCGGCCCATGGAGCAGAACCTCGCCGACAACGCGCGCATGCTCGCCGAGGAGACCGCCGACATGGACGGCGTCGTCCCCGTGCCCGGCGCGCCCGCCTTCCTCGCCGCCCTGCGCGGCCTGCCGCACGCGCTCGTGACCTCCGCCGACGTCGGCCTGTCCACCGCGCGCATGGCCGCCGCCGGGCTCCCGCTGCCCGACGTCCGGGTCACCGCCGAGTCCGTCGGCGCCAGCAAGCCGGACCCCGAGGGCTTCCTCAAGGGCGCCGCCGAACTCGGCGTCTCCCCCGCCGACTGCGTCGTCTTCGAGGACTCCGGCGCCGGCATCCAGGCCGGCCGCGCGGCCGGCATGCGCGTCGTCGGCATCGGCCCGCGCGCCGGCTTCCACCGCCCGGACGTCCTCGTCCGCGACCTCACCCAGGTGCGGGTGGAGACGGGGCCGGGCGGAGAGATCCGGCTGCACGTCGACCCGGCGGCGTAGCGCCGCCACCGCCTCCGCCCGGGCCACTGGGCCGTACGCCCCCTGGGCCGGCCGTGGCTTCGGCTAGGGCTCGCTCGTCTCCGACTCCAGCATCGTCCGGGTCGGCTGGTCGTACACGCCCAGCTCGGACCCGTCCGCCAGGCCGCGGGCCCACTGGTAGTTGCGCAGGGCGTCCTCCACGGGCGGGGTGAAGTTGCCGTTGATCTCGCCGTTGTAGAGGTACAGCTGCCGCAGCCGCTGCTGGAGCTCGGTGACCTCCGGGCCGTAGTCGCCGCGGCGCAGCACCGGGCCGCCGTCCGGGCTGTCGACCGGCTCCGCGGAGGCCGTCGTGGGCGTCGGGGACGGCGACGACGGCGTGGCCGAGGGTGTGGGCGTGGGTGAGGCGCTCGGCTCGGACGGCGAGGGCGACGGGCTCTCGCTGGGGCTCGGCGACGCCGACTCCGAGGGCGACGGGGACGCGGACCCCGGGCTCGCCGACGTGCCGGAGGGGGCGGGGGCCGGGCTCTGGGCCTCGCTCGTGCGCACCTCGGGCGCCGCCTCGCGGACGTCGCTCGGCAGCGCGGTGTCCCGGGAGGGCGTGTCGTAGGAGAACATCCCGCTCGCCAGCCCCGCCGCGGCCACGACCGCCACGACGGCCCCGCCCGCCGCGAGCAGCACCGTACGGCCCCGGCGGCCCCGGTGCGACGCGCCCCGGCCGGCCGCCGACGGGCCCGGCTCGGCGGCGGCCGTCTCGAACAGCCGCAGGTCCTGGTCGCTGGGCGGGACCGCGGAGGGCACCAGCGGGGTCGGCAGGGCGGTGGTGGCGGCCTCGGGTGCCTCCGGCGCGGTCGGCGCGGTCGGCGGCACGGCGGGCAGGGCCTGGGTCGGCTCGTCGTCCGGGTGCGCGGGGCCGGACCCGGGGCCGGCCGCCTCCGGGCCGGCGTGGGCACGCTGCCCCGGCCCCGCCCCCGCCGAGGAGCCGGCCGCGTCCAGGTCGACGTACGGGCGGATGCGCAGGGGGTCGAAGTCCTCCGCCGCGGCGGCCTCCGCCGTGCGGGCCTCCCGCAGCGCCTCGGCCGCGCGCAGGCCGCATCCGCAGGACGGGGTGTGGTCAGGCCCCGGCAGCGCCCCGCACTCCGGGCACGGACGCCCCTGTGTGTCGGTCATGTGTTCGGTCCTCCCCCTAGCGAACACAGGTGATTATGCAGACACCGGCGCCCCCATCCCCCCGAAGCCCCCGGAATTCCGGCGTCCGACAGGACTCGACAGGCCATAACAGGACACACCCACCACGATGGAGTTGTCGACGAGAGCCTCGGGAGGTCTTCATGGCCCACGACGCGCAGGGGAACACCGGACAGGCGCTGCGGGCGCCCGGCGCACAGGGCGCCGATCAGGAGCACGTCCCCGGCAACGTCCTCGTCTCCATCGGCGCCCTGCTCCTCGGGATGCTGCTGGCCGCCCTCGACCAGACCATCGTCTCCACCGCCCTGCCGACCATCGTCAGCGACCTCGGCGGCCTGGACCACCTGTCCTGGGTCGTCACCGCCTACATGCTGGCCGCCACCGCCGCCACCCCGCTGTGGGGCAAGCTCGGCGACCAGTACGGACGCAAGCGGCTCTTCCAGACGGCCATCGTGATCTTCCTGGTCGGTTCCGCGCTGTGCGGACTCGCGCAGGACATGCCGCAGCTGATCGCCTTCCGCGCGGTGCAGGGGCTGGGCGGCGGCGGGCTGATGGTGCTGTCGATGGCGATCGTCGGTGATCTCGTCCCGCCCCGCGACCGCGGCCGCTACCAGGGCCTGTTCGGCGCGGTCTTCGGCGCCACCAGCGTCCTCGGCCCGCTGCTCGGCGGTCTGTTCACCGAGCATCTGAGCTGGCGCTGGGTGTTCTACGTCAACCTGCCCGTCGGCGCCGTCGCGCTCGTCGTCATCGCGGCCGTACTGCGGCTGCCGCCGAAGTCGACCCGGCACACCATCGACTACCTCGGCACGTTCCTCATCGCCTCGGTCGCCACCTGCCTGGTCCTGGTCGCCTCCCTCGGCGGCACCACCTGGGACTGGGACTCGGCGCAGATCATCGGGCTCGCGGTGCTCGGCGTGCTGCTCGCGGTGGCGTTCGTCGCGGTCGAGCGGCGGGCCGCCGAACCGGTGCTGCCGCTGAAGCTGTTCCGCATCCGCACCTTCACCCTGTCCGCCGTCATCAGCTTCATCGTCGGCTTCGCCATGTTCGGCGCGATGACCTATCTGCCGACCTTCCTCCAGGTCGTGCACGGCATCAGCCCGACCATGTCCGGTGTGCACATGCTGCCGATGGTGTTCGGGCTGCTGCTGTCCTCGACCGTCTCCGGCCAGATCGTCAGCCGCACCGGCCGCTGGAAGGTCTTCCCCCTCGCCGGCACCGCCGTCACCACCCTCGGCCTGCTCCTGCTGCACCAGCTCGACGAGCACAGCTCCACCGGCGAGATGAGCGCGTACTTCTTCGTCTTCGGCCTCGGACTGGGCCTCGTCATGCAGGTCCTGGTGCTGATCGTGCAGAACGCCGTCGGCTACGAGGACCTCGGTGTGGCCACCTCCGGCGCCACCTTCTTCCGCTCCATCGGCGCCTCCTTCGGCGTCGCCGTGTTCGGTACGGTCTTCGCGGGCCGGCTCGGCGACAAGCTCGCGGACGCCTTCCGCGGCGTGCGGCTCCCGTCCGGCGTCTCGGCCGACTCGCTCGCCTCCGACCCGCGCGGCATCGGCTCACTGCCGCCGCGGCTGCGCCCGGCCGCGCTGCACGCGTACGCGTCCGCCATCACCGACGTCTTCCTGTACGCCGCCCCGGTCGCGCTCCTCGGCTTCGTCCTCGCGTGGTTCCTGCGGGAGGACCGGCTGCGGGCCTCGGTGACCGCGCCGGACGTCACCGAGACGCTGGCCAGCAACCCGGTCGAGCGGTCTTCCCACGACGAGGTGTGCCGGGCGCTGTCGGCGCTGGGCACACGCGAGGGGCGGCGCGAGGTGTACCGGAGGATCACCGCCCGCGCCGGGTACGACCTGCTGCCGGCGTCGAGCTGGCTGCTGCTGCGGATCAAGCGGTACGGGAGCGTCGAGCCGGCCGTGCTGGCCGAGCGCAGCCCGGTGCCGCTGTCCGTGATCATCGAGTCGGCCCGTCAGGTCGAGGAGCGGGGGCTGGCCCGGCGTGACGGGATCGACCTGGTGCTGACCGAACCGGGCCGCGCGGTCGCCGAGCGGCTGGCGCAGGCACGGGAGGAGTCCCTGGCGGAGATGCTCGGCGACTGGTGGGGCCCCGACCGGCCCACCGACCTCGTCCAGCTGGTCAAGGAACTCAACGGCGAACTGTGCGGCTCGGAGCGGGAGGAGCCGCACGACGGCAGGCCGGCGGTGCGGCTGAGGTGACGAGCGGGGTCACAGCAGGTCCTTGGTGAACCAGTGCTCCGCGTACGGCTCGTCGTTGTGCCGCTCCGTCTCCCGGTAGCCGAGCCGGGCGTACAGGGTGCGCGCCTCGATGAGGTCGCCGCGGGTGTCGAGGATCATCCGCTGGGCGCCGAGCTCGCGGGCCGTGTCCTCGGCGGCGGACACCAGCAGGGCCGCGCCGCCCTTGCCGCGCATGCCCTCCCTGAGGAACACCCGCTTCAGCTCGGCCGTGCCGGCGCCGGCCAGCCGGACGCCCGCCATGCCGGCCGGCTCACCGTCGCAGAGCGCCAGGAGCAGCCGCCCCGCGGGCGGCACCAGCCCGTCGACCGCCCCGGCCGCGATCTCCCGCTCCAGCTCGTCCGGGTCGGTACGACGGCCCTGGTGCAGCAGGTACCAGCGGTCGCTGACCTCGGTGTAGTACGCCCGCCACAGCGCGGTGGCGACCGGCGAGTCGACGGGCTCGGGGGCGATGGTCCAGGTGGTCACGCGGTCATTCATGCGGTCATTCTCCGGAGCGGGCGGGCGGCCCGCGCAAACGATTAACTCCGCAGCCGTCGGCCGGAACACGCCGGTCAGCACCGGCCGCGGCAGTTTCAGGCCGGTCTGCCGGGCAACCCGTCCCTCGGAACCGGCCCAATGAAGGGGCCGGCGGGGATCGAGAACCCGGAAGGCTTTCATGTCCACAGGACTGATCATCGCTTTGATCGTGATCGGGGCGGTCCTGGTCATCGCCGTCGCCGCCTTCTTCGCACTGCGGGCCCGCCGCCCGCACGGCGGACAGGACCTGCGGCGGCGCTTCGGACCCGAGTACGACCGTGCCGTGGCACGGCACGACGGGGACACCCAGGCCGCGGAACGCGAACTCGCCCAGCGCCTCGAACGTCACGGCGACCTGCACCCGGAGCCGCTCGACCCGGCCCGGCGCGAGCGTTTCGAGGCCCGCTGGGCCGCCGCGCAGGAGCTGTTCGTCGACGCGCCGCGCGCGGCCGTGTCCGAGGCGGACCATCTGCTCGCCGAGGCCGCGGAGGCCCGCGGCTTCCCCGACAGCGCGCACTACGACGACCAGCTGTCGGCCCTCTCCGTGCACCACGCCCACCATGTGCAGGGCTACCGGCATGTCCACCGCCTCGCCCACGCGCCCGACGGACAGGGCGCGGAGCGGACGGCCACCGAGGAGATGCGCGAGGCCATGATCGAGGCGCGCGAGCTGTTCGAGGACCTGGTGGGGGCGGGAGCCGGGAGCGCGGACAAGAAGGGGAGTCGAGGCATATGACCCAGGTGACAGGTCCGGCGGGCGGCCATGCCGCCCCGCTGCTGGCACGTGAGGACTGCGACCGGTTCGAACAGCGGCTCCAGCACGCCGTGGCCGAGTTCGTGGACGAACCGCGGCACGCCGTCGAGGAGGCCGACCGCACGCTGGAGGAGATCGCGGCGCGCTTCACCGACGCCGTCACCCGGCGCCGGCGCACCCTGCGAATGTCCTGGCAGTCCGGCGACGCGCCGGGCAGCACGGCGGACGACACCGAGCGACTCCGCCTCGCCCTGCGCGACTACCGCGAGCTGGCGGAGCTGCTCCTGCACGAGGGCGGCGGCGACGGCCACGACGGCGGCCCCCGCAACGGCTCCCGCGCGTCCGCCATGGGCGCCGCCGGGGCGACGGGTACCGCGGGCACGGTCTCGGGTCCGGGTGAGGGCATGGCCCACGGACCCGGTGGAGGAGGCCGGGGTACGGCACCCGGTGCCGGTCAGCCCACGGGCCCCGGCTCCGGCGACTACCTGACCCCGGGCACCGGGCAGGGCATGCGCCCCGGCACCGGCGGCGACCTGGGCCCGGCCCCCGGCCAGGGCATGGACCCGACCCCCGGACACGGCATGGACCCCGGGGCCCCGCCGCCCCCGCCCCCGGCCACCGAGGCCCAGCGCAACGCCATGGCGAAGCCGCAGGAGGACTCGCCGACGGTGGCGCCGACGCCGCGGTCGGCGGAGCACCCCGGCCGGACGGAACGCGGCGACATCGCCTGAGGACCCTCCGGACCACCGGCACCCCGAAGAGCGGAGCACCGAGCACCCGGACTAGGGCCTGTCGTTTGGATCAGGTCGGCCGATAGGGACTGTGTCTTTCGGCCGGGTCGAGCGGGGTCTGGTGCGTGCAGCTGCAAGGCGGAGGAGGGAGTCGACGCGGAGCGTCGGCGAGTGACGACAACGCCGCAGATGTGCGTGCCAGACCCCGCGACGCCGACATGATCCAAACGACAGGCCCTAGCCGTCCGGGTGCTCTTCGTCCGCCGCCGACCGGGCCGCGCGCCAGTGCCGTACGACCTCGTCGACGTCGTACGGCTTCAGGCCCAGGGGCGGGCCGGGCGGCGGGCGGAACATCATGTCGCGGATCTTGGGGTTGACCGCCTCGATGATGCGGCGGGCGGCGCCCTCGGACGGGGCGCGCAGCGCGGCCGCGAGGGCGTCCTCGGCCTCCTTGCGCAGGGCGAGGGTCGGCGGCAGGACCGTGAGGCCCTCGCGGGCCATCTTGCGCTTGACCCACCACAGTTCGTCGTAGGGCTGCTCGACGTCGGCGGGAAGGGGCTTGCCCGCGCCCGGGAGTCGGGCGAAGTCGCCGCGGGCCTCGGCGTCGCGGATCTGTTTGTCGGTCCAGGACTCGAAGCTGACGCCAGGTGGCTTTCGCTCGGTCATGAACCCATTGTGCCGGACGGGACCCCGCCGGGCGTTTTAGTATGCGGCGGCGGCGGGACGACCGGGCCGCTGTCGTTCGAGGACCTTCCAAGGGGAGCGCACGTGCTGGAACTGACCATGGCCACCGTCTCCGGGACGGACGCGGGTGCCACGGCCGGAATGCTCATGGCGGACGCGCCCAGCGAGCCCGGCGCCGTGCTGCGGGTGGGCCGGGACAAGTCGGTGTGCCGGCTGGTGACGCCGGAGGACTGGCTGTTCGTGTCCCGGGCGCACCTGGAGTTCGCGTGCGGCCCCGACGGGGTGTGGCAGGTGACCTGGCTGCGGGGTTCGCAGGCCGAGCCGTCCTCCGAGGTGCGCCTCGCGATCGGCGAGTACGCCCAGACCATCGCGTACGGCGGCACGGTGCGGCTGCCGCGCGGCGGCAACGGCGAGATCGTCGTCCAGGACCGCACCGCGCCCCGCAGCGTCAACGTCGGCTTCTACCACGAGGCCTGACCGGGCCCCTACGGCCCCGGCCTCACAGCACCCGGGCCAGCGCGAAGCCGTCCCAGCCCTTGGCGCCGACGGTCTGGACCGCCGTGGCCGTCAGCCTCGGGTGCGCCGCGAAGAGTTCGAGCGCGGCGCGGGTGCCCTGGACGTCCGGGGCGGTGCTGTCGGCGTCCAGGACGCGGCCGCCGCGGACGACGTTGTCGAGGACGATCAGACTGCCCGCGCGGGTGAGCTTCAGGGCCCACTCCACGTAGTGCGGGTTGTTGCCCTTGTCGGCGTCGATGAAGACGAGGTCGAAGGGCGGAGGGTTCTCGTCGGCGAGGCGCGGCAGGGAATCCAGGGCCGCGCCGACCCGGACCTCGGCGATCTTGTCGAGGCCCGCGCGGGCGAGGTTGCGGGTGGCGACCTCCGCGTGCCGGGCGTCGTACTCGAGGGAGATCAGCCGGCCGTCCTCCGGGAGGGCGCGGGCCAGCCAGATGGTGCTGTAGCCGCCGAGGGTGCCGATCTCCAGGACGGTGCGGGCGCCCTGCACCTGGGCGAGGAGGTGGAGCAGCTTGCCCTGCGGCGCGGAGACGGCGATGGGCGGGAGGCCGGCGGCCTCGCTGTCGCGCAGCGCGGCCTGCAGGGCGTCGTCGTCCTGCGCGAGGAGGTCGGTGAAGTAGTCGTCGACTGCGTCCCAGGACTCTGACTGGCTCATGTCCGCGTGCCTTTCATATCTTCGTTAGAAGTGCTAACTAGTTGCCCTAACGAATGTAGCCGCCCGACGCCTCCCGCGGGCGCGGAACACGACAACTGCCGTTCCCGTGGCCAGAACCAGTCCTGTGCCGACCGTCAGCAGCCAGACCGGGACGCCCCCGACCGTCAGCAGCCGGTCGTCGTGGATCACCTGCCGGTAGGGGGTGTCCGCGGCCGCGCGGGTCAGCTCGTGGTCGCCGGAGATCCGGGACGGCTCGGGGAACTCCTGCGTGATCGCCGTCAGATACGGCGTCCCCTGCGCGAGTCGCGCCAGCGGGCCCGGGCCGGCCGGGTCCAGCCGCCCCGCGAAGGTCACCCGCGGCCGCTCCCCGCCGATCCGCGAGCGCGGCTCCATGCGGTGGCCGGCCAGGACGTACAGCGCCAGCGACTGCGGGGCCGCCGCCAGCCGCGACAGCCGCATCGGGTACACCGGCTCCTCGGCGGCGAAGCTGATGTGCAGCGGATCGAGCGCCCCGCCCAGCACACCGCCGGAGGGGGCCCCGTACGGCGACGGCGGCGAGGGGGCGGGAGAGGGCGAGGCGGACGGCGTTCCCGTCACCTCCGGTGCCAGCCGGATCGCCACGTACTCCCAGCCCAGCTCGACGTACGGGCGCAGCGCCACCCGCAGCCGGTCCGGGAGGCTGAAGCCGTTCTCGCGCAGCCAGCCCTCCAGGGCGTCCGGGTCCGTCGCCGTCAGCCGGGCCACGTCGAAGGGGCCGAGGCGCTGGCGGCCGACCACGCCGACGCCGGGCGCGGCGGCGTCCGCGCGGGGCGGCGCTCCGGCCGTGTCGCCGCTGGTCGGCGAGTCGAAGGGCCAGTCGCCCTCCCGCGGCCAGAAGTAGTGCCGGTCGCGGTGCACGGGCGCGGTCGCGGACGCCAGCTCGTCGAAGATGCCGGGGTCGCCGAGACGTACGGTCGCGCGGTGCGGCACCGGCATGATCCACGCGGCGCGCCGGGCGTCGCCGCCGACGGTCAGCCGCATCAGGATCTGCTCCCGGCCCCCGGCACCCTCCCGGTCCCCGTCCCCGGCTGCCTCCCCGTCCCAGCGGACCACGGACTCCTCGCGGTCCACCTGCACCCGCTGTCCCGCGTCCGGCAGCATCGCGCCGCAGCCACAGGCGTACGCGGGTGCCACCAGCTGTGCGCCGAGCTGGACGCCGAGGAGCGCCAGCAGGACGGTCGGCACCCGCAGGTGTCCACGCGCGCGTGTCCGTTCGAACCGCAAGAAACCGGCCATTCCCCCGAGCCCTCCCAAGATCCGACCACGAACTTGCGACGACCGTGCGGAAGCTGCGGTTCCCGATCCCACCTGCGGCGATCCGCGCCCCCGCGGCGGACGGCCGGCCAAGACCGGCCCGACCGTCGCCATCCGGACAAAACGAGTTCGGACGTCAGGTGGACCGGGGGCCGCTCGCGTCCTACTCCTATGGGTGCGAACCCCCATAGGGTTCGCAGAAGCACCTCACGTATCACAGGACGGACGGGACGGACGGGGCGGGAGGCCGACGAGGCGTGGCGAATGCGGAGCACAGCGGGCGACCCGCGAAGGCCCTCGGAGCGACGGCCGTCGGCGCGGCCCGGACCCGGCTGCGCGCGGCCCGGCTCGCCGTGTGGCTGGCCGCCCTGGTCCTCGCCGTTCGGCAGATGGCCGCCGTCCTCGGCTCGCCGCGCGGCGAGCGGCTGACCGACCTGGAGACCTGGGTGGGCCCGGACGGCGTGCTGCACGTGGAGGGCTCGCTGTACGACTCCTCCCGCTTCACGGGCACGCCGTTCGGAGGTCTGGTCCTCAAGCCCCTCACTCGTTCGGCTGAACAAGCCCTCGGCTGGGGCTGGACGTTCGGCACGCTGCTGCTGGTGGTCGCGCTCGGCCTGGTCGCCGCCCGTGCCCTGCCGCAGCCGGCCGGGCGGCGCACCTCGCTGTTCGCCGCCCCGGTGGCGATCTGCCTGCTCATGCTGTCGCTGCCGGTGCGCAACACCCTCTGGCTCGGCCAGACGAGCATCATCCCGGTGCTGCTGGTCCTGCTGGGCTGCTTCGCCGTACGCGGACAGCGGGCCGGCGGGGTGCTGATCGGCCTGGCGGCGGCCCTGCAGCCGACGCTGCTGCTGTTCGCGCCGCTGCTGTGGTTCACCGAGAGACGCCGGGCCGCCCGGGCCGCCGTGGCCACCTTCGCCGCCGCCACCGGGCTCGCCTGGGCGGCGATGCCGCACGACTCGGCCACCTACTGGGTCCACCACCTGGCGGGCACCGGCCTCGGCGGCGCGGCCGACGCGGTCGGCAACCAGTCCCTGCACGGCGCCCTGCTGCGGCTCGGCCTGTCCGGCCCGCCGGAGGTCGCCCTGTTCCTGACGCTGGGCGCCGCCGTCGCCGTCCTCGGCCTGCGCCGGGCGGTGCGCTACGCCCGGGACGGCCAGCTGCTGCTCGCCGTAGCCGTCACGGGCTGCACGGCGATCGTGGTCGCGCCGACGGCGTGGCAGCACCAGCTGCTGTGGGTGCTGCTCGCGGTGGTCGGCCGGGTCGGCAGGCGGGCCTCGGACCGGTTCGTGTGGCCGGTCGCGGTGGTGCTGGTGATGATCCTGCCGGCGAAGATGATGCTGCCGAACATGGCGGCGCTGTACCCGCTGCGGGACAACGGCGTGCTGCTGGCGGCGCTGCTGGCCGCGACCGCGCTGCCCTTCCTCTCCCGGACCTCGCCCTACTTCCAGGAGCCGGTGCCCACCCGCTACGCCCCGCAGGTCCCGGCCCGCTTCCGGCACATCCCGCTGCTGCCGTTCCTGCGCAGGGTGCTGACCCGCCCGAACCTCCTCCTGGAGCTGCTGCTCATCCGGGTCACGTACGCCGCCTACCAGCAGGTCCGCCTCGCGGCGACCGGCGGCAGCAACTCGGCGGGCCGGGCGCGGGCCGAGGAGCACGGCGAGCAGATCCTGTCCCTGGAACGCTTCCTGCACATCGACATCGAGCACGCGGTCAACCACGCCGTGGTGCAGATCGACTGGCTGCGGGAGTTCTTCGACTTCTACTACACGTCGTTCCACTTCGTGGTCCCGCTGACCGTGCTCGCCGTCCTCTACCGGCGCCGCCCCGTCGACTACCGCTGGGCGCGTTCCAGCCTCGGCCTGACCACCCTGCTCGCCCTGGCCGGCTTCTGGCTCTACCCCCTCGCCCCGCCCCGGCTGATGCCTGCCCTCGGCGTCGTCGACACCGTCCACGGCGTCCAGGACTTCACCAAGCCCGACTACGGCACCCTGACCGCACTGACGAACCAGTACGCCGCGATGCCGTCCCTCCACTTCGGCTGGTCCCTGTGGTGCGGCCTGGTCATCGCCGTCGTCGCCCCGAAGCCCTGGATGAAGGCGCTCGGACTGCTGCACCCCCTGTTCACCGTCTCGGCCATCGTCGCGACCGGCAACCACTGGATCCTCGACGCGGCCGGCGGCGCCGCCGTCGTCGCCGCCGGCTTCGGGCTGGCGTACGTCTTCCAGGGCCCGAGGGCACGGGTGGCCGTCGCGGCGGCGGAGCAGGCGCGGGGGGAGGAGGAGCGGGTGGCGGTGCGGAACTAGGCGGCCGGCGTCCGCCGGGCCCGTGTCTGGGCCCGGCGGACCGTGACGCCACCTGTTCGCGGCTCAGCGCAGCAGTGCTGCGACCGCGGCCACCACCGTCCCGAGCATGACCAGCGCCTGGAACATCAGGCGGATCCACCACTCGTGCCGCTGGAACCATACGGGTCCCTTCGAAGGGTCCATCGACTCACCTCTCCATGTCCCCTGCCGCCCGGTCGCCCGGGTTGCAGAGCCGTACCTGAGACCGCCCCTGCGACGGTTGCGGAAAGCCTGCGCGGGCCATCTGGCTACTAGTGCCAACTGCTCGTAGACGGCCGGCAAGTGGCGGTAGTCTCAACGCCGTTGACGGCAAGTCGGCTGGTTGACACGGCGTGACGGGCGCGGTGGCCGGTCCTTGACAACGCTTGACACCATTCGGCGCTTCGGGGGAGGAGCGTGTGCTGACCGAAGACAACCTCCCGGCCGGTGCGCACGGCGAGTTGGTGCAGGCACTACGTCAACTGCACGACGAAGCCGGTAAACCGTCGCTGCGCAAGGTCGCCGATCAGATCACCAAGCGGCACGGAATCGAGCTGGGCGTCAGTTACGAGACGGTCCGTAAGATGCTGAACGGCATCGGCACCGTGCCGAAGTGGGAGAAGTGGCAGGTCGTAGTCGGCCACTTGTGCCTCGCGGCGCGCCATGACGACCCCGACACCGCGGAGCGCCGGTTCCTGGAGCTCTGGCGCAAGGCCAAGGCCGTCGTCGACGCCGCCCCGGTGACGGACCGCGCTCCCCCTCCTGACTCCGTGGCCGCCCGCAACGCCGCTGCCGAGGAAATGGTGGCCGCCATGTACGCCGCCGCACACGCCGACGCCGAACGCATCCGTGCCGCCGCCCGCAGTGAGGCGGCGGCTGTCAAGGCGGACGGCGGCCCGCGCCGCGCGCCTGCCGGGAAGTGGCGTCAGCCCCTGGGAGTCCTCGGCGTCCATGGGCTGTTCGGCCTGCTGCTCGGCCTGGTGGTCGGTCTGCTCGTGAACAGCGCGGTCCTGCCGCTCACCGAGTCGCCCTTCCACGGCGCGGTCGGCGCGATCGTGGGGCTGGCCGTCGGCATGTTCACCGGCACCGTGATCGCGAGCATGGGTGGCGCCGACGTCGGGCGGATCTTTCTGATCCGCGACGCGCTGGCCGGTCTGGCCGGCTGCGGTGGGCTGCTCGGGCTCGCGCTGGGCGTGGGCGCCGGGATCCAGCACGGCGGGGCGGTCGGCGTCGCGTTATGGACGGCTGCCGGGGGAAGCCTGCTGGGCTGCCTGATCGGTGCGATGGTGTACGGAGTACGGCTGCTGCACGCCGGTGCACGGACGACAGCGCAGGGGGAGGCCATGGAACGCTGGGGAAGTCGGGACAGGACAGGTGATCACCGTGCCTGACCGTGGCCGCGGTCCTGTGCTGCCGGTGTACGTCGCGGCGGACGAGTCAGCCTCCATGCTGCCGTACACAGAAGATCTCAACGCCGGCCTCGCCGCCTTCCACGCGGCGCTGCTGGGTGAACCGATGGCGGCCTCGAAGGTACGGCTGGCGGTGCTGGGATTTTCGGACGAGGCCGTACTGCGGCTGCCGCTCACCGACCTCCGCGATCTCGTCCCGGACCGCTTCCCCTGGCTCCAGCCCTCCGGACAGACCTGCTACGGGGCGCTTTTCCGGACGCTCGCCGAGCAGATCCCCCTCGACGTGGCCGCGCTGAAGGCGACCGGCCATCTGGTGCACCGGCCGGTGCTGTTCTTCATGACGGACGGGATGCCGACCGACGACTGGACGGACTCCTACGCTGCGCTGACTGACCGTCGGGTGACTGCCGCCGCACCGAACATCATCGCCTGCGGAATCGGCGCGGCCGACGCGTCGGTGGTGGCGGCCATCGCCAGCCGGCCGGAGTTCGCCTTCGTCACCCAGGACATGGACCTCTCGGGCGCCGCGCGCGAGTTCTTCGCCTCGCTCACCAGAAGCGTGATCGTCTCGGGCAGCCGGATCGGGGCTGGGACACCCGAACTCGTCGTGGAACGCCCTGAGGGCTTCCGCCTGGCGATCGACGAGATCTGATGGCCGACCCCACCCCGCGCCCGGACGGCACCGAGGGCCCCGCCCGGCAGCAGCCACTGGTGATCGGAACTCCGGTGAGCCTGACGGAGCCCCGCCCCCCGTCGGTCGGCCCCTACCGTCCGGACACCGTCTGCGACGGCTGGTCGCTTTCCGGTCTGACCCTCCGGCTGGCCTCGGTGCGGGGCCACGGGCACCGCCACCACGGAGAGCCGCGGCAGGACGACGTCGCCGTGCGCGCCCACCCGCACACCAACGCGCTCGCCTTTGCCGTGGCCGACGGGGTCTCGGCCGCCGAGGAGGCACATGTCGGCGCCGTCCTCGCCTGCCGGACCGCGGTCGACGACATCATGAGCCAACTGGACACCGACGCCGGCGACATCGATCTGCGGCGAGCCGCCCACCACGCGGCCTGGCAGCTCGTGATGCGCGTCACCGGAGGCGCGGAGCCCGACGACAGGGCCCGCGCAGAGGCGGAACGACGTCTCGCCACGACCCTGATCACCGGTGTCGTGCTGCCCGCCGGCGACGGCTCGATCACCGCGTCCCTGGTGCGCGTAGGCGACTCAGGTGCCTGGCTGCTGAACCGGCGGCGCTACACCCGGCTCTTCCCGCGCCGCGACGTGGCCGTGGACGAGCCGGACACAGCGGAGGTGGTCGCGCTGCCGAGGATTCCGTCGGCCCTGGAGCCGGTCCGAGTGACAGTGCCCCCGCAGGGCGTGCTCCTGGTAGGCACGGACGGGTTCGCGGACGCCCTCGGGGACGGAACCGGTGCTGTGGGGCGCATCTTCGGTCGTGAACTGGCCGCGCCCGTGCCGGCTGTCGCGCTCGGGTACCTGCTCGACTTCTCCTGGGACACCTTCGACGACGACCGCAGTCTGCTGGCTGTATGGCCGAAGGATGGTGAGCGATGAGCGGCGGCGTCGAGACGCCCCGGATGTCGAAGGAGCACATCCTCCTGGGCGAGATGCTCGGCGACGGCGGGCAGGGGAGGGTGTACGCCGTCCAGAGGCTCCGCATCAACGGCTCGTGGCCGGTCGTCTACAAGCAGTACCGGCAGCGGACCCCGGTCGATGGGGACGTGCTCAAGGACATGGCCTCCCTTTTTTCCGGCATCGACTACGACCGCGGACAGTGGCTCGGCGAACACATGGCCTGGCCCGCCGCTGTGGTGGAGGAGCAGGGACGCGCCGTCGGCTTCCTCATGCGGGCCGCTCCTGAGGAGTTCTACATCGAGCCGTCCTTCGCGCCAGGTACGAAACGGCCCGCCGGATTCGAGTTCCTGCTCAACTCGA
Source organism: Streptomyces sp. NPDC053367 (assembly GCF_044545925.1). Taxonomy (NCBI): domain Bacteria; kingdom Bacillati; phylum Actinomycetota; class Actinomycetes; order Kitasatosporales; family Streptomycetaceae; genus Streptomyces; species Streptomyces sp. NPDC053367. The sequence goes on along the minus strand of NZ_JBITYN010000001.1, from coordinate 612,398 downwards.
CCGACTACATCCGCAGGGTCATCGGCGAGGAACCCACCCCGCGGCAGCTGCTGCTGCTCCTCGCGGACCTGGCGCGGCTGCTCGCCGAACTGCACGAGCTGGGGGTCGTGGTGGGCGATCTGTCGCCCAAGAACGTTCTGTTCTCCTTCGACCCGCACCCGCACTGTTTCCTCATGGACTGCGACTCGGTCCAGTTCAGAGGTCGGACCGTCCTGCCGCAGGTGCAGACCCCGAGCTGGGAGGTGCCGCCGGGGGAGACCGTCGTGAGCGAAGCGGGGGACGCCTACAAGTTCGGACTCCTCGCGATCCGTGTGTTCGCCAGGGAGCAGTCCGGCGGCGGCCCTGCGGATCTCGCCGCGATCGATTCCCGGCTCGGCGCGCTGGCGAGGCGGAGCCTCGACGTCCGCCCCGCCAACCGCCCATCATTGGGGGAGTGGCGAGCGGCCCTGGAGGCGGCCGCGACCCTTCAGACCGCCTTCCGGCCCTCCACGGGGGGCGCCGCGAGGGGCGGCCCCCGTCGGTCGCCCGTACGGCTGCACAGCTCCGATACCCCCGTCGTAGGGCCGGCCGAGAACGGTGGCACGTTCGGCTGCGTTCTGCTGATGGCAGTGGTACTCGTCAGCCTGTTGGTGGGGCTGCTCGTGCAGGCCCGCTGAAGCGGCCCACCTACGGGCATCAGGTTGCGGCGCCGCACTCGAACCACACCGTCTTGCCGTCCCCCGGTGCCGGGCACACGCCCCACTTGTCCGTCACCGCGTCCACCAGACGCAGGCCCCGGCCGTTCTCCGCGTCCAGGGGAAGGCCGGACAGGGGCGCCGGGTGGTGGGGGCTGCCGTCCGAGACCTCCACCCGTACGCCCCGCTCCTGACGCAGGATCAGCAGCGTGCAGCGGCGGTCCGGGACGTGCCGTACGACGTTGGCCAGCAGCTCCGTCAGGGCCAGCTCTGTCGCCTCCACGAGCGCCGGCAGTTCCCACTCCTCCAGCAGCGAGCGGGCGATACGGCGGATGGGGGCCGCCGAGTGTTCGCCCACCGTCAGGCTCATGCGGTAGTGGGGGGAGTACGGCGCCAGGAGCATCGGGGGAATGTATTCGTTCACGGGACGAGGCTGGCCTGCCGTGACTACGCTGGGCTACCGAACCGATACAACGGGTCCCGCTGTGAGCGGAGTTCGGTGGGAGGGGCTGTCCGCATGGTCCACATCAACGTCCTCGACCCAGGGGCCTCGCCCCTCGACTACTACGGCTTCGAGCTGCGTCGGCATCGGGAGGCCGCCGGCCTCACACAGCGGCAGCTCGGTGACGTCGTCAGCTATACGGGGTCGCTCATCGGGCAGATCGAGACCGCCCGGAAAGTGCCCACGCTGGAGTTCAGCGAGCGGGTCGACGCGGCTCTGGGGACGGGTGGCTTACTGTCCCGGCTCGTGGACCTGGTCCTGCGGTCTCAACTGCCCGTCTGGTTTCAGCAGGTTGCCGAGCTGGAGGTCCGGGCCGTCGAGATCTGCACCTTCCAGACGCACATGGTGCATGGCCTGCTTCAGACGGAGGGCTACGCGCGTGCGGTCCTCGGCGCGCTGGATGAGACCGACCTCGAAGACCGCACCGCCGCCCGACTCGCGCGTCAGCGGATCTTCGAGAGGGAGGAGCCGCCGGTCTTCTGGATGGTGCTCAGCGAGGCTGCGCTGTGCCAGGGAATGGGTGACGCGGCGGTGATGCGGCAGCAACTCGCCCACCTGTTGTCGTTCGAGGGCAATCCGCGGATCAACGTCCAGGTGCTGCCGTTTTCGGCCGGTGCGCACGCGGGACTGACGGGCTCGTTCAACATCTATCGCTTCGCGCGTGACCCGGCCATTGTCTATACCGAGGGCTACGGCGCCGGGCATCCGACCGCCAATCCGGACACAGTCAAGGACTGTTCACTCCGTTACGATCATCTCCGGGCCGCCGCTCTCTCCCTCAAGGATTCGGCGGAGCTGATCCGGCGAGTGATGGAGGAACGCTATGCAGGACCAGGCGATTCAGTGGCGTAAGTCCAGCTACAGCAGCGACCAGGGCGGCGATTGCGTGGAGTGCGCGCCCGCCGGAGCTCTGGCCTGGCATAAGTCCTCGTACAGCGGCGACCAGGGCGGCTCGTGCCTCGAAGTCGCCAACCGCCCCGCCGCCGTCTCCGTCCGTGACTCCAAGAACCCCGCGGGTCCGGTCCTCACGCTCCGGCCCGCGGTGTTCTCGGCGTTCACGAGGTGGGCTGCGGCTACAGCCGCTGAATGATCGTGCCGGTCGCCAGTGCGCCGCCCGCGCACATGGTGATCAGCGCGAACTCCTTGTCGGCGCGCTCCAGTTCGTGCAGCGCCGTCGTGATGAGGCGCGCGCCCGTCGCGCCCACCGGGTGGCCGAGGGCGATTCCACCGCCGTTGACGTTGACCTTGTCCAGGTCCTGGTCGAAGACCTGGGCCCAGCTCAGGACGACCGACGCGAACGCCTCGTTGATCTCCACCAGGTCGATGTCCCGGAGGGACATGCCGGCCTTGCCCAGCACGGCCTTCGTCGCGTCGATCGGCCCGTCCAGGTGGAAGTGGGGGTCGGCGCCGACGAGGGCCTGGGCGACGATCCGGGCCCTCGGCTTCAGCTTCAGGGCGCGGGCCATCCGCTTGGACGCCCACATGAGGGCGGCGGCGCCGTCGGAGATCTGCGCGGAGTTGCCGGCCGTGTGCACCGCCGTCGGCGTCACCGGCTTCAGGCGCGCCAGGGCCTCCATGGACGTGTCACGCAGGCCCTCGTCCCTGTCCACCAGGCGCCACATGCCCTGACCGGCGTACTGCTCCTCCTCCGTCGTGGGCACCTGGACCGCGAAGGTCTCCCGCTTGAAGCGCTCCTCCGCCCAGGCCGCGGCCGCGCGCTGCCGGGAGAGCAGGCCCAGGGCGTCGACGTCCGCCCGGGTCAGGCCGCGCCGGTGCGCTATGCGTTCGGCGGCCTGGAACTGGTTCGGGAGGTCGACGTTCCATTCGTCGGGGAAGGGCTTGCCCGGTCCGTGCTTGGCGGCGGAGCCGAGGGGGACGCGGGACATGGACTCGACCCCGCAGGAGATGCCCACGTCGATGACGCCCGCCGCGATCATGTTGGCCGTCATGTGGGACGCCTGCTGCGACGAGCCGCACTGGGCGTCGACCGTGGTCGCGGCCGTCTCGTAGGGCAGGCCCATGGTCAGCCATGCCGTGCGCGCGGGGTTCATGGCCTGCTCGCCGGCGTGGGTCGCCGTGCCGCCGACGATCTGCTCGACGCAGTCGGCGGGGATGCCGGTGCGGCCGAGGAGTTCGCGGTAGGTCTCGCCGAGGAGGTGGGCGGGATGGAGGTTGGCGAGCGCACCGCCGCGCTTGCCGATGGGGGTGCGGACGGCTTCCACGATCACGGGTTCGGCGGCCACGGGTGCGGGTCCTCTCGGAGAGGGAGCGTGGGGGGCTCTCCTGGCTCATGGGCTTCGTGGGCCCAACGCGGAACGACAGAAGTAGTACGTGTTCTAGTTCCGCCCAGCAGTCTGCTGATGTGATGCCGGTCACCGCAAGGGTCTTGCGGGTGGTAGCGGCGCGAACCGCCTTCGCACCCGACTGTTTCTGGGGCAGCGCCAGTGCCGCCCGAACATGGCGACAGCGCGGAAACGGTGTCCCGCGAAGGACATCGTGACCGCGCTGGTGGTGACCGAGGGCGCCGGAGACCGGCCCGGTCCTCGATGCCGGGGCCGATCTGATGCCGGGGCTACGGCTGGTCGGTGCGCCCCGGCGGCTGCGCTCGGCGTGGCCCGACGGCGTGGAGGAGCTGCGCGTCGGCGCCGTATGGAGTCGTGGAGTCGTGCTGTGGGTCCTGAGGGGTACGGCTCAGTACCAGCCGTTGGCCTGCCAGAAGTTCCAGGCGCCGACCGGGCTGCCGTAGCGGGAGTTCATGTAGTCCAGGCCCCACTCGATCTGGGTGGCGGCGTTGGTCTTCCAGTCGGAGCCGGCGGTGGCCATCTTGGAGCCGGGCAGGGCCTGGACCAGGCCGTAGGCGCCGGAGGACGGGTTGGTGGCGTCGACGTCCCAGCCGCTCTCGTGTTCGACGATCTTGGAGAAGGCGTTGTACTGCGCGGCGTTCGGGATCATCCGCTTCGCGATCGCCTGCGCCTGGGCCTCGGAGGCCATCGGGGCGGCGTGCGCGGGGGTCGCGGAGAGCGCGATACCGGCGGTGGCGGCGGCCACGGCGGCGGTGGTGAGGGCCTTCTTCGGGGACAGGGCGCGGCGGATGCGGGCGAGAGTCAAGGCGAGACCTTTGCTTCGGGGACATTGCTGTCGCTCGTACGTCCCTGGGTGTCCGGGACATGCGGCGGCGCCGAGGCCCGTGGGGCACGTCGGCGCCGTGCGACGTCATCCAGAGAAACAGGCCCGGCGGACGCCCGCAATCACCCCTTTTACTAGTTGTGGCCGGATCCGCCGGGATGGTCGTTTGTGTGACGTGGCTCTCAATTCGCAGGTCAGCGGCCGTTATGACGTGTGCATGGTGTCCTGATTTGTCTACTATGCCGGGTCGTTCGTGATCTGGGTCATGTGGGGTGCTTCACCAGTCGTGTCACGTTCCGCGTACGAGTGCTCACGGTGGGCGAGCGTCCGGGGGGCGTCGAATGTGACGGGCGCCTCGAAAGCGGCCCGGCGGGTGCCCCGGCGGAGCGCCTTGAGGAGGCCGGGGCCCACGACGACGGTGAGGACCAGCGTGCAGAGCGCTCTGCCGAGGTCCCAGCCCATGGAGGTGGCCAGGCAGTAGGCGAGGAAACGGAGGAAGTTCGCCGCCGGGCCCGCCTCGGGGTCCATGGCGATCGTGGTGGTCCCCGGGCTCATGAAGGTCCAGCCCGCCATGTTCATCAGCGTGCCGTAGCCGAACGCGGCGACGAAGCCGTACGCGGCGAGCAGCGCCACTTCCGCCCTGCCGCGCAGCCGGTCGCCGTCCGGCAGCAGTGCCGCGCCCAGCGTGAACCAGCCCATCGACAGCATCTGGTAGGGCAGCCAGGGGCCGACCCCGCCGGTCAGCAGCGCCGAGGCGAACATCGTGACGCAGCCCAGGGTGAAGCCGAAGCCGGGGCCCAGGACCCGGCCGCTGAGGACCATCAGGAAGAACATCGGCTCTAGGCCGGCCGTGTTCGCCCCCATCGGCCGCAGCGCCGCCCCGGCCGCGGCGAGCACGCCCAGCATCGCCACCGCCTTCGGCCCGAGCCCCGCCTCCGCGATCGTCGCCGCCACCACCGCCACCAGGAGGGCGAGGACGCCCGCGAACAGCCAGGGCGCGTCCTGCGCGTGGGCCACCGCGGAGGAGGCGGGCGGGGCGAAGAAGGGCCAGGCCAGCCCACCGATGCCGACCAGGCTGACCAGCGTCAGGGAGACGGTCGAGCGCGGGCCGAGGCGGACGGCACGGGCCTTTCGGTCACGCGGTGTCGTCATGCCAGCGCCCTCCTCACCTGGGCCACCGTGAGCCACTTCTGCGGGGCGAGGATCTTCGCCACCTGGGGGGCGTAGGACGGGGAGGAGACCACCACCTCGGCGGCCGGACCGTCGGCGATGACCTCGCCGTCCGCCAGCAGCACCACCCGGTGGGCCAGCTCGGCCGCCAGCTCCACGTCGTGCGTGGCCAGCACGATCGCGTGCCCCTCGGCGGCCAGGCCGCGCAGCAGCGTGACCAGCCGGGCCTTCGCCGCGTAGTCCAGGCCCCGGGTCGGCTCGTCGAGCAGCAGCAGGGGCGGCCGCGCCGCGAGCACGACCGCCAGGGCCAGGGACAGCCGCTGGCCCTCGGAGAGGTCCCTCGGGTGCGTGCCGTCCGCCACGCCCGGCAGCAGCCGCGACACCAGAGCCCGGCACGTGCCCGGCTCCGCCCCCGCGTCCCGGTCCGCCTGCGCGCACTCGCCCGCGACCGTGTCGGCGTACAGCAGATCCCGTGGTTCCTGCGGTACGAGGCCCACCCGGCGGACGAGGTCGCGCGGAGGTGTGCGGTGCGGGACGGCTCCGCCGGTGTGGACCGTGCCCTTGGCCGGCTCGACCAGGCCGACCAGGGCGGACAGCAAGGTGGACTTGCCGGCGCCGTTGCGGCCCATCAGGGCGATCGTCTCGCCTGGGCCGACGGTGAGGTCGACCTCGCGCAGGGCGGGTACGCGGCCGCGGCGGACCGCCAGGGAGCGGACCTCCGCGATCGGCGCGGGAGTGTCGGAGGCGGCCGGAGCGGGGCGGGCGAAGAGACGGCGGATGCGGGCAGGCCCGGCCGGGCGGGCGGGGGCCTCGCCGGCCCGGCGCTCCGCCGGGGCCTTGGCCGCTCGGTGCCCGGCCCGCGCCGTCGCCGGTCCGGCGGGCGCCGCCGGGGATCCGGCAGCGAGGGCCGCGACCGTCACCGGCCCGGCGGGGGACTCATCGGCCGTCCGGCCGGCCGATCCGTCCTGCCCGACCGCCGGCTGCCGCCGTACGGCCTCCGGCTCCCGGTCCGCCAGCCGCGCCCGCAGGTCCGCCGCCCTGCGGCGGGCGTCCCGGACCGTCAGGGGCAGGGGCGACCAGCCCGCCGTACGGCCCAGCTCCACCACCGGCGGGCACACCGGGGACACGGCCATGACCTCCGACGGGGTGCCCAGCAGCGGCGGCTCTCCCGGCGCCGGGAGCAGCAGGATGCGGTCGGCGTAGTGGATGACCCGCTCCAGGCGGTGCTCGGCCATGAGGATCGTCGTGCCGAGATCGTGGACGAGGCGCTGCAGGACGGCGAGGACCTCCTCCGCGGCGGCCGGGTCGAGCGCGGAGGTCGGTTCGTCCAGCACCAGCACACTCGGGTGGGCCGTGAGGACCGAGCCGATGGCGACACGCTGCTGCTGACCGCCGGAGAGGGTGGCGAGCGGGCGGTCGCGCAGGGCGGCCAGGCCCAGCAGGTCCAGGGTCTCCTCCACCCGGCGGCGCATCACCTCGGGCGGCAGGCCCAACGACTCCATGCCGTAGGCGAGTTCCTCCTCGACCGTGTCGGTCACGAAGTGGGACAGCGGGTCCTGGCCGACCGTGCCGACCACGTCCGCGAGGTCGCGCGGCTTGTGCGTGCGCGTGTCACGGCCCGCGACCGTCACCCGGCCCCGCAGGGTGCCGCCGGTGAAGTGCGGGACGAGGCCGCCGACCGCGCCGAGGACCGTGGACTTGCCCACGCCCGACGGACCGGCCAGCAGGACGAGTTCGCCTTCCGGCACCTCGAAGTCGACGCCGCGGACGGAGGGTTCGGCCGCGCCCTCGTACGTGATGAACACATTCTCGAAACGGATCACGACGGCTCCTCCTCACCGGACCTGAGGGATTTCGGGGGCGGGGTGACCAGCACCGGCAGCAGGCCGAGCAGACAGGCCGCGCCCGGCCACAGCGGCAGCTCCGGCGCCACCAGCGGGACCACGCCGGGCCTCAGCGCCCCGGGATCGCGGCTCGCCGCCAGCGTCAGCAGCGCGGCGACCCCCGCGCCCGAGGCCGCCACCAGCCAGGCCCGTACGTCCCAGCGGTCCGGGCGGTAGCGGGTGCGCGGAGTGCGGCGGCCGCCCAGCCACAGCCCGGCGACCGCCGCCGCGAGCCCGGCCAGCAGCACCGGCAGCCCGTAGACGCCGCCCGCGGCGGTCAGCAGCCCGTACGTCCCCGCGCACACCCCCAGCAGGCCCGCCACGGTGAGCGCGGCCGTCGTACGGCGTACCGCGGCGGGCACCTGGACCGTACGGCCGTACCCGCGTGAGTCCATCGCCGCGGCGAGCGCGACGGAACGCTCCAACGCGCCCTCCAGGACGGGCAGTCCGACGTGCAGCAGACCGCGCACGCCCCGGTCCGGGCGGCCGCGCAGGCGGCGGGCGGCGCGCAGCCGCCGCACGTCCGTGATCAGATGCGGGGCGAAGGTGAGGGCGACGACCACGGCCACGCCCGTCTCGTACAGCGCGCCCGGCAGGGCCTTCAGCAGCCGCGACGGGTTGGCGAGGGCGTTCGCGGCGCCGACGCAGACGAGCAGCGCGGCCAGCCGCAGGGCGTCGTAGAAGGCGAACACCAGGCCCTCGACCGTCACCCGGCCACCCAGGCGGATGCCCTGCGCCCAGTCGGGCAGCGGCACTTCGGGCAGGGTCAGCAGGACGTGCGTGCCGGGGATCGGCGAGCCGAGGAAGAACGCGAACAGCAGCCGGACGGCCAGCACCACGAGGCCCAGCCGGACGAAGGCGCCGTAGGAGCGGGCCCAGGGGGCGTCGGGGCGGCGCACCGCGACGACGTAACCGGAGACGGCGACGAGCAGGCCGAGCAGCAGCGGGTTGGTGGTGCGGGTGGCCGCGGTGCCCAGACCGAGGGCCCACAGCCACCACGCACCGGGGTGCAGCGGCGTGCCGTCACGCACGGCGGCGTGCCTGCCGGATCCCGGCCGCGCCCAGCAGCACGATCACGGCGACGCCGCCGATCAGACCGAGGGAGGGGCCGTCGTCGGTGTCCTTCCTCGCCCGGGTGGGCTCGGTGTCCCGTGACACCTGCTCGCCGCAGCCCTGCTCCGGGTAGCCCGAGATGGCGCACAGCAGGGCGTTGGTGTCGTAGCGCAGGGGTTTCGCCACGGCCGCCAGGGCCTCGGCGGTCGTCGCGTCCGGGGAGACACGGGCGCACGCCGTACGGGCCCGCGGCGGGGCCTCGCCCGAGGGGGCGTCGGCGGGTGTCCCGAAGTCGAGGACCAGGGCGACGCGTTTCGTGCCCTGCCGCGCCGGGGTGCCGGCGCAGATCGCCGTGAAGTCGGCGCTGCCGCGCGGCTGGTCGGCGTCCTGGGAGTCCTCGCTGACCGCGAACCGGAAGCCCTGCACGTCCCCGTCGGACGGGCGGGCCGTGGCCGGGCCCTGGGTGGCGTAGACCCAGCGGGCACCGTCGCGGTCCCAGAAGGACCAGTAGCGGTAGCCGGCGGCGTGGGCGGAGGCCGTGGCCGCGCCCGTGAGCAGGAGCGCGGCCAGGAAGGGGAGCAGGAGGCGGCGCGTCATGCGCGGGGCTTCCTGCGGCCGCTGATCAGGAAGCCGATGCCGATACCGCCGACGAGACCGACGCCGACGATCCACCAGACGCTGACGCCGTCGTCGTCGCCGTCCTCGGCGGACTCGTCGGTCGCCTTGCCGGTCGCCTTGTCGGTCGTCTTCCCGGTGGCCTCGTCCACGGCGTCCGGGGCGGGCCCGGTGGCGTTGAGGAGGGCGAGGAGGTCCTCGCCGCCGAACTCGTGCGGGTCGATGCCGCCGGCCTGGGCGGCGAACACGAGCTGCGCGTAGGCGGCCGGGCCGGACTGCTCCGCCCACTTCAGGGCGTTCGCCTCCAGCCAGTGTGCCGAGGCGGTGGCCTGCTCGCCGAAGCCGGCCGCGGCGAGGGCGACGACCGCGTCGGCGGTGTTGCCGTAGTCGGGCTGGTTCTCGGCGCCGGGCATCGCGGACATCAGGTGCTTGTCCTCGGCCATGGCCTTGGCGAGGTAGGCGGCGCCGTTGTGGGCCGCCTGCTCCGGGTCGGTGGGCTTCTCGCAGGAGGTGGCGACGTTGTCGCCGGCGGCGTTGTGCCCGGCGAGGGGCTCGCCGTAGGCGCCGATCACGGCCGCGGCTGTCGCGTCGGCGTTGGCGGCCAGGGCGCCCTTCTTGTCGGGCTGGTAGGCGAAGGCGCCCGCGTCCTTGCCGGTGCACGGCAGGGCGAGCTTCAGGAGGGCGTCGTAGGGGGACTTGCCGGCCTTGGCGACCTCGCCGGGCTGCTGACCGGCGGCGGCGAGGGCGCCCACGACGACGGAGGTGGAGTTGGCGTCGCTGGGGCTGCCCGGGGTGTAGCCCCAGCCGCCGTCCTGGTTCTGCACCGACTTCAGCCAGGCCACCGCCTTGCGCGGCACGTCCTCGTGGCCGCCGGTCGCGGCGAGGGCCTGCACGGCGACGGCCGTGCTGTTGGTGTCGACCATCGTCCTGGCGTCACAGGGTCGGGCCGGGTCGGGGCGGAAGGCGGCGAACGCGCCGTTCGCGCAGCTCTGCCCGGCCAGCCAGTCGACGGCCTCGTCCGCCGGGTCCACGCCCTGCTCGGTCTGCGCGAGCAGCGTCAGCGACTGCCGCCATACACCGTCGTACGTCGGGTCGCCGGTGCCGTACAGACCGTCGGGCAGCCGCACGGACGGCGAGGGCGAGGGGCCGGCGGCGAAGGCGGGCGCGGCGCCGCCGAGTACGGCGACGACGGCGGCCAGGGCCGCGGCGCTGCGGCGGACGTTCATGCGGGTGCCTCTCCCCTAGGGGGAACCGGGCAGCGCGGGACGACCCCGGGCGGCTCGGCTCCGTAGACCTCGACGGTGCGTGAGCCGTTTCACGTGGCCGACAGGGCGATCCGGCTCACCGGGCGGTGTCCAGCCAGGCATACGGTTGCGGGTCAGCGCCGGAATTGCACCGGCTTCCCCCTGTACGGGTGTGATGACGACGCCGCCACTGTACCGGCCCGTACGGGGCGGGCCGAGGCCAGCCCGCAGGCCCGGATACGGTCGGGCCGCGCCGGCACCTCCGGGGAGACTGCCGGGCTCCGGCCGCAGCGCCGACGTGTACGAGATCGACGCGGAACGGGTGCTGCGGCGCGACCGCGCAGGGTGGGGCGACGCGCTCGCCGAGGGCGCCGTGATGGAGTACGTCCGCGGCCACGGCTGCCCGGTGCCGCGGGTGTGCCTGGCCGACTCCTCCCGCACGGACCCGGTGATGCGGCGGCCGGCGGGTCCGACGACGCTCCGGGCCTGCGCGGCGGGCGACCTGGCGCCGGGCGAGGCGGGGGCCGTGCTCGCGCACCTGCTGCGCGCGCTGCACGCCCTGCCGGGCCGCCGCCCCGGCACCCGCGTCCTCCACCTCGGCCTCCACCCGGACTACGTCGTCCTGACCCCCCGGCGGACCGCAGGTCGTCGACTGGTCGAACACCGAGGGCGGCGAACCCGGGCTGGACTGGGGGATGTCCGCGGTGATCCTCGCCCAGGCCGCGGTGACCGGCCCCGAGTTGGCCGCCCCGGCCCGCGCGATGCTGTCCGCCTGTCCGCCCTGCTGTCCGGCGACCCCGGCCTGACCGGGCCCGGACTCCGCCAGGCCCCGCGCCGCCGGGCGGCCAACCCGACGCTGGGCCCGGCCGAGGTGGCGGCCCTGGGGGAGGCGGAGCGACTGATCCGGTCGCTGACGTAAAAAGTCGCTGCCGTAAAAATCTTGCCCCCAGGGGGTTCCATCCTGTTCTGGGCGTTTTATTCTGGAATCAGCCTACGAGGCGAGTGAGGGAGTCCGAACCGGAGTAGCCGACTTCGGCGGAAAGCAACGCTTTCGCCGGTGCCGACGTCGACGGTCCGGGCTGAGAGGCCGCAGAGCAGCAGTCGGGCTCGACGGTGACCCCCAGAACCTGATCCGGGTCATACCGGCGAAGGGAACCCGTCTCGTAGGTCTTCTTCGTGTCGTAGGTCTTCTTCGTGCCCAGCCGCCCTCTACGTGCTCACACGTCGTCGATCAGGCGGCACGCCGTCTCGATGTCGATGCGGACCTGGGCGATGGAGGCCCGGCCGGACAGCCAGGTGATCAGCGCCGAGTGCCAGGTGTGCTCGATGACGCGGACGGCGGAGAGCTGGGCCGGGCTCGGGGACTCCAGCCCCATCGCGTCGAGGATGATCGCCGTCGTCTGGCGGGAGACCTGGTCCACCTCGGGGGACACGCTGCGGTCGGCGAAGGTCAGGGCGCGGACCATCGCGTCGGCGAGATGGGGCTCGCGCTGGAGGCCGCGGAAGGCGCGCATCAGGGTCTCGGCGACGCGCTCGGCGGCCGTGTCGCCGGCCGGCGGCTTCTTCCTGAGCGTGGTGTGCATGTGCTCCAGCTGGTCCTGCATCGTGGCGACCAGCAGATGCACCTTGGACGGGAAGTAGCGGTACAGCGTCCCCAGCGCGACCTGGGACGACTCGGCCACCTCCCGCATCTGCACCGCGTCGAAACCGCCCCTGCTCGCCAGCTGCGCGGTCGCGTGCAGGATGCGGCGCCGGCGCGCCTGCTGCCGTTCGGTCAGCGGCGCGGACGCCGGTCGTACGTCACTGGCCTCGACCTTGGCCGGCTTGGCTTCCGCAGGCATGGATCCCGTTCCGTGACAGTCGGTGAGCAGGACGGAGAAGAGGAGTGATCGGGCCGATCATGCCAGGCTCAGGTCGTGGCGTGAATCACCTGATCCACTTCTCACAGCAGGGCTACCTGCCGGTAGATTCAGAGCCTCTCGAACGATCAAGTCTGTAACTTGTTCTAGATTAGCGTCCCGGCGTAGTCTCGCGGGACATCGCAGGCAGAAGGGGGCCCAGAGTGACCGCTGAGGCCAGTCAGGCGGGCCCTTCCCGGGGCCTCGCGGCAGACGGCGAGCGACCGCTCCGAATCGCACTCCTCACCTACAAGGGAAACCCGTTCTGCGGCGGCCAGGGCGTCTACGTCCGTCACCTCTCGCGCGAGCTCGCCCGCCTCGGTCACAGCGTCGAGGTCATCGGCGCCCAGCCCTACCCCGTCCTCGACGAGGGCTTCGACGGCCTCAGTTTCACCGAGCTGCCCAGCCTCGACCTGTACCGCCAGCCCGACCCCTTCCGCACCCCGGGCCGCGGCGAGTACCGGGACTGGATCGACGCCCTCGAGGTCGCGACCATGTGGACCGGCGGCTTCCCCGAGCCGCTGACCTTCTCGCTGCGCGCCCGCCGCCATCTGCGCGCCCGCCGCGGCGAGTTCGACGTCGTGCACGACAACCAGACCCTGGGCTACGGCCTGTTGGGCGACATAGGCGCCCCGCTCGTCACCACGATCCACCACCCCATCACCGTCGACCGGCAGTTGGAGCTCGACGCCGCCGGAACCTGGCAGCGCCGCTACTCGGTGCGCCGCTGGTACGCCTTCACCCGCATGCAGAAGCGCGTCGCCCGCAGACTGCCCTCCGTGCTCACCGTGTCCGGCACCTCCCGGCAGGAGATCGTCGACCACCTCGGCGTAGGCCGGGACCGGGTGCACGTCGTGCACATCGGCGCCGACACCGACCTGTTCTCGCCCGACCCGTCCGTGCCGCGCGTGCCCGGCCGGATCGTCACCACCTCCAGCGCGGACGTCCCCCTCAAGGGGCTCGTCTTCCTCGTCGAGGCCCTCGCGAAGGTCCGCACGGAACACCCGGCCGCGCATCTCGTCGTCGTGGGCAAGCGGCCGAGCGAGGGGCCGGTCGCCCAGGCGATCGAGCGGTACGGCCTCGAAGGCGCCGTCGAGTTCGTCAAGGGCATCTCCGACGCCGAACTCGTCGACCTGGTGCGCTCGGCGGAGGTCGCCTGCGTGCCCTCCCTCTACGAGGGCTTCTCCCTGCCGGCCGCCGAGGCCATGGCCACCGCGACCCCGCTCGTCGCCACCACCGGCGGGGCCATCCCCGAGGTCGCCGGGCGCGACGGCGAGACCTGCCTCGCGGTGCCGACCGGGGACGCCGGCGCGCTGGCCGCCGCGCTCGTACGACTGCTCGGGGACGCCGAGCTGAGGGCCCGGCTGGGCGCCGCCGGACGCGAGCGCGTACTGGCGAAGTTCACCTGGGCCCGGGCCGCCGAGGGCACGGTCGCCCACTACCGCGAGGCGATCGGCGAACGCCGCCCGGCGGCCCCCCGCCCTGAGGCCGCTCCCGCCCCAGAAGAAGTGACAGCTGTAACCAACGCCGAAAGCAGGGCCACGTGCTGACCGTCGACTTCTCCCGGTTCCCGCTCGCCCCGGGCGACCGCGTCCTGGACCTCGGCTGCGGCGCCGGCCGGCACGCGTTCGAGTGCTACCGGCGCGGCGCGCAGGTCGTGGCCCTCGACCAGAACGCCGAGGAGATCCGCGAGGTCGCCAAGTGGTTCGCCGCGATGAAGGAGGCCGGCGAGGCCCCCGAGGGCGCCACCGCCACCGCGATGGAGGGCGACGCCCTCGCGCTGCCCTTCCCCGACGAGTCCTTCGACGTCGTGATCATCTCCGAGGTGATGGAGCACATCCCCGACGACAAGGGCGTCCTCGCCGAGATGGTGCGGGTCCTCAAGCCCGGCGGCCGCATCGCGATCACCGTCCCGCGCTACGGCCCCGAGAAGATCTGCTGGGCCCTGTCCGACGCCTACCACGAGGTCGAGGGCGGCCACATCCGCATCTACAAGGCGGACGAGCTGGTCGGCAAGGTCAAGGAGGCCGGGCTCAAGCCGTACGGCAGTCACCACGCGCACGCGCTGCACTCGCCGTACTGGTGGCTGAAGTGCGCGTTCGGCGTCGACAACGACAAGGCGCTGCCGGTGCGGGCGTACCACAAGCTGCTGGTCTGGGACATCATGAAGAAGCCGCTGGCTACGAGGGTCGCCGAGCAGGCGCTGAACCCGCTGATCGGCAAGAGCTTCGTCGTCTACGCGACCAAGCCGCACCTGCCCCGTCTCGGTGAAGAGGCGGCCGCCCGGTGACCACTCCCCGGACGGAACACCTGGTCCTGCCCGGGGTCCTCACCGCCGAGCAGGCCGCCGCGACCGTCGCCGGCATCCTCGCCGCCCAGCGGGAGGACGGCGCGATCCCGTGGTTCCGGGGCCACCACCTCGACCCGTGGGACCACACCGAGGCCGCGATGGCACTGGACGCCGCCGGAGAGCACGAGGCGGCCGAGCGGGCGTACGAGTGGCTCGCGCGCCACCAGAACGAGGACGGCTCCTGGTACGCCGCCTACGCCGACGGGGCGCACGACGACGTCACCGACCGGGGGCGCGAGACCAACTTCGTCGCCTACATCGCGGTCGGGGTGTGGCACCACTACCTCTCCACCGGCGACGACGTCTTCCTGGACCGGATGTGGCCGGCCGTGTACGCGGCGGTCGAGTTCGTACTGCGGCTGCAGCAGCCGGGCGGGCAGATCGGGTGGCGCCGCGACGACGACGGCACGCCCACGCGCGACGCCCTGCTCACCGGCTCGTCATCGATCCACCAGGCCCTGCGGTGCGCCCTGGCGATCGCCGAGCAGCGCGAGGAGCCGCAGCCCGACTGGGAGTTGGCGGTGGGTGCGCTGCGGCACGCCATCCGGCGGCACCCCGAGCGGTTCCTGGACAAGGACCGTTACTCGATGGACTGGTACTACCCCGTGCTGGGCGGGGCGTTGACCGGCGCCGAGGCGAAGGCGCGGATCGAGGAGTCCTGGGACCGGTTCGTCGTTCCCGGACTGGGCGTGCGGTGCGTCGTCCCCAACCCGTGGGTGACCGGGGGCGAGTCGTGCGAACTCGCCCTCGCGCTGTGGGCGACGGGCGAGTCCGACCGCGCGCTGGAGATCCTGCAGTCGATCCAGCACCTCCGGGACGCCGCCAGCGGCATGTACTGGACGGGGTACGTGTTCGACGACGACGCCGTCTGGCCGCGGGAGTTGACCACCTGGACCGCGGGGTCGCTGCTGCTGGCCGTCGCGGCGCTGGGCGGGCACGAGGCCACCTGCGCCGTGTTCTCCGGGGAGCGGCTGCCGCTCGGGCTGGACCCGGACTGCTGCGCCTGAGGGTGCGTCAGTGCCGGTGCACCCGGTTGGCGATGGCGTGGCCCACGAACAGGTACACCACGGCTGCCAGGCCGTAGCCCGCAACGACCCTGGCCCAGGCCTCGTCGAAGGTGAAGAGGTCGTAGGACCAGCCCGCCAGCCAGTTGGCGGCGTCGTGGACGAACTGGACGAAGTCGTTGGACCGGTTGGCGTCCAGCAGGTACATCAGGATCCACAGGCCCAGGATGACGGCCATGACGTCGGCCACGATCGCGATGACCGTGCCGGCCTGGTTGGCACTGCTGCGATGTCGAGGGGACATGCCCACCGGGTAGCCCCCGGGCGCGGACCGAAACCTCCTCCCCGCCGATTCCCTTCCCGTTCAGCGGAGTTGGGCCTCCGAACCATGGAGCGGGTACGACGACGGCCCCCCGCCCCGAAGAGCGAAGGGCCGTGCGGCGGCTGAGGCGGGGTCAGCCGCGCTGGATGCCGCTCGTGTCCTGCAGGACACCGCGACGGCCGTCCTGCGTCTGCGCGACCAGGGCCGCGCCGCGCTGCTCGACGGCCAGGTACCAGGTGCCCGGGGCGAGTTCGGCGATCGGGGTCTGCGAGCCGCTCTCGTCGAACAGGGGCCGCGGGACCGGGACCGCGAACCAGAACGGCGAGAAGTCCGCGGCGGCCGGCTGGGGCTGCGGGGCCTGCGGCTGCGCCGGCTGCGGCTGACCGCCGTACGGCTGCTGCGGCTGACCGGCACCGTAGGGCTGCTGCGGCTGGGGCGCGCCGGGGTAGCCGTAACCGCCGGGCGGCTGGGCGCCGTAGGGCTGCGGGGCGGCCGGGCGGGCGGCCGGCAGCAGGGAGCCCTTGAGGGCGGGGACCAGCGGGGTCGCCACCGCCGCCGCGGCCATCACGAGCGTGGCGATGAGCGCCAGGATCAGGCCCGTACCGGGGCCGAAGGCGTCGGAGATGCTGCCCTCGCCGTTGTCGAAGCCGCCCGCCGGGTCGAAGATGTTGCCGAGCGCCGACCAGGCCGCGAAGACCGTGAAGGCGACACCGAACTGACCGAGGTCCAGGCCGGCGACCTTCGGCACCTGCGGCAGACCCTTGGTCACGACGACGAGCGCGGCACCGATGATGCCCGCGAGCAGGACTCCGAGCACGACGGGTCCGCTGCCCCACAGGCTGGGGATGTCCGCGTCGTCCGGGGCGCCGTCGATCGAGTAGAGGTCGAGGAACGACGCGATGAACAGCAACACCGCTGCTCCGATCACCACGCCGTCGCCTCGAGTGAGGGAGCGGATATTCACTACTTGTCCTTCGTCAGTCGTCGTCTCGTCATCGGGGGCAGCGATGACACTATCGTTCGCGAGATCGGCGTGTCCGCCCGGTCCGGGAGGCCGACCGCTACCCCCGCAGGAAACTCGTGATTCCCTCGGAGAGCCCCTGCGCCGCCTTCTGCCGCCAGGCGCCGCTGGTGAGCAGTGCCGCGTCCTTGCTATCGCGCATGTTGCCGCACTCGATGAACACCTTGGGAACTGTTGAGAGATTGAGACCGCCCAGGTCCTCACGTGTGACGAGACCGGTGCCGTCGCCCACGTAGTTGGAGGGCGCGCTGCCGGTGACGCGGACGAAGTTGCCCGCGATGCGCTCGCCGAGGTCGCGGGAGGAGGCCACGATCGGGCGGGTGTCGGCGGCGCCCTGGTGGACGGGTGCGGGAAGGATCACATGGAAGCCGCGGTTGCCGGACGCCGAGCCGTCCGCGTGGATCGACACGACCGCGTCCGCGCGGGCCTGGTTGCCGATCCGGGCCCGCTCGTCGATGCACGGGCCGTACGGCCGGTCGGCGTCGTGCGTCAGTTTCACCGTGGCGCCCTGCTGTTGCAGCAGCGCGCGCAGCCGGTGGGCCACGTCGAGGGTGAAGTCGGCCTCCGGATAACCGGAGTTGGTGGAGGTGCCGGTGGTGTCGCACTCCTTGCGGCCCGTGCCGATGTCGACCTTGCCGTTGATCTCGGACGGGTGCCGGAAGTTCTCCGGGTTGTGGCCGGGGTCGATCACCACGACCTTGCCCTTCAGCGGGCCGTCGGCGGCGGTCGTGGGGGAGGGGCTCGGCTTGTCGTCGTCCGGGGCGGGCGTCGGTGCCGGGTCCGCGGGGCGGGAGGTGACCGCGGGGCTCGACGCGGTAGCGCGGCGCGGGGTGCGTTCCTCCGCGGGGGCGCCCACCGCCTCGTACACCAGCCAGCCCAGGAGCGCCCCCGGTACCAGCGCCGCCACGGCGACGGTCAGCGGGCGGCGCCCGCGGCGCGGCGGGGCGGGATCGTGGTCCGGGCCTGTGTACGACACGCCTGACACCCTAACCGGCGGACAAATGAGGTGCCGGTAGCAGACGCCCCGCAGCGGGTTCCCGCCGTTCGTCCCGAACGCCCATCGGGACCCGGGCCGTCCTCGGGTCCATCCGGCCCCGGGTCCCTCAGATCCCCGCGCCCGTGCGGCGCAGCACGCGCAGCGAGCCCGTCGCCGAGACCTCCGTGAACGCCCCGGAGCCGAGCGCGCGCAGGTAGACGCGGTACGGGGCCTGGCCGGTGAACTCGTCCTCGGGGTCGGGGAACACGTCGTGGATGACCAGCAGCCCGCCCTCGGCCACCCGCGGGGCCCAGCCCTCGTAGTCGGCGCCGGCGTGCTCGTCGGTGTGGCCGCCGTCGATGAAGACGAGGCCGAGCGGGGCGTTCCAGATCCTCGCGATCTGCGGGGAACGGCCCACCAGCGCGACCACGTGCTCCTCCAGGCCCGCCCGGTGCAGGGTGCGGCGGAAGGTCGGCAGCGTGTCCATCAGGCCGAGCTCCGGGTCCACCGTCTCGGGGTCGTGGTACTCCCAGCCCGGCTGCTGCTCCTCGCTGCCGCGGTGGTGGTCGACCGTCACGGCGGTCACCCCGGCCGCACGGGCCGCGTCGGCGAGCAGGATCGTGGAACGGCCGCAGTACGTGCCGACCTCCAGCAGGGGCAGCCCGAGGGCGCCGGCCTCCACCGCGGCCGCGTACAGCGCGAGCCCCTCGTCCACGGGCATGAACCCCTTCGCGGCCTCGAAGGCGGCGAGGATCTCGGGCTTGGGGGCCGCGGGCATGGGGGTCCTTCCGGTCGTACGGGCTGGTCGGAGGCCCATGGTGTCGTACCCCTGCCGCGGCGGCGACAGGGGGTACGCGTGGGATGGATCTCAGGCCGTCCCGGCCGGGATCACGCCGTGACCGTCTCGCCCGGCAGGGACAGGTCCAGGTCGACCGGGTGGGCCCCGCCCGTGTGGGTCGCGGGGGCGGCCAGCGGGCCGTGGCCGGCGGCCCGGGCGGCCAGGACGTACGCGCCGCCGACCGGGACCGCGAGGGCGTAGCCGCCGTCCTCGCCGGTGAGGGCCGCTCCCGCGCGCCGGCCGCTGTGGTCGATCAGGGTCACCCGGGCGCGGGCGACGGGCGCGCCGTCCGCGGCCAGGACCCGGCCGCGGAAGCCGGCGAGGGCGGCCTCGGCGCGCTCCAGGCCGGCGTCCTCCTCGCTGCTGGCGCGAAGCCGCGGGGACCGGTCGGGCCTGGGCAGGAACAGCGCCATCAGCAGGCCGATCGCCACCGCGCCCGTCGCGATGAGGAAGGAGACCCGGAAGCCGTGCATGGTCGGGACCGCCACGCCGCCCACGTGGTCGGCGGTGTCGGCCAGCACCATGCCGACGACCGCGCTGGACACGGACGTACCGATGGAGCGCATCAGCGTGTTCAGGCCGTTGGCCGCGCCGGTCTCCGAGGCCGGGACCGCGCCGATGATCAGGGCGGGCAGCGAGGAGTAGGCGAGGCCGATGCCCGCGCCGAGGACGACCGCGATGACCAGGCTCTGCCAGGCCGCGCTCATCAGGCCGAGCCCGGCGCCGTAGCCGACGGCGATGATCAGCAGTCCGAGGATCAGCGTGAACCTGGGGCCGTAGCGCGCCGACAGGCGGGAGTAGACGGGCGCGGTGAACATCATCGTCAGGCCCAGCGGCGCCACCAGCAGGCCCGCGACGACCATCGACTGGCCGAGGCCGTAGCCGGTGGCCTTCGGCAGCTGGAGGAGCTGGGGCAGCACGAGCGACACGACGTAGAAGGAGACACCGACCATGATCGACGCCAGGTTGGTGAACAGCACCGCCGGACGGGCCGTCGTGCGCAGGTCGACCAGCGGGGCGGCGGTGCGCAGCTCGTAGACGCCCCACAGGAGCAGGACCGCGGCGGACGCCCCGAACAGGCCGAGCGTGGTCACCGACGACCAGCCCCAGTCGCTGCCCTTGGTGATCGGCAGCAGGAACAGCACCAGGCCCAGCGACAGACCGAGCGCGCCCGGCAGGTCGAAGGAGCCCTTCGCCCGCATCGGGGACTCCGGTACGACGGCCAGGGTGAGGGCGATGGCCAGTACGCCGAGGCCCGCGGCGCCGTAGAAGAGGGCGTGCCAGTCGGTGTGCTGGGCGATCAGCGCGGCGGCGGGCAGGGCGAGACCGCCGCCGACGCCGATGGAGGAGCTCATCAGGGCCATCGCCGAGCCGAGCCGCTCGCGCGGCAGCATGTCGCGCATCAGGCCGATGCCGAGCGGGATGGCACCCATCGCGAAGCCCTGGAGGGTGCGGCCCACGATCATCGGGAGCAGCGCGCTGGTGACGGCGCTGACCAGCGCACCCGCCACCATCACGGCGAGCGACGCGACCAGCATCCGGCGCTTGCCGTACAGATCGCCGAGGCGGCCCATGATCGGCGTGGCGACGGCGCCGGAGAGCAGGGTCGAGGTCAGCACCCAGGTGGCGTCGCTGGGCGCGGTGTCCAGCAGCTGCGGCAGGTCCTTGACCACCGGCACCAGCAGGGTCTGCATGACCGCGACCACGATGCCCGCGAAGGCGAGCACGGGCACGAGGGTGCCGGACGCCCTTCCGGTCGGCTGGTCGGTCGTCGTCGTACGTTTCATGTGTAGCGTGAACTCGGTGCGCCTGGGCAACTATTCCGTTGTTTTGAGTAGCTAACGGGTTCTTGACCCGCTCTTGAAGAAACGGGGGAAGCCTTCCGGGCGCGGCCGCTTCTGGCCGAAAGGCGCCGCCAGACTCTCGGACGTCTCGATGCACGCGCTGTCCGTCTGTTGGGACGATCCCACGCATGCTCCGAGCCGCCGGCGCCATCCAGTCGCGGCGCAGCGTGGGGTCCGCCTGGCCTGTGGTGGGCGTCGCCTGCGCGGGACAGTTCCTCGTCGTCCTCGACATCTCCGTGGTCAACGTGGCCCTGCCCTCCATCCGCAGCGACCTCGCCCTCAGCGGCGCCGCCCTGCAATGGGTGGTGAACGCCTACGCCATCGCCTTCGCCGGCTTCCTGCTGCTGGGCGGGCGCGCCGGTGACCTCTACGGCCGCAAGCGCATGTTCCTGACCGGCCTCGCCCTGTTCACGCTGGCCTCGCTGGGCGGCGGGCTGGCCCAGGAAGGGGCGCAGCTGCTGGTCGCGCGGGCTGTGCAGGGCATCGGCGCGGCCGTGCTGGCACCCGCGACCCTCACCTTCGTCACCGCGGCCGTCCCCGAGGGCCCCGCACGCGCGCGTGCCGTCGCGACCTGGACGGCCGTCGGTGCGGGCGGCGGGGCCGCGGGCGGCCTGGTCGGCGGGGTCCTGGTGGACGGACTGTCCTGGCGCTGGGTCCTGCTGATCAACGTCCCCGCCGGAGCGGCCGTCCTCGCCGGAGCCGCCCTGCGCCTGCGCGAGAGCCGCGCCGACGACGGACGGCGCCTGGACCTGCCGGGCGCCCTGCTGGCCACCGCCGGCCTCGCCACCGTCGCGTACGGCATCTCACAGACCGAGGCGGCGGGCTGGACGGCCCCGGCCGCGCTGGGCCCCCTGCTCGCCGGCCTGCTGCTGCTCGCCCTGTTCCTCCTGGCCGAGCGGCGCCGGACCGCCCCGCTGATGCCGCTCGCGCTGTTCCGGGAACGGGCGGTGTCCTCGGCGAACGGCGCGATGTTCGTGTGCGGGGCCGCCATGTACTGCATGTGGTTCTTCATGACCCTCTACACCCAGAACGTGCTCGACTACACGCCTCTGGAGGCCGGCCTCGCCCTCGTCCCCAGCTCGCTCGCCGTCGTCGTCGGCTCCAAACTGGCGCCGCACCTGATGCTGCGGGCCGGCCCGCGCCGCCTCGCCGTGCTGGGCGCGCTGGTGGCCGCGACCGGGTTCGCCTGGCAGTCGACCATGACGGCCGACGGCACGTACGTGACGGCCATCATGATCCCGGGCGTGCTGATGATGCTGGGCGCGGGCCTCGCGACCACCCCGCTCGCCGCCCTCGCCACGTCCGGGGCCCCGCCGGAGGAGTCCTGTCTGGTGTGCGGGCTGATCAACACCTCCCAGACCATGGGCTGTTCCCTGGGCCTGGCGGTCATGTCCACCATCGCCACGGCCCGCACCCACGGAGGCACCACCCCCGAAGCCCTCACCGAGGGCTACGCCTCGGCCTTCCGCGCCTGCTCGGCGCTGATGCTGGCCGGGGCGTTGCTCATGGCGGTGTGGCTGCCGGCGAAGGGGCGGACCCTGAAGATCACGGTGGGGGGCGTGTGAGGAAGAGGAAGGCGACGGGGGGAGGGGGTGGCGGGCCGGGACGGTTGGCTGGTCGCGGGGGTGCGGTGGAGGTGGGGCCGGTGGTGGCAGGCTCCGGGCGTGCGGCGCGGTCTGGGTTCGCGGGCGTGTGGCCGGGGCGGGCCGGTGAGCGGCATGCGGGTGCGGTGGGGATCGGCCTGCCCCGGGTCCGGCGGACTTCGGTCCGTCCCGGGTCCGGCGGACTTCGGCCTGTCGCGGGTCCGGCGGACTTCGGCCAGCGACACGTATCGGGGAAATCACTGTGCAAGGGGCGTACCGGGGTTGAGACCATGACGGGCATGCTGAGAGCCGCCGACACCACGCCGATATCCCGCCGTCCCGCGCCCCCCGCCTGGCTGGTGGTGGCCCTCGCCTGCGCGGGACAGTTCCTGGTCGTCCTCGACATCTCCGTCGTCAACGTGGCCCTGCCGTCGATGCGCGCCGACCTCGCCCTCTCCGGCCCGGGCCTGCAGTGGGTCGTCAACGCCTACACCGTCGCCTTCGCCGGCTTCATGCTGCTCGGCGGCCGCGCGGGCGACCTCTACGGCCGCAAGCGCATGTTCCTGACCGGCCTCGCCCTGTTCACGCTGGCCTCGCTGGGCGGCGGGCTGGCCCAGGAGGGCTGGCAGCTGCTCGTGGCGCGGGCGGCCCAGGGGCTGGGCGCGGCCGTGCTGGCCCCGTCGACCCTGACGCTCGTCACCTCCTCCGTCCCCGAGGGCGCCGCACGCGCGCGTGCCATCGCCACCTGGACGGCCGTCGGCGCGGGCGGCGGGGCCGCGGGCGGCCTGGTCGGCGGTCTGCTGGTGGACGGACTGTCCTGGCGCTGGGTGCTGCTGATCAACGTCCCCGTCGGCGCGCTCGTCCTCCTCGCCTCGCTGCTGCGCCTCCCGGAGAGCCGCGGCGACGGACGGCACCTCGACCTGCCGGGCGCCCTGCTGGTGACCGCGGGGCTCGGCACCCTCGCCTACGGCATCTCGCAGACCGAGTCCGAGGGCTGGACCGCCCCCGCCACGCTGGTGCCGCTGGCCGCCGGTGCCCTGCTGGTCGCCGCGTTCCTGCTGGTGGAGTGGCGTACGGCGGGCCCGCTGATGCCGCTCGCGCTGTTCCGGGTGCGCGCGGTGTCCTCGGCGAACGCCGCGAACTTCGTGTCCGGCTCGGCCATGTTCTGCATGTGGTACTTCATGACCCTGTACGCGCAGAACGTGCTGGGCTACTCGCCGCTGGAGGCCGGCCTCGCCCTGGTGCCGAGCTCCCTCGCCGTCGTGGTCGGCTCCAAGGTGGCGCCCCGCCTGATCCCGGGGCTCGGGGCGCGCAACCTCGCCGTGCTCGGCACGCTGGTGGCCGTCGCCGGGTTCGCCTGGCAGTCGACGATGACGGCCGACGGCGCCTATGTCACGGCCATCATGATCCCGGGCGTGCTGATGATGCTGGGCGCGGGTCTCGCCGCCACCCCCATCGCCTCCCTCGCGACCTCGGGCGCCGCCCCGCAGGAGGCCGGTCTCCTGTCCGGCCTCATCAACACCTCCCGCACGATGGGCGGCTCCCTCGGCCTCGCCACCATGTCCACGATCGCCGCCGGCCACGCCCGGGGTGCCACCGTCCCGGAGGCCCTCACCAACGGCTACGCCGCCGCGTTCCGCGTCAGTACGGCCGTCCTGCTCGGCGGGGCGGTGCTGATGGCGGTGTGGCTGCCGGGGAAGGGGCGCGTGGAGAGGTCCGTCGCGCCGAGGGAGGCCCGCCCGGCCGAGGAATCGGTGAGCTGAGCCTCGGCGCGGCCGGAGAAAAGGTCGCGGCGGGGCAACGGTTTCGAGGGCCCATGGACTCCTTTGAATATCAGGAGGTGCCCATGGGGGACAGGAAGAAGACCGGGGACCAGGAGTTCCAGGCGTTCGTCATCGGTCGCTGGCCGCGGCTGATGCGTACGGCATTTCTCCTCACGGGGGAGCAGCACGCGGCCGAGGACCTCGTCCAGTCGACGCTGGAGCGGGTCTACGTGGCCTGGCGCCGGGTCGGCTCGGCCGACGACCCGGAGGCCTACGTACGCCGCGTGCTGATCAATACGCACGCACGCAGACACCGCAGAAGGCTGCGGGAGTTCCTCGCGCCCAAGGACGACTCGGGTATGGCGCACGAGATCGCCGACACCGGCGACCGCATCGCCCAGGCCGAGGACCGGGGCGTCCTGCTCCAGGCTCTCGCCCAACTGCCCCGGCGGCAGCGCCAGGCGGTCGTCCTGCGCTACTGGGAAGACCTCACCGAGACCCAGGCGGCCCAGGCGATGGGCTGCTCCGTGGGCGCGGTGAAGAGCAACACCGCCAAGGGGATCGCGAAACTCCGCGGCATACCGGAGCTGACCGGCACGGTGACGTACGGAGGGCGGAAGTGATGAGCACGGAGCGGGAGTTCGGCCACGCGATGACGGACCGGGACATCACCCAGATGCTGACCGACGCCGCCGACGAGGTGGAGATCGGCATAGCCCCCACCCAGGCACTGGTCCGCGGCGGGCGCAGGCGCCGCGCCCGCCGCTGGGCCGTCGCGGCGGTCACGGCCGTGGTGGTGGCGGGTTCGACGGGGGCGCTGGCGGTGACGGGACTGCCGGGTGGGGACGAGCGAGAGGTGACTCCGGCCACCCAGCCGCCGACTCCACGACCCCCGCTGGTCGTCGAGCCGGAGCAGACCACCCTGGCGACCGGGACCGACGGAGGCCGGCCTTGGAAGGTCGTCCTCAATGTCTGGCCGGCACCGAAGGACGAACTGGAGGCCGTGGCCACGCTGGAGGCGATGGTGGAGTTCGGCGACTTCCCGGGGGACATCAGGCGGCCCGAGGACCTGATCGGCAAGAGCTCCTACTTCCCGCACGGCGGCATCGAGAAGACGGACGGGGTGCTGGACGGCATCACCACCGGGGGCCTGACCACCGAGGCGGACCGTATGTCCGGCACCGACCTCGAGAGCGTGGCGGCCCCCCTCGACCGGGACACGGAACACGGTCGGCGCCTGGTCATCGGTCATGTGGCGAAGACAGCACAGGAGGTGACCTGCACCTGGAAGGACGGCTCCTCGACCGTACTGTCCAAGGCGGTCGCACACGCGACCGGGGAGCACGACGTCAACGGGACGCGCGGTACGGCGGAGACCGACGTACCGGCGATCCGTACCGCTGAAGGTTCCCCCTACTCCTGGTTCGTCTGCCTGGCCCCCCAGGGCACGGCCTACAAGTCGGCGAAGGTGACCAAGTAGGAGCCGTGATCACGCCCTTCGAAGAAGTGGCGGCGGCGCGGCGCGGAGGGCCCCCGCCACGGCCCTCCGCGCCCGGATCCCCGCCCCTTCGGGCCGCCCGGAGGGTGATCCCACCCAAGGCGGCCCATCACCCCGGCACGCCGCCGGGCAGCGACCTCACCGGCACCCCCAACTCCCCTTGCGACCGGTGGGTTTCGGAGCCCTCGGCTTACGATCACGAGAGGCGAAAGGGGGCCGCATGGACCGGCACATACGCACCGTGGACGACGTCCTCGACCTGCTCGACGGGCTGTTCGCCCCGCAGGCGGACCGCTGGACCGAGCAGGGGGCCGACTGGTGGGACGGCTTCTACGCCGACCGCGACCGCCCGGTGCCCTTCTTCGTCGACAAGCCCGACGAGAACCTCGCCTCCTACCTGGAGCGCGGTCTCCTGAGCCCCGGCCGCGCCCTCGACCTCGGCTGCGGGCCCGGCCGCAATGCCCGCTACCTCGCCGCGCAGGGCTTCCGGGTGGACGCCGTCGATCTGTCCGCGGTCGCCCTGCGGTGGGCCCGGGAGGCCGGTGGCGAGGTCCGCTACGTCCGCGGCGACGCCTTCGCCCTCACCGCGACGGAGCTGACCGGACCCTACGACCTCGTGTACGACTCGGGCTGCTTCCACCACCTGCCTCCGCACCGCCGCATCAGCTACCTCGCCCTGCTGGACCGTGTCCTTGCCCCCGGCGGCCACTTCGCCCTGACCTGCTTCGCCTCCGGCGGGACGGGCTCCGAGCTGTCCGACACGGAGCTCTACCGCACCGGCCGCCTGCACGGAGGCCTCGCCTACAGCGCCGAGTCCCTGCGGGCCCTCTTCACGGACCCGGGCAACCCCGCCGGCCTGGCGGAGGCCGAGCTTCGCCGGATGCGTGCCGAGCCCGAGGACTCGCCCCGCTTCGGGGAGGACTTCCTGTGGGCGGGGCTGTTCCGCCGGGGGCCGGCCGCGTAGCGCAGTCGCCCGCCCGCCCGTCCCCGGGGCCCGGGGTTACAGCCAACCCTGCCTGCGGGCCTCGCGCAGGGCCTCCCCGGCGTTGCGGGTGCGGGTCTTGCGGACGGCGGCGGAGAGGTCGTCGCGGACGGACGACTCGGAGAGCCCGAGCCGGGCGGCGACGTCGGAGACCGTGGCGCCGTCCGCGCAGGCCAGCAGGACGTCGCACTCGCGGGGAGTCAGCGCGTCGGGGGCGGCGCCCGGTGCGGCGGCGAGGGCAGGGTCGACGACCGTCTCCCCGGTCAGCACCCTGCGGATCGCCGCGGCCAGCTCCTCCACCGGCCCGTCCTTCACCAGGAAGCCGGCCGCCCCCGCCTCCATCGCCCGGCGCAGGTGGCCCGGGCGGCCGGAGGTGGCCAGGATCAGCACCCGGCAGTCCGGCGCCTCCGCGCGCAGCGCCGCCGCCGCGTCCAGACCGCTCATGCCCGCCAGTTCGATGTCCAGCAGGGCCACGTCCGGGCAGTGCGTCAGCGCCGCGTCCACGACCTGGTCGCCGGCCCCCACCTGGGCGACGACCTCGATGTCCGGCTCCATCCCCAGCAGCACCGCCAGCGCCCCGCGCAGCATGCCCTGGTCCTCGGCGAGCAGCACCCTGATGGATCTGGCGGGGCGGTACGTACGGGGCATTTCGTTCACGGGGCCAGGGTAGGGGCGGCCCTGGCCGGAAGGACCGGTTCGGTGGGCGGCGTTCCGCTGGGGGACGGGAAGCCTCGGGGGAGGGGCGCGGGTCCGTCCGGAGGCCGGACGGCCATCGGCCGGTCTGCCATCGGCCGGTCTGCCATCGGCCGGTCCGGCATCGGCCGGAGGCCGGGCCGGATCTCCACCGGCCTGCCTGACACACCGTCAGGACCCTTCCCAACCCACGCCCCCTCGGCTATACAGAGGTCGCCGGACTGGAACGCGTTCTAGGCCAGGGGCGCGGGCCGGCGTTCCGCGTTCCGCGTTCCCGTGTACGACCTCGGCGCGGCCGACGGTGCGGACGCCCGCGCCGAGGTCCCGGACCCCGTCAGGAGCCCGCCCATGCCCATCGACGCCGCCAGGGCGCTCGCCGCCGAACCCCGTTCCGTCGAGATCGCCTGGACGCCCAAGGACGTCCTGCTCTACCACCTCGGCATCGGCGCGGGCCTGCCCGCCACCGACCCCGACGAGCTGCGCTACACCCTGGAGAGCCGGCTGCACGTGCTGCCGAGCTTCGCCACCGTCGCCGGTTCCGGCGCCCCCGGGGTGATCGGCAGCCTGTCCATGCCCGGCGTCGAGGTCGACCTCGCGCGCGTCCTGCACGGCGGCCAGTCCCTCATCGTCCACCGCCCGGTCCCGGCCACCGGGAGGGCGACCGCCACCTCGCGGGTCGCGGCCGTGTACGACAAGGGCAAGGCCGCGATCCTGGTGCTGCGCACCGACGTCGCCGACGCCGACGGCCCGCTGTGGACCGACGAGGCCCGGATCTACGTACGCGGCGAGGGCGGCTGGGGTGGTGACCGCGGCCCCGACACCCGGCTCGAACCGCCCGCCGGACAGCCCGACCGGACCCTCATGCGGGCTGTCCGCGAGGACCAGGCCCTGCTCTACCGCCTGTCCGGCGACTGGAACCCGCTGCACGCGGACCCCGACTTCGCCAAGACCGCCGGCTTCGAGCGCCCCGTCCTGCACGGTCTGTGCACCTACGGCATGACCCTGAAGGCGGTGGTCGACACGCTGCTCGGCGGCGACGTCACCCGCGTCCGCTCCTACGCCACCCGCTTCGCCGGAGCCGTCTTCCCCGGCGAGACCCTGCGCATCCGCCTCTGGCGGACGGAGCCGGGGACCGTGCGGGCCGCGGTGAGCGCGGTGGAGCGGGACGACGCCCCCGTCCTCGCCGACACGCTCGTACACCACTCCTGAGCCGTACCCCGGCCCGGCCGACCCCGAGTCGGCCACCTCCGGGGGAGCCGCACCGTGCGCGCGGCCCGGCGCCCTGGTCGTCGTCGGTCATGGGCGGGGCGGGGGGAGGCCTTCGCGGCCACGCCGATGTGCTGAGGCCGCCAGGGGAGGGGGAGAGACGACCGCGGCCCCGCCCGCCGTGAGGCGAACGGGGCCGCGGGGTGTGCCGACCGGCCGTCAGGCCGCCGTCTCGCGCTGCTCCACCGGCTTGCGGTGGCGCCCGCGCGGGGCCGACTCGGTGTCGTGCGCCGAGACCGGGCCCCGGTGCTTGCCGTGTCCGGCCGCCTCGTGGGCGTCGGCAGACATCGGCTGGGACATGCTGGCGTCGCTCATCGCGCTCATCGAAGAATTCACCCCGTCAAACATGATCTTCTTACAGCCGGGGGAGTCTAACGGGCCCACCGAGGGCGGAATCCAGGCGGCCACGCCAACCGCCGCTACTTCGTTACAAGGCGCCCCAACGGCGCCTGCTGCAACGGCACCGGACGCGGTGCGGACGGAGCCGGGGCGTCCGGTTCCGGCGGCTCGCCCGGCGCGTTCCCCGAGGCCGGGGCGGTCTCCCGCGACCCCACGGGTGCCTCCGGCGCGGCCGTGCCGTCCCGGACCGGAGCCCCCGGCCCCGCCTCCCCCGTGCTCCCCGTTCCCCCGGCCTCCGCACACTGCGTGGGCCACTCGGCCACACCGCAGGGAGTGTCCTCGCAGGCGTACGGCAGCCGCAGCACGCCCGTCTCCGTCCACAGCCCGGCTCCCGCCAGCCAGCCCAGCGGCGCCGGAAGATGCCGTACCCGCCGGTCCGCTGGCCGCCACACCCCCACCCAGGTGCCCACCGGCCCGTCCACCCGCAGTGCCACCGCGGAGCTCTCCGGCGTCAGCACCTGCCCCGGCTGGATCGCGAACGGCGTCACCGCGCACCCCTCCACCCGCAGGCACTCCGGGAACCGCACCGGCAGCGTGCTGCCCAGCACCCCCCAGCCCAGCCGCTCCCGGCCCGGCGAGGGCGCGTCCGAGCTGATCAGCAGCAGTCCGCTGTCCGGGTCGGCGCACAGCAGCCGGTCGTCGCTGCCGTCGGCGATCTGCAGCAGCGGCGACACCTCGCCACCGCGCGCCAGATCCACCACGACCGTCTTCGTACGGCCGCCCGTCTCCCGGTCCAGCGCCAGCAGCCGTCCCGTACGGTCCAGCCACACCCCGCCCGAGCAGCGCCCCGGCACCTCCGCGACCCGTTCGGGCCCGAAGGCCGTGCCGGCCACCAGCCACAGCGCGCTGGAGCGGGCGCCCACCGTGAGGGCGTACACCCGGTCGCCGGCCGGCGCCGGGGGCAGCAGCCGCGGCCGGCCCTCCACCGCGCCCAGCAGCAGCTCGCCCGTGCCCGGACCCGTCGGGTACAGCAGCGAGAAGACGTGGCGTCCCTCCGTGGCCCGGCTGATCAGCACCCGCCCGTCGGCCAGCGGCTGCACCTCGGTGCCGGGTTCCTCCGGCTGGTTGCCGGGCAGTGGCACCGCGTACGGTTCGGGGCCGTTCAGCGTCCACCGCTCCGGGAACCAGGAGTCGCCGCTGCGGGCGAGCCGGGCGGCGTAAGCGCCGTCCGCCGTGATCACACATCCCGCCGCCGGGTCGGGGTCGTCCGCGTCCGCCGCAGTGGGTTCGATCGCACAGGCCGTCATCGGTCGGTCACCTCCGGCCACGAAGCTAGTTTTCGCACGCACAGACGTGGGACGGCCGGGCTGCCGCTTCACACATAAGGGTGGCCGCGGATCGATTCGCCTGAGGAAACGGGGGCATGTGTGCTGTTCGGGGTGAACGGGCGCCACTGTCCGGGATGTGCCGATGGCCGGGTGCACCCGCACGGGTACATCCGCCGTAAACGGCCAGGTAGCCTTTCCCCGTGCCCCGTCTGTCTGAAGTCATCACCGCGCTGGAGAACCTGTGGCCCGCCGAGCGGGCCGAGTCCTGGGACGCGGTCGGCACGGTCGTGGGCGACCCCGGCCAGGAGGTCACCCGGGTCCTGTTCGCCGTCGACCCCGTCCAGGAGATCGTCGACGAGGCGGTGAAGCTGGGCGCGGACCTGCTGGTCACCCACCACCCGCTCTATCTGCGCGGTACGACGACCGTGGCGGCCTCGCACTTCAAGGGCCGGGTCGTGCACACGCTGATCAAGAACGACATCGCACTGCACGTCGCCCACACCAACGCCGACACCGCCGACCCGGGCGTCTCCGACGCGCTCGCCGGCGCCCTGGACCTGCGGGTCGTACGACCGCTCGTGCCGGACCCGGCCGACCCCGAGGGCCGCCGCGGTCTGGGCCGGATCTGCGAGCTGGACCACCCGCTGCCGCTGAGGGACTTCGCCGCACGCGCCGCCGAGCGGCTGCCCGCCACCGCGCAGGGCATCCGCGTGGCCGGCGACCCCGAGGCCCTGATCCGCACGGTCGCCGTCAGCGGCGGCTCCGGCGACAGCCTCTTCGACCAGGTGCGCGCGGCCGGCGTGGACGCCTTCCTCACCGCGGACCTGCGCCACCACCCGGCCTCCGAGGCCGTGTCCCAGAGCTCCCTCGCGCTGCTCGACGCGGCGCACTGGGCCACCGAGTGGCCCTGGTGCGAGCTGGCCGCCGCCCAGCTCGACGAGATCTCCGACCGCCACGGCTGGGACCTGCGCGTCCACGTCTCGAAGACGGTCACCGACCCCTGGACCATCCACACACCCTCCCTTGGAGCCCCCAACTGAACGCCGCGCCCGCCGACCAGATCCGCCTCCTCGACGTCCAGGCCCTCGACGTACGCCTCCAGCAGCTCGCCCACAAGCGCAAGTCGCTGCCCGAGCACGCCGAGATCGAGTCGCTGACGAAGGACCTCACCCAGCTCCGCGACCTGCTCGTCGCCGCGCAGACCGAGGAGAGCGACACCGCCCGCGAGCAGACCAAGGCCGAGCAGGACGTCGACCAGGTCCGCCAGCGCGCCGCCCGCGACCAGAAGCGCCTGGACTCCGGCGCGGTCTCCTCCCCGAAGGACCTGGAGAACCTCCAGCGCGAGATCGTCTCCCTCGCCAAGCGGCAGGGCGACCTGGAGGACGTCGTCCTGGAGGTCATGGAGCGCCGCGAGTCCGCGCAGGAGCGGGTCGCCGAGCTGAGCGAGCGGGTCTCCTCCGTCCAGGCGAAGATCGACGACGCCACCGCACGCCGGGACGCGGCCTTCGAGTCGCTGGACGGCGAGGCGGCCTCGGTGACCAAGGAGCGCGAGGTCGTCGCGGCCTCCGTCCCCGCCGACCTGCTCAAGCTCTACGACAAGCTCCGCGAGCAGCAGGGCGGCATCGGCGCGGCCAAGCTGTACGCCCGCACCTGCCAGGGCTGCCGCCAGGAGCTCGCCATCACCGAGCTGAACGAGATCCGCAAGGCCGCCCCGGACACCGTGGTGCGCTGCGAGAACTGCCGCCGCATCCTCGTGCGTACGTCCGAGTCCGGGCTGTAAGAGGTCGTCGCCGTGCGGGAGTTCATCGTCGAGGCCGACGGCGGGTCACGGGGCAACCCGGGCCCGGCGGGTTACGGCGCGGTCGTCTTCGACGCCGTGACGGGGGAG
Organism: Streptomyces sp. NPDC053367; assembly: GCF_044545925.1. Lineage (NCBI taxonomy): Bacteria > Bacillati > Actinomycetota > Actinomycetes > Kitasatosporales > Streptomycetaceae > Streptomyces > Streptomyces sp. NPDC053367. The sequence continues at coordinate 580,538 of NZ_JBITYN010000001.1, read as the reverse complement.
ACGCTGGCGGAGGCGTCCGAGTTCCTCGGGGTCGTCACCAACAACGTCGCCGAGTACCGGGGCCTGCTGGCCGGGCTGCGTGCCGCGTACGCCCTCGACCCGGCGGGCCGTGTGCACGTCCGCATGGACTCCAAGCTCGTCGTCGAGCAGATGTCGGGCCGCTGGAAGATCAAGCACCCCGGCATGAGGCCGCTGGCCATGGAGGCCGGGCGGATCTTCCCTGCGGACCGGGTCTCCTACGAGTGGATCCCGCGCGAGCTGAACAAGCACGCGGACCGGCTGGCGAACGAGGCGATGGACGCGGGGCCGACGCCCGCAGGCACCGTGTCGGTGGCGGGGCCGGTGTCGGTGGCGGGGCCGGTGTCTGTGGCGGGTGCGGGTGCCGGGGCTGCGTCGCCGTCTGCGGCCCAGGCGCAAGCCGGAGACGGCGCGCCGTCCGCGGCCGAGGCGGGTGCCGGTGACGTCTCGCCGTCCGCGGCCGAGGCGGGTGCCGGTGACGTCTCGCCGTCCGCGGCAGAGGCGGGTGCCGGCGTCGCGTCGACCTCTCCGGTCGGGGCGGCCGCCCAGGCCGTGTCGTCGTCCGCCGCCGTACCGCCTTCGGCCGCAGGCGAGGGATCTTCGCGCGGCGGGGCGTCCGCTCCCTCCGGGGAGGTCAAGGCCGGGGCCGATGCCAGGGCCGCGCGGAGCGTGGCCACGACGGGCTGGGGGCCGGCCGACATGGGCTCCCCCGCGACCTTCGTGCTGCTGCGGCACGGCGAGACGCCGCTCACGCCGCAGAAGCGGTTCTCGGGGAGCGGCGGCACCGACCCCGCCCTGTCCGAGGCCGGACGGGAGCAGGCCGAGCGGGTCGCCGTGGCGCTCGCCCGGCGCGGGACGATCCAGGAGATCGTGGCGTCGCCGCTGGCCCGCACCCGCGAGACCGCCGCGATCGTCGCGGCCCGTCTGGGGCTGGACGTCACGATCGAGGACGGTCTGCGGGAGACCGACTTCGGCGCCTGGGAGGGGCTCACCTTCGGGGAGGTGCGCGAGCGGCACCCCGAGGACCTGACCGCCTGGCTGGGCGATCCCGAGGCCCGCCCCACCGGCGGTGGCGAGAGCTTCGCGGAGACCGCCGAGAGGATCGCCGCCACCCGCGACGAACTCGTCGCCGCCCACGCCGGCCGTACGGTTCTGCTGGTCACCCATGTGACCCCCATCAAGACCCTCGTACGGCTCGCCCTGGGCGCCCCGCCCGAGTCGATGTTCCGCATGGAGCTGTCGGCGGCGTCCCTCTCGGTGGTCGCCTACTACGCCGACGGCAACGCGAGCGTCCGCCTGGTCAACGACACCTCGCACCTGCGCTGAGCCCGGCCGCCTCCCGCGCGAGCCGCTCCACGCGCACCCAGTCCCGGGCCGCCAGGGCGTCCGCCGGCAGCATCCAACTGCCGCCGACGCAACCGACGTTGGGCAGGGCGAGGTACTCCGGCGCGAGGTCCGGCCCGATGCCGCCGGTCGGGCAGAAGCGGGCCTGGGGGAGCGGCCCGGCGAGCGAGCGCAGATACGCCGTGCCGCCCGCGGCCTGCGCCGGGAAGAACTTCATCTCCCGCACCCCGCGCTCCAGCAGCGCCACCACCTCGGACGTGGTCGACACCCCCGGCAGGAACGGCACCCCGGACGCCCGCATGGCCTCCAGCAGTACGTCCGTCCAGCCCGGGCTGACCAGGAAGCGCGCCCCGGCGTCCACCGCCTCCGCCACCTGAGCCGGCGTGATCACCGTCCCGGCCCCGACGACCGCTTCGGGCACCGCGTCGGCGATCGCCCGGATCGCGTCCAGCGCCCCGGCCGTCCGCAGGGTCACCTCGATCACCGGCAGCCCGCCCGCGACCAGCGCGCGCGCCAGCGGCACGGCGTCGGCCGCGTCCTCCACGACCACCACGGGGACGACAGGCGAGAGCTCCAGGACTGAGGTCATGCGCCTCATCCTGCCGCCGGTGTGCAGCGTGCGCAAAGGCCGTTGCGCATTCTGCAATAAGGATCCTGTCGAGGTTAGTGGATCTCCTCCACCAGCACGTCCAGCGACCACGCGCTGCCCGCCTTCGCGGGCGTCTCCGCCTCGACGACGTACCCCAGGTCCCGCAGCGCCTCCACCAGCTGAGCCGGGCTCGCGGGCGCCGCCCCCGCCTCCAGCAGACTGCGCACGATCCGCCCCTTGGTGGCCTTGTTGAAGTGGCTGACCACCTTGCGGGTGGGCGCGTGCAGCACCCGTACGGCCGCCGTACGTGCCGCGACCTCACCCTTCGGCTTCCAGGCCGCCGCGTACGCCGCAGACCTGAGGTCCAGCACCAGCCCCGACCCGGCCACCTCCGGCATCACCTCGGCCATGGGCCGGCGCCAGTGCGCGCCCAGCGCGCCGAGGCCCGGCAGTCTCACACCCATCGAGCAGCGGTAGGAGGGGATACGGTCGGTGACCCGGACCGCGCCCCACAGCCCCGAGAACACCAGCAGCGACCTGGCCGCCCGCTGCTTGGCGGCCGTGCCGAGCGTGGCCAGGCCCAGGGCGTCGTACAGCACACCCGTGTAGATCTCCCCGGCCGGACGCGTGCCCGCCGTGCGCAGCGCGGCGTTCTTCGCGACCTCGCCCCGCAGCCCCTCGCTCAGCCCGAGCACCGCACGGGCCTTCTCCTCGTCGCCCGCACACAGCTCCACCAGCTCGTCGAGCACGGCCGCCCGCGCCTCGCCCAGTCCGGGCAACGAGAGCGACTCCGGCTTCAGCGGCGCACCACGACCGGACGCGGCCTTGCCTTCGGAGGGCGGGAGCAGGACGAGCACGGGTTCTTCTCCTTCGGATCACAGGGGCCGCCGGGCGTTGGGCCCACGGGCCGACGGGCCGACGGGCCGACGGGCCGACGGGCCGATGGGCCGACCCGGAACAGCGTACGGCGTGCCGCCGGGGCCTCGGCGCTGGTCAGGCACCACGGCTCCCCGGCCGGCCAGGTCGGGCGCCACGCTCCCCCCGGCCCCCGCGCCCCGGCCAGGTCGGGCGCCGCCGCTCACCCCCAGCCCCCGGGCCCTCAGCCCAGGCGCCACCCCAAGGCCCCCAGCCCCCAGCCCCCAGCCCGGGCGGCAGCCCAAGGCCCCCAGCCCCCAGCCCAGGTGCCACCCCAAGCCCTCAGCCCCACGCCCCGGCCCCGACCACGTGCCCCCCGCCGCTCCCCGGCCTACCCTCGCTGTATGCCCCGCCGCCCCATCCGCGTGACCGGTGCCCCCGAAGCCCCCCTGCGGGCCGCGCTCGCCGCGCTCCGCGCCGAGCTGGGGATTCCCGACGGCTTCCCGCCCGAGGTGCTCGCCGAGGCGGAACAAGCCGCGCGGGTGCCGGTGCCGCCGTCGCACGACGCCACCGACATCCCCTTCCTCACCATCGACCCGCCCGCCTCCACCGACCTGGACCAGGCGCTGCACCTGTCCCGGCAGGGCACCGGCTACCGGGTCCGCTACGCCATCGCCGACGTCGCCGCGTTCGTCGCACCCGGCGGAGCCCTCGACGCGGAGGCGCACCGGCGGGTGATGACGCTGTACTTCCCCGACGCGAAGACACCGCTGCACCCGGCCGCGCTCAGCGAGGGGGCGGCGAGCCTGCTGCCCGGCGAGACCAGGCCGGCCGCCCTGTGGACGTTCGACCTGGACGCCGACGGCAATCCGCTGTCCGTCGACGTACGCCGCGCGCTCGTGCGCAGCCGGGCCAAGCTCGACTACTCGGACGTCCAGCGGCAGATCGACAGCGGCACGGCCGAGGAGCCGCTCGCGCTGCTCAGGACGGTCGGCCTGCTGCGCGAGCGGCTGGAGGCCGACCGGGGCGGCATCTCACTGGACGTGCCCGAGCAGGAGATCACCGAACACGACCACACCTACGACCTCGCCTACCGGGCCCCGCTGCCCGCCGAGGGCTTCAACGCCCAGCTGTCCCTGCTGACCGGCATGGCGGCCGCCGATCTGATGCTGTCGTCCGGGACCGGCGTGCTGCGCACTCTCCCGGCCGCCCCCGACGGCGCGGTCGGCCGTCTGCGCCGCACCGCCACCGCCCTGCACATCGACTGGCCGCACCACGTCTCGTACGCCCAGCTGGTCCGCTCGCTCGACCCGGGCGAACCCCGCCACGCGGCCTTCCTCCAGGAGTGCACCACCCTGCTGCGCGGCGCCGGCTACACCGTCTTCCGCGACGGCGAAGTCCCCCCGCTCACCACCCACTCCGCCGTGGCCGCCCCCTACACCCACTGCACGGCCCCCCTCCGCCGCCTCGCCGACCGCTACGCCACCGAGCTCTGCCTCGCCGCGTCCGCCGACCGCCCCGCCCCCGACTGGGTCCTCGCCGCCCTCGACACGCTGCCCCAGCGGATGGCCGACGGCGGCCGCCGCGCCGCCCAGGTCGAGCGCGAGTGCGTCGACATCGTCGAGGCGGCCCTGCTGAAGGACCGTATCGGCGAGACCTTCGACGCCTGCGTGATCGACGTGGCCGACGGAAAACCCCACACCGGCACCGTCCACCTGGAGTCCCCGGCGGTCGTCGGCCGCATCGACGGCCCCGACCTCCCCCTCGGCGAACGGTTGCGCGTCCGCCTCACCGAAGCCGATCCGGGACGGGCGAAGGTGCGGTTCGTCCCTGCGTGAGCGCGGAGAACGGTGACTACGGCCGGCGCATCACCCGAGCCTTCGGCAAACGCCTTCCGCTGCTCGAGCCGTTCGCGTTCGGACTGGACACCGCGGACTTTCTCCGACGCGCCCGGCGTTGCATCCCGCAGGACACCGGAAGGGAGCGCGGGGTGGCGGAGCAGGCGTTGTGGACCAGGGCGCGGCTGGGCCGGTGCGGTCCGCCGCTCGATCTGCTGACCGCCCGCTTCCAGCGCCATGTCTACGCCCCGCACGCGCACGAGGAGTTCACGATCGGGGTGTGTGTCGGCGGCTCCGAGATCATCGACTACCGGGGCGGGCACATCCGTACCGGGCCCGGTTCGATCGTCGTCCTGGCGCCCGGCGAGATGCACACCGGAGGGCCGGGCACCGCCACCGACGGCTACGCCTACCGCGCCCTGTACGCCGCGCCCTCCCTCCTCACCGACGGCACACTCGGCTCCCCGCACTTCCGCGAGCCCCTCCTCGACGACCCCGAGCTGGCCGCGGCCCTGCGCCGCACGCACACCGAGCTGGCCGCCTGCCCCGACCCGCTGGAGGCCGAGTCCCGCCTGCCCTGGCTGCTCACGGCCCTCACCCGCCGCCACTCCACCGCCCGCGCGACGACCGACCTGATCCCCGGCGCCGACCGCATCGCCGTCGCCGTACGCGACCGCCTGGCCGACGAGCTGCTCGCCCCGCCCTCCCTGGCCGACCTCGCCGCCGATCTGGGCCTGTCCCGCTATCAACTGCTGCGCGCCTTCCGTACGACGATGGGGGTGCCGCCGTACGCCTGGCTCGCCCAGTACCGGGTGGCGCGGGCACGCGGCCTGCTGGAGGCCGGACTGCGGCCGGCCGAGGTCGCGGGGCTCGTCGGCTTCGCCGACCAGGCGCATCTGACGCGCTGGTTCCGCCGAGTGCTGGGCGTGACGCCGGCGGCGTACCGCAACAGCGTTCAAGACACTCTGTGAGGCCGGGGCCGAAACTCGCCGCATGACTGCACGCGGCTGGTTCCTGTTCTCCCTGATGGGAGTCGTCTGGGGCATCCCCTATCTGATGATCAAGGTGGCGGTGGAGGAGCTGTCCCCGTCCATGGTGGTGTTCACGCGATGTGCGCTGGGCGCCGCCCTGCTGCTGCCCTTCGCTCTGCGCCAGGGCGGCCTCACCGACACCGTCCGCGCCCACTGGCGCCCCCTGCTGGCCTTCGCGTGCATCGAGATCGTCGGCCCCTGGTGGACCCTCACCGACGCCGAGCGCCACCTCTCCAGCTCCACCGCGGGCCTGCTCATCGCGGGCGTCCCGATCGTCGGCGTGGCCCTGGCCCGCTTCTTCGGCGACACCGAACGGCTGGGGATGCGCAGGGCGGCGGGCCTCGCCCTGGGCCTCGGCGGGGTCGCCGTCCTGACGATCCCGCACCTGACCGGCGGGGACACCCGTTCCCTCGCCGAGGTGCTGCTGACGGTCGTCGGCTACGCGACAGCGCCGCTGATCGCGGCCCGCCGGCTGAAGGACGTCCCGTCCCTGCACCTCACGGCCCCCTGCCTGGCCTTCGCGGCCGTCGTGTACGCCCCCGCGGCGGCGGCGACCTGGCCGGCCGAGATGCCCTCGGGCCGGGCCCTGGCGGCCCTGGCCGGCCTGGGCGTGATCTGCACGGCGGTGGCCTTCGTGGCGTTCATGGAGCTGATCAAGGAGGCGGGCCCCACGCGCGCGACGGTCATCACGTACGTCAACCCGGCGGTCGCCGTGGCAGCGGGCGCCCTGTTCCTGGACGAGTCCCTGACGGCGTCCATAGCCGTGGCCTTCTCCCTGATCCTCGCCGGCTCGGTGCTGGCGACATCCGCCTCCCGCAGGCCGGTAACATGGTCGGCACGGCAGACGAGCCGGGCGGACGGCCGCGTGGAATCCCCCTGAGGGACTCCCCGAGGAACGTCCGGGCTCCACAGGGCAGGGTGGTGGCTAACGGCCACCCGGGGTGACCCGCGGGACAGTGCCACAGAAAGCAGACCGCCCAGCACTTCGGTGCCGGGTAAGGGTGAAACGGTGGTGTAAGAGACCACCAGTGCCCAGGGTGACCTGGGCAGCTAGGTAAACCCCACCTGGAGCAAGGTCAAAAGGAGACACCCCGGTGTTTCTGCGCGGACGTTCGAGGGCTGCCCGCCCGAGTCCGCGGGTAGACCGCACGAGGCCGGTGGCAACACCGGCCCTAGATGGATGGCCGTCGCCCAGGGCTCCGCGAGGAGCCCCGGGAACAGAACCCGGCGTACAGCCCGACTCGTCTGCCTCTCCAGGGCGTGGTGATGTTTCGGCCGGACCCCGCCGCTCCCGGCGCGCAGGCCCCCCCTACTCCCCGAGCAGCGACTCCTGCTCGTCGAACAGACTCGCCTGCTCGGCCCGTTCGGCGTCGCGGAGCTGCTTGTTGCGGGTGCCGACGACCACCGCGGTGGCCGCCGCCGTCACTCCGAGGGCCACCGGGACCATCCAGCCGCGGTCGAAGATGTGGCCGAGGGCGTGGTCCAGGGAGAGCCGGCCGGGTCCGGCGACGGCGAGGCCGGTGGCGGCCAGGCCGAGTGTGGCCGCGTACTCGTAGCCGCCGCCCTGGTTGAAGAAGCCGTTCGGGGTGTGCACCGCGGCGGCGCCCGCCATGGCGCCGGCCGCCGCCGCGCCCGCGGCCGGTGTCGCCAGGCCCAGCGCCAGCAGGGTGCCGCCGCCCGTCTCGGCGAGCCCGGCCGCGGTCGCGCTGGCCTTGCCCGGTTTGTAGCCGACGGACTCCATGAACTGCCCTGTGCCCTCGATGCCGTGGCCGCCGAACCAGCCGAACAGCTTCTGCGTGCCGTGCGCGGCGAGCACTCCGCCGGCGCCCAGCCGGAGCAGCAGCAGGCCCAGATCACGTCGGTCGTAAAAGGTCACGATGACTCCCGGAGAGACGCGTGCTTGTCCCTCCACCGTCGCATCAGCCGCATCCGGCGGCTCTGCCCGGTCCGCCGTTCGGGTGGCGCGGGCGCACCCGGTGGCGGGCCCCGGGCCCCGGTGTGACGCTGACGCCATGACGATTCAGACCGCCCGACTCAGCGACCCGGCCGTCCGCGCCTTCGTCGACGCCGTCAACGCGCACGACCGCGCACGGTTCATGGACCTGCTCGCGCCGGGCGCGACCATGTCCGACGACGGCACGGACCGGGACCTCACCGAGTGGATCGACCGGGAGATCTTCTTCTCCAACGGCCATCTGAAGGTCGAGCGCGAGTCGAACAACGGCCGTGACCTGCTGGCCGGTTACCGCAACGACACCTATGGCGAGATGCGCACGCGCTGGCACTTCGAGGTCGAGGACGGCAAGATCGCCCGCTTCGAGACGGGCCAGGCATGACGCGGCAGCCGTTCCACGGGCCGGTGCGTTCCGTGGAACGGCTGCCGCCTCCCCCCTCGGGATGGCCGGAATCACAGAGCCTCAAGTGTGAAGCTCTTGTGGAGGAGAGTCGAGCATAGATCTCCCACCGGCCGCAATGGGGCGGAACCTCGAATTCTGTCCGGGTGTGCGGACTCAGCCGCGCCCCACGTACGGCATCGCGGTCGCCAGCACCGTCGCGAACTGCACGTTCGCCTCCAGCGGCAGCTCCGCCATGTGCCGCACCGTGCGCGCCACGTCCGCCACGTCCATCACCGGCTCCGGCCGGACCTCCCCGTCGGCCTGGAGCGCGCCCGTCTGCATCCGGGCCGTCATGTCCGTCGCCGCGTTGCCGATGTCGATCTGGCCGACGGCGATGCCGTACGCCCGCCCGTCCAGGGACAGTGACTTGGTCAGGCCGGTCAGCGCGTGCTTGGTGGCCGTGTAGGCGACCGAGTGCGGCCGGGGGGTGTGGGCGGAGATGGAGCCGTTGTTGATGATCCGGCCGCCCCGCGGGGTCTGTTCCTTCATCTGCCGGTACGCCGCCTGCGCGCACAGGAACGCGCCGTTGAGGTTGGTGTCCACCACGTGCCGCCACGCCTCGTAGGACAGCTCCTCCACGGGCACGCCACCGGGTCCGAACGTCCCCGCGTTGTTGAACAGCAGGTCCACGCGCCCGAAGCGCTCCACCGTCGCCGCGAACAGCGCGGCCACGTCGTCCGGCTGTGAGACGTCCGTGCGCACGGCGAGCGAGGCGGCCGTCCCCGCGAGGGCCGCGGTCTCCTCCAGCGTCCGCGTGCGGCGGCCCGCCAGCGCCACCGACCAGCCGGCCCGCAGCAGCTCCACGGCGACCGCGCGGCCGATCCCGGAGCCCGCGCCGGTGACCACCGCGACCCTCGTGTCTGTTTCCACAGCGTTCATGGCCCCGCAGCGTACGGGACGGTCCGGAATGCGGAACTCATCTGTCCGCCATTCGGGTGTTGTGTACTTGTCAATCCAGCGTCGTCCGCGGTCACTCCAATGCCCCCTGCACCCATTCGCCAGGGGAGGACCGCATGACACCCGACGCCCGGCCCCAGCACGCCCCCGAACTGCGCGCCGCCGCCCGTCACCTCGGCCGCCGCCGTTTCCTCACCGTCACCGGCGCCGCCGCAGCGCTCGCCTTCGCCGTGAACCTCCCGGCCGCCGGCACCGCGGCCGCCGCCGAACTCGACCCCGCGCGGATCACCGAGGACCCCTTCACCCTCGGCGTCACCTCCGGCGACCCACTGCCCGGCTCGGTCCTGCTGTGGACTCGGCTGGCACCCGCGCCCTACCAGCCCGACGGCGGACTGCCCGCCCAACGCGTCCTGGTCCACTGGGAGATCGCGTACGACGAGAACTTCCGCAGAATCGCCCGGCGCGGCACCGTCTTCGCCCACCCCGAGTTCCACCACACCGTCCACGTCGAGGTCTCCCACCTCGCCCCCGGCCGCACCTTCCACTACCGCTTCCGCACCGGAAGCTGGGTCAGTGAGGCCGGCCGCACCCGCACCGCCCCGGCTCCCGGCGACAACCCCACCGCGCTCCGCCTCGCGGCCGTCTCCTGCCAGGCGTACCACGACGGCTACTTCACCGCGTACGGCCATCTCGCCCAGGAGGATCTCGACGCCGTCTTCCACCTCGGCGACTACCTCTACGAGTACGCGGTGAACGCCACCGGCGGCTCGCGCGCCTACACCGACCGCACCCTGCCCGCCCACTTCAACCGCGAGACCATGACCCTGGAGGACTACCGGCTGCGGTACGCCCTCTACAAGACCGACCCCGACCTGCGCGCCGCGCACGCCGCACACCCCTTCGTCGTCACCTGGGACGACCACGAGACCGAGAACAACTACGCCGGCGACGCCCCCGAGAACGGCGTCCCGCCGGAGGAGTTCCTGCTGCGCCGCGCCTCCGCCTACCGCGCCTACTGGGAGAACCAGCCGCTGCGCCGCCCGCAGCTCCCCGAGGGACCGGACATGCGGCTCTACCGCCGCCTCGGCTGGGGCGACCTCGCCCAGTTCGACATCCTCGACACCCGCCAGTACCGCTCCGACCAGGCCTACGGTGACGGTGCCCGCGTCCCCGGGCCCGAGGTCGACGACCCGGCGCGCACCATGACCGGCGAGACGCAGGAGCGCTGGCTGCTGGACGGGTGGCAGCGCTCGCGGGTCCTGTGGAACGTCGTCCCGCAGCAGGTCGTCTTCTCACAGCGCAAGTTCGACCTCACCGAGCCCTCCCGGGTGTCGATGGACGCCTGGGACGGCTACCGCGCCTCGCGGCGCCGGGTGCTCGCGGGCGCACAGGCGGCCGGTCTGCGCAACCTGATGATGCTCACCGGTGACGTCCATGTGGGCTACGGCTTCGACATCAAGGCCGACTTCGACGACCCCGCCTCCCGCACGCTGGGCACGGAGATCGTCGCGACCTCCATCGCCAGCGGCCGCGACGGTTCGGACCGGCCCGCCAACTGGCAGACGTACATGACCGCCAACCCGCATCTGCGGTTCTACAACGGGCGCCGCGGCTATGTGACCGTCGAGCTGGGCCGCGACCGGGCACGCGCCGACTTCCGCACCGTGCCGTACGTGACGCGGCCGGGGGCGCCGGTGGCCACGGCGGGGTCGTACGTGACGGAGGTGGGCGACCCGGGCCTCAAGCCCGCCTGAGCCTCGTCCGCTGCCTCAGCCTCGCCTGCCCGAGTCTCGTCCCCAGGCCCGGGTCTCGTCCCCCTGCCCGGGTCTCGTCCCCGCCCGTGTCTCACTCCGCCGGTGGCCACGCGTCGCCCCACTCCGCGTCCCGGGCCGCCTTGTAGAGGTCCCCGTGGCGCTTGGTGACCGTCGTGCGGCGCAGGTGCTCGTCGGTCTCGCACAGGTCGAGGAGCACCTGCCCCTTGCGGATCTGGGGCCGTCGTACGACCCGGGCGGGGGCCGGGGTCACGGGCAGGCGGGTGGCGGCGACATAGGCGAACTTCTCGTCCTCGTACGCGAGCGAGCCGCCCTTGACCTGCCGGTGCAGGGAGGAGCGGCTGACCCGTGCCGAGAAGTGGCACCAGTCCTCGCCGGGCACGATCGGGCAGGCGGCGCTGTGCGGGCAGGGTGCGGCGACCTGGAACCCGGCGGCGATCAGCCGGTCGCGGGCCTCGATGACCCGGGCGTAGCCGGCGGGGGTGCCTGCCTCGACGATCACGACGGCCCGCGCGGCGGAGGCGGCCGCGTCCACCAGCGCGGCGCGGTCGGGCGCGGTGAGCTCGTTGAGGACGTAGGACACCGTGACGAGATCAGTGCTCTCGATGGAGAGCGCCGCTCCGATCCGAGAGCGCTGCCACCGTACGCCGCTCAGCGCCGGGTTGGCGGCGGCGATCTCCCGGCCCAGCGCCAGCGCGGGCTCGGCCCAGTCCAGGACGGTCACCTCGCGCGGCCCGTCCCAGGTCGCGCTCACCGCCCAGGTCGCCGCACCCGTTCCGCCGCCGACGTCCACCTGGCTGCCGGGCACCCAGCCGGGCACGGCGTCCGCGAACGCCGCCAGCGCCGCCGACACCGCCTCGAAGGTGGCCGGCATCCGGTACGCGGCGTACGCCGCCACGTCCGCCCGGTCCCGCAGGATCGGCGCGTCGGTGGGGGTGGCCCCCCGGTAGTTGGCGATCAGCCGCTCGACCGCCTGCGCGGCCTGCCGCGGCGGGAGACCGTCGAGCAGCCCGGCGAGCGAGGCGCGCAGGGTTTCGGCGGGGCTTACGGGGGCGTTCACCCGGCGATTCTATGGGGGGCCGAGGACAGCGACGGACGCTCGGCGAACGCCTTGTCCGCGTCGACCTCGTAGCAGACGTTGACGGCCGCGTCCCCGAGCGTCGAGTCGACGAAGCGCTGGACGTCGCCGACGGACCGCGACTCCCACAGGCAGGTGGCGGCCGAGCCGTCCACGCGCGGGTAGAACTGCAGCACCTGCGTGCCCTCCGGCGCGCCGCGGCCCTCGATCAGGGCCTCACCGCGGCTCCACGCCACCTGCGGATTCGAGAAGTTGTGCTGGACCACGACGTACATGGCGCCCTCCTGGTCCGATGGTCCGATGGTTCGATGGCCCGACGGTCGGATGGGCCGATAGGCCGATGCCCTGTCCTTCACCGGCTTCCATTGTGGGCAGGCATGCCATGTCCGTACAAGAAGTGCAAGCGGGGGCAAAGCGCCCTCGGCTCAGGTTCCCCGGACCGCCCGCACCGCCCGCGCCACCCGGGTGCCCGCCGCGGCCCTCGGCGCGCTGTCGGCGGGCCGGCGCCGCGGGTGGACCGTGTTGGCCAGCAGGACCAGGAAGGTGTCCGTCGCCGGGTCGACGACCAGCGACGTGCCCGTGAAGCCCGTGTGGCCCGCTGCGCCGCGCCCCGCCAGCTCGCCCATGAACCACGCCTGGTCGAGGGCGAAACCCAGCCCCGGCGGGGTCAGCAGCAGCTCCACGAAGTCCGGGCCGAGGATGCGCGCGGGCCCGTAGGAACCGCCGGCCAGCAGGGCCCGGCAGAACACCGCCAGGTCAGGACCCGTCGAGAACAGCCCCGCGTGCCCGGCGACCCCGCCCAGCGCCCACGCGTTCTCGTCGTGGACCTCGCCCCGCAGCATCCCGCGGTCCGCCTTCGCCCACGGCCGCCGCTGGTCCTCCGTCGCCGCCGCGCCCGGGCGCGGCCCGAACCGCGTGGCCGTCATCCCGAGCGGCCGGGTGATCCCGTCATGGATCAGCACGTCCAGGCCCCGCCCGGTGATGCGCTCCAGGACGTGCTGGAGCAGCAGCATGTTCAGGTCGGAGTACACATGGGACCCGGGCGGGGACACCGGCTCCTCCGCCCGCAGCATCGCCAGCCGCTCCTCGGCGTCCGCACAGTCGTACAGCGGCAGCTCCGGCCGCAGCCCCGAGGTGTGCGTGAGCAGCTGCCGTACGGTGATCCCGTGCCCGGCCGCCCCCCGGAACTCCGGCAGGTACGCACCCACCAGCGCGTCGACGCCCAGCGTGCCCCGCTCGATCTGCTGCACCGCCGCCACGGAGGTGAACAGCTTGGTCAGCGAGGCCAGGTCGAAGGGCGTGTCCACGGTCATCGCCACCCGCCGCTCCGGCGGCAGCTCCACGCCCCGGTCGGCCACCGGGTCGTAGCCCGCGTACCGCACGGCCCAGCCCGCGGCCTCGGCCACCGCCACCACCGGGCCGCGCCCGGCGACCACGACGGCACCCGCGGCCCAGGGCCGCTCCCCGGCGGTCAGGCCGTGCACCTCGCTCACGAGGCTGTCGATCTCGGCGCGGTCGAGCCCGGCCCGTTCCGGCGTGCCCGTGCGCAGTCGCGGCGCGCTCAGCTCTCCTCCCCGAGGGTCTCGGCCGTGGTGCGCCACGGCCGGCACAGCAGCGCGAAGCAGCCGGCCGCGAGCAGCGCCGCCGACAGCTGGACGACGGCCATCGGCACGGCGGTGTCCTCGCCGGCGACGCCGACCAGCGGGGAGGCGACCGCGCCGATCAGGAACGACGACGTGCCGAGCAGCGCGGACGCCGACCCGGCGGCGTGCTTCGTCCGCATCAGCGCGAGCGCCTGGGTGTTGGGCAGGGTGACGCCCATCGCGGTCATCAGCACGAACAGCGCCGCCGCCACCGGAGCGAGCCCCGTCTCGCCGAACACGCCCAGCGACATCAGCAGCAGCGCGGTCGCCGCGAGCAGGACCACCCCGAGCCCCACGCCCAGCACCCGCTCCAGCCTGACCCGGCCCACCAGCACCTTGCCGTTGAGCTGCCCGGCCGCGACCAGTCCGACCGAGTTCAGGCCGAACAGCAGGCTGAACGTCTGCGGCGAGGCCCCGTGGATCTCCTGGATCACGAACGGCGACGCGGAGATGTAGGCGAACAGCGCCGCGAACGCGAACCCTCCGGTCAGCAGGAACCCGGTGAACGGCAGGTCGGCCAGCAGCCCGCGCATCGAGCGCAGCGCCTCCCCGACCCCGCCCGCGTGCCGCTCGGCCGGCGGCAGCGTCTCCGGCAGCCGCGTCCACACCAGCGCCGACAGCAGCACCCCGATCACCGCCAGGACGACGAACACACCACGCCAGTCCGTCACCCGCAGGATCTGCCCGCCGATCAGCGGCGCCACGATCGGGGCCACGCCCGAGACCAGCATCAGCGTCGAGAAGAACCGGGCCATCGCCACGCCGTCGTACAGATCGCGGACCACCGCCCGCGCGATGACGATCCCGGCGGCGCCCGCGAGGCCCTGCGCCAGCCGGAACACGACCAGCGTCTCGACGGTCGGCGCGAACGCGCACAGCGCCGTCGCCACGACGTACACCGCGAGCCCGGCCAGCAGCGGGCGGCGGCGCCCCCAGCGGTCGCTCATCGGGCCGACCACCAGCTGGCCCAGCGCCATGCCGAACAGACAGGCGGTGAGCGTGAGCTGCACGGTCGCCGCGGGCGCGTGCAGATTCCGGGTGACCTCGGGCAGCGCCGGGAGGTACATGTCCATCGCCAGCGGGGGCGTGGCCGTCAGTCCGCCGAGGACGAAGGTGACGAGCGCGCCGGTGCGGCGCGCGCCGTGGACGGGCGGCCGCGCCGGGGGTGCGGCCGCCCGTGACAGATCAGGTGTGGACGCCCCGCCCTCGGCCATGTGCCCCTGCCCCTCCTCGTCGCGCCGTGCGCTCCCTATGCTCTCAGCTCGAACACAGTGGTGATTGTCAGCCGGGATTGTCACCGGGACGAGGGCGGGGCGGAAATGACGAGGGGCGGGGCGCAGATGACGGCGGACGTGGTGCGGTGGGGAATCCTGGCCACCGGGGGGATCGCGGCGGCGTTCACGGCGGATCTGGTGGATCTGCCGGACGCGGAGGTGGTGGCGGTGGCCTCGCGCACCGAGGCATCGGCGAAGGCCTTCGCGGAGCGCTTCGGCATCCCGCGGGCCTACGGCGACTGGGCGACGCTCGCGATGGACGAGGACGTGGACGTCGTCTACGTCGCCACCCCGCACGCGGCGCACCGGGAGGCGGCCGGGCTGTGCCTGGAGGCCGGGCGGAACGTGCTGTGCGAGAAGGCGTTCACGCTGAACGCCCGCGAGGCGGAGGAACTGGTCGCGCTGGCGCGCGAGCGCGGCAGCTTCCTGATGGAGGCCATGTGGATGTACTGCAATCCGCTGGTACGGCGGCTGAAGGCGCTGGTGGACGACGGCGCGATCGGCGAGGTGCGCACCGTGCAGGCCGACTTCGGGCTGTCCGGCCCCTTCCCGCCGGCGCACCGGCTGCGTGACCCCGCGCAGGGCGGGGGAGCGCTGCTGGACCTGGGCGTGTACCCGGTGTCCTTCGCGCAGCTGCTGCTCGGCGAGCCCGCGGACATCGCGGCGAGAGCGGTGCTCTCGGACGAGGGCGTCGATCTCCAGACGGGTGCCCTGTTCTCCTACGAGAGCGGTGCTCTGGCTTCGGTGCACTGCTCCATCGTCGGCGGTACGCCGGTCCAGGCCTCGGTCACCGGCTCGCACGGCCGCATCGACGTCCCGCACGGCTTCTTCCACCCGGACCGCTTCGTCCTGCACCGCGACGGCCGTGACCCCGAGGAGTTCACCGCCGACCCGGCCGACGGCCCCCGCACCACCCTCCGGCACGAGGCCCGCGAGGTCATGCGCGCCCTGCGCGCCGGCGAGACCGAGTCCCCGCTCGTCCCGCTGGACGGCACGCTCGCGGTGATGCGCACGATGGACACGATCCGGGAGCGGGTCGGGGTGCGGTACCCGGGGGAGGCCGCCTGACCCCTTCCGGGGGGCGCTCGGCGGGGCGGCCCGACGGGGACGGGCTCGGCGGGGCCGGCTCTGGCGGGACGGGTTCGGCAGGGGCCGCTCGACGGGGCCGAACTCGGGCGAGACCGTTGGACAGGGGCCGCTCGACGGGGCCGAAGCGAGACCATTAGGCAGGGGCCGCTCGACGGGGGCGGGCTCAGCGCGCGCCGGCTCGACGGGGGCGGGTCGGCTCGGTGACGGCCGGCGCGGTGCAGGCCGACTCGGTTGACACGGGCGTCGGGGGACGGGCTTCCGAAGCGGCGGACGTAGGCGAGACGGCGCGTCTCGCCACCTGGTATCGTCACGTCATGGTCGACAAGCCCGCCCCCGACGCCACCCGCCGCAGCGAGAAGTCCCGCCGCGCGATCTACGCCGCCGCCCTCGCCCTCGTCGCCGAGGTCGGCTATCCGAAGACCACCGTCGAGGGGATCGCCGCCCGCGCCGGCGTCGGCAAGCAGACCATCTACCGCTGGTGGTCCTCCAAGGCCGACGTCCTGCTCGAGGCCTTCCTCGACCTCGGCGAACAGGCGGCCCAGGCGGCGGGCGCCGAGCCCGGGCAGCCGTACGGCATCCCTGACACCGGCGACCTCGCCGCCGACCTACGGGCGGTGCTGCGCGCCACCGTCGACGAACTCCTCGACCCCCGCTTCGAGGCCCCTTCTCGCGCCCTCGCCGCCGAGGGCCTGGTCAACGAGGAGCTCGGCCGCCGCTTCGTCGCCCGGCTCCTCGAACCGCAGCTCCAGCTCTACGTCGACCGCCTGCGCGCCGCCCAGGCCGCGGGGCAGGTCCGCCCCGGGATCGACCCGCGCATCGCCCTGGAGCTGTTCGTCTCCCCGCTCGCCCAGCGCTGGCTCCAGCACACCGGCCCGATCTCCTACGAGTACACGGACACCCTCGTCGACTACGCCCTGTACGGCCTGGCGCCCCGATAAGTCCCGCTCCGCACTGATCGGCGGTGTGGGGTATGTCTCGCCCCACCCTTCCCGGTTGTCGGGTCCGGCCCCCCAGGGCGCAGGATGGTGGGACCATGAGGCATGCTGTCCGCACAACAGCGAGGGCGAGGGGATAGATGAGCGCGGAGTTCGGTGGCCGGACCGGCCTGCGGGGCAAACTCACCCAGTGGCTGCGCAGAAGCGGCCCCGAGACCGCCGACGACGGCGGCCGTGAGGCCCTGCTGCTCGCCGCCGCCGAAGCGGGCCTGCCGCTCGCGCCCGCCGCCCACCCCGCCCCCGGCTACCGCTGTTCCTGCGACCGCGTGGGATGTCCCACCCCCGCACGGCACCCGGTGTCGTTCGCCTGGCAGACGCAGTCCACCACCGACCGCGCCCAGATCGAGCGCTGGGCCCGCCATCAGCCGCAGGCCAACTTCATCACCGCGACCGGCATGACCCACGACGTGCTCGACGTCCCCCTGGAGGCCGGCCGTGAGGCCCTGGCCGGGCTGCTCGCCGCCGGCATAGACGTCGGACCGGTCGCCGAGAGCGACGACGGCCGCATGCTCTTCTTCACCCTCACACGCGGTACGCCCGAGGACGAGGACGAGTGGTGGCCGTGCGAGCTGGACTGCCACCCGGAGACGATGGACGAGCATCCCGGACTGCGGTGGCACTGCCGAGGCTCCTACGTACTGGTGCCGCCCGCCCGGCTCCCCGGTGACGACGACCGGACCGTCCACTGGGTACGCGGCCCGGAGCACGCCCTGCCGGACCCCCTGACGCTGCTGGAGCACCTCACGGACGCGTGCGCGAGGCACACGGGCCATGTGCCGGCGGCGTGGCCCTTGCGGCACTGACCCAGGGGCGCGGGGGGCGTACCGACATGCGGCTCCGCCCGCGGGCGCGACAAGCCACGGCGGCGCGGCCCACGCAACACGACGGCCGGACCCAGGCGGAAGGCGGAGCTACTCGCCCTTGGCGCCCGTCAATCCCTGGATCCGCCCCAGCATCTCCACCTCGGCCCCCTTCTTCGGGTCGAGCACCACCTCGTTGGAGACGAACTCCATCGTCAGGGACTGCTTGATCTCGCCCGTCGTCAGGGCCAGCACGTCGTCGCCGGGGGTCGGCACACTCGTGCCCGCGGCCGCGGTCTGCTTCTCGAAGTGGCGCGTGGCGAAGAACACCAGCGCGCCCCCGTCGGCCGTGCGCAGCGCGAGCGGGGCGTAGTCGCCCCCGGACAGCGGCTCGTCGAGGTACTGCCGTGCGAGACCGGGGCGTTGGGCGTTCTTCCGGCGAAGCGCCCGCCACTCGGAGGTGTGGGTGCCGTCGGCGAAGACGGTGTCGCCGTCCTGGAGGTAGGAGACGTAGTCCCGGCTCAAGTCCTCGGGGGAGATGGCCAGTTCGGGCGAGTCGGCGGGGACGGCCTCTACATGCCCGTCGGCGTCCTTCTTGAAGTCGGGCACGGAGCCGGGCGCGACCAGCGTCAGATAGGCCACTTCCCAGGGGGCGTCCATCCTGTCGCGGGTGAAGACCAGCAGCCAGCGTGCGTCGCCGCCCTTGTTGCCCTTGGCGTCGGCGAGGAACCAGCGAGGCCAGCCGGCCTTCTCCACGATGGTGAACCTGGCGTCCGTCAGCTCCAGCGGCGTGTGGTTCGCGTTGCCGTCGGGGTGGTTGGCGTGGCCCGCCTTCAGCCGGGCCCCGTCGATGTCGGCGAGGGCGCCGGCGACATGGGCGGCGTCCAGGGAGCTGTCGTAGGCCTTGTCGGCCGCGTTGTACGCGTCCGTGAAGTCCTTCAGCGCCTCGGCGGCCTCGGCCCGGGTGGCGGCGGGGAGCACCTCGCGCTCCCCGTGCACCACCACGCATCCGCTCACGGTCAACGACAGAGCGGCCAGCGACAAAGCGGTCAGCGTGGCCGCTATGACACCGTTGCGGTCACGCCTGCGAAGCCTCAGACGGCTGCGATCCCTGGTCATCGGGCTCCTTCACCTTCCCCTTCCCGGAGGCGAACCCTACCGGGGCGAGGAACAGCGCGAGCGTCGGGATCAGGTACAGCAGCCACACCGTGACCTGGAGGACGGTCGGATCGGGCTGGAAGTTGAAGATGCCCTTCAGCAGGGTGCCGTACCAGCTGTCCGGCGGAATGGCGCCGCTGATGTCGAACGCCTTGTCCGTCAGGCCGGGCAGGAAGTCCGCCTCCTGCAGGTCGTGGAAGCCGTACGCGAGGACGCCCGCGGCGACCACGACGAGCATGCCGCCGGTCCAGGTGAAGAACTTCGCCAGGTTGATGCGCAGCGCGCCCCGGTAGAACAGCCAGCCGAGGAACACCGCGGTGGCCAGGCCCAGTCCGGCGCCGATCAGCGGGCGCGGGGAGCCGTCGCCGGCCGCGCGGACGGACGTCCACACGAACAGGGCGGTCTCCAGGCCCTCCCGGCCGACGGCGAGGAAGGCGGTGACGACCAGGGCGACCGTGCCGGTGCTCAGCGCCGAGTCCAGCTTGCCGTGCAGTTCGGCCTTCAGGTGCCGGGCGGTGCGCCGCATCCAGAAGACCATCCAGGTGACCAGCCCGACCGCGATGACCGACAGCGACCCGCCGAGCATCTCCTGCGCCTCGAACGTCAGCTCCTGGGAGCCGAATTCGAGGGCGCAGCCGAAGCCCAGGGCGAGCGCCACGGCGACGCCGATGCCGGTCCAGATCGGCTTCAGGGCGTCCCGGCGGCCGGTCTTGACGAGGTAGGCGATCAGGATGCAGACGACGAGGCTGGCCTCCAGGCCCTCGCGCAGTCCGATGAGGTAGTTGGAGAACACGGCTCAGGCCTCCTTCGCGAACAGCGTCCGGCCCCACCAGTCGTCCTTGTCGCGGACGCCGGGCGGGATCGCGAAGACGGCCGAACCCACGTGCTGGATGTACTCGTTGAGCGCGTCCGTGGCGAGGTTGCGCTGGACGGGCACGAAGCCCTTGCGGACGTCCCGCTGGTAGGCCAGGAAGAACAGGCCCGCGTCCAGCCGGCCCAGGCCGTCGGTGCCGTCGGTGAAGGAGTAGCCGCGGCGCAGGATCGTCGCCCCGTGGTTGGAGTCGGGGTGCGCGAGCCGGACGTGCGCGTCGGGCTTCATCGCCTTCAGGAACGGCTCGTCGCGCTCCTTGGCCTTGCCGACCGGGGCGCCCTCGCCCTTGTCGCGGCCGAAGATGTCCTCCTGCTCCTGCAGGGAGGTGCGGTCCCAGGTCTCGATGTGCATGCGGATACGGCGGGCGACGAGGTAGGAGCCGCCGACCATCCAGCCGGGCCCCTCCTTCTCGCCGACCCAGACGAACTTCTCCAGCCGGTCCGTCTCGGTGCCCGCGATGTTGCGGGTGCCGTCCTTGAA
Source organism: Streptomyces sp. NPDC053367 (assembly GCF_044545925.1). Taxonomy (NCBI): domain Bacteria; kingdom Bacillati; phylum Actinomycetota; class Actinomycetes; order Kitasatosporales; family Streptomycetaceae; genus Streptomyces; species Streptomyces sp. NPDC053367. The sequence continues at coordinate 560,410 of NZ_JBITYN010000001.1, read as the reverse complement.
GCCCATGAGGTTGCGCGGGGTCTGCGCTTCGGGCGTCGTCGAGGAGGTCTTGCCGAAGCCGAGCTGGGACCAGCGGATGACGACCTTGCCGAAGCCGATGCGGGCCAGGTTGCGGATGGCGTGCACGGCGACCTGCGGGTCGTCGGCGCAGGCCTGGATGCACAGGTCGCCGTTGCTGCGGGCCGGGTCGAGGTTGTCGCCGGCGAACTTCGGCAGGTCGATCAGGGCGTCGGGCCGCTGCCCGGCGAGGCCGAACTTCGCGAACAGCGAGGGGCCGAAGCCGATGGTGAGGGTCAGCCGGGACGGCTTGAGGCCGAGGGCCTCGCCGGTGTCGTCCGGCGGCGCCTCGGCGAGCCCGCCGTACGCGCCCTCGCCGACGGCCTGTCCGGCCGTCATCCGCCGGGCGGCCTCGGTCCAGTCCTTGAGCAGCCGCACGAACTCCTCGCGGTCGTCGGTCTTCACGTCGAACGCGGCGAAGTGCAGCCGGTCCTGGACCGGCGTGGCGATGCCCGCCTGGTGGGCGCCGTGGAACTCGACCGCGGCGCCGGCCTCGGCGCCCGCGGGGTCGACGTCGTTGCCGGTACGGGTCATCGCCGCGGCGCCGCCCGCGACGGCGGCGCCGAGCGCGAGGCCCGCGCCGCCCCAGCCCAGCAGGGATCGCCGGGACGGGGTGGCCTGGGTGCTGTCCGTGTCGGTCATGCCGGATTGCCCCTCGTTCGCTTGTGGACTGCTCACTTGACGACGGCGGCGGCGAGCTGGGAGAGCGGCTCGGCGAGGGCGTTCACCGCGTCCGACAGCTCCTTGCGGTCGGCCTTGCCGACCTTGTCGTAGGAGGTGAACTCGTAAGAGGTCTTGTTCGGCCGGTACCTGTCCAGCAGGCCGTTCAGCGCGGCGAACTGCTTGTCCAGTTCGGCGGTGAGCTCGGCGTCGTTCTCCTGGGCGACCGGCTTGAGCAGCTCGTAGGACTTCTCGGCGCCCTCGACGTTGGCCTTGAAGTCGACGAGGTCGGTGTGCGAGTAGCGCTCCTCCTCGCCGGTGACCTTGCCGGTGGCGACCTCGTCGAGGAGTTCCTTGGCACCGTTGGCCATGGAGGTGGGGGTGATCTCGGCCTTGCCGACCCGGTTCTGCCAGTCCTTCAGGTCCTTGACCAGCAGGTCGGCGAGCTCCTTCTCCCGGTCGCCGATCTTCTTGTCCTGCCACAGCGCCTTCTCCAGGCGGTGCCAGCCGGTCCAGTCGGTGGCCGGGTCCTGGCCGGCCTCCAGGCCGTCCTCGCGGACGTCGACCTTGGGGTCGATGTCGCCGAAGGACTCGGCGACCGGCTCGGTGCGCTCCCAGCCGATGCGGGAGGGGGCGTAGGCGGCCTGGGCGGTCTTCAGGTCGCCGGCCTTGACGGCCGCCGCGAACTTCTCGGCCAGCGGCAGCGTCTCGTCGGCCTGCTCCTGGACGTAGGCGCGGTAGGCGGCGACCGCCTTGTCCAGGCGCGGGTCGCGCTCGGCGGCCGCGCCGCCGCCGGTGGCCTTGATGTCCTGGCGTATGCCGTCGCCCTTCATGCCGGGCTTGCAGGCGATCTGGTAGTCGCCGGCCTTCACCTCGGCGGTGACCCGCTGCTTGGTGCCGGGGCCGATGTTCTCGCGCTCGGTGACCACACGGTCGTCCGGGAACAGGACGTAGACCTCGGTGACCTTCGAGCCCTTGTTCTCGATGGCGAGTTCGAGGTGCCCGGCGGGCACCTCCTTCTTCGACACCTCGCACTTGTCGTCCGTGGCGGTCACGGTGATGACGTTGTCCGCGCTCGCGTCGCCCTTGCTTTTCTCGGTGCAGCCCGTGACGGCGGTCAGGGCCGCCGCGGTGGCGGCGGCGGTCGCGACGGAGAGGCGGACGGCACGCATACGAACTCCAGACGAGTGGCGGAAAATCTACGTGACCCACGTCACTTCGGCATGGGTAGGCTCGCCTAACTTATCCGAGCCTTACCTATGCGATACCCAAGCAAGCGGTGATTCAGCTCTCATCGACGCTGTATGAGCACGGCCCGGTCACGCCCGGCCAAAACGCACACCATGGAAAGGTCAAAGGAACGTCAAGGGCGACTTACGAGGACCGGCCGCCGTCTTCGCCGTACGCGCACCAGGGCCGGGGCGGCGTCCTCGCCGGCCTGCCCTGCGACGAGGGCGGCACGCCCCCGTGGCCCGGCCCGGTGATTCAATTCCCCGGTGACTGACTACGACGTACTGCGCGTCTTCTGCGCGCCGAACGGCGGCTACGGCAACGAACTGGGTGTCGTCCGCGAGGGCTCGGTGCTGCCGGAGCGCGAGGAGCGCCAGGCGTTCGCCGCCAAGCTCGGCTTCAGCGAGACCGTGTTCGTCGACGACCCCGAGCGCGGAGTCGTCGACATCTACACGCCCACCCTGCGGCTGCCCTTCGCCGGCCACCCCTGCGTCGGCACGGCCTGGCTGCTGGACGTGCCCGAACTGGTCACCCCCGCCGGGGCGGTGGGCGCCCGCCAGGACGGCGAGTTCAGCTGGATCGAGGCCCGCGCCGAGTGGGCGCCCCCGCGCACCCTGCGCCAGTACGCCACCGCCGCCGAGGTGGACGCCCTGCCGGTCCCCCCGAAGGGCGAGTGGATCTACGCCTGGGCCTGGGAGGACGAGGCCGCCGGCCGGGTGCGCGCCCGCGGGTTCCCCGGCCGTGACGACGGCATCGAGGAGGACGAGGCGACGGGCGCGGCCGCGCTGCTGCTCACCGCACAGCTGGACCGGGCCCTGAACATCACGCAGGGCAAGGGCTCGCAGATCCTGACGGCCCCTCAGCCGCACGGGTGGGTGGAGATCGGCGGCCGGGTCCTGCTGGAGCGCTGACGGGCGGCGCCCCTCGAGGGGCGCGGGAACTGCGTCCCCCGAGAGATGCGGCGCCGAACCGGCGGCAGCGCTCACGCGGACAGCCGGTACTCCTCGCCCAGCGCCCCGAACACCGCGGTGTTCATGGCGAACGCGTCCCGGCACTCCGCCGCGATCCGCCGCCTCTCCGGTTCGCCCGCCGCGACGCGGTCCAGCCGCTCCCGGTAGGACCGCTTGTACGCGGCCGGGTTGGGGATGTCCTCGAAGACGTAGAACCGCACTCCGTCGCCCTTGCGCGTGAACCCCCACGTCCGCTCCGCCCGGTCACGGATGATCTGCCCGCCGGACAGGTCGCCGAGGTAGCGCGTGTAGTGGTGGGCGACATAGCCGCCGGGCCACCGCTCGGCGCAGAACCGCACCCGGTCCGCGTACGCGCGGGTGGCCGGCAGCGCGCTCATCCCCGCCCGCCAGTGCGGGCCCCGCAGATGCGCCAAGTCCCGCTCCAGCGCGCCCAGCCGGAACAGCTCCGGCCGGATGAACGGCCCCGCGACCGGGTCGGCCGCCAGCCGTCCGGCGCCCGCCTCCAGGGCCTCGTACACGAACCACAGCTGCTCGGTGTAGCGCGCGTACGCGTCCACACCGAGCCGGCCGCCGAGCAGGTCGCCCATGAACGCGGAGCCCTCCGCCTCGGTGTGCCGCTCCCGGGACGCGGCCCGGATGACGGCGGAGAAGGAGTCCGTGACCATGCGGCCCACCTGTAGGGGTACATTTCCGACAATCTGTCGGGAAAAGCCTACGGCAGGGTGAGGATCTCCGCTCCCGTCTCCGTGACCACCAGGGTGTGCTCGAACTGGGCCGTCCGCCTGCGGTCCTTCGTCACGACCGTCCAGCCGTCGTCCCACATGTCGTACTCGTGCGTGCCGAGCGTCAGCATCGGCTCGATCGTGAACGTCATCCCCGGCTGCATGACCGTCGTCGCGTGCGGGCTGTCGTAGTGCGGGATGATCAGGCCCGAGTGGAACGACGAGTTGATCCCGTGCCCCGTGAAGTCCCGGACGACCCCGTACCCGAACCGCTTGGCGTACGACTCGATGACCCGGCCGATCACATTGATCTGCCGGCCCGGCTTGACCGCCTTGAGAGCGCGGGTGAGCGACTCACGGGTGCGCTCCACCAGCAGCCGGCTCTCCTCGTCGACGTCCCCGACCAGATAGGTCGCGTTGTTGTCGCCGTGCACCCCGCCGATGTACGCCGTCACGTCCAGGTTGACGATGTCGCCGTCGCGCAGCACCGTCGAGTCCGGGATGCCGTGGCAGATGACCTCGTTGACGCTGGTGCACAGCGACTTGGGGAAGCCCCGGTAGCCGAGCGTGGACGGGTAGGCGCCGTGGTCGCACAGGAACTCGTGCGCCACCTTGTCCAGCTCGTCCGTGGTGACGCCGGGCGCGATGATCTTCGCGGCCTCGGCCATCGCCTGCGCGGCGATCCGGCCCGCGCGGCGCATCGCCTCGATCGTCTCGGGCGTCTGCACCTCCGGACCGGTGTACGGCGCCGGCGCGGGCTTGCCGACGTACTCGGGGCGCCGGATGTTTCCGGGTACGGAACGGGTGGGAGAGAGCTCCCCTGGTACGAGCAGCGACTGGCCAGACATGCCAGCGAGTCTAAGACAGCGGTCATGGGGGACCATGTCCGTGGCGAAAGGAGCCGGTCATGGCCCTGTTCAAGAAGCGCACCGTCGGCAAGCCGGGCGAGTGGTACTACTGCCTGGAGCACAAGAAGGTCGAGGAGGGGCCGGAATGCCCCGCCAAGGACCGCTTCGGCCCGTACGCCAGCCGCGCGGAGGCCGAGCACGCGATGGCGACCGCCCGCGAGCGCAACCTGGAGTGGGAGAACGACCCCCGCTGGCACGACGCGCCCACGGGACCGGCCACCGACGAGGACTGATCAGGCCCGGGTGCCCGCGGACCCGGCGGCCGCCGCCCGCTGCTCCCGCACCCGGGCCGCGTGCTCGTCCGTGCGGGCGTCGTACGTCATCAGCTTCGGCAGGCACAGCGCCAGCAGCCCCACCGCGCCCGCGCACAGCAGCCCGCCGGACCACACCGACGCCCGCACCCCCCACCAGGCCGCGAAGCCGCCCGACCTGACCTGGCCGAGGGTCGGCCCGACCGAGTACGACAGCAGCTCGATCCCCGCCAGCCGGCCGCGCAGCTCGTCGGGAATCGTCTGGTTCCACATCACCCCGCGGAAGATCCCGCTGACCATGTCGCAGCCCCCGGCGACGGTCAGGAACAGGAGCACCAGCCAGACGTTCCGCGAGGTCCCCGCCGCCGCGATCGACACGCCCCACAGCGCGGCCGCCAGCACCACCATCCGCCCGTGCCGGTGGATCCGCGCGGTCCAGCCGCTGACCACGCTCACCAGCAGCGATCCCAGCGGCACCGCCGCGTACATCAGCCCCAGCGCCCACTCGGCGTCCAGCTCGTCCGCGAGGAACGGCAGCACCGCCAGCGGCATCGCCAGGAACATCGCCGCCAGGTCGACGGCGTAGGTGCCGAGCAGCTCCTTGCGGCTCCAGGCGTACCGGGCGCCCTCCGCGATCGCCCTCAGCGACGGCTTCGCGGCCTCGCGCGCGGCGGGGGAGGAGGCGATGGGCAGGATCAGCACGACCGACACGGCGAACGTCACCAGATCCGCCGCGTACGCCCAGCCCAGCCCCGCGTACGCCACCACCACACCGGCCAGCGCCGGGCCCGCGACCCCGCCGGCCGTCCAGCGCAGCGAGTTCAGCGAGGCCGCGGCCGGCAGATGCTCGTGCGCGACGATCCGCGGCCACAGCGAGTCCAGCGCGGGCCGCTGCACGCTGACCAGCGCCGAGGACAACGCGGCCACGAGATACAGCGGCCAGACCGCCGGCTCCGGCAGCAGCGCGTTGACCAGCAGGACCGCGCTGAGCACGCCCTGACCGGCCTCCGACCACACGATCAGGCCGCGCTTGTCGAGGGCGTCGGCGAGGGCGCCGCCGTACAGGCCGAACACGATCAGGGGGATCAGCTCCACCGCGCCGATCGCGCCGACCGCGGCGGCCGAACCGGTCAGCTCCTTGATCTGCACGGGCAGCGCGACGAAGGTCAGGAAGCTGCCGAAGTTCGAGATCGCGCCCGAGATCCAGAGCAGCCGGAAGTCCCGGGAGGCTCGCCAGGGGGCGAGGTCGGGGAGGAGCGAGCGGCGTCGTGCGGGGGCTTCGGCGGTCACGAGAGGTCATGCTCGGTGGGGGCCACGCGGGGGTGCAACCCAGTTTTTCGCGACCGCTCGCGGGCCGTTGAGTCCCCTGTGCACGGGTGGCGGCGGGTGTCACCAAGCCGGAGGCGGGGGCGCCGTCAGGGAGTCGGCCAGGCGGGAGAGGCGGTCCCGGAAGCGGCGGCGGCTCCGCGGCAGCGGGACCGCGTTCTCGCCGGCCGCCGCGCTCACCAGGTGCTGGACGCTGTCCAGGTCCAGCTCGGCGTCCTCCGGCACCGGGAGCGCCTCGTGGGCCATGGCCTCCAGTTCCCCGCCGCCCGCGCCGAGCGCCAGCACCGTCGCGCCCGCACGCCGGGCCCCGTGCACCCGCTCCAGCAGCCCCGCGTGCTCCCCGGGTGCCACCACCAGCAGCGTCTCGCCGCGCCCCGCCGCCTCGATGCGGCCGAGGCCCACCGCCAGGTGCGCGGGACCGGAGGGCCGCGCGGCATGCCGTACGAGGGTCGGCGCCAGTTCCGGCGTACCCGACCAGGCGGCCTCGTCCACCAGGTGCGCCGCGAGATGCCACGGCTCGTACTGCGGCGTGCCCACCACCAGCAGCCCGCCCCCGTGCGACACCACCGAACCGCGCAGCACCCCCGCGAACCGGCGGGTGGCGGCGGGCCATTCGGTCCCGGCGAGCACTTCGCGCAACAAAGCGACCCGTACGGCGTCCATGCGCCCGCATCCTGCCCCAACCCGGCGCGTGCGGCCCGGCGTTCGGCCGGAATTCGCCCGAACCGGGGTGCCGGGCCGGGTGAGCGCCGGACGGCGGCAGCGCCGCCGCACGTAGAGTCGGGCGCATGACCTCTACCGACAGTGCTGCACAGAAGGCCCCCGCCAAGGACCCCTGGGACCTGCCCGACGTCTCCGGGCTCGTCGTCGGTGTGCTCGGCGGGACCGGCCCGCAGGGCAAGGGCCTCGCCTACCGGCTCGCCCGGGCCGGACAGAAGGTGATCATCGGCTCGCGTGCCGCCGAACGCGCGCGGGCCGCCGCCGAGGAACTCGGCGAGGGCATCGAGGGCGCCGACAACGCCGAGACCGCCCGGCGCAGCGACATCGTGATCGTCGCCGTGCCGTGGGACGGCCACGCCGACACGCTTCGGTCGCTGCGCGAGGAACTGGCCGGAAAGCTGGTCGTCGACTGCGTCAACCCGCTCGGCTTCGACAAGAAGGGCGCCTACGCCCTCAAGCCGGAGGAGGGCAGCGCCGCCCAGCAGGCCGCCGCCCTGCTGCCGGACTCCCGGGTCACCGCGGCCTTCCACCACCTGTCGGCCGTGCTGCTCCAGGACCCCGAGATCGAGCGGATCGACACCGATGTGATGGTCCTCGGCGAGGAGCGCGCCGACGTGGAGACCGTCCAGGCCCTGGCCGGCCGCATCCCCGGCATGCGCGGCGTCTTCGCCGGCCGGCTGCGCAACGCCCACCAGGTCGAGTCGCTGGTCGCCAACCTGATCTCCGTCAACCGCCGCTACAAGGCGCACGCGGGGCTCCGCGTCACGGACGTATGAGCCCATGGGGGACACTGGTGGGCATCAGCAGCACCAGCAGTGTCCCCCGACAGGAGCCGACCCCATGCCCCGCCTCGCTCTCTACGCCCTGATCGTCTGCCTCCTCGCCGTCGCCGCGGCCGTCGTCTCCTTCGCGCAGGGCAGCTTCCTCGGGATCGTCTGGGTGCTGCTCGCGGGACTGTCGTCCAACATGACGTGGTACTACCTCAAGCGCGAGAAGGTCAGGAAGTCCGCCGCTAGCTGACCGAGCAGAACTCGTCGGTGCCGCGCCAGAAGCGGTACAGGTCGTACCCGCAGTACGTGTCGAAGTCGCTGATCCCCAGACCGCGCAGGACCGCGTCGACCACGTCGAAGAACACGTTGTTCAGCGACGGGATCCACAGCAGCGCGAAAACGATCAGCAGCCCGAACGGCGCCAGCGGCTCCACCTGCCGGCGCACGTTGTACGACAGCCAGGGCTCGATCACCCCGTAGCCGTCCAGGCCGGGCACCGGCAGGAAGTTCAGGATCGCCGCCGTCACCTGGAGCAGCGCGAGGAAGGCGAGCGCGAAGCGGAAGTCCCGCGGCACGCCGTCCAGCGCGTCCAGCCAGAACGGGGCCGTGCAGACGAGGGCGAACAGCACGTTCGTCAGCGGGCCCGCCGCCGAGATCAGGCTGTGCCGCCAGCGGCCTCTGATCCGGCCCCGCTCGATGAACACGGCGCCACCGGGCAGACCGATCCCGCCCATGATCACGAACAGCACCGGCAGCACGATGCTCAGCAGCGCGTGCGTGTACTTCAGCGGGTTCAGCGTCAGATAGCCCTTCGCCCCCACCGAGATGTCCCCGCTGTGCAGGGCCGTGCGCGCGTGCGCGTACTCGTGCAGACACAGCGAGACGATCCACGCGGCCGTCACGAACAGGAACACGGCCAGACCCGGCTGCTCGGCGAACCCGGTCCAGGTCGCCCAGCCGGTCACCGCCGTCACGGCCGCGATGCCCACGAAGACGGGGCTGATCCTCCGGTCGCTGTGCCGGCTGGTGGCGGTGGTCATGGGGTGGGACACCTCCGTGATCGGGCGGCTCGGGTGCCCGACCGTACCGGGCGCACACGGACAACGTCCCGGGAACCGGGCAGGGTTCCTGAGAAAAGGCGTCACCTGCGGCGGCCCGGTGAGCCTCGGGGAAGGCCCGGCCCTGCGGGCGGTCTCGGCTGCTGGGGGAGGGTCCGGGCCTGCGGGAAGGTCGGGCCTGCTGGAGGTCTCGGCTGCTGGGGGAGGGTTCGGGCCTGCGGGAAGGTTCGGGCCTGTTGGAGGTCTCGGCTGCTGGGGGAAGGTTCGGGCCTGTTGGAGGTCTCGGCTGCTGCCGGAGAGCCCAGCTTGCTGGAACGCCCGACCGCCTGCCGGAGAGCCTGGGCCCTGCCCGGAACCCGTGCGTCCTGGGAGACCCCGGCCCCTGCCGGAAGGGCCGGCCCTGCCCGCGAAACCCGTGCCCCCGCCGGAGGGCCCGGCCCCTGCCGGAGAGCCCAGCCCGGCCCCGCTGGGAGGCAGGCCCCGCTGGAGGCCCCGGCCCCGCTGGGAGGCCGGGCCTGCCGGAGAGCCCGGCCCTGCCGGAAAACCCGTGCCCCGTCCGGCGCCTCAGCGGAGAGAATGGCCCCTGTGCGCTATCGGATCCTCGGCACCACCCAGGCCCTCCGCCCCGACGGCACCCCCGTCCCGGTCGGCGGGGCGCGATTGCGTGCCCTGCTGACCGTGCTCGCGCTGCGCCCGGACCGGGTCGTGCCCGCCGGGCTGCTGGTGGAGGAGGTGTGGGCCGGGGACCCGCCCGCCGACGCCGGCGGCGCGCTGCAGGCGCTGGTCGGACGCCTGCGCAGGGCGCTGGGCGCCGACGCGGTCGTCCTCGCCGACGGCGGCTACCGGCTCGCCGCGTCCGCCGACGACATCGACCTGCACCGCTTCGACCGGCTCACCGGCGAGGGCCTGCGCGCCCTCGCCGACGGTGACCCCGGCAAGGCGGCCGGCGTCCTCGACGACGCCCTCGCCCTGTGGCGCGGCCCCGCCCTCGCCGACCTGCCCGACCGCACCGCCGAGGCCGCCCGCTGCGAACGCCTGCACCTCGACGCCCGGCGCGCCCGCCTCGACGCCGCCCTCGCCCTCGGCCACGCCGACCGCGCCCTGCCCGAGCTGACCGCGCTGTGCGACACCCACCCCCTCGACGAGCCCCTCCAGGCCCTGCGGCTGCGCGCCCTGCGCGCCACCGGCCGCACCGCCGAGGCCCTCGCCGCCTACGACGACGTACGCCGTCTCCTCGCCGACTCCCTCGGCACCGACCCCGGCCCGGAACTGCGCGCCCTGCACACGGAGCTGCTGACCCCGGCCGAGCCCGCCCCGGCTGCCGCGCCGGCCCCCGCCCGCCCCCGGGGCAACCTCCGCGCCCGGCTCACCTCCTTCGTGGGCCGCGAGGACGACATCGCCGCCATCCGCGACGACCTCGCCGCCGCACGGCTCGTCACCCTCCTCGGGCCCGGCGGGGCCGGCAAGACCCGGCTGTCGCAGGAGGCCGCCGAAGGGGTGGCGGACCTCGCGCCGGACGGGGTGTGGCTGGCGGAGCTCGCCCCGGTGGACGACCCGGCCGCCGTACCGGAGGCCGTGCTGACCGCGATCGGGGCCCGCGAGACCGTGCTGTACGGCGCGGGGGCCGAGAGCATCCGGGCCGCTGTCGCCGACCCCCACCACGACGACGCCGTCACCCGGCTGGCCGAGCACTGCGGCAGGCGCCGGATGCTGATCGTCCTCGACAACTGCGAGCACGTCGTCGACGCGGCCGCGCGTCTCGTGGACGAGCTGCTCACCCGCTGCCCCGGCCTGACCGTGCTGGCCACCAGCCGCGAACCCCTCGGTGTGCCCGGCGAGCTGCTGCGCCCGGTCGAGCCGCTGCCGGAGCCGTACGCGCTGCGGCTGCTCACCGACCGCGGTGCCGCCGCCCGGCCCGGGTTCAGCCCCGAGGAGGACCCGGAGGCCGCCGCCGAGATCTGCCGCCGCCTGGACGGCCTGCCGCTGGCCATCGAACTGGCCGCCGCCCGGCTGCGGATGCTGACCCTGCGGCAGATCGCCGACCGCCTCGACGACCGCTTCCGGCTGCTGACCACCGGCAGCCGTACCGTCCTGCCCCGCCAGCAGACCCTGCGGGCCGTCGTCGACTGGTCCTGGGAACTCCTCGACGCCGACGAACGCGACGTCCTCAGCCGGCTGTCGGTGTTCGCCGGCGGCTGCGACCTCGCCGCCGCCGAGGCCGTCTGCGGGCCCGCCGCCCTGGACGTGCTCGGCCAGCTCGTCGACAAGTCCCTCGTGGTGGCGGCCCCCTCGGCCAACGGCGAGATGCGCTACCGGCTGCTGGAGACCGTCGCCGAGTACGCCCGCGAACGCCTCCAGGAGGCCGGGCAGCGCACCACCGCCGAACGCGCCCACCTCACGCACTACCGCGAACTCGCCCGCGCCACCGACCCATTGCTGCGCGGCTCCGGCCAGGCCGCGGCCATCGCCCGGCTGGAGCTGGAGTACGAGAACCTGCGCACCGCGCTGCGGCACGCCGTCGCAGAGCGCGACGAGCAGGAAGGGCTCGCCCTGGTGCTGTCGCTGGTCCTGTACTGGCAGATGCGCGACCTGCGCCAGGAGACCCGCCACTGGTGCGCCGAGGTCATGCGCCTGGGCCCCGACCCCTTCACCGAGCCCGTGCGCAAGGCCGTCTCCGTGACGGAGCGCCTGACGGCCGCGCCGCCCCCGCTGACCGGCGAACTGCTCACCGAAGCCCGCCGCGGCCTGCACCTGGCCCACCTCGCCTGCATGGACGCCGAGCCCGACTCCTGGAGCACCCCGCAGGCGCAGGCCAGGCTGCGGCTCATCGCGGCCACCTACGAGCCCGGCCAGCCGCAGACCTGCCGGATCCCCGGCATGCTGTGGTTCTACGCCGTGATGCTGACCGGCGATCTGGACCGCCTGTACACGATCATCGATGCCTGCGTGGAGACCTGCCGCAACACTCCCGGCTTCGAGTGGGAGCTCGCCGTCAGTCTCCAGATGCGGGCCAACTTCCGCGCCAACCGCGTCCAGTGGGCCTCCGACGCCTCCCTGGACGCCGACGAGGCACTGGAGATCTTCCGCCGCCTCGGCGACGACTGGGGCTACGCCGAGGCCCTCTCCGCCCGCGGCGAGACCCATGAGGCCCGCGGCGACTTCGCGCTCGCCGCCGCCGACTACCAGGAGGCCGGCACCTACGCCGAACGGCTCGGCGCCCGCGCCCATGTCGCGGTCCTCGCCGCCCGGCTCGGCGCCGCCCTGCTGGAGACGGGGCAGCACGAACGCGGCGAGCGCGTTCTGCGCGAGGTGATCACCGAGCACGACGGCGGCCTCAGTGAAGGCATGCCCGCCGCGCGGCTGTTCCTCGCCGGCTGGCTCAGCCTGACCGGCCGCACGGCCGAGGCGCGGGAGCAGATGCGGTTGCTGCGCAAAGGGTTCCGGATGGCCCACTTCGCGGTCTTCGACGCCTTCCTGCTGGGCGCCGAGGCCTGGCTGGACGTGGTCGACGGGCGCTACGAGGAAGGACTGCGACTGGTCCGCGCGGCCCTGGAGAAGGCGGCCGACCCGCTGTCCCAGGCCATCCGGCCGGCCACCCGCTCGGCGTACCTGGCCGTCGCCGCGGTCGCCCTCGCCGAGCACCGGCAGGGCCGCCGGGCCGCCGACGCCGCCCGCTGCCTGGGCGCGGCCGACGCCGCACTGCCCCCCGGACACGTCCGCTCCCTGGTCGAACGCGCGGTCCGCGAACGGGCGGAGTCCGCCGCACGGGCCGTACTGGACGAGAACGCCTACGCCGCGGCGTACGCCGAGGGCGGCGGCCTCTCCCCCGAGGAGGCCACCGCCCTGGTGTGAGCCGCGCGGCCTCACTTCTTGGTGCGGAACTTGTGGATCGCGACCGGCGCCATCGTCAGCGTCAGCAGCACCGACCAGGCCAGCGTCACCCACAGGTCGTGTGCGACCGGCCCGCCCACCATCAGCCCGCGCGCGGAGTCGGCCAGCGCGGACAGCGGGTTGTAGTCGGTGAAGTTCTGCAGCCAGCCCGGCATCGACTGGGTCGGCGCGAAGATCGACGAGCCGAACTGCAGCGGCATCAGCACCAGGAAGCCCATGCCCTGCACGGCCTGAGCGCTCTTCATGAGGACGCCCAGCAGCAGGAACACCCACATCAGCGCCGAGCCGAACACCATCGACAGGCCCACCGAGGCGAACAGACCGGGCCAGTTGGTGATGTCGAAGCCCACCAGCACACCGACGACCAGCAGGATCGTCGTCGCGAACAGCATCCGCAGCAGCTCCACGGCGATCTTCGCGAACAGCACCGAGCCGCGCCCGATGGGCAGGGACCGGAAGCGGTCCATGACACCGGTGTTGAAGTCCTGGTTGAAGCCGGTGCCCACCCCCTGCGCGATGTTCATGCCCATCATCGCCATCAGACCGGGCACGACGTACTGCACGTACGCCTCCTGCCCGCCGCCCAGCGACTGCCCGATGGAACCGCCGAAGACGTACACGAACAGCAGCGTGAAGATCACCGGGAACAGGACCGCGTCGAACGTCGACTCCGGGTCCTGCCGTATCCACAGCAGGTTGCGGCGCACCAGGGCGCCGGTGTGGCGCAGATGGGCCCGCAGCGGGATCCGGGTGTCGGCGGCATCGGTCACGGCGGATACGGCGCTCATACGGCGACCTCCTCGCGGGCGTCGGTGGGCTGGGCGGGCAGCGGGGTCTCGGCCCGCTTGCCGGTGAGGCTGAGGAACACCTCGTCCAGGCTGGGCAGTTCGGTGGTGACGGAGGCGAGGGTGATGCCGAGGGCGACGGCCGCGCCGATGACGGCGGTGAGCTGCTCGTCGCTGAGCACCGGCACCAGCACCGAGCCGCTGTGCGTGTCGATGTCGGCGGTGGCGAGGCCGGTGATGCCCAGCTCGTCGAGGGCACGGCCGAGTTCGCGCAGCCGCAGCGGATCGGCCGGCCTGATCCGCAGCCGGCGTCCGCCGACCCGGGACTTCAGCTCGTCGATGCCGCCGCCCGCGATGACCCGGCCGCGGTCGACGACCGTCAGCTCGGAGGCGAGCTGCTCGGCCTCCTCCATGTACTGGGTGGTGAGCAGGACCGTCACACCGTCCCCGACCATCGCCTTGACCTCGTCCCACACCTCGTTGCGGGTGCGCGGGTCCAGGCCGGTGGTGGGCTCGTCCAGGTAGAGCACGGACGGGCGGCCGATCATCGACGCGGCCAGGTCGAGCCGGCGCCGCATACCGCCGGAGTACGTCGACGCGGGCCGCTTCCCGGCCTCCGTCAGCGAGAACCGCTCGAGCAGCTCGTCGGCGCGGACCCGGGCGTCCTTGCGGGACAGGTCCAGCAGCCGGCCGATCAGATAGAGGTTCTCCCAGCCGGACAGCTTCTCGTCCACGGAGGCGTACTGGCCGGTGAGGCCGATGACGCGGCGCAGCTGGCGGGGCTGGCGCACCACGTCGTAGCCGGCCACCGTCGCCTGTCCGGCGTCCGGGGTGATCAGGGTCGACAGGATCCGTACGAGGGTGGTCTTCCCGGCGCCGTTCGGGCCGAGCACCCCCATCACGGTCCCCTCGCGCACATCCAGGTCGACCCCGTCCAGGGCCTTCGTCTCGCCGTAGTGCTTCACCAGCCCCCGCACGGAGACGGCGGCGCCCGTCGCCGCGGGCTTCTTCTCGATTCGCGTCATGACGAAGACGGTGCCAGGGCCGACCGACAAACCGCCTACAGGTCACCTACAGCCGCCTACAGCCGCCTACAGCGGGCCGACAGCGGGCCGACGGCGGGCCGACGGCGGGCCTACGGCGGGCCTACGGCGCGGGTCCCGGCACGCAGCAGCCCCGCCGACGGGGGAAGATCGGCGGGGCTGGTCGTACCGCGGTGGCTCAGTGGACGGAGTGTTCCTCCTGAGGGAACGTTCCGCCGACGACGTCCTCGGCGAAGGCCTTCACCGCGTCGCCCATGACCTCACGCAGGTCGGCGTACTTCTTCACGAACTTCGGCACCCGGCCGCCGGTCAGCCCGAGCATGTCGGTCCACACCAGCACCTGCGCGTCCGTCGCGGCGCCGGCCCCGATCCCGACGGTCGGGATGTGCAGCGTGCGCGTGACCTCGGCGGCCAGCTCGGCCGGCACCAGCTCCAGCACCACCGCGAACGCGCCCGCGTCCTGCACGGCCTTCGCGTCGCGCAGCAGCTGCTGGGCGGCCTCCTCGCCGCGGCCCTGGACGCGGTAGCCCATGGCGTTGACGGACTGCGGGGTCAGGCCGATGTGCGCCATCACCGGGATGCCGGACTCCACCAGCAGCCGGATCTGGTCGTACGACCGCTCGCCGCCCTCCAGCTTCACCGCCTGGACGCCGGCCTCCTTCACCAGCCGGGTCGCCGAGCGCAGCGCCTGCACCGGGCCCTCCTGGTACGACCCGAAGGGCAGGTCGCCGACGATCAGCGAGCGCCGGGTACCGCGGACGACGGCCGCGGACAGCATGGTCATCTCGTCGAGGGTGACGGGCACGGTGGTGTCGTAGCCCAGATGGCAGTTGCCCGCCGAGTCGCCGACGAGGATCACCGGGATGCCGGCCTCGTCGAAGACGGACGCGGTCATCGCGTCGTAGGCGGTGAGCATGGGCCACTTCTCGCCCCGCTCCTTGGCGAGGGCGATGTCGCGGACGGTGATGCGGCGAGTGCCCTTGCCCCCGTACAGCGCCTTGCTGCCGTCGGAGGTGCCTGCCTGTGCAGTCTGGGCAGCCGAAAGCTGCGTCATTGCAACGGCTCCTTACGTCATCTCGAGGCGCCCTCACGGCGTCCCCGGACCACCTCCATGGTGGCACCTCGCCCGGGCGAGGGCCAGACCGGCCCCGGGTGGCGAGGAGCACGCCGCCGCGGGGCGCGAATGTGCGCGTTTCGTCACAAGGGAACCCGACGGAAACCGCCGCCACGACCGGCACCGTCCTGCACTGCAGGAACGGAGCCGATCATCCCCTAGGGTCGTAGGCGGGGGGACGACGGTGTGCACGGCAGGTAGCGAGGCGACGGTATGGCGCAACAGGCGTACGCAACGGAGACGGACAACGGCGGCTCGGGGCCCGAGCACCGCGGCTCTCGGCTTCGGCGCCTGGTCCACCGGCTGTTCGACGGCTGGCGCGGGGACCCGCGGATCTGGCGCCGGGGCATCGTGGTGGCGGCCCTCGCGGTGCTGCTGGCCCTGGTGATGCTGCTGCACGCGCAGATCCCGAACCGGGTCGGCAACCTCGGCAGCCTGGGGGAGACCTTTCTGCCGTGGTTCGGCGTGTTCATCCCGGTCCTGCTGCTGCTCGCGCTGGTGCGCAGGTCGGCCACGGCGCTGATCGCGCTGCTGGTGCCGTCGGTGGTGTGGCTGAACCTCTTCGGCGGGCTGCTCACCGACAAGGCCGCGGCGGGCGGCGACCTGACGGTGGCCACCCACAACGTCAACGCCGACAACCCCGACCCGGAGGGCACCGCCCGCGCGGTGGCGGCCTCGGGCGCGGACGTCGTCGCGCTGGAGGAACTGACGCAGGGCGCGGTGCCGGTGTACGAGAAGGCGCTGGCGCCGGCGTACAAGTACCACGCCGTGCAGGGCACGGTCGGACTGTGGAGCAAGTACCCGCTGAGCGGGGTCAGGCCCGTCGACATCAAGCTGGGCTGGACCCGTGCGATGCGCGCCGCGGTGGCCGCGCCGGGCGGACAGGCCGCGGTCTACGTCGCCCACCTGCCGTCGGTGCGGGTGAAGCTGGAGGCCGGGTTCACCGCGCGGCAGCGCGACAAGAGCGCCGACGCGCTGGGCGAGGCGATCGCCGACGAGCCGCTGGAGCAGGTGGTGCTGCTCGGCGACCTCAACGGCACGATGAACGACCGCGCGCTCAACGCCGTCACCGCGCAGATGCGCTCCACCCAGGGCGCGGCGGGCAGCGGCTTCGGCTTCAGCTGGCCCGCGTCCTTCCCGATGGCCCGTATCGACCAGATCCTGGTCCGCGGTATCGAGCCGGTCAGTTCCTGGACCCTGCCGGAGACCGGCAGCGACCACCTCCCGGTGGCGGCGCGGCTCCGGCTGGCCGCCTCGGACTGAGCCGGCGGCGGGGGCCGGCACGACAACGGAATACTTTGTCTGGGAGACTTTGTTCCGTAGCTGAACATAAGAAGCTGCACGGAACCCGCGAGGGCGCGACCCGCCCCGCTCCTGAAAGGCAAAGGCCCCCTTCATGCCCCTCGCCCTGCTCGCCCTCGCCGTGGGCGCCTTCGGCATCGGCACCACCGAGTTCGTCATGATGGGCCTGCTGCCCGAGGTCGCCGCCGACCTGGACATCTCGATCCCCGCAGCGGGCCATCTGGTCTCGGCGTACGCCCTGGGCGTGGTGATCGGCGCACCCCTGCTGGCCGCGGCCACCGCGCGCATGTCCCGCCGTACGGTGCTGATCGCGCTGATGGCGCTGTTCGTCGCCGGCAACGCGCTCTCCGCGCTGGCCCCCGGCGACGGCGCGCTGCTGGCGGCCCGCTTCCTGAGCGGCCTGCCGCACGGCGCCTTCTTCGGCGTGGGCGCGGTCGTCGCGACGAGCCTGGTCGCCCCGGAACGCCGGGCTCGCTCGGTGTCCCTGATGTTCCTCGGCCTCACCGTCGCCAACATCGTCGGCGTCCCCGCCGCCACGCTCATGGGCCAGCACCTCGGCTGGCGCGCGACCTTCCTCGCCGTCTCCGCGATCGGCCTGGCCGCGATAGCGTCCCTGGCCCTGCTGATCCCCGCCGAACAGGGCGAGGGCGCCCCGGCCGCGGGCCTGCGCGGCGAACTCGCGGCCCTGCGCTCCGTGCCGGTCTGGCTGGCCCTCGGCACCACCGTGGCGGGCTTCGGCGCCCTCTTCGCGGCCTACAGCTACATCACGCCCATGCTCACCGGTGCCGCGGGCTACGCCGACACCAGCGTCACCCTGCTCCTCGCCCTCTTCGGGGTGGGCGCCACGGCCGGCAACCTCCTCGGCGGCCGGCTGGCCGACCACGCGATGCGGGCGACGCTGTTCGGCGGCCTGGCCTCACTGGCCGCCGTGCTGGGCCTGTTCCCGCTGCTGATGCGCACACAAGGGACGGCGGCCCTCGCGGTCGTCCTGCTGGGCACGGCGGCCTTCGTGACCGGCTCCCCCCTGCAGCTCATGGTCATGGAGAAGGCGTCCGCCGCCCCGTCCCTCGCCTCCTCCGCCAACCAGGCCGCCTTCAACCTCGCCAACGCCGGCGGCGCCTGGATCGGCGGCCTGGCCCTCGCCGCGGGCTACGGCGCGACGTCCCCGGCCCTCGCCGGGGCGGCCCTCGCGGTCCTGGGCATCGGCGTGGCCGGAGCCGCGTACGGCGTGGACCGGCGCCGCGGGGCCCTCACGGGCAGCCGGGAACGCCTGGTGGCGGGCTCGTCCCGCCGGGAGCCGGAGGCGGTGCGGGGCTGAGCGGAACCCGCCTTGGGCGTCGCTACGGTCCTGGGAGTCGCCTCCCCGAAGGGGACGCATACGAAGGGGACGCACACGAAACGGAACGCATACGAAGGGGCCCGTCCCGCTCGCGGAGGCGTGCGGGACGGGCCCCTTCCGGGTTGTTCCGGGCTCAGGCTCCCGGGCGCTTGCCCAGGTCGTCCCCGAACAGGCGCAGCAACTCCTGCTCCACGACCGGCGTGAGGGCCTCGACATAGCCGTCGGCGAGGTGGCCGTAGTCGCGGTAGACCATCGTGTTGCCCACCACGACGGGGCAGTTGCCGGACGGGGCGCAGACCCAGTCGTACGGGTCGATGACCGGCACGTCCTCGGCGGTCGCGGCCGCGCGGATGGCCTTGGTGACGTCGGGCTTGGGGTCGGCCTCGGAGCGGTCGCGGGCGCAGGCGCTCAGGTCGCCGGAGTTGGCGTTGGCGCAGTCGACCGCGTTGTTCTTCGGCCAGGGCGTGTCCAGCAGGGTCGCCACCTGGACGCCGCCCTCGTGCAGCATCCGGTAGGTCTCCGCCTGGCCCTTGCCCCAGGCCTCGGCCGTGTCACCGTCGCCCCACAGCTTCGCCGAGTTGGAGCTGGAGGTGAGGACCAGCTCCGGCTTCATCTTGAGGATCTTGTCGATGGTGACCGCACGCCAGTCGTCACACGTCGAGTAGGGGCCCTTGTTCCACTCGATGGTGATCTGCGAGACCTTGCACGCGTTCTTCGTGAACGAGTACAGCCGCCAGTGGTGCTTCTTCGCGATCGCGTCCAGCGCCGGGAACCACTGCGCCACATGCGAGTCGCCGAACAGGACGACGGTGCGCTCCGCCTTCACGTCGCCGTACAGACACGGCTGCGTCTGCACCTTGTCGGACATCGTCAGCGCGCAGTCGTCGGTGTAGACCGCGGACCGCTTGTACGCCGTGTCGTGCATGCTCGGCGTCAGGTTCGACGGCAGCTTGTCGACCTTCTGCTCCAGCAGGTTCGCCAGCGCGGCGCGCGGGTCGGCGGCCCGGGCGAGCGCCTCCTTGGTGTCCTGGCGCGCCCCGCCCTCGGCCAGGCTCGGCGGGAACTGCGCGGCGACCACCGCGAGAACGGCGGCGACGGCCGACAGGCCCAGGCCCAGCACCAGACCCCGCCCCGCCCGGGCCTTGAAGGCGCGGTGGAAGCGCATCGGGTTCTCGACCAGGTGCAGCGTCAGCCAGGCCAGCGGGATGCCGCACAGCGCGGCGATCAGCCGCAGCGGCCCGTCGTGCTCACCGAACCCGGCGGCGGCCGGGACGATGAGGATGAGCGGCCAGTGCCACAGGTACCAGGCGTACGAGATACCGCCGACCCACACCATGGGCCGCAGCGACAGCAGCGCGCCCGCACCCCAGCGGCCGCCCGCCGCACCGCAGGCCAGCACGGCGGCGGCACCGAACACCGGGACGACGGCGTTGTGGCCGGGGAAGACGGTGCTGTCGTCGAACATCACGGCCGCGTAGGCGATGGCGGCGATGCCGGCCCAGCTGACGGCCACCGCGACCGGGCGCGGGATGTCGTCGAGCCGGTCGGCCACCAGCGCCAGCAGCGCGCCCACCGCGAGCTCCCAGATACGGCCCTGGGAACCGAAGTACGCCCAGGACGGGGCGGTCTCGGTGAGGTGGAGGTTCACCGCGAAGGAACCGGCGGCCAGCGCCAGCAGCGGCAGCCCCAGCAGGGCCCGGCGGCGGAACACCTTCAGCGCGACGATCAGGACGATCGGCCAGATCAGATAGAACTGCTCCTCCACCGCCAGCGACCAGAAGTGCTGGAAGGGGGACGGCGGCACGTCCGTGTTGAAGTAGTCCGTTCCGGCGTCGGCCAGCCGGAAGTTGACGACGTACCAGGCGGAGGCGATGGCGTCCTTGGCGTAGTCCGCGAAGCGCAGCGGCCCGAGGAACAGCCAGGAGCCCGCCAGCGTCGCCACGACGACGAGCGTCGAGGCGGGCAGCAGACGCAGCGCCCGGCGGGCGTAGAAGCGGCCCAGCGAGATCCGGCCCTCACGGCTGTGCTCACGGAGCATCAGCGAGGTGATGAGGAAGCCGGAGATGACGAAGAAGACGTCCACACCGACGTATCCGCCGGCCACCTGCGTGACCCCGGCGTGGGAGAGCGCCACGAGCGACACCGCGACCGCGCGCAGGCCCTGGATGTCCAGTCGCAGTCCCGCGCCGCCGGCCGGCTGCCCGGACCGCCCGCCGCCCTCCCCTGGTGCGCCGCCTCGTGTTCTCGGCACCGCGGGGGGCGCCTCGGGAGCGGTCTGTGCGGGGTGCGCGATGCGGGGGACGGGCACCGTCGGAATCTCCTTGCTCGTAGGGCGTCGCCGAGACGTGCACCGACGTCTGCGGGCTCGGTCCGGGGCGCGTCGCCGCCGGGGCTGCCGGGCGACGCCGGTGACCGCCCCGGAGCAGACGATCGAACTTACCCTTGAGCAGGGCCGCTTGTTATGACGTAGTCATCACATCGTCATAACGAACGACCGTGGACGGGTTTGAACCGCCCGGGTTACCTCTCGGTGAACTCAAGGCTCCGCGTCGGTGCGGACGCGCCTCACAGTACCGGCAGGTTCTTCCGCAATTCGAACGCGGTCACCTCGCTGCGGTACTCCTCCCACTCCTGCCGCTTGTTGCGCAGGAAGAAGTCGAAGACGTGCTCCCCGAGGGTCTCCGCGGCCAGGTCGCTGCGCTCCATCAGGGACAGGGCCTCGCCGAGGTTCTGCGGGAGCGGCTCGATGCCCATCGCGCGGCGCTCGGCGTCCGACAGGGCCCACACGTCGTCCTCGGCGCCGGGCGGAAGCTCGTAGCCCTCCTCGATGCCCTTCAGGCCGGCGGCGAGCAGCAGCGCGTACGCCAGGTACGGGTTCGCGCCCGAGTCCAGCGAGCGGACCTCGACACGCGCCGAGCCCGTCTTGCCCGGCTTGTACATCGGCACGCGGACCAGGGCCGAGCGGTTGTTGTGGCCCCAGCAGATGTACGAGGGGGCCTCGCCGCCGGCGCCCGCGGTGCGCTCGGAGCCGCCCCAGATGCGCTTGTAGGAGTTGACCCACTGGTTGGTGACCGCGGAGATCTCGGCGGCGTGCTTCAGCAGGCCCGCGATGAAGGAGCGGCCGACCTTGGAGAGCTGGTACTCCGCGCCGGACTCGTAGAACGCGTTGCGGTCGCCCTCGAAGAGGGACAGGTGGGTGTGCATGCCGCTGCCCGGGTGCTCGGAGAACGGCTTCGGCATGAAGGTGGCCTGCACCCCCTGCTCCAGCGCGACCTGCTTCATGACCAGGCGGAACGTCATGATGTTGTCGGCCGTGGACAGCGCGTCCGCGTAGCGCAGGTCGATCTCCTGCTGGCCCGGGGCGCCCTCGTGGTGGGAGAACTCCACCGAGATGCCCATCGACTCCAGCATGGTGATCGCCTGGCGGCGGAAGTCCATGCCGATGTTCTGCGGGGTGTGGTCGAAGTAGCCGGAGTTGTCGGCGGGCGTGGGGCGCGAGCCGTCCAGCGGCTTGTCCTTCAGCAGGAAGAACTCGATCTCCGGGTGGGTGTAGAAGGTGAAGCCCAGGTCGGAGGTGCGGGCCAGGGCGCGCTTGAGGACGTAGCGCGGGTCCGCGAAGGACGGGGAGCCGTCCGGCATGAGGATGTCGCAGAACATCCGGGCCGTGCCGGGGGCCTCCGCGCGCCAGGGCAGGATCTGGAAGGTCGACGGGTCCGGCTTGGCGATCATGTCGGACTCGTAGACCCGGGCGAAGCCCTCGATCGCGGAGCCGTCGAAGCCGATGCCCTCGTCGAAGGCCTGCTCCAGCTCCGCGGGGGCCACGGCGACGGACTTGAGGAAGCCCAGCACGTCCGTGAACCACAGGCGTACGAACCGGATGTCGCGCTCCTCCAACGTCCGGAGCACGAACTCCTGCTGCTTGTCCATCTTTCCGCTTCCCCATCCTTGCTGGTCAGGCCGCCTGCTCCCGCGCCACGAGAGGCGGTCGGGCACCTGAGCATCCCACCACAACACCATTTCATGCGCGTTGCGGCCCATGATCGACCGGCCGACCCCGGCCCGAACGCCCGCCGGCCGGCGGATGAACACTCTGAGCCCATCTTGCCCGCTGACACCGACATCCGTAATGGCCGACGGCCGAGGGGGACCGGTCCGGCACCGGTCAATCCTGAGCCCGCCCTACGAAACGGACTGTCGTGCCCATTACGATCAGCGCACTCGACCGTCCCACTCATCCCCAGAAGGGGTCCCCCCATGGGTTCCGCGAAGAAGAGCAGCAGCGCCGACCGCAAGGCACGTATAGAGGAGATGCGGCGCGCCGAGCAGGCCCGTGAGCGCCGCAACCGGATTCTCACGATCGTCGCCAGCGCGGTGGTCGTCGTCGGCCTGGTCGCCGGTGCCGTCGTCCTCGTGCAGACCCAGTCCGACGACAAGGACGACACCGCGAGCGACGGCAAGACGACCTCCGGGAAGTTCGTCACCGGCGAGGACGGCGTGAAGACCTGGAAGGGCACCCTGTCGCGCAACCACGTCGCGAAGGACGTCGAGTACCCCTCGGAGCCCCCGGTCGGCGGCGACCACAACCAGGTGTGGATGAACTGCAACGGGGACGTCTACACCAAGGAGCTCAAGAACGAGCACGCCGTGCACTCGCTGGAGCACGGCGCCGTCTGGGTGACGTACACGTCCAAGGCCGACAAGAAGGACGTCGAGGCGCTCGCGGCGAAGGTGAAGACGACGCCGTACACCCTGATGAGCCCGGACGAGAAGCAGGCCGACCCGATCATGCTGAGCGCGTGGGGCCACCAGCGCACGGTGACCGGCGCCGACGACCCGAACGTGGACAAGTTCTTCGAGAAGTACGTCCAGGGCGAGCAGACGCCGGAGAAGGGCGCCGCCTGCCAGGGTGGGCTGTCCGAGTGAGGCAGGCGCAGGCCGGGTGGATCGCCGGGACCGCCGCGGCGGCGCTGGTCGCGGTCGGGGCGCTCACCTACGCGGTCGCCGGGGACGGCGGCTCCAGCGCCAAGCCGTCCGCGGACTCCGCCGACGCCGGGTTCGCCCGTGACATGGCGGTCCACCACCAGCAGGCGGTGGAGATGTCGTACATCGTGCGCGACCGCACCGACGACGTCGAGGTGCGGCGCCTCGCCTACGACATCGCGCAGACGCAGGCCAACCAGCGCGGCATGCTGCTGGGCTGGCTGGACCTGTGGGGCCTGCCGAAGGTGTCGGCCGAGGGGCCGATGAGCTGGATGGGCATGGGCGACATGCCCTCCGAGGGCGAGGGCTCGCTGATGCCCGGCATGGCGACCGACGCCGAGATGAAGAAGCTGGAGTCGCTCAGCGGGCGCACGGCGGAGGTGTACTACCTCCGGCTGATGACCGACCACCACAAGGGCGGCATCCACATGGCCGGGGGCTGCGCCGACAAGTGCACGGTCGGCGTGGAAAAGCAGCTCGCGCAGGGCATGGTCGACGCCCAGCAGTCGGAGATCGACCTGATGGCGGGCATGCTGCGCGAGCGCGGCGCCCGGCCGGAGGCGTAGGAGCGACCCCGCACAGCCACCCGGCCGGGGGCGCGGGCGGGCGCCGGCGGAGCGCGCTCACGGGCGGCCGGCCAGGGGCACGGAGGGGCGGCCGGCCAGGGGCACGGACGGGCGGCGGGCCGGGGCCCGGGTGGGCGGGGCCACACCCGCCCCACCCCCCATCGCGTCGCTCTGACGATTACACTGAGGGCGTGCCTCAACTTCGCCTCGCCCTGAACCAGATCGACTCCCGCGTCGGCGACCTCGCCGGCAACACCGAGACGATCCTCCGCTGGACCCGGCACTCCGCCGAGCAGGGAGCCCACCTGGTGGCGTTCCCGGAGATGGTGCTGACCGGGTATCCCGTCGAGGACCTGGCCCTGCGCTCCTCCTTCGTGACGGCGTCCCGCACGGCCCTGAGGTCGCTCGCGGCACGGCTCGCCGAGGAGGGCCTCGGGGAGCTGCCGGTGGTCGTCGGCTACCTCGACCGCAGCGAGAGCGCCCAGCCGAGGTACGGCCAGCCGGCCGGCGCCCCGCAGAACGCGGGCGCGGTGCTGTACCGCGGCGAGGTGGTGCTGAACTACGCCAAGCACCACCTGCCGAACTACGGCGTCTTCGACGAGTTCCGCTACTTCGTGCCCGGCGACACCATGCCGGTGCTGCGCGTGCACGGCGTCGACGTGGCCCTCGCCATCTGCGAGGACCTCTGGCAGGACGGCGGCCGCGTCCCCGCGTCGCGCTCCGCCGGGGCGGGCCTGCTGCTGTCGATCAACGCCTCCCCCTACGAGCGCGACAAGGACGACACCCGCCTGGAGCTGGTGCGCAAGCGCGCCCAGGAGGCCGGCTGCACCACCGCCTACCTCGCGATGGTCGGCGGCCAGGACGAGCTGGTCTTCGACGGCGACTCGATCGTCGTCGACGCGGCGGGCGAAGTGATCGCGCGGGCCCCGCAGTTCTCCGAGGGCTGTGTGGTGCTGGACCTCGACCTGCCCGCCGCGCGGGCCGACGCCCCGGCCGGCGTGGTGGACGACGGCCTGCGCATCGACCGCGTGGTCCTGTCCGAGGACCCGCTGCCCCCTTACGAGCCGCAGCACACCGGCGCCTACGCCGACCGCCTCGACGACGACGAGGAGGTCTACTCGGCGCTGGTCGTGGGCCTGCGGGCGTATGTGCAGAAGAACGGCTTCCGCTCGGTCCTCATCGGCCTGTCCGGCGGCATCGACTCCGCACTCGTCGCGGCGATCGCCTGCGACGCGGTCGGCGCGGAGAACGTCTACGGCGTCTCCATGCCGTCGAAGTACTCCTCCGAGCACTCCAAGGGCGACGCCGCCGAACTGGCCCGCCGCACCGGCCTCAACTTCCGTACGGTGCCCATCGAGCCGATGTTCGACGCGTACATGGGCTCCCTCGGGCTCACCGGCCTCGCCGAGGAGAACCTCCAGTCCCGGCTGCGCGGCACCCTGCTGATGGCGATCTCCAACCAGGAGGGCCACATCGTCCTCGCGCCCGGCAACAAGTCGGAGCTGGCGGTGGGCTACTCGACCCTCTACGGCGACTCGGTCGGCGCCTACGGCCCCATCAAGGACGTCTACAAGACCTCGATCTTCCGCCTGGCCGAGTGGCGCAACCGCGCGGCGCGGGAGCGCGGCCAGACCCCGCCGATCCCGGAGAACTCCATCACCAAGCCCCCGAGCGCCGAGCTGCGCCCCGGCCAGGTCGACACGGACTCCCTCCCGGACTACCCGGTCCTCGACGCGATCCTCGCCCGCTACGTCGACCGCGACGAGGGCGCGGACCGGATCGTCGCCGCCGGCTTCGACCACGACCTCGTGACCAAGACCCTCCGCATGGTCGACACGGCCGAGTACAAGCGCCGCCAGTACCCGCCGGGCACGAAGATCTCCCCGAAGGGCTTCGGCAAGGACCGCCGCCTGCCGATCACGAACGGCTGGCGGGAGACGGCCTGACCTCCGCCGGACACACCGGGGCGCTCAGCCGCCGATGCCTCCCGCCGCCCGCAGCCGGGCCTTGTTGGCCGCGCGGACGGCGTCGAGTTCCCCGGTGTTCCGGTCGATGAGGCGCTTCTGGTAGGCGGACTCGACGGTGAACCAGACGCCGACCAGGTTGGTGCGCCGCTTGCAGCGGATGTCGGCGGTGGCGGTGGCGATCGCTTGGCGGTCCGTGCGGCCGGTGAGGGCCGGATCGGCGAGGGGGGCGAGCGGGTCGGCGTAGTCGTGGCCGCCGCGGGCCATGCAGGCGGACCAGGCGCGGATCGCCGCCCGCACCCGGGAGTCGGCCCTGGACAGGTCGAAGGCGCGGAACGACAGCTGCTGCGGCAGGCCCGGGTCCGTGCCCGCGGGCGCGGCCGGGCCGAGCGAGCGGTCGGCCTGGGTCATGCAGCCGCCCTCGGGGACCTTGCGGCCCTTGATGCTGGAGCGGCCCTTGCCGAACAGGACGGTCTCTGCGTCGGCACGCAGGACCGGGCGCGGGGGCGGCTTCTGCAGGGCCGGGTCGCGCTCGCCGAGCCCGTAGCCGTACGCGGCGGCGTCCGCGGCGTCGGTGATGCCGTAACGGCGCTCGGTGGCGCTGCGCGGGCCGTGGTCGGCGTCCGGCTGGCGGACCGCGTACGTGAATCCGAAGCCGCGCATGCACCGGTCGATCAGAACGACCCGGGCCCGGTCCAGATCCCGCAATTGCCGGTCGTCCAGAAGATAGTCCTGGAGCGGCAGCCGGAGATCCGCGGCGGCGGTGATCCGGGGAATGTCCGAAACCGCCGGTTCTGAATTCTGTTCGCTTTTCCGGTCGTGCGAACCGGAGGAACCGGAGGAGCAGGAGATGAGGATGCTCATTGCGAGAACGGCGGTGCACACTGTCGTCCCGGTCCGGCCTAACGCTGGCCTTACGAACGCTTTGCGAGGGTGGAGGGGCATCGTGAACTCCGCGAATCTCGTTTACGATCACAGCCGGGTGCCCTGCCCAGCTGCAATGGGCAGGGCACCCGGTTCTGCCGGAACAGCGGTCAGCTGAAGTACGCCGACGACACCGTGTTCTTGTACGTCGAGTTCAGGTTGCCGTACGCACCCGGCGAAATGTATCCGCAGGAGCCGGAGTAGTTGTAGCCGGTGCACACCCACCAGGTGTAGGTGTCACGGTTCCAGTCCGACTCGGTGTTGTTGTCCGCGCGGATGCCGGTGCCCGGGAAGACGTCGTTGCTGAAGTCGGCGTCCGAGAAGTACAGGTCGAAGATCGGCGTCCCGTAGTTGGCGAGGTAGTAGAGCCCCAGCTCGCCGGTCTCCACGACACCGTTCTTGTGGGTGGCGGCGGACGCCGAGCCGGCGCTCGCCATTCCGATGCCGCTGAGGGCGGCCACCGCCGCGCCGGTTGCGACGGCGCGGCGGAGGTGCCGCCTGAGATTGGTTCGGACCATTGCTCCTCCATAATTCGGGCCCGGTTGTCCGGTCCCCCGGCCGGGGACTGTCGGGCCTAAGCAATGGCACCAGATCGTGCAGTGGGCAGCTATTGGCCCTTGGGACAGTTCTGCATGTGGTAGACGTAGGACACCAGAGCGGCCTGGAATCTCCCGTTGACGGCCAGCTTTGCCACGATGCTGGCAATGTGGGCCTTGACCGTACGCTCCGTGATGTAGAGAGCGCGGGAGACGTCCCGATTCGACGACCCCAGAGATAACAGACGGAACACATCCCACTCGCGTTCACTCAGGAACTGGACTCTTTCGAGTGCGGACATCCCGCCGACGGCCCCTTCGGCGCAATTCAAACTGAAGAGCGCACACGTCTGGCATCTGTAAGAAGCATCCATTTGTCCCCCCGATCGCTTCTTCCCCGCTCAGGGAGGGTACCGGGAGGAGTAAGCGTGCGTCAGTAAAACGACGTCAATTCTCGAATTCTATGGTGCAGCAGAACTATTCTTCCGTGTTGTTGTCACGCAGTGCCGGGAGCGTGACCCGGACCGTCAGCCCCCCTCCGGCACGCGGTGCCGCCTCCGCCTCGCCGGCGTGCGCCCGCGCCACCGACCGCACGATGGACAGCCCCAGACCCGTGCCCTGCGCCGAGCCCACCCGGTCGTCGAGCCGGCGGAACGGCTCGAACAGCGCGGGCACCTCGTACGGCGCCACCTCAGGTCCGCTGTTGTCCACCGTGAGCCTCACCTCCTCCGGGCCCCGGCCCCCGCAGACCACCCGCACCCAGCCGCCGTCGACGTTGTACCGGACCGCGTTCTGCACGAGGTTCTGCGCCAGCCGCTCCAGCAGCACCGGATCGCCCCGCACCCAGGACGGAGCCTCGTCCAGCGTCAGGGTGACCCCGGCCCGCCGGGCGTCCGGCTGCGACAGGTCCGCCACCCGGCGCACCACCGCGGACAGGTCCACCGGCACCGGGTCGGCCACCGCGTGCTGGGAGCGGGCCAGGGTCAGCAGCCCGTCGATCAGCCGCTCGTGGCGCGCGTTCACCGCCAGCAGGTTCTCGCCGAGCTGGGTGACCTGCGGCGGTGCGTCCGGGCGGCCCATGGCCACCTCCAGCAGCGTCCGGTTGATCGCCAGGGGCGTCTTCAGCTCGTGGGAGGCGTTGGCGACGAACCGGCGCTGACCCTCGAAGGCGGCGTCCAGCCGGCGCAGCATCTCGTCGAAGGTGTCGGCGAGTTCGCGCAGCTCGTCGGGCGGACCGGTCATCCCGATCCGCTCGTGGAGACTGCGGTCGGCGACCCGGCGGGCCGTGGCGGTGATCCGGCTGATCGGCCGCAGCGTACGGCCCGACACCAGCCAGCCGATCAGCAGCCCGCCGGCCGCGAACAGGCCGAGCGCCACCGAACCGCCCACGACCAGCGGCCGCAGCGTCCGCTGCCGGAAATCGGCCCGCAGCCGCCGCGCGGCCTCACTCGCCTGCGCCTTGTACCGCTCCTTGGCCGCCGCGTCCGGAGTCTCGTTGCCGGCACCGCGCGCCCCGGCCCCACCCGCCCCAGAGCCCCCCGCGCCGCCTGTCCCCTTGTCTGCCGTCCCGGAGCCCCCCGCCCCCGAGCCCCCCGCCTCGGGCGGGCGTGCAGGTGCCGATGCCCCCGGGGGCGGGTACACCGACGTGATGTCGATCGGCTGGGTCGCGATGATCCGGTCCAGCATCACGTACGTCACCAGCAGCAGCGTCACCCCGGAGAGCATCACCAGGCCGCCGTAGAGCAGGGTCAGCCGGACACGGATGGTCCGTTTCGGGGGCTGCACCATGCCGGAGGTCATGGGATGCGGTACCCGAACCCGGGGACGGTCTGCACCACTTGGGGCGGTCCCAGCTTGCGCCGCAGGGTCATCACCGTCACGCGGACGACGTTCGTGAAGGGGTCGATGTTCTCGTCCCAGGCCTTCTCCAGCAGCTGCTCGGTGCTCACCGCGCTGCCCTCCCCGCGCAGCAGCTCCTCCAGCACCGCGAACTCCTTGCGGGAGAGCGCCACGTACCGCCCGTCCCGGTACACCTCCCGCGGCCCCGGATGCAGCGAGACGCCCGCCCGCGACAGCACCGGGGGAGTGGCGGGCCGGGCCCGCCGGCCCAGCGCCCGCACCCGGGCGACCAGCTCCCCGAACGCGAACGGCTTCGGCAGGTAGTCGTCCGCGCCCAGCGAGAGGCCGGCGATCCGGTCGGCGACCTCACCCGCCACCGTCAGCATCAGGATCCGGGTGTCGTAGCCCTGCTCGACGACCGTCCGGCACACCTCGTCGCCGTGCACCCGCGGCAGGTCCCGGTCCAGCACCAGGACGTCGTAGTCGTTGACGCCCAGCCGCTCCAGGGCCGCCGCGCCGTCATAGGCGACGTCCACCGCCAGCGACTCCCGCCGCAGCCCCTCGGCGATCGCGTCGGCGAGCATCTCCTCGTCCTCGACGACGAGTACGCGCACGTCGGCCCACCTCCCCCTCGGTCCCGGGCGATGCTGCCCGAGCCCCTATAAGGCGTTCATAAGCGCCAACCCTGACAACGGATTTACGGACGGTCCTGTGTCCTCTGCGGACAGTAACCGCAACCACGGGGAGAGAACACGACATGACGGGACACAGCACCCGCCGCACGCGCTACGCCGGCCTGCTCGCCGCCGCACCTCTGCTCGCCCTCGCGCTCGGCCTCACCGGATGCGGCGACTCCGCCGAGACGCCCTCGGTGGCCCACGCGCAGACCTCGCCCGGCGCCGGCGGCAGCCGCGTCGACGACGAGGAGCAGGGACAGAAGTACGCACGCTGCCTGCGCGACCAGGGCGTGGTGATGAAGGAGACCGCAGAGGGCGCCCCCGAGATCGACAAGGAGAAGACCTCGGTCGAGAAGATCATGTCGGCCACCGAGAAGTGCCGGGCGCTGCAGCCCGCCGCCTCGGCCCCGCCTCGCCTCTCCGCCGAGGACCTCGAAAAGCGCGGCCGCTACGCCGCCTGTCTGCGCGAGCACGGCCTGCCCGACTACCCCGACCCCGACCCGCGCACCGGCGAGGCCGAGCTGGACGAGGGCCTCGCCCGGCGCATCAAGACCGACCCCGGGGCACGCAAGGCCCTCGAGGCCTGCCGCAACCTCCTGCCGCGTTCCGGCGGAGGGTCGGTGAACGGCTGATGGCCGCGCCCGCACGCCGCCACCGCCGTACCCGCGCCGTGCTGGGCGGGGCGGCGGTGGCGGCCACCGCCGTGGCGGTCACCGTCGCGGCCCTCGGCCTGGGCGGCAGCCGTTCCGGCGCCGCCGCACCACCCGACGACACCCCCGCCGCCACCGCCCGCGTGGTACGCCGCACCCTCACCGACGCGACGACCCTGACCGGCCGCCTGGACTACGGCGCCACCACCCCGGTCGTCTCCCGGACCACCGGCACCGTCACCTGGCTGCCCCCGGCCGGCAGCCTCGTCGGACGCGGCGACGCGCTGCTGCGCGCCGACGACCGGCCCGTCCTCCTGCTCTACGGCACCCTGCCCATGTACCGGGCCCTCGCCGAGGACGCCAAGGGCCCGGACGTCCTCCAGTTCGAACGCAACCTGGCGGCCCTCGGCTACACCGGCTTCGCCGTCGACGAGGAGTTCACCGACAACACCGCCGCCGCGGTCAAGCGCTGGCAGCGCGACCTCGGCCTGCCCCGCACCGGCACCGTCGCCCTTGACCGGGTGATCTACGCCCCCGGTCGGCTGCGGGTCGCCCAGCAGTCGGTACGCCTCGGCGCCGGCGCGAACGCCCAGGTCCTCACCTGCACCGGCACCACCAAGCAGGTCACGGCCGATGTGCAGAGCGGCGAGGCGGGCTGGGCGGTCCGGGGCACCGAGGTGCGGATCGGGCTGGCGGGCGGCAAGTCCGTGGAGGGAAAGGTCGTCGCGTTGGGGGACACGGGGAGCGAGGGCACCGGGGGGTCCGGGGGCTCGGACGGGTCAGGGGACTCCTCCGGGGGCACGTCCGGCGGGCAGGGCTCAGGCGGGCAGGGCTCCGGCGGCGGCTCCGGGTCGCAGAACGACACCGTGACCGTCACCATCGCCGTCGCCCGGCAGCAGGCGCTGCGCGGGACCGACCCCGGCCCGGTCGACATCCGCTACACCGCCGAGCGCCGCGAGAACGTCCTCGCCGTCCCCGTCGTGGCCCTGCTCGCCCTCGCCGAGGGCGGCTACGGCCTGGAGGTCGTGGAGGACACCGGGCACACCGGCGACACCCCCGGCCCCGGCGCCGGCACCGACCCGGGGGGCCGTACCCGCATCGTGCCCGTGGAGACCGGACTCTTCGCCGAGGGACTGGTCGAGGTGCGCGGCGCGGGCCTCGCGGAGGGCACGAGGGTGGGGATGCCGGAATGAGCGAGGACAGCAGGCCGGGCACCGCGCCCGTGGCCGAACTGCGCGGCGTGTCCAGGACCTACCCGGGCGGGGTCACCGCCCTGCGGGACGTCGACCTGGACATCGGCCACGGCGAACTCCTCGGCATCGTCGGCCCGTCCGGCTCCGGCAAGTCCACACTGCTGCACATCCTCGGCACCCTCGACCGGCCCACGTCCGGCACGGTCCGCATCGACGGCCACGACGTCTCCCGCCTCACCGACCGCCGGCTGTCGGCGCTGCGGGCCTCCCGCATCGGCTTCGTCTTCCAGCAGTTCCACCTCACGGCGGGCGTACCGGTCCTCGACAACGTCGCCGACGGGCTGCTCTACGCGGGCGTGCCGCTGCGCGAGCGCCGCGCCGCCGCAGAGGCCGCCCTCACCCGGGTGGGCCTCGCCCACCGGCTCGGCCACGCGCCGCACCAGCTGTCCGGCGGCGAACGGCAGCGCGTGGCCATCGCCCGCGCGGTCGCCGGGGGACCGGCCCTGCTCCTCGCCGACGAACCCACCGGCAACCTTGACTCGGCCTCCGGGACCGGTGTGATGCGGGTGCTGCGGGACCTGCACGCCGCCGGCACCACGGTCGTCGTCATCACCCACGACCGGGAGATCGCCGCGTCCCTGCCCCGCCAGGTGCACGTCCGCGACGGCTCCCTCACCCCCGCCCCCCGAGCGGAAGGCGCCACCCCATGACGAGCACACCGCCCCCGCACGCCCGGCTGCGCCCCGCCGACGTCGCCCGGGTCGGCGCGGCCGGCCTGCGGGCCCGCCCCCTGAGGGTCTTCCTCTCGGCGGTGGGCATCGCGATCGGCATCGCGGCCATGCTCGCGGTCGTCGGCATCTCCGCGTCCAGCCGCGCCGACCTCGACCGCACCCTCGACCGGCTCGGCACCGACCTGCTGACGGTCAGCCCCGGCACCACCCTCTACGGCACCGACGCCCGGCTGCCCGAGGAGTCGGCGCTGATGATCGACCGGATCGCCCCGGTCAGTTCGGTGTCCGAGGTCGGCCTGATCGAGGCGCACGCCTACCGCAACGACCACGTCCCCAGCGGCAGCACCGGCAGCATCGAGGTGCTGGCCACCCGCGCCGACCTGCTGGCCACCCTCGGCGGCCGGGTCACCACCGGCTCCTGGCTGAACGCCGCGACCGCCCGCCACCCGGCCGTCGTCCTCGGCGCGAAGGCCGCCCGGCGGCTGGGCGTGCACACCCCCGGCGTACGGATCTGGCTGGGCGGCGAGTGGTTCGGCGTGGCCGGGATCCTCGACCCCGTACCGCTGGCCAAGGAGCTGGACACGGCCGCGCTGGTCGGCTGGCCGGCCGCGCGGCGCCACCTCGGCTTCGACGGGCACCCGACCTTCGTCTACGTGCGCTCCGCCGGACCCGCCGTCGAGGCCGTACGGTCCGTCCTCGCGGCCACCGCCAACCCCGAGGCGCCCAACGAGGTCCGGGTCTCCCGCCCCTCGGACGCGCTCGCCGCCCGCCGGGCCACCGACCGGACACTGGGCGCGCTGCTCCTGGGCCTCGGGGGCGTCGCCCTGCTGGTCGGCGGCATCGGGGTGGCCAACACGATGGTGATCTCCGTGCTGGAGCGCCGCCCCGAGATCGGACTGCGCCGGGCGCTCGGCGCGAGCCGCGGCCAGATCCGGCTGCAGTTCCTCGCCGAGTCGCTCCTGCTGTCCGCCCTCGGCGGCCTCGGCGGGGTCCTCCTCGGCATGGGGGTGACCGCGAGCTACGCCGCCACCCAGTCCTGGCCGGCCGTGGTACCGCTCTGGGCGATGGCGGGCGGGGCGGCGTCGACGCTCCTCATCGGCGCGGCAGCGGGCCTCTACCCCGCGATCCAGGCCTCCCGCCTGTCACCGACGGAGGCCCTGGCGGCACCGTGACGCCCCCGCGCCCCTCAAGACCTCCTCTAGGCCTGGTCCGCCAGTGCGGCGAGGACCTTGTGCAGGGGCTCGGTCAGGCGGCGGCGGTACTCCTGGATCGCCCAGCCGTTGCCGTCGGGGTCCTTGAAGTACATGAAGGTCGCGCCGTCCTGCGGGGCGAACTGCTGCGGCTCGCTGATCTCCAGGCCGCGTGCCGTGAGCTCCTCGTAGGCGGCCTCGGCGTCCGTGACGCATAGCTGCAGCCCGTGGTACGTGCCCGGCTGCGGGGTCCCGGTCGGCACCTGGAGGCCGTCCACCAGGGCGATCGAACAGCCCGAGCCGGGCGGCGTGAGCTGCACGATCCGTACGCCCGGCATCACCTCGCCGTCGAGGTCCACATGGAAGCCGACCTTGTCGCGGTAGAACTCCTTGGCCCGGTCCACGTCGGACACGGGCAGCAGGACGACCTCCAGGCTCATCTGCATGGCGTGACTCCCTCAGCCGATTGCCGTCGAATCCATCGGATCCATCGGATCCATCGAATCCATCGGGGATCCATCGGATCCCTCGGACCCCACCGAACTCGAAACCCGCCCCCGGCGCCACCCCCTGGAGTCCTCGCGTCCGTCTCACGGGCAGAACTCCCCAGCGCCCCCGACCAGGAGTGCGGTTACGCTCGACTGCGGACGACCTTGATCGGGACGAGCGGCCGCACGGCCGTGTCGGCCGGACCGGACGGAGGCGGGGCATGACGGCGCCGGGGCGCAGAAGCAGTACCTTCACACGGCTGCTGCGGCACGGATTCACCGACGCCTCCGCCGCCGAACGTCTTCTGGACAGCGCCGAGCTGGCCGCCGTGCGCAACGACCCGGTGCTCCTGGAGGCCCTCGGCGCCACCGCCGACCCCGATCTCGCCCTGGGCGGCCTGGTCCGCCTGCTGGAGGCCCAGCCCGCTCCCACCGCGCGCCGGGAGCTGCTGGACACCCTGATAGCGGCCAAGCCGCTGCGGGACCGGCTGCTCGGGGTGCTCGGCGCCTCCGCCGCGCTCGGCGACCATCTGGCCCGGCACCCGGACGACTGGCGGGCGCTGGTCATGTACGAGCCGCGCGACCTGCACCCGGGCGTCGAGGAGTTCGAGCGGTGCCTGGACGGGGCGGCCGACCCGGTCTCGCTGCGGGTGGCGTACCGGCGCTGTCTGCTGTCCATCGCCGCCCGTGACGTGTGCGGCACCACCGACGTCGCCCAGACCGCCGCCGAGCTCGCCGACCTCGCCACCGCCACCCTGCGCGCCGCGCTCGCCCTGGCCCGCGCGGACGCCCCCGGCGACGCGGCGCTGTGCCGGCTCGCGGTCATCGCGATGGGCAAGTGCGGCGGCAACGAGCTCAACTACGTCTCCGACGTCGACGTCATCTTCGTGGGGGAGGCCGTCGACGGCGCCGACGAGGGCAAGGCCCTGCGCGCGGCCACCAAGCTCGCCTCGCACATGATGCGGATCTGCTCCGAGACGACCGTCGAGGGCTCGATCTGGCCGGTCGACGCCAACCTGCGCCCCGAGGGCCGCAACGGCCCGCTCGTGCGCACCCTCAGCAGCCACCTCGCCTACTACCAGCGCTGGGCGAAGACCTGGGAGTTCCAGGCGCTGCTGAAGGCCCGCCCGGTCGCCGGCGACCTGGAGCTGGGGGAGGCGTACGTGGCCGCGCTGCAGCCGCTGGTGTGGCAGGCCGCCGAGCGGGAGAACTTCGTCGCCGACGTGCAGAAGATGCGCCGCCGGGTCGTCGAGAACATCCCCGCCGCCGAGGTCGACCGCGAGCTCAAGCTCGGCCCCGGCGGCCTCAGGGACGTCGAGTTCGCCGTGCAGTTGCTGCAGCTGGTGCACGGCCGCACCGACGCCGGCCTGCGCAGCGGCACGACCCTGGACGCGCTCCAGGCC
Organism: Streptomyces sp. NPDC053367; assembly: GCF_044545925.1. Taxonomy (NCBI): domain Bacteria; kingdom Bacillati; phylum Actinomycetota; class Actinomycetes; order Kitasatosporales; family Streptomycetaceae; genus Streptomyces; species Streptomyces sp. NPDC053367. The sequence continues at coordinate 525,122 of NZ_JBITYN010000001.1, read as the reverse complement.
CTCGCCGCCGGCGGCTACGTGGGCCGCGAGGACGCCGGCCGGCTCGACGAGGCGTACCGCTTCCTGCGCTCCATGGAGCACCGCATCCAGCTCTACCGGCTGCGCCGAACCCACCTCGTGCCCGAGGGCGAGGCCGACCAGCGCCGCCTCGGCCGCTCCCTCGGCCTGCGGACCGACCCGGTCGCCGAGCTGAACCGCGAGTGGCGCCGCCACACCGGTGTCGTACGGCGCCTGCACGAGAAGCTGTTCTACCGGCCGCTGCTGGACGCCGTCGCCCAGCTCGCCCCCGGCGAGGCCCGGCTCAGCCCCGAGGCCGCCCGCGAGCGCCTCATCGCCCTCGGCTACGCCGACCCCGCCGCGGCCCTGCGCCACCTGGAGGCCCTCGCCTCCGGCGTCACCCGCAAGGCCGCCATCCAGCGCACCCTGCTGCCGGTGCTGCTGGGCTGGTTCGCCGACTCCGCCGACCCGGACGCGGGCCTGCTGAACTTCCGCAAGGTCTCCGACGCGCTGGGCAAGACGCCCTGGTACCTGCGGCTGCTGCGCGACGAGGGCGCCGCCGCGCAGAACCTCGCCCGTGTCCTGTCGGCCGGTCGGCTCGCGCCCGACCTGCTGATGCGCGCCCCCGAGGCGGTCGCCCTGCTCGGCGACGGCGACGGCGCGGGGGCCGGGACCGGGGGAGGGCTCGCCCCGCGCACCCGCGCCCACCTGGAGCAGGAGATACTCGCCGCCGTCGGCCGCGCCGAGAACGCCGAGCAGGCCGTCACCGCCGCCCGTGGCGTCCGCCGCCGCGAACTGTTCCGCACGGCCGCCGGGGACATCGTCAGCTCCTACGGCACCGAGACCCGGCCCGCCGAGGCCGACCAGGGCGCGCTGGTGGACCGGGTGGGCGGCGCGGTCTCCGACCTCACGGCCGCGACCCTGGCGGGCACGCTCAGGGCCGTCGTCCGCGAGGGCTGGGGCGACACCCTCCCCACCCGGTTCGCGATCATCGGCATGGGCCGGTTCGGCGGCCAGGAGCTGGGCTACGGCTCCGACGCGGACGTCGTCTTCGTCCACGAGCCGCGCGACGGGGTCGGCGAGCGGGAGGCCGCCGAGGCCGCGGGCAAGGTGGTCTCCGAGATGCGCCGCCTGCTGCAGATCCCCAGCGCCGACCCGCCCCTGCTCATCGACGCCGACCTCAGGCCCGAGGGCAGGTCCGGCCCCCTCGTCCGTACGCTCAGGTCGTACGAGGCGTACTACCGCCGCTGGTCCCTGGTGTGGGAGTCGCAGGCGCTGCTGCGGGCGGAGCCGTTCGCCGGGGACGCGGGCCTGGGCCGGCGCTTCGTGGAGCTGATCGACCCGCTGAGGTACCCCTCGGGGGGCCTGCCGGAGGAGTCCGTGCGGGAGATCCGGCGGCTGAAGGCGCGCATGGAGTCCGAGCGGCTGCCCCGGGGCGTCGACCCCAAGCTGCACACCAAGCTGGGGCCCGGCGGGCTGTCCGACGTGGAGTGGACCGTGCAGCTGCTCCAGATGCGGCACGGCGCCGAGGTGCCCGGGCTGCGGACGACCCGCACCCGGGAGGCGCTCGCCGCCGCGCTCGCCGCGGGTCTGCTGTCGGAGGAGGACGCCCAGACCCTCGACGACGCCTGGGTGCTCGCCACGCGCGTGCGCAACGCCGTGATGCTGGTGCGGGGCCGGGCCGGGGACACCTTCCCCTCCGACCCGCGCGAGCTGGCCGCGGTGGGGCGCTACCTCGGGTACGGGCCCGGTCACGTGGGGGACATGCTGGACGACTACCGGCGTACCGCCCGGCGGGCCCGTACGGTCGTGGACGAGCTGTTCTACGCGGACCGTTAGGGGGCGTCGGCCTTCGCCGGCGGGCGCGGGGCCGTGTTCGACGTGCGGCCGCCGCCGCGGGGGCGCGACCAGCCCCGAAGGACCCGCACCGAACGGACGGGCTCACCACCCACGGCACGCGGCAGTCGATACGGCAGTGCCCCGTACCAGAGGCGGGCCACCGTGAAGCCGAAGGCCAGGCACAGCACCCCGCCGACCGCGTCCAGCCAGAAGTGGTTCGCCGTGGCCACGATGACCACCAGGGTGAGGGCCGGATACACGAGGCCCAGCACCTTGACCCAGGGGACGGACGCCAGCGCGAAGATCGTCAGCCCGCACCACAGCGACCACCCGATGTGCATGGACGGCATCGCGGCGTACTGGTTGGACATGTTCTTCAGGTCGCCGGAGGCCATCGATCCCCAGGTCTGATGGACGACCACGGTGTCGATGAAGTCCGCGCCGTTCATCAGCCGGGGCGGGGCGAGCGGATACAGGTAGTAACCGACCAGGGCCACACCGGTGGTGGAGAAAAGCACGAGACGGGCCGCCGCGTAGCGTCCGGGGTGACTGCGGTAGAGCCACACGAGGACACCGAGCGTGACCACGAAGTGCAGGGTGGCGTAGTAGTAGTTCATGCCGACGATGAGCCAAGTCACCGAGTCCACGGCGTGGTTCACGGACTGCTCGACGGCGATGCCGAGGTGGTGCTCGGCCTGCCAGATCCAGTCGGCGTTGCGCAGCGCCTCGGCCTTCTGCTCCGGGACTGCGTTGCGGATGAGCGAATACGTCCAGTAACTGACCGCGATCAGAAGGATCTCGAACCACAGCCGGGGCCGTCGCGGGGTACGCACCCGGCGCAGCAGGGTCTGCCCCGAATTGTCCGTGACCGTCTGCGGAGCGACCGCCTCTTCGCGGCCTTCCAGTGTCGTCACGGTCGTCTCACCCATGGGCACAGAGTTTGCCAGACATTCCCCATCCCCCCGATCATCCCCCGGTCGGCCCAGGGCCGCACCCGCTACGCCCGTGAGGGAGCGGAGGCCGTGGAGCCGCGGACCACCAGCTCCGGCATGAACACGAACTCGCTGTGCGGGGCGGGCGTCCCGCCGATCTCCTCCAGCAGCGTACGCACGGCGGCCTGGCCCATCGCCGGGACCGGCTTGCGGACGGTGGTCAGGGGCGGGTCGGTGAACGCGATCAGCGGGGAGTCGTCGAAGCCGACCACGGAGATGTCCTTGGGGACCTCCAGGCCGAGCTGCCGGGCCGCCCTTATGGCGCCCAGGGCCATCATGTCGCTCGCGCAGACCACGGCCGTGCAGTTCCGGCCGATGAGGGCCGTCGCGGCCGCCTGGCCGCCCTCCAGCGTGTACAGCGAGTGCTGCACCAGCTCCGACTCGACGACCTCCGCGTTCAGGCCGAGCTGCTCCTGCATGGCGCGGACGAAGCCCTCTATCTTCCGCTGCACCGGCACGAACCGCTTCGGGCCGAGCGCGAGCCCGATCCGGGTGTGACCGAGCGAGCCGAGATGCGTGACCGCGAGCGCCATCGCCGCACGGTCGTCCGGGGAGATGAACGGCGCCTGCACCTTGGGGGAGAAGCCGTCCACGAGCACGAAGGGCACGCCCTGCGCCCGCAGCTGCTCGTAGCGCTGCATGTCGGCGGTGGTGTCGGCGTGCAGTCCGGAGACGTAGATGATCCCGGCCACCCCGCGGTCGACCAGCATCTCGGTCAGCTCGTCCTCGGTCGAGCCGCCGGGGGTCTGGGTGGCGAGCACCGGGGTGTAGCCCTGGCGGGTCAGCGCCTGGCCGATGACCTGGGCCAGGGCCGGGAATATCGGGTTCTCCAGCTCGGGCGTGATCAGGCCGACGAGGCCGGCGCTGCGCTGGCGCAGCCGCACGGGACGCTCGTAGCCGAGGACGTCGAGCGCGGCCAGCACGGCCTGGCGGGTGGTGGCGGCGACGCCGGGCTTCCCGTTGAGGACGCGGCTGACGGTCGCTTCGCTCACCCCCGCCTGCGCAGCGATGTCCGCAAGCCGTGTGGTCACGGCAGTGGACTGTACCGGTCGTATGTCGCCTTGCACACCAAGCGAACGCCGGGTGCGGGCGGTTGACCGGCGCGCTGGTTGCTGCGGCATGGCGTCCCCTCGTGAAATGTGCGGCAAGACCTTGCAGAGTCTTGCACAAGTGTTCCTCTCCGGGCTGATCACTGGCAATACCGGGTCTCGCGGAAGTCGACGAGAGGTCACGCAGACGTAACGTCTGAGATCCCTTGCACTTTTTTTCTGCAAGGTCTTTCGGCCGCCCTTACATCGCTGTTACGTTCTCGACGCCCGGCGGCCGCAACGGCGCAGTCGGCAAGTCGGCAGGGACGGATGACGGGACCGCCCCCTGCACCACACGGGCTTTACCCCTCAAGGAGAACTCATGCGGCGTGGCATAGCGGCCAGCGCGCTGGTGGCGTCCCTCGCTCTCACGGCGACGGCGTGCGGCGGCAGTGACAGCGGCGACTCGGCTGACGGCCCGGTCACCTTGACCTGGTGGGACACCTCCAACGCGACCAACGAGGCGCCGACGTACAAGGCCCTGGTCAAGGAGTTCGAGGCCGCCAACAAGGACATCAAGGTCAAGTACGTCAACGTCCCCTTCGACCAGGCGCAGAACAAGTTCGACACCGCCGCCGGCTCCAAGGGCGCCCCGGACATCCTGCGCTCCGAGGTCGGCTGGACGCCCGCCTTCGCCAAGAAGGGCTACTTCCTGCCGCTGGACGGCACCGAGGCCCTCGCGGACCAGGCCAAGTTCAAGACCAACCTCATCGAGCAGGCCACGTACGAGGGCAAGGTCTACGGTGTCCCCTTCACCACGGACACGCTGGCCCTGGTGTACAACAAGGAACTGTTCGCCAAGGCGGGCGTCGACGCCCCGCAGACCTGGGACGAGCTGAAGAAGGCCGCCGCCACCATCAAGGCGAAGACCGGCGTCGACGGCTACTGGGGCTCCACCCAGGCCTACTACGCCCAGTCCTTCCTGCACGGTGAGGGCACCGACACGGTCGACGTCGAGGCCAAGAAGATCACGGTCGCCTCGCCCGAGGCGAAGAAGGCCTACGGCACCTGGCTGAGCCTGTTCGACGGCAAGGGCCTGCACAAGGCCGACACCACCGCCGACGCCTACGCCCACATCCAGGAGGCGTTCGTCAACGGCAAGGTCGCCGCGATCATCCAGGGCCCGTGGGAGATCACCAACTTCTACAAGGGCTCGGCCTTCAAGGACAAGAACAACCTCGGCATCGCCACCGTCCCGGCCGGCTCCTCCGGCAAGGCGGGCGCCCCGACCGGCGGCCACAACCTCTCCGTGTACGCCGGCTCCGACGAGGCCCACCAGCAGGCCGCGCTGAAGTTCGTGAACTTCATGACCTCCGCGCACGCCCAGGAGACCATCGCGCTGAAGAACGCCACGCTGCCCACGCGTGACGACGCCTACACCGCCGAGGTCAAGGCCGACCCGGGCATCGCCGGCTACCAGGGCGTCCTGGCCGCCGCCCAGCCGCGTCCGGAGCTGCCCGAGTACAGCTCGCTCTGGGGTCCGCTGGACAAGGAACTGCTCAAGATCGCCGGTGGCAAGGAGTCCCTGGACGACGGCCTGAGCAACGTGGAGACCGAGATCGCCAAGCTGGTCCCGGACTACACCAAGTAAGCCGTGCGGCCGCCGGATCCTCCAGCCAGAGGGGGAAGGATCCGGCGGCCCTCGTCCTGTGAGCCGTACTGAAAGATCTGCCGAATCACTAGAAGGTTGTCGAACCATGACAGTCGCCATCGACCGAGCGACCGGCAAGCGGCGCGGTGACCGAGGTCCCCGGCCCGGCCTGGGCCGGCGTCTCAAGAACAGCTACCAGAGGTACTGGTACGCCTATGCCATGATCGCCCCGGTGGTCGTCGTGCTCGGCGCGCTGGTGCTGTACCCCCTGGCCTACGGCTTCTACCTGACGCTCACCGACGCCGACAGCCTCAACTCGGCCCGGACCATCGGCGCCAACGAGATCGAGGCCACGTACAAGTTCATCGGCATCGACAACTACGCCGACATCCTGTGGGGTGAGACCGCCTACGACCGGTTCTGGTCCCACTTCATCTGGACGGTCGTGTGGACGGCCGCCTGTGTCGTCCTGCACTACACCATCGGTCTCGGCCTCGCCCTGCTGCTCAACCAGAAGCTGCGCGGGCGCACCTTCTACCGGCTGATCCTGATCCTCCCGTGGGCCGTTCCCACGTTCACCACCGTCTTCGGCTGGCGGTTCATGCTGGCCGACACCGGCCTGATCAACAGCTTCCTGGAGTTCCTGCACCTGCCGACCCCGGCCTGGCTGGAGGACACCTTCTGGCAGCGGTTCGCCGCGATCATGGTGAACACCTGGTGCGGTGTGCCGTTCATGATGCTCTCGCTGCTCGGCGGTCTGCAGTCGATCGACAGCACGCTGTACGAGGCGGCGGAGATGGACGGAGCCAGCCGCTGGCAGCAGTTCCGCTACGTCACCCTCCCCGGCCTGCGCACGGTCAGCTCCACGGTGATCCTGCTGGGCGTCATCTGGACCTTCAACCAGTTCGCGATCATCTTCCTGCTGTTCGGCAACACCGCCCCGGACGCGCAGATCCTCGTCACCTGGGCCTACCAGCTCGGCTTCGGACAGCAGCCGCGCGAGTTCGCCGAGTCGGCCGCCTACGGCATGCTGCTGCTGGGCATCCTGATCGTCTTCACCTCCTTCTACCGCCGCTGGCTGAACCGCAATGAGCAAGCCGCGATCTGAGGCAGGAGTCCCCATGAGCACCACGACCACCCACGAGTCCGCCGTCGCGGACCAGGCCGCCGCGGCCTCCGCCCCCGCTCCCGCCCCGGAGCGCCGTCGCGGCGAGCGCCGCCCCGGAAGGGCCCTCGTCTCCCACGTCCTGCTCACGATCGCGAGCTTCATCGCGCTCTTCCCGATCGCCTGGCTGGTCTTCCTGTCCCTCGGCCCGGACAAGGACGACTATCTGCACCCCGGGCGCATCTGGTCGACGATGACCCTGGACAACTACAGCTTCGTGCTCCAGGAGACCAGCTTCTTCGACTGGATGAAGAGCTCGCTGATCGTCACCCTGGGCACCACCGTCATCGGTGTCACCATCGCGGCCACCACCGGCTACGCCGTCTCGCGCATGCGCTTCCCCGGCTACAAGAAGTTCATGTGGGTCCTGCTGGTCACCCAGATGTTCCCGATCGCCGTGCTGATCGTGCCGATGTATCAGCTCCTGTCGGACCTCCAGCTCATCGACACCTACCTGGGCCTGATCCTGGTCTACTGCTCGACCGCGGTGCCGTACTGCGCCTGGCTGCTCAAGGGCTACTTCGACACCATCCCGTTCGAGATCGACGAGGCCGGCCGCGTCGACGGGCTCAGCCCGTTCGGCACCTTCTTCCGCCTGATCCTGCCGCTGGCCAGGCCGGGTCTCGCGGTCGCCGCGTTCTACAGCTTCATCACCGCGTTCGGCGAGGTCGCCTTCGCCTCGACGTTCATGCTCAGCGACGACCAGTACACCTTCGCGGTCGGTCTGCAGAGCTTCATCAGCGAGCACGACGCCCAGCGCAACCTCATGGCCGCCACGGCGGTGCTGATCGCGATACCCGTCTCCGTCTTCTTCTACCTCGTGCAGAAGAACCTGGTGACCGGCCTCACCGCGGGTGGCACGAAGGGCTAGCCACCGTGCGGGGGACGCCCCCCGGTCCTGCTCCGCGGCCACCGTCGCGGACGCCCGGGCCGTCCCCCGCGCCCCTGGTACCCGAGGCGGCCGCGGTGGCCATCCGACCCCGCTGCCACCGTGGCCGCCTCGTCACCCGCTCCCTGAACGCCTGAACGTCCCATGACCGCAACCCAGTTACACACCAAGGACGCCATGAGTCAGCACACCTCCGCGCCGCACTCCGCCGTAGCCACCGTCGCCAAGCGCCGTGACTGGTGGCGGGACGCGGTGATCTACCAGGTGTACCCGCGCAGCTTCGCCGACAGCAACGGCGACGGCATGGGCGACCTGGAAGGCGTACGCTCCCGCCTGCCGTACCTGCGCGACCTCGGCGTGGACGCGGTGTGGCTCAGCCCCTTCTACGCCTCCCCGCAGGCCGACGCCGGCTACGACGTCGCCGACTACCGGGCCGTGGACCCGATGTTCGGCAACCTGCTGGACGCCGACGCGCTGATCCGCGACGCCCACACCCTGGGGCTGCGCATCATCGTCGACCTGGTGCCCAACCACTCCTCCGACCAGCACGAGTGGTTCAAGCGCGCCGTCGCCGAGGGCCCCGGCTCGCCGCTGCGCGAGCGCTACCACTTCCGCCCCGGCAAGGGCGCGAACGGCGAACTCCCGCCCAACGACTGGGAGTCCATCTTCGGCGGCCCGGCCTGGACCCGGATCACCGAACCCGACGGCACGCCCGGCGAGTGGTATCTGCACCTGTTCGCCCCGGAGCAGCCCGACTTCAACTGGGAGCACCCGGCGGTCGGCGACGAGTTCCGCTCGATCCTGCGCTTCTGGCTGGACATGGGCGTCGACGGCTTCCGGATCGACGTCGCCCACGGCATGGTCAAGGCGGAGGGCCTGCCCGACCTCGGCGCCCACAACCAGCTCCACCTGCTGGGCAACGATGTCATGCCGTTCTTCGACCAGGACGGCGTCCACGAGATCTACCGCCAGTGGCGGCTGATCCTCGACGAGTACTCGGGCGAGCGCATCTTCGTGGCGGAGGCGTGGACCCCGACCGTCGAGCGCACCGCGAACTACGTCCGCCCCGACGAGCTGCACCAGGCGTTCAACTTCCAGTACCTCGGCACCTACTGGGACGCGGAGGAGCTCCGCACGGTCGTCGACCGCACCCTGGAGGCCATGCGCCCGGTCGGCGCCCCCGCCACCTGGGTGCTGTCCAACCACGACGTCACCCGGCACGCCACCCGCTTCGCCAACCCGCCCGGCCTCGGCACCCAGATCCGCCTGGCCGGCGACCGGGAGCTCGGCCTGCGCCGGGCCCGCGCGGCGACCCTGCTGATGCTGGCGCTGCCCGGCTCGGCGTACGTCTACCAGGGCGAGGAGCTGGGCCTCCCGGACGTCGTCGACCTCCCGGACGAGGTGCGCCAGGACCCGGCGTACCACCGCGGCGAGGGCCAGGACGGCTTCCGCGACGGCTGCCGGGTCCCGATCCCGTGGACGCGCGAGGGCTCCTCGTACGGCTTCGGCGCGGGCGGCAGCTGGCTCCCGCAGCCGGCCGGCTGGGGCGAGCTGAGCGTCGAGGCCCAGACCGGCACGCCCGGCTCCACCCTGGAGCTCTACCGCAGCGCCCTCGCCACCCGCCGCGACCACCCCGACCTGGGCGCCGGTGAGTCGGTGGAGTGGCTCCGCGCACCCGAGGGCGTTCTGGCCTTCCGCCGCGGCGAGTTCGTCTGCGTCGCCAACACCACGGCCGAGTCGGTGACCACCCCGGCCTACGGCCGCGTGCTCCTCACCAGCGACGAGATCGCCGAGACCGACGGCGGGACCAAGGTCCCCGCGGACACCACGGTGTGGTTCACCACGGCCTGACCGATCCGCGCACCCGCACCCCGGGGCCCGTCACCGAACTCCGGTGGCGGGCCCCGTCGTCGTCCGGCCGGGCACACCCCGTAGGCTCACCGCTCGTGAGACTCCCCGCACCGCGGTCGTTGCGCTCCCGGCGCCTGGACGCCCGGCTCAAGCGCGCCCTCCGGCTCGCCACGGACGGCAGGTTCGAGGAGGCCGAGGGCGAGGCCCGGGCCTGCGAGGCGGGGGCCCGGCGGCTGTGGCGGCCCGGGCGCCGCCGCGCGATGACCTGGTACGCCAGGACGACGGCCACCGCGGTGGCGTGCGCCCACGGGCGCGGCGAGGAGGTGCTGCCCGAGATGGAGGCCCTCATCGCCGAGCTGGACGGCCTGACGGGACCGGGACGGACCCTCGCGCTGCTGGTACGGAACAACCGCGCGGCCGTCCTCGACTGGCAGGGCCGGCACACCGAGGCCGAGGCGGAGGCACGGGCGCTGCTGCGCGAGCTGACCCGGCTGAAGCACCTGGGCACCACGAAGGTGTGGAAGCTGGAGCTGACCGTGCTGGACGGTCTGGCGGAGGCCCTGTGCGGGCTGGGCCGCCACGAGGAGGCCGAGGCGATCGCCCGGGGCAACCTGCCCCGCGCCGCGGGCGTCGACGGCGCCGAGGCCGCCCTGCACTCCACCCTGGTGCGCAGCCTCACCGGCCAGGGCCGCCACGCCGAGGCCCTCGCCGAAGCGCACCGGATCACCCCGAAGCGGGAGCGGGGCCACACCGGCAGGCTGGACCTGGCGACGGCCGCCGCGCTGCACGGCCTGGGCCGCCGCGCCGAGGCGGAGGCCGCGGCCCGCCGGGCCCTGGCCGACTGCGAGACGCAGCTGCACCCGTCGCATCCCCGTATACGGCAGGCCCGCGCCCTCCTGGAGCGCCTCGCCGCAGGCGGACCCCACCACGCCTGACGGGTGTTGGAAATCTCTTGCAGCAACTTGCGCCGGACCCCTGCCCTTTCGGGTTTCCAGCCCTTAACATCTGCGCAACCGCAAGGTTTCAGTCGCGTTTCAGCAAGAACCTTCAGTGCGCCTCCCCGCACTCCCCATGCCCTTCGACGGAGAAGGACTCCCCACATGGCCAGAACTCTCTCCAGCGCGCTCGCGCTCGCCGCGGCGGCCGCCGTGCTCATACCCGGCACCGCGGGCACCGCCCAGGCCTCCCCGCCCGGCACCAAGGACGTCACGGCCGTCCTCTTCGAGTGGAAGTACTCCTCGGTGGCCGCCGAGTGCACCAACCGCCTCGGCCCGGCCGGATACGGCTACGTGCAGGTCTCCCCGCCTGCCGAGCACATCCAGGGCTCCCAGTGGTGGACCTCGTACCAGCCGGTGAGCTACAAGATCGCGGGGCGGCTCGGTGACACCACCGCCTTCCGCAACATGATCAACACGTGTCACTCGGCCGGCGTGAAGGTCGTCGTCGACACCGTCATCAACCACATGGCGGCCGGCAACGGCACCGGCACCGGCGGCTCGTCGTACACGAAGTACAACTACCCCGGCCTGTACTCGTCCTACGACTTCGACAACTGCACCGCGCAGATCACCAACTACCAGGACCGCTGGAACGTCCAGAACTGCGAGCTCGTCGGCCTCGCGGACCTCGACACCGGCGAGGACTACGTCCGCTCCGCCATCGCCGGGTACATGAACACCCTGCTCTCCTACGGCGTCGACGGCTTCCGTATCGACGCGGCCAAGCACATCGCCGCCGCCGACCTCGCCAACATCAAGTCACGGCTCAGCAACCCGTCGGTCTACTGGAAGCAGGAGGCCATCTACGGCGCCGGCGAGGCCGTCCAGCCGACCGAGTACACCGGCAACGGCGACGTCCAGGAGTTCCGCTACGCCTACGACCTCAAGCGGGTCTTCAACAACGAGAACCTCGCCTACCTGAAGAACTACGGCGAGGGCTGGGGCTACATGAGCAGCTCCTCCGCCGGCGTCTTCGTCGACAACCACGACACCGAGCGCAACGGCTCCACCCTCACCTACAAGGACGGCGCCAACTACACCCTGGCCAGCGTCTTCATGCTCGCCTGGCCCTACGGCGCCCCGGACATCAACTCCGGCTACGAGTTCTCCGACATCGACGCCGGACCGCCCAACGGCGGTCAGGTGAACGCCTGCTGGCAGGACGGCTGGAAGTGCCAGCACGCCTGGCCCGAGATCCAGCGCATGGTGGCCTTCCGCAACGCCACCCGCGGCGAGCCGGTCACCAACTGGTGGGACAACGGCAACGACGCCATCGCCTTCGGGCGCGGCAGCAAGGGCTATGTGGCCATCAACCACGAGACCTACTCCCTGACCCGCACCTACCAGACCTCGCTGCCCGCGGGCACGTACTGCAACGTCCAGAACAACACCCCCGTGACGGTCAACTCCAGCGGCCAGTTCACCGCCACCCTCGGCGCGAACACCGCCCTGGCCCTCTACACGGGCAAGTCCTCCTGTTGAGCCGCTGAAGCGCAAGGGTCGTGAAAATCCTTTCCGTTACTTTCACGACCCTTGCTGCAAGCCTTTCGCGGCGATACCGTCGCGCCGGGGTCGGACCCAATGAGCCGTAATCGCAAGGAGTTCACGTCAGTGATACCCAGATGGCCGGCGCCAGGTACGCGCCGTACCGTGCAGGGCAGACGGGTCGCGGCCGTCACCGTCGCCGCGCTCGCCGCGGCCCTGGTCCAGCCGCTCGCCGCCCAGGCCGACACCGCACCGCCTCCGCCCTCGGACGCGACGCTGGCCAAGGCGGCCGCCCGGCACGACCTGACCCGCGAGCAGTTCTACTTCGTCCTGCCGGACCGTTTCGCCAACGGCGACACCTCCAATGACCGCGGCGGCCTCACCGGCACCCGCCTCACCACCGGCTACGACCCCACGGACAAGGGCTTCTACCAGGGCGGCGACCTCAAGGGCCTGACCCGCAGGCTCGACTACATCAAGGGCCTGGGCACCACCGCCATCTGGATGGCGCCCATCTTCAAGAACCAGCCCGTGCAGGGCACCGGGGCCAACGCCTCGGCCGGCTACCACGGCTACTGGATCACCGACTTCACCCAGGTCGACCCGCACTTCGGGACGAACCAGGACCTCGAGAACCTCATCGACAAGGCGCACGCCAAGGGGATGAAGGTCTTCTTCGACGTCATCACCAACCACACCGCCGACGTCGTCGACTACGAGGAGAAGTCCTACGGCTACCTCTCCAAGGGCGCCTTCCCGTACCTGACCAAGGACGGCCGGCCCTTCGACGACGCCGACTACGCGGCCGGGGGCCAGAGGTTCCCGCGCGTCGACCGGGACTCCTTCCCGTACACCCCGAAGGTCACCAGCAAGAACAAGGTGCCCTCCTGGCTCAACGACCCGCGGATGTACCACAACCGCGGCGACTCCACCTTCGCCGGCGAGAGCTCCACCTACGGCGACTTCTCCGGCCTGGACGACCTGTGGACCGAGCGTCCCGAGGTGGTCAAGGGCATGGAGCACATCTACCAGCGCTGGGTGCGCGACTTCGACATCGACGGCTTCCGCATCGACACGGTCAAGCACGTCAACCTCGAGTTCTGGACCCAGTGGGCCACCGCGCTGGACGCCTACGCGGCGAAGCGCGGCCGGGACGACTTCTTCATGTTCGGCGAGGTCTACTCCGCCGACACCGCGGTCACCTCGCCGTACGTCACCCAGGGCCGGCTCGACGCCACCCTCGACTTCCCCTTCCAGGAGGCGGCCCGCCAGTACGCCTCCCAGGGCGGCAGCGCGAAGAAGCTCGCCTCCGTCTTCGGTGACGACTACCGGTACACCACCGACAAGGCCAACGCCTACGAGCAGGTCAGCTTCCTCGGCAACCACGACATGGGCCGCATCGGCACGTTCCTCAAGCAGGACAACCCGAACGCCTCCGACGCCGAGCTGCTGAAGAAGGACCGGCTCGCCAACGAGCTGATGTTCCTCAGCCGCGGCAACCCGGTCGTCTACTACGGCGACGAACAGGGCTTCACCGGCGCCGGCGGCGACAAGGACGCCCGCCAGCCGATGTTCGCCTCCCGCACCGCCGACTACCTCGACGACGACCAGCTCGGCACCGACCGCACCCACGCGAGCGCCGCGTACGACACGAACGCACCGCTCTACCGGCAGATCCGTGCCCTCGCCGAACTCCGCAAGGCCAACCCGGCCCTCGCCGACGGCGTCCAGACCGAGCGCCACGCCACCGACGGCCCCGGCGTGTACGCCTTCTCCCGCACCGACGCGAAGAGCGGCGTCGAGTACGTCGTCGCCTTCAACAACGCCGCCGAGGCGAAGACGGCGACCTTCGCGACCGGCTCGGCGGGCATGGGCTTCACCGGCATCTACGGCACGGACGGCAGGCTGACCTCCGACGGCGACAAGAAGCTCACCGTCACCGTCCCCGCCGGTTCCGCCGTCGTCTACAAGGCCACCGGGCGCCTCGCCGCCCCCGCCGGCCCGCCCACCCTCACCCTGACGGCCCCCGCCGCCGGAGCCACCGGCACCGTGGAGCTCACCGCCGACGTCGAGGGCGGGCAGCTCAACCGGGTCGTCTTCGCCGCCCAGGTCGGCACCGGCCAGTGGCGCGTCCTCGGCTCCGCCGACCACGCCCCGTACAAGGTCACGCAGACCATCGGCGAGGACGTGGCGCCGGGCACCGCCCTGCGCTACAAGGCCGTGGTGATCGACACCAAGGGCCGCACGGCCGGCGCCACCGCCGCCTCCACCACCGGCACCCCGCCCGCCGAGGAGATCCCCACCGCGTCCTCCCGGGACTACGCGATCGTCCACTACAAGCGCGCGGACGGCGACTACACCGACTGGGGCCTGTACGCCTGGGGCGACATCGCCGACGGCGAGGCCACCGACTGGCCCGACAGCCACCCGTTCACCGGCCGGGACGCCTACGGCGCCTTCGCCTACGTCAAGCTCAAGCCGGGCGCCTCGAACGTCGGCTACCTCGTCATCGACAAGCAGGGCAACAAGGACGTCTCCACCGACCGCACGATCGACGTCACCAAGACCGGTGAGATCTGGATCGAGCAGGGCAAGGACACCGCCCTCACCGAGCGCCCCGAGGGCGTCTACCCGGCCCCCGACAAGACCAAGGCCGTCCTGCACTACCACCGCGCCGACGGCGACTACGACGGCTGGGGCCTGCACACCTGGACCGGTGCCGCGAACCCCACCGAGTGGTCGAACCCCCTGCAGCCGGTGAAGACCGATGCGTACGGCGCGGTCTTCGAGGTGCCTCTCACCGAGGGTGCCACCAGCCTCAGCTACATCCTCCACAAGGGCGACGAGAAGGACCTGCCCACCGACCAGTCCCTCGACCTCAAGGCCGACGGCTACGAGGTGTGGATGGTGAACGGCCAGGAGAAGTACCTGCTCCCGCAGCCCAAGGGCTCCGCGGCCGCGCTCGACCTGACCACCGCCAAGGCCGTCTGGATCGACCGGAACACGATCGCCTGGAACGGCTCCGAGGCCGCCGCCTCAACCCAGCTGCTGTACTCCGCCACCGGCTCCGTCGAGGTGAAGGGCGGGGCGCTGACCGGCACCGACGAGCGCTGGCTGCGGCTGCAGAGGACCGACCTCACCGAGGCGCAGAAGGCGAAGTTCCCGCACCTCGCGAACTACACCGCCTACTCCGTCGACCCCCGCGACCGCGACCGGGTCCGCCAGGCCCTGCGCGGCCAGCTCGTCGCCTCCCAGCGCGCCGCGAACGGCGCCGTGCTCACCGCGAGCGGCGTACAGATCGCGGGCGTCCTCGACGACCTGTACCCGGCGGCCGACGCCCGCCTCGGCCCGGTCTTCCGCGACGGCCGGCCCACCCTGTCCGTCTGGGCGCCGACCGCGCAGAGCGTCGCCCTGGAGCTGGACGGCACGACCGTCGCCATGCGGCGCGACCCGGCGACCGGCGTCTGGTCGGTCACGGGCCCCAGCTCGTGGAAGGGCAAGCCGTACCGGTACGCCGTGAAGGTCTGGGCGCCCAGCGTCCGCAAGGTCGTCACCAACAAGGTCACCGACCCCTACTCGGTCGCCCTCACCGCCGACTCCGAGCGCAGCCTGGTCGTCGACCTCGCCGACCAGGCGCTGAAGCCGGCCGGCTGGACGACGTACACCAAGCCGAAGGCCGTGCCCCTGAAGGACGCGCAGATCCAGGAGCTGCACATCCGCGACTTCTCGGTCGAGGACCGGACCGCGGAGCACCCCGGCACCTACCTGGCCTTCGCCGACAAGCTCAGCGACGGCTCCAGGCACCTGCGCGAGCTGGCCGAGTCCGGCACGTCGTACGTGCACCTGCTGCCGGCGTTCGACATCGCCACCATCCCCGAGAAGAAGGCCGACCAGCAGACCCCCGACTGCGACCTGGCCTCCTTCGCCGCCGACTCCGAGCAGCAGCAGGAGTGCGTGGCGAAGACCGCCGCCAAGGACGCCTACAACTGGGGCTACGACCCGTACCACTACACCGTCCCCGAGGGCTCCTACGCGACCGACCCCGACGGCACGGCCCGTACGGTCGAGTTCCGCAAGATGGTCAAGGCGCTGAACGAGGACGGCCTCAGGGTCGTCATGGACGTCGTCTACAACCACACGGCGGCGAGCGGCCAGGCGGACACCTCGGTCCTGGACCGGATCGTGCCCGGCTACTACCAGCGCCTGCTGGCCGACGGCTCGGTCGCGAACAGCACCTGCTGCGCCAACACCGCCACCGAGAACGCCATGATGGGCAAGCTCGTCGTGGACTCGATCGTCACCTGGGCCAAGGAGTACAAGGTCGACGGCTTCCGCTTCGACCTGATGGGCCACCACCCCAAGGCCAACATCCTCGCGGTCAGGAAGGCCCTCGACGAGCTGACGCCCGCCAAGGACGGCGTCGACGGCAGGAAGATCATCCTGTACGGCGAGGGCTGGAACTTCGGCGAGGTCGCCGACGACGCCCGGTTCGTGCAGGCCACGCAGAAGAACATGGCGGGCACCGGCATCGCCACCTTCTCCGACCGGGCCCGTGACGCGGTGCGCGGCGGCGGCCCCTTCGACGCCGACCCGGGCGTCCAGGGCTTCGCCTCCGGCCTGTACACCGAGCCCAACCCGGCCGCCGACAACGGCACCGAGGCCCAGCAGAAGGCCCGCCTGCTGCACTACCAGGACCTGATCAAGGTCGGCCTGTCCGGCAACCTCGCCGGCTACCGCTTCACCGACACCAGCGGCAAGGAGGTCAAGGGCTCCGAGGTCGACTACAACGGCGCCCCCGCCGGTTACGCGGCGGCCCCCGGCGACGCCCTCGCCTACGCCGACGCGCACGACAACGAGGCCCTGTTCGACGCCCTCGCGTTCAAGCTCCCCGCCACGGTGAGCGCGGACGACCGGGCCAGGATGCAGGTCCTCGCGATGGCGACCGCCACCCTCTCGCAGGGCCCGGCGCTCTCCCAGGCGGGCACCGACCTGCTGCGCTCGAAGTCGCTGGACCGCAACTCGTACGACAGCGGCGACTGGTTCAACGCCATCCACTGGAACTGCGCCGACGGCAACGGCTTCGGCCGCGGTCTGCCACCGGCGGCCGACAACACCGCCAAGTGGCCCTTCGCCAAGCCGCTGCTGGCCACGCTGAAGGTCGGCTGCGAGCAGATCCAGGGCACCTCGGCGGCCTACCAGGACCTGCTGCGGATCCGTACGACGGAGCAGGCGTTCTCCCTCGGCACGGCCGATCAGGTGCAGGCCCAGCTCTCCTTCCCGCTGTCGGGGACCGAGGAGACGCCCGGTGTGATCACCATGCGCCTCGGTGACCTGGTCGTCGTCTTCAACGCCACCCCGCAGGAGCAGCAGCAGCGGGTCAGCACGCTGGCCGGTACCGGTTACCGGCTGCACCCGGTGCAGGCGTCGGGCGCCGACCCGGTCGTGAAGGGCGCCGGCTACGCGCAGGAATCGGGCACCTTCACGGTCCCGGCCCGCACGGTGGCCGTGTTCACCCGCACAGGCTGACGGTTAGGGTGCTCCTGTCCGCCGGAGAACAGGAGCACCCATGCCGCAGATCACCGTCGAGCGTTCCGGGCAGCTGGACGCGGTCGACTGGGAGCAGTTCGCGGTCGCGCTGCACCCGCTGGTCGTCGACATCGCGGGCGCGAAGCCGGAGGCCTGCAAGACGCGGGTCCTGCGCACCGAGTACGAGGCCGTAGGCGCCGACCGCGAGGGCCACGCCGTCGTGAACGTCTCGATCGCCCTGCTCGCCGGCCGCAGCGACGAGACCAAGGCACGCCTCACCGAGGCCGTCGTGGAGCTCCTGCGCAAGCAGATCGAGCCGAGCGACGGCCTCAAGCTGCACCTGTCCGCCGAGATCCGCGACCTCGACCCGTCCTACGCCAAGGCCGAGGTCTGAGGTCCACGGGCGCTACGAGGCGAGCGCGATGAGCCGGGTGACGAGGTCCGTGAACGGCCCGTCGGCCGGCTCGTCGGCGAGGATGCGGCGCAGCAGGGCGCTCATCTCCTCGTCGTAGGCCGCGCTGACGGCGGCGAGCGCGGCGAAGTCGTGGACCAGCTGCGTCTCGAGTTCCTCGCGCGGGATACGCCGTCCATCCAGCCAGATCAGCGCGGTCGACTCGGCGAGCGAGATCCACGAGCGCACCACCAGCTCCAGACGGGCGGGCGGGTCGGTGACGCCGAGGTGGGCCAGGATCTGCTCGTAGGCGGCCTGGCGCACGGAGTCGATGAGGGCGTTGGTGGTCGAGGACCCGACGGCCGGGCCGCCGCGCATCAGCGCGGAGAAACCGGGGCCGTGCTCGTCGACGAAGTCGAAGAACCGGCCCATCACCCGCAGCAGCCGCGCCCCCAGCGGACCCTCGAACGGCTCGTCGAACCGGCCCGCCAGATCGTCCGAGGCGCGCTTCAACGCGGCCTCGTACAGGCTGAGTTTGCCGGGAAAGTAGTGGTAGACCAGCGGGCGTGAGATGCCGGCGGCCGACGCTATCTCGTCGATGGAGACCTCGTCGGGAGAGCGGCGGCTGAACAGGTCGAGCGCGACACCGATCAGCTGCTGCCGTCGCTCCTCGACTCCCATTCTGCGGCGAACCCCGGTAGACATGCGAACACCTTACCGATCGGATCCGGCCCCGAACGGGCCGGACCGGCCCCGATGTCGACCACATCCCCCTCACATGTCCAGCACAAGTCGCTCACTTCGCGCCCGGGACACACAGATCAGCATCGAGTCCTCCCGCTCGCCGTCGGTGAGCAGCTCGTCCCGGTGGTCCACCTCGCCCGCCAGCACCCGCTGCTGGCAGGTCCCGCAGAAGCCCTGCTCGCAGGAGTACAGGGTGTCCGGCAGCTCCTCGCGTACCGCGGCCAGCACACTGGTGCCGGCCGGCACGGTCACCGTCCGCCCGCTGCGGGCCAGTTCGACCTCGAACTCCCGGTTCCCGTCCGTCGAGGTGCGCGGCGCGAACCGCTCCAGGCGCACGTCCGGCGCCCGCTCCTGCACGGCCGCCGTCAGCCCCTCGGGTCCGCAGCAGTAGACGGCGGCGCCGGCGGGCGCGTCCGCGAGGAAGCCGTCCAGGTCGGGCAGGCCCGCCTCGTCCTGCGCGGCGACGGTCACGCGGTCACCGCCCAGCTCGAGCACATCCTCCAGGAACGGCATCGACGCCCGGCTGCGCCCGCAGTACAGCAGCCGCCACTCGGTGCCCTCCGGCAGCGCCCGCAGCATCGGCAGCACCGGTGTGATCCCGATGCCGCCCGCGACGAACACGTACGACTGCGCCGCCACGAGCGGGAACCGGTTGCGCGGCCCGCGCACCTCCAGCTCGACGCCCTCCTGCACCTGCTCGTGCACCTCGCGCGAGCCCCCGCGCCCGTCCGGCACGAGCCGGGCGGCGACCGTGTAGGAGGAGGTGTCCTCAGGGTCGCCGCACAGCGAGTACTGCCGTACGAGACCGGACGGCAGGACGAGGTCCAGGTGCGCGCCCGGCTCCCAGCGCGGCAGGCCGTGCCCCTCCAGGCGGAGCCGGACGACCCCGTCGGCGATCTCCTCGTGCGAGGTCACCAGCAGCCTGAGCGCCCGCGAGCGCGGCCGCCCGGAGACGGGCTCCTCCAGCGCGGGCATCGGCCACAGCGGCGAGGCCCGGATACGCCGGCGCAGGGCCCGCCGGACGAGGTAGGCGGCCCCCGCGGCGGCCACGACGGTGGTGGCCCTGGGCATCACGCGGCCCCCTTCTGCGCGGCGAGCGCGGCCGGTGAGGACGCCAGATAGGCCACCGCCTGCGCGGTCGACCCCTCCTGCGAGGGGTGGTACGTCCGGCTGAGGTAGGTCGGGATCGACCGCAGCATGGCGCCGGTCGAGGGCAGGGTGCCCGCGCGGCCGCGCAGATAGAACTCCTTGACGGACCCCTTGCCGTTCACCGGCGTCGGGTCGTTCTCCATGAAGAACCGGATGCCGCGCTGCCACAGGAACACCAGCGTCGCGAACGCCGTCGCCCAGGTCCGCGCCCGCCGCCGGTAACCGCCGTCGACATGCATGAACAGGTCGAACGCCACCGACCGGTGCTCGACCTCCTCCGCCCCGTGCCAGCGCAGCAGGTCCAGCATCGTCGGGTCCGCCCCGCGCCGGTCCAGCTCCTCGGCGTTCAGCACCCAGTCGCCCAGGAACGCCGTGTAGTGCTCGATCGCCGCGATCAGCGCGACCCGCTCCATCAGCCACCAGCGCCGCGCCCGCCCGGGCGGCAGTGTCCGGTCGCCCAGCAGCTTCTCGAACATCCAGTCCACCTGCGCGGTGTACGGGGTCGGGTCGAGCCCCAGCTCCTTCAGGTGCGGCAGCACCTCGTCGTGGGCCTGGGAGTGCATGGCCTCCTGCCCGATGAACCCGATGACGTCCTGCCGCAGCCGCTCGTCCCGGATGTGCGGCAGCACCTGCTTGTAGACGTGCACGAACCACCGCTCGCCGGCCGGCAGCAGCAGATGCAGCACGTTGATGGTGTGCGTGGTGAAGGGATCGCCGGGCACCCAGTGCAGCGGTGTGTCCTCCCAGGCGAAGGACACCTTCCGCGCCTTGAGCGGGACCCGCTCGTCGTCGACCGGCCGGGGGAGACGGCCCTGCTTGTTAGACATGGCGTCAATGTACTGACGGGTAAGCGGATGGGGGAAGACCCCGTACTTCTGGAATCCGCCCGGGGTGACGCCTCGGGGGGCGCGGGGCCGTACCGATCTGCGGCTCCGCCGCGCGGGCGCCACGAGCCACGACGAGAGCCGCGGACGGCGACGAACGGCAACCCCCTCATCGAAGCCCGCTGATCACCCGCCCGTCCTCCAAGGAGCCCTTCAACTCGGCCTGAGCCCCCTGCTCGGCCTCCACAGCCAGCAGGTTGCCCTCCCCGGACCCCGTCACCCCGCCACTCGCCTCCACCGACGCCACGTCCCCGCTTCCGGCGGCGAGCAGATACCAGCCGCCGCCCTCCGCCTTCCACAGCACCCCGGCCAGCACATGCGGATCACGCGGCCCGCACGCGGCCACGTTCTCTGCCTTGGCCACGACGGCCCCGTAGACCCCTCCCGGCGTACGGAACTGCGCCAGCGCCCGCGTGCCCCCGCCCCGCCACGTCTCGGCCCGCGTGCACACCCACTCCGCCGTCCCCCCGGACTCCGGCAGCACCTGCGAGGCGTAACTCCAGGAGTTCACCGTCCGCACCCCCTGCCCCCGCAGGTCGGCGAGGGAACAGGCGTACGGTGCCCAGCCGCGCAGCGCCTTCGCCCCGGTCACATCACGCGCGGCACCCGGCCGGCCGGCCGTCAGCCGGGCCGGCACCAGCTCGCCGAGGTCGGTGGCGAGGACGGTGCCGTCCCGCCCCGACAGCTCCAGGACGTTCCAGGAGGCGCAGGCGCCGGTACGGGTGGCCGGGCTGGCCAGCGGCGAGGTGATCCCGTCGGTCAGGGTCAGCTCCATCGCCCCCGAGCCCGGCTTCATCAGGTCCCGCTCGGCCGCCTTCGTCACCCACGGCGCGGTCAGGTAGCGCACATTGCCGTCGGACCGGTCCAGCACCACCGCGCTCGCCTCCGCCCCGCTCGCGCCGTCGGCCCGCGCGAAGTCCATCGCGGCCCCCGCCGTGCCGTCCTTCGGCTCCGCGTACCGGGCGATGCGCAGACCGTCGTACAGGATCACCACGCGCGCGTTGTCGACACCGCCCGCCCACAGCAGCTGCGCCGGCCCGGGCGGGCCGCCCGACGGGGTGCCGGGCGTCGCCGAGACTCGCACGCGCTCGCCGGGGCGGGCCCACACCGCGAGGGCCCGGCGCAGCAGGGCCGTGTCGCCGGTGAGGTCGCCGCGGGCCGGCCACACCGAGAAGTCGGTCCGCGCGGAGGACTGCCAGGCGGCCGGGGCCACCCTGACCAGCTTCGCCGGGTCCAGTGCGGCCTCGGCGGAGGGGTTGCGCGCATAGGGCGGGGCGGCGGCCCCCTCGGGTCCCCAGCCGTCGCCTGGCACTCCGAGCAGCGCCCCGCACACCGCGAGGGCCGCGACGGCGGCGAGCGCGGCCTTGCCGTGCTGGCGGCGACGCATCAGATCGGTGGGCCTGGCCTGCAGCGAGCAGGCGTCGAACTCGGGGGACTCCAGCAGCGCGTACTGCGCCGGCACCCCGTCGGCCCCGGCCAGCGCCGCGGCCGGGTCCTCGGCCCCGGCCGCCGCGAGCAGCCGGCGTACCTCGGTGTCGGGCAGCTGCTCCAGGCCGCGCAGCACATACGCGGCACGCGCCTCGGCGGACAGCGCGGACAGCCGCTGGTCCAGGGCGAGTTCGTCGGCGCCGCCCGAGCGCGGGAACACCTTCAGGCCCCACACCTGCGGCAGCAGCACGGGCAGCTGGGCCCGCCTCGGCCAGGCCCGGAAGGTCAGCGGCAGTCCCGCCTCCAGCGCCGAGCGCAGCACCCGCTGCCGTACGAACGCATAACCCGGGTCACCGGCCCAGGCCCCGCCCGGCTGGGCCTGGGCCGGGATCGTCGGTGCCGTCGTACGCCCGCGCGGCAGGGCGCGCTGGGTGAGGGCGTGCGCGGTCAGCACCCGGCGGCTGCGGCCGAGGCCCGGCGGCAGCACCAGATAGGCCAGCCGGACCAGGCGCGGATAGTGCTCGACGAGCGCGGCCTCGGCCTGCTCGACGTCGACCACCGGGTCGGTGGGGGTGGGGGTGGGGACGGGGCGCTGGGCGACATCCTGTGACTGCACGTTCAGCAGAACGAGCGAATCGTGCGTTGGTCACCGCCGCCCGGGTGACGTCAGTGCCCCGGCGTGACCAGGGCCCGCGCGTAGTTCGCCATCGACCGCTGGTAGCGCGGCAGATGGGGGGCGAGCGCCTGGAGCACGAGGGCCAGGCCCTCGCGGTCGCGGCCGAGGCTGGACAGGCACAGGGCGAGGGTCGCCCGTACCGCGTCGTCCAACTCGTCCGACGGGCCGTCCAGCTCGGGTGTCAGCAGCTTGACGCCCTCCTCCGGCTGCCCGATGTTGCGCAGCGAGCTGGACAGCTGGATCCGCGCCCGCCGCCCCTTGTAGCCGTCCAGGCCGCGTGCCAGCGCCTCCCGGTACAGCGGGACCGCCTTGTCGGAGTGGCCCGTCGAGTCCCAGGCGCAGGCCCGCTCGAAGGGTCCGTCCGGGTGTCCCTCGGGGAGTTCGGCGACGAGCGCGTCGATCACGGCACGGAACGCGCCGGCCTCGTCCTCGGGGTAGTCGTCGAAGGTCGCCCAGGCGGCGGTCACACGGTCGTTCCAGTCCTTGTCCACGGGCTCAGCCTCGCACGCCTGTGCCCACCGGGACACCGGATTTGAGCGGGGCGGGCGTGACAGCCGTATCGAACTCAGGCACCCTGCCCGCAGACCGCCCGGAGGAACCATGAGGCTGTCCCGACCGCTGATCACCGTCGCACTGCTGGCCCTGACGGCCTGCGGCTCCCCGGACGGGAAGGCGTCCGTGCCGCCGACGGCCACCGGCAGCCTGGAGCACCTGGCCGCCGAGGCGGACTGCGAGCCGGACGTGCAGACCGACGCCGACGAGATCCGCCAGGCCATCTGCGAGACCGGTGACGGCAAGTTCGTCCTCGCCACCTTCGCCACCGACCGCGGCCAGCGCGAGTGGATCGACTCGGCCAAGGACTACGGCGGCCACTACCTCGTCGGCCGCAAGTGGGTCGCCGTCGGCGACATGGACGTCGTCACCGCGCTGCGCGGCACGCTGGGCGGCTCCATGGAGGAGGGAAGAACTCACCACCACTAGAGGGACACGCCGAAGCGGGCGGGGGGGGGGGCCCCGGGCCCCCCCCCCCCCCCCCCACAAGACCCCGGAAAGCAGCCCGGGCCCCCCCTGGTTCAGCCCGGAAAACATTTTAACAGTGCCCAGCATCCCGACAGGTATTATGATTGGACGG
>NZ_JBITYN010000001.1:0-501287 GCF_044545925.1 Streptomyces sp. NPDC053367 | reverse complement strand
GCGCCCCGCGGGGGGGCGGGGGGGGGGGGGGGCGCTTCGGGCTCATAAAAAAAGCCCCCCCCCCCCCCCCCCCCCCGGGGGGGGGGGGGGGCGCCCCCCCCCCCCCCCCCCCCCCCCCGCTCGTCAAGGGCGCCTACTGGCAGCGTGCCCCGGAGTTGATGCAGCGGACCATCTTGTCCATCAGGCCCTCGTCGAAGACGTTGATGAAGTCGTCGTGGTCGGTGATCGCCTTGTGCAGCTGCTCGGGGAAACCGTCCACCGCGAACGCGTTCCGCACCTGGCCGTTCTCGATCACCGGCGCCTCGACGTCGTAGACGAGCCGCATCACCAGCTGCGGGATCGCCTGGAAGCCGTTCTGGCAGCGGCCCTCGCCGTCCGCGAACGCCACGTGCGTGCGGTGGTTGGCGCTGTCGATGTTCTGGCCGTCCCAGCAGCTCTGGAACTTGAAGGTGCGCACCACGTCACTGCCGTCGGGGCAGATCGGGTACTTGTCCTTCAGCTGCCGGTCCTCGAAGCCGGTGCAGCTCCAGGAGGCGTTGGCGTTGCCGGGCCCGTTGGTGAAGGCCTTGGCGTCGCCGGTGATGATCCGCAGGAACTTCGGCATCGCCACGACCTTGGACTTCGGGCTGCCGAAGAACTTGATCTGCGCCTGCTTCGCCTGCAGGATCCGGCCGACGTTGCCCTCCTTCCCGCCGCCGTCGTTGTTCTGGTCGAAGTCCTGCGTGCCGTCCTGCACCCGCAGCACCGGCCAGTAGTAGGAGGACTTGTCGCCCTGGTTGGCGCAGCTGGTGCCGGCGTCCGCGAACGTGTCGTTGTTCGCGAAGGCGTCGTTGGCCTGGTTGCCGACGTAGTCGTGGAGGTGGTGGGCGCCGTTGCTGACGCCGGGCGCCACGATGACGTTGTCGGTGTTGAACTTCTTGTTCTCGTTCACACCGCACTTGGTGGTGAAGGAGCCGGTGGAGGCGTTGCGGCCGCGGTTGATCCGCTGGACGTTGGGCTGGACCGTGGTGATGTCCACGAAGTCGTCGGCGACGGGACCGTTCCCGGCCTGACCGCCGTTGCCGTTGCCCTGCTGGCCGTCGCCGTTCTGGTCCTGACCACCGTCCTGCTGGCCGTCGCCGTTCTGGTCCTGGCCGCCGTCCTGCTGGCCGTCCCCGTTCTGGTCCTGACCACCGTCCTGCTGCTGGCCGTCGTCCTGTTGCTGACCGCCGTCCTGCTCGCCGTCGTTGGTCTGCGGCTGCTCCGAGGGGGCGGCGGTACAGCCGGACAGTCCGTCGAGGCTCTCGGGGGCGCTGCCCCCGACGCGGTTGATCTCCAGCTGGATGCGGTCGATGATCGCCTGCCGTCGGTCCTTCAGCGGCTGCAGGATCGCGTTCTGGACGAAGTTCGGGTCCCGCGTCTGGGCGTCCCGGGTGGTCGCCAGTCGCTGGTATGCCTCGGTGATCTGCTGGTCCATCGTGGCGAGTTCGCCGTCGACCTCGCCCCGGGCCCGGTCCGGTACGTCGGTGAGCTGCTGGCCGACGTCCGGGCAGTCGATCGTGGCCACCTGCACGCCGGCCGCCTTCGTCCGGTCGGTCCAGGTGTCTCGGTCCTCGTGCGCCGAGGCGTAGAAGTTCGCCCAGATCAGCCCGCCCCCACCGAGCGCTAGGGCCGCCGATGCGGCAATGGCCTTGGTGGCCAGCGGCGTACGGCGTTTTCGTGTGTTGCGTCCCATGGAACTCCTCTGACTTCCTTGCGGGGCAGCATCGAGGCGCCCGACAGGAGTGAAGCGGCTCCGTTCCATACGGACGCGGTCCCACCGGTGTTCAAACGTCACAGAAATCAACAGCCGTGCGGTAAGCCGGTGTTGAAGATCAGTGGTCCCCGTCCAGGAAGGCGAGGACGGCCAGCACCCGCCGGTTGTCGTCCTCGCGGACCTCCAGACCGAGCTTGGCGAAGATGTTCGCCGTGTGCTTGGCGACGGCCCGCTCGGTCACGGTCAGCCTGGCGGCGATCGCCGCGTTCGAGCGGCCCTGCGCCATCAGCTCCAGCACCTCCCGCTCACGCGGGGTGAGCCGGGCCAGCGGCCGGTCCTCGCCCGAGCGGCACCACCAGCCCCAGCAGCCCCTGCACCAGCAGCGCGGGTGCCAGCACGGCCAGTCCGGTTCCGGCCAGCATGTCCACGCACAGCCACCGCAGGTCCCGCCATGTCCCGGGGTTCCGCAGCAGCGCGTGCGCCAGCTCGGCCCGCCCCATGATCCCCGGCCGGGGCTCGGGCGACGGCGCGTACCGGGGGGGGATCCGCACCTCGCCCCACTCCTCGGCCAGCTCCCGCCGCTTCCCGGCGTACGCGCGGACCGCGGTCAGCACGGTGGGGGTGGCCAGCACCCCGACACCGAGCGGGATGTAGACGACCGACACCACCGTCAGCACGGTGAGCGCGACGGAGGCGGTCCAGCCCAGCACCGCCAGCCCCAGCCCGCGCGCCCCGGCCACCAGCACATCGCGCGGCTTCGCCACCGCCATGACCCCACCTCTTCCGCTCCGGGGTCCACTCTGGCCGAGACGGGCTCGCAGAGCACGGGGGTGAGGGCCCGGGGGAGGGGTGCTGCCAGGTACACCAAGTCGCCTGTGTGTGACGCAGGTTACGCCCGGCCGCTGTCGTGACCGCTGAGTAACTCCGTTCGGGATCTCGTACATAGCGGCGACCTCTCCCCGACTCCCAGGAGGCGCGCATGTCGCGTAGGAGGACTCTCAGTACGAAGAAGAAGCTGGCGCTGCTGGTGAGCGCGGCCACGGTCGCGGGAGGAGGTGCCTTCGTCATGGCGAGCACCTCCAACGCCGCGCAGTCGGCGAAGGACTCCACCGTCTGCCAGGGCCTCGCCACCGCGCTCGGCAACAACGAACGCTTCATCGAGGGCCAGCGGGCCAACCCCGACGCCCAGTCGGCGGCGCGGATCGCCAACCGCGAGGCCGTCATCGAGCAGATCGAACGGCAGCAGGAAGCGGCCGGATGCGTCGTGGGGGAGTCGGCTCAGGGCTCCCAGGCGGCACAGAACGGCCAACAGGGACAGCAGCAGGGACAGCAGCAGGGCCAGGCCGGGCAAGAGCAGGGCCAGGGTCAGGGCCAGCAGGCCGGGGGCGGGGCGGAGGCCGGGGGCGGCGGCGGGGCCGCGTCCCCCGCTCCTCCCGCGCAGGCATCGCAGCCGCCCGCGGCCTCCGGTCAGCAGGTCTGCAACGGCTCCACCGTCACCCTCTCCGGAGAGGGCGGCGCCCCGGCCGCGTCCAGCAACCAGTTCCCGGCCGGCACGAAGCTGAAGGTGACCAACCTCGACAACAACAAGTCCACGACCGTCGAGGTCACCTCGGTCTCCGGTAGCTGTGTGCTGCTGAACAACGCCGCCTTCGAGCAGGTCCGCGAGCCCGGCAAGTTCCTGATCCGCCGGGCCGTGATCGAGAAGGTGGGGTGAGGCTCAGGACGCCAGGAAACCGCTGAGACGGCCGGCCAGACCGGCCGGCGCGGACTGCGGCAGCGCGTGATGGGAGACGTCCGCGAGGACCTCGACCTGTGCGCGCGGCAGCAGTCGGGCCGCGCGGGCGGCCACCGCGGACGGGTCATGGGTCCTGCTGTTCGCGGCCACGAGCAGCAGGACGGGCACGTCCAGGCCGCCCAGCGCCCCGGGTGCGGGACGCGGTCCGGTCACCGGCTTCGCGGAGGGGAAGCCGGCGGCCGCCTCCTGGAGGCGCAGCCAGTCGGGATCCAGCACGGCTCCCGCGGTCTCCCACTCCAGGAAGGCCCGCACCCGGCGCGCCGAGGGCCGCAGCAGCATCGGCGCGGCCCGCAGCAGGTACGCCGCCGCGAACCCGGCGAAACACCCGGTCGGGTCCAGCAGGAACAGGCGGCGCACCCGCGCGGGCGAGCCGAGGGCGTGATGCAGTGCGATCCAGGCGCCGTAGGAATGCCCGCCCACATCGGCGGCCTCGACGCCGAGCCCGTCGAGCAGCGCGTCGAGCCAGGCGGTGAGGTCGGCGACCGCACGGAGGGGACGGTCGCCGGCCCGCGCGCTGCGCCCGGGCCGGCCGACCAGATCGACGGCGTACACCCGGTGGGTACGGGCCAGCTCGCTCACCTGCGCGTACCAGGAGGCCGAGGTCGCGCCCCCGCCGCCCGGCAGCAGCACCAGCGCGGGCCCGTCGGCGGGCCCGCAGACATGGACGTACGTCGTCCCGTACGGCGTGGGCACCTCGACCGCCTCCCGGCCGGCCGGCCACTTCGCCACGACCTTGTCGTACGCGGAGAAGAACCCGTCGAAGTCGTATGTCCCCAAGGCCGGCGCCCCCTATTATCTCGTTGAGCGAGATTGTCGTGGAACGAGATGATAGCCGGAGGTGCGGGGGATGCGGGAGCCGGGACCGGAGATGGAGATCGTCCATCTGCTCCGTGCGGTGACGGTCGAACTCGGGCTGCACAGCGCCCGGTTCGCGAACCGCAACGCCATGCACCCCACCGACGTACGGGCCCTGATCGCCCTCATGGACGCCGCCCGCGCGGGCGAGGAGCTGACCGCCGGCCGGCTGGGCACCGCACTGGGCCTGAACTCCGCCGGTACGACCGCCCTGGTCGACCGTCTGGAGCGGGCCGGGCACGTCCGCCGGGTGCGCGGCGAACGGGACCGCCGCCAGGTCGTCGTCCAGGTCGAGGAACGGGCCGTCGAGCTGGGCTGGGCCTTCTTCGGCCCGCTGATCGGGCGGACGGTGGAGCTGCTGCGGGAGTGCGACGACAAGGAGCTGGCGGCGATCCGCCGCTTCCTGGCCGGCGTACGGGACGCGGCGGCGCAGGCGGAGTGACCGCGCGCCCCCGCGCCCGGGCACCGACCGCCCCACTCCCGTGCGGGTTCGCGCATTCCCCTCGCATACGAAGGCCCGGCGCGCGCACGTCCTGCACGTGTGAACCGGCGGGATCCGCGGCGCCCCGCACGGGGCGGGCCCTCACGACGTGAGATGGGGCACACCAACACCAGGTAACACGGGGTTCACATTCGAGCAATGACCGGGAAATCGCCTGTTGGCAGGCTCCGGGCATCGACGGCGGCGCTCCGGTGCCGCAGCGCCGCAGCACCCGCAGTGGTAGACCCACCCCCGAAGGAAGTGGCCCGTGACCTTCAAGGCTGAGTACATCTGGATCGACGGCACCCAGCCGACCGCCAAGCTCCGCTCCAAGACCAAGATCATCGCGGGTTCGCCCGCCGGTCTGGACGCGCTGCCGATCTGGGGCTTCGACGGGTCCTCCACCAACCAGGCCGAGGGCCACGCCTCGGACCGCGTCCTCAAGCCGGTCTTCACCTGCCCGGACCCGATCCGTGGCGGCGACGACATCCTCGTGCTCTGCGAGGTCCTGAACATCGACATGACGCCGCACGAGTCCAACACCCGTGCCGCGCTGGCCGAGGTCGCCGAGCGGTACGCCGCCCAGGAGTCGATCTTCGGCATCGAGCAGGAGTACACCTTCTTCGACGGCGCCCGCCCGCTCGGCTTCCCCGAGGGCGGCTTCCCGGCCCCGCAGGGCGGCTACTACTGCGGTGTCGGCGCCGACGAGATCTTCGGCCGCGAGATCGTCGAGAAGCACCTCGACAACTGCCTCGCCGCCGGCCTCGGCATCTCCGGCATCAACGCCGAGGTCATGCCCGGCCAGTGGGAGTTCCAGGTCGGCCCGCTGGCCCCGCTGGAGGTCTCCGACCAGCTGTGGGTGGCCCGCTGGCTGCTCTACCGCACCGCCGAGGACTTCGGCATCTCCGCCACCCTCGACCCCAAGCCGGTCAAGGGCGACTGGAACGGCGCCGGCGCCCACACCAACTTCTCCACCAAGGCGATGCGCGAGAACTACGACGCGATCATCATCGCCGCCGAGGCGCTCGGCGAGGGCTCCAAGCCGCTCGACCACGTCAAGAACTACGGCGCCGGCATCGACGACCGCCTGACCGGTCTGCACGAGACCGCCCCGTGGGACAAGTACTCCTACGGCGTCTCCGACCGCGGCGCCTCGGTCCGCATCCCGTGGCAGGTCGAGAAGGACGGCAAGGGCTACATCGAGGACCGCCGCCCGAACGCCAACGTCGACCCGTACGTCGTGACCCGCCTGCTCGTCGACACCTGCTGCGCCGCCCTGGAGAAGGCCGGCCAGGTCTGATCCGCCGGCTCACGGCTTCCCGGAAGGGGGCGTCCACCGCGAGGTGGGCGCCCCCTTCCGCATGCGCCGGCAGGCAAGTCGGCCCCCGGCGCCGGACCATGACCGCCATCCGGTCGCGGAAGTGTCCGATCGGTGAGAGGAGGGGTCCGCCCGGCGCGGGCGTCTGCTTCAATATGGGCATGGCCAGCTACCAGAAGTGCACCGCGACGGGTCGCCATGACCTCGAGCCCTTCTGGCCCTCCCGTCAGCACCACGACTTCGACCGGGTGTGTCGCCGCGCGACGAACGCGCGGGCCCTCTAAAGCCGTACACCCACCCGGCCTTCGGCCCAGCGCGCAACGACGTACGTCCCTCGACGAGCCCGACCACGACCTCGCGGCCGTCGATCCTCCCGACGAACCTCTCGCGCGAAAGAGCTGACGACTCATGGCGACCACCCGTTCCCTTTCCCCCCTCTCCACGCTTCCCGCGCCCGCCCCGCAGGAGCCCCCGGCACGCCACCGGCTGCGCGCCGTCGGCCCGGACGAGGTGCCCGACCTCGCGGACTTCCTCCCGCCGGGCGCCACCTGGCTGCCGGCCCCCCAGCACACCCTGCCGACCCTGCCGGGCCGCCCGCCGATGGTCGGATACCTGGTGCTGGTCCCGGCCGGCCAGGAGCCCCCGCTGCCGGCCGAGCCGGCCGTCCTGGACGGCGGCGAGACCCCCGTGGTCCGCATCGACCCCGTGCAGCGCACGGCCGCCGTGGCGGGGCGCGAACTGGACCTGACCTACCTCGAGTTCGAGCTGCTGGCCCACCTCGTCGCCCACCCGAACCGGGTCCACACCCGCGACCACCTCGTCACCACGGTGTGGGGCTACGGCCATGTCGGCGACGGCCGCACCGTCGACGTCCACATCGCCCGGCTGCGCCGCAAGCTGGGCGCCGAGTACCGCCAGTCCATCCAGACCGTGCGCCGGGTCGGCTACAAGTACACGCCGCCCATCGCCCGCTGAACCGGTCGGGCCGTTCTGCCGACGGCTAAGCACGCTTCCCACGCCCGCCCGCGACGGGGCAGAGTCACCGGCATGAGACTTCTGGTGCTGGGTGGTTCGCATTTCGTCGGACGGGCCGTCGTGGAGGCCGCGCTCGGACGCGGCTGGGAGGTGACGGTGTTCAACCGGGGGCGGGAGACACCCGTCCCCGGCGTACGGCCGCTGGTCGGTGACCGCACCGCACCCGGCGGCCTGGACCCGCTGGCCGAGGGCGAGTGGGACGCGGTCGTCGACACCTGGTCGGCCGCGCCCCGCGCCGTACGGGACGCGGCCCGCCTCCTGCACGGGCGCGTCGGCCGCTACGTGTACGTGTCGAGCTGCTCGGTGTACGCGTGGGCCCCGCCCGCCGGCTACACCGAGGACGCGCCCCTCGTCGAGGGCGCCGAGCCCGACGCCGGGCAGACCGACTACGCGCACGACAAGCGCGGCGGCGAACTGGCCGCCGCCGGCACCTTCGGCGCGGACGCCTCACTGCTCGTCCGCGCGGGCCTGATCCTCGGCCCGTACGAGAACATCGGACGGCTGCCCTGGTGGCTCAACCGGCTCGCCCGCGGCGGCCCCGCGCTGGCGCCGGGCCCCCGGGACCTGCCGATCCAGTACGTCGACGTCCGCGACCTCGCCGACTGGACGCTCGGCGCGGTCGAACGCGAACTCGTCGGGCCGTACAACCTCATCAGCCCACGCGGCCACGCCACGATGGGTGCCCTGCTGGAGGCCTGCCGGTCGGTCACCGGCGCGAGCGCGGAGCTCCGCTGGACCGACCCCTCGGCCGTCCTCGACGCGGGCATCGAGCCCTGGACCCAGCTCCCCGTCTGGGTCCCGCCGGGCACCGACCTGCACGAGGCCCTCCACTGCGCCGACGTCTCCCGCGCCGTCGCCGCCGGCCTCACCTGCCGCCCGGTCGCGGAGACGGTCGCCGACACCTGGGCCTGGCTGCGGTCCGTCGGCGGCAGCGCCCCGCAGCGCCCGGACCGGCCGGCGGTGGGCCTGGACCCGGAGCTGGAGGCGAAGGTGCTTCGAACGGGGAGCCGCTGACGGCGCCGCCCGCTCCCGGGGGGCCGGGCGGACCTCACTTGCGGGTCAGCGCGTCCCGTACCGCCTCGTCGGTGCGGCCCACCACGGCCGTGCCGTCGTCGGCGGTGATGATGGGCCGCTGGATCAGCTTCGGATGCGCCACCAGCGCCTCGATCCAGCGGTCCCGCGCTGCCTCGTCCCGCGCCCACTCCTTCATCCCCAGCTCCTTCGCGTCCGCCTCCTGCGTCCGCGTGATGTCCCACGGCTCCAGCCCGAGCCGCTCCAGCACCTGCCTGATCTCGTCCGCGCTGGGCACGTCCTCCAGATACCGGCGGACGGTGTAGTCGGCGCCCTCGGCGTCGAGCAGGCTGATGGCGCTGCGGCACTTGGAACAGGCGGGGTTGATCCAGATCTCCATGGCGTACACGGTACGCGGGCCCCGCGGGCCCCGCGGGGCGCGTCCGAGGCGCCGCCCGCCGGACTCCATGTTCGATTTCCGGCGGTGCCGCACGTATCTCCTGAGGCGGGTGTGACGGTCCGGCAATTTCCATTCTCACCTGCGGTTTTGACGGCATGACGGCCTCGCCGATTGTCAGTGGCCGGCGGTAGAATGGAGGAAGTGTTCGAGGGTGTTGCCGAGGTCGCCGGATGGCCACGGCGGGGCGCCCCGACCGCGACAGGAGGATGCCTGTGCCCGCTGCCGCACTGAAGACGAAGCCGCTGCCGACCCAGTCCACCGCGAAGCGTCCCGTTCTGCTCGACCTGCCCTACGCGCCCGTGGTGAAGCGGCCGCTGCCGCCGGGCCGGCCGCGCGAGTGGTACATCGCGCACAACCGCCGCCTGAAGGCGATGCGTCTCGCCATCGCCCTGCTCGACTCGGGCGTCTACGTCCCCCAGCAGGCCCGCAACGAGACCATACGCAGCGCCGCCGAGCAGATCGGCGTACACCCGCCGTCGGACACGACCTGCCACATGGTCCGGGCGTTCCTGCGCTACAACCGGTGACCTGACCCAGCCGGGTGCCCGCCGCGACCGGGGCACCCGGCATTTCCGCGCCCGGCGGGCCGGCCGACGCCGGGCTCGTCCGCGCTCGGCCGTTTCCCGGGCCTGGGGCGGCCGGCTCGGGGGCCGCCGACCGGTGCGTTGTCCGGCCGACCCCCCTCCCGGCGCAGCCGACCGGTGTCTCAGCCGGCCAACTCCCGTGCCAGGGCCACCCCGAGGCGGGGCGGCCGGTGCCGTCGGGCCAGGGCCGGTCGCCTTCGGCTCGGGGCGAACCCCGGCCCTCAGCCGGCCGTCGGCCGCCGGGTCCTCAGCCGGCCGCCGGGTCCTCAGTCGGCCGCCGACCCCCGGCCCTCAGCCGGCCGCCGGCCGCCGGGTCCTCAGCCGGCCAGCTCCCGCTCCAGCGGTGTCCGGAAGCGAGGGGTCACGCGGGTGCCGTCGACCCAGGCGCGCAGCCGTTCCGCTTCCGCCGCGATCGCCGCCTCGGCCTCCCGGCCCAGGCCGTCGCCGTCGAGGACGCGCCAGACGATCTCGCCGTCGGGCCGCTGCGCCCAGCCGCCCACGACACGGCCGTCCCACCACACCGTGGGGCCGATGTTGCCGCTGCGGTCGAACAGGGCCGGTCTCAGCTCCGGCGCCAGGTACCAGTCCCGCTGCTGCCAGGCCATCGCCGTCGGGTCCAGCGCGGGCAGCAGCGCCGCCCACGGCTCGGCCGCGCCGCCCGTCACCGGCTCGGCGTCACCGGCGGCGACGAACCCCGTTCCTCCCTCCAGCGCCACCCCCTGCGCCCCGATCGCGGCCAGCGCCCGCCGTACGTCGGTGACCTTCCACCCCGTCCACCACTTGAGGTCCGCCTCCGTGGCCGGCCCGCAGCAGGTCAGCCAGCGCTCCAGCAGCGCCGCCTGCGCGGCGGCCTCCGCCAGCTCGGGGTGCGGGGGAGCGGGCGCCCAGCGGAACTGGCTCGACGTCCACGAGCCCAGCGGACGGCCCCGCACCACCTTGCCCTCCGTGCCCAGCACCCGCAGCAGCCGTGTCGAGACCGTGTGGATGCCTTCCGAGCTCGTCCCGGGCGCGTGCAGGAACCGCTCCCGCAGACGCGGCTCGTCCGCCGCCAGCTCGGCCGCCGTCGCCTGACCGCGCCGCTCCAGCGCGGCCAGTGCCGCGGCCTCCACCTCGGCGAGCCACGCAGCGTCCGGCGCCCCGGCCGCCGCCATGTGCTTCAGCAGCGCGGCCCGCTCCTTCGCGGCCACCGCCAGCCCCGTCGAGGCGTGCACCACCGCCGTCAGCTCCGCCGGGAACACGAACACCGTCCGCCGCATGCCGTGCATCCGCACCAGCGACCGGTCCTCGTACAGCGCCCGCTCGGTCTCGGCCACCGTCTTGCCGGCGTC
Source organism: Streptomyces sp. NPDC053367 (assembly GCF_044545925.1). Lineage (NCBI taxonomy): Bacteria > Bacillati > Actinomycetota > Actinomycetes > Kitasatosporales > Streptomycetaceae > Streptomyces > Streptomyces sp. NPDC053367. The sequence continues at coordinate 490,685 of NZ_JBITYN010000001.1, read as the reverse complement.
CGCGAGCCGCGCCCCCACCGCCAGGAAGACCGTCGCCGGATCCGTCCCGTGCAGCGCGACCAGCGATCCGGCGACCTCCTCCGGCACGGCGGCCCGCGCGCCCCCGGCCAGCCGGTGCCGCACCGCCAGCCGCCGACGCCGCTCCTCATCCGTGAAGACCCGCACCCCAGCCCTCCTCACCACGCACCACTCGTACGCCCATCTTGACGGCCCCCACTGACAACGCCCGGACCCTTACCGCGCGCGCACCCTCACCAGGCCCCATGGCCCGCGAGGCCGTGGCCGCTGAGCAGGGACGACACCAGCTCCCGCCGGTCCTCCGGGTGGTCGCGCAGCCACATGCCCAGATGGTGGTCGGCGCCCGGCAGGTCGAGGCGGCTGAAGCGGGCGCGGGCGCCCAGCGCGTCCTGCACGGCCTCGGTCACCGCCGGCGGGATGACGTGGTCCGTGCCCGGCACCACCAGCACCGCCCGGCCCGCGTAGGCCCGCAGCGCCGCGAGCGCGGCCGAGTCGCGCCAGCTCCCCGGCCGGCGGATCAGCGCGCTGAACCGCCCGTCGCCCCGCCCGAACGGCACGTCCCACGCCTCGGCCGCGTACACGGCGGGCGCGCACAGCCCGAGGGCCGCGACCCTGTCGCCCTAGTGCGCGGCGAGGTCGGCGACCGTCTGCCCGCTCATGCTGAAACCCACGAGGACCAGCGGCGCGCTCGTCGGCACGCGGGCGTCGATCACCGCGACCGCCTGCTCGAAGCGGCGCCGCAGGCTCAACTCGGCCGGCTCGCCGGTGCTTTCGCCGTGCCCGGAGAAGTCGAAGGCCACCGCCCGGCAGCCGTGGGCCGTGAACTCGCCCAGCAGCGCCAGCAGTCGCTCCTTGCTGCCGCGCCCGGCGCCGTGCAGCAGGACGGCCGTGGCAGTCGCGGGGTCCGCGTCACAGCCGTACGCGCCGCTGAGGCGTTCGCCGTCGAAGTCCTGCGTGAAGAAGGTCGGTTCGCCCATGGGCCCCATTGGACCAGGGCCGTCGCGGGAAAAGGAGATGCACGCGCAGTGACCGGCTCCCTACGCTGGAAGCGCGTCCTCGAGAACGCAGCCCACACCCCCACCTACCCGGAAGACACCAGTCATGAGGAATCTCGTCATGGCCGGAACCGTGGTCCTGGTGGTCCTGGGATTCGGTGACCACGTCTGGTGGCTGGCAGCCGTCGCCCTGCTCTACCTGTACGCACAGTACGGGCGGAGCTCGTCCGCGGCGGCACGGGGCGGGACCCCCGCGGGACCGACGCCCGCCACCTACCAGGCCTACCGGGCCCGCCGTGACCAGCAGGCCAAGTGGGAGCGCCGCTACCGCAGGGAGCGCCCCCACGAGGCCCGTCGCCAGGAGCGCGGCAAGTAGACCGGCCGCTCACCGATCCGACGGGGCTCCCGGGCATCACAGCCCGGGGGCTCCCCACAGCGGGAACCAGCGGCCGAGGTCCTGCTCGACGCGCAGGTCGTCCGCGAGCGCGGCCTTGACCCGCAGCTCCAGGGCGTTGTCCCGGCGTTGCCCGGGCAGGGGCGCGAAGGGGTAGAAGGTGCCGCGTTTGTAGAGGTAGACCAGCGCGAGCGCGCGGCCCGCGTCGTCCCGGAAGCCCGCCTGCGAGCACAGCAGCTGCGGGCCGAAGCCGTTGGCCTCCAGGGAACTGTTCACCGCGTGCAGATCGTTGACGAGCTGCGGCAGCTCGTCGGGGGAGCGGCGCGAGACCAGCCAGGAGTAGCCGTAGGCGTCCTCCTCCAGGTCCACCGGCGGCCCCTCCCGCCCGGCGTCCGCGTCCAGCAGCGCCCGCACCTCGCGATGCGTCTGCTCGAAGGCGGCGCCCTCCACGGTCGCGAAGCACACCGCGCCCCGCCCGGTCGGCCTGAACCCGACGGCAGCCTCCAGCGTGACCGCGGCCGAGGGCAGCGCGAACAGCTGGTCCAGATCCGGCGCGACCGGCTTCGTACGACCGAGCAGGATGTCCAGCAGCCTCATCTCACCCGGCCCTCCCCGGCTCGGCCGCCTCGCCCAGCTCACCCGAGATCCGCCCGAGCTGCTCCAGCCGCTGCTCCAGCGAGGGGTGCGTGGAGAACAGCCGGGACAGGCGGGAGCCGACCGCCGGTGCGAAGTAGAAGGCGTTGAAGGCCTGGACCGTCCGCAGGTCCTTGGTCGGGATCCGCGCGAGGTCGCCGCTGACCTTCGTCAGGGCCGCAGCCAGCACCGAGGGCCGTCCCGTGAGCAGCGCCGCCGCGCGGTCCGCGGCCAGCTCCCGGTACCGCGACAGGGCCCGGATGAGTACGAAGCTGAGCGCGTAGACGGCGGCGGACACCCCGAGCACGGCGGCGAGCACCACGGCGGTGTTCTGGTCCTTCCGTCCCCCGAACACCCCCGAGTAGAAGGCGAACCGCACGATCAGCCCGGCCAGCACCCCCAGGAACGACGCCACCGTGATCACAGCGACGTCCTTGTGGGCCACATGCGACAGCTCGTGCGCGAGCACCCCCTCCAGCTCGGCCGGCTCCAGCCGCCGCATCAGCCCCGTCGTCACGCACACCACCGCATGACCGGCGTCACGCCCCGTCGCGAAGGCGTTCGGCATGTCCATCGCCGACACCGCCACCACGGGCTTCGGTACGTCCGCCAGCGCACACAACCGGTCCACCACCGCGTGCAGCTCGGGAAACTCCTCCCGCTCCACCACCCGCCCGCGCATCGCGTACAGCGCGATCCGGTCCGAGAACCAGTACTGCGCACCCAGCAGCCCCGCCGCGACCACCACGACCAGCACCCACGACCTCAGCAGCACCACCAGCACGCCCACGAACACGACGTACAGCAGCCCGAGCAGAAACAGGGTGACCACCATCCGCGCGGCCAGCCCCCGGTCCCTCCGAATCCGCCTGCCCACGACCCATCACCCCACTCAACCGACCGGCCCCCCTGCCAGTGTGCGCCGACGGGGGCGGGGCGGCTCAGTACGGCAGCCCGGCCGCCCGCCGCAGCTGACCGACGTCGTGCGCGTCGCTGTACAGATGCCGCACCTGGTCCAGCAGCTCGCCCACCGCCGGGTCCCCGAGCCGTACGTCAGGCCCCGGCCGCCAGCTCCGTACGGACTGCCGCGCCCGCAGACGCAGCTTCGTATCCACGTCGTCCACCAGCGCCACCGCTCCCCGCAGCCGCACCAGGCCGCCCCGCGCGTGAATCAGCCGGAACGCGGCCACGCGCACGTGCCGGGGCCGCGTGACCTCAAGGCGCTGCCACAACCACCGCTCCGGCAGATCCCCGGCCGAAGGGAGCAGCGCGAGTGCCGTCTCCCGTACGACGCCGGGGGCCGGGTCGTCGAGCAGCGGCCGCAGCCGCGCGGCATCCGCCACGTCCAGCATCCGCAGCCCTGCCACGGCCCGCGCCCGCACCCGGGCCTCAGGATGCCCCAGCAGCGGCCACAGCAGCGCGGCGTCCGCCCGCTCCCCACTCTCCGCGAGCCCGCTCACCGCCGGGGGCGGCACGTCCTGCGGCCGCGCGCACCGCTCCCGGTACCAGGCGAGGGGGTCGCCCCCACCCTGCCGCACGACATACCGTGCGCAGGCCCTGACCAGCGCCGAGCGGTCCGTGAGGAATTTCACCGCGACCTCGGGCCGCCCCGCTGCCCGCAGCGCGGTGACCCCGGCGGCCCGCGCCTGCGTGTTCCGCGCCCCGAGCAGCTCCGGCAGGACGTCGTCGTACGCCGCACCGCGCACCACGGCGGCCAGGGCCGCGTCCGCGCACAACTGCTGGACGACGATGTCACCGTCGCGCGCTGCCGCCCGGGCCAGCTCGACGGGGGAGAGGAGACCGTCCTCGACGGCCAGCCGACGGGCGAAGCGCTGCACGTCCCGGTCCCCGACGCCGTACAACGACTCCAGCAGCCCGCCGGGCGCCCGCCGCAGCAGTTCCCCGAGCAGCCGCACACCGTACGCGCCGTGTCTGCGGCGGCCCACCCGCAGCAGGAGAGCCGCGACCGAGGCCGCTCCTGCCGCGTCGAGCCGCTCGGCCAGCACCTGCCGGGCGCGCTCGCGCACGGGTTCAACCCAGTCGGCACTCCGGATCACGACCAGCGGCAGCAGCCCGGGAAGCTCCCCGGCTCTGGCCAGCGCGGCTTCCCGCACCCGCCCGTCCGGGTGGCACAGGGCGACGGCCAGACCGGAAACGTCGAGCTCCGCGACTGGCCGCAGTCCGCCCGGCAGCCAACCGGACAGGTCGCGCACCTCCAGGTCGAAGGCGATCCAGCCGGCGGCGTCGGCGGGGTCCAGCGCCTCCCGGCGGACCGACAGCATGAATTCGGGCACGATCAGTACGGCCGCGTATTCAGGTACCCGATCACCACGATCACCAGGGCCACGCAGCCGAGGACCACCGCTGTCGAGACCCAGGAGGAGCGGCGCGGGGCGGACGGGCCGGGGTCGGCGCGGAAGGGGACCGGGCCCGGCGGGTTGTGCTTCCAGCGGGCCGCGAGCATCCGGGCCCGGGCCGAGGGCTCCTTGTGCTCCGCGGACTCCGCCCAGCGCAGGTCGTACTCCCGCTCCTGGTCGTCGTTCTGGTCGTGCGTCGGCATCTGTGGCCACCCCCGTGTCGAACAGACCTTTGAGAAAAACATACGCCCGTGCCCCGCCGTCGGTACAAACGGCGGGGCACGGGCGGTCAGGCGGGGACCGGAATCCGGTCAGGCGCCGATCACACGTCGAAGTAGAGCTCGAACTCGTGCGGGTGCGGGCGCAGCTGGAGCGGGGCGATCTCGTTGGTGCGCTTGAAGTCGATCCACGTCTCGATCAGGTCGGACGTGAACACGTCGCCCTGGAGGAGGAACTCGTGGTCGGCCTCGAGGGCGTCGAGGACGGCGTTCAGGGAGGTCGGGACCTGGGCCACGCCCGCGTGCTCCTCGGGAGCCAGCTCGTAGAGGTCCTTGTCGATCGGCTCGGCCGGCTCGATCTTGTTCTTGATGCCGTCCAGGCCGGCGAGCAGCAGCGCCGAGAAGGCGAGGTACGGGTTGCCGGAGGAGTCGGGCGCGCGGAACTCGACGCGCTTGGCCTTCGGGTTGGAGCCCGTGATCGGGATGCGCATGGCCGCGGAGCGGTTGCGCTGCGAGTACACCAGGTTGATCGGCGCCTCGAAGCCCGGGACCAGGCGGTGGTAGGAGTTCACCGTCGGGTTGGTGAACGCCAGCAGCGACGGGGCGTGCTTGAGGATGCCGCCGATGTAGTAGCGGGCGGTGTCCGAGAGGCCGGCGTAGCCCTGCTCGTCGTAGAAGAGCGGCTCGCCGTTCGTCCACAGCGACTGGTGGACGTGCATGCCCGAGCCGTTGTCGCCGAAGATCGGCTTCGGCATGAAGGTCGCGGTCTTACCGTTGCGCCAGGCCACGTTCTTCACGATGTACTTGAAGAGCTGGAGGTCGTCGGCCGCGGCGAGCAGCGTGTTGAACTTGTAGTTGATCTCCGCCTGGCCGGCGGTGCCCACCTCGTGGTGCTGGCGCTCGACCTTCAGGCCGACGTTGGCCAGCTCCAGGGAGATCTCGGCGCGCAGGTCGGCGAAGTGGTCGACCGGCGGGACCGGGAAGTAGCCGCCCTTGTAGCGGACCTTGTAACCGCGGTTGTCCTCCAGGGCGCCGGTGTTCCAGGCACCCGCCTCGGAGTCGATGTGGTAGAAGGACTCGTTCTCCGACGTCTTGAAACGCACGCTGTCGAAGACGTAGAACTCGGCCTCCGGACCGAAGTACGCGGTGTCGGCGATACCCGTCGACGCCAGGTACGCCTCGGCCTTCTTCGCCACGTTGCGCGGGTCACGGGAGTACTGCTCGCCCGTGATCGGGTCGTGGATGAAGAAGTTGATGTTGAGCGTCTTGTCGCGGCGGAACGGGTCCACCCGCGCGGTCGACAGGTCGGCGCGCAGCGCCATGTCGGACTCGTGGATGGCCTGGAAGCCGCGGATCGACGAACCGTCGAACGCCAGCTCCTCGTCGGGGTCGAACGCCTCGACGGGCAGCGAGAAGTGCTGCATGACGCCCGGCAGGTCGCAGAAGCGGACGTCGATGAACTTGACGTCCTCGTCCGCGATGAACTTCTTGGCCTCGTCGGCGTTCTGGAACATCCAGCTCCTCCTACTCCCGACCGCCATGCCGGGGTGGTAGTTCGTTCGTGCGGCCAGTGCGGTGGCACACGCTCGCACCTGACCCTAGGGACGGGTGATTTCTCGGGCGTGACTCATTTGTTTCGCAGAAGTTAACCGGCCTTCTCTCCACCCTAGGGCCTCCCCAGCCCCGACACACCCCGCCGTGTCCCGGTCGAAAAGGGGCGCAGTACCGTGTACGGGTGGACAAGAGGCAAGCAATCGGATCATGGCTCTCCGGGCCCCGCGCGGCCCTGGAGGAAGCCGGTGCCGACTTCGGATACCCGGGCCGGCAGCTCGGTCTCCCGCAGCAGGGGCCCGGCTCGATCGCCCGCCCCGGCAGGCGTCTGGGCGCCCTCGCCGTCGACTGGGGGCTGTGCCTCTTGATCGCATACGGCCTGATCACGGACGGCTATGGCCAGGCCACCGGCAACTGGGCGCTGCTGATCTTCCTGGCGCTGAGCATCCTCACCGTCGGCACCGTCGGCTCCACTCCCGGCAAGCGCCTCTTCGGGCTGCGCGTGATCGCCGTCGACACCAGGGCGGTGAGCCCGGTGCGCGCCCTGGTCCGCTCGGTGCTGCTGTGCCTCGCGGTCCCCGCCCTGATCTGGGACCGCGACGGCCGCGGCCTGCACGACCGGCTGGCCGGTACGGTCGAGGTCCGCATCTGACCTTCGTATACGCCGAAGATCGTATACGGCGAAGATCACACCATGTGTGTGCGACGAAGAAGGGGCGCCCGGTGCGGTCGAGCACCGGGCGCCCCTTCGTGTCACGAGGACCACGGGCGTACGAGGAGGGGGTCAGCGACCCTTCGGGCCGCCCTTCGGCAGCTTCATGCCCTTGGGCATCGGACCCTTCGGCAGCGGCATGTTGCTCATCAGGTCGCCGAGCGCGCGCAGCCGGTCGTTGGTGGCGGTCACCTGCGGGCCGGTCAGCACGCGGGGCAGCTTCAGCATGGTCGTGCGGAGCTTCTTCAGCTCGACCTGGCCCTCGCCGTTGCCCACGATCAGGTCGTGCACCGGCACGTCCGCCACGATGCGGTTCATCTTTTTCTTCTCGGCGGCCAGCAGGGTCTTCACCCGGTTCGGGTTGCCCTCGGCGACCAGGACGATGCCGGCCTTGCCGACGGCCCGGTGCACCACGTCCTGGCTGCGGTTCATCGCCACCGCGGGGGTGGTCGTCCAGCCCCGGCCGATGTTGTCCAGTACGGCCGCGGCCGCGCCCGGCTGGCCCTCCATCTGCCCGAAGGCGGCCCGCTCGGCCCGGCGGCCGAACACGATCGCCGTCGCGAGGAAGGCGAGCAGCAGGCCCAGGATGCCGAGATAGACCGGGTGACCGATCAGGAAGCCGATCGCGAGGAACACACCGAGGGTGCCGAGGCCGACAGCCGCGAGTACGAGACCGATCATCTTGTCGGCCTTGCGGGTCATCTTGTACGTGAGAGCGATCTGCTTCAGTCGCCCTGCGTTCGCGGCGTCCGCCGCGGTTTCCTTCCTCGCCATGCCACGAAGTCTACGTGGCCCCGGAAGCGCCTTCGACGGCAGTGCCGGGCCGGCCCGGGCGGGACGCTCAGGAGCGGGCGGCGGCCTGGTCCAGCACGCGCTGGGCCTCGACCCGGTCCTTGGCGCGGCGACGGTCCTCCAGGACGGAGGTCCAGGCGTTGCGGCGGGCGGTGCGCTGGCCGCCGCTCATCAGCAGCGCCTCGACCGCGCGCAGGGCGTCGGTGAAGGTCGGGATGGGTGTGGCGCGGACGGGCGCGGCCTGCATGTGGAGGTCCCCCCTCGAAGCGGGTTCACGTGGCGTGAGTCAAGCGTCACTCACTGGTGTTACCAGGGGGTGACCGAGGGGTCAAACACCGATGAAACCTTTCGCCAGAGACTTTCGGGAGTCCGGAAACGCCGACGCGGCCCCGGCGTACGCCCCCATCTGCGGGGACGGCCGGGACCGCGTCCAACTCGCCTCTACCGGCGGGTAGTTGCTTGTGCCCGAATTCACACAGGCCGGGCGGTCATGTCACACCGCCTGCACGGCCACGAACGAGCCGCGCTTCTCGATGGCCATCTGGTACAGCCGGCCCGCGCGGTACGACGACCGCACGAGCGGGCCCGACATCACGCCGGAGAAGCCGATCTGCTCGGCCTCCTCCTTCAGCTCCACGAACTCCTGCGGCTTCACCCAGCGCTCGACGGGGTGGTGGCGAACGGAGGGGCGCAGGTACTGGGTGATGGTGATCAGCTCGCAGCCGGCGTCGTGCAGCTGCTTGAGCGCCTCGCTGACCTCCTCGCGGGTCTCGCCCATGCCGAGGATCAGGTTGGACTTGGTCACCAGGCCGAAGTCACGGGCCTCGGTGATCACCTTCAGCGAGCGCTCGTAGCGGAAGCCGGGGCGGATGCGCTTGAAGATCCGCGGGACGGTCTCCACGTTGTGCGCGAAGACCTCGGGGCGGGACTCGAAGACCTCCCGCAGCAGCTCCGGCACGGCGTTGAAGTCGGGGGCCAGCAGCTCGACCTTGGTGCGGCCGCCCTCGCGGCCGGCGGTCTGCTCGTGGATCTGGCGGACCGTCTCCGCGTACAGCCAGGCGCCGCCGTCCTCCAGGTCGTCGCGGGCGACGCCGGTGATGGTGGCGTAGTTCAGGTCCATGGTGACCACGGACTCGCCCACCCGGCGCGGCTCGTCGCGGTCGAGCGCCTCGGGCTTGCCGGTGTCGATCTGGCAGAAGTCGCAGCGCCGGGTGCACTGGTCGCCGCCGATGAGGAAGGTCGCCTCGCGGTCCTCCCAGCACTCGTAGATGTTGGGGCAGCCGGCTTCCTGGCACACGGTGTGCAGGCCCTCGCCCTTCACGAGGCTCTGCATCTTGGTGTACTCGGGGCCCATTTTCGCCCGGGTCTTGATCCACTCGGGCTTGCGCTCGATGGGGGTCTGGCTGTTGCGGACCTCCAGGCGCAGCATCTTGCGTCCGTCGGGTGCGACTGCGGACACGACCGGCTCCCTAGCGATTGATTCTTCGGCGTCCTCAAGGGTACGCCCGTGGATTTGAAAGCCTCGTGCCGCGTCAGGCAGCCGGCGTCTTCTCGACCGCGCGCGGCTTGAGGTCCGCGTTCTCCAGGACGTCCTTCAGGTGCCGCTCGACGACGGGCAGCACTTCCTCGATGGTGACCTCACGGCCGAGTTCGTACGACAGGGAGGTCACGCCCGCGTCGCGGATGCCGCAGGGGATGATCTTGTCGAAGTTGGAGGTGTCCGGGTTCACGTTCAGGGCGAAGCCGTGCATGGTGACACCCTTGGCGACGCGGATGCCCACGGCGCAGATCTTGCGGTCCTCGCGGCGCTGGCCCGCGTTCGAGGGGGCGTACTCGGGGCCGTTCAGCCGCGGGTCGAACTCCGGGTCGGTGGTCCGCGGGTCGAAGTCGAGGGTGGGACCGCCGAGGGCGGGGCGCTCCTCGACCGGGTCGCCCAGCACCCAGACGCCGGCGCGGCCCTCGACGCGCGAGGTCTCGATGCCGAACTCGGCGCACACCCCGATCATCGCGTCCTCGAGCCGGCGCAGATGCGCGACGACGTCCACCGGGCGGGGCAGCTTCTGGATCGGGTAGCCGACGAGCTGGCCCGGACCGTGCCAGGTGATCTTGCCGCCGCGGTCCACGTCGATCACGGGCGTGCCGTCGAGCGGGCGCTCCTCGGGTGCGGTGCGGCGGCCCGCGGTGTACACCGGCGGGTGCTCCAGGAGCAGGCAGGTGTCGGGCACCTCGTCCGCGAACCGGGCGGCGTGCACCCGGCGCTGCTCGTCCCAGGCGACCTGGTAGTCGACCATGTCCGCGCCGAACCCCATCCGGACGAACCGCAGCTCACTCACGGCAAGCGCCTCCTCGAAGTCGTAAGGCATGAAACGCGCCCACGCCACTGTACGACTCCCGGTCGCACGTCAGCCCGGCAGGCAATCCTCACACGATCGGATGAATGGGCGTCGAAGTGTGCGGTCACCTGCTCACGCTCCGCTACATTCACGCCGTTCACAAGGCCATAAGGGCTGCTCACAGGCAATTCCAGGCACTTCGGGACGCCCGGAAGGCAGGAGATCGCACCGCACATGACGGATCGACCCGCGCAGCGCACCCCCAACCGCCAGCTCGCCGCCCTCATCGCAGAAGCGGGGTTCTCCAACGCAGGTCTCGCCCGCCGTGTGGACCAGCTCGGCATGGAACACGGGCTCGATCTCAGATACGACAAGACGTCCGTCACCCGCTGGCTGCGCGGGCAGCAGCCGCGCGGCACCACACCCGCCCTCATCGCCGAGGTCTTCACCCGCCGCCTCGGCCGCCGCCTCACCGCCCAGGACCTCGGCCTGGACGCCTGCGCCCCCGTCTACGCCGGTCTGGAGTACGCCGCCGGCCCCGAGGAGGCCGTCGACATCGTCAGCGGCCTGTGGCGCAAGGACTCCGGCAGCCACGCCGAACTGCGCAAGATCGCCTTCACCCCCGCGGGGCTCGTGGTGCCCAGCCGGGACTGGCTGATCGGGCGCCCCGACGACTCGGTCGCCCGCGGCGAGCAGCCCGCCCGGGTGCCCGCCCAGGGCCGCTCCGCCGTACCCCGGCAGCGCACCCAGAGCGAGCGCGGCCCCGGCCAGAAGGTCACCGCCGGTGATGTCGCCGCCCTGCGCTCGGTGGCCGACCTGTTCCGCACCCTCGACGACATGTACGGCGGCGGCCACGCCCGCCAGGCCCTCGTGCGCTACCTGGAGCACGAGTGCGAGCCGATGCTGCGCGGCACCTACGGCGAGCAGACGGGCCGCCGCCTGTTCGCCGCGGCCGCCGACCTCACCCGGCTCGCCGGCTGGACGTCGTACGACATCGCCGCGCACGGCCTCGCCCAGCGCTACTTCGTCCAGGCGCTGCGGCTCGCGCAGGCCGCGGCCGACCGGACGTACGGGTCGTACGTGCTGGTCACCATGAGCCGCCAGGCCGTCTACCTCGGGCACGGGCGCGAGGCCGTGCAGCTCGCCCGGGTCGCCCAGCAGGGCGTGGGCGGGTCGGCTCCGCCGGTCGTGCAGGCGCTGCTGCACGCCGCCGAGGCCCGCGGGCACGGGGTGCTCGGGGAGGTGCGGGCCTGTACGGCGTCCCTGGTGCGGGCCGAGCGGGCGCTGGAGGCCGCCCGGCCCGGGGACGAGACGCCGCACTGGGCGCGCTTCTTCGACGAGGCGCAGCTCGCCGACGAGTTCGGGCACTGCCACCGGGACCTTCAGCAGTTCCGGGCGGCCGCGCAGCATGCGGAGAAGTCCTTGCAGCTGCGCGGGCCCGGGTTCGCCCGGAGCCGGCTGTTCTGCCGGGTGGTGCTGGCGACGGCGCGGCTGGGGCTGGGTGAGCTGGACCAGGCGTGTGCGCTGGCGGCGGAGGCCGCCGGGCAGGCGGTGGAGATGCGGTCGGTCCGGGCCGTCGAGTACATCAGGGACTTCGAGCGGAGGCTGGAGCCGTACAAGGACGCTCCGCCGGTCAGGGGGTACCGGGAGAGGGTCGCGGCGTTGCGGTAGCGCGTCTCGCCGTGGTGTCGACCGCGGTGTCGCGTCTTGCTGCTTCGTCGTCGTTATCGCGCAGTTCCCCGCGCCCCGTCAGGCCGCCTGCTGTACGGCTTCCGGCATCGGGAGGGAGTGGTGCAGACCCATGTCGTGCAGGATCGCCTGGGACGCCCTGCGGCCCGAGTGCAGGGCGCCCTGGACCGTGCTGGTGTCCCGGTGGTCGCCGCAGACGTAGAGGCCGGCCAGGAGGCGCACGGGGCGGCGCAGGTCGTGGGGCGGGCGCATGGCCGGAACCGCCTCGGGGGTGTGGTGGACGGCCAGGGTCTCCCAGCGGGACGTCGAGGTGCCGTACAGGCGGGACAGATGCGTCCGGACGGCCGTGTCGAGGTCGGGGGGCGGGGTGCCGAGGACCGTCGAGGAGATCAGGGCCCGGCCCGCCGGGGCGCGGGTCGGGTCGAGGTCGCTCATCAGGGCCGTGTGCGCCACGGGACCGCCGCGGTCGGCGTCCAGGAGCAGGGAGGCGCCGGTCGCCGGGGAGACGTCGGTGGTGTGGTGGACCACCGTCACCGGGTGGAAGTCCGGCACGCGCAGTCCGGGCAGCAGGCCGGCGGCCGAACGGGCGTCGGTGGCCAGCAGGACCGCGCGGCAGCGGAACTCGCCGTGGTCGGCCGTGGTGACCGAGGTCGTGGAGACGGAGGTGACCTGGACGCCGGTGTGCAGGGTGCCCGGCGGCAGGGTGCGCGCCAGCAGTTCCGGCAACACCTCCGCGCCGCCCTCCGGCACGCACAGCCGCCCCGCCGCGAACGCCCGCAGGGCCAGGTCCGCGCACCGGCTCGACGTCGTCAGGTCCGGGTCGCACAGCAGCGCGGCCAGCAGCGGGCGCAGGAAGCCGTCGACCGTGCGCGCGGGCAGGCCACGGGCGCTGAGGGCCTGTCCGGCGGGCAGCTCGGGGCGGGCCAGCAGGCGTTCGACCGGGGTCGCGGCGAGCCGGGCCAGGGCCGTGCCCAGCCGGGCCTGGTCGACGGCCGTGCCGACCGGCTTGCCGGGCTGCGCCGGCCGAGGGGCGCTCGCGAAGGCGCGTACCGCGTGAAGTGCGCCCCTCGCGCTCCCTCGGTGGGCCGGGGCGCCGACCTGGTGCCGGCGCCCGTCGCTGTGCAGCAGGACGCCCGGGGCGAAGTGGCGCAGCACGAGCGCGCCGAGGCCGGGGGTCAGGTCCAGTTCCGGGTACGCCGTGGACAGCAGCTGCCCGATCCGGTCGAGCCGGAACCCGTCGACCTTCTCGGTCGACATGCGGCCGCCGGGACAAGGGGCGGCTTCCAGGACGACGGTGTCGACTCCTGCGCTGGTCAGCCTCTGTGCGGCGGCGAGACCGGCGATCCCGGCTCCCACCACGACGACGTCCGCCTGATACGCGGGCTGAAGCACGTGCCCCTCCTCGAGGTTGAGGTTGCGCGGCCGGTGGAGACCTCATGCCCCCAATGGACTCCGGGGATACCCGAGTTCTGGTCGAGGTTAGGGCCGCGGCCGATCAGAGACAGTCGCGCATGAGCAGGGCACGGTCGCACGGCGGTCGCACACGGACGCCAACCGCCGTTTTCCGCAGGCCGTTTCCGGCCGGGGCTCAGTCCAGCGCCGCGCGGATGGTGTCCTCGATCCCCGGGAACGCGAACGTGAACCCCGACTCCAGCAGCCGCATCGGCAGCGCCCGGGTGCTGCCCAGCACCTCACCGGCCATGTCGCCCAGCACGGTCCGCAACACCGGCGCGGGCACGGCGAGTACGGCCGGGCGGTGCAGCACCCGGCCCATCGCCGCCGTGATCTCACGGTTCGTCAGCGGCTCGGGCGCGGTCACGTTGAACGGCCCCGACAGGTCGTCGCGGTCGAGCAGATGCCGGATCGCCGCGACCTCGTCGTGCAGCGAGACGTACGACCAGTACTGCCGCCCGTCCCCGAAGCGCGTCCCCAGCCCCGCCCGGAACACCGGGAACAGCTTCCCCCACGCCCCGCCGCCCCGGGCCACCACCAGCCCGGTGCGCACGAACGCCGTGCGCACCCCGGCCCGCTGCGCGGGCGCCGCCGCGGCCTCCCACTCCACGCACACCGACGGCAGGAAGCCCTCCCCGGCGGGCGCGTCCTCGTCGACCGCGCGCTGCCCGGTGTCGCCGTAGTAGCCGATCGCGCTGCCGTTCACGAAGACCCGCGGGCGGGGCTCCAGCGCGGCGATCACCCGGGCCAGGGTGCGGGTGCCCAGCACCCGGCTGGCGCGGATCTCCTCCTTGTACGCGCGCGTCCACGGCCGGTTGCCGACACCCGCTCCCGCGAGGTTCACCACCGCCTCGCACTCGGGCAGGTCCACACGGCCGCCCCGCGGGTCCCACCGGACCTCGTCCGCCGCCCGCGGCTCGCGCCGCACCAGCCGCACCACCTCATGCCCGTCCGCCCTCAACGACCCCACCAGGGCCCGTCCGATGAGTCCCGACGCCCCGGCCACCACGATTCGCGCACGCTCCATCCCCCCATCCTGCCGGGCGCACCCCGCCGCTCCGGGCCGGGCCCGCCGTCAGCCCCCGGACAATTCCGGCCCCGCCGTCCGCGCCCCGGATAATCCCGGACCCGCCCCGCCGTGCCGCCGTACAGTGACCGCCATGCCGGATCCACAGATACGCATACGCGTCGCGACGTACGCCGACGAGCCCGCGCTGAGCCGTCTCGACCACGTCACCTGGTCTCCGCTGCACGCCGTGACCCCGAGGCCGGGACCCGACGAGCCGTTCTTCCGGGAGACCGCGGGGCCGGGGGACCACCTGGTCGCCGAGCTGGACGGACGACTGGTCGGGTACGTCCGCCTGGGCTTCCCGACGCCGCTCGCCTCGAACGCGCACGTACGGCAGATCCGCGGCCTCGCCGTGGACGGCGACGCGCGCGGCAAGGGCGCCGGCCGGGCGCTGGTGCGGGCCGCCGTCGACCGGGCGCGGACCCTCGGGGCGCGCAGGATCACGCTGCGCGTGCTCGGCCACAACACCGTCGCCCGCGCGCTGTACGAGGCCGAGGGGTTCGTGGTGGAGGGCGTGCAGCCGGGAGAGTTCCTCCTCGACGGGCAGTACGTGGACGACGTGCTGATGGGGCGGTCGCTCGTCTGACCCGCGTGCGGCCGTCGCGCCGGCCCGGCCCCTACGAGGTGACCAGCACGCCCGTGTCCACCCGGGCCGTCGCGTGCGCCCCGCGCTCCGCCTCGGGGGCGACCTCGGCGGCCGTCAGGACGTACGCCGTCTCGTCGTCGGAGGTGGAGCGGGCGAAGACCATGCCGTACACCCGGCCGCCCGTGGTCAGCAGCGGGCCGCCGGAGTTGCCGGGCCGGACCGTGGAACGAATGGAGTAGATCTCGCGGGTGACCGGCTCGTCGCTGTAGATGTCCTTCCCCCTCGCGTCCAGCGTGCCCGCGACCGTGGCCGCCTGCAGGTCCAGGCCGCCGTCCTCCGGGTAGCCGGCCACGACCGCCGCGTCCCCGCGCTCGGCCTCGTCCTCGAAGCGCAGGACGGGCGCCCGCAGCCCCGGCACGTACAGCACCGCCACGTCCTTGTCCGGGTCGAACAGCACCACGCGCGCCTCGTACGGCCGCCCGACCCCGCCGATCCGTACCGCCGGCGCGTCGATGCCGGCCACCACATGGGCGTTGGTCATCACATGCTCCGGCGCGTACACGAACCCGCTGCCCTCGCGGCCCTGTGTGCCCGAGGCACCCTCGATCTTGACGGTGCTGCGCTGGGCGGCCTCCGTCGCCGCGGGGGTGACGCTGTCGCCGGAGGGTCTGGCCACCCGGGCCGTGGAGTCGTTCTCGAACGGGTTGAACACCTGGGGGAAGCCGGCCTCCGTCAGCGCCGACGCGGCCCGTGAGAACCACGCGGGCGTGCTGTCGGGCATCGCCCGCTGGACCGTGCCGAGCAGGTGCGAGTCGCGGATCGCCCCCGTCAGCAGCGGCGAGGAGGACGCGCCCAGCACACTCGCGGCGACCCACGCCACCATCAGCACCGCCAGGGAGTTCGCCACCGCACCGCCCACGCCGTCCGCGACGCGCAGCGGGCCGCGGTCCAGCTCGCGCCGCAGCCGCAGCGCGAGGCGGGCCGCCAGCTCATGGCCCGCCACCGCCGGCACCAGCACCGTGCACACCGCCGTCGCCGTGGCCGCGGTCGTGCCCGGTGTCACCAGCTCCATCACCCACGGAAGCACCCACACCCCCACCACCGCGCCACCCACGAACCCGGCCAGCGACACACAGCCGGCCACCAGACCGCGCCGGTAACCCGCCCCGGCGTAGGCGAGGACCGCCAGCAGCAGAAGGATGTCGAGCACGTCCACGGAGCCGCCTTTCTCTCGGACGCCCCTGCGCGCACGGGGCCGGGCCCACTGGTACGTGAGGAACGGACCCGGTGATCAGCCATCTGTGCGTGTACCCCGGAAAACGTCCCTGACCAGGACGATGGTTCCACCGGGTGGCAGCGCACACATCGCGGGCGGGGCGGAACGGACCGACAGTGGGTCCATGCGTGTCGAGCGACTGGCCCACCGGGCACGAGCCGCGGCCCGCCGCTGCGCCGCCGTACGGATACCCGGCCCCGCCCTGCCCGTGCTGGGCTGTCTGCCCGGGCTGGCCGCCGTGGTCGCGCTGGGGCTGTGCGCCGCCGGCGTGGAGCGCCCGGCGGGCGGGCAGGCCGTCGCCCGCCCCGACTCCGGGGCGCACACCGCGCCCCGGCCCGCCATCGTGCCCCGCTCGGCCTGGCTGACCGAGGACACCGAGCCCGACAGGCCCCCGCCGCCCCGCTACGACGACCGGGTCGTCGCCGTCTTCGTGCACCACACCGACTCGCCCAACGCCTACGACTGCGCCGAGACGCCCCGCATCATCCGCTACCTCTACGCGGGCCAGACCGGTGCCCGGGACTGGGACGACATCGGCTACAACTTCCTCGTCGACCGCTGCGGAGTCATCTACGAGGGCCGCGCGGGCGGCGTCGCACGGGCCGTCACCGGCGCCCATACCCAGGGCTTCAACCACCGCACCGCCGGCATCGCCGCGATCGGCACCTTCACCGAGGGAGTGGAGGTGCCGCGCGTGATGAGCGACGCGATCGCCGCGCTGGCCGCCTGGAAGCTCGGCCTGTCGGACACCGACCCGCGCGCCCGCGTACGGCTGGTGTCCAGCAACAGCCGCAGCCGCTTCAGCGCGGGCACCACCGCCACGCTGCCCGCCCTCGCGGGCCATCGGGAGGCCTTCATGACCACCTGCCCAGGGGCGTCCCTCAGCGCCCTGCTGCCGGAGATCCGCCGGCTGGCGGCGCGCCTGCAGGGCCGCGCCTGAGCGGCCGGGGCGCCCGGCACCCGAGGTACTGGAAGAGGCCGATGACACGCGAAGCTCTCAGGGCCTGCCGGACCGGCGAGACACCCCTATCCCCTGAACCGCTCCCACAGCCGCGGATAGCGGGCCTCCAGCTCCCGGTCGTCCTCGAAGTCCAGCGGGGTGCCCTCCGGCTCCGTGGGCGGGGGCGGGATGCCGAGGTCGGGGGCGACGGTGCCGGTGAGCTGTTCGTAGGCCTCGTCGGCGGCGTAGCCGAGTTCCTCGCCGTCGCCGTCGATCTCCTCGTCGAAGTCCTCCAGGAGGTCGGCCAGCGCGTCCGGATCGTGCAGCGCGCCCTCGAACACCTCGCGGCCCTGGCCGATCAGCCAGCAGCGGAAGAAGTCGAAGGCGTCGTCGCTGCACCCGTCCAGCAGCACCCACGCGGCGCCCCACAGGTCCCAGCGGTAGGCGCGGTTGTAGCGGGCCTCGAAGTGCCGGGCGAAGTCGAGCACGGACTCGGGGTCGAGGGCGGTGAGCCGCTCCACCAGCAGGTCGGCCTGGTCCTCGGGGTCGCCCTCGGCGGCCTCACGAGTGCTGTCCACCAGCTCCCAGAACTCCGTCTCGTCCATCACTGGTCCAGCATCGTCCCTGCACCCGGGGCACGCACCCCGAAGACCCTCATCGGTCCCGCCGGTACAGCTCCGCCAGCCGCAGCGCGCGCTCCGCGAACCGGGCCCGCAGCGACTCGGGCGCGAGCACCTCCGCCTCCGGGCCGAGCGCGGTCAGCTGGGTGAGGGCGACCTCCTCGGACTCCACGCGCAGGGTCAGCACGACCCGGCCCTCCGCGTCCGGCTCGTCCGCGGCGGCCAGCGCGTCCCGTGCGGACACCGGGTCGACCGTGTGCGGCAGCAGCCGCAGCCCCGCAGGGGACAGCCGCACCACCACCTCGGCCCGCAGGATCGACCGTGCGAACCGTTCGGCCTGCTCCGCCCAGAACCCCGGCAGGTCGAAGTCCTCCTCCCGGCGGAACCGGTCCTCCCGCGGCTCGACCCCGGTGAAACGGTCGATCCGGTACGTACGGAAGACCCCGTCCGCCGGGACGCGCGCGCACAGGTACCAGACCCCCGCCTTCAGGACGAGCCCGTACGGCTCCAGCACCCGCGCGACCTCTTCCCCTCCCCGCCGGTAGCGCGCGGCCAGCACCCGGTCGTCCCACACCGCCTCCGCGACCGCCGGCAGCAGCCCGGGCGTCTCCGGCTCCCGGAACCAGCCCGGCGCGTCCAGGTGGAACCGCTGCGCCGCCGTACGCGAGGCGTCCCGCAGGGACGGCAGCAGCGCCGCCGACACCTTCAGCCGGGCCGCCGAGGCCGCGTCCTGAAGACCCATCTCCCGCAGCGCCCCCGGCACCCCCGACAGGAACAGCGCCTCCGCCTCACTGCGCGCCAGCCCCGTCAGCCGGGTGCGGTACCCGCCGATCAGCCGGTATCCGCCCGCCCGGCCCCGGTCGGCGTACACCGGCACCCCCGCCTCCGACAGCGCCTGCGCGTCCCGGGTCACCGTCCGCTCCGACACCTCCAGCTCCCGCGCCAGCTCGGCGGCGGTCATGGAGGGCCGGGACTGGAGCAGGAGCACCATCTTGATCAGCCGGGCAGCACGCATACCGCCATCATGCAGAAAGGCCCCCGCCGAAGCGGGGGCCTCCCTCGAAGCAGAGCGGTCGGACCTTACAGGCCGTACTTCTCGCGCGCTTCCTTCACCGCGGTCGCCTTGACCTCGCCGCGCCGGGCGAGCTGCGCCAGGGCCGCGACGACGATCGACTCGGCGTCGACGCCGAAGTGGCGGCGGGCGGCCTCACGGGTGTCCGACAGACCGAAGCCGTCGGCACCGAGCGACGAGTAGTCCTGCTCGACCCACTGCGCGATCTGGTCCGGGACCTGGCGCATGTAGTCGGACACGGCCAGCACCGGGCCCTCGGCGCCCTGCAGCGCCTGACGGACGTACGGCACCCGCTCCTCGCCGCGCAGCAGGGCCGCGTCGGCCTCCAGCGCGTCACGGCGCAGCTCGGTCCAGGAGGTCGCGGACCACACGTCGGCGGCCACGCCCCACTCCTCGGCGAGCAGCCGCTGGGCCTTCAGCGCCCAGTGGATGGCGGTGCCCGAGCCCAGCAGCTGGATGCGCGGGGCGTTCGCCGGGACGGTCACGCCCGCCGACTCCGCCGTGTTGAAGCGGTACAGGCCCTTGACGATGCCCTCGTCGATGCCGAGGCCGGACGGCTTGGCCGGCTGCGGCAGCGGCTCGTTGTAGACGGTCAGGTAGTAGAAGACGTCCGGGTCCTCGCCCGGGGCCGCCTCGCCGTACATCCGGCGCAGACCGTCCTTGACGATCGCGGCCACCTCGTACGCGAACGCCGGGTCGTACGTCAGCGCCGCCGGGTTCGTCGCCGCGATCACCGGGGAGTGGCCGTCGGCGTGCTGCAGGCCCTCGCCCGTCAGCGTCGTACGGCCGGCCGTGGCGCCGACGAGGAAGCCGCGGCCGAGCTGGTCGCCGAGCTGCCACATCTGGTCGGCCGTGCGCTGCCAGCCGAACATCGAGTAGAAGATGTAGAACGGGATCATCGCCTCGCCGTGCGTCGCGTACGACGTCGAAGCGGCGATGAAGTCGGCCATCGAACCGGCCTCGGTGATCCCCTCGTTGAGGATCTGGCCGTTCTTGGCCTCCTTGTAGTACATCAGCTGGTCGCGGTCGACCGGCTCGTACGTCTGGCCCTTGGGCGAGTAGATGCCCAGCGAGGGGAACAGCGACTCCATGCCGAAGGTGCGTGCCTCGTCGGGGACGATCGGCACCCAGCGCTTGCCGGTCTCCTTGTCGCGGACCAGGTCCTTGATCAGCCGGACGAAGGCCATGGTGGTGGCCACGTTCTGCGAGCCGGAGCCCTTGTCGAAGGACGTGAACGCCTTCTCCGCGGGGGCCGGCAGCGGCGCGACCGGGTGGACGCGGCGGGCCGGGGCCGGACCGCCGAGGGCGGCGCGGCGCTCCTGGAGGTAGCGGACCTCGGGGGAGTCGGCGCCCGGGTGGCCGTAAGGGACCACGCCGTCGACGAAGTCGCTGTCCTTGATCGGCAGCTCCAGCAGGTCGCGCATCGTCTTGAACTCGTCCACCGTCAGCTTCTTCATCTGGTGGTTGGCGTTCTTCGACGCGAAGCCCTCGCCGAGGGTGTGGCCCTTGACCGTCTGCGCCAGGATCACGGTCGGCGCGCCCTTGAACTCGACGGCGGCCTTGTACGCGGCGTACACCTTGCGCGGCTCGTGACCACCGCGGGAGAGGTGGAAGATCTCCAGGATCTTGTCGTCGCTCAGCAGCTTCGCCATCTCGGCCAGCTCCGGGTCCTTGCCGAAGAAGTCCTGGCGGATGTAGGCGGCGTCGCGCGTCTGGTACGTCTGCACCTGCGCGTCCGGTACCTCACGCAGGCGGCGTACGAGGGCGCCCGTGGTGTCGAGCCGGAACAGCTCGTCCCAGGCGGAGCCCCACAGCGTCTTGACGACGTTCCAGCCGGCGCCGCGGAACTGGGCCTCCAGCTCCTGCACGATCTTGAAGTTGGCGCGGACCGGGCCGTCGAGGCGCTGCAGGTTGCAGTTGATGACGAAGGTCAGGTTGTCCAGCTGCTCCCGCGCGGCCAGCGCGAGGGCCGCCGTCGACTCCGGCTCGTCCATCTCGCCGTCGCCGAGGAAGGCCCAGACGTGGGACGCGGAGACGTCCTTGATGCCGCGGTTGGTGAGGTAGCGGTTGAACCGCGCCTGGTAGATCGCCGACAGCGGGCCGAGGCCCATCGACACCGTCGGGAACTCCCACAGCCAGGGCAGGCGCCGCGGGTGCGGGTAGGACGGCAGGCCGTTGCCGCCGGCCTCCTGGCGGAAGTTGTCCAGGTGCGCCTCGGTCAGGCGGCCGTCCAGGAAGGCGCGGGCGTAGATGCCGGGGGAGGCGTGGCCCTGGATGTAGAGCTGGTCGCCCGAGCCGTCGGCCTCCTTGCCCTTGAAGAAGTGGTTGAAGCCGGTCTCGTACAGCCAGGCGGCGGAGGCGAAGGTGGCGATGTGGCCGCCGACGCCGTACTTGCTGCCGCGGGTGACCATCGCGGCCGCGTTCCAGCGGTTCCACGCGGTGATCCGGGCCTCCATGGCCTCGTCACCGGGGACGGCCGGCTCGGCGGCGGTCGGGATGGTGTTGACGTAGTCGGTCTCGAGGAGCTTCGGCAGCGCGATGCCGGCGCCCTCGGCGCGCTCCAGCGTGCGACGCATCAGGTACGCGGCACGGTGCGGGCCCGCAGCCTTGGCGACGGCGTCCAGGGAGGCCTGCCATTCGGCGGTCTCCTCCGGGTCACGGTCGTGGAGCTGGTCGAGCTCGCTCGGCTGGATGGCGTTGGGGTCGGTCATGTCGCCGCCTTCCTCAGTCGAAGGGGGTTCCCTCATCGGTAAGGGACTGGGGGTGCCCTTGGTCTTTGGCAGGACAGGGCGTGGACTTCGGTGGAAGTCCGTCGGCGACTGTAACCCCCTGATCGATGATCGATCAAAGGGTTCGGGATGAAAACCTCTTGATCACGAGAAAGTCGGCACGCGGTGCCTTCGGCGATGGCACCGGGTGACGCGACGCGGCCTTGTTTTCGCAGGTGAGTGCCGTTTGAGCGGGGGCGCGCTCAGGCATCGCAGCCCGCCGCGGGATGCGGTCAGGGCCACTCAGGCATCGCAGCGCGCCGCGGGATGCGGTCAGGGCCACTCAGGCATCGCAGCGCGCTGCGGGATGCGGTCAGGGGGCTCAGCCTTCGCCGCGGACTGCGGCAGGGCGCGGCAGGCTTCGCAGCGGCTGACGTCAGGGGCGCGCTCAGGCTTCGTGCCGGGGCGCGCAGCCCAGCACGTGCGCCTTCACGAGGTCCGCGATCCTGGGGTCACGGCGCCGGAACGCCTCCACCAGCTCCTGGTGCTCCTCCGCGTACGACTGCTGCACGGTGCCCAGCCAGCGGATCGACAGCGCCGTGAACACCTCGATGCCCAGGCCCTCCCACGTGTGCAGCAGCACCGAGTTGCCCGCGGCGCGCACCAGCTCCCGGTGGAAGCCGACCGTGTGGCGGACCTGGGCCGTGCCGTCGGACTTGCTGTCGGCCTCGTAGAGGGCGCTGACATGGGGCTCCAGGGCCGAGCAGTCCTCCGCCAGGCGGCCGGCGGCGAGCTCGGCCGCGATGGCCTCCAGACCGGCCCGGACCGGGTAGCTCTCCTCCAGGTCGGCGGCGGTGAGGTTGCGGACGCGTACGCCCTTGTTCGGCGCCGACTCGATCAGCCGCAGCGACTCCAGCTCGCGCAGGGCCTCGCGGACCGGGGTCTGGCTGACCTCCAGCTCGGTCGCGATACGGCGCTCCACGATGCGCTCGCCCGGCTGCCAGCGCCCGCTGATGATCCCCTCCAGGATGTGCTCGCGGATCTGTTCGCGCAGCGAGTGGATGACGGGGGCGGTCATGAGGGCTCCTTAGGGCGCGGCCGACCCTTAGACAATACGGCGAGGGCGCTCCGCCGATGAGACCGACGACGGCGCTTTCTCGCAGGTGAGACGAGGCTTACACGCCTACGGGGGTGGGTCGTGTCCTTGTTCGGCGGGTGCGGGCTGGTTGTTCGCGCAGTTCCCCGCGCCCCCAACACCGGATGCCCCCGAACCCTGTGTCCAGGGCCGGGGGCATCGGTGTTCCACCTGAGGCGTGGTCGCCGCCGGGCCTTACAGACCCAGCTCGACCTCGAACTCGCCCGCCTCCAGGATGGCCTTGACGGCCGTGAGGTAGCGGGCGGCGTCGGCGCCGTCGACCAGGCGGTGGTCGTAGGACAGGGTCAGGTACGTCATGTCGCGGACGCCGATGACCGTGCCCTCCTCCGTCTCGATGACGGCGGGGCGCTTGACGGTGGCGCCGATGCCGAGGATCGCGACCTGGCCCGGCGGCACGATGATCGTGTCGAAGAGCGCACCGCGCGAACCGGTGTTGGAGATGGTGAAGGTCGCGCCGGACAGCTCGTCGGGCGTGATCTTGTTGGCACGGACCTTGCCCGCCAGCTCCGCCGTGGCCTTGGCGATGCCGGCGATGTTCAGGTCGCCCGCGTGCTTGATGACCGGGGTCATCAGGCCCTTCTCGGAGTCCACCGCGATACCGACGTTCTCGGTGTCGAAGTAGGTGATCGTGCCCTCGGCCTCGTTGATCTTGGCGTTGATGACCGGGTGGGCCTTCAGCGCCTGCGCGGCGGCCTTGACGAAGAACGGCATCGGGGAGAGCTTGACGCCCTCACGCGCGGCGAAGGAGTCCTTCGCCAGGCCCCGCAGCCGCATCAGCCTGGTGACGTCGACCTCGACGACCGACGACAGCTGGGCCTGCTCGTGCAGCGCCTTGACCATGTTGTCGCCGATGACCTTGCGGATCCGCGGCATCTTCACGGTCTGGCCGCGCAGCGGGGACGCCTCCAGCACCGGGGCCTTCCTGGCGGCGGCCGGCGCGGCCGCGGCCGGAGCCGGGGCGGCGGTGGCGGCCTTCGCGGCCTCGGCGGCGGCGAGGACGTCCTGCTTGCGGATACGGCCGCCGACGCCGGTGCCCTTGACGGAGCCCAGGTCGACGCCGTTCTCGGCGGCGAGCTTGCGCACCAGCGGGGTGACGTAGGCACCCTCGTCGGTGGCCTGCGCGGCGGCGGGAGCCGGGGCGGCCGGAGCCTGCGGGGCCGGGGCCGGGGCCGGGGCGGCGGGAGCGGCCGGGGCCTGGGCGGCCGGAGCCGGAGCCGGGGCCGGAGCGGCGGGGGCCGGAGCCGGAGCGGCCGGAGCCGGAGCGGCCGGGGCCTCGGCCTGCGGGGCCGGAGCGGCAGGGGCGGCCGGAGCGGCGGCGGCCGGGGCGGCACCCGGGGCGCCGATGACGGCGAGCTTGGCGCCGACCTCGGCGGTCTCGTCCTCGCCGACCGTGATCTCCAGCAGCACACCGGAGGTGGGCGCCGGGATCTCGGTGTCGACCTTGTCCGTGGAGACCTCGAGCAGCGGCTCGTCGGCCTCGACGGAGTCGCCGACCGACTTCAGCCAGCGGGTGACGGTGCCCTCGGTGACGGACTCACCGAGCGCGGGCAGGACCACGTCCGTGCCCTCGGCGGAGCCGCCGCCCGCGGTGGCCTCGGCGGTGGGCGCCGGGGCCGGGGCGGCCTGCTCGGTGGAGGGCTGGGCGGCCGGGGCCGGCTCCGGAGCCGGCGGGGCGACCTGCTCGGCGGCGGGGGCCTGCTCGGCGGCCGGGGCCGGAGCCGCGGCCGGGGCGCCGCTGCCGTCGTCGATGATCGCCAGCTCGGCGCCCACCTCGACGGTCTCGTCCTCGGCGACCTTGATGGAGGCCAGCACACCCGAGGCAGGGGCCGGGATCTCGGTGTCGACCTTGTCGGTCGACACCTCGAGCAGCGGCTCGTCGGCCTCGACGCGCTCGCCCTCGGCCTTCAGCCAGCGGGTGACAGTGCCCTCGGTGACGCTCTCGCCGAGCGCCGGAAGGGTTACGGAAACCGCCATGGTTTCTGTTGCTCCTTACGAATTGCGGAAGTCTGTGTCGTCGCGACGTGTCGTGCGACCGAGGGTCGGGTCAGTCGTGCGCGTGCAGCGGCTTGCCCGCCAGGGCGAGGTGGGCCTCGCCGAGCGCCTCGTTCTGCGTCGGGTGGGCGTGGATGAGCTGGGCGACCTCGGCCGGCAGCGCCTCCCAGTTGTAGATCAGCTGGGCCTCGCCGACCTGCTCGCCCATGCGGTCGCCGACCATGTGGACGCCGACGACGGCACCGTCCTTGACCTGGACGAGCTTGATCTCGCCCGCGGTCTTCAGGATCTTGCTCTTGCCGTTGCCCGCCAGGTTGTACTTCAGAGCGACGACCTTGTCCGCGCCGTAGATCTCCTTGGCCTTGGCCTCGGTGATGCCCACGGAGGCGACCTCGGGGTGGCAGTACGTCACCCGCGGGACACCGTCGTAGTCGATCGGCACGGGCTTCAGACCGGCAAGACGCTCCGCAACCAGGATGCCCTCGGCGAAGCCGACGTGCGCGAGCTGGAGCGTGGGGACCAGGTCACCGACCGCGGAGATGGTCGGGACGTTGGTGCGCATGTACTCGTCGACCAGGACGTAGCCGCGGTCCATGGCGACGCCCTGCTCCTCGTAGCCGAGGCCCTGGGAGACCGGGCCGCGGCCGACGGCGACGAGCAGGACCTCGGCCTCGAACTCCTTGCCGTCGGCGAGGGTGACCTTCACGCCGTCCTGCGTGTACTCGGCCTTCTGGAAGAAGGTGCCGAGGTTGAACTTGATGCCGCGCTTGCGGAACGCGCGCTCAAGAAGCTTGGAGGAGTTCTCGTCCTCGACCGGGACGAGGTGCTTCAGGCCCTCGATGACCGTCACGTCGGCGCCGAAGGACTTCCACGCCGAGGCGAACTCGACGCCGATGACACCGCCGCCGAGGATGATCGCGGACTTCGGTACGCGGTCCAGGACGAGGGCGTGGTCGGAGGAGATGATCCGGTTGCCGTCGATCTCCAGGCCCGGCAGCGACTTCGGCACGGAGCCGGTCGCCAGCAGGACGTGGCGGCCCTGGACGCGCTGACCGTTCACATCGACGGAGGTGGGGGAGGACAGCCGGCCCTCACCCTCGATGTAGGTCACCTTGCGGGAGGCGACGAGACCCTGCAGACCCTTGTAGAGGCCCGAGATGACGTCGTCCTTGTACTTGTGGACACCCGCGATGTCGATGCCCTCGAAGGTGGTCTTGACGCCGAACTGCTCGCTCTCGCGGGCCTGGTCGGCGATCTCGCCCGCGTGGAGCAGGGCCTTGGTGGGGATGCAACCCCGGTGCAGGCAGGTGCCGCCGACCTTGTCCTTCTCGATCAGGGCGACGTCCAGGCCCAGCTGCGCCCCGCGCAGGGCCGCGGCGTAACCACCGCTACCACCGCCGAGGATCACTAGGTCGAAAACGGTGCTGGCGTCGTTCGCCACGTCACGTCCTCCATGCATGTGCGCCACGCCGGTCTCCAGTGACCGGTCGGCGGCTGGTGTCCGGCCGCTCGTTCTTCGGCCCTTAGGTGGGGCCCTGTCCTGCCGAGCCCCATCTTCGCACTAGTCAGCGCTTGACGAGACGCGGGGCCGGGGTGTGAGACATGGCACTCCTCGCGACCCCCCTGAGGGGCAGCACCCGAAAAGGGGCGCGGGGCTCCGCCGGCGCGCGGCCTCTGGGGCAGCCCCCAGGGGCGCGGGGAACTGCGCGAACAGCCCCCACGCCCCCGCGGCCGCCGTACAAGCGACGGGACCGAGCTCTCGGGCGAAGGCCGCCCGGGCTCTCGGGCGAAGGTCAGCCCAGGTCCCCGGCAGCCGTCAGCTCCGCCAGCCGCACCAGCGTGCGCACGGCGGACCCGGTGCCGCCCTTGGGCGTGTACCCGAACGGCCCGCCCTCGTTGAAGGCCGGACCGGCGATGTCGAGGTGCGCCCAGGTGATGCCCTCGCCGACGAACTCGCGCAGGAAGAGACCGGCGACGAGCCCGCCGCCCATCCGCTCACCCATGTTCGCGATGTCGGCCACCGGAGAGTCCATGCCCTTGCGCAGGTGCTCCGGCAGCGGCATCGGCCACGACTCCTCGCCGACCTCCTCCGCCGCCTCGACCACCGCGGAGCGGAACGCGTCGTCGTTGGCCATGACACCGAACGTCCGGTTGCCCAGCGCCAGCACCATCGCCCCGGTCAGCGTCGCCACGTCCACGATCGCGTCCGGCTTCTCCTGGGAGGCCGCCCACAGCGCGTCGGCCAGCACCAGCCGGCCCTCGGCGTCGGTGTTGAGCACCTCCACCGTCTTGCCGCTGTACATGCGCAGCACGTCACCGGGGCGGGTGGCCGAGCCGGACGGCATGTTCTCGGCGAGCGCCAGCCACGCGGTGACGTTCACCTCCAGGCCGAGGCGCGCGGCGGCGACCACGGCCGCGAAGACCGCCGCCGCGCCGCTCATGTCGCACTTCATGGTCTCGTTGTGACCGGCCGGCTTCAGCGAGATGCCGCCCGAGTCGTAGGTGATGCCCTTGCCGACCAGCGCGAGGTGCTTCTTCGCCTTGGAGGAGGTGTACGACAGCTTCACCAGGCGGGGAGCGGACGCCGAGCCCGCGCCGACGCCGAGGATGCCGCCGTAGCCGCCCTTGGCGAGCGCCTTCTCGTCGAGCACCTGCACCTTGAGGCCGTGCTCCTTGCCCGCGGTCTGCGCGACGGCGGCGAAGGCCTCCGGGTCGAGGTCGTTCGGCGGGGTGTTGATCAGGTCGCGGGCGCGGTTGAGCTCCTCGGCGACCGCGACGGCGCGCTCGACCGCGGCCTTCTGGGCCTTGTCGCGCGGCTTGCCGCCCAGCAGGACGACCTCGGCGAGCGGAGCCTTGCCGTTCTTGGCGTTCTTGCCGTTCTTGCCGTTGTCCTTGTACGCGTCGAAGGAGTACGCGCCCAGCAGCGCGCCCTCCGCGATCGCGCCCGCGTCGCCGGAGTCGGCGAGCGGCAGGGCGAAGCCGGCCTTCTTGGTGCCGGTGAGGGCGCGGGCGGCCGCACCGGCGGCGCGGCGCAGCGCCTCGGCGTCGTACTCGCCGTTCTTCTCCGGCGCGGCGCCCAGGCCCACCGCCACCAGGAGCGGGGTCTTGAAGCCGGACGGCGCCGGCAGCTTGGTCACCTCGCCCTCGGCGCCCGAGGCGCCGAGGGTCTCCAGAACGCCGGCGAGCTTGCCGCCGTAGGCCTTGTCCACGGCCTCGGCGCCCGGCGCGACGACAGGGCCCTGGGCGGCCTTGGCGACACCGATCACGATCGCGTCGGCCCTCAGATTGGGTGCCGCGGACGTGCTGAGAGTGAGAGCAGTCACGGTGGTGAAATCTCGCTTCCGATGTGAAGTTGCTGTGGCCGAACGGTGTGGGTCGGCCGGGCCCGACAGCCGACCCTAGAACCGGGGTGAGCCCTCGCTCTCCACCGGGGTCCGCACCAGTGCGGCGTATGCCTGGCACGAGACTACGCGCGTGCGCCGAGTTCGCTCATTCCTACGGGCGTTCACCTGTGAGTGGCGTCGTGGCTATTTCCCGATACTCACACTCGGTGACTTGAGTCACACTCATCGCGTTCGGATGAGCGGCGGTGATGCCGCTTTGAATGATTTCCACGGATCCCCCGTCAATGAGCACAGGGGGATCTTCTGGGGGGAGGACCAGAAATGGCGCAGAGCGCGCACGGACGGCGGAACACGGCAGCGGCCCTCGGGGTCGCGGGCCTGCTGGCCCTGGGGGTGGGGGCCCCGCAGGCGTCGGCCGCCACGGCACCGCGCATCGACCTCAGGGTGCTGCTCGTGGACAACGGCGACAGCGCGGTCCGCGCGATCGCCGCCCAGCTGAGGAGCACGGGCGTGCCGTACACCACGCTCGACCTGTCGGACCCGGGCCGCCCGGCCGTCACGGACGCCTTCCTCAGCGACACGGTGAACGGCACGCCGCGTGCGAAGTTCCAGGGTGTGGTGCTGCCCCACGAGGCGCCCTTCGGCCCCGGCTCGGCCGAGCAGACCGCGCTGGAGACCTACGAGCGCACCTACGGCATCCCGCAGGTCGACGCCTACACCTGGGCGCACCCCGGCGTCGGCCTCGACTACACCAGCGAGGGCGGCTGGGCCGGCCCGCTCGACGGCGCCGAGGCGTCCGTCACCGCCGCGGGCAGGGCGGGCCGCTTCGGCTACCTCGACGGCGCCTTCGCCTTCGAGGACAACGACCCGGCCGTCCAGGAGAGCTACGGCTACGCGGCCCGCCCGCGCACCGGGTTCACGTCGTACGTCGACATCCCCGTGCCCGGCGGCAGCGGCCGGGGCAGCCTGGTCGGCGAGTACGCGCACGACGGTCGCCGCGAGCTGGTGGTGACCTTCGCCTACAACCAGCACCAGCGGCAGTTCCGGCTGCTGGCCCGCGGCATCGTGGAGTGGCTGACCGACGGCGTCCACCTGGGCCGGGACCGCAACTACTTCGCCGTGCACGTCGACGACGTCTTCGCGCCCGACGCCCGCTGGGACACCGGCCGCAACTGCACCCCGGGCGACTTCGACTGCCCCGGCGGCGACGACGGCGGCGCCGACCCCATCCGGATGACCGCCGAGGACGCCGCCCACGCCGCCCAGTGGCAGCGCGAGCACGGCTTCACCATGGACATGGTCTACAACGCCGGCGCGGGCGAGGAGTGGAAGGCCGAGCACGGCGGCACCGACGCCCTCACCGACCGGCTGCTCGCCGACAAGGCGCGATACCGCTGGATCAACCACACCTACACGCACCCCTTCCTGGGCTGTGTGCAGGACACCTCCACGGTGCCGTGGACCTGCGCGAAGAACGCCGACGGCTCGACCCGGTACATGAGCCGCTCCGAGATCTCCGCGCAGATCAGGAACAACAAAAACTGGGCGTCCCTCAAGGGCCTGCCCGTCGACACGAGCGAACTCGTCACCGGCGAGCACTCGGGCCTGCGGACCCTGCCGCAGCAGCCCGACGACAACCCGGGCCTGGCCGGCGCCCTCGCCGACAACGGCGTCAAGTGGATCGCCTCGGACAACTCCCGCGAACCGCAGCAGCGGCCCGTCGGAGGCGCGCTCACCGTGCCCCGCCACCCGATGAACGTGTACTACAACACGGGCACCGAGGCCGAGATGGCCGACGAGTACAACTGGATCTACACCTCGGCGGCCGACGGCGGCAGCGGCGTCTGCGAGAACAACCCCACCTCCACCTGCCTGCCCGGTCCGCTCGACCCCGCCACCGGCTACGACGAGCACATCGTCCCGCAGGAGGCCCGCACCGCCCTGGCCCACGTCATCGCCAACGACCCGCGCCCGCACTACGCCCACCAGTCCAACCTGGCCGAGGACCGGATCCTGTACCCGGTCATGGAGAAGGTGCTGGCCGACTACCGGGCCCTGTTCGCGGACGACACCCCGCTGGAGAACCTCCGCCAGAGCGCGATCGGTACCGAGCTCAAGCGCCGCGCGGCCTGGGAGACGGCCCTGGCGAACGGCCGCGTCACGGCCTACCGCGTCGGCACGACCGTCACCGTCACGGCCCCCTCGGGCGTCCAGATCCCGATCACCGCACCCGAGGGCACCCGCAAGCAACTCGTGCTCGGCACGACCGCGTTCGGTACGCCGTACGCGGGCATGCGCTCGGCCTGGACGACCCCGGAGCTTCTCCAGTCGTCGCTGACGCTCAAGTTGGCCTAGCAGGGGCGCGGGGCCGTATCGATGTGCGGCTCCGCCGCGTGGGCGCGACCGGCCCAGGCGACCCGCGGTCGGCGGACCGGCGGCGGTTCCCCGCACACATCCGAACAAACAGGGGGGCAAGCGCAGCGATGCGCACAGGCCAGCACGTCACCATGCTCACAGAAGGCACGTATCCGCACGTCCACGGAGGGGTCAGCACCTGGTGCGACCAACTCGTGAAGGGCATGCCGGACGTCGGCTTCCACATCGTCTCGATCACCGGAACCGGCCGTGAGCCGGTCACCTGGGACCTGCCGCCGAACGTCCGCCACCACACCACGGTCCCCACCTGGGGCCCCCGCCCCGCCCGCGCACGCGCCCCGTACGGCAAGGCCCGCCGCCGCTTCACCGACACCTACGAAAGGTTCCTGCTCTCCTTCCTGGACCCGGAGTCCGCCTGCGACTTCGGCGAGGCCCTCACCGACCTGGCCCGACTGGCCCGCGAGGGCCGCCTGTCCGCGGCCCTGCGCACGGAGACCGCGCTGCGCTCGCTGATGTGGATCTGGACCATGCCGCATCTGCCGACCGCCGCGGCCCGCCCCACCGTGCACGACGCGCTCACCGCCACCGACCTGCTGGAACACGCCCTGCGCCCGCTCGGCACCCGCATCGCGCAGGACTCGGTCGCGCACGCGGTCAGCAGCGGCCTGGCCACGCTGCCCGCGCTCGCGGCACGCGCCCTGGACGGCGTTCCGTTCCTGCTCACCGAGCACGGCATCTATCTGCGCGAGCGCTACCTCGGTTACAGCCGCGACACCCAGCGATGGCCCGTGAAGGCCTTCATGCTCGGCTTCTACCGTGAACTCAACTCGCACGGCTACCGCTCCGCCGACCTGATCACACCCTGCAACCAGTACAACCGCCGCTGGGAGGAACGCGGCGGCGCCGACCCCGACCGCATCCGCACGGTCTACAACGGCGTCGACCCCGCCGCCTTCCCGCACGCCGGCCCCGAGCCGGACGTCCCCACCCTCACCTGGTGCGGCCGGGTCGACCCCATCAAGGACCTGGAGACCCTGATCCGCGCCTACTCCATGGTCCGCGCCGAGCTGCCCGAGACCCGGCTGCGCCTGTTCGGCCCGGTCCCGCCCGGCGGCGAGTCGTACCTGACCAGGCTGGAGAAGCTGGCCGCCGAACTCGGCGTCACCGACGGCCTCACCTTCGAGGGCCGCATCAGCGAGGTCTGGCGGGCCTACGCCGCCGGCCATGTCGTCATGCTGTCCTCCATCTCGGAGGGCTTCCCGTTCTCCATCATCGAGGCCATGTCCTGCGGCCGTACGACCGTCTCCACCGACGTCGGCGGGGTGCGCGAGGCAGTCGGCGACACCGGCCTGGTCGTCCCGCCGCGCGAACCGGAGAAGATGGCGGCAGCGGCCCTCACCCTCCTCAAGGACGACGAACGGCGCCGGGAGCTCGCCGAGTTGTCCCGCCGGCGCGTCATCGACCGCTTCACGCTCCGCCGCTGCGTGGAGAACTTCCGCACGATCTACCACGAGCTCGCGGGCCTCCCCGAGGTGTACGAGCCGACCGTGGAGACCGTCACCGACTGGACCCTGGAGCTGCGCGACCCCTGGTACGCGGCCGTCGCCACGGAAGGGGCCGACTGGTGAGCGGCAGTGTCTGGCTGCCGCCCGGCGCCCGCCCCGACACCCTGCCCGTCATCCCGCGCCGCCGCACCACCCCCAGCTGGGCCGCGCCCGACCCGATCGACGAACTCACCGACCGCCTGGAGGACTTCATCGCCGCGGCCGTCCACCCCGACGAGATAGCCGCACTGCTGGAGTCCGACGGCATGTCCGACGACCGGATACGCACGACGTACGGCGTGAAGGGCTCCTTCGCGCTCGCCGAGGAGCTCTACGCCCGCGTCGACCGCCGCCACCCCGAGCCCGAGGGCCCCGTCCACGACCCCTGGCGGATCGGCCCGCTCGGCTGTCTGGTCCGCGGGGTCGTCTACGCCCTTCCCGGCCTGGCGTACGTCCTCCTGCCGACGGCCACCCTCCCCCTCCTCGCCGCCGCCCTCACCGGCTGGACCTGGAACCAGGGCCTGTCCCACCGTGCCTACGCCTGGCTCGGCCTCGGCGACCGCGCGGCGGCCCGCCGCTGCCTGCTCGTCGGCGCCCCCGCCGGCGCCCTCCTGGGCTCCCTGACCGCCCTCGCCGTCACCGGCACCTCCGACCCGACCGCCCTCGCCTTCGCCACCGGCCAGTCGGCCTACCTGGGAGCGGCGACGATCCTGCTGGTGACGGGCCGCGAACGGCACCTGCTGTACGCCCTCCTGCCGATGGCGGCGGGCGCGGCGCTCACGCCCGTGCTCTCGCTCCCGGGGCCGGTCCGCCACGCCCTGCTGCTGGGTTCCCTGCTGGCGGTGGTGACCTCGGCCGTGCGCCCCACGGAGGGCGGGGCTGCGCCGGACAAGCGGCGGCCGCCGCGTGGGCACGGTCGGCCGCGGCGCACCCGCACCCGGCGGACGGCGGCGGGGCCCCCGCTCCTCGCCTCCCTTCCGTACGCCCTCTTCGGCCTGGGCAGCGGAGTGCTGGTGCTCCACGTGGCTCTCGGAAGCGCGCCCGGCGCGGTCGCCCTCACCCTCGGTATGGGAGCAGCCGAGTGGCTGCTCCACCGCTTCCGCAGCGCCGGCCTCGCGGCGCTGCGCTCCACCGGCACCCCGGCCGCCTTCCGCCGGGCGACCGCCCTGATGGTCGCCCGCTGCCTCACCGGCTACCTCGCCGTCCTCACCGCGCTCGCCCTGGCCACCGCCGCCCTGTGGCCGCACTCCCCGGACCTCGCGGGCCCCCGCCTGGCCGGCCTGCTGCTGCTCGGCGTGGTCGTGTGGACCGGGCTGCTGCTCCAGTCCTTCGGCGCGATCGTCAGCGCGGCGCTGGTGTCCTGCGCGGCGGCCCTCGCCCAGACCCTGCTCCTGTCCACGCAGGCTCCCGCATGGACGGGACCCGCGGTGTACGGCGCGGCGGCCGCGGCACAGGCGACCCTGGTGTGCCTGCTGCTGGGAAGGGCGACCGCCCACCGATGAGCACCCTGCTGGTCCCGTACTACGAGCACCCCGACATCCGCCCCGCCGAATGGCAGGCGATCCTCACCGCGGCGCCCCGCCTCTACGGCGTCGTCCTCAACCCGGCCAGCGGCCCGGGGGAGCGCCCCGACCCGGCGTTCGCGCGGACGGCGGCCCGGCTGCGGGACGCGGGCGTCCGGGTCCTGGGCTACGCCGACACCGCCTACGGCGACCGGCCCCACGCCGACGTCGTACGCGATCTCACCCGCCACCACAGCTGGTACGGCACCGACGGCGTCTTCCTCGACCAGGCCGCCACGTCCCCGCAGGCCCTGCCGTACTACCGCCGACTCGCCTCGGCCGCCTGGGCCTCCGGCTGCGCCACCCTCGTCCTCAACCACGGCACCCCGCCCGACCCGGCGTACGCGAGGATCGCCGACGTCCTGGTCACCTTCGAGGGCCCCTGGGAGAGCTACCGGGACCTGCCGCCCACACCGTCGTACGGCCACGGGGTCCGGGTCTGCCACCTGGTGTACGGCGTCCCGGCCGGCGCCGGCCCGCGGGTGCGGGGCGCCGACCTGCACTGCGCGGTGCCGGGCGCGGGGGATCATCCTTGGGGTACGTTGCCGCACACCCTGGAGCCCGCCCGGTGAGACGCCCCGCCCTTCTTGTCGCCCTGTTCCTCCTGCTCGCGGCCTGCACCTCGGCCCCCGACGACTCCGAGGGCGAGCCGGCCCCCGGCGGGCGCTGGCGGCCGCGGCCCGGCATCGCCTGGCAGTGGCAGCTCAGCGGCCGGCTGGACACCTCCGTCGACGTGCCGGTGTACGACATCGACGGCTTCGACCACGACGCCGGCACGGTCGCCGCCCTGCACGACGACGGCCGCAAGGTCGTCTGCTACCTCTCCACGGGCGCCTGGGAGGACTGGCGCCCCGACGCCGACGCCTTCCCGCGCTCGCTCCTCGGCCGGGGCAACGGCTGGGAGGGCGAGCGCTGGCTCGACATCCGCCGCACGGACGTCCTGGAGCCGCTGATGGCGGCCCGCCTGGACATGTGCCGCGACAAGGGCTTCGACGCGGTCGAGCCGGACAACATGGACGGCTACGCCAACGAGACCGGCTTCCCCCTGACCTCCGCCGACCAGCTCCGCTACAACCGCCTGATCGCCCGCCTGGCCCACGACCGCGGCCTCGCGGTCGGCCTGAAGAACGACCTCGACCAGATCCCCGAGCTGGTCGGCGACTTCGACTTCGCGGTGAACGAGCAGTGCGCCCAGTACGAGGAGTGCGACGCCCTCACCCCGTTCGTGGAGGCCGGCAAGGCCGTCCTGCACGTGGAGTACGAGCTGCCGGTGCGCCGCTTCTGCCCCGAGGCGCGGGAGCTGGGCCTGAGCTCGATGCTGAAGCGCTACGAGCTGGACGCGTGGCGACGGCCGTGTCCCGAGGGGCCGTCCGACACCCCCTAGCCCAGCGCGAGCACCACGAGCGCGGCGGTGACGGCCGTCTCCGCGAGCCCGCCGAACACGTCCCCGGTCACCCCGCCGAACCGCCGGACGCACCGCCGCAGCAGCAGCTCGGCCGCGCCGGCCGCGGCGACGACGGCCAGGGGCCCCCGGACGAGGCCGCAGACCGCGCCGGCCACCACCACGGCCAGCGCCACCGCGACCGCCCCCCGCACGGGAACGACCCCCGCCACGGCGGCCCCCAGCCCCTCGGGCCGGGCCGCGGGGACCCCCGTCCGCGCGGCCAGGGTCAGCGCGAGCCGCCCGGCGGTGGCGGACACGGCCACCGCGAGCGCCCCCCGTACCCAGGAGCTTTCGTACAGCTGGGCCACGGCGGCGATCTGGGCGAGCAGCACGAACACCAGCGTGATCACACCGAACGGCCCGATGTCCGACTGCTTCATGATCCGCAGGGCGTCCTCGGCGGGCTTGCCGCTGCCCAGCCCGTCCGCGGTGTCGGCGATCCCGTCGAGGTGCAGGCCCCGGGTGAGCACGGCCGGCAGGGCGACGGAGGCGACGGCGGCGAGCAGCGACCCGGCCCCGAGGACCAGCAGCAGCAGCCCGGCGGCACCGGCCGCCAGACCCAGCACCGCCCCGACCAGCGGAGCGCACAGCATCCCGCCCCGGGCCGCCCCGCGGTCCCAGCGCGTCACGCGCACGGGCAGCACGGACAGCGTGCCGAAGGCGAAGCGGAGGCCGTGAGCAGCGGGTATCGAGGACACGGCGGAAGGCTACGCGACGGCGCGACCCGAGAGGCGGCCGTACCCGCGCGGACGGACACTGCCGACATGGGCGACTGGTTTCACCGCAACATCACCGAACCCGGCAAGCTGCCGCTGCTGCTCGCCCTGCTGGCGTTCGTGCTGACCTTCCTCGTCACGCGGACCATCACCCGTATGATCCGCGCGGGCCGGGGGCCGTTCCGCAACGTCCAGTCGGGCGGGCTGCACATCCATCACGTGGTGCCCGGTGTGGTCCTGACCTTCGTCGGCGGGTTCGCCGCGGTGGCCGGCGGCCGGCACGGCTTCGGGGCGTCGCTCGCCGCGGTCGTCTTCGGCATCGGCGCGGGCCTGGTGCTCGACGAGTTCGCGCTGATCCTGCACCTCGACGACGTCTACTGGACGGAGGCCGGCCGCCAGAGCGTGGAGGTGGTGGTGCTGACCGCGGCACTGGTCGGCCTGCTGCTGCTCGGCTTCTCGCCCTTCGGCGTGGACGGCCTCAGCGACGACCAGGTCGAGAACCGGGGCACCGCCCTCGCGACGATCGGCGCGAACTTCCTGTTCGCGCTGGTGGCCCTCGGCAAGGGCAAGATCCGCATGGCCCTGTTCGGCGTGATCGTGCCGGTCGTGGCGCTCGTCGGCGCGATCAGGCTGGCCCGCCCCGGTTCCGCGTGGGCCCGCCGCCTCTACCGCCGCCGCCCTCGTGCGCGGGCCCGCGCGACCCTGCGCGCCTACCGCCACGACCGCCGCTGGACCGGGCCCGCCCGCCGCCTGCAGGACTGGATCGGCGGCAGCCCGGACCCGGCGTCGGCACAGCTGCCGCCGCCCCCGCCCCCGTCGACGCGCGACTCCCCCTGACGGCGGTGCCGCACCGCA
Source organism: Streptomyces sp. NPDC053367 (assembly GCF_044545925.1). Lineage (NCBI taxonomy): Bacteria > Bacillati > Actinomycetota > Actinomycetes > Kitasatosporales > Streptomycetaceae > Streptomyces > Streptomyces sp. NPDC053367. The sequence goes on along the minus strand of NZ_JBITYN010000001.1, from coordinate 454,281 downwards.
CGCACACGGTGCGGTGCGGGTCTCCGCGTCTCAGTCCTCCGTGGGCTCCCCGGCGGGCTCCTCCTCCGGCTTCTCCGCGGGCTTCTCCGCGGGCTTCTCCTCGGGCCGTTCGGGCAGTTCCGCCGCCAGCGCCGCCGCGGACTGCACCAGCGGCAGGGCGAGCAGCGCGCCCGCGCCCTCGCCGACCGTCACGCCGTGGTCCAGGAGCGGCTCCAGGGCCATCCGGTCCAGCGCCTTGGCCTGCGCGGGCTCCCCGCTGAGCTGTCCGGCCAGCCACCAGTCGGGCGCCCGGAACGCGATCCGCTGCCCGACGAGCGCGCACGCCGCGCCGACCACACCGTCCAGCACGACCGGCAGCTTGCGTACGGCGGCCTGGAGCAGGAAACCCGTCGTCGCGGCGAGGTCCGCCCCGCCGACGGCCGCCAGCAGCCGCAACTGCTCACCGAGCACCGGCCGGGCCCGCCGCAACGCGTCCCGGATCGCCGCGCACTTGCGCATCCAGGCCAGGTCGTCGATCGCCAGCCCGCCCCGCCCGGTCACCACCGAGGCGTCGGTCCCGCAGAGCGCGGCGACCAGCACCCCCGCGGCCGTGGTCCCGCCCACGCTCACATCGCCGAGCACCACCAGGTCCGTACCGGAGTCGGCCTCCTCGTCGGCCACCGCCATGCCCGCCCGGAAAGCGGCCTCCGCCTCCTCCAGGGTGAGCGCGTCCTCCACGTCGATCCGCCCGCTGCCGCGCCGCACCCGATGCCGTACGACGTCCGCGGGCAGGGTCTGCGGGTCGCAGTCCAGCGCCATGTCGACCACCCGCACCGGCACGCCCTGCCGCCGGGCCAGCACCGCCACCGGACGGGCGCCCTCCAGGATCCCGCGCACCAGCTCCACCGCGCTGCCCGCGGGCCGCGCCGACACCCCGAGCCCGGCGATGCCGTGGTCGGCGGCGAACAGCACGACCTTCGGCCGCTCGACCGGCCGCACCGGCACCACGCCCTGCGCGGCGGCCAGCCACTCACCCAGTTCGTCCAGGCGCCCCAACGATCCGGGCGGCACGATCTGACGCTCCCGGCGCGCCTCCGCGTCGCGGCGCACCCCGCCGTCGGGACGCTCGATCAGATCGGTGAAGTCGTCGAGATTCAGCGAGCTCATTCGCCGAACAGTACCGGCACCACTCGAATAGGACGCCGCCACATCGCCACCACACCCCCACGACGTCGTTGCACCCAAGATCGGGATCCCATACGTTCCGTTTTGCAGTGGATTGTCGTACCCCCGTCTGCCGCCCGTGTCCGCCGCCCCGGCCGTCCCTGGGAGTCACCGATGCCACCCGCCCACGCCGCTCCACGCCGCGACGACTGCCCGTGGTGCGGCTCCAGGAGCCTGCGCACCAGGCCGGGTTCGCCCGCCGTCGACGAATGCCGCGACTGCGCCCACGTCTTCCAGAACCCCAGACAGGTGTGCCTGCCGCTGTTCGACGCCCGGACGGACGGGGTGCGCGCCGCCGTCACCCGGCTGCGCCACCGCCTCGCCGCCCGCGCGATGCTGCCCTTCCCCGAACCGGAGAGCTGGCTCGACGTAGGCACCGGCCACGCCGACTTCCCCGAGACCGCCCGCATGGTCTTCCCCTACACCGCCTTCGACGGCGTCGACGCCACCCCCCGCGTCGCCCACGCCCGCGCCGCCGGCCGCGTAGAGGAGGCCCACGTGGGCCCGCTGACGGCCCCCGAGGTCCTCACCCGGCTGCGCGCCCGCTACGACGTGGTCAGCCTCCTCCACCACCTGGAGCACACCACCGACCCCCGCGCGGAGCTGCGCGCCGCGCTGACCGCCCTCCGCCCCGGCGGCCACGTCCTGATCGAGACGACCGACCCCCGCCGGCTGCCCCTGCCACGCGTCCCCCACCTGCTGCCCCCGGCGAACGTCCGCGCCGAACTCTCGGCCGGGGGCTGCGAACTGGTCACCTCCACGGTGCCCGCGTTCCTGCGCCGGGCCCGGGTGTCACGGGCGTACCGGGTCATCGCGAGGAGGTGCGCCTAGCGCGGGGCGGGCGCGAGCCGCCGGGCGAGCACGGGCCGTCGTCGGCCGGTCGCGCGGCTCCCCGCGCCCCTGAGGGCATCCGCCCCGGCCGCGCCCTCAGCCCCGCAGCACGAGGGCCTGGCCCGCCACCACCAGCAGCACCTGTTCGCACTCACCGGCGAACGCCGCGTTCAGGCGGCCGAGTTCGTCCCGGTAGCGCCTTCCCGAGGCGGTGGCGGGCACGATGCCGGACCCCACCTCGTTGGAGACGGCGACGACGACCCGCCGGGTCTCGCGCACGGCGTCCGTCAGTTCACGCACCCGCTCCCGCAGGGCCCGCTCGCCCCCGTCCGCCCACTCGGCGTCGTCCCACGCCCCGACCGCGTCCATCGCGTCCGTCAGCCACAGCGACAGACAGTCGACCAGCAGCGGCGGCCCGTCGTCCTTCAGCAGCGGCACCAGGTCGCAGGTCTCCGACGTACGCCACGAACCCGGCCGCCGCTCCCGGTGCGCCGCCACCCGGGCCGCCCACTCGGTGTCCCCGCCCCGCGTCCCGCCCGTCGCCACGTACAGCACGTCCGGGAACGCCTCGAGGCGCCGCTCGGCCTCCACCGACTTCCCCGACCGCGCCCCGCCCAGCACCAGCGTCCGCCGCGGCACGTCCGGCACGTCTCGCATGCTCTGGTACGCCCCCACCGCCAGCGTCGTCCCGTCCGGCACGGCCCGCGCACCGGCCGCCGCGAGCCGCCGCCGCAACTCCGCGCCCGGCGGCACGTCGTGGTCCAGATGCACGGCGAGCACATCCGTCGTCGGCCCCACCGCGCCCACCGCCCGCAGCCGGGCCAGCGCGTCCGGCCGCCCGACGACGTCCAGGAGCACCATGTCGTACGGCTCCCCGGCCGCGCCGCCCTCCTCGAGCCCGGCCGGCGCCCCGCCCGGCGGGAGATACAGCAGCCGCTGCCCCTCCGGCCCCGTCACGGCGTACCCGGTACCCGGCGCGTCCATCGCCACCGCCCGCACCCGATGCCCCGTCAGCGACGCCAACTCCCGCCCGTCCGGCACCCGCCCCGGCTGCGGCAGCCCCGCCGGCACCTCGACGGCCGGCCCTTCGTGGGGGTGCGACAGCAGCACCTGCCGTACGCCCGACAGCGACCGGCCCGCCCGGGCGGCGGCGAAGGCCGCACCAAGGGTGAGGTCGAGCAGCAACGCCCCGTCCACCAGCAACGCGGTGGCCGCCCGCGCGTCCGCACCGAGCGCGGTCGCACAGGCGGCACAGGGACAGTCGGGCCGGGGAAGCCCGGCGGGGGCACCAGTGCCGAGAAGCGTCAGTTCCACGCCCTGATTCTCGCCGGTCACTGAGGAACACGCCCGGCGGGTACGTCCCTCAGGGGCGCGTGGCCGCACCACAGACGGCCCGCGGCCGAACGGCTACGCTCGACGCAGTCAAACGATCAGGGAGGCCTGCATGGCGACATGGACGTGGCGGTTCGAGAAGGCCGACGGGACGGAGGTCCAGCCCGCGGTCCAGCCCGAGGAGTTCACCACGCAGGGCGACGCGGAGTCCTGGATCGGCGAGTACTGGAAGGACCTGCTCGCCGGCGGAGCCGACCAGGTGCGCCTGTTCGAGGACAGCACCGAGATCTACGGCCCGATGAGCCTGCACGCCGACGAGGCGTGACGGGCGGGGGCGGCCGCCTCACTGCTCGCCCAGCGTGACGTCCACGGTCTTCTCGGCCCCGTCCCGCTCGAAGGCGAGCGAGACCTCGTCACCCGGCTTCTCGTCGGCGAGCGCCTCCGTGAGGGAGGTGATCGTCGTGATGTCCGTGTCACCGAGCCGGGTGATGACGTCCCCGCTCCGCAGTCCGGCTCCGTCGGCCGCCCCGCCCCGCTGGACGTCGACCACGGCGACCCCGACGGCACGGTTGCCGTCGTCGACGAGCGTACGGCCGGTGATGCCGAGCGCGGCCCGCCCGGCGCACCCGAGTCCCGGCCGCCGCCGGAGCACCCGGCCGGCGCGAGGCGGCACAGCACCGCGATGACGGGCACGGCGGCGCGGAACCGGGAAGCGTCCATGCCCCGAGTCTCACGCGGGGGCCGGGCCCCGGCCTGTCCGGCTCACCCGAACGGGGGCCGTCCCCGCCCGCGGGTCAGCCGCGTACCCCGCACAGGTGCAGCAGCGCCGCCACCGCGCGGTAGGGGTCCGTACGGCCCGCCTTCTGCTCGGCGGCCAGCAGCCGGTCGAGGTCCTCGGCGCCGGGGATCTCCGCCCCGTCGGCCGCGGTGTCGGTGAAGACCCGCACGCCGTACCAGGCGTGCAGCGGCGCCCCGATGCCCGCCAGTGTCGCGGTGAGCGTCTGCAGCCGGTCGGCCCGTACGTCCAGCCCGAGACGGTTGCGGTAGGCGGTGGTGTCGAAGGCGGCCAGCGCCCCGGCCCAGTCGCCGGCCATACCCGGCCGCATGGCCAGCGCGTCGGCGTTGCGGACCAGCAGCGACAGCAGCCCGCCCGGCGCCAGCACCCGCGCCAGGCCCGCCAGCAGCGGGTCCGGCTCCTCGACGTACATCAGCACGCCGTGGCACAGCACCACGTCGAAGCTGCCCGGCAGGAAGTGCACACCGGTGTCCCGGCCGTCGCCCTGCACGATCCGCATCCGCTCCCGGATGCCCTCGGGCTCGGCGGACAGCGCCTCACGCGCCGCGGCGATCATCGTCGCGTCGCGCTCGATGCCGGTGACCTCGTGGCCGATCCGGGCCAGGCGCAGCGCCTGCGTGCCCTGGCCCATCCCCACGTCGAGCACCCGCAGCCGCTGCCCGACCGGGAACCGCCCGGCTATCTGCTCGTCGAGCTGCCGGGCCACCAGCTCCTGCCGTACGACATCACGCAGCCCGCCCAGCCTGCTCAGCCAGGCGTCGGCCGCACCCCCGGAGAAAGCGGCTGTGCTCAGGGCCGCTCTCCGCGCTTGACCTGCGGCTTGGGCAGCCGGAGCCGGCGCATCTGGAGGCTGCGCATCAGGGCGTAGGCCACCGCGCCGCGCTTGTTGTCGTCGGGGAAGCGCTCACGCAGCGCCTTCTTCAGGCGGAGGCCGGTGGCGAGCGAGTCGAGCACGATCAGCACGATCACGACGAGCCACAGCAGCAGCGCCAGCGTCTGCACGTTCTGCACGCGGACCACGCTCAGCACCAGGATGACCACGGCCATCGGCAGGAAGAACTCCGCGATGTTGAAGCGCGAGTCGACGAAGTCGCGGGCGAAGCGGCGCACCGGACCCTTGTCACGCGCGGGCAGATAGCGCTCGTCACCCCCGGCCAGCGCCTGGCGCTGCCGCTCCAGGGCGGCACGGCGCTCCTCCCGCTGCCGCTTGGCGGCCTCCTTGCGGTTGGTCGGCGTACTGGCCACGCTGCGCCGCTGGGCCTGGGCCTGGCTGCGCTTCGGCGTCGGCCGGCCCTTGGGGGCCTGCGGGTCACGGGGCTGCTTGGAGTCGGTCAGCGACGCCTTGTCGGCGACGGCGGCCTTCTCTTCCTTGGTGGCACGGCTACGGAACACAAAACCCAAGGGTACGGGGTGCCGAGGCATGGACCCCAGCCCCGTGGGGAACGATCCGGCAACACCAGTCGTCTGTAGAGGGACAGAGGGGACGTTGCGCACACCCCCGACAAGACCCCTCGGGGCCCTCGGGGATCACCTACTCCCTACGCCGGAGCCGGACCGTACGCAGTCGTCCTCGGGGATGAGCGCATCCGACCCTGAACAGTGCGTCAATGGATGCAGGGCCCGTACTGTGGGTTCTGTCGCAGAGCTGTGAGCCGGAGTCCGTCAGAAGGGGGCGCGGAAAGCCCATGAGCGGTGTCATGAAGCGGATGGGGATGATCTTCCGCGCGAAGGCGAACAAGGCCCTGGACCGGGCCGAGGACCCGCGCGAGACCCTCGACTACTCGTACCAGAAGCAGCTGGAGCTGCTCCAGAAGGTGCGCCGCGGTGTCGCCGACGTGGCCACCTCGCGCAAGCGCCTGGAGCTCCAGCTCAACCAGTTGCAGCAGCAGTCCTCCAAGCTGGAGGACCAGGGCCGCAAGGCGCTCGCGCTGGGCCGCGAGGACCTGGCCCGCGAGGCGCTCTCGCGCCGGGCCGCCCTCCAGCAGCAGGTGACCGACCTGGAGACGCAGCACGCCACCCTCCAGGGCGAGGAGGAGAAGCTCACCCTCGCGGCGCAGCGCCTCCAGGCCAAGGTGGACGCCTTCCGTACGAAGAAGGAGACCATCAAGGCCACCTACACCGCGGCCCAGGCGCAGACCCGGATCGGCGAGGCGTTCACCGGCATCTCCGAGGAGATGGGCGACGTCGGCCTGGCCATCCAGCGCGCCGAGGACAAGACCGCCCAGCTCCAGGCCCGCGCCGGCGCGATCGACGAACTGCTGGCCTCCGGCGCCCTCGACGACCCCACCGGCATCGCCAAGGACGACATCCAGGCCGAGCTGGACCGGCTGTCCGGTGGTACGGATGTAGAGCTGGAACTGCAGCGCATGAAGGCCGAGCTGGCGGGCGGCTCGTCCGACCGGCAGGCCATCGAGGGCGCCCAGGGTCAGGGGCAGTCCCAGCAGCAGCCGCAGGACACCCCGCGGTTCGACAAGCAGTAGGCCACGCCGAGGAGGCGACATGATCGTCAGGATCATGGGGGAGGGCCAGGTGGCGTTGGGCGACGCCCACCTCGCCGAACTGGACAAGCTGGACAACGAGCTGCTGGCCGAACTGGAGAGCGGCGACGAGTCCGGCTTCCGCCGCACGTTCGACGCCCTCCTGGACGCCGTGCGCCGTCTCGGGACGCCGCTTCCGGACGACTCCCTCGATCCGTCCGACCTCATCCTGCCGTCGCCGGACGCGTCGCTGGAGGAGGTCCGGGAGATGCTCGGCGACGACGGTCTGATCCCGGGCTGAGCAGGAGGGGGCGGGTGGGCGTCGCGGTCAGCCTGTCCGGCGCGGCTGACCGCGCCCGTGCGGCAAAGCCGCACATCGAGAACGGTCCCGCACCACCGGGTGGGTACCGTAGGGCCCCGTGACCACCCTCGACCGCGTCCGTGCGCGCACGAAGGCCCATCCACTGGCGTTGGACGCGGTGCTGGCGGCCGGTGTCCTCGTGTGCATGGTCGCCGGCTCCTTCGTGGATCCCCGGGGTGAGAACGGAGTCACCTGGGGTCTGCGCACCCCCGACGTCCTCAGCCTGGTGCTCATGGCGTTCGGGGCGGTGGCGCTGGTGTTCCGGCGGCGGGCGCCCCGGACGGTCCTGCTCGTCACCGGCGGGCTGTCGCTCGTCGAGTGCGTCACCGGCGACCCCCGTGCCCCCGTCGCCATGGCCGCCGTGATCGCCCTGTACACCGTCGCCGCCACCACCGACCGGCCCACCACCTGGCGGGTCGGCCTGCTCACCATGACCGTGCTGACCGGCGCGGCCATGCTCGCCGGGCCCCTGCCCTGGTACGCGCAGGAGAACCTCGGCATCTTCGCGTGGACGGGCATGGCGGCGGCGGGCGGCGACGCGGTGCGCAGCCGGCGGGCGTTCGTGCAGGCGATCAGGGAGCGCGCGGAGAAGGCGGAGCGCACACGCGAGGAGGAGGCGCGGCGGCGGGTCGCGGAGGAGCGGCTGCGGATCGCCCGGGACCTGCACGACGTGGTCGCGCACCACATCGCGCTGGTCAATGTGCAGGCCGGCGTCGCCGCGCACGTCATGGACAAGCGGCCGGACCAGGCCAAGGAGGCCCTCGCCCACGTCCGGGAGGCCAGCCGGTCGGCGCTGAACGAGCTGCGGGCGACGGTCGGGCTGCTGCGGCAGTCCGGCGACCCCGAGGCGCCCACCGAACCGGCACCGGGCCTGGACCGGCTCGACGAGCTGGCCGGCACCTTCCGCGCGGCCGGACTGCGCGTCGAGGTCGCCCGCACCGACCAGGGCACCCGATTGCCGGCCGCCGTCGACCTGGCCGCCTACCGGGTCATCCAGGAGGCGCTCACCAATGTGCAGAAGCACGCCGGGCAGGGCGCGAAGGCCGAGGTGAGCGTGGTCCGGGTGGGCCCGAGCATCGAGATCAGCGTCCTGGACGACGGCAGCGGCGACCACACCCCGTCCGACGGCGGCGGGCACGGGCTGCTCGGTATGCGCGAGCGCGTCACCGCCGTACGCGGCACCCTGACCACCGGCCCCCGGTACGGCGGCGGTTTCCGGGTCCATGCCATCCTGCCGGTCAAGACCCGCACCAGTCCGAGCGAGGCCGACGTATGACGATCCGTGTTCTGCTCGCCGACGACCAGGCCCTGCTGCGCAGCGCGTTCCGGGTGCTCGTCGACTCCGAACCGGACATGGAGGTCGTGGGGGAGGCGTCCGACGGCGCCGAGGCCGTGCGGCTGGCGAAGGAGCGGCAGGCCGACGTCGTCCTGATGGACATCCGCATGCCCGGCACCGACGGGCTCGCCGCGACCCGGCTGATCAGCGCCGACCCGTCCCTCGCCCAGGTCAGGGTGGTCATCCTGACGACGTTCGAGGTCGACGACTACGTCGTGCAGTCGCTGCGCGCGGGCGCCTCCGGCTTCCTCGGCAAGGGGGCGGAGCCCGAGGAGCTGCTGAACGCGATCCGGGTCGCGGCGGGCGGTGAGGCGCTGCTGTCGCCGGCCGCCACCAAGGGGCTGATCGCCCGCTTCCTCGCCCAGGGCGGTGACGCCGAGGACCGCGACCCGGCCGGCTCGGAGCGGCTGGACGCGCTGACCGTGCGCGAGCGCGAGGTGCTGGTGCAGGTCGCGGGCGGGCACTCCAACGACGAGATCGCCGAGCGGCTCACCGTCAGCCCGCTCACCGTGAAGACCCATGTGAACCGGGCCATGGCGAAGCTGGGCGCCCGGGACAGGGCCCAGCTGGTGGTCATCGCCTACGAGTCGGGGCTGGTCCGTCCGAAGGCTGACTGACCCCGGCCGGGCCCTACTGCGCCCGCAGTATGCGCGGCATAAGGAAATGGACCTGGAGGCTAAGGGTCGCGGCTCCGGGATGGCCCAGGGTGTTGGGGTGGGCGCTCTCCGGTGCCCCCCACCTCCGCTCCGGCCGTCGAAAAGAGACCCCGACCCATGTCCTGGCTGTCGAGATTCAGCCTCGCGCAAAGGGCCCTGATCGGGCTGATGTCGATCATCGCGCTCGCCTTCGGGGCGATCGCGATACCCCAGCTCAAGCAGCAGCTGCTGCCCACCATCGAACTGCCCGTGGTGTCGGTCCTCGCGCCGTACCAGGGCGCGTCCCCGGACGTGGTCGAGAAGCAGGTCGTCGAGCCGATCGAGGACAACCTCGAGGGCGTCGACGGCATCACCGGCGTCACCTCCACGGCGAGCGAGGGCAACGCCGTGATCATGGCGTCCTTCGACTACGGCAACGACACCGAGCAGCTCGTCGCCGACGTCCAGCAGGCCGTCAACCGCGCCCGCGTCCAGCTCCCCGACGACGTCGACCCGCAGGTCATCGCCGGCTCCACCGACGACATGCCGACGGTCGTGCTGGCCGTCACCTCGGACAAGGACCAGCAGGCCCTCGCCGACCAGCTGGACCGCGCAATCGTCCCCGACCTGAAGGACATCGACGGCGTCGGCCAGGTCACCGTCGACGGGGTCCGCGACCTCCAGGTCACCGTCACCCCGGACGAGCGGAAGCTGGCCGCGGCCGGGCTGACCTCGCAGTCCCTCGCCCAGGCCCTCCAGGCGGGCGGCGCCACCGTCCCGGCCGGCTCCTTCGACGAGGGCGGCGCCAACCGGACCGTCCAGGTCGGCGGCGGCTTCACCTCGCTGGCGCAGATCGAGGACCTGATGGTCACCGGCGAGGCCGGCAAGCGGCCGGTCCGCCTCGGTGACGTGGCCTCCGTCGAGCAGGAGCAGGCCCGCGCCGACGCCCTCACCCGCACCAACGGCCGGCCCAGCCTCGCCGTGATGGTCACCATGGACCACGACGGCAGCGCGGTGGCGATCTCCGACGCCGTCGAGGACAGGCTGCCCGAGATGCGCGAGGCGCTCGGCTCCGGCGCGACCCTGACGATCGTCAGCGACCAGGGCCCGGCGGTGAAGAAGTCCATCGAGGGCCTGACCACCGAGGGCGCCCTCGGCCTGCTCTTCGCGGTCCTGGTCATCCTGGTGTTCCTGGCGTCGGTCCGCTCGACGCTGGTGACGGCCGTGTCCATCCCGCTGTCCGTGGTGCTCGCGCTGATCGTGCTGTGGACGCGCGACCTGTCGCTGAACATGCTCACCCTCGGCGCGCTGACCATCGCGATCGGCCGGGTCGTGGACGACTCGATCGTCGTCCTGGAGAACATCAAGCGCCACCTCGGCTACGGCGAGGAGCGCGAGTCCGCGATCCTCACCGCCGTCCGCGAGGTCGCGGGCGCGGTCACCTCCTCCACCCTCACCACCGTCGCCGTGTTCCTGCCGATCGGCCTGGTCGGCGGCATGGTCGGCGAGCTGTTCGGCTCCTTCAGCCTCACCGTGACGGCCGCCCTGCTGGCCTCGCTGCTGGTGTCGCTGACCGTCGTGCCGGTGCTGTCGTACTGGTTCCTGCGCGCCCCCAAGGGCACCCCGGAGGACGCCGAGGAGGCACGCCGCCGCGCCGAGGAGAAGGAGGCGAACAGCCGCCTGCAGCGCCTCTACGTCCCCGTCCTGCGGTTCGCCACCCGGCGCCGGGTGACCAGTGTGGCGCTCGCGATCGTGATCCTGGTCGGCACCTTCGGCATGGCACCCCTGCTGAAGACGAACTTCTTCGACCAGGGCGACCAGGAGGTGCTCACGGTCCGCCAGGAGCTGGCGCCCGGCACCAGCCTGGCCGCGACCGACGCCCAGGCGAAGAAGGTCGAGAAGCTGCTCGCCGGCACCGAGGGCGTCAAGGACTACCAGGTCACCGTCGGCTCCTCCGGGTTCATGGCCGCCTTCGGCGGCGGCACGGACACCAACCAGGCGCAGTACAACGTGATGCTGGAGGAGTCGGCGTCCTCCGACGAGGTCACCGACCGCATCGAGGCCGGTCTGAAGAAGCTGACCGGCATCGGCACCACCACCGTCGCGGCCGGTGACGGCTTCGGCAGCCAGGACCTCAGCGTGGTCGTGAAGGCCGCCGACGCCGGTGTCCTGCGCGAGGCCGCCGAGCAGGTCCGCACCACCGTCGCGAAGCTCGACGACGTCACCGACGTCACCAGCGACCTCGCCCAGAGCGTTCCGCGCATCTCGGTGAAGGCCAACGACAAGGCCGCCGCGGCCGGGTTCGCCGACCAGACCCTCGGGATGGCCGTCGCCCAGGCGGTGCGCGGCACCACCGCCGCCCAGGCCACCCTGGACGACACCGAGCGCGACATCGTCATCCGCTCGGCGAAGCCCGCCACGACCCTCGCCGAGCTGCGGAAGCTGCCGCTGGGCCCGGTCCGGCTGGGTGACATCGCGACCGTGGAACTGGTGGACGGCCCGGTGTCCATGACCCGGATCGACGGTCAGCGCGCGGCCACGATCACCGCCCGACCGACCGGCGACAACACCGGCGCCGTCAGCGCCGACCTCCAGTCGGCGATCGACAAGCTGAAGCTGCCCGCGGGCGCCACGGCCGAGATCGGCGGGGTCTCCTCCGACCAGGACGAGGCGTTCGCCAACCTGGGCCTGGCGATGCTCGCCGCGATCGCGCTCGTCTTCATGCTGCTGGTGGCGACCTTCCGCTCGCTGGTCCAGCCGCTGATCCTGCTGGTGTCCGTCCCGTTCGCCGCGACCGGCGCGATCGGCCTGCTGGTGGCCACCGGCACCCCCATGGGCGTGCCCGCGATGATCGGCATGCTGATGCTGATCGGCATCGTCGTCACCAACGCGATCGTGCTGATCGACCTGATCAACCAGTACCGCAGGCAGGGCCACGGCGTGGTCGAGGCCGTGATCGAGGGCGGCCGCCACCGGCTGCGCCCGATCCTGATGACCGCGCTGGCGACCATCTTCGCCCTGCTCCCGATGGCCCTCGGCGTCACCGGCGAGGGCGGCTTCATCGCCCAGCCGCTCGCCGTGGTCGTCATCGGCGGCCTGATCACCTCCACCCTGCTCACCCTGCTCCTCGTGCCGACGCTCTACGCGATGCTGGAGCTGCGCAAGGAGCGCCGCGCGAACAAGCGCGCGGCGAAGCGGGAGAAGAAGGCCGCGCTGCCCGCCCAGAAGGAACCGGCCGGGGTCTGACGGTATTTTCGGCGGCCGGGTTCCATGCCTGATGCACGGAACCCGGCCGTCGCCGTGTCCGGGCCTCGTATCCTGCTGTCTCGACTGGCGTACGGGGGAGAGGGATCGGAGCGTGCCGCTGCACAAGGACGATCCGGGATCGGTCGGCGGGTACAAGCTGCTCGACCGGCTGGGAGCCGGTGGCATGGGCGTCGTCTACCGGGGCAGAGCGCGCTCCGGCCGCGAGGTCGCCGTCAAGGTGGTGCACGCCCAGTACGCGCAGGACGGCGTCTTCCGCGCCCGGTTCCGGCAGGAGATCGCGGCCGTCCGCAAGGTCAGCGGCGCCTTCACCGCGCCGGTGGTGGACGCCGACCCGGACGCGGCGCGGCCCTGGATGGCCACCCAGTACGTGCCCGGCCTCTCCCTCGCCACCCGCATCCGCGAGCAGGGCCCCGTCGGGGAGGCGGAACTGCGCCGGCTCGCCCTGGGCCTGGTGGAGGCGCTGCGGGACATCCACCGGGCCGGAGTCGTGCACCGCGACCTCAAACCGGCCAACGTCCTGATCGCCGGCGACGGCCCCCGCGTCATCGACTTCGGCATCTCCCGGGCCGCCGAGAACAGCACCCTCACCGAGACCGGCCAGATGATCGGCACCCCGCCGTTCATGTCTCCCGAGCAGCTCACCGACGCCCGCTCGGTCGGCCCCGCCTCCGACGTCTTCTCGCTCGGCGCGCTGCTGGTGTTCACCCTCACCGGCCGGGGCCCCTTCGACGCGGACAGCCCCTATCTGACGGCGTACCGGGTCGTCCATGACGCCCCCGTCCTGGACGGCGTACGGCAGCCGCTGCGCGACATCCTGGAGCGCTGCCTGGCCAAGGAGGCCGCGGACCGGCCCCGGCTGGACGAGCTGGCCAAGGAGTTCGCGGCGGTGCTGCCGGAGGGCGACGATGAGGACCCGGCCACGGTGATCCTCGGCGCCAAGGCCTCACCGGACACGGGGGCGGCCGGCCGGCCAGGACGCCGGCGCCGGGTGCGCCCGCTGCTCGCCGCGACCGGCACGGTCGGCGCGCTGGTGCTCGGCCTGACGGCGTATCTGCTGATCGGGCCCGGTCAGGCGGAGAGCCCGGACCGGGCGCTGCCGGACGGCTGGCTGCCCTGGCAGACCACGGTGTTCGAGACGCAGGCCGGGGGCGTGCAGATGGGGACGTCGGGCGGCGGGCGCACACCGGCCGGCGAGCCCGCGTGTCTGACGCACCAGGACGCCGTCTACTGCGCGGGCGACGACATCCCGCCCGTCCGTCTGGACGCCCGGACCGGCCGGACCCTCTGGCGAGCCGATGCCGCCACGATCGACCCGGAGAAGGAGACGTACAACGCCGTACTCCTCGGCGTGCGTGACGGCACGCTGCTGGTGCAGCAGTCGATCATGACGTTCGAGGACGACGAGACCTCCCCGAGCGACATCGTGGGGCTCGACGCGAGGACCGGCAAGCGGCTGTGGACGCAGCACGTCAGGGACGAGAACGTCGATCTGGCCCTGTCCGCGGGGCTGGTCCTCACCTCCGACGACGGTGGCAGCAGCGTGACGGCGAGGGATCCGCGCACCGGTGCCGTGCGCTGGAGCGTGCCGCTGCCCAAGGGCTACTACTGCTCGTTCCGGCCGGGCGGCCGCGAGGCGTACGGGGAGTGCACATGGCTGGGGGACTCGGTCCGGGAGCAGCTGATCCTGGTCCTCGACCCGGCGGACGGCTCGGCACGCCGGCTGACGACCCCCGCCGACAGCGGCCTGGCCGGGACCGTCGACGGGCGGCTGGTGCTGCTGCGCTCGCCCGACACCGACGAACTGATCGTGGAGGGCGGGCAGTACGACCGGACGGAGCTGGTGGATCCGGACACCGGCGCCCGTACGACGGTGAAGCTCGCCGGGAGCCTGGAGGGGGAGCCGACCCTGTCGGGCGGGATGCTGTGGTTCGTCTCCGACGGCGGCGTGGTCACCGCGGTGTCCCCGCTCACCGGGGAGCAGCGGTGGCGGACCCGGACCAGCCTGGAGCAGCCGGGCGCCGCCACGTACGACGCCGCCGCGGACACCGTGTACCTGGCCACCGGCAGCGGCCGGGTGGCGGCCCTCGACGGGCGGGACGGCACCGTGCTGTGGGAGACCCTGCCGCGCACCGGGGCCTCGAGCGGCATGCTCGGCCCCGGCGTGCTGCTCTACGAGGGCGCGCTGGTGGTGGCCACCGGCGACGGCACCGTCTTCAGCCTCGACCCCGCCGACCCCGAGCGCAGACCCGGCTCGGGGTGACGGGCGCCGCCCCGCCTACGGCAGGGCGAGCATGCGCTCCAGGGCGAGCTTGGCGAACGCCTCGGTCTCCTTGTCGACCTCGATGCGGTTGACGAGGTTGCCCTCGGCCAGGGACTCCAGCGCCCAGACCAGGTGGGGGAGGTCGATGCGGTTCATCGTCGAGCAGAAGCAGACCGTCTTGTCGAGGAAGACGATCTCCTTGCCCTCGGGAGCGAAACGGTTCGCCAGGCGGCGGACCAGGTTCAGCTCGGTGCCGATGGCCCACTTGGAGCCGGCCGGGGCCGCCTCCAGCGTCTTGATGATGTACTCGGTCGAGCCGACGTAGTCCGCCGCGGCGACGACCTCGTGCCGGCACTCGGGGTGCACCAGGACGTTGACGCCCGGGATGCGCTCGCGCACGTCGTTCACCGAGTCCAGGCTGAAGCGGCCGTGCACCGAGCAGTGGCCCCGCCACAGGATCATCTTCGCCGCGCGCAGCTCCTCGACGGTCAGACCGCCGTTCGGCTTGTGCGGGTTGTAGAGCACGCAGTCGTCCAGGGACATGCCCATGTCGCGGACGGCGGTGTTGCGGCCGAGGTGCTGGTCCGGCAGGAACAGGACCTTCTCGCCCTGCTCGAACGCCCAGTCCAGGGCGCGCTGCGCGTTGGAGGAGGTGCAGATGGTGCCGCCGTGCTTGCCGGTGAAGGCCTTGATGTCGGCCGAGGAGTTCATGTACGACACCGGCACGACCTGCTCGGCTATGCCGGCCTCGGTCAGCACGTCCCAGCACTCGGCGACCTGCTCGGCGGTGGCCATGTCGGCCATCGAGCAGCCGGCGGCCAGGTCCGGCAGCACGACCTTCTGGTCGTCGGAGGTGAGGATGTCCGCGGACTCGGCCATGAAGTGCACACCGCAGAACACGATGTACTCGGCCTCCGGGCGCGCGGCCGCGTCCCGGGCCAGCTTGAAGGAGTCGCCCGTGACGTCCGCGAACTGGATGACCTCGTCGCGCTGGTAGTGGTGGCCGAGCACGAACACCTTGTCGCCGAGCTTCTCCTTGGCGGCACGGGCCCGCTCGACCAGGTCCGGGTCGGACGGCGACGGAAGGTCACCGGGACACTCGACACCGCGCTCGCTCTTCGGGTCGGCCTCACGACCGAGGAGCAGCAGGGCGAGCGGGGACGGCTGGACGTCGAGGTCCGGGGTCTGGGCGGTGGTCACGACACGCACCCTTTCTTCTTTTCGTCGAACTGACGCTATCTATCATAACCGCTTCACGTCAGTTTGACGATGGCCATAGTGTCGATGTGACGTGAATCCCCATGCCGCCCCGGAGGGCTGTGCCGCGGGACATTTCCCGCCCCGGAGCCGGTGTGCGAGCATGAAAAGAAGGACCGGCCCGGCATCAGATGAAGGACCGGCCCGGAATGAATCCGAGGCCCCGCCGGTTGCAACCGTCGGCAAGCAGTCTCCGTACAACCCGGGAGAGATGTAGATGTCCGTATCGGACGAGACCAGCACCGTCACCGACGGCATCATCCTGACCGACGCCGCCGCGTCCAAGGTCAAGGCCCTGCTCGACCAGGAAGGCCGTGACGACCTCGCCCTGCGCGTCGCCGTCCAGCCCGGCGGCTGCTCCGGCCTGCGCTACCAGCTCTTCTTCGACGAGCGCTCGCTCGACGGCGACGTGGAGAAGGACTTCGGCGGTGTGAAGGTCGTCACGGACCGCATGAGCGCCCCCTACCTCGGCGGTGCCACGATCGACTTCGTGGACACGATCGAGAAGCAGGGCTTCACGATCGACAACCCGAACGCGACCGGCTCCTGCGCCTGCGGCGACTCCTTCAGCTGAGCCTCACTTCCTGAGGTCGCACGAGGCGCACGACGGCGGCGGTCCCCCTTTCACAAGGGGGGCCGCCGCCGTCCGTCTCTCCGTCTCTCCGCCTTCGCTACCGGGCCGTGGACGCCCCCGGCAGCCGCGCCCCCGGCTTGTCCAGCGGCACGCCCCGGTCGTCCGAGCCGACCACCCGGCGCTCGCCGAGCGGCTCGTCCAGCTGGACCGTCCGGTGGAAGACCTTGGCGATGAGGATGCACATCTTGCCCGGCCAGGGCTTCTCGGTCACCGTCACCGTCACCCGGTCCGCGCTCTCCGACGCGGCCACCTCGTAGTCGGCGCACACCCCGCCCGTGAAGCGCACCGTCAGCTCACGGCCCTCGGCCTCGTACGCCTCCACCCGCACATCGCGCGGGCTCGGCGTGGCGGTCGGCTCGTCCTGGCCCGGCGCGGACGGGCGCGGGCTCGGCGGAGCGGTCGGCTCACCGGGCGGCGGGCTGTCCGGAGCGGGGGAGGCCAGATAGCGCGGCTCGACCGCCGGATGCGTCACCGTGAAGGTGTCCTCCGCCCCCGGCGCCCGCACCTCGAACAGCCACGACGGCACCAGCGCCTGCCGTCCGTCCACGACATGCGTCGCCAGCCCGAAGACCGCCTCGCGCACCTCGATGGTCTGCTTGTCCAGCGGCTCGGGGTCACAGGGCGCGATCTGCCCCGACTCGCCCAGCGGCTCCGGGCTCGCACACCCGCCGACACCCGAACCCGCGCGGAGCGAGCCGGCATTCATCCGGTCCAGCGTCTCGCGCGCGCCCAGCACCGGGTAGGTGTCGCCCTTCACCGGCGCCTTCAGCTGGCCGTTGCCGCCGACGATCTCGCCGTCCCCGCCGACCGTCAGCCCGGTCGCCCAGCCGTACGTCGGCAGTCCGCCGATCACCGGGTCGGCGTTCACCACCCGCTGCGCGCCCATGACCTGGCTCGCGTCGATCTTGGCGTCGTCCTGGCCGACGGCCTTCAGCACCGGCGCGGCCGCCTTCCTCGCCGCGTCCTCGCTCACCGGGTCGGCGGCCGGGGCCATCGGGCCGCGGTGCGGGCACGAGGTGGCCTTCGGCTTGCAGTTGTCCGTGCCGGGCGCGTACCGGTGGAACGTCCAGGTGCCCGGCGCCTGCCGGTTCACCTGGAGCGTCGGCCCCGAGTCGTCCTTCGGGCCGACCCGCCAGGCCTGGCCCTGGAGGACCGGGGTGCCGTCGATGTCCAGCGCCGCCGCCAGCTTCGCCACGTCGGCCTGGGTGACCTCGCCCCTCGCCCGGTACACCGGCGCCGAGTCGGGGCCGTCGGGCAGCGCGCCCTCGGCCCGGTAGACGGCGCCGTTCGGGTCGGGCTCGCCCGGCGCGATACCGGCGCCGCCGCCCTCGGACCAGCCGTCCAGGACCAGCGGCGGGGGAGTGCCGTCACCGCCGGGCGCACCGGACGCGCGGCCCGTGCCGTCGGAGCCGCCGGTCGCGGAGGCGGCGAGGTAGGCACCGCCGCCCGCGACGAGCAGCACGGCCGCGGCGACGGACGCGACGACGGGCGGACGGCGCCGCCCCGGCCGCTCCTCGGCGGACGTGCCTGCCTCATCCGCGACGACGTCGTCGCGGTCGGGGTTGTCGGATCGCTCGGTGTTCACCGCATCGCTCCTGCTGCTGAAGGGTCGTCTCTCGCCTCCCCGCGAGGGGGGACGGCGATGAGACGCGCCGGGGGAGCGTGAGGTTCCCTGCCGTGCGCCGGTTCACTCCTCAGGGTGAGCCGGCGGGGCGATCGGCTCTTTCCGGGCCTGTCGGCCGTTCGGGCACGCGGGCTCAGTCGCCGTAGTCCGACATCGCGTCCAGCAGCCGGGCCGACGCCGGCGGCACCGTCACGCCGTGGATGCCGGCGGGGGAGACCGGGCGGGCGTCGGGCCGTTCCGGGGCCGCCCAGTGCGGGGCCATCCGGGCACAGTCGCCGCGCAGGGACGCCAGGTCGCCGTCGAGGTCGGCCTGGGCGGGGGTGGCGGGAGCCTTGAGGTTCGTCATGACCGCACCGTATGCACGACCGCGCTCACGAAGAAAGATCTACTATCGGGTAGTTTTGCCTGCTTCTGGGTCGCCCCGTCCACCGGGTAGCGTGGACTGTCATTACCCCTCCACCCAGGAGACCCACGCCGTGCGCATCGCAGTCACCGGCTCCATCGCCACCGACCACCTCATGACCTTCCCCGGCCGGTTCGCCGACCAGTTCGTCGCGGACCAGCTGCACACGGTCTCGCTTTCCTTCCTGGTCGACAACCTCGACGTGCGGCGCGGCGGAGTCGGCGCGAACATCGCGTTCGGCATGGGCCAGCTCGGCACGAAGCCGATCCTGGTCGGCGCGGCCGGCTTCGACTTCGACGAGTACCGGGCGTGGCTGGACCGGCACGGCGTCGACACCGGCTCGGTCCGCATCTCCGAGACCCTGCACACCGCCCGCTTCGTGTGCACCACCGACGCCGACCACAACCAGATCGGCTCCTTCTACACCGGCGCGATGAGCGAGGCCCGCCAGATCGAGCTGAAGACCGTCGCCGACCGCGTCGGCGGCCTCGACCTCGTCCTGATCGGCGCCGACGACCCCGAGGCGATGCTCCGCCACACGGAGGAGTGCCGGACGCGGAGGATCCCGTTCGCCGCCGACTTCTCCCAGCAGATCGCCCGGATGAACGGCGAGGAGATCCGGATACTGCTGGACGGGGCGACGTACCTCTTCTCCAACGAGTACGAGAAGGGCCTCATCGAGTCCAAGACGGGCTGGACGGACGCCGAGATCCTCGGCAGGGTCGGCCACCGGGTGACCACGCTCGGCTCGCGCGGCGTGCGCATCGAGCGCGTGGGCGAGCCGGTCATCGAGGTCGGCTGCCCCGAGGAGGACCGCAAGGCCGACCCGACCGGTGTCGGCGACGCCTTCCGGGCAGGGTTCCTTTCCGGGCTGGCCTGGGGGGTCTCGCTGGAGCGGGCGGCGCAGGTGGGGTGCATGCTCGCCACGCTGGTGATCGAGACCGTCGGTACGCAGGAGTACCAGCTGCGGCGGGCGCACTTCATGGACCGGTTCACCAAGGCGTACGGGCATGACGCGGCGGACGAGGTCCGCGGGCATCTGAGCTGATCGGCCGGGTCCGGGCCGCGGGGTCTGAGCGCGCTCACGCGGCGGTAGCCGCATGCCGACACAGCCCCGCGCCCCGGCCGGCTCAGCTCGATCTGCGTACCAGGTACGCGGTTCCCTTCTCCGCCTTCTCCTCGCCCACGTACTGCTGTTCGCGCATCTCGCACCACGCCGGGATGTCCAGCCGGGCCGCCTCGTCGTCGGACAGCACCCTGACCAGGCCGCCCACCGGCACGTCCCCGATCACCTTGGCCAGCTCGATGACCGGGATCGGGCAGCGCTTGCCCAGGGCGTCGACGACCAGCTCGTCCTGGACGACGGCCGCGACCGGCGCCGGGGCGCCCAGCTTCTCCCGTACGGCGGCCACCGCGGCCGGCAGGACGTCCAGGAAGCCGTCCACGTCCTCGGACACCGCCCCCATCGGCAGGGACACGCGCACATTGCCCTCGGTCAGCACACCCATGGCCTTCAGGACATGGCTCGGCGTCAGGGTGCTGGACGTGCAGGACGAGCCCGAGGAGACGGAGAAACCGGCCCGGTCCAGCTCGTGCAGGAGCGCCTCGCCGTCGACGTAGAGGCAGGAGAAGGTGACGACGCCGGGCAGCCGGTGGTCCGGGTCGCCGACCACCTCCACGTCCGGCACCAGCCGCGGCACCCGCACCCGGATCCGCTCCGTCAGCTCCCGCAGCCGTACCCCCTCCTGGGCGGCCTCGGCGCGCACCGCCCGCAGGGACGCCACGGCCGCGACGATCGCCGGGATGTTCTCGAAGCCGGCCGCTCGCCCGGACTCCCGCTCGTCCACCGGTCCTTGGGCCGCGAAGCGCACCCCCTTGCGGACGACGAGCAGCCCGACCCCTGACGGACCGCCCCATTTGTGGGCGCTCCCCGTCAACAGGGACCAGTCGCCCTCCACCGGACCCCACCCCAGCGACTGCGCCGCGTCCACCAGCAGCGGCACCCCGGCCGCCCGGCACACCTCGGCCACCTCCGCCACCGGCTGCACGGTCCCCACCTCGTGGTTGGCCGACTGCAGACACGCCAGCGCGGTGTCCTCCCGCAGCGCCTCCGCGTACGCCGACGGGCTCACCCGTCCCGTCCGGTCGACACCCACATGAGTGACCGTGCCCCCCGCGCGCTCGTGCACCTCGGCCGAATGGAGCACGGCGGAGTGTTCGACCGATGACACGATCAGGTGGCGTCCGACGCGCCGCCGCCCCGCCGACGCCCCCGCCACACCGGTGTGCAGCGCCCGCGTTCCCGAAGGGGTGAAGACGAGCTCGTCGGGCCGGCACCCCACCGCCTCCGCCGCGGCCTCCCGCGCGGCGTCCAGCAGCATCCGCGCCCGCCGCCCCTCCCGGTACAACCGCGCGGGATCGGCCCACCCTTCATCCAAAGAGGCCAACAGCGCCTGACGGGCCACGGGATGGAGCGGAGCACTGGAAGCAGCGTCGAAGTAGGACATACGGAAACGCTAAATCGTCCCGAAGGGCAACGTCCTCAAGGGGCGCGGGGAACTGCGCGAACGGCCACGACGAACCCGCACCCGCCAAACCAGCGAACCCACGGAGTGACTAGGCACCCCTCCCCGCGAACCCCCGGAGGGCGTCGGCTAGGGTTTGGTCCGCATAAACATCCAAACCCCTGCCCGACGCAGGGCGGCGACCGACCAGCGAGAAGGCCGCAGCCAATACGCGCGGGCGAGACTCTCGGGAAGGCGCTACGTGAGTCCCAACGGCTCCGACCGCTCGCCGCGGCGCCCGATGCGGCGGAAGCTGCTGCAGGCACTGACCGCGGGCCTGGTCCTGGCGACCGCCACCGGTTGCACATGGAAGGACTTCCCCCGCCTTGGCATGCCCACCCCCACCACAGAAGAGGCTCCGCGGATCCTCTCCCTGTGGCAGGGCTCCTGGGCTGCCGCGCTCGCCGTCGGCGTGCTGGTGTGGGGCCTGATCCTCTGGAGTGCCATCTTCCACCGGCGCAGCCGCACCAAGATCGAGGTACCTCCGCAGACCCGGTACAACGTGCCCATCGAGGCGCTGTACACGGTGGTCCCGATCATCATCGTCTCGGTCCTCTTCTACTTCACGGCCCGCGACGAGTCGAAGCTGCTCGACATGTCGAAGAAGCCCGACGTCACGGTCAACGTGGTCGGCTTCCAGTGGAGCTGGTGCTTCAACTACATCGAGAACGTCGAAGGTTCCACGGGCGACGCCAAGAAGGCCAAGGAACTGGACGCGATCCCGGACCGCTACAAGGACGCGTTCCCGGCGAACGCC
Source organism: Streptomyces sp. NPDC053367 (assembly GCF_044545925.1). Lineage (NCBI taxonomy): Bacteria > Bacillati > Actinomycetota > Actinomycetes > Kitasatosporales > Streptomycetaceae > Streptomyces > Streptomyces sp. NPDC053367. The sequence goes on along the minus strand of NZ_JBITYN010000001.1, from coordinate 432,544 downwards.
GGCGGTGTCTACACCTGCGGCACGCCCGGTGAGCGCAACCCGCAGACCGGCAACCCCGGCCCGACCCTGTGGCTGCCCAAGGGCAAGACCGTCCGCTTCGTCCTGACCTCGCGCGACGTCATCCACTCCTTCTGGGTGGTGCCGTTCCTGATGAAGCAGGACGTCATCCCGGGCCACACCAACGCCTTCCAGGTGACCCCCAACCAGGAGGGCACCTTCCTGGGCAAGTGCGCCGAGCTGTGCGGCGTCGACCACTCCCGGATGCTGTTCAACGTGAAGGTCGTCTCGCCGGAGCGCTACGAGCAGCACCTGAAGGACCTCGCCAAGAAGGGGCAGACCGGTTACGTTCCCGCGGGCATCGAGCAGACCGCCCATGAGAAGAACCGGGAGACGAACAACCTGTGAGCATCCTCAACGAACCTCAGGGTGCCGGGGCAGCCGAAGACTCGTACTACGAGGACGAGCTGCCGGTCCGGCGCAAGCAGCCCGGCAACGTCGTGGTGAAGTGGCTGACGACCACCGACCACAAGACGATCGGAACGCTCTACCTGGTCACGTCGTTCGCGTTCTTCTGCATCGGCGGAGTCATGGCGCTGCTCATGCGCGCCGAGCTGGCCCGCCCGGGCCTGCAGATGATGTCGAACGAGCAGTTCAACCAGGCGTTCACGATGCACGGCACGATCATGCTGCTGATGTTCGCGACGCCGCTGTTCGCCGGCTTCGCGAACTGGATCATGCCGCTCCAGATCGGTGCCCCCGACGTCGCCTTCCCGCGGCTGAACATGTTCGCCTACTGGCTGTACCTGTTCGGCTCGCTCGTCGCCGTCGCCGGCTTCCTCACCCCGCAGGGTGCGGCCGACTTCGGCTGGTTCGCCTACGCCCCGCTGTCGGACGCGGTCCGCAGCCCGGGCATCGGCGCCGACATGTGGATCATGGGTCTGGCCTTCTCCGGCTTCGGCACCATCCTCGGCTCGGTCAACTTCATCACCACGATCATCTGCATGCGCGCCCCGGGCATGACGATGTTCCGCATGCCGATCTTCACCTGGAACGTCCTGCTGACCGGTGTCCTGGTCCTGCTGGCCTTCCCGGTGCTGGCCGCGGCCCTGTTCGCGCTGGAGGCCGACCGCAAGTTCGGCGCCCATGTCTTCGACGCGGCCAACGGCGGAGCCCTGCTGTGGCAACACCTCTTCTGGTTCTTCGGACACCCGGAGGTGTACATCATCGCCCTGCCGTTCTTCGGCATCATCAGTGAGGTCATCCCGGTCTTCGCCCGCAAGCCGATGTTCGGCTACCAGGGTCTGATCGCGGCGACCATCGCCATCGCGGGTCTGTCCGTGACCGTGTGGGCGCACCACATGTACGTCACCGGCGGCGTGCTCCTTCCGTTCTTCTCCTTCATGACGTTCCTCATCGCCGTCCCGACCGGTGTGAAGTTCTTCAACTGGATCGGAACGATGTGGAAGGGCTCGCTGTCCTTCGAGACGCCGATGCTCTGGGCGACCGGCTTCCTGATCACCTTCACCTTCGGTGGTCTGACCGGCGTCATCCTGGCCTCGCCGCCGATGGACTTCCACATCTCCGACTCGTACTTCGTGGTGGCGCACTTCCACTACGTGGTGTTCGGCACCGTCGTGTTCGCGATGTTCTCCGGCTTCCACTTCTGGTGGCCGAAGTTCACCGGCAAGATGCTCGACGAGCGCCTGGGCAAGATGACCTTCTGGACGCTGTTCGTCGGCTTCCACGGCACGTTCCTGGTCCAGCACTGGCTGGGTGCCGAGGGCATGCCGCGGCGTTACGCCGACTACCTGGCGGCCGACGGGTTCACCGCCCTGAACACGATCTCCACGATCAGCTCGTTCGTGCTCGGCGCGTCGGTCCTGCCGTTCTTCTACAACATCTGGAAGACGGCCAAGTACGGCAAGAAGATCGAGGTCGACGACCCCTGGGGTTACGGCCGGTCCCTGGAGTGGGCGACGTCCTGCCCGCCGCCGCGCCACAACTTCCTCACCCTGCCGCGGATCCGCAGCGAATCCCCGGCGTTCGACCTGCACCACCCTGAGATCGCCGCGCTCGAGCAGCTGGGCCACGGTTCCCAGGAAGCCGCCGCGCTGGCGGGCGGCAAGGAGGCCGGCAAGTGAAGATCCAGGGCAAGATGTTCATGTGGCTGAGCGTCTTCATCCTCGTCATGGCCGTGTTCTACGGCGTGTGGTCGAAGGAGCCGGCCGGTACGACGGCGCTCTTCCTGGCCTTCGGCCTGTGCATCATGGTCGGCTTCTACCTCGGCTTCACGGCCAAGCGGGTCGACACCGGTGCCCAGGACAACAAGGAGGCCGACGTCGCGGACGACGCCGGTGAGCTGGGCTTCTTCAGCCCGCACAGCTGGCAGCCGCTGGCGCTGGCGGTCGGTGGCGCCATCGCGTTCCTCGGCGTGGCCGTGGGCTGGTGGCTGCTGTACTTCGCCGCTCCGATCATCCTGATCGGCCTCTGGGGCTGGGTCTTCGAGTACTACCGCGGTGAGAACCGCACCCAGTGAGCCCGGCTCCCAGTAACACGCGCTGAGCGCTCAGGAACCCGGACACTCCGTCAGGAGGGTCCGGGTTCCTCCGTTTCGCCCACTGGCGGTACCTCGTCCGTGTCACCCGGCGCGCCGCTGTTGACGAAGCTTCCTACGTTGAGTCCATGAGCACCTCTCCGCGCATCGTCGCCGGCTGCATCCTGCTGGTCATGAGCCTCGGCCCGGCCCTCGCGGCCTGCGGCGCCGACGGCAACCCGCTGTCCGCGGCGCCGTACGACGCCGCGGACCAGGTCTCCTTCAACGCCCCCGAGGGCGACGGGAAGAAGGCCGATCCGGACAAGCCCCTGGAGATCACGGCCGAGGACGACGACGGCCGTATCACCGACGTCACCGCCGTGGACGCCGCAGGACGCCATGTGGCGGGCGAACTCTCCGCCGACGGCACCCGCTGGCACAGCACCTCACCGCTGGCCGCGAACGCCCGCTACACGGTCCGGGTGAGCACCGAGGACGAGGACGGCGCCCCCGGCCGCAAGGTCGTCACCTTCGACACCGGCAAGCCCCGCACCCAGAAGCGCCTGGACGTCACCTTCGGCCCCAGGACCGGCCAGTACGGCGTCGGCCAGCCCATCACCGCCGAGCTGAGCAAGCCGGTCAGGGACAGGGCCCAGCGCGCCGTCGTCGAGCGCGCCCTCAAGGTCGACTCCGTCCCGTACGCCGCGGGCGCCTGGCACTGGGTGGACGACCAGAAGCTGCACTACCGGCCCAAGGACTACTGGCCCGCCCACGCCACGATCCGGGTGCGCAGCAACCTGGAGGGCATCAAGATCAGCGACCGGCTCTGGGGCGGCAGCGCCAAGCCCGTGACCCTCACCACGGGCGACAGCGTCATCGCCGTCACCGACGCCGCCTCGCACTACATGACCGTCTACAAGAACGGCAAGGAGATCAAGTCCCTGCCGGTCACCACGGGCAAACCCGGCTTCGAGACCCGCAACGGCGTCAAGGTCGTGCTGGGCAAGGAGTACTACGTACGTATGCGCGGCACCAGCATCGGCATCGCCGAGGGCTCCGCCGAGTCGTACGACCTGCCCGTCTACTACGCCACCCGCGTCACCTGGAGCGGCGAGTACGTCCACGCCGCCCCCTGGTCCGTGGGCTCCCAGGGCTACGCCAACGTCAGCCACGGCTGCACCGGCATGAGCACCGGCAACGCCCAGTGGTTCTTCGAGCACGTCCGCGAGGGCGACGTCGTCAAGGTCGTCAACTCCGGCGGGCACACGATGGAATCCTTCGGCAACGGCTTCGGCGACTGGAACGTCCCCTGGGAGAAGTGGCGCGAGGGCAGCGCTCTCCTGGGCGAGGGCACGTCGGCGGGCCAGACCCAGGAAGAGGTCGCGAGGCTACGGCCGGCCGCGGCGTGAGGGACCTCGGGAGGCGCGGGGCCGTACCGACCTGCCGCGCCGCGTGGGCGCGGCAGGCCACGGACGGCCCGCAGCCGCCCGGTGACCGCGCGCCCCCACGGTGCTCAGGCGCTCTGGAGCCGCTTCTGCCGCAGCAGGGACGCCAGGGCGGAGGCGAACTCCACCGGGTCCACCGGATGCGTCACCGCCGCGTCGGCCCGGCTCCAGGTCGCGAGCCAGGCGTCCTGCGGCCGCCCGATGAGCAGCAGCACGGGCGGGCACGCGAACACCTCGTCCTTGATCTGCCGGCACATCCCCATGCCCCCCATGGGCACGGCCTCCCCGTCGAGGACGCAGACGTCGATCCCGCCCTTGTCCAGCTCGCTCAGCACGGCCGCGGGCGTGGCGCACTCCACGAACTCCACGACCGGCACGTCCGGAGCCGGTCGCCGGCCGGTGGCGAGCCGCACCTGCTCCCGGGTGTTGGAGTCGTCGCTGTAGACCAGCACCGTGGCGGTCGGCTGCATTGTTCCTCCGAGACGTCGGCGTCGTACGGACAGGACGGGCGGGGCCGTTGGGCCGGATGCTACTCCTGTCGTCCTCCCCCTGAACACCACGTCAACACCGGTTCGGCGGGCAGCAACACTCCGAACGGCACCCCCCGGAGTGAGGGCGGGATAAGCGACCGACATAATGTCGGTCGTGGCGACAGCAACGACAGTAGAAACCGGGCACGCGCACCCGTCGGTCAATCGACCGAACCTCACCAGCGTCGGAACCATCATCTGGCTGAGTTCCGAGCTGATGTTCTTCGCGGCCCTCTTCGCGATGTACTTCACCCTGCGATCGGTGACCGGTCCCGAGTTCTGGGCGGAAAAGGCCGAGGCCTTGAACTTCCCGTTCTCGGCGACGAACACCACGATCCTGGTGCTCTCCTCCCTCACCTGCCAGCTCGGCGTGTTCGCCGCCGAGCGCGGTGACGTGAAGAAGCTCCGGATGTGGTTCATCGTCACCTTCGTGATGGGTGCGATCTTCATCGGCGGTCAGGTCTTCGAGTACACGGAGCTGGTGAAGAAGGACGGGCTCTCCCTGTCCTCCGACCCGTACGGCTCGGTGTTCTACCTGACCACCGGCTTCCACGGCCTGCACGTGACGGGCGGTCTCATCGCCTTCCTGCTGGTCCTCGGGCGTACGTACGCGGCCCGCAGGTTCACCCACGAGCAGGCGACCGCCGCCATCGTCGTGTCCTACTACTGGCACTTCGTCGATGTCGTCTGGATCGGCCTCTTCGCCACGATCTACATGATCAAGTAGCGGGACCCGATCCACCGCGCGTTCCCGAAGCGCACATCCAAGCATCGACGCAGAAGATCCTGACACCGGGGTAATCCGTGAAAAAGCTCTCCGCACGACGACGCCATCCGCTGGCGGCGGTCGTCGTCCTACTCCTCGCGCTGGCGGCCACTGGGGGGCTGTACGCCGTGTTCGCGCCCGCGGACAAGGCGCAGGCCGATGAAACAGCCCAGTCCCTCACCATCGACGAGGGCAAGAAGCTCTACGCCGTAGGCTGCGCCAGCTGCCACGGCACCGGCGGTCAGGGCACCTCCGACGGTCCGAGCCTGGTCGGCGTGGGCGCCGCGGCCGTCGACTTCCAGGTCGGCACCGGCCGTATGCCGGCGGCGACCTCCCAGGGCGCCCAGGTGCCGCGGAAGAAGAACATCTACTCGCAGGCCGAGATCGACCAGCTCGCGGCGTACATCGCCTCGCTGGGCGCCGGCCCGTCCGTTCCGTCGGAGGAGCAGTACGGCCCCGAGGGCGCGGACATCGCCAAGGGCGGCGAGCTCTTCCGCACCAACTGCGCGCAGTGCCACAATTTCACCGGCAAGGGTGGCGCGCTCACCAAGGGCAAGTACGCCCCGTCCCTCGAGGGCGTCGACCCCAAGCACCTCTACGAGGCCATGCAGACCGGCCCGCAGAACATGCCCTCGTTCCCCGACACCACGCTGTCGGAGCAGAACAAGAAGGACATCATCGCGTACCTCGACGCGGTCAACAGTGACGAGACGGAGAGCCCCGGTGGTCTCGAGCTGGGCGGCCTCGGGCCGGTCAGCGAGGGCCTCTTCGGCTGGATCTTCGGCCTCGGCTCGCTGATCGCGGTCGCCGTCTGGGTCGCCGCTCGGACCGCAAAGGCCAAGAAGTCATGAGTAGCCAAGACATTCCAGAAGAGAACCTGCCCGCTGAGCAGGGCACCGCGCACGGCGCGGTGAGCGTCGCGGACGAGAAGAACCCGTTCGCGGACCCGGGCCTGCCGCCCCACGAGCACCGGATCCAGGACATCGACGAGCGGGCCGCCAAGCGGTCCGAGCGCACGGTCGCCCTGCTGTTCACGGTGTCGATGCTGGCCACCATCGGCTTCATCGCCTCGTACGTGGCGATCCCGCACGACAAGTCGGTCTTCATCTTCCCGATCGGTCACCTCAACGCGCTGAACTTCGCGCTGGGTCTGACCCTCGGCGCCGCCCTGTTCTGCATCGGCGCGGGCGCGGTCCACTGGGCCCGCACCCTGATGTCCGACGTGGAGGTCGCCGACGACCGTCACCCGATCGAGGCGCCCGCCGACGTCCGCGCGAAGGTCCACGAGGACTTCCGCCAGGGCGCCAAGGAGTCGGTGATCGGCCGGCGCAAGCTGATCCGCAACACCATGCTCGGCGCGGTCGCCCTGGTGCCGCTGTCCGGTGTCGTGCTGCTGCGCGACCTCGGCCCGCTGCCCGAGGACAAGCTGCGCCACACGATGTGGCGCAAGGGCAAGCTGCTCGTCAACATGAACACCAACGAGCCGCTGCGTCCCTCCGACGTCGCCGTGGGCTCGCTGACCTTCGCCAAGCCCGAGGGCCTGGAGGAGCACGACCACGACTTCCAGAACGAGATCGCCAAGGCGGCCCTGATGATCGTCCGGCTCCAGCCGGAGGACATCAAGGACAAGCGCGAGCTCGACTGGTCGCACGAGGGCATCGTGGCGTTCTCCAAGATCTGCACCCACGTCGGTTGCCCGATCTCGCTGTACGAGCAGCAGACGCACCACGTGCTGTGCCCCTGCCACCAGTCCACCTTCGACCTGTCCGACGGTGCCCGGGTGATCTTCGGTCCCGCCGGTCACGCCCTGCCGCAGCTGCGCATCGGCGTGAACGACGAGGGCTACCTCGAGGCGCTCAGCGACTTCGAAGAGCCCGTCGGTCCTGCCTTCTGGGAGCGCGGATGAGCACCAACGACACCACTGAGTCCCGCGCTCGCGGGAAGGCACCGGCCGGCGAGCGGATCGCCGACTGGGCCGACGGCCGGCTCGGGATCTACTCCCTGGCCAAGGCCAACATGCGCAAGATCTTCCCCGACCACTGGTCGTTCATGCTGGGTGAGATCTGCCTCTACAGCTTCATCATCATCATCCTCACGGGTGTGTATCTGACGCTGTTCTTCCACCCGTCGATGAACGAGGTGGAGTACCACGGCAGTTACGTGCCGCTGCAGGGCCAGCTGATGTCGGAGGCGTTCTCCTCCACGCTGGACATCAGCTTCGACGTCCGCGGTGGTCTGCTCATCCGGCAGATCCACCACTGGGCGGCGATCATCTTCCTCGCCGGCATGTTCGTGCACATGATGCGCGTGTTCTTCACCGGCGCGTTCCGCAAGCCGCGTGAGATCAACTGGCTGTTCGGCTTCCTGCTGTTCGTCCTGGGCATGTTCACCGGTTTCACCGGCTACTCGCTCCCGGACGACCTGCTCTCCGGCACCGGTGTCCGCTTCACGCAGGGCGCGATCCTGTCCGTGCCGCTCGTCGGTACGTACATCTCGATGTTCCTGTTCGGCGGCGAGTTCCCGGGCACCGACTTCGTGGCCCGCTTCTACTCGATCCACATCCTGCTGCTGCCGGGCATCATGCTCGGTCTGGTGGTCGGCCACCTGATCCTGGTCTTCTACCACAAGCACACGCAGTTCGCGGGTCCCGGCAAGACCAACAAGAACGTCGTCGGCATGCCGCTGCTGCCGGTCTACATGGCCAAGGCCGGAGGCTTCTTCTTCCTGGTCTTCGGTGTGATCGCGGCGCTGGCCGGCATCGCCTCCGTGAACCCGATCTGGGCCATCGGCCCGTACCGTCCGGACCAGGTGTCCACGGGCGCCCAGCCCGACTGGTACATGGGCTTCGCCGAGGGTCTGATCCGTGCCATGCCGGGCTGGGAGATCAACCTGTGGGGCCACACGCTGGTCCTCGGTGTGTTCGTCCCGCTGGTGCTCTTCGGTGTGTTCCTCGCCGCGATCGCGGTCTACCCGTTCATCGAGTCGTGGGTCACCGGCGACAAGCGCGAGCACCACATCCTGGACCGCCCGCGCAACGCCCCCACCCGCACCGCGCTGGGTGTCGCCTGGGTCACCGCCTACATCATCATGCTGATCGGCGGCGGCAACGACATCGTGGCCACCCACTTCCACCTGTCGATCAACGCGGTCACCTGGTTCGTCCGGATCAGCTTCTTCGCCGGACCGGTCATCGCGTTCGTCGTCACCAAGCGGATCTGCCTCGGCCTGCAGCGCCGCGACAAGGACAAGGTGCTGCACGGCCGCGAGACCGGCACGATCAAGCGCCTGCCGCACGGTGAGTACATCGAGGTGCACGAGCCGCTCAGCCAGGAGGCGCTGCACACGCTCACCGCGCACGAGCAGTACAAGCCGGCCGAGATCGGCCCGACGGTCGACGAGAACGGCGTCGAGCGGAAGGTGAAGGGTTCCGAGAAGCTGCGCGCGAAGCTGAGCAACGCGTACTTCGGCGAGGACTCCCAGATCCCGAAGCCGACCGTCGAGGAGTACAAGGAGATCACGAGCGGCCACGGCCACCACTGATCGCTGCGCTCGCCACGCCACGCTGAAGGGCCTCACCCCGGCCGACCGGGGTGAGGCCCTTCGCCGTGCCCGGGGCCGTCCGGGGTTCGGACGGGGGCCTTCGGGCCCGGCCCCGGCTGGATAGGGTGGGATCACACTCTTCCCTCACGACGATCAGGAGCGGCTGATGAGCGCTGTGACCCCCGCTGGAGGCGACACCGCGGCGGGCCGTTCCTGGCCCGAGGTGCTGAACGCCCTGCTGGACGGACACGACCTGAGCGCGGAGGCGACCGCGTGGGCGATGGACCGGATCATGCGGGGCGAGGCGACGGACGCGCAGATCGCCGGGTTCGCGGTGGCGCTGCGCGCCAAGGGCGAGACGGTGGAGGAGATCACCGGTCTGGTGCGTGCGATGTACGAGCACGCCAACGTCATCCACGTGCCGGGGGAGACGGTCGACATCGTCGGCACCGGCGGCGACGGCGCCAAGACGGTGAACATCTCCACCATGTCCTCCATCGTGGTGGCCGGCACCGGCGCGAAGGTCGTCAAGCACGGCAACCGCGCCGCGTCCTCCGCCTCGGGCGCCTCCGACGTGCTGGAGAAGCTCGGCGTCAACCTGGAGCTCACCCCGCAGCGGGTGGCCGAGGTCGCCGAGGAGGCCGGCATCACCTTCTGCTTCGCGGTGAAGTTCCACCCGGCGCTGCGTCATGTGGCGGCGGCCCGCGGCCAGTTGGGCATCCGCACCACCTTCAACTTCCTCGGTCCGCTGACCAACCCGGCCAAGGTGAAGGCGCAGGCGGTCGGAGTCGCGCACGCGCGCATGGCACCGATCGTCGCGGGCGTCCTCGCCGAGCGCGGCAACTCCTCGCTGGTCTTCCGCGGCGACGACGGCCTGGACGAGCTGACCACCACCGCCACCTCCCGGGTGTGGGTGGTCCGCGACGGCGAGGTCACCGAGGAGTCCTTCGACCCGCGCGAGGTCGGCCTCGACCTGGTCCCGGTGGAGGCCCTGCGCGGCGCGGACGCCTCCTACAACGCCGAGGTCGCCCGCCGCCTGCTGGACGGCGAGAAGGGCCCGGTCCGTGACGCCGTCCTGCTGAACTCCGCGGCCGCGCTGGTCGCCCTGGAGCCCACCGGCGCCCCGCTGGCCGAGCAGATCCGGGCCGGCATGGCGAAGGCCGCCGAGTCGGTCGACTCGGGCGCGGCCCGGCGCACGCTCGACCGCTGGGTGACGGTCAGCAACAGCTGACCGCACCCCGCACCGTACGGCGGTCGTCGTTCCGCGATCCGGACACGGGTTGCGGGGCGACGATCATTTCGCGTACGTTCCTGTACCAGGTCATGAGTGACAGTCATGAGGCCCCGGCCGACTGTCCGGCAACCCTCCGTCCGTGGCGGGGTGCCCCGGGTGAAGACCAGGCCGCACGGCAGCAAGGCCTGCGGCAAGCGCGGACCCCTCGCGAAACCAGGGGTCCTGGGTCGTCCGAGGGAGCCTTCCGTGAGCAAGCGAATGCGATAGGGCCGCCGAGCCCCGCCTCCGCACACCCTTTCTCTCTCCTTCCTCCTCACGTCTCACGGGAGTTCCGCCATGTCCGTCTTCAGTGCTGCCACCGACCAGTCCGTCTGCCGTGACATCTCGGAGGCGCTGCCCGTTCTGGGCCGGGATGTCACCGTCCCGCTCGTCACCGGCGGCGAGGTCACCTACGCGGCCCTCGACTACGCGGCCAGCGCCCCGGCGCTCCAGCGGGTCTGGGACGACGTGGCCGCCTACGCCCCGTACTACGGCAGCGTGCACCGCGGTGCCGGCTACCTCTCCCAGCTGTCCACCGACCTGTTCGAGAACGCCCGCGGGACGGTCGCCGAGTTCCTCGACTGCCGCGCCGACGACCAGGTGGTCTTCACCCGCTCCACCACCGACTCCCTCAACCTGCTCGCGCGGGCCCTGCCCGCCGGCTGCCAGGTCTTCGTCTTCGAGACCGAGCACCACGCCTCGCTGCTGCCCTGGCAGGACGTGGCCCGGGTGACCTACCTCAACGCCCCGCGCACCCCCGCCCAGGCCGTCGAGACGCTGGAGCGGGCCCTGGCCGCCCGTGACCCGTACGGCCCGGCCCTGGTGTGCGTGACCGGCGCCTCCAACGTCACCGGTGAGCTGTGGCCGGTGCGCGAGCTGGCCGCCGCCGCGCACGCCCACGGCGCCCGGATCGTCCTGGACGCCGCCCAGCTCGCCCCGCACCACCCCGTCTCCGTCCGCGACCTCGACGTCGACTGGGTCGCCTTCTCCGGGCACAAGCTGTACGCCCCCTTCGGCTCCGGCGTCCTCGCCGGCCGTGCCGACTGGCTGCGCGAGGCCGAGCCCTACCTCGCGGGCGGCGGCGCCAGCCGCAAGGTCACCCGGCGCGAGGACGGCGGGGTCGACGTCGAGTGGCACGACACCGCGGCCCGCCACGAGGCCGGCTCCCCGAACGTCATCGGCGCCTACTCCATCGCCTCCGCCTGCAAGGCCCTCACCGAGGCGGGCTGGGACACCCTGGTCGCCCGCGAGGAGCACCTGATCGCCAAGGTCCGCGCGGGCCTCGCCGAGGTCCCCGAGGTGCGGATCCTCTCCCTCTTCGGCGACGACGCCCCGCGCGTCGGCGTGATCTCCTTCGTGGTGGACGGCTGGAACAGTTCCCACTTCGCCGCCGCCCTCTCCGCCGAGTACGGCATCGGCGTCCGCGACGGCCTCTTCTGCGCCCACCCGCTCGTCCGCACCCTGCTGGGCACCGACCCCCAGACCCAGGGCGAATGCGGAGCCCCCGAGGCCGCCCCAGGCGAGAAGTCCCTCAACGCCATCCGGGTCAGCTTCGGCGCGGGCACCCCCGACGAGCACGTGGACAGGTTCGTCAGCGCGGTGAAGGAACTGGTGACGCAGGGCGCGAAGTGGCAGTACAGGACGGTGGAAGGCCGCTGCGTCCCCGCGGTGTAGCTACCCAGGGGCGCGGGGAACTGCGCGATCGGCCGAGAACGACCGGCAGACGCGTACGGCCCCGCGCCCACCTTGTCGGCAGGCGTCAGGAATCCAGCCCGATCGCAAACGCGGCCTCGAGGTCGTGCTGCGAGTACGTCCGGAACGCCACATGCGTGTCCGTCGCCTCGACCCCGGGAATCTTGCTGATCCGCCCGGGAATGACATCCGCCAGATCCTCGTGCTCCCGCACCCGGACCATGGCGATCAAGTCGTACGTGCCCGTGACGGAGAAGACCTCGCTCACGCTCTCCAGCGAAGCGATCTGCTCGGCGATCTCCGGAATCCGGTCCACGCTGGTCTTGATCAGAACGATCGCGGTGATCACGGCTGGTTCTCTCCCTCGGGGGCCGGAGCTGGGGCGTCCTTCACTCTAGTCGTACGGCCGTACCGGGCCCACGCGTAGGCGAAGCCCAGCCCGAAGCCCACCAGGTGGGCCAGGTACGCCACCCCGGGCCCGTCCGGGGCCCGCCCCGCGGCGAGCCACTGCAGGGCCGCCCAGAAGGGCAGCACGACCCAGGCGGGGAACCGCAGCGGCAGGAAGAACAGGAACGGCAGCAGGCTGGTCACCCTGGCCCTGGGGAACAGGGCCAGGAACGCCCCCAGCACCGCGGAGATCGCCCCGGACGCCCCCACCAGCGACTGCGGGGAGTCGGCGTTGGCCCCCGCGTAGCCCAGCAGCGCGAGACAGCCGCAGCCGAGATAGAAGAGAGTGAACTCGATCCGGCCCATGCGCTCCTCGGTCATCACCCCGAAGACGTGGAGGAACAGCATGTTGCCGAGCAGGTGCACCCAGCTGCCGTGCACGAACAGCGCCGTCGCCGGGGTCAGCGCGGACCTCGCGGCGCCCTCGAACAGCTCGGCCGGGACCACCCCCCAGCGCCGGAACCAGGCCCGCTGGGCGGCGTACAGCTCCTCCCCGGAGCCGTAGGCCGGGTTCAGGCCCGCCGCCGGGCCGATCAGGAAGATCAGGCAGCACAGGCCGATCAGTGCGTACGTCATCGGCGCCGCCGGCCGCCGCATCACCCCGGCCGCCCGCCCGGCCACCGCGCTCCAGTTGCTGATCACGAACACAGAGCATGGCGTAACCGGACGCATACGCACAGATCGCCTCGCCGCCGTGGACACACGGGCATGGGGTCGCCACCAGGCCGTAGGGTTACGAGCCACACGCGCCGGGAAGCCGGCGCATCACGGAGACTAGAAGGAAGCGAACAGTCACGATGACGGTTCCCCTGCCGACCGCCACGACCCGGTGGCGCTGCACCCTGTGCGGCAATCTCACCCGCTTCGATGTGACCCGCTCGTCGAAGGTCGTCGAGTACGTCCACCTCGACCTGGCCGGAGAGCCGAACGTGGAGGAGCGCGAGGTGGTCAGTGAGACCATCGAGTCGGTGCGCTGCCGCTGGTGCAACGCGGTGGACCAGGTGGAGCTCGTGGACAGGCCGGGCGCCGGCTCCTGAGGGGAGCCGGTCCCGCACAGCATTGGGGTGTGACGGATGGTGGAGACCGCAGGCGGGGGGCCGGGCGACGGCGCCGCCGAGGTGCTCGACCGTCCGCTGCCCGACGGCGTGCGCCGCCGGGTCGTGCAGATCGTCTCGGACGGCTTCGGCGGGCTGACGGTCGCCGAACTGCCGGCCCAGCTCAGACAGTACGCCCGGTTCGCCCCGAACCGCCGGGCCAAGTTCGCGGGCAACGCGATGGCCGCCGCGCTGGAGACGGACCCGCTGTTCCGGCAGCGGATCGGCGAGAAGCTGAGGGAGGCCCAGCCGGAGCTGACCGGGGCCCTCGACGCGGGGACGCCACCGCCGGCCGCGGACCCGCTGGACGTGGCGGCCGCGGCCTATGTGCTGCGCCCCACCGGCTGGGTGAAGCTGGTGACCGCCGCGGGCGAGGAGGCCCAGCGCGCCGACGCCGAACGCGCGGACGAGGAGACCCGGGCCGAGCTGGAGCGGCTGCGCGCCGAGCTGACCGCCGCCCGTGAGCAGACCCGCGCGGAGACCGAGCGGCTGCGCACCGAGCTGGAATCGGCCCGCAAGGAAGCCGAATCGCTGCACCGAAAGCTCCGCGCGGCGCTCAGCGACGTCAAGCGCGGCGAGGCCGCGCTGCGCAAGGCGCAGGCCGAGATGGACGCCGTACGGGCGGAGAGCCATGCGCAGGTGTCCGCCGCGGAGAGCGAGACGCGGCGGCTCAAGGCGCGCCTGGGGGAGACCGAGGCGGCCCTGGAGGCCAGCCGCAAGGCGGCCCGCGAGGGGCGCAGCGTCGAGGACATGCGGGTACGGCTGCTGCTGGACACCGTGCTCGACGCGGCGCAGGGGCTGCGCCGTGAACTCGCCCTGCCGCCGGTGTCGGTGCGGCCGGCGGAGACCGTGGACGCGGTCGAGCCGGGGCGGATGACGCCGAAGGACATCGCCGCGCGGGCGCTGAGCGAGGACGACCCGGCGATCCTGGACCAGTTGCTGGCGCTGCCGCAGGCGCATCTGGTGGTGGACGGCTACAACGTCACCAAGACCGGCTATCCGCAGATGCCGCTGGAGAAGCAGCGTCTGAGGCTCCTCGGGCAGCTCTCGCAGCTCGCCGCGCAGACCGGCGCCGAGGTCACCTGTGTCTTCGACGGTGCCGAACTGGCCGCGCCGGTGCTGCTCGCGCCGCCGCGCGGGGTGCGGGTGCTGTTCTCCAAGGCGGGCGTCACGGCGGACGAGTTGATCCGCCAGCTGGTGCGCGCCGAGCCGCCGGGCCGGCCGGTCATCGTCGCCTCCACCGACCGCGAGGTGGCCGACGGAGTGGCCCGTGCCGGGGCCCGCCCGGTGGCCTCGGCGGTGCTGCTGAAGCGCTTCTCGCGCGGCTGAGCCGGAGAACCGGAACCGGAGCAGCGGAGCCCGCGCGGCCTATGCCCCATGGGACGGCGTACGCACCATCGGCAACGTACAAGCTCATTGCCCGAATTGGGCGACTCGTCACGCAACGTAGCGTCAAGCGCGCGTCACTGCATGTGAGTTGTGGGCAAAGAATGCGCTCCGTGAGGGAATTTCTGGGGCTCAGGATTTGAACTGATCACAATGAGGTCACTAGGTTTAGCCCTCGAACCTCCGATCGGGTGATCACTCACGAGAAGGAGTCCACCCCCGTGGCGTCCCACCGTCGACCCAAGCAGCCCAGTCGCGCACGCGTGACCGTGCTGACCACCGCAGCCGCCGCTGCCGTCGCGATCAGCGCGCAGGCCGCCAATGCCGCGCCCAGCGAGAAGCCGAGCAAGGACGAGGTAAAGGCGAAGGTCGACAAGCTCTACGAAGAGGCCGAGCAGGCCACCGAGAAGTACAACGGGGCCAAGGAGAAGCAGGGGAAGCTCCAGAAGGGGATCTCCACGATCCAGGACAACGTCGCGCGCGGCCAGGAGGAGCTCAACGAGCTGCGCGACGGCCTCGGTTCGATGGCCAGCGCCCAGTACCGCAGCGGCGGCATCGACCCCTCCCTGCAGCTGTTCCTGTCCGCGGACCCGGACGACTACCTCGACAAGGCCTCCACGCTCGACCAGTTGAGCGGCCAGCAGGTCGAGGCGCTCGAGGACATCCAGGACAAGCAGCGCGAACTCGCCCAGCAGCGCGCCGAGGCCACCGAGAAGCTCAAGGACCTCGCCTCCACCCGCGAGGAGCTGGGCAAGAAGAAGGAAGAGGTCCAGGGCAAGCTCGCCGAGGCGCAGAAGCTGCTCAACTCCCTCACCGCGGCCGAGAAGGCCGCCATCGCCGCCGAGGAGGAGCGCGCCAGCCGCGACGCGGGCGAGCGCGTGGACCTCGGCGAGAGCGTGCCGGCCTCCGGCCGGGCCGCCGCGGCCTTCGCCGCCGCCCAGAGCAAGCTGGGCTCCCCGTACGTCTACGGCGCCTCCGGCCCGTCGTCCTTCGACTGCTCGGGTCTGACCTCCTGGGCCTACGCCCAGGCCGGTGTGGGCATACCGCGCACCTCCGAGGCGCAGGCCAACTACGGCACCCGCATCTACTCGCAGAGCGACCTCCAGGTCGGCGACCTCGTCTTCTTCTTCAACGACCTGCACCACGTCGGCCTCTACGCCGGCAACGGCCAGATCATCCACGCCCCGCGCACCGGTACGGTCGTGCGCTACGAGTCGATGGGCACCATCGGCGGCCCGTTCATGTTCGGCGTCCGGGTCTGACCCGATCCGAGGGCCGGCGCCTTCAAGATCAGGACACCGCACCGCCCGAACGGGCGAATCCGCAAGGCGCGTCGTGACTCCACGCCCCGCCGCTGACCTGCGTCGGCGGCGGGGCGTCACCGTGCGTGCCCGCGGAGGTCTTTGGCCGGTGCCCCGTCGCGGGGTTACTGTCTGCCGCGTTTCCAGCCAGCCAGTGGAAGGAGCGCGTGCCGACGTGGGCTCTCATCGCCGTCTTGCGCCGTCCGGGTTCGACCGCGGGATCGCCGCCCTGTGCGCCCTGTCCGCAGCGGCGCTCGGCGCCGTACCGGCCGCCACCTCCGCGGTGGCCGCGCCGCTCGACGACACCCGGGCCGAGGTGGACCGCCTCTACGCCGAGGCGGAGAAGGCCACCGAGGCCTTCAACCAGGCGGACGAGCGAGCGGACGCGCTGCGCGAGCAGGTGGGCGAGGCGCAGGACGAGATCGCCCGCCAGCAGGAGCGCATCAACTCCATGCGGGAGGCGCTCGGTTCGCTGGCCGGCGCCCAGTACCGGGCCGGCGGCCTCGACCCCACCGTCGCCCTGCTGTTCTCCGACGACCCGCGCGACTACCTGGACAAGGCCGCCACGCTCGACCGGATCAGCGCCCGCCAGGCGGGACAGCTCGACGAACTGCAGGACGCGATGCGCGAACTCGCCCAGGAGCGTGCCGAGGCGACCGGCAAGCTCGCCGAGCTGGAGAGGAGCCGCAAGGCGGTCGCCGCCCACAAGCGCACGGTCGAGCAGAAGCTGGCCCGGGCCCGGCACCTGCTCGACTCCCTGCCGGACGCCGCCCGTGACGCCTTCGACCGCGCCTCCCGCTCGGGCCGCACGGACCTGCCCGGCCTCTCCGGGGCCGCCCCGGCCTCGGGCCGCGCGGCCGCCGCGCTGGCGGCGGCCCGGTCCGCGCTCGGCAGACCCTACGTGTGGGGCGCCAACGGGCCCGTCGGCTTCGACTGTTCGGGCCTGATGCAGTGGTCGTACGCGCAGGCCGGGGTGGCCCTCCCGCGCACCTCCCAGGGGCAGCGCTTCGCCGGCCGCCAGGTTCCGCTGTCCGAGGCGCAGCCCGGGGACCTGGTCACCTACCGCTCCGACGCCAGCCACGTCGGCATGTACGTCGGCGACGGCCAGGTCATCCACGCCCCCTATCCGGGCGCGCCGGTGCGCTACGACCCGGTCGGGATGATGCCGGTCGCCTCGGTGACCCGGGTCTGATCCGCCCGGTCGGCCTTACGATCGGGAGGATGGCGGGTCGAGGGCGGGTACGGGGCGCGGTTGTCGCGGCGCTCTGTGTGCTGCTCGTCTCCCCGTCCGGCTGCGGCGGGCCGGCCGCCGGGGACAGTGCCCGCGCCGAGGTGCAGCACCTGCTGGACCGCCGCGCCGAGGCGCTCGTGGACCGCGACGCCTCCGCCTACCGGGAGACCGGCAGCGCGGTGGCCTACGAGCGGCTGCGGGCCGTGCCGCTGGCCGACTGGTCGTACGACGTGACCGGGGTGCGCCGGGACGGCGACACGGCCACCGCCGACGCCGAGCTGCGCTACCGCCTCACCGGTTACGACGCCGCCCCGGTCACCGCCGGGCGCATCCTGCGCCTCGCGCGCGACCCGGACGGCGACTGGCGAGTGGTGTCCGACCGGCCCGCGCGGAAGTCCGCCCAGCAGCTGTGGGACCAGGGCGCGGTGGACGTGGTGCGCGGCCGGTACGGCATCGTGCTCGGCGTCGGCCGGTCGCGGGAGTCGCTGCGGGACTTCGCGGCCCTCGCCGACCACGCCGTACCGGCCGTGTCCGACGCGTGGCGCGGGCGGTGGAGCGGGCGCGTGGTCGTCCTGGTGCCGGACTCCCTGGACGGCATGGCGGGGCTGCTCGGCTCGCCGGCCTCCGCCTATCGCGGTATCGCGGCGGTGACCACCGGCGAGGTCGGCGGCTCGGGGCGGGCGCCCGCGGACCGGGTCATCGTCAACCCGGACGCGTACGGCATCCTCGGCCCGGTGGGCAAGCAGGTCGTGCTCACCCACGAGACCACCCATGTAGCCACCCGCGCCCACACGGGCGCCGCGACGCCGCTGTGGCTGTCCGAGGGGTACGCCGACTGGATCGGCTACCGCGGCACCGGGCGCACCCCCGCGCAGGCCGCGCCGGAGCTGGCCCGGGCGGTGACCGAGGGCCGGCTGCCCGGGGAACTGCCGGCCGACGGCGACTTCGGCTTCGACGGCGACTCGGCAGCGCTGGCCCGGGCGTACGAGGGCGGCTGGCTGGCCTGCCGGATGATCGCCGAGCGCTGGGGCGAGGCCCGGCTCGGCGCGTTCTACCGCGCGGTGGGGGAGCACCGGCAGCGGGCCGGGGCGGTGGAGGACGCGCTGGAGCGGGTGCTGGGGACGAGCCCGGAGGAGTTCACCGGGCAGTGGCGGGAGTACCTGCGGGCTCAGCTGTCCTGACCGAGCAGCGCGATGGCCTCCGTCAGCCACTCCCGCTCGGCCTTCCCGGTCGCCCGGGCCACCCGCAGCATGCCCTGCCGGAACAGGTCGTCGGCCTGCTCGGCGCGCACGGGTGAGCCGTCCTCGTAGAAGAAACTCGTCGGGGCGTCCAGGAAGTCCAGCCTGCGGCGCAGCACCGCGGCCTGTTCACGCCGGTCGGGCAGATGGCGCAGGAAGGCCAGCAGGGTGTTGAAGCGGACCTGGTCGGTGATCTCGGTCTGCTTCGGGTGCCGCAGCCGCTCCAGCAGGTCCTCGCGGCCCTCGTCCGTCAGGGACAGCACCCGGCGGGGGGCGGCGCTCGCGCCCTCCTCGGTGTGCTGGTCCAGCTTGCCGGCGGTGACCAGGCGGCTGATCGCCGGGTACAGGGCGCCGTCGCTGACCGGGCGGACATGGCCGCTGAGCGCCTTGATGCGCTCCTTGAGCTCGTAGCCGTGCAGGGGTTCCTCGGCGAGGAAGCCGAGGATCGACAGCTCCAGCACCTCTCCTCCTTCTCCGCCTTGTGGCCGGCCGCGCCCTCATGTTACCTCTTATCGAGCTACCTCGAAACGAGGTAGCTCGATAAGAGGTAACCGATCAGAGGGGGATCGCATGGACCACCACCGCGGACAGCTCGTCTCGCTCGCCCACCCCGTCTACTTCTCGCTCCTGGCGTCCGTGGCCGCGGGGATCATCAACACCGTCTGGGTCGCCCGGCTCGGCGGCCCGGCCGTGGCGGCCGTGGCGGTGGCGACCAACACCGAGAACGTGCTGCTGGGCGTCGCCCTGCTCTTCGGCTCGGGGACGACCGTGCTGGTCGCCCACGCCAGGGGCGCGCGCGACCCCGCCGCGGTGCGGGCCGCCGTGAGCGGCGGCTGGGCGGTGTTCGCGCTGATCACCCCCGTCGTGGTGACCGCCGGCTTCCTGCTGCGCGAACCCCTGGCCCGCCTGGTGCTCGGCGGCGGCGAGGCGCTGCCGCTCGCGGCCGGCTACTTCGCGATCTCCATGCCGGGCGTCGCCGTGTTCTTCGCCCAGCAACTGGTCGACGGCATCCTCAAGGGCACCGGCGACACCAGAACCCCCTTGCGGCTCGCACTGCTCGTCAACGGCCTGATCCTGGTCTGCGACCCGTTCCTCATCCACCTCTACGGTGTCCGGGGCGCGGCCGCCTCCACGGTGCTGTGCCGCTGCCTGGCCCTCGGCGCGGGGCTGGTGGCCCTGCGCCGCAACGCGCTGCTGCGGAGCACGGCCCAAGTGCGCTCCCCGGCCCTGGTCCGCCGCACCCTGGCCACCGGGCTGCCGATGGCCGCCGACTTCACCCTCCGCCAGGGCGGCGCCCTCGCGCTGGTCGCGATCGTGGCCCGGATCGGGGTGACGGCGGTGGCCGCGTACGCCATCGCCTACAAAACCCTCTACGTGGCGACGATGGCCTTCTACTCGGTGCGGCAGGCCGCCGCCATCCACACCGCGCACACCCTCGGCGCCGGCCGGGAGGAGCGCCGCGCCATCGGGCGGCAGGCGGTGCTGCTCTCCACGGCGGTGGGCGCGGTGGCGGCCGCCGGTCTCGCCCTCGCCGCGCCCGGGATCATGGCCGCGTTCGGCGCCGAGGGCGCGATCGCCCACGAGGGCGTGGTGTTCCTGCGCTGCGTCGGCCCCTATCTGCTGCTGATGGCCGGGTTCATCGCGCTCGGCGGGGTCTTCGAGGGCAGCGGGGGAGCGGGGGCGCTGCTGCGGGTGACCGTGCTCGGCACAGCCGTGCAACTGCCGCTCGCGTACGGCCTGTCGGGGCTCGGGCTGCCCGGGATCTGTCTGGCGATGGCGCTGTCGATGGGACTGCAGGGCGTGGTGGCCGCGGCGCTGTTCCGGCGGGCGGGGCGCCGGGCGGAGGCGGCGGCGTCCCTGATCAGGGCGGCCTGACACAGGCGGCGACGAACCGGGGGCGCCGGGAGGGGGTGCCGGACATGGACGGGCGGCGCAGGACGCCCCGGACGCCGGGAAGGGCGCCCGAGGTGGACCGGGTACAGGACGCCCGGGGGCGCCGGGAGGGCGCCCGACGTGGGCGAGGCGGCGCAGGACGCCGCGGCGCCGGGCTGGAAGGGCCTGAGACCAGTGGGCAGCGGGCCGGAGGACTCAGGACGAGATCGGCGTCTCCTCCGCCGCGGCGCTCCGCCCGGGCAGCGGCGCGGGGACGCGATCCACCGTGGTCGACCGCCACAGCTCGCGCCCCGCGAGGGCGGCGGCCGTCACCAGCATGCCGTTGCGCAGCACCAGCAGGGTCACCCCGAGGGTGTCGCTGGCGACGACGTGCCCGAACCAGACGGGGAACTCGAGCACCGTCACCAGCGACGCCGCCACCACCAGCAGGCCCGGCAGCCGCATCCGGCTCTCCCGGTAGCCCAGGCACACCGCGGCGAGGCCGACCAGCCACACCAGGTACTGCGGGCTGATCACCCGGCTGGTCGCGGTGAACAGCAGCACCGCCGCGAACGCCGCGTCGGCGAGCGTGGTCGCCGTGAACCGCACCGCGGCCAGCCGCCACAGCAGCAGCCAGCCGAACGCCATCCCGGTCAGCGCCAGCGCGGCCGTGCTCACCACGTCGACGTACGGGCCGAGGAACTCCACCGAGCCGTAGTTCAGCAGCACCCGGCCCTCCCATCCGTGGTGCCGGGCCACATGGAAGACTAGCGAGCCCAGCGACTCCACCTCGGTGCCCCGGTCGCGCTGGAAGGTCAGGAACGCGAACGCGCCCGGCATCGCCAGCGTGAACAGCGCCGCGAGCCCGGCCACGGTCGCGAGCGCGGCCCCCCAGGCCCGGCGCCGTACGCAGCCGACCAGCAGCAGCGCCGGCCACACCTTCAGCATCGCCCCGAACCCGGCGAGGGCCCCCATCAGCCGCGGCCGCCGGGCCCCCGCGAGCAGCGCGGCCACCGCGACCGCGGTCACCATCAGGTCGTAGCGGGCGTACACCGTCGGGCCGAGCAGCGGCACGCCCACCACCCACACCCAGGCGCCGCGCAGCGTACGGCCCGGGCGCTGCCCGGCGAACAGCAGCAGCGCCAGCACGGCGAAGTCGGTGAGGAAGCACAGCACGAAGAAGGCCTGCGCGTACTCCAGGAACGGCAGCAGGGCCGGGGACATGATCGCCAGCGCGGCGGCGGGCGGGTACTGCCAGGTGACGTCCTCGCGCGGGAACGTTCCGTCACTCAGGACCTCGTACCAGCCGTGGTAGATGAACGACACGTCGCTGGTGACGTCCGGGCCGGGGAAGACGAACACCTTGAAGACGAACAGCAGCAGCGCCAGGCGCGTCACGCCCCACACGGCGAGCAGCCCGAGAGCGGCGCGCCTGTCGTTCGTGTTGTCCACCCGTGCCCCAATTCGTCCGCTGCCCGTCCTGCGGGGCCATGGTCCTGCGACGGCCCCCGCGCCCACCGGGCAGCGCGGCCGTGCCGACCCGCGAGTCTACGTTGGGTAAGGTCGGCGGCGATGCGCAAGACCCTGATCGTGACCAACGACTTCCCGCCGAGGCCGGGCGGCATCCAGGCGTTCCTGCACAACATGGCGCTGCGGCTCGACCCGGAGCGCCTTGTCGTCTACGCCTCCACCTGGAAGCGGAGCCGGGAGGGCGTCGCGGCGACCGCCGCCTTCGACGCCGAGCAGCCCTTCACCGTCGTACGCGACCGCACGACGATGCTGCTGCCGACCCCGGGCGCGACGCGGACGGCCGTGCGGCTGCTGCGGGAGCACGGCTGCACCTCGGTGTGGTTCGGGGCGGCGGCCCCGCTCGGCCTGATGGCACCCGCCCTGCGCCGGGCGGGCGCCGAGCGGCTGGTGGCCACCACCCACGGCCACGAGGCCGGCTGGGCCCAGCTGCCCGCCGCCCGGCAACTGCTCGGCCGGATCGGCGAGACCACCGACACCATCACCTACCTCGGCGAGTACACGCGCTCGCGCATCGCCACCGCGCTCAGCCCCGCCGCGGCCTCCCGGATGGTCCAGCTTCCGCCGGGCGTCGACGAGAAGACCTTCCATCCGGCCTCGGGCGGCGACGAGGTCCGCGCCCGCCTCGGCCTGACCGACCGCCCCGTGGTCGTCTGCGTGTCCCGCCTGGTCCGCCGCAAGGGCCAGGACACCCTCATCCAGGCGATGCCCCGCATCCTCGCCGCCGAGCCGGACACCGTCCTGCTGATCGTCGGCGGCGGCCCGTACGAGAAGGACCTGCGCCGGATGGCGGCCGAAACCGGGCTCGGCGACTCCGTCCGCTTCACCGGCCCCGTCCCCTGGTCCGAGCTGCCCGCCCACTACGGCGCCGGCGACGTCTTCGCGATGCCCTGCCGCACCCGGCGGGGCGGCCTCGACGTGGAGGGCCTCGGCATCGTCTACCTGGAGGCCTCCGCGACGGGCCTGCCGGTCGTCGCGGGCGACTCGGGCGGCGCCCCCGACGCGGTCCTGGACGGCGAGACCGGCTGGGTGGTCCGAGGCGGCTCCCCGGCGGACGCCGCCGAGCGGATCGTCACGCTGCTGGGCGACCCCGAGCTGCGCCGCAGGATGGGCGAGCGGGGCCGGGAGTGGGTCGAGGAGAAGTGGCGCTGGGACCTGCTGGCGGAGAACTTGAAGGCGCTGCTGTAGGACAGTGCCTCAAGAGGCGCGGGGCCGTGCCGGTGTGCGGCTCCGCCCGCGCGGGCGCGAGCGCCCCCCCGCGGCCGCCGGCCGCAGCCGCACAGCCCCCGCCTCGTCCCTGGGCGCACGACACAGGGCGCGGGCCCCGCAGAGGGATCCGCGCCCTGACGACAACCCCGCAGCCGCGCCTACTTGGCGTAGATCGCCTCGATCTCTTCCGCGTAGTCCTTCGCCACCACGTTCCGCTTCAGCTTCAGCGACGGCGTCAGATGGCCCGACTCCTCCGTGAACTGGGCGGGCAGGATGCGGAACTTCCGCACCGACTCCGCCTTCGACACCGCGGCGTTGCCGTCGTCGACGGCCGCCTGGATCGCGGCCTGCAGATCCGCGTCCCCGCGCAGCGACGCCGCGGTGGACCCCGCCGGCTTGCCGTGCTCGGCGGCCCAGCGGCCCAGGAACTCCTCGTCGATGGTGATCAGCGCGCCCACGAACGGCCGCCCGTCACCGACGACCATGCACTCCGCGACCAGGGCGTGCGCCCGGATGCGGTCCTCGATCACGGCCGGGGCGACGTTCTTGCCGCCCGCGGTGACGATGATCTCCTTCTTGCGGCCGGTGATCCTGAGGTAGCCGTCCTCGTCGAGGGTGCCGATGTCGCCGGTGTGGAACCAGCCGTCGGCCAGCGCCTCCTCGGTCGCGCCCGGGTTGTTCCAGTACTCCTTGAACAGGTGCTCGCCGTGCAGCAGCACCTCGCCGTCGTCGGCGATGCGCACCACCGAGCCGGGCAGCGGCTGGCCGACCGTGCCGATCTTCTGCCGGTCCCACGGGTTGAACGCGGTCGCCGCACAGGACTCGGTCAGACCGTAGCCCTCCAGCACGGTGAAGCCGATGCCGCGGAAGAAGTGGCCCAGGCGCTCGCCCAGCGGGGCGCCGCCGGAGATCGCCGCCTCGCCGCGGCCGCCGAGGACCGCGCGCAGCTTGCTGTAGACCAGCCTGTCGAAGACCTTGTGCTTGAGCTTCAGCCCGAAGGACGGCCCCGCCGGGGTGTCCAGCGCCGCGCTGTAGGCGATCGCGGTGTCGGCGGCCTTGTCGAAGATCTTGCCCTTGCCGTCCGCCTGCGCCTTGGCCCGCGCGGAGTTGTACACCTTCTCGAAGACGCGCGGCACGCCGAGGATCAGCGTCGGGCGGAACGCGGCCAGCTCGTCGGTGAGGTTCTTGATGTCGGGGACGCAGCCCAGCTTGATCGGCGCGATCATCGGGGCGATCTGCACCAGGCGCCCGAAGACGTGCGCGAGCGGCAGGAACAGCAGGACGCTGCACTCACCGGTGCGGAACAGCGGACGCAGCCGCTCGACGACATTGCCGCACTCGGCGAAGAACGCCCGGTGGGTGAGGACACAGCCCTTGGGGCGCCCGGTCGTGCCGGAGGTGTAGACGATGGTCGCCGGGTCGTCCGCCTTGGCGGCCGAGCTGCGCTCCTCCACCGTCTCGTCGGCGACGTCCTGCCCGAGCCGGCCCAGCTCCTGCACACCGCCGGCCTCGATCTGCCAGACGTGCTTGAGGGCGGGCAGCGACTCGCGCACCGACTCCACCGCGGCGGCGTGGTTGTCCAGCTCGACGACGCAGGCGGTGGCGCCCGAGTCCGACAGGATCCACTGCACCTGCTCCGGCGAGCTGGTCTCGTACACCGGCACGGTCACCGCGCCCGCGCTCCAGATCGCGAAGTCCAGCAGCGTCCACTCGTAGCGGGTGCGCGACATCAGGCCGACCCGGTCGCCCGGCTGCACACCGGAGGCGATCAGACCCTTGGCGGCCGCGCGCACCTCGGCGAGGAACTCCGTGGCGGTCACGTCCTGCCAGCGGCCGGACACCTTGCGGGCGATGACGGCGACGTCGGGATGCTGCGCGGCGTTTCTGCGGACGATGTCGGTCAGATTGCCGTCCGCGGGGACCTCGTACAAAGCCGGAAGGCTGAACTCGCGCAAGACTGCTGCTCCTCATAGGGCGCCGGCGCCACGACGTTGTGCGATGCGACGGTGCGGTCCAAGGCTCGGGCAAGTGCTCGGGGATTCACATGTAGGGAATTCACATGTTGAAAACCAGAGCACGACTGGACTGCCCGGACGTTACCCGCCGGTATGGCGTCTACGACAGGGGGTCCCGGCGAGATGTTCGCTGCGTCACACAGTTGGGTGTTCCTTCGCGCACAGTAGTCGACGGCGTTCGGAACCAGCCAGTAACCGCAGGTCCGGCAGGCACTGTTCACCGGGCCGACGCGGCGCCTACCCTTGATCGCCATGGCATCCACCCGCGTCCACGTCGTGAGCGACGTCCACGGCAACGCCGCCGACCTGGCCCGGGCCGGGGACGGCGCCGACGCCCTGATCTGCCTGGGCGACCTCGTCCTCTTCCTCGACTACGCCGACCACTCGCGCGGCATCTTCCCCGATCTGTTCGGCGTCGAGAACGCCCACCGGCTCGTGGAACTGCGCACCGCCCGCCGCTTCGAGGAGGCCAGTGCCCTCGGCCGGCAGCTGTGGGCCGGCATCGGCGCCGACCGCGCCGCCGTGATCGAACGCGCCGTGCGCAAGCAGTACGCCGAGCTCTTCGCCGCTTTCCCCACCCCGACCTACGCCACCTACGGCAATGTCGACATGCCGCCGCTGTGGAAGGAGTACGCGGGGCCGGGGACCCGCGTACTCGACGGCGAGCGCGTGGAGATCGGCGGCCGCACCTTCGGCTTCGTCGGCGGCGGCCTGCGCACCCCCATGCGCACCCCGTACGAGATCTCCGACGAGGAGTACGCCGCCAAGATCGAGGCCGTCGGCGAGGTCGACGTGCTGTGCACCCACATCCCGCCCGAGGTGCCCGAGCTGGTCTACGACACGGTCGCGCGCCGCTTCGAGCGGGGCAGCCGCGCCCTGCTGGAGGCGATCCGCCGGACCCGTCCCCGTTACGCCCTGTTCGGGCACGTCCACCAGCCCCTGGTGCGGCGCATGCGCGTCGGGGCGACGGAGTGCGTCAACGTCGGGCACTTCGCGGGCAGCGGCCGGCCCTGGGCGCTCGAATGGTGACCTGCGCCGCGCGGTAGCCTTCACGCTGCGCATGCGTGCGCACCACGACTTCTTGCCGGACCGCATCTGGAGGAGCCACGGCGATGGCGGAACACACCAGCTCGAGCATCACGATCGAGGCGGCACCGGCCGACGTCATGTCGGTGATCGCGGACTTCGCCCGCTATCCGGACTGGACGGGCGAGGTCAAGCAGGCCGAGGTCCTTCGGACGGACGCGCAGGGGCGGGCCGACCAGGTGCGGCTCGTCATGGACGCCGGGGCGATCAAGGACGACCAGGTGCTCGGGTACACCTGGACCGGGGAGAACGAGGTCTCCTGGACGCTGGTGAAGTCCCAGATGCTCAGGTCGCTCGACGGCTCGTACGTGCTCAGGCCCGTGGGAGCGGGTTCGACCGAGGTCACCTATCAGCTCACGGTCGACGTCAAGATCCCCATGCTCGGGATGATCAAGCGCAAGGCGGAGAAGGTCATCATCGACCGGGCGCTGGCCGGGCTGAAGAAGCGGGTGGAGTCGGGCGCGAAGTAAGGGGGCTACCGTCACCCTCATGCGCACCCTCCTGATCATCGGTCCGGGTGGCAGTGGCCGTACCACTGTCGCCGCCGCCACCGCGCTCGCCGCCGCCCGGCAAGGCCGTCGGACGCTCGTGCTGAGCGCCGACCGGACCGACTCCCTGGGCGCCGCCCTCGGTACGGCCACCGGACCGGACCCCGTCCAGGCCGGTGAGCACCTCACCGCATGGCGCCCCGACCCCGCCACCGGCTTCCGGGACGGGCTCGCCGCGCTGCAGGAGCGGGCGGCAGGCGCGCTCGATCTGCTCGGGGCCGCCCGGCTGGAGGCCGAGGAGCTGACGCCGCTGCCCGGGGCCGACGAACTGGCGCTGCTGCGGGCCCTGCGGGACGCCGCGCTGTCCGAGGCGCACGACCTCGTCGTGGTGGACACCCCGCCGCTCGACCGGGCCCTCGCGCTGCTCACCCTCCCCGAGGAGCTGCGGCGCTGCCTGCGCAGGCTGCTGCCGCCCGAGCGGCGGGCGGCCCGGGCGCTGCGGCCGGTGCTGGGGCGGCTGGCCGGGGTGCCGATGCCGGCGGAGTGGCTGTACGAGGCCGCCGCGCGGTGGGACGTGGAGCTGGGAGCCGTCGAGGCCGTGCTCGCGGACAAGGACACGCACCTGCGGCTGGTGGCCGAGCCCGGCCCGGCCGGTGCGGACGCGGTGCGGACCGCGACCCTGGGCCTCGCCCTGCGCGGCCGGCGCCCCGAGCGGCTGGTGGCCAACCGGACGATGCCCGAGGCGGAGGCGGCGCCCGGCAGCTGGCTCGCGGGGCTCGTGGTGCAGCAGCGCAAGACGGTGGAGGAGTGGCAGGGCGTCCACGACGTCCAGACCGTGCCCCATCTAGGACGTGACCCGCGCGGCACGGAGGACCTGGCCCGGCTCGCCGTGTCCGCGGAGGCGGGCGGCCCCTCCGCCGTCGACTGGCCGGTCGAGGACCGGCTCGTACGGGACGGCGTCCTGGTGTGGCGCATCCCGCTGCCCGGCGCCCGCCGCGACGAGCTGGACCTGATGCGGCGCGGCGACGAACTCGCCCTCGGGGCGGGCCCGTTCCGCCGGGTCGTCGCCCTGCCCTCCGCGCTGCGCCGCTGCACCGTGGACGGGGCGAGCCTGCGCGAGGACGAGCTGCGCATCCGGTTCGCGCCGGACCCCGCACTGTGGCCGGCAGGGCGCTGAACCGGCGGCGTCCGGTCGGGTAACGTCGTAAGAACGAACCGTAGTCAGGAGCCCGCCATGAGCGAAGAGCACCCCACGGCAGGGGAGCGTCCGACCGCGGCCGACGCCGACGCCTGGGCGACGGCGTGCGCCGAGGACCTCGCGGCGGAGAAGGCCCGGCGCCAAGGCCGGCAGGGCCCGCCCCCCGGCTCGGCCGCCGAGGAGCTGCGCCGCCTCGTCGACACCGTCGCCGACAAGCTCGGCGGACTGCAGTCGCCCCTGCTCGGCGCGGTCGCCGGACCCGCGGCCCAGCAGGTCGTGCAGCAGGTCGTCCAGCAGGCCAAGGCGGCCGTGGAACCCGTCATCGAGCGCAACCCCGAGGTCTTCGACCACCTCGCCACCGCAGGTCAGGAACTCCTCGCGGCCTACCGCTCCGCCGTCCAGGCCCAGGAGAAGCGCTGGACCGCCAGGACCGCGGACTTCGAGCACGGCCCCGACGACGGCGACAGCGGTCCATCAGGCGAACGCATCGACCTGGACTGACGGCCTCCTCGGGTACGGTTGGCCGTAGCGGGGCTCGACCGAAACTGAGGGATTCATGGGACTCACCATCGGCGTCGACATCGGCGGCACGAAGATCGCGGCCGGCGTGGTCGACGAGGAAGGCAACATCCTCTCGACCTTCAAGGTGCCGACCCCCACCACGCCCGAGGCCATCATCGACGCCATCGCCTCGGCGGTGGAGGGCGCACGCGCGGGACACGAGATCGTCGGCGTGGGCATCGGTGCCGCGGGATACGTCAACCGTCAGCGCTCGACGGTCTACTTCGCACCCAACATCGACTGGCGCAACGAACCGCTCAAGGAGAAGGTCGAGGCGCGCACCGGCCTCCCGGTCGTCGTGGAGAACGACGCCAACGCCGCCGCCTGGGGCGAGTACAGGTTCGGCGCCGGCAAGGGCCACCGGAACGTCATCTGCATCACGCTCGGTACCGGCCTCGGCGGCGGCATCATCATCGGCAACAAGCTGCGCCGCGGCCACTTCGGCGTCGCCGCCGAGTTCGGCCACATCCGCATGGTGCCGGACGGCCTGCTGTGCGGCTGCGGCTCGCAGGGCTGCTGGGAGCAGTACGCCTCCGGCCGCGCCCTCGTCCGCTACGCCAAGCAGCGCGCCAACGCCACCCCGGAGCGCGCCGAGGTGCTGCTCGCCCTCGGCGACGGCACCCCCGACGGCATCGAGGGCAAGCACATCTCCGTGGCCGCCCGCCAGGGCTGCCCGGTCGCCGTCGACTCCTACCGCGAGCTGGCCCGCTGGGCCGGCGCCGGCCTCGCCGACCTCGCCTCCCTCTTCGACCCGTCGGCGTTCATCGTCGGCGGCGGCCTCTCCGACGAGGGCGACCTGGTCCTCGACCCGATCCGCAAGTCCTACAAGCGCTGGCTGGTCGGCGGCAACTGGCGCCCGGTGGCGGACGTGATCGCGGCCCAGCTGGGCAACAAGGCCGGCATGGTCGGCGCGGCGGACCTGGCCCGCGAACCCGACCCGATCATGTAAGCACCTGTTCCTTTCAGGGGCGCGGGGCTGTACGAACATGCGGCTGCGCCGCGTGGGCGCGACCGGCACCACGAACGGCCGGTCGCGCACCTGCGCCGCGCCCCGACTCATCGGGCGTACATTGATCGACATGACGCCGCTCCCCAAGTCCCGCACGGACGCAGACGGTTCAGCAGTCATCAGGGTTCTCAGCTACAACGTCCGCTCACTGAGGGACGACACGGACGCCCTGGCCCGCGTCATCCGGGCCTGCGCCCCCGACCTGGTCCTCGTCCAGGAGGCCCCGAGGTTCTTCCGCTGGCGCAAGAAACTCGCCCGCCTGGCCAAGGCGACCGGCCTCGTCACCCTCTCCGGCGGCGCCACCGCGGCGGGCCCCGCGCTGCTGTGCAGTCTGCGGGCCACGACCGAGCGCACGGAGGACGTGCTGCTGCCCCTGACGCCGGGCCACCACCGACGAGGTCTCGCCACGGCAGTGGTCCGCTTCGGCGGCGCCCGGGTGGGCGTGATCAGCTGCCACCTCTCCCTGGACAAGGCCGAGCGCCAGGAGCAGGGCGGCATGCTCCTGGACCGTGTGGCGGCACTGGGCACCGAGCACGTCATCGTGGGCGGCGACCTCAACGAACGCCCCACCGGGCCGACCTTCGAGCGGCTGGCGTCCCAGCTCCAGGACTGCCACACCACGGCCCCCTGGGGCGCCTCGGACACCTGGATCCGGGACGCGCCGCACCGCCGTATCGACGCGGTCTTCGCGACCAAGGGCGTCGAGGTGCTGGGCTGCGGGGTGCCCGTCGACCAGCCGGGCATCACCGCCGCAGACCTGAGGGCGGCCACGGACCACCTTCCGGTGCTGGCCGCCCTCAGAATCCCGGCGAGCTGAGCGTCAGACGACGGCTCCGCGCCCGGGGTCGTCGTCCTCGTCGTCGTCCGTGCGCATCCGCGCCACCAGCGTGGCGAACCCGCCCAGGAAGCCGCCGATGCCGAGCGTGGTCAGCCACCAGGTCATGTCCCAGCCGAGCACGACGGCCAGCAGAAGCAGCACCGGGCCGCCGATCACGCCCAGCCAGGCGAACTTGGCGGTGGTGTCGGCGGTGGGCAGCGGCGGCGGCTCCGGCGGCACGAAGTGCCCCTCGTCGCCGTCGTCGAAGTCCTCCTCCGACGGCTCGGCGACCGAGTAGTCGCGCGGGCCGACACCGGGGGCGAAGGAGACCGAGCTGCCCAGCGGCTTCGGGGCCCCCTCCTTCTCCTTCAGGGGTGCCGGGGCGTCCCCCTCGGGGTCGGTGTTCTTCTCGGACTCCAGCAGGGCCAGGTCCTCCACCGACTTGAACGGCTTGGCACCGGGCGGGTCCGGCGGCTCGTCGCCGTACCCCGCGACGATCGCCGCCCACGCGGCGTCCTCGTCGAAGGGCACGCTCTGCTCCTCCGGACCGAGGCCGTCGCGCTCCTCCCGGTCTCTGCTCTCGGAGTCGTGCTCAGCCACCTGCGGCCGTCCCTTCCTTGCCGACACTGGGTGCGAGCCGGCCGATGAACGCGTAGCTCTCCGCGAAGATCCGGTCCGCGTCGTGGTCCAACGTAGCGACGTGGTAGCTCTGTTCCAGCAGCAGCTCGGTGACGTCCGTGGAGGACACCCTGCCGAGGATGCGGGCCGAGTCGGCGGGCGGGACGACATGGTCCTGGGGGCTGTGCAGGACCAGCAGGGGCTGGGTGACCTGGGGCAGCTCGGCGTCGACCACGCGGAAGAACCGGCGCAGGGAGTGCGCGGCGTGCAGCGGCACCCGGTCGTAGCCGATCTCGGCACTGCCCGGCTTGGCGATGTCGCTGGCGATGCCCTTCGTCGTGCGGACGAGATGCCGGGCCACCGGAAGGGCGTACGCCGACAGGCCGTGCACCTTGTTCGCCGGGTTGACGAGGACCAGGCCGGCCACGTCGGCGCCGTGCCGCGCGGCGAGGCGCAGGGAGAGGGCGCCGCCCATGGACAGGCCGAACACGAAGACCTGCGCGCAGCGCGCGGTGAGGGCGCGCAGCTCGCGGTCCACCTCCGCGTACCAGTCCTGCCAGCCGGTGAGCTGCATGTCCTCCCAGCGGGTCCCGTGCCCCGGCAGCAGCGGCAGGGACACGGTCAGACCGCGCTCGGCGAGGTACTCCGCCCAGGGGCGCAGCGACTGCGGGGAACCGGTGAAGCCGTGGCACAGCAGGACGCCGACCTCGCCGCCCTCGTGGCGGTACGGCTCGGCTCCAGGAAGGACCGGCACCTTCGGTCTCCTTGTGGGTGAGAGGGGCTGAGAGGGGCTGTGGGCTTCACCGTACGCGACCGCTCCGACACCGACCAGGGCCGTCGGGCCACTCGCGCGACCTCCGGGTTAAGGTCTGATCCACAGACACAGGAGGCACTCGGTTGTTGTACGGCGCGATGAAGGTCACCGTCGGGGGTTCGCTGAAGCTCGTCTTCAGGCCCTGGGTGGAGGGCCTGGAGAACGTCCCCGCCGAGGGTGCCGCGATCCTGGCGAGCAATCACCTGTCCTTCTCGGACTCCTTCTTCCTGCCCGCGGTGCTCGACCGCAAGGTGACGTTCATCGCGAAGGCCGAGTACTTCACCACCCCGGGGGTCAAGGGACGGCTGACGGCCGCGTTCTTCAAGGGCGTGGGCCAGCTGCCCGTGGACCGCTCCGGTGCGCGCGGTGCCGGTGAGGCCGCGATCAAGAGCGGCATCGAGGTGATCGAGCGCGGCGAACTGTTCGGCATCTACCCCGAGGGCACCCGCTCGCCCGACGGCCGGCTCTACCGCGGCAAGCCCGGCGGCCTCGCCCGCGTGGCGCTCGCCACCGGCGCCCCGGTGATCCCCGTCGCCATGATCGACACCGAGAAGATCCAGCCGCCCGGCAAGGTCCTGCCGAAGGTCATGCGCCCCGGCATCCGGATCGGAAAGCCCCTGGACTTCAGCAGGTACCACGGCATGGAGCACGACCGGTTCGTGCTCCGGGCGGTGACCGACGAGGTCATGTACGAGATCATGAAGCTCTCCGGCCAGGAGTACGTCGACATGTACGCGACCGCCGCCAAGCGGCAGATCGCGGAAGCCGCCAAGGCCGAGAAGGAGGCCGCGAAGGAAGCGGCGAAGGCGGCGAAGAGCGGGACGTAAGAAGGGGATCCGGGGGAAGCGGGGGGTGGGCCGGTGGCGC
Organism: Streptomyces sp. NPDC053367; assembly: GCF_044545925.1. Taxonomy (NCBI): domain Bacteria; kingdom Bacillati; phylum Actinomycetota; class Actinomycetes; order Kitasatosporales; family Streptomycetaceae; genus Streptomyces; species Streptomyces sp. NPDC053367. The sequence continues at coordinate 399,987 of NZ_JBITYN010000001.1, read as the reverse complement.
GGCGCGAGAAGGTCATGAGGATGTCGGTCGAGCTGCCGCTGTGGCGTGCGCTGACCGGCTTCCGGGTGCTGACCTTGCTGTACGCGGTCGGCCTGTTCGCCACCGCCTACGACGAGTTCCGCCGGCCCGGGCTGGCCATCGGGTACTACGCCGTCCTCGCCGTGTGGACCCTGGCGACCCTGCCCCGGGTGCAGAACGCGGCGAGCTGCACACGGCGCTTCCTCGCCGTGGACCTCACGGTCGCGCTCACCGGCATCGTGCTCACCCCGCTCGCCGACGCGCCGGAGCGGATCGCCGACGGCGGGCCGACACTGCCGTCGATATGGACCGCCGGCTCGGTGCTCGCCTTCGCGATCAAGGGCGGCTGGCGCTGGGCGGCCGGCGCCTCCACCGCGGTCGCCGTCGCCAACCTGATCGAGCGCGGCGCCCCCGCCCGGGACACCGTCCACAACGTCATCCTCGTCTGGGTCGCCTCCATCGCCATCGGCTACGTCGTCGAGGTCGCCCGCGCCTCCGAGCGCACCCTCGCCCGCGCCCTGGCGATCGAGGCGGCCACCCGGGAGCGGGAGCGGCTCGCGCGGGACATCCACGACAGCGTGCTGCAGGTGCTGGCCATGGTGCAGCGGCGCGGCGCGGTCATCGGCGGCGAGGCGGCCGAGCTGGGCCGGCTGGCCGGTGAGCAGGAGGTCGCCCTGCGCACCCTGGTCTCCGGCGGCCTGACCCACGTCTCCCGGGTGTCGGAGGACGCCGCCGAGGGGGCCGTCGTACGCGTGGTGGAGGAGCCGGACTCCGGCGAGGACCACGGGCCGGCCGATCTGCGCCCGCTGCTGGCCCCCTTCGCCTCCGGCCGGGTCAGCCTCGCCGAGCCCGGCGCGCCCGTGCCGATGGAGCCCGCGGCGGCCCGGGAGCTCGCGGCGGCGGTCGGGGCGGCCCTGGACAATGTGCGGCAGCACGCGGGGGAGGACGCCCGCGCCTGGATCCTGGTCGAGGACTGGCCCGACGAGGTGATCGTGACCGTCCGCGACGACGGCCCCGGCATCCCCGAGGGCCGGCTCGCGCAGGCCGAGGGCGAGGGCCGCATGGGCGTGGCCCTGTCCATCCGCGGACGGCTGCGCGACCTCGGCGGCACCGCCGAGCTGGTCTCGATCCCGGGGCAGGGCACCGAGGTCGAGCTGAAGGTACCGAAGGTCTCACGGGGGAAGGCAGGACAGCGATGACCGAGCAGGCGATCAAGGTGATGGTGGTCGACGACCACCCCATGTGGCGCGACGCGGTCGCCCGTGACCTGGCCGAGTCCGGCTTCGACGTGGTCGCCACGGCGGGCGACGGCGAACAGGCCGTACGCCGCGCCAGGGCGGCCGGCCCCGACGTCCTCGTCCTCGACCTCAACCTGCCCGTCAAGCCCGGCGTCCAGGTCTGCAAGGAGCTCGTCGGCCACAACCCGGCGCTGCGTGTGCTGGTGCTGTCCGCCAGCGGTGAGCACGCCGACGTGCTGGAGGCCGTGAAGTCCGGCGCGACCGGCTATCTGCTGAAGTCGGCGTCCACCGAGGAACTCCTCGACGCGGTGCGCCGCACGGCCGTCGGCGACCCGGTGTTCACGCCCGGCCTCGCCGGACTGGTCCTCGGCGAGTACCGCCGCCTCGCCTCCGAGCCCGCCCCCGCCTCCGGGCAGGACGACGACCCCAGGGCCCCGCGCCTCACCGACCGGGAGACCGAGGTGCTGCGCCTGGTCGCCAAGGGCCTGAGCTACAAGCAGATCGCCGAGCGGCTCGTCATCTCCCACCGCACCGTCCAGAACCACGTCCAGAACACCCTCGGCAAGCTCCAGTTGCACAACCGCGTCGAACTCGTCCGGTACGCCATAGAGCGGGGCCTGGACGACGAGTGACCCCGCGGGGTTTCAATCGACTGCGTACGCGACGGGGACTTCGGCAAGATGGTCGCGCTGCGCGGCACGGACATCGTGCGCGTACCCGTCGCCGCGGCGACGGCGAGGCTGAAGACGGTCGACCCGAAGCTGTACCAGGAGGTCGGCGTCTTCTTCGGCTGACGTCTTCTTCGGGGGGCCACGGTGGCGGGACTGTTCAACCGGCTCGGGTTCGCTGCGCTGCTGCAGCGGCACAAGGAGGAACTGGCCGCCGTCTGGCCCGCCGTCCGCGACGGCGGCGAGCCACCCGCCCCGGGCCCCGGCCGGGCGGCCGGACTCACCGTCCTGCTGCGCACCGCGGCCAGGGCGGTCAGCGACGAAGGAGCGCCCGAACACGCGGTGTTCCTGCTCGCCGCCGCCCTGCTGCACCGCGCCCTCCCCGACGCCGTGCCGCCCGCCTTACGCCCCCTCGTCGACGTCCGCGCGGACATCGACGAGGACGCCGCCGCCTTCGCGGGCCGCACGGCCGCGCTGCTCCTGCAGCGGGCACAGGCCCCCGACACCCCCGAGGCACTGCGCCCCTGGTGCCTCGACGCCGCCCTGCTGTGCGGCAACCGCTGTCTGCGCGGCCGGCCCGCCGACGACCCGGTGCTCGGCGCGGTCCACGAAGTGCTCTCCCACGCCGCCGAACTCCGCTTCCGCACGAGCGGCGAGACGGCCGACGAGGACACCGCCCTCACCCACGCCCGCGCCGCACTGGAGGCGGCGGGCGGGAGTGGGAGCGACGGCGGGCGGGCCGGTGCGGATCCCGGCGCGGCGGGCGAGCGCGCTCGGCTCGCCGGGCGGCTGGCCGGGCTGCTCACCGCCCGGGGGTCCCGTACGCGTGACTCCGGTCGTATGGAGGACGCCGTCGAACTGGCCCGCACGGCGCTGGCCGGCCTGGACCCGGCCGGCCCGTTGTGGCTCGCACAGACCGCGTCGGCGATATCGACGTTCCTGACCGCCACGGCCCGGGAGAAGACGGACGTCACCCTCCTCGACGAGGCGCTCGCCCTCCAGCGGAGCATGCGCGAGCACCCCCTCTACCCGCGCATCGCGCCACAGGTCCACCACCTGCACGCCGACCTGCTCGCCCAGCGCTACGCCCGCCGCCGCGACGAGGAGATCCTCCAGCAGGCCGTCCAGGCCTATGCCGAGCTGTACGCCGGCGACCCCGCCCGCTACGCCGCCGACCTCGGACGGCACCTGCAGTACCGCTACCAGACGCACGGCGACCCGGCCGACCGGCGCCGGGCGCTGGAGCTGATGGCGCGGGGCCTCGCCGGACCGCACCCCTCGCACGAGGCCGCGACCTCCTTCTCGGCCGCCGCCATCCACGAGTACCGGGAGAGCGGCGACCCTGCCGGCATCCCGCACGCCCTGGCCCTGCTCACCCGGCTCACCGAGCCCGGCGCCCCCTACGCCGACGACTCCCGCGTGCTCGCCGCGCTCTTCGACCTGCACCTCGCGCACACCGAAGAGGACGCCCACGCCGACTACGGGCCGGCCGAGGCCGTGGCCCGGCGTGCCCTGGCGACCGCGGGCACCCCCGAGCACCGGGCCGCGGCGCTGGCCCGGCTCGGCGGTGTGCTGGTGTTCCGCTACCGCGCCACCGGCGACCTCGCCCTCCTCGACGAGGCCGTCGCCCGCTGCCGGGAGGGCCGGGCCGCGCTGCCGCCCGGTACCGAGGTGCCCGAGCAACTGCTCGGCAACCTGCTGCTCGCCCTCGGCGAGCGGCACTCGCGCACCCGGCACCGCGCCTCCCTGCGCGAGGCGGTCGACGCCGCCCAGCAACTGGCCGACCGCACCTCGCGGTTCGGCGCCGAGTTCCCCATCGCCCTGGCCAACCTCGTCACGCTGACCGTCGAGTACGCCCGCCGGACCGGCGACACGGCCGAACTCGACCGCGCCCGCACCCTGGTGGAGCGCGCCCTCGAAACCACCGCCCCGGGCCACGCCTGGCGGGCCGCCCTGCTCAACGCCCTCGGCTCGGTCCTGATCGCCCGCACCCGCCTCCCGGGCGCCCGGACCGAGGCCGCCGACACCGCCGTACGCCACTACGAACAGGCGCTGCGGGACGAGCCGGGGAACCCGCGGGCCAGGGTGATCCTGCGCGGCAACCACGCCTACGCCCTGTGGATGCGCCATCTGCTCGGCGGGGACCGGGCCGATCTGGACAGGGCGCTGGAGGAGGCGCGCGAGGTGCTGCGGACGCTGCCGCCCGGCGACCCGAGCCGGGGCGCCGCGCTGGCCGTGTTCTCCCGGCTCCTGACCGACGCGGCCCGCGCCGAGGGCGGTCACGACGGTCTGCGCGAGGAGGCCGTCGCCGTCAGCGCGGGCCTGGCCGCCGATGCGACCCAGCCCGTCACCCTGCGTACGGCCGCGGCGCTGCACATGGCCGTACTCGCCCAGGAGCACGGTGACTCCCGGCGGGCCCTGGACGCCGCCCGGCAGGCCGTCGAGCTGCTGCCGCTGCTCGCCTGGCGCGGTGCGGACCGCTCCGACCAGGAGGAACTGCTCGGCGGCTCGGCCCCGGCCGCGTCCTTCGCCGCGCAGCTCGCGCTGGCCGCGGGGGAGCCGGAGACCGCCCTGGAACTGCTGGAGGCGGGCCGCGGAGTGCTCGCCGCCCAGACCCTCGAACTGCGCGCCGAGGACCGGGAACTGACCGCCGCGCACCCGGCCCTCGCCGCCCGCCTGGACGAACTGCGCCGGGGCCTCGACGCGGCCGCCGCCGACGGCCTGTCCGGCGTGGAGGCCGACCGCCGCCACCGGCTGGCCCGCGAGTGGCAGGAGACCCTCGACGAGATCCGCGCCCACGACGGCTTCCACGACTTCCTGCGCCCGCCGCGCGCCGGCCGGCTGCTGCGGGCCGGCGCCGAGGGCTCGGTCGTGGTCGTCGTGGTCGGCCCCGCGTCGCACGGCGGCCACGCACTCCTGCTCGACGGCCCGGAGCTGAGGGTCTGCCCGCTGCCCGGCCTGAACGGAACCGAGGTCGAGGAACGCGGCGAGACGCTGTTCCGGGCGGCCGCGGCCGCGACCCGCTCCGGGCTGGCCCGCGCCTTCGCGGAACGCGCCGTCACCGATGTCCTGGACTGGCTGTGGCGGACGGTCGCGGAGCCGGTGCTGGACGCCCTCGGCATCACCGGCCCGCCCCCGCCGGGGGAGACGCCGCCCCGCCTGTGGTGGTGCCCCACCGGCGCGCTGGCCTTCCTGCCGCTGCACGCCGCCGGCGAGGTGCCCGACCGGGTCGTGGCGTCGTACACCCCGAGCGTCACGGCGCTGCTGCGCTCGAGGTCGGGCACCCCCGCCGCGGGCTCGGGCCCGCTGATCGTCGCCGTGCCCGAGGCGGCCAGCCTGACCCCGCTCCCCGGGGCCCTGCGGGAGGCCCGGCTCGCCCACGCCGCGGTCGGCGGCACGCTGCTCAGCGGCGAGGAGGCCGGGGCCGGCACCGTACGCGACGCACTGGCCCGCCACCCCTGGGTCCACTTCGCCTGCCACGGCGTCCAGGATCCGCGACGGCCCTCGCAGGGACGTCTGTTGCTGACGGGCGGCGCGCTGACCGTCCTCGACGTGGCCCGACTCGACCTGCCCGGCGCCGAGTTCGCCTACCTGTCGGCCTGCGAGACGGCCGTCGGCGGCACGGCCCTGCCCGACGAGGCGCTGCACCTGGCGGGCTCGCTCCAGCTCGCGGGCTTCTCCCAGGTGATCGGCACCCTGTGGCGGGCGGACGACACCGCCTCGGCGCTGATCGCGCAAGGGGTCTACGAGCAACTGGCCGCGTCCCGTGAGGGCCCGCCCCCGGCCGCCCGGGCCCTGCACAAGGCGGTCATGGCCCTGCGAGAACGCGACCCGGACCGCCCGCTGAGCTGGGCCGCGCATGTGCATTCGGGCGCGTGACCCGCGGACCGGGATCTACGATCGACGGCGTGGACTTACCTCAGGACGACGACCTGCACGCCCAGTTCTGCCGGGAGTTGGCGACCCTGCGGCTGCTGAGCGGACCGCGCCGGGCCGCCCTGGAACAGGCGGTACGGCGACTGCGCGAGGGCGCGGACATCGGCGAGGTGATCGCCGGGCTCGACGTCCCCCTCGTCGACCCGCTGCTGGCCCGGCAGGGCGAGGCCGGTCCCCCCACCGCGGTCGGCGCCCCCGGCCCACCGGTACGCGGCGCCTACCTCTGCCCGGTCGGCGCCTGCCGGCGCGTGGAGCGGCGCCGGGCCGGAGAGGGCCCGCCGGAGTGCCTGGTGCACGAACGGGTCCTGAGCTTCGTCCCGGACGCGTGAGCGGATGACGGGCTTCCTCGCCGAACTGGGCCGCAGACTGGCCGACCGCTGGTTCACCCTGCTGGTCCTGCCGGGCCTCGCCTACCTCCTGGTGACGGCGGCGGCCCTCCGCCTCGGCCACTCGGACTGGCACGACTGGCGGGACCTGTGGGACGGCTTCACCGCCCTCACCGAAGGCACCCGGGCCGCGGACCGGGACGCCCTGGTGGCCCGCACGGCCCTGCTGATCCTGGCGGCGGTCCCCGCCTCGGCCGCCCTCGGCGCCCTGGCCCAGTCCCTCGCGGCCCCGGTCGAACGCCTCCTCACCGGCGACTGGCCGTGGACGGGACTGGCCGGCCGTCTGACGGCCCGCCGGGCAGCGGCCTGGCGCGCGGCGAACGAGACCTACGAGCGCGACGACGACCCCGCCGGCGCCGCGCGCCGCAACGCCGTGTCCCTGATCCCCCCGCAGCACCCCACCTGGCTCGGCGACCGCCTCCACACCCCCGTGGTCCGGCTCTCCCAGGAGTACGGCATCGACCTCGCCGTCGTCTGGCCCCGCCTGTGGCTCCTCCTCCCGGCCCCGACGAGGGACACCCTCACGGCGGCCCGCACCCGCCTGGACACGGCGTTCACCTTGGGCGGCTGGGCGCTGCTGTACGCCGTACCGGCGGTGTTCTGGTGGCCGGCCGCGGTGATCGCGGTGGTGGTGGCCCTGACGGCCCGCCGCAAGGCGGCTCCCGCGGCGGAGGCGTACGCGGAACTGGTCGAGTCGGCGGTGGACCTGCACCTGGACCGCCTGCTGACCCGTCTGGCGGAGCCACGCCCGTCCCCCCAGCAGGGCCGCGCTCTCACGGAGCGTCTGCGCAGAGGGAGTTAGGGGCGCCCTACACTCGGCCGAAACCATCTCAGAGCAATACAGACCGGGAGGAACCCCTTGGAGATCTTGGCGCTGGGCGTGCAGGCGGACGAGAAACCCCTCCTGGAACGCGCCTTCACCGGCCACCACGCGCTCCGCTGCCTGGACGTCTTCCTGACGGAGGACACCGCCCCCATCGCCGCCGGCTACGAGGTGATCTCCACCAGCGTCAACGCCGACCTCGGCCCGCGCGTCCTCGAGACCCTCGCCGCAGGCGGCACGCGGATGGTCGCCCAGCGCTCCACCGGCTTCAACAACATCGACCTCGCGACGGCCGAGAGCCTGGGCCTGACCATCGCCAGGGTTTCGTACTACTCCCCGTACGCGGTGGCCGAGTTCGCCTGGACCCTCGCCATGGCCGTGAACCGCCGTATCGTCCGGGCCTCCACCCGGACCCGTGACTTCGACTTCCGCCTCGACGGCCTGATGGGCCGCGACATGCACGGCCGCACCGCCGGAGTCCTCGGCACCGGCAAGATCGGCACGGCCTTCGCCAGGATCGCGCACGGCTTCGGCATGCGTCTGCTCGGCTGGGACGTCGCCGAGAACCCGGCCTGCACCCAGCTCGGCATGCGCTACGTCTCCAAGGAGCAGCTGCTCGCCGAGTCCGACCTGGTCACCCTGCACGTGCCGCTGATGCCGGAGACCCGGCACCTCGTCGACGCGGCCGCACTGAAGGGGATGAAGGACGACGCGATCCTGGTCAACTCCAGCCGCGGCGGCCTCGTCGACACCGCCGCGCTGGTCACCGAGCTGCGCGCCGGCAGGTTCACGGGGGTCGGGCTGGACGTGTACGAGGCCGAGGCGGGCCTGTTCTTCCTCGACAAGTCCCTCTCGGCCGTCGAGGACGACACGCTGGCCCGCCTCGTCACGTTCCCGAACGTGCTGGTCACGTCCCACCAGGCGTACTACACCGTGGAGGCCGTCGGCCAGATCGTCGACGCCACGGTGAAGAACGTCCTCGACTACACGGCCGGCCGCCGCTCGGAGAACGTGCTGGTGCCGCGCAGCTGACCGACCAGCTCCCGCACGATCGCGGCGCCGTTCAGCGTGAGCACCGACTCGGGGTGGAACTGCACCCCCGCGAACCCGGGCCCGCGCAGCGCGTGCACCTCGCCCGACGTGCTGCGGCTGACCTCGACGCCGTGCGCGGCCAGCTCCTCGGCCGTCTCGGCGTCGCAGGCCGCCACGAAGCTGTTGTAGAAGCCGACGGTCTCCGGCCGCCCGAACAGGTCGACCGTCGTCTGCGCACCCTGGTAGGGCACGTCCTTCCGTACGATGTCCAGCCCCAGCTCCGCCGCGATCAGCTCGTGCCCCAGGCAGACCCCGAGGACGCCGTGCCGGTGCTCCCGGACGACCCGGGCGGTCAGCTCGCGCAGGAACCGCATCTTCGGGTCGGCCAGGTCCGACGGGTCGCCCGGACCCGGCCCGAGCACGAGCGGCCCCTCGTGCGCGAGCACCGCCTCACGCAGCCCCGGCTCGTCGTAGCGCCGCACGCTCACCTCCAGGCCGGCGGAGCGCAGCACATGGGCGAGCATCGCGGTGAAGGTGTCCTCCCCGTCGACCACCAGGGCGTGCCCCGCCAGCTCCGCCGAACGCTCCTGCATCCGCAGCCAGAACGGGGCGAGCCCGGCCCGGCGCCCGTCCAGCGCGGCCCGCACCCGCGGATCGTCGGCCAGCCGCGGCCGTACGGACCGCGCGCGCGGCCGTCCCGGACGTACGCCCAGGGCGGCCAGCACACCGGCCGCCTTCGCATGGGTCTCGGCGACCTCGCTCGCCGGGTCCGAGCCGCGCACGAGCGTGGCGCCGACGGGGACGCGCAGCCGGCCGTCGGCGGCGATGTCGGCCGTGCGGATGAGGATGGGGGAGTCCAGGGTCTGGGCCCCGCCGGAATCCCGGCCGAGCAGCGCGAGCGCGCCGGCGTAGTAGCCGCGGCCGCCGACCTCGTGGCGCTCGATCACCCGGCAGGCGTTCTGCACGGGCGAGCCGGTCACGGTCGCCGCGAACATGGTCTCCTTCAGCACCTCCCGCGCGTCCAGCGTGGACCTGCCGCGCAGCTCGTACTCGGTGTGCGCGAGGTGGGCCATCTCCTTCAGCCGGGGTCCGACCACGACCCCGCCCATGTCGCCGACCGTGCACATCATCTTGAGCTCCTCGTCGACGACCATCGACAGCTCCTCGATCTCCTTGCCGTCGGCGAGGAAGTCCAGCAGATGCTCCGGCGTCGGCCCCTCGTCCGGGTAGCGGTAGGTGCCGCTGATCGGGTTCATCACGACCGTGCCGCCGCTCATCCGCACATGCACCTCCGGGCTCGCGCCCACCAGCGTGCGGTCCCCGGTGTGCACGACGAACGTCCAGTACGCGCCCCGCTCGCCCTCCAGCAGCCGCCGGAACAGGGCCAGCGCGTCCGCCCGGCCGAAGCCCGGGACCACACCCTCGTACGTCCGCCGGATGACGAAGTTCGCGCCCTCGCCGCTGCCGATCTCCTCGCGCAGCACCCGCCCGACGATCCCGGCGTACTCCTCGTCCGCCACGTCGAAGCCGCCGCCCTCGACCCGCACGTCGTGCCCGGGGAGCCGGTCGAGGACCTCCGCCAGGGGCAGGGCGTGGGTCTCCTCGGGGACGAGTGCCGTCAGCGGCGTGCCGTCGTCGCGGACGTCGAAGCCCCGCTCGCGGATCTGCCGGAAGGGGATCAGGGCCAGGCCCTCGTCGGGCAGGTCGGCGAGACGGTCGTACGACGCCACCGGGCCGATCAGCAGCTCGACCGTGTCGTGGTCGTGGCCGGGGGTGCGGCGCCGGAGCAGGGCGAAGGGACGGGGATCGTGTAGGAGCTGCGCCAGGTCCATGGGTTCCTCTTCCGTCGAGTAAGTCGATGTCGGTGAGGAACGACCCCGGGAAACGCCGAAGGCCGCCCCTCGGGCGGCCTTCGCGAAGTCTTGCGTACGCGCAGTCAGTGGGCCGCCGGATGAGCGGGCCACCACCAGTTCTGGGTCGAGTGCGCGAACATGCCAGGCACCCTACCCCATGTCCGAGGCGTGTACCCCGTGTCTCAATTGCTGGGCATGGGGTAGGACGCCCGACACGACCCCGTAATGTTGAGGTCGTGACCGTGAACGCTAAGACCAGCGCGAGCGCTGGCAACACCTGGCGAAACCTGCCCGCGGCGCAGCAGCCCGAGTACCCCGACGCCGAGGCTCTGCGCGCAGCGATCGCGGACCTCGAGTCGTATCCGCCGCTCGTCTTCGCGGGCGAGTGCGACCAGCTGCGCGCCCGGATGGCGGCCGTCGCCAAGGGAGAGGCGTTCCTCCTCCAGGGCGGCGACTGCGCCGAGGCATTCGACGCGGTGTCCGCCGACCAGATCCGCAACAAGCTGAAGACGCTGCTGCAGATGGGCGCCGTCCTCACCTACGCGGCCTCCGTGCCCGTGGTGAAGGTCGGGCGCATCGCCGGCCAGTACTCCAAGCCGCGCTCCAAGCCGACCGAGACCCGTGACGGCGTCACCCTCCCGGTGTACCGGGGCGACTCCGTGAACGGCTTCGACTTCACCGAGGCCTCCCGCATCCCGGACCCGGAGCGGCTGAAGCGGATGTACCACGCGTCCGCCTCCACGCTGAACCTGGTGCGCGCCTTCACCACCGGCGGCTACGCCGACCTGCGCCAGGTGCACGCCTGGAACCAGGACTTCGTGAAGTCGTCCCCCTCCGGGCAGCGCTACGAGCAGCTCGCCCGCGAGATCGACCAGGCGCTGAACTTCATGCACGCCTGCGGGGCCGACCCGGAGGAGTTCAAGACCGTCGAGTTCTACTCCTCGCACGAGGCGCTGCTGCTCGACTACGAGTCGGCGCTCACCCGTGTCGACTCGCGCACGGGTCAGCTGTACGACGTCTCCGCGCACATGGTGTGGATCGGTGAGCGCACCCGGCAGCTGGACCACGCGCACATCGAGTTCGCCTCGAAGATCCGCAACCCGATCGGCATCAAGCTCGGCCCGACGACGACGGCCGAGGAGGCGCTGCAGTACATCGACCGCCTCGACCCGGACCGGGAGCCGGGCCGGCTGACCTTCATCGTCCGCATGGGCGCCGACAAGGTCCGCGACAAGCTCCCCGAGCTGATCGAGAAGGTCACGGCCTCCGGGGCCACGGTCGCCTGGGTGACCGACCCGATGCACGGCAACACCTTCGAGGCCGCCTCGGGCCACAAGACCCGACGCTTCGACGACGTGCTCGACGAGGTCAAGGGCTTCTTCGAGGTCCACAAGGCGCTCGGTACCCACCCGGGCGGCATCCACGTGGAGCTGACCGGCGACGACGTCACCGAGTGCGTGGGCGGCGGCGACGAGATCTTCGTCGACGACCTGCACCAGCGCTACGAGACGGCCTGCGACCCGCGGCTGAACCGCAGCCAGTCCCTCGACCTGGCGTTCCTCGTGGCGGAGATGTACAGGGACCAGTGACGGCTCTGCCCGGCACAGCGGCATGAGTGGGGCGCGGATCACATACGATCCGCGCCCCACTTCTCTTTTGCGGTTCCCGAGGGATGGGTAAGGTTAGGTTTGCCTCACCGATCAAGGGGAGGGCACTTTCGATCCCGGCGGGAGGTGAACCGCGTGTACGTCTGCTCCTGCTTCGGCGTCACCGAGCAGCAGGTCAAGCAGCACGCGGAGAACGGCGCCTGCACACCGCGCCAGATAGCCTCCGCCTGCAAGGCCGGCACCGACTGCGGTTCCTGCGTCCGCCGTATCCAGGCCCTCCTCGGCCGGGGCGCCTGCCCCCGCCGCGAGCTCGCCGACCAGGGCCGGCCGGTCCTCGCCGGGCTGGAGGAAGCCGCTTAGGTCCCGCTCCCGGCCCCTGCCGGATCAGCTGGGCTGCTCGATCTGCTGCGCGATGTAGAGCGCCTCGCCGATCTTGTCGATCAGCTCCAGCTGGGTGTCCAGGTAGTCGATGTGGTGCTCCTCGTCCTCGAGGATCGACTCGAAGAGGTTGGCCGACGTGATGTCGCCCTTGGAGCGCATCACCTCCACACCCCGCTTGAGGCGGTCGATCGCCTCCACCTCGATCTGCCGGTCGGCCTGGAACATCTCCGTGATCGTCTGGCCGACCCGCACATGGAACAGGCGCTGGTAGTTCGGCAGACCGTCCAGCATCAGGATGCGCTCGGTGATCTTGTCCGCGTGCTTCATCTCGTCGATGGACTCTTCACGCGTGTACTTGGCGAGCTTGGTCCAGCCCTTGTTGTCCTGGATCCGGTAGTGCAGCCAGTACTGGTTGATCGCCGTCAGCTCGCCGGTCAGCTGCTCGTTGAGGAATTCGAGGACCTCGGGGTCGCCCTGCATCGCAGAGGCTCCTTCCGCACGGGGGAACTGGCAGATAGCGCCGCATGATTGCACCGGCCGAGGAAGATCGTCCAGTAAGTGCGTACTTAGTAAGTAAGTGCATGCTTAGCGTCAGTTGTCCGAATACGGACCCACGTGGTCGGGTGCACCGTGCCGGGTCTGTCAGGATGGAGCCATGGGTCATCCGGTGGAGCGCGAATGGGGAGAAGCAGCACCGACCGAGCTCCCGCCGGGGCAGCGACTGCAGCGGGGCTGGCCGGTCACGCACTACGGGCCCGTGCCCAAGTTCCGCCCCGAGCGGTGGGAGTTCAGGGTCTTCGGGGCCACCGCCGACGGTGAGAAGCACTGCTGGAGCCACGAGGAGTTCACGGCCCTGCCGTACACCACCGTCGTGGCCGACCTGCACTGCGTGACGAAGTTCAGCATGCTCGGCGCGGAATGGGGCGGCATCCCCGCCCGGACCGTCCTGGAGATCGCCCCGCCCGCCGACGACGTCACCCATGTGATGGTGTGGGCGGAGTACGGGTTCAGCTCGAATCTGCGCCTCTCCGACTTCGCCTCCGAGCGCACCCTCTTCGCCACCCACAAGGACGGCGAACTGCTCACCGCCGAGCACGGCTTCCCGCTGCGCCTGATCGTCCCCCACCTGTACGCCTGGAAGGGCCCGAAGTGGGTGCGGGGCGTGGAGTACATGACCGCCGACCGCCGCGGCTTCTGGGAGGAGCGCGGCTACCACAACATCGGTGACCCCTGGAAGGAACAGCGCTACTCCTACCAGGAAGAGCCCGGGGAAGGCCCCGAGCTCTGAGTCCTGATCCCGTCCGCCGCTCCCGCCGGGGTCAGTGGTGGTACTGGTGCACCACCGCGTGGCCCTTGCCGCGGCCGATCATCCACTTGTTGACCGGAGTGGTGAGGATGAAGGCGGCCACGAGGGCGATGGCCAGCACCCACCAGAACTTCGCGTCGTCGAGGTGGGCGTCCATCGCGCCCGGCCACAGGGCGATCACGCCGTTGTCGATCAGCTCCATCACGGCGATCGAGAGGGTGTCGGCGGCCAGCGCGACCCGGATCGCGGCCTTGAGGTCGAGGCCCGCCTTGAGGACACCGCGCAGGGTGAGCGAGTAGCCGAAGAAGAAGGCCAGCACGATCGCCAGGATCATCGTGGGCATGTTGCCCCAGCCCAGCGCGGTGCCGATGATCATGCCGAGCACCTCGCCGATGGCGCAGCCGGTGAGGCAGTGCAGGGTGGCCTGCGCGGCCATCGCCCAGCTGGCGCCGCCGCCGGTGTGATGGGCGTGCCCCTGATGAGCGGTGTGGCCGGCGTGGTGACCCTCGTGGTGGCCTTCGTGGGCCGCGTGGCCCTCGTGCTGGTGGAGCTCGCCGTGGTGGCCCGCGTGCCCCTCGTGCGCCCCGTGACCTTCGTGATTGTCGTGCCGCGTGTGCGCCGCGTGTGCGTCGTGCTGCATCTCTGCCCCCAAAGCCGGACAACGGTTCCTGCGCGCTCTACAGGAACCGTATACCCCCCGGGGGTATTCCCGCCAGGGCTTTGTGGAGAGTGGATCTATCCGTCCCGGAGTTTCTTCAGCCGCTCCACGTCTCCCGCGTGCCCCTCTTTGCCGCCGGGAGTCTCGATGATCAACGGTACGCCCGCCGTCGCCGGGTGGGTCATGAGTTCCCGGAACGGGTCCTCCCCGATGTGACCGGCGCCGATGTTCGCGTGCCGGTCCTTGTGCGCGCCGGCCACGTCCTGGGAGTCGTTGGCGTGGATCAGCTTCAGCCGGCCCTCGCCGACGGTGTCCACCAGCAGGTCCAGCGTCCGGTGCGTGCCGCTCGGCCCGGTCAGATCGTGACCTGCGGCGAAGATGTGGCAGGTGTCCAGGCACACACCCAGCTTCGGATGGGCGTCCAGCGCCTCGAAGTACGGCCCGAAGTCCCAGGTCCGCGAGCACAGCGAGGAGCCCTGCCCGGCGGTCGACTCCAGCAGCAGGTACGGGTCGTCGTCATGGGTCAGCTCGTCCAGCAGCGGCAGCATGTGCTCCCGCACCTGCTTCAGCGCCACCGCCCGGTCCCGGCCGCCGGTCGCGCTGCCGGTGTGCACGACCACGCCGAGCGCGCCGATCTCCCGGCCCCGCCTGAGCGAGTGCCGCAGCGACTCCACCGACCTCTCGACGGTCGCCTCGGTGTGGGACCCGAAGTTGATCAGGTACGGCGCGTGCACGTACGCCGGGATCGACTCGGCCGCGCACGCCGCCCGGAACGCCTCGTCCTCGCGCGGGTTCCCGGCCGGGGTCGCCCACCCGCGCGGGTTGGCCACGAAGACCTGCACGGTCTCGGCCTTCAGATCACGGGCGTACGTCAGTCCTACGCGGCTCAGGCCCCCGGCGACGGGCACATGGCTGCCGACGGGGTTGCGGGACGGGCCGGGGAGGGGGTGTTCGACACTCACCCGTTCAGGGTGTCATGCCGTACGTCGTGCCCTGCCCGCCGGTGCCCGCCCCCTCCCGCCGCTCAGCGGATCTCGATGGTGATCGTCGAGCCCTTGGGGGCGGTCTCGCCGCCCTCCACGGACTGGCTCTTCACGGTGTCGCCGAAGAGACCGAGGAGACCGCGGTCCTCGTCGACCTCGAAGCCGGCGTCCTCCAGCTTGTCCCGGGCGTCGTCCACGCTGTCGCCGACCACGTCCGGCACCTCGACCATCACCGGGCCCTTGGACAGGGTCAGCGTCACCGTGTCGCCCTCGGCGGCCTCGCCGCCGGAGTCCGGCGACTGCAGGGCGACCTTGCCCTTGTCGATGTCGGAGTTGATCTGCGCCGACGCGACCTCGACCTTCAGGCCCGCCTCCAGCAGCTCCGCGCGGGCGTCCGCGAGGTCGTCCCCGACGACGTCCGGGATGTCCACCGGGCTGCCCTTGCTGACCACCAGGGCCACGGCGGAGCCCGCGCGGCGCTCCACACCGCCCTCCGGATCGGTGCGCAGCACCGCGCCCCTGGGCACCTCGTCGCTGAACTCGCGCGTGACCATGCCCGGCTCCAGGCCCTCGTCCTTCAGGGCCCGTCTCGCCTCGTCCAGCGGCTCGCCCCGCAGCGCCGGCACCCGCACGACCTCCGGGCCCCGGGAGATGGTGAGGGTCACCGAGTCGTTGGCCCGGATGCGGGCGCCCGGCTCCGGGTCGGTGCCCATCACCAGGCCGCGCTTGACGGTGTCGCTGTACGCCCGCTCGACCCCGCCGACCTCCAGACCGGCGTCGGACAGCCGGTCGCGGGCCTGCTCCTCGGTCTTCTCCAGCACCAGCGGCACCTTGGTGAACTGGCCGGAGTTGATGTACCAGACGCCCGCACCGACGCCGAGCACCAGCAGCACGGCCGCCACGATCGACAGCACCCCCCGCCGCGGCAGCGACCGGCGGCGCGGCGGCAGCGGAGGCGGGGAGGCCAGCCGGCTGGTGTGCCGGTCCTCGTCGTCGTTCACCGGCAGCGGCCGGGGCACGGTCAGCGAGCGCGGGATCACGCTCGTCCGGTCCTCCGCGTTGTCGTGCTCCGCCGCGATCGCCCGCGGCGGCACCGCGTCCAGCTCCGCCTCGGACAGCCCGGCGCGCGCCTCGCGGACCTGGGCGAGCAGCGCCACGGCGTCGTACGGCCGGATCTCCGGGGTGCGCGCGGTCGCCGAGGCGACCAGTTCGTCCAGCGCGTACGCCAGGCCCGGCACCGAGGCCGAGGGCGGCGGGACGTCGTCGTGGACGTGCTTGTAGAGGATCTGCGCGGGGGAGTCCCCGAAGTGCGGCTTGCCGCCGGTGAGCATCTCGAACAGCATCACCCCGCACGCGTACACGTCGACGCGCGGGTCGGCGGCGCCCCGCTCGATCTGCTCGGGGGCGAGATAGGCGGCCGTGCCGAGGACCGAGCCGGAGGTGCTGGTCACCGTGTCCACCGAGCGCACCAGCCCGAAGTCGGCGACCTTCACCCGGCCGTCGTCCCCTATGAGGACGTTCTCCGGCTTCATGTCGCGGTGCACGAACCCGGCCCGGTGGGCGGCGCCCAGCGCGGCCAGCACCGGCTCCAGGATGTCCAGCGCGGCCCGCGGCTGCAGCGCCCCGCGCTCGCGCAGCACGTCCCGCAGGGTGCAGCCGGCGATGTACTCCATCGCCAGATACACGTACGACCCGTCCGCGCCCTGGTCGAAGACCTGCACCACGTTCGGGTGCGCGAGGCGGGCCACGGACTTCGCCTCGCGGATGAACCGCTCGACGAAGGCCCCGTCGACGGCCAGCGCCTGGTGCATCACCTTCAGCGCGAGCACGCGGTCCAGACGGGTGTCCACGGCCCGGTAGACCGTGGCCATCCCGCCGACCGCGATCCGCGCCTCGACGCGATAACGCCCGTCGAGCACCTGCCCGACCAGAGGGTCCTGAAGGGTCGTGTCCACGCAGGTGAGTGTACGAGCCGGGACCGACAGCCCTGCCTCTTCCGACCGGATCGGGCAGGGACTGCAGCCGACCTGTGACGCACCCGACGACCGGACGGTCCGCCACCGTCGTGGCCACCGCCGTGGGCGGTCGGCCGGGGCGGGCGGCAACCCCCGCGCCGGCGAGCGGACCCTCAGAAGGCCGGCCGCTCCGGGTCCAGCCGTGCCAGCCCGTCCACCGGGGACGACGCCTCGGCAAAGTGCCGCTTCGGGATCCGCCCGGCCCGGAAGGCCAGCCGGCCCGCCTCCACGGCGCTCCTCATCGCGGAGGCCATCAGCACCGGCTCCTGCGCCCGCGTCACCGCCGAGGCGAGCATCACACCGGCGCAGCCCAGCTCCATCGCGAGCGCCGCGTCGGACGCCGTACCGGCACCCGCGTCCAGGATCACCGGCACCCGCGCCTGCTCGCAGATCAGCTGGAAGTTGTGCGGGTTGCGGATGCCGAGGCCCGAGCCGATCGGCGACCCCAGCGGCATGACCGCCGCGCAGCCCGCGTCCTCCAGCTTCCGGGCGAGGACGGGGTCGTCGTTGGTGTACGGCAGGACGGTGAAGCCGTCCTCCACCAGCGTCTCGGCCGCGTCCAGCAGCTCGATCGGGTCCGGCAGCAGGGTGCGCTCGTCGGCGATGACCTCCAGCTTGACCAGGTCGGTGCCGAGCGCCTCGCGGGCCAGCCGGGCCGTCAGCACGGCCTCCCCGGCGGTGAAACAGCCGGCCGTGTTGGGCAGGACGCGGATGCCGAGCCTGTCCAGCACGGACAGCACCGAGCCGTGCACCGAGGGGTCGACGCGCCGCATGGCGACGGTCGTCAGCTCCGTCCCGGACGCCACCAGCGCCCGCTCCAGCACCTCCAGGCTGGGCGCGCCCCCGGTCCCCATGATCAGCCGGGAGCTGAACGTCGTACCCCCGAGGACGAACGGATCGTCGGCCATGGGTCAGCCTCCCTGTACGGCGGTGAGGACTTCGACGCGGTCGCCCTCGGCGAGCGCGGTGGAGGACCACTGCGTGCGCGGCACGACGGTCTCGTTGAGCGCGGCGGCCACTCCGGAGGGCGCCGCGGTGAGGGAGCGCACGAGCGTGTCGAGAGCCGTCCCCGGCTCGATCTGCCGACGCTCGCCGTTGACCGAGATGGTGACCGAGAGGTTCATACGGGCTGCTCCGTGAGTGCGGTGGTGAAGCGCCGGGGCGTGAAGGGGCGGGCCTCGTCGGGCAGTTCACCGGTGGTCAGGACGTGGGCCATGGCGTCGCCGGTGACCGGCGTCAGCAGCACGCCGTTGCGGTAGTGGCCGGTGGCCAGCAGCAGGCCGTCCAGCTCGGTCGGGCCGAGCAGCGGCGCGTTGTCGGGTGAGCCGGGGCGCAGACCCGCGCGGGTCTCCGTCAGCGGCAGTTCGGTGATGCCGGGGACCAGTTCGTGGGCGTCGCGCAGCAGCTCGTACACGCCGCCCGCGGTCACCGTGGTGTCCCAGCCGAGTTCCTCGCTGGTGGCCCCGACGACCAGCTCGCCGTTCTCCCGCGGCACCAGATAGACCTGGCTGCCGCGCACCACCGCGCGGACGGTGCGGTGCAGGAAGGGCGCGTACCGCCCCGGCACGGTCAGCCGCAGCACCTGCCCCTTCACCGGCCTGACCGGCGGCAGTACGTCGTCCGGGACACCGGCGAGCCGCCCGCTGAGGCTGCCCGCCGCGAGGACCACCTGCCCGGCCCCCAGCAGCGCGCCCGCGCGCGTGACGACACCCGCGGCCCGCTCCCGTACGACGGTGAGCTGTTCGGCCCAGTCGCGGTGGAACACCACGCCCGCCTGCGCGCAGGCCGCCACCAGGGCCGCCGCGAGGCGCCGCGGGTCGATCTGGTGGTCGCCGTCCACCCGCAGCCCGCCGCGCACGCCCGGCGCCAGCATCGGCTCCAGGCGCCGGCACTCACGTCCGGACAGCCACTGCGAGTCCAGGCCCGACTGCTGCTGGAGCGCGTGCAGTTCGCGCAGGTGCGCGCGGTCGTCGGCGTCCAGCGCGACGGCGAGGGTGCCGCACTGCCGGTAGCCGAGGTCGTGCCCGGTGAGGCCGGTCAGCTCGGCGGCGAACTCCGGGTAGCGGCGCGCCGAGGCGAGGTTCAGGCCGAGCAGGGTCTGCTCGCCGTAGTGCAGTTCGGTGACGGCGGCCAGCATCCCGGCCGCCACCTGCGCGGCCCCGCCGCCCGGTTCCGGGTCCACGACAGCCGTGGCGAGACCGCGTTGCGCGGCCCGCCACGCCGTCACCAGACCGATGATGCCGCCCCCGACCACGAGGACGTCTGACGTACGCGACATGGGCGTCCAGCCCCTCCCTTCGCCGGCATGACCCGGATCAGGTTCGTACGGTCGGAGGCCGCCAGCCTCCCTCTCAGCCCGGTGCGTCCGGGCTCCCGCGAGTGCTTTACGTTTGCCCCACCCTAACCGCAGCCGCCACACCCTCGTAAGGGAGCCTTCAGCCGTGCCCCGTTCGCTCGACGGTCTCGTCCTCGCCCCGGTCGCCGACCAAGCCCCAGGTCAGGTGGGCACCCGCACCCGGTTCACGTACCACGAGAAGGACGGCGGGATCTGGGCCGAGTACGCGGGCGGCGATGTGGTGCGCGGCCGGCTGGTGGGAACCCGGGACGGAGACCGGCTGGACTTTCGGTATGTCCAGCTGCGGCTCGACGGCACGACGGCCTCCGGGCACTGCGTGTCACGGGTCGTGGAGCTGCCCGACGGGCGGCTCCGCCTGGAGGAGACCTGGGAGTGGGAGTCGCGGCCGGGCAGCGGGACCAGCGTGGTGGAGGAGGTCACGGACGTGGTGGGGGAGGTCACGGGACACGGCCGGTGACTGACGGATTGTCAGTTGTCTATGGTGATCAGGTGAGCGAGCAGACGCAGGAACGGGAAGCGCCGGGAGCGACCGTGCCGCGGCGTGTCGTCGTCGTGGGCGCGGGCATGGCCGGCGTGCAGACCGCGGTCGCCCTGCGCGAACAGGGCTTCACGGGCACCGTGACCCTGATCGGCGCCGAACCCCACCAGCCCTACGACCGGCCCCCGCTGTCCAAGGCCGTGCTGCTCGGCACCGCCGAGGGCTCCGCCTTCGACGTCGACTTCGAGGCGCTCGACATCGAGCTGCACCTCGGCCGCGAGGCCCTCGGCCTGCGCCCGGCCGACCATGAGCTGGACACCGAGCACGGCCCGGTGCCCTACGACGTCCTGGTCCTGGCCACCGGCGCCGAACCGGTGCATCTGGCCGGCGCCGAGGGCGTGCCCGGCGTGCATCTGCTGCGCACCCTGGACGACGCCGAGCGGCTGCGGCCCGTCCTGGCCCGCCAGCACGACATCGTGGTCGTCGGAGCCGGCTGGATCGGCGCCGAGTTCGCCACCGCCGCGCGCGAGGCGGGCTGCGCGGTGACCGTCGTGGAGGCCGCCGACCGGCCGCTCGCCGGGGCGCTGCCCGCCGAGGTCGCCGCCCCGATGGCCTCCTGGTACGCCGACGCCGGCGCCGATCTGCGCACCCACACGCGTGTGGCCCGCGTCGAGCCCGGCGAGGTCGTCCTCGACGACGGCACCCGGCTGCCCGCCGGCGCGGTCGTCGTCGGCATCGGCGCCCGCCCCGCCACCGCCTGGCTCACCGGCTCCGGCGTCGAGCTGGGCGCCCACGGCGAGGTCGTCGCCGACGCCCACCTGCACACCTCCGCCCCCGACGTCCACGCGGTCGGCGACTGCGCCTCCTTCCCCTCCGGCCGCTACGGCGAGCGACTGCTGGTCCACCACTGGGACAACGCCCTGCAGGGCCCGCGCACGGTCGCCGCCAACATCATCGGCGCCTCGACGGACGAGCCGCCGTCCGTCTACGACCCGGTGCCCTACTTCTGGTCCGAGCAGTTCGGCCGGTTCGTGCAGTACGCAGGCCACCACACCTCCGCCGACACGCTGCTGTGGCGCGGCGACCCGTCGGGTCCGGCCTGGTCGGTGTGCTGGCTGCGCGAGGGCCGCCTGGTGGCCCTGCTGGCGGTCGGCCGCCCGAGGGACCTGGCGCAGGGCAGGAAGCTGATCGAGTCGGGCGCCCGGATGGATCCGGACCTCCTGGCGGACCCGGCCCGCCCTCTGAAGGCGGCCGCGCTGTAGGGGGCGCGGAGCTGTCCCGATGTGCGGCTGCGCCGCGCGGGCGATCGGCCCGAAGGGCCCGGCAGACGTGATCACGCCCCCACCCGGGTGGCCTCGACTTCCGACTGTCAGTGCTGGATGGCAGGCTTGTCCCTGTGACCGAGATTGACGCAAAGATCGATGCTCTCGTCCCCGCCTGGCTCACCCTCCCCGACATCGCAGAAATGCTCGGTGTCGAGGTGACCCGCGTGCGGCAGCTGGTCAAGGAGGGCCAGCTCATCGCCGTACGCCGTGGTGAGAACCGCGCACTGCACGTCCCCGCCGCCTTCATCGACGGGGACAAGGTCGTCAAGGGCCTCACCGGCACCCTGACGCTCCTGCGGGACGACGGCTTCACCGACGAAGAGATGCTGGAGTGGCTCTTCACCCCCGACGACAGCCTGCCCGGCACCCCCGCGCAGGCGCTCAGCGAGAATCGCGGCACGGAGGTGAAGCGCCGCGCCCAGGCGCTCGCCGTCTGACCTGATCAGCACTCTGGAGGCACAGGGCCGGGGTACGTCCCCGGCCCGTGCGCCACCGACACCACGGGGGGACACGTATGCCCGCGACCGCACGCGCCCAGCTCGCCGACGCCCGGCTCTACCTCTGCACGGACGCCCGCAAGCGCCAGGGCGACCTGCCCGAGTTCCTGGACGCGGTCCTCGCCTCCGGCGTCGACATCGTGCAGCTGCGCGACAAGGGCATGGAGGCCGGCGAGGAGCTGGAGCACCTGAAGGTCTTCGCCGACGCCTGCGCCCGGCACGGCAAGCTCCTCGCGGTGAACGACCGCGCGGACGTCGCGCACGCCGCCGGGGCCGATGTCCTGCACCTCGGCCAGGGCGACCTGCCGGTGCCCGCGGCCCGCGCCATCCTCGGCGAGGACGTCCTGATCGGCCGCTCCACGCACGCCGAGGAGGAGGCCGCGGCGGCAGCGGTCCAGGAGGGCGTGGACTACTTCTGCACCGGCCCCTGCTGGCCCACCCCCACCAAGCCCGGCCGGTACGCACCCGGCCTGGACCTGGTGCGGTACACCGCCGCGCTCGGCACCGACCGGCCCTGGTTCGCCATCGGCGGCATCGACCTCGGCAACCTCGACGAGGTGCTGGAGGCGGGCGCCCGCCGGGTGGTGGTCGTACGGGCCGTCACCGAGGCCGACGACCCGGGAGCCGCCGCGGCCGAGCTCGCCAAGCGCCTGCGGTCCGCGTAGGACCGCGTGAGGCTCGCGTACGACCGTCCGGAGCCGTGTGGGTCCGCGGTGCGGGGGCTGGTGCGGCCGAGCGGCGAGACGCGTTCGGCCGCATGGCGAGACACTCATCCGCTCCAATCGGCTCATTTCGGGCACCCGCTGTCCACCCTTTGGACAGTAGCCGGGCAAATCGGGCAAATTTCCGTCATTCGGTTGGGGGACCGCCGACCCCTGGATAACCTGCGGGTATGGCCCTAGGAACCGCATCCACCAGGACTGATCGCGCACGCACCGTGCGTGACATCCTCGCCACCGGCAAGACGACGTACTCCTTCGAGTTCTCGGCGCCGAAGACCCCCAAGGGCGAGAAGAACCTGTGGAGCGCGCTCCGCCGGGTCGAGGCGGTCTCCCCGGACTTCGTCTCCGTCACCTACGGCGCCGGCGGCTCCACCCGCGCGGGCACCGTCAAGGAGACCCAGCAGATCGTCGTGGACACGACCCTCACACCGGTCGCCCACCTCACCGCCGTCAACCACTCCATCGCCGAACTGCGCAACATCATCGGCCAGTACGCCGACGCCGGCATCCGCAACATGCTCGCCGTGCGCGGCGACCCGCCCGGCGACCCCATGGGCGACTGGGTGCCCCACCCCAAGGGCCTGACCTACGCCGCCGAGCTCGTCCGGCTCATCAAGGAGTCGGGCGACTTCTGCGTCGGTGTCGCGGCCTTCCCCGAGATGCACCCGCGCTCCACCGACTGGGACACCGATGTCGAGCACTTCGTCGACAAGTGCCGGGCCGGCGCCGACTACGCCATCACGCAGATGTTCTTCCAGCCCGAGTCCTATCTGCGGCTGCGCGACCGGGTGGCGGCGGCCGGCTGCGACACCCCGGTGATCCCGGAGGTCATGCCCGTCACCAGTGTCCGGATGCTGGAACGGCTGCCCGCGCTCAGCAACGCCCACATCCCGTCCGAGCTGAAAGAGCGCATCCTCACAGCACAAGACGATCCCGCCGCTGTACGCTCCATCGGTATCGAGTTCGCCACCGAGTTCTGTGCGCGGCTGCTGGCCGAGGGAGTCCCCGGACTGCACTTCATCACGCTCAACAACTCCACGGCGACGCTGGAAATCTACGAGAACCTGGGCCTGCACCACCCCCCGCAGGCCTAGACCTGCCGCACCGGTATACGACACACTGCGTAGCGGTCACTGGGAGAGGGGCGTACATGGGCTGGGCGGTCCTCTACATCGCGTTCGGCGTCGTCGCACTGTGGCTGCTGGGCGAGGTGCTGCTGCAGTACAAGGCACGGCTGCGCTGGCGGCTGCTCGCCTTCGCGGGCTTCCTGGGCGTCGTCGCCGGTGTGCTGATCTCCTCGGTCGTCGTCATCGGCCTGGGCGCCTGTGCCTTCGCGGTCGGCCAGGTCTACGTCACGATGTCCTTCCGCCGCGGCTTCGCGGCGGGCTGGGCGGTCAAGCGGCCGGACGCCGGCGGAGGCGGTTCGCGCCGCGCCCGCGGTGAGCGCCGCGACCCCACCCTGGAGGTCTCCGGCCTGGAGGCGGCCGACGCGAGCGCCGACGACCACGGCACGGACGGTTACGACCGCCCCGGCTCCGCCTACGGCCAAGACGACGACTACGACCGCGACGACGTCTTCACCCCGGCCCGCGCCCACGACCCCGCCGCCGAGACCACCGCCGTCTACGAGCCCCAGCCCCTCCCCGAGGACACCGGCTCCTACGGCGTGTACGGCGACACCGGCGGCCACCCCCAGGCACCGCAGCCCCAGGACCAGTACGCGGCCACCGCCCAGAGCCCCGACCCGGCCTACGGCTACGACGCCTACTCCGGCTACGGCCAGCAGGGCTACGGCTACGACACCGGCGGCCAGCAGCAGTACGCCGCCTACTCCGACCCGTACATCGGCACCCAGACCTACGACGGAGCGTCCTACGACACCGGCTACGGCGGCCAGCAGCAGTTCGGCCAGCAGGCCTACGGTCAGGACCAGTACGGCACCGACGGCTACGGCCAGACCCCGGCCGGCGGTGTCTGGGTGCCGCAGCAGCGCACCGACGAGCAGTACGGAGAGTTTCCGCAGGAGCAGCCGTACCCGTACCAGGGCGACGGCCACGGCCAGGCCCAGGGCACCGGGTACGACGAGCAGCAGTACCGCTACTGAGCCGGGCTGCTCACTGCGAGCCCCGGAAGTCCGGCCCCTCCACGATCAGACCGGCCACCAGGGCGCCGGACATGCCCGCGTGGGGCAGGCCGCCGCCGGGGTGGGACCAGCCGCCGACGCGGTAGAGGCCGGGCAGCCGGGTGGCGTTCGCCGGGTGCAGGAAGCGGCCCTCGCCGGCGGCGAGCGCGGGTGCGGGCACGGAACCGGACCCTGTCTCCGCCGCCGTGTGCGCCGGGGTGCGCACCTCATGCCACAGCACCCGCTCCCGCAGCCCGGGTATCGCGGGTCCGGCCGCTTCGAGGAGCAGGCCCGCGTACTGCCGCAGCCTTTCCTCCTGCTCCCACCCGGCGTCGGCCGGGACGACCGCGGAGACCACCACGGCCTCGTGCCCGTCGTCCGGGACGAGGGCGGGGTCGTCGGGACGCAGCACGGTCACCGTGGGGCGCGGCGGCTCGTCGCCACCGGGGGACGCGAGGAAGTCCAGCTCTCTCTCGCGGTCCGGCGTGTGAACGACCGTGCGGTGCGCCACGCCCGGCTCGCGCCCGCCCACCAGGGCCAGCAGGAGGGTGAACCGGCCCGACGCGGCCGAGGCGGCGGGGCCGGGGCGCACATCGCCGTCCGCGTCCAGCGGATGCCCCGTCAGGGCGCGCAGCCGCGCCGGGTCGACGTCCGCCACGACATGGTCCGCCTCGGCGACGCTGCCGTCGGCCAGCTCCACCCCGGCCGCCCGGCCGTCCTTCTCCACGATGCCCGTGACCTCGGCGCCGAAGACGAACTCGACCCTGCGCCGCACACACCGCTCGTACACCGCGCGGGCCAGCTCCCGCAGGCCACCGCGCACGTACCAGGTGCCGAAGGCGTGCTCCATGTACGGCAGCACGGCCGCGCTCGCCGGAGCGGTCCGGGGATCGAGTCCGTAGGCGAGGACCTGGGTCTCCAGGAGGTCGGCCAGGCGCTCGTCGCGCAGCTCCCAGGCGCCGATCTCGCGCAGCGTGCCCGCGCGGCGGGTGCGCAGCAGCCTCTTGTGCGGGACGGACGGGTACGGCTCACGCTCCGCCAGCACCTCCCAGTCGGGCCACAGCGGCTCCTCCAGCAGAGGCCGGCGCGTGCGGTCCCAGGCCTCGCGGGCCCGCACCAGGAAGTCGCCCCAGCGGGCGCCCGTACCCGCGCCGAGAGCCTCGTCGAGCGCGGCGACCACGCCCGCGCGGGACGCGTTCGGCAGGGGCACGGTGGTGCCGTCCGGGAAGACATGGCAGGACGACGGGTCGATCTGGACCAGCTCGACGCAGGACTCCAGGGGCTCCTTGCCGGTCTTGATGAACAGGTCGCGCCACACGGCGGGCAGGGGCAGCAGACCCGGCCCGGTGTCGAAGCGGAAGCCGTCCCGCTCGAAGCGGCGCACCGCTCCGCCGTAGGTGTCCGTCCGCTCGTACACCGCCACCCGGTGGCCCGCGACGGCCAGCCGGGCGGCGGCCGCCATCGCGCCCATCCCGGCGCCGATCACCGCAATCCGTGCCATGCCTGCGACTTTATCGGCCACCGCTGACAATCCGGCCTCGGGGCCGTCCCGCACCGGGGGCGGGCACCCAGGCGTGAGTACCCGTACCTAGGCGCCGAGATGAGTACGCGCACGGATGGGGCACGCCCCGTCCGGACGGGAGAGTGGAGGCACGGAAAAGGGCAGGGCGCCGGCACCGCCGACACGGGGCGGCGGAACGGCGCCGCCCTGGACCGCTCCTTCCGCCGGCCCGGTCGGCGGGAGCGAGGCCCGGAGGAACCCGGGGGACGACCGGACGGGGGCCCGACGGGGGAGACACGGGGGAGACACGGGGGAACGGGGGGAAACACGGGGGAACGGGGGAGCACGGGGGGAGCGCCGGTTCAGGTCTGGCCCGCGGGGGACGCGGCCAGCCCGGACCGGCGCTTTCCTGTGTGTACGGCGGTGCCCGGTCAGCCCCGCCCGCTGACCCGCCCCTGGAGCAGCCGGGACAGCGCCGCGTGCACGTCGTCCAGGGAGCGCTCCGGCTGGAACGCCTGCCAGTCCAGGGCGGCCACCAGCACCATGCCGACGAGTGCGGCGGCCGTCAGCGGGATGTCGATCTCCTCGCTCAGCTCGCCGTTCGCCACGCCCTGGCGCAGCACGCCCTCGACGACGGCCACGGCCTGCTGCCGGACCACCATCAGCGTGGACTGCCAGGCCCGGTTGGTGCGCCACAGCTCGGCGACGTACAGCTGGGTGAAGGCCGGATAGCGGTCGATGAAGACCAGGCCCGCGCGGATCATCGCGTCCAGGGCGTCCACCGCGCCGCCGCCCTCCCGCGCGGTGTGCTCCGCGGCCTGACGCAGCGAGGCGGTGAGGAGCCCCACACCGTGCCTCAGCAGCTCCTCGAAGAGCACGGACTTGCTCGCGAAGTTGTAGTAGACGGTGCCCTTCGCGACCCCGGCCCGCTCGGCGATCTCGTCCACGGTGGTGGCGGAGAAGCCCTGCTCGGCGATCAGGGTGACGGCCGCCTCGTAGAGCTTCTGCCGGGTGGCCTCGCGGCGGGTGCGGGCGCCCGACGCGGCGCTGCTGCTTTCCATGGTCATGATTGTCCCGCGTCCGCTCACAGGCTCAGCTCCGGATGCAGCCGGTCCAGCGTCCACACCTGCCTGCGCCGAGCCGACAGGGCGGTCAGCGCGAGCGCCCCCAGCGTGAAGGCCGCCAGCACGGCACACGCCTGCCACACCGGGCCGAGCCCGCCGCCGGTGACGAGGCGCCGCAGCGCCTGGACGACGTAGCTCATGGGCAGGTACGGGTGGATCGCGTTGAAGAAGCCCGGGCTGGTCTGCACCGGGTAGGTGCCCCCCGCCGAGGTCAGCTGGAGCATCAGCACGGCGAGGACCAGGATGCGGCCGGCCGCGCCGAAGCGGGCGTTGAGCCACTGCACGATCGCCGCGAAGCAGGCCGCGACCAGGCACAGGAACGCCACCGTCCCGGCCGCCCGCACCGGCTGCAGGCCGACCCCCCAGCGCAGCACCGCCATCAGGGCGGCCGTCTGCAGCACCCCGATCGCGACGACCGGCAGCCAGCCCGCCAGCGCGATCCGCCACGCCGAGGCGCCCGCCGCCAGGGCCCGCCGGTTGAGCGGCGTGATCAGCATGTAGGCGACCATCGCGCCGACCCACAGCGACAGCGGGATGAAGTAGGGCGCGAATCCGGTGCCGTAGTTGGGCGCCTTGTGCAGAGCCTGGTCGGCGAGCTGCACGGGGTCGGCCATCACGGCGGTACGCGCGTGGCGCTCGTCCTCGTCGTAGTCGGGGATGCGCGCGGCGCCGTCGTGCAGGCCGTCCGCGAGCTTCCCCGACCCGTCGACCAGCTTGAACAGGCCGCCGTTGAGGTCGGTCGCGCCCGACTTCAGCTTGCCGACGCCCTCGTCCAGGTCCACCGCGCCGGTGCTGGCGGTGCCGAGCCCGGAGTGCAGCTTCTTGGCGCCTGCGGCGACCTTGGCGGCACCCGCGTTCAGCTTGTTGACCTTGCTGACGGCGTCGTCCAGGTCCTCCGACAGGTGCGGGGCCCGGTCGGCGAGCGCCTGCGCCTGCTTCTGCAGGGTCGCCAGGTGCCGGTCGAGCTCCTTCAGCGTGCCGTCCTGGTCGGCGGCCAGGGTCTCCAGATCCCCGGCGACCGCGGTGACCTCGGCGGCCGCCTCCTTCGCCAGCTTCAGATCCGGACAGGCCGGATCCGGCCCGGCCGTGGGCAGGACGTCGTCGAGGGGGCCGGAGGGGGAGGGCGCGGCCGTGGGGCTCTCGCAGCGCGCGTGGTAGACGCCGGCCAGCCGGTCGGAGGCGTCCCGGGCGTCCCGCGCGGCGGCGGGCGCGCGCTCCACCATGTCGTCCAGGTTGTCCCGTACGGCCCCCGCGGCGTCCGCGACGAACTGGGCCGTCTCCCCGATGGTCTTCTCGTTCTTCCTCAGGAAGGGGCCCACCTCGTCCGCGAAGCCGTTCACCTTGTCGGCCAGCGCCCGGGTGCCGTCGGCGACCTTCGCGGAGCCGTCCTCCAGGTCGCCCGCGCCCGTGTCGAGCTTCTTGACGCCCTTGGACAGCGAACCGCTGCCGCTCTTGGCCTCCTTCAGGCCGTCGGCGAGTGCCTTGGAGCCCTTCTCCGCCTTCCCGATGCCGCCCTTGAGCCGGTCGGCGCCGCCCGCGGCCTTCTCGGTCGCGCCGTGGATGTCGGAGAACGAGATGAAGATCTTGTCCAGGAACGACCGCGAGGTCTTCGTGGACGCCGCCGTGCGCACCTCGCTGAACACCGTCCGGGAGATCTGCCCGACGATGTAGTTGTTCGCGTCGTTGGTGTGCACCTGGAGGGCGCCGGTCTCCGGGGAGTCGCCCGCACTGGAGGCGACGCGCTCGCTGAAGTCGGCCGGCATGGTCAGCGACAGGTAGTACCTGCCGTTCTCCACGCCCGCGCGTGCCTCCTCGGCGCTCACCTCCTTCCAGTCGAAGACCTCGCTCTCGCGCAGCCCCTCGGTGATGTCGTCACCCGCGCGGATCTTCTTTCCGTCCGCGACCGCGCCCTTGTCGTCGTTCACCAACGCCACCGGGATGCGGTCGAGGCGGCCGTACGGGTCCCAGAACGACCACAGGTACAGCGCGCCGTAGAGCAGCGGCAGCAGCAGAAGCGCGACGAGCGCCGCGCGCGGCAGCTTGCCGCGGCCGAAGCGCCGCAGCTCAAGAGCGGCCAGTTTCGGCGAGCGCATCGGCCGCCTCCTTCGCGTCGTCGGGGCGGTCGTGGCCGTCGTGGCCGTCGTGGCCGTCGTCGTGGGCCTTCGCGTCTGCCCTCGCCTCGCTCGCCGTATCGGCCTTCGCGTCGGTCTTCGCGTCCGAGGTGACCCCGTCGTCGGTGGCCGTGTCCGCCGGGGCGCCCCCCGGAGCCGTCCCGGTGGACACGACCACCGCCCCCTCGGGGGCCTCGCTGCACACGGCCAGCACGGTCGTGCCGGACGCGGCCAGCGAGCCGAGCAGCGACCACACCTCGGCCCGCTCGGCGTCCGACAGCTTCAGGTCGGTGTCGTCGACGCCCAGCAGCCGCGGCCGGCCGAGCAGCGCCAGGGCGAGCGACAGGCGCAGCGCCTCCAGCCGTTCCAGATCGCGTACGGCGGTGCGGGAGCCCTTGGGCAGGGCCGCGAGGTCGAGCCCGGCGCGGGCCAGCGCCCTGTCGATGCTCAGCTTCCGCTCGGTGACGCGCTCCCGGCGCGGCCGCAGCAGGGCCCGTACGGAACCGGTGAAGCGGCGCTGCAGCAGCGCCCGCTCGTGCAGGTGCTCGCCGACGGTCAGCGCGGGGTCCAGGTCGGTGACCCCGGGGACGTGCGCGAGGGCGCTGATCCGGCGCACGGCCGCCATCCGCTTCGGCAGGTCCAGGCCGCCGACGGCGGCGGTGCCCTCCGTGGGCTTCATCCGGCCCGTCAGCGCGAGCAGCAGACAGGTGCGGCCCGAGCCGGACGGTCCCTGGACCGCGATCAGCGCACCGGGCGGCGCGTCGACGCCGACCCCGCGGAACGCCCATCCGCGGGGGCCTCGGAGGCCGAAGTCCCGGGCGACGACGGCGAGCCCCGTGCCGCCGCCCGCGTCCGACGTCCCGCCTCCCGTGGTGGCCGCCTTCGCTTCCCCCATGCCCTTCCCCTCGCCGCGCCCGGTTGCCGTGCGCCCCGGGCCGCCGTTTTTGAACTGACTGGTCAGTTTAAAAACTAGCCCGAACCTTCGATCAAAGCAAAAGCCCAGGTCAGAACGGATTGTCAGTGGCATACCTCACGATGGGGACATACGGCAGCCCGTATGCGGATGTGCCGTCACACAGACGACAGGAGGTTCGTCATGGCCAGCTACCCCGCAGCCGCCGCCCGTCGGCGCCGCGCCACCGGCCCTGCCCCCTCACTGACCGGCCCGGCGAGCGACGTGCACCCCGTGCTGCGCCGGTCCTCGGCCCCGCCCGCCGCCCTCGACCTGCTCGCCCAGGCCCGCGCCGGACTCGACGAGGCAGCCGTCCTGGAGACCCCGAACGAGCAGTACGCCACCGCGCACCTCGCCGCGCTGCGCACCGCCGCCGCCGTGCTCGCCGCCCGCGGCAGGCCCGAACCCACCCCCAGGCGCCGGGCCCGCATCCGGAGCGCCTGGGAAGTGCTCCCCGAGATCGCGCCCGAGCTCACCGAGTGGAGTGCCCTCTTCGCCTCGGGGGCCCGCCGCCGCGCCCGGGCCGAGGCGGGCATCCAGGGTGCGGCCAGCCGCCGCGACGCCGACGACCTGATACGCGACGTGGCCATGTTCATCCGCCTCGTCGAGCGCATGCTGCTCCTCCAGCCGGTGCTGCCCCAGCCCCGCGCGGACGCGGACCCGCCCGCCGCCGCGCCCGAGCCGCCGGGCCCGGCCCGCCGGGACATGCCGGACGCGGGGTGAGGGGGCGAGCGCCCATGCGCGAGGGCGGACGCACCTGAAACGGGCCGCGGACCGCGATGACCTGCCACGGCGTCCGAGGCAATAGGGTGGAGGCGCCTGATGTTCTCCCTCCCCGTCACCCCGGGGGCGCCGGGAGGACGACCGTTCGCCCCGCCGCGCAGAGGCGGTGCCACGCCGAGGAGTCAACTGCCGTGTCGGACCCGATGCGCCCCCGCGCTTCTCTCCGTACCGCCGTGGTCTGGGAGGTCCTGCGGGACGCCCTGGACCGCCGGGTCAAGGCCACGGGCCGGGAGTCGCTGGACGTCCTCGACACCGGGGGCGGCAGCGGCAACTTCGCGGTGCCCGCGGCACGCCTCGGCCATCGCGTCACCGTCGTCGACCCCAGCCCCAACGCCCTCTTCGCGCTGGAGCGCCGCGCCGCCGAGGCCGGCGTGGCCGACCGGGTGAAGGGCGTACAGGGCGACGCGCACGGCCTGTTCGACGTGGTCGAGCGGGGCGGCTACGACGTCGTGCTGTGCCACGGCGTGCTGGAGTACGTCGACGACCCGGCCGAGGGCGTCCGCAACGCGGTCGCGGCCCTGCGCTCCGAAGGCGTCCTCAGCGTGCTCGCGGCCGGAGTCGGCGGTGCCGTCCTGGCCCGCGCGCTCGCCGGTCACTTCAAGGAGGCCAAGCAGGCCCTTCAGAACCCGGACGGCCGCTGGGGCGAGGGCGACCCCATGCCGCGCCGGTTCACCGCCGAGCAGCTCACCGACCTCGTCACGGGCGCGGGCCTCACCATCGGGGCCGTGCACGGCGTGCGGGTCTTCGCCGACCTCGTGCCCGGCGTCCTCGTGGACACCGAGCCCGGCGCGCTGGAGGCGCTGCTGAAGCTGGAGGAGGCCGCGGCCGAGCTTCCGGCCTTCCACGCCGTGGCCACCCAGCTCCATGTGCTCGGTGAGACCGCAGGGGCCCACGAGGCCTGAGCGGCCGCCTGTGACACCGCGCTGATCAGCGGGGCGGCCCGCGCATGGAGTCCGCCACAGGCCACCCGATCGGGCGGTTCCCGCCGTATGATCGAGGGAGACCGCTCCGGCATGACGGGTCGGCCGCCGGGGAATGGAAGCCTCAGCGAGCCGGTACGCCCATGGCGGGACCGGTTGGCCAATTGGCGCAGAGGGGCGGGTTTCACGGGGGCGATTCCCTGCCTATCCTGAAGGGACCCCCCGGGTCGCCCCGGCGACTGCACGATGAGGAGGACTCCGTGCCGCTCTCGGAGCACGAGCAGCGCATGCTCGAGCAGATGGAGCGAGCGCTGTACGCCGAAGATCCCAAGTTCGCGACAGCGCTTGAGGGAAGCGGGCTGCGTACGTACACCCGGCGACGGGTCTACCAGGCGGTCGCGGGCTTCCTCGTAGGTATCGCGCTCCTCATGACCGGAATGGTCCTTCAGCAGGTATGGCTGAGCGTGGTGGGCTTCCTCGTCATGCTCGGCTGTGCGGTACTCGCGGTGACCGGCTGGCGCAAGGCCCCGAGGCCCGGCGAACAGCACGCGGCCGGCCCGCAGGGCCGTCGGCAGGGTCATCAGCGGCGTTCCATGATGGACCGCATCGAGCAGCGCTGGCAGCGGCGCCGTGACGAACAGGGCCACTGAGCCGCACCCTCGCTCCTCACACCGCATACACAGACACGCGTGAGGGGGTTGCCGCCCGGGCGGCAACCCCCTCACGCATGCGCTCGGCCCGAGCCCAGTGGCCCGCACCGGCGCGCAGACCGAAGAGCCGGCCCCGGCACGGACACTCCGTGCCGGGGCCGGCTCTGTCTCGCGACTCGGGCGCTGCCCCGACCGCGGTCGGCCGCCGGGCTGTCAGCCGCCGCGCTGTCCCGACGGCCTGCGGACCAGGGCCGTGAGGCGCTCGGCCAGCCGCTCCCGGAACGCCGCCCAGCGGTCGCCGAGCTCCCACACCGCCCGGACGGCCGAACGCGGCGCGACCACCGCACGCACCCGGGTCGACCGGCTGACCCGCGACCGCAGCGCGGCCCTCAGCCCACGCACCTCGTCGGCGAGCCCGGACACGGCCCGCGGCCGGGGCGCGAACAGCACCTGCTCCACCGCGCCCGCCACCCGGTGCACGCCCTGCGCCGCCGCCTCGTCCAGCTGCCCGAGCCGCACGATCCGCTCGGCCGCCTTGCGCGGGGTGAGCGCGTCGTCCGGCGGGATGCCGTAGTCCCAGGCGGTGTCCGTCAGCTCACGCCACACCGCCAGCACATGGCCGGCGGCCGCCTCGGCCGTCTGCGGCGGTGGCACCTGCCCGGGCGACGGCGCCGTCACATCCACGCCGTCGCCGGACGGCCCGGGCGCGGACGAGGCGGTGTGCCGGGCGGACGACAGCCGCACCGCACGCCGTCTGAGCCGGTACAGCATCGGCGCCAGTGGCAGCACGACCAGCGCGAGACCCAGCAGCACCCACCCGGTGACCTGGTACCAGAACGGCCCCTCGCCCTCGGTCGTGCCCGGGTCCAGCGGCAGTGCGCCCGCGCAGGCCTCCAGCCGCTTGTCCTCCGCCGAGCAGCTGGAGCTCTCCGACGGCTCCGCGGACGGCGCCGCGCCACTCGGCCGGGCGTTGTCCGGCAGCTCGGGGTCACTGCTGTCGGGCGCGTCCGGGACGGTGTACGGCGGGGTCGACCCACGGGTCGGGGTCGGCTCGAAGCGGGTCCAGCCCACGCCCTCGAAGTACAGCTCCGGCCAGGCGTGCGCGTCCCGCAGGCCCACCGTCACCGTCCGGTCGGCCTGCGGGGTGCCCGGCGCGAAACCGACCGCGACACGGGCCGGGATGCCCAGCGAGCGGGCCATCGTGGCCATCGCGAAGGAGTAGTGCACACAGAAGCCCCGCTTGTCCCGCAGGAAGCGGGCGAGGGCCTCCCGGTCGTCGCCGACCTCGACCTCGGTGTCGTACTGGAAGCCGCCCGTCAGGGCGAAGTACTCCTGGAGCGCGACCGCCTGCTCGTACGGGTTCCTCGCGTCCGCGGTGACCTCCTGGGCCGTGCTCTCCACCACCGACGGCAGCGAGTCGGGCAGCTCGGTGTACTGGCGCTCGATCGAGGACGGCGGCTCGGGGGACTCGGCCAGCTGGCGGGCCGTGGGACGCACCTCCAGGCTGCGCACCTCGTACGTCTTGCCCTGGGTGTTCTCGCTGCGGTCGCCGACCACCGTCATCCCGATCGGCTCGTAGCGCCAGCGCCCGTCGATGTCGACGCCGCTCGGCGGGTACGGCATCGGCAGCCAGTCCTGCGCGTACCAGTCGGCGGCGGCGATCCGGGTGCGCACCTCGGTGCGCGGGATGTCCGGGCGCAGACCGGTCGGAGCGGGGAACTCGTCGGGCACGTCGACGACCCGTCGCTTGGCGGGCCGCCAGGTGGTGCCGTCGAACTCGTCCAGGGACACGATCCGCAGATACATGCTGGACACGTCCTCGGAGTCGGTGCGCAGCACCAGTACCGTGCGGTCCTCGTCCACGTTCAGGCTGTCGCGCAGCGACACCAGGGGGTTGACCGCGGAGATGGTGCCGCCGCCCCCGCCGCCGGAGCCCACGCCCGCGCCGGCCGCGTCCAGCAGGCCGCCGTTCATCGCGGGCAGCGCCAGCGGCACCACCAGGGCGATGCCCAGCGCGACGGCGCCGATCCGCCGGCCGGTGCGCACCGGGGCCACCGCACCTCCGGCGTCGGTGAGGGTGCCGGGGGAGCGCGGGGCGCCGGTGAAGACCCGGCCCCACTGGGAGAGCCGGTCGCGGCCCTCGGCCAGCAGCAGCGTCAGATAGCCCAGCGCGGCGAGCACGAAC
Organism: Streptomyces sp. NPDC053367; assembly: GCF_044545925.1. Classification (NCBI taxonomy): domain Bacteria; kingdom Bacillati; phylum Actinomycetota; class Actinomycetes; order Kitasatosporales; family Streptomycetaceae; genus Streptomyces; species Streptomyces sp. NPDC053367. Next base: position 365,357 of record NZ_JBITYN010000001.1, on the reverse strand, counting down.
CACACCCAGCCGCCGGCGCCGTCCGCGAGGCCCGCCGCCACCGAGTACAGCGCCAGCAGCGGAAGACCGGCCGGGGCCGCGCTGCGGAAGGTCACCGCCAGGGCGTCCACCATCAGGCCGATCAGCAGCACCCCGCCGACCAGCATCAGCTGGATGCCGTCCGACAGCGGCGCCGGGATCGCGTACCGCTCGACGTCCTGTGTGCCCTGCTCGAGGAGGTCGGCGAAGCGCTGGAACGCCTGCGGGCCCGGGACGAACCCGGCGAGGGCCTGGGCACTCGCGAAGGACAGGGTGAGCAGCAGCAGGGAGGCGAGTGCCTGCGCGGCGACGGTCAGCGCCCGCGCGAGCGGCACCCGCCGCGCGAGGGCGCCGACGCCCGACTGCACCGCCAGCAGCAGCGCCGCGTGCATCAGCCAGGCCGGTGTGTCGACCAGCGGCAGCAGGGCGCAGGACGTCAGCAGGGTCGCGGCGAGGGCGCACAGGGCCATGCGAGCGCGGCTGCTCATGAGCGCACCTCCCCGTGGGCGCTTCGCACCGGATGCGGGTCGTCGTGCGCTCGGCGCGCAGTTCCGGGTGTCCCCGGGGGCGCCGCCCCGAAGCCGCCCGAACGGGCCTGGTCGGCCTGGCGCCACAGGTCGGCCGGCGTCACGCCGCGCGGTACGGCGACGGCCGTCCAGCCGGACTCGCGCAGGAGGCGCAGGCGCTCCTCGGTGCGGTCGGCTGCGGCCGGGACGTCGTACGGCTCGCGGGTCCAGGTGCCGCTGTCCAGCACGAAGGCGAGGGCGCCGCCGCTGCGGCGGCTCATCTTGGCGGCGACGGCTGCCTGCGCCTCGTCCAGGTCGCCGAAGAACGCGACCAGCAGACCCTCGTTCCCGCCGCGCAGCACGTCGTAGGCGCGGGACAGGCCGGTGCCGTCGGAGTGGTCGATCACCGCGAGGGTGTCCATCATCAGCCCGGCCGCGTCCGCCGACTCCTGGCTGGCGCCCGCGAAGCCGTCGGCGCCCTCGCCCGGGACGGAGCTGCCGGTGTCCGTGAGCAGCCGGACCGAGAAGCCCCGCTCCAGCATGTGCACCAACACCGACGCGGTGCCCGATACGGCCCACTCGAACGCGGAGTCGGGGCCCGCGCCGCGGAAGGCGAGCGCGCGGGTGTCCAGCAGGACCGTGCAGCGGGAGCGCTGCGGCTGTTCCTCGCGGCGCACCATCAGCTCGCCGTAGCGGGCGGTGGAGCGCCAGTGGACGCGGCGCAGGTCGTCGCCGTAGCGGTAGCCGCGCGGGATGACGTCGTCCTCGCCGGCCAGCGCCAGCGAGCGCTGCCGCCCGTCGCCGTACCCGGTGGCCTCACCGGTGAGCCGCACAGGCGGCAGCGGCTCCACGCGCGGGATGACCGTGAGCGTGTCGTACGTCGAGAAGGAGCGGGTCAGTTCGCACATGCCGAACGGGTCGGTCAGGCGCAGCTGGAGCGGGCCCAGCGGGTAGCGGCCGCGCAGGTCGGAGCGGACCCGGTAGGACACCTCGCGGCGGCCACCCGCCTCGACCCGGTCGAGGACGAAACGCGGGCGCGGGCCGAGGACGTAGGGGACCCGGTCCTGGAGCATCAGCAGGCCGGTGGGCAGCCGCGAGACGTTGTCCATGCGCAGGTGGACGCGGGCCTCGGAGCCGGCCGGCACGCGTGCGGGGGAGAGCCGGCGGCTGCCGGCCACCCGGTAGCGGGTGCGGTAGAGGACGGTCGCGCACACCAGCGGCAGCACGGCGAGCAGCAAACCGACGCGCAGCAGGTCGCTCTGGCCGAGGACGTAGGCGCACACGGCGGCCGCGACACCGGCGGCCAGGAAGGACCGCCCGCGGGTGGTCAGCCCGGCCAGCGCGGTGCGCATCGCGCCCTTGCCGCCGTTCTCCGCCTCCGCGTGGCTCATCCCCGTCGCGGTCATCACAGCCTCCGCGGCGGCTGCTGCGGGTAGGCCGGAGCGGCGCCGCCCAGGCCGTAGCCGTGCTGCTGGGGAGCCTGGGGCACCGGGGTGTGCTGGAGGATCTCCTGGACGACCTGCTCGGCGGTACGGCGGTTCAGCTGGGCCTGCGCGGTCGGCAGCAGTCGGTGCGCCAGGACGGCGACGGCGAGGGCCTGGATGTCGTCCGGCAGCGCGTACTCCCGGCCACTCAGGGCGGCGGACGCCTTCGCCGCGCGCAGCAGATGCAGCGTGGCGCGCGGGGAGGCGCCGAGTCTGAGGTCGGGGTGGGTGCGGGTGGCGGCGACCAGGTCGACGGCGTAGCGCCGGACGGTGTCGGCGACGTGGACGCCGCGCACGGCTTCGACCAGCTTCACGATGTCGTGCGCGTGGGCGACCGGCTGGAGGTCGTCCAGCGGGCTCACCCCGCCGTGGATGTCGAGCATCTGCAGCTCGGCCTCGGGGCTGGGATAGCCGATGGAGACCCGGGCCATGAACCGGTCGCGCTGGGCCTCGGGCAGCGGGTAGGTGCCCTCCATCTCGACCGGGTTCTGGGTGGCCACCACCATGAAGGGGCTCGGCAGCTCGTAGGTCTGGCCGTCGATGGTGACCTGGCGCTCCTCCATGGACTCCAGGAGCGCCGACTGGGTCTTGGGCGAGGCGCGGTTGATCTCGTCGCCGATGACGATCTGCGCGAAGATCGCGCCCGGCTTGAACTCGAAGTCCCGGCGCTGCTGGTCCCAGATGGACACACCGGTGATGTCGGAGGGCAGCAGGTCGGGCGTGAACTGGATGCGCCGCACCGAGCAGTCGATGGACCGGGCCAGTGTCTTGGCCAGCATCGTCTTGCCCACGCCGGGGACATCCTCGATCAGCAGATGTCCCTCGGCGAGCAGCACGGTCAGCGAAAGCCGGACGACCTCGGGCTTGCCCTCGATCACCTCTTCCACCGAGCGGCGCACCCGATCCACGGTGGCAGTCAGATCAGTGAGGCTCGCTCGATCGTCATAGGTCGTCACCCGGCCCTCCTCGGCCCGTTTCTTTGCCCGGGCCGACGCTTCTCGACGCGAGACCGGCCCCACCCGAAACACGGACGGCGCGCTGGAAAAGTTCCGCGTGACGTCACAACGGCATTCTTGTTGCCGTTACCGGTTCGTGTCACTCGACTGTGGACAACTGGCCGCGATATGTCGGTTCTTAGGAGCTTTTGTGCCCGGAAGAACCTGGAATCGGCGAAGAACGGGCCTCCGGCTCCGGATCAGTGCGTCCGGCTCCGGATCAGCCCTCCGGCCGCGGATCAGGCATCCGTCCCGGATCAGGCCCCGGGGTCGATCTCGCGCAGCAGGCCCGTCTTCACGTCGAACACGAAACCGCGCACGTCGTCGGTGTGGAGCAGGAACGGCGAGGTGCGCACCTTCTGCATCGACTGACGGACGTCCTGGTCGACGTCGCGGAACGCCTCCACCGCCCACGCGGGACGCTGGCCGACCTCCATCTCCAGGTCGTGCCGGAACTCCTCGGTGAGGGTCTCCAGGCCGCACCCGGTGTGGTGGATCAGGACCACGCTGCGGGTGCCGAGGGCGCGCTGGCTGATGGTGAGCGAGCGGATCACGTCGTCGGTGACCACACCGCCGGCGTTGCGGATGGTGTGACAGTCACCGAGCTGCAGGCCGAGTGCCGCGTGGAGGTCGAGACGGGCGTCCATGCAGGCCACGACGGCGACCTTGAGGACGGGGCGGGCGTCCATCCCGGGGTCGGTGAAGGCGGCGGCGTACTGCTCGTTCGCCTCGACCAGACGGTCGGTGACCGTACCGACGCGGGTTATGGAGCCCTCGGAGCCGGCGGGGAGCGATGCAGAAGTCGTCATGGGGACGACGTTACTGGTCACCTGTGGCCGGGGCCTGTTGTGAGAGCGGACAAAGAACGCCATTGAGTTCTTGTTGTGAGGCAATGCACAGCCGGCGCGTGAGCCGGTCCGCAGGGCTCCGCCGCCACGCGCGGGCCGGTTGATTGACCGCCACACGGGGTGGACTAAAGTGACGCGAAGCGGGAGGCGAGTCTTTCCCTGCTTTTTTCCGTCACGAGAGGGCGGGGACCCGGCGGTGCGTACGGCCCCGCCGACCTGAGAGGGCCCCCTTGAGCAACAGTCGACACGTCCCGGTGATGCTCCAGCGGTGCCTGGACCTGTTGGCCCCCGCCCTGCAGCAGCCCGGAGCGGTGGTCGTCGACTGCACCCTCGGTCTCGGCGGCCACAGCGAGGCGCTCCTGACGCGGTTCCCCGAAGCCCGGCTCGTCGCGCTCGACCGCGACAAGGAGGCGCTGCGGCTGTCCGGCGAGCGCCTCGCGCCCTATGGGGAGCGCGCCACCCTGGTGCACGCCGTCTACGACGAGCTGCCCGAGGTGCTGGGCCGGCTCGGCATCCCGCGCGTGCAGGGCGTGCTGTTCGACCTCGGCGTCTCCTCCATGCAGCTCGACGAGGCCGACCGCGGCTTCGCCTACGCGCAGGACGCGCCGCTCGACATGCGCATGGACCAGACGACCGGGATCAGCGCCGCCGAGGTCCTCAACACCTACCCGGCCGGTGAACTCGTCCGGATCCTGCGGGCGTACGGCGAGGAGAAGCAGGCCAAGCGGATCGTGGCGGCCGTCGTGCGCGAGCGCGAGAAGGAGCCCTTCAGCAACAGCGCCCGGCTGGTGGAGGTCATCCGGGACGCGCTGCCGCAGGCCGCCAAGCGCACCGGCGGCAACCCGGCCAAGCGCACCTTCCAGGCGCTGCGCATCGAGGTCAACGGCGAGCTGTCCGTCCTGGAGCGGGCGATCCCGGCCGCGGTGAAGGCCCTCGCACTCGGCGGGCGTGTCGCCGTGCTGTCGTACCACTCGCTGGAGGACCGGCTGGTCAAGCAGGTCTTCGCGGCCGGCGCCGCCACCACCGCCCCGCCCGGACTGCCCGTCGTGCCCGAGCGCTACCAGCCCCGGCTCAAGCTGCTCACGCGCGGTGCCGAACTTCCCACCGAGGAGGAGGTCGCCGAGAACAAGCGGGCGGCCCCGGCGCGACTGCGCGGTGCCGAGCGCATCAGGGAGGACGTGGAGTGAGTCGGGCGAAGGGGCGGGCGCCTGGGTTGGAGAGTCCAACTCACCAGGCCGGCGGGGTCAGCACTGGCGGACGGGAGGCCCGGTGAGCAGGAAACCCGAGCTGAAGGGCCGGGCCGCCCGGCTCGCGCGGCTGCTGCCCTCCGGGTCCGGGCAGGCCGCGCGCACCCCCTTCGTCCTGCTGGTGGTGCTGCTGCTCGGCGGCGGCCTCATCGGCCTGCTCGTGCTGAACTCCGCGCTCAGCGAGGGCTCCTTCCGGCTGGACGACCTGCAGAAGGCCACCAAGGACCTCACCGACCAGGAGCAGGCCCTCCAGCGCGACATCGACGCCTACTCCGCCCCCGACGCGCTCCAGCGCCGCGCCCGTGAGCTGGGCATGGTCCCCGGCGGCGACCCGGCCTTCCTCAACCCCGACGGCACGGTCAAGGGCGTCCCGTCCCCGGCCCCCACCCCGGAGGAAGCCGTCGCCGGCAGCCCGCTGGTCCTGGCGCCGGAGGCCATGCCCGTGGCAGGCCCCTCCGTGTCCGGCACGTCCGCCGACACGGCCCCTGCGTCGGACCTCTCCGGCACGTCCGCCGACACGGCCCCTGCGTCGGACCTCTCCGGCACGTCCGCCGACACGGACGCGCCGTCGGACGCGCAGACCCCGGCAGGTGCGGGGTGGTGACGCGGAACGGGCCCTCGGCCCGCCGCACCCGGCCCGGACCGCCAAGCCCGGTGACGGCGGCGCCCGCCCGCCCGCCGCGGCGCCGCACCGCGCGCGGCACCCACGACCTCGGGGCCCCGCTCATCGGCCCCCTCACGCCCTCGACCCCCGGCAGGTGACGGAAGTGACCGACAGGGAACCGCCGCGTCGACGGGTGCCCGGGCCCGCACGGCCCGTACGGCCCGCGGGGCGCAGGCCGGCGGGTGCCGGAGCGCGCGCCGGGCGTCCCGTGCGCCGCCCGGCCGTGCCGCGGCCGCTGAGGCTCGGCAGCCCCCGGCCCCGGCTGCGGATGGTCGGGCTGGCGCTGACGCTGGTCATGGCCGCCTTCGTCGTACGGCTGCTGCAGGTGCAGGCCGTGGACGCGAGTACGTACGCCGCGAAGGCCGAGCAGAACCGGTATGTGGGGCAGGTGCTCGCCGCCGAGCGCGGCGAGATCACCGACCGGACCGGCGTGGCGCTCGCGACCAGCGTGGACGCGTACGACATCACGGCCGACCCCACGCTGTTCAACCGCGAGGCGCTCAAGATCGACGACGGGCCCGAGCAGGCGGCCGCGCTGCTCGCGCCGATCCTCGGCCAGGAGCAGGCGGACCTCGTCGCGAAGCTGCGGCCCGCGAACAAGGAGCTGCGCTACGCGCTGCTTGCCCACCGGCAGACCCCGCTGGTCTGGCAGCAGATCAAGGACCTGAAGTCGGCGCTGGCCACGAAGGCCGAGACCGACCCGGCCACCGTCAACGTGCTGGCCGGTGTCCTGGCCGTGCCCAGCAGCAAGCGCGTGTACCCCAACGGGGACCTCGCCGCCGGGATACTGGGCTGGGTCAACGCCGAGGGCAAGGGCGGCGGGGGCATCGAGCAGCAGCTGGACGAGCAGCTCGCCGGCAAGGACGGCAAGATCCGCTACGCCCAGTCCGGCGGCCGTCAGGTGCCCACGGCCGGCTCCACCGAGACCCCGGCCGTGCCCGGCTCGGACATCGAGCTGACCATCGACCGCGACATCCAGTGGGCCGCGCAGAACGCCATCAGCGAGCAGGTGAAGAAGTCCAAGGCCGACCGCGGCTACGTCATCGTCCAGGACACCCGCACCGGCGAGATCCTCGCCATGGCCAACGCGCCCGGCTTCGACCCCAATGACCTCAGCAAGGCCGACCCGGACGCCCTGGCCAACGCGGCCCTCCTCGACGCCTACGAGCCCGGCTCCACCGCGAAGGTCATCTCCATGGCCGCCGTACTGGAGGAGGGCGTGGCCACCCCCGAGACGCATGTGATCGTGCCGAACCGGCTGCACCGCGGCGACCGCCTGTTCAAGGACGACATCGACCACGAGACCTGGTACCTCACGCTGAACGGCGTGCTCGCCAAGTCCAGCAACATCGGCACCATCCTCGCCACCGGCCAGCTCGGCAAGACCCAGCCGGAGGCCAACGAGGTCCTCTACTCCTACCTGCGCAAGTTCGGCCTCGGCAGCTACACCGGGCTCGGCTTCCCCGGCGAGACCAAGGGCATCCTCGCCCCTCCGGACAAGTGGTCCACCTCGCAGCAGTACACGATTCCTTTCGGCCAGGGCGTGTCCATCAACGCCATGCAGGCCGCCTCCGTCTACTCGACCATCGCCAACGGCGGCGTCCGCGTCGAGCCGACACTGGTGCGCGGCACCAAGGGCGCGGACGGACGCTTCACGCCCGCTCCCGAGCCCGCGAAGAAGCGGGTCATCAGCGAGAAGACGGCGAAGACGCTCGCCCGGATGCTGGAGTCGGTCGTCGACGACGAGGAGGGCACCGGCAACAAGGCGCGCATCCCCGGCTACCGGGTGGCGGGCAAGACCGGCACGGCCAACCGCGTGGATCCGGCCACCGGCCAGTACCGCGGGTACACGTCCTCCTTCGCCGGGTTCGCGCCCGCCGACAAGCCTCGTATCACCGTCTACTGCGCGATCCAGAACGCCACCGAGGGCGACTACTTCGGCGGCCAGATCTGCGGACCGATCTACAAACAGGTCATGGAGTTCGCGCTGAAGACGCTCCAGGTGCCGCCCACCGGAGCCGCCCCCGCCAGACTGCCCGTCTCCTACGCGCCCTGACGGGCACCCGACCCGCATCCGACCCACGACCCGCCCCGCACCCGACGCCATCTGATCAGCACTGAACAGCCAGGAACGAGCTCGTGACAACGATCACCCCCGATCCCGGGAACCAGAGCGCCCCCCGCCCCTCGCTTCGCCCCGGAGCGGGTGAGCCCGGTACGCTCACCGCCGTGCCACACGCTGATCAGTCCCGAACCACCCAGAAGGGCGCTCCCGTGACCTACCCGGGACCGCCGCGACCGGCCCAGGTGCCCGCAACACCCCTCGCGGACCTCGCCGGCCGGCTGGGTGCCCCCGCGCCCGACGGCGCCGCCGAGGTCACGGGCATCACCCACGACTCGCGCGCCGTCCGCCCCGGCGACCTGTACGCCGCCCTGCCCGGGGCCCGGGCGCACGGCGCCGACTTCGTCGCGCAGGCGGCCGGGCTGGGCGCCGCGGCCGTGCTGACCGACCCGTCCGGCGCCGAGCGCGCCGCCGCGACGGGCCTGCCGGTGCTGGTGGTGGACGACCCGCGGGCCCGGATGGGCGAGCTGGCCGCCGAGATCTACGGCCGCCCCGGCGAGGACCTGCTCCAGATCGGCATCACCGGCACCTCCGGCAAGACCACCACCGCCTACCTCGTCGAGGGCGGTCTGCGCACGGCCCGCTCCACCGGCCTCATCGGCACGGTCGAGATGCGCATCGGCGACGAGCGCATCAAGTCCGAACGCACCACCCCCGAAGCCACCGACCTGCAGGCCCTGTTCGCGGTGATGCGCGAACGCGGCGTCGAGGCGGTCGCCATGGAGGTCTCCAGCCACGCCCTGGTGCTCGGCCGGGTCGACGGCTGCGTGTTCGACATCGCCGTGTTCACCAACCTCAGCCCGGAGCACATGGAGTTCCACTCCGACATGGAGGACTACTTCCGGGCCAAGGCGCAGCTGTTCACGCCGAAACGCAGCAAACGGGGCGTCGTCAACCTCGACGACGAGTACGGCCGCAGGCTCGCCGTGGAGGCGACCGTCCCGGTCGTCACCTACTCCGCCGAGGGCCACCCCGACGCCGACTGGCGCGCCGAGGGCGTCGAAGTCGGCCCCATGGACTCCACGTTCACCGTGACCGGCCCGAACGGCGAGCGCCTCACCGCCAGGTCGCCGCTGCCCGGCACCTTCAACGTCGCCAACACCCTCGCCGCGATCGTCGCCCTGGCCACCGCCGGCCTGGACCCGCAGACCGCCGCCGACGGCGTCGCCGCCGTGCCGGGCGTGCCCGGCCGCCTGGAGCGGGTGGACGCCGGACAGGGCTATCTCGCCGTCGTCGACTACGCCCACAAGACCGACGCCGTCGAGTCGGTGCTGAAGGCGCTGCGCAAGGTCACCAAGGGCCGGCTGCACGTCGTCCTCGGCTGCGGCGGCGACCGCGACACCACCAAGCGCGCCCCGATGGGCGCCGCCGCGGCCCGGTTCGCCGACACGGCCGTACTGACCTCCGACAATCCCCGCTCCGAGGACCCCCTCGCGATCCTCGCGACCATGCTCCAGGGCGCGGCGTCCGTGCCGGCGCACGAGCGCGGCGAGGTGCTCCTCTTCGAGGACCGCGCGGCCGCGATCGCCGCCGCCGTCCAGCGCGCGCACCCCGGGGACACCGTGCTCGTCGCGGGCAAGGGCCACGAGCAGGGCCAGGACATCGCCGGGGTGGTCCGTCCCTTCGACGACCGCCAGGTGCTTCGCGAAGCTATCCAGAAGACCCAGGGATGAACTTGTGATCGCCCTCTCTCTCGCCGAGATCGCAGAAGTCGTCGGCGGGCAGACGTACGACATACCGGATCCGGCCGTCCAGGTCACGGGACCCGTCGTCCGGGACTCCCGTGAGGTGGTGCCCGGCAGCCTGTTCGTCGCCTTCGTCGGCGAACGCGTCGACGGCCACGACTTCGCGGCCGCCGTCGTCGAGGCGGGCGCCGCCGCCGTACTGGCCTCCCGGCCGGTCGGGGTGCCCGCGATCGTCGTCGACGACGTGCAGGCCGCGCTCGGTGCTCTCGCCCGTCATGTCGTGACCCGCCTCGGCGCGACCCTCGTGGCCCTCACCGGCTCCGCGGGCAAGACCAGCACCAAGGACCTGATCGCCCAGGTGCTCCAGCACAGGGCGCCGACCGTGTGGACGCCGGGCTCGCTCAACAACGAGATCGGGCTGCCGCTGACGGCGCTGTCCGCCACCGAGGAGACGAAGTTCCTCGTGCTGGAGATGGGCGCCCGCGGCATCGGCCACATCCGCTACCTCACCGAGCTGACGCCCCCGAGGATCGGCCTGGTGCTCAACGTCGGCACCGCCCACATCGGCGAGTTCGGCGGCCGCGAGCAGATCGCCCAGGCCAAGGGCGAGTTGGTGGAGGCCCTGCCCACCGCCGAGGACGGCGGCACGGCCGTGCTCAACGCCGACGACCCGCTGGTGCGCGCCATGGCCTCCCGTACGAAGGCGAAGGTGCTCTTCTTCGGCGAGAGCGACGAAGCGGACGTACGCGCCGAGAACGTACGACTCACGGACACCGGACAGCCCTCCTTCACCCTTCACACACCCTCCGGGTGCAGCGATGTGACCATGCGCCTGTACGGTGAGCACCACGTGTCGAACGCGCTCGCCGCGGCCGCCGTCGCCCATGAGCTGGGCATGTCCGCGGAAGAGATCGCCACCGCGCTCTCCCAGGCGGGCTCCCTCTCCCGCTGGCGGATGGAGGTCACCGAGCGCCCGGACGGCGTGACGATCGTCAACGACGCCTACAACGCGAACCCCGAGTCCATGAAGGCCGCCCTGCGCGCGCTGGCGGCGATGGGCAGGGGGCGTCGCACGTGGGCGGTGCTCGGCAAGATGGCCGAGCTGGGGGACGAGGCGCTCGCCGAGCACGACGCGGTCGGACGGCTCGCCGTCCGGCTCAACGTCAGCAAGCTCGTCGCGGTCGGGGGGATCGAAGCCTCCTGGCTGCAACTGGGCGCATATAACGAGGGTTCGTGGGGTGAGGAGTCGGTGCACGTGTCCGACGCACAGGCGGCGGTCGACCTGTTGCGCAGCGAGCTGCGCCCGGGGGACGTCGTACTCGTGAAGGCGTCCCGTTCGGTCGGGCTCGAGAGCGTTGCCCAGGCGCTGCTCGAGACCGGTGCCGAGGGTGAGGTTGCCGCCCGATGATGAAGCAGATCCTGTTCGCCGGCGTCATCGGTCTGTTCCTGACGCTGGTCGGCACGCCGCTGCTGATCAAGCTGCTGGCCCGCAAGGGCTACGGCCAGTACATCCGTGACGACGGCCCGCGCGAGCACGCCAGCAAGCGCGGTACGCCGACCATGGGCGGTATCGCCTTCATCCTGGCCACGGTCGCCGCCTACTTCCTGTCCAAGGTCATCACGGGCTACTCGCCGACCTTCTCCGGTCTGCTGGTGCTCGGTCTGATGGTCGGCATGGGCCTGGTCGGCTTCCTGGACGACTACATCAAGATCGTGAAGCGGCGTTCGCTGGGTCTGCGGGCCAAGGCGAAGATGGCCGGACAGCTGATCGTCGGCATCGCCTTCGCGGTGCTGTCGCTGCAGTTCGCCGACAACCGCGGCAACACCCCGGCCTCCACCAAGCTGTCGTTCATCACCGACTTCGGCTGGACGATCGGCCCGGTGCTGTTCGTGGTCTGGGCGCTGTTCATGATCCTGGCGATGTCGAACGGTGTGAACCTGACGGACGGTCTGGACGGTCTGGCCACCGGCGCCTCGGTGCTCGTCTTCGGCGCCTACACGTTCATCGGCGTGTGGCAGTTCCAGGAGTCGTGCGCGAACGCCCAGACGCTCACGAACCCAGGTGCCTGTTACGAGGTGCGCGACCCGCTCGACCTCGCGGTGGTCGCCTCGGCGCTGATGGGCGCCTGCCTCGGCTTCCTGTGGTGGAACACGTCGCCGGCCAAGATCTTCATGGGTGACACCGGTTCGCTGGCGCTCGGCGGTGTGCTCGCCGGTCTGGCGATCTGCTCGCGCACCGAGCTTCTGATCGCGATCCTCGGTGGTCTGTTCGTCCTGATCACCATGTCGGTGGTCATCCAGGTCGGCTCGTTCCGCCTGACCGGCAAGCGCGTCTTCCGGATGGCGCCGCTTCAGCACCACTTCGAACTCAAGGGCTGGTCCGAGGTCCTCGTGGTGGTCCGTTTCTGGATCATCCAGGGCATCTGTGTGATCGTCGGACTGGGCCTCTTCTACGCGGGATGGGCAGCGGACAAGTGACCGACTGGCAGGGGAAGAACGTCACCGTCGCCGGGCTCGGCGTCTCCGGCGTCCCGGCGGCCAAGGTGCTGCACGGGCTCGGCGCGCAGGTCACCGTCGTCAACGACGGCGACGACGAGCGGGCCCGCGCCCAGGCCGCCGAGCTCCGGGCGCTGGGCGTCACCGTGCGGCTCGGTGACGGCGACACCCTGCCCGAGGGCGCCGAGCTGGTCGTCACCGCGCCCGGCTGGAAGCCGGACAAGCCGCTGTTCGCGGCGGCCCACGAGGCCGGCGTCGAGATCTGGGGCGACGTCGAGCTGGCCTGGCGGCTGCGCGGCCCGGACGCGGCGCCCTGGCTGTGCGTGACCGGCACCAACGGCAAGACCACCACCACGCAGATGCTGGCGTCGATCCTGAAGGCCGCCGGGCTGCGCACGGCCGCCGTCGGCAACATCGGTGTCTCCCTGCTGGACGCGGTCCTCGGCGAGGAGAAGTACGACGTGCTCGCCGTGGAGCTCTCCAGCTACCAGCTGCACTGGGCGCCCTCCCTGCGCGCCCACTCCGCCGCCGTCCTGAACCTCGCCCCGGACCACCTCGACTGGCACGGCTCGATGGAGGCGTACGCGCGCGACAAGGGCCGGATCTACGAGGGCAATCGCGTCGCCTGCGTCTACAACGTGGCCGACAAGGCCACCGAGGACCTGGTGCGCGAGGCCGACGTCGAGGAGGGCTGCCGGGCCATCGGCTTCGCCCTCGGCACGCCCGGCCCCTCCCAACTCGGCGTGGTGGACGGCATCCTGGTCGACCGCGCCTTCGTGGAGAACCGGCAGAAGAACGCCCAGGAGCTCGCCGAGGTCTCGGACGTCGACCCGCCGGCCCCGCACAACATCGCCAACGCCCTTGCCGCGGCGGCCCTCGCGCGCGCCTTCGGGGTGCCCGCCGGGGCCGTACGGGACGGTCTGCGGGCCTTCACCCCGGACGCCCACCGCATCGCGCACGTCGCCGACGTGGCCGGCGTGGCGTACGTCGACGACTCCAAGGCCACCAACACGCACGCCGCGCAAGCCTCGTTGGCGTCGTACCCGTCGATCGTGTGGATCGCGGGCGGCCTCGCGAAGGGCGCGACCTTCGACGAGCTGGTCGCGGGGGCGGCCGAGCGGCTGCGGGGCGTCGTGCTGATCGGTGCCGATCGGGCGCTGATCCGCGAGGCGCTGACGCGACACGCCCCGGAAGTACCCGTCGTCGACCTCGACCGGACCGACACTGGGGCGATGCTCCAGGCCGTCCAGGAGGCCCAGCGGCTCGCGCAGCCCGGCGACACCGTGCTCCTCGCCCCCGCCTGCGCCTCGATGGACATGTTCACCAACTACAACAAGCGCGGTGACGCGTTCGCGGAGGCGGTTCGCGAACTCGGCTCCTGACCGACGCAGCGGAGGCGCTGATGCCCAGTAGCCGTACCGGCCGCCGGCCCGCCCCCCGGGCCGCCGTGCGGCCCGCCGCCCCCCGCCCCCCGCGCGAGAACCCGGTCCTACGGCTCTACACGCGCGCGCGCAAGGCGTGGGACCGGCCGCTGACGGCGTACTACCTGATCCTCGGCGGCAGTCTGCTGATCATCGTGCTGGGTCTGGTGATGGTCTACTCGGCCTCCCAGATCAAGGCGCTGCAGATGGGCCTGACGGGCTCCTGGTTCTTCCGCAAGCAGCTGCTCGCCGCGGTGATCGGCGGGGGGCTGCTGCTCGCCGCCTCGCGGATGCCGGTGAAGCTGCACCGGGCGCTGGCCTATCCGATCCTCGCGGGCGCGGTCTTCCTGATGGCGCTGGTGCAGGTGCCGGGGATAGGGATGTCGGTCAACGGCAACCAGAACTGGATCTCCGTCGGCGGCCCCTTCCAGCTCCAGCCCAGCGAGTTCGGCAAGCTCGCGCTGGTGCTGTGGGGCGCCGATCTGCTGGCCCGCAAGCAGGACAAGAAGCTGCTGACGCAGTGGAAGCACATGCTGGTGCCGCTGGTGCCGGTCGCGTTCCTGCTGCTCGGGCTGATCATGCTCGGCGGGGACATGGGCACGGCGATCATCCTGACGGCGATCCTGTTCGGCCTGCTGTGGCTGGCCGGGGCGCCCACCCGGCTGTTCGTCGGGGTGCTGTCGGTGGCGGCCCTGATCGGTGTGGTGCTGATCAGGACCAGCCCCAACCGGATGGCCCGGCTGCAGTGCCTCGGTGCCACCGACCCCGGCCCGGGCGACGCGTGCTGGCAGGCCGTGCACGGCATCTACGCCCTCGCCTCCGGCGGAATCTTCGGGTCCGGGCTCGGCGCGAGTGTGGAGAAATGGGGCCAACTCCCCGAAGCGCACACCGACTTCATCTTCGCCGTCACCGGTGAGGAACTGGGCCTGGCGGGGACGCTGTCGGTGCTCGCCCTCTTCGCCGCTCTAGGCTATGCGGGTATCCGCGTGGCCGGACGCACGGAGGACCCCTTCGTGAGGTACGCCGCGGGAGGTGTGACCACCTGGATCACGGCCCAGGCCGTGATCAACATGGGTGCGGTGCTCGGTCTGCTGCCGATCGCCGGTGTCCCCCTCCCGCTGTTCTCCTACGGGGGTTCCGCCCTGCTGCCGACCATGTTCGCCATCGGGCTGCTGATCGCTTTCGCGCGCGACGAGCCCGCTGCGCGGGCGGCGCTTGCGATGCGGCAACCCCGCTTTGGTAGAAAGCGGGGGGCTGGGGGCACCCGTTCAGGTCGGAGTCCCCGGAGATGGAACACGATGCGACGGCGCACCTCGGCGGTGCGCTCGTCCGGAGAGCGGTGAATTTCGGTGCATGTCGTACTCGCCGGCGGGGGCACCGCGGGCCACATCGAGCCCGCGCTCGCCCTCGCGGACGCCCTGCGCAGGCAGGACCCGACCGTGGGCATCACGGCCCTGGGCACGGAGCGCGGCCTGGAGACCAGGCTGGTTCCCGAGCGCGGCTACGAGCTGGCGCTGATCCCTGCGGTACCGCTGCCCCGTAAGCCGACCCCCGAGCTGATCACCGTCCCGGGCCGGCTGCGCGGCACGATCAAGGCCGCCGAGCAGATCCTGGAGCGCACCAAGGCCGACTGCGTCGTCGGCTTCGGCGGCTACGTGGCGCTGCCCGGCTATCTGGCCGCCAAGCGGCTCGGCGTGCCGATCGTCATCCACGAGGCGAACGCCCGGCCCGGTCTGGCCAACAAGATCGGCTCGCGGTACGCCGCCCAGGTCGCCGTCTCCACGCCGGACAGCAAGCTGCGCGGCGCCCGCTACATCGGCATCCCGCTGCGCCGCTCCATCGCCACCCTGGACCGGGCCGCCATGCGCCCCGAGGCCCGCGCCGCCTTCGGGCTCGACCCGAACCTGCCGACCCTGCTCGTCACGGGCGGCTCGCAGGGCGCCCGGCGGCTGAACGAGGTCGTGCAGCAGGTCGCGCCGTGGCTGCAGCAGGCCGGAATCCAGATCCTGCACGCGGTCGGCCCGAAGAACGAACTGCCGCAGGTGCACCAGATGCCGGGGATGCCCCCGTACATCCCGGTAAGTTACCTGGACCGGATGGATCTCGCGTACGCCGCGGCCGACATGATGCTCTGCCGCGCGGGCGCGATGACCGTCGCCGAGCTCTCCGCCGTCGGACTGCCGGCCGCCTATGTCCCGCTGCCCATCGGCAACGGTGAACAGCGGCTGAACGCCCAGCCGGTGGTCAAGGCCGGCGGCGGTCTGCTGGTCGACGACGCGGACCTCACCCCGGAGTGGGTGCAGCAGAACGTGCTGCCCGTGCTCGCCGATCCGCACCGGCTGTACCAGATGTCCCGCGCCGCCGGTGAGTTCGGCCGGCGCGACGCCGACGACCTGCTCGTCGGCATGGTGTACGAGGCGATCGCCGCCAGTCGTGCACACCGGTAGGAACCGTAGGCCCGCGTAGGCGTTTCCGTGCGGGCGGGAAGGCAGGAAGCGTGGCCGGTACGACCACCGCCGAGCGCGGTGAACGCCAGCAGGAGTCGTCCGGCCCGCCCCCCGCTCGGCGGTTCGCCCGGCGCCGCCTGCGCCTCCTGCTCGCGGGCGCCGCCCTCGTGCTCGTCTCGGCGGGCGGCGTCTGGCTGTCGTACGGCTCGCCCTGGCTGCGCGTGGAACGGGTCGGCGTCCTCGGCACCGCGGTGCTGACGCCCGCTCAGGTGCGCGAGGCGGCCGACGTGCCCGTGGGGGACCCGCTGGTCTCGGTGGACACCGATGCGATCGAGGCGCGACTGCGCCGGGAACTGCCCCGGATCGACACGGTCGAAGTCAGTCGTTCCTGGCCGCATGGAATTGTCCTGAAAGTGGTTGAACGCACCCCTGTGCTCTTGGTGAAAAAGGGCGGAAAGTTCATCGAAGTGGACGATGAAGGCGTCCGTTTCGCCACGGTTTCCGAGGCCCCCAAAGGCGTGCCCGCACTGGAATTGACCGTTTCCCGAACCGGTTCGGCCGCTCCCAGTCTGCGCCGCTTCGGCGAGGGCCGGCTGACGCGCGAGGCGGTCCGGGTGGCGGGCGCGCTCCCGGCCGCCGTCGCCCGTGACACCCGGGTGGTCCGGGTGCGCTCCTACGACGCCGTCTCGCTGGAGTTGAACGACGGCCGGACCGTCGCCTGGGGCAGCTCCGAGAAGGGGCGCGCGAAGGCCCGTACGCTCACCGCTCTCATGAAAGCGGCCCCCGGTGCACGGCACTTCGACGTGAGCGTCCCCACGGCCCCTGCGTCATCGGGGAGTTGACGCACATACGCGCAGGCCAGCACCCTGGTTGGGCAGCGCTACGGCTGATCACATAGGGTGAAAAGAAAAACGGGAGGTTCGGCGTGTTCGTTGAACGCGCGCCACTTGTCGACTTAGTGTCTCGTTCAGAAGACTCCAAGGAACAGACATACTGGTAACCCTAAACTTGAGCTTTAGGGTTCGGGTCGGCGAAACGGACCGTCCCATTCGGCATCAGTCGTCTGATCGCGGGACGCGGCGCGTCCCGGTGATCCGTCGACACGTAACTCGAGGCGAGAGGCCTTCGACGTGGCAGCACCGCAGAACTACCTCGCAGTCATCAAAGTCATCGGTGTCGGCGGCGGTGGTGTCAATGCCATCAACCGGATGATCGAGGTCGGTCTCAAGGGCGTCGAGTTCATCGCCATCAACACCGACGCGCAAGCTCTGTTGATGAGCGACGCCGACGTCAAGCTCGACGTCGGCCGTGAACTCACCCGCGGACTCGGCGCCGGAGCCAACCCGGCCGTCGGCCGCAAGGCCGCCGAGGACCACCGCGAGGAGATCGAGGAGGTCCTCAAGGGGGCCGACATGGTCTTCGTGACAGCCGGTGAAGGCGGCGGCACCGGCACCGGCGGCGCGCCCGTCGTGGCCAACATCGCACGCTCGCTCGGCGCGCTCACCATCGGCGTGGTCACGCGCCCGTTCACCTTCGAGGGACGGCGCCGCGCGAACCAGGCCGAGGACGGCATCGCCGAACTCCGCGAAGAGGTCGACACCCTCATCGTCATCCCGAACGACCGGCTGCTGTCCATCTCGGACCGCCAGGTCTCGGTCCTGGACGCCTTCAAGTCCGCCGACCAGGTCCTGCTCTCCGGTGTTCAGGGCATCACCGACCTCATCACCACGCCCGGCCTGATCAACCTGGACTTCGCCGACGTCAAGTCGGTCATGTCCGAGGCCGGTTCGGCCCTCATGGGCATCGGCTCGGCCCGCGGCGACGACCGTGCGGTGGCCGCGGCCGAGATGGCGATCTCCTCCCCGCTGCTGGAAGCCTCCATCGACGGCGCCCGGGGGGTGCTGCTCTCCATCTCCGGCGGCTCCGACCTCGGCCTGTTCGAGATCAACGAGGCCGCCCAGCTGGTCAGCGAGGCCGCCCACCCCGAGGCCAACATCATCTTCGGCGCGGTCATCGACGACGCCCTCGGCGACGAGGTGCGCGTCACCGTCATCGCGGCCGGCTTCGACGGGGGCCAGCCCCCTGCCCGCCGGGACAACGTCCTCGGCTCGGCCTCGGCCAAGCGCGAGGAGCCGGCCCCGGCCCGGCAGACCGAGTCCCGCCCGACCTTCGGCTCGCTCGGCAGCGTCACGCCGAAGGAGGAGCCGGAGCCCGCGCCCGAGCCGGTGGCCGACCTCCCGGTCGCCCCGCCCGTACCGCCGTCGCGGACCTACGACAGCAGCGCGGCCGAGGAGCTGGACGTGCCGGACTTCCTCAAGTGATAGGACAGCGCGAGAGCGTGAGCGGCGCGCACTTCGCCTTCACCGACAGGTGGGGCGGGGTGAGCGCCGCTCCGTATGAGGAGCTCAACCTGGGCGGCGCCGTCGGCGACGACCCGGAGGCGGTCCGCACCAACCGGGAGCTGGCCGCCAAGTCGCTGGGGCTGGACCCCGCCTCGGTCGTCTGGATGAACCAGGTGCACAGCGCGGACGTGGCCGTCGTCGGCGGACCCTGGCCGGCCGGCGCCGAGATCCCGCAGGTCGACGCGGTGGTCACCGCCCGGCGCGGACTGGCCCTCGCCGTACTGACCGCGGACTGCGTGCCCGTACTGCTGGCCGACCCGGTCGCCGGTGTCGCCGCCGCCGCCCACGCGGGCCGGCCCGGCATGACCGCCGGGGTGGTCCCCGCCGCCGTACGGGCCATGACCGAACTCGGCGCCGATCCCGCTCGGATCGTCGCCCGCACCGGGCCGGCGGTGTGCGGCCGGTGCTACGAGGTGCCGCAGGCCATGCGCGCCGAGGTCGCCGCGGTCGAGCCGGCGGCGCACGCCGAGACGAGCTGGGGCACCCCCGCGGTGGACGTCGCCGCCGGAGTGCACGCGCAGCTGAACCGGCTCGGGGTCGCCGACCGGGCGCAGTCGCCGGTCTGCACGCTCGAGTCGGGGGACCACTTCTCGTACCGCCGGGACCGCTCCACAGGGCGGCTCGCCGGCTATGTCTGGCTGGACTGATGGGGCATGACGGACCGTAGGGACGAACTCGCCGCGAACCTGGCGAAGGTGGAGGAGCGCATCGCCGCGGCCTGCAAGGCCGCCGGGCGTGAGCGCGACGAGGTGACGCTGATCGTGGTCACCAAGACCTACCCGGCGAGCGATGTACGGATCCTGTCGGAACTCGGTGTGCGCCATGTCGCCGAGAACCGTGACCAGGACGCGGCACCCAAGGCCGCGGAATGTGCGGATCTGCCCCTGAATTGGCACTTCGTCGGTCAGTTGCAGACCAACAAGGTGCGTTCCGTGACCGGTTACGCGGACTTCGTGCAGTCCGTCGACCGGGCCCGGCTCGTGACGGCGCTCTCCAAGGAGGCCGTGCGGGCGGAGCGCGAACTGGGGTGTCTGATCCAGGTCGCGCTGGACGCGGGGGAGCGGGGCAGAGGGGAGCGGGGCGGTGTCGCCCCCGGCGGAATCGAAGAGTTGGCCGACCTCGTCGCCGGCTCGCCGGGACTGCGGCTCGACGGGCTGATGACCGTCGCTCCGCTGACCGGCGAGTACGCGGGGCGCCAACGGGCGGCGTTCGAGCGGTTGATGGATTTGTCGACTGACCTGCGCCGAGCCCATCCGGCTGCGAACATGGTCTCCGCAGGGATGAGTGCGGACCTCGAGGAGGCCGTGGCGGCCGGAGCGACACATGTACGCGTCGGCACCGCGGTACTCGGAGTCCGCGCCGGGCTCGGGTAACGTCGCCAGGAAGTCGGACCACAGCAGAAAATATGGTCATTGCCGCCGAAAGGGGGCACAAGGACCACGTGGATCGCGGGCACTTGGCGGTCGTCAGCGGATCCACCACAGAGCGGAGGACTCAGAGCATGGCCGGCGCGATGCGCAAGATGGCGGTCTACCTCGGCCTCGTGGAGGACGATGGGTACGACGGCCGGGGATTCGACCCCGATGACGACTTCGAGCCCGAACTCGACCCGGAGCCCGAGCGTGACCACCGACGGCACGAGCCGTCGCATCAGCAGCACATCGCACATCAGCCCGAAAGGGACGAAGAGGTGCGAATCGTGCAGGCGCCCATGCCTCGCGAGCCGGTCGCCCGATCCGCTTCGCCCGTCGCGGAATCCGGCCGTCCGGCGCGTATCGCGCCCGTGGCGTCCATCACACAAGAACGTCAGTCCCTGGAGAAGAACGCACCGGTGATCATGCCCAAGGTCGTGTCCGAACGAGAGCCTTACCGGATCACCACGCTTCACCCGCGGACCTACAACGAGGCCCGTACCATCGGGGAACACTTCCGTGAGGGCACCCCGGTGATCATGAATCTGACTGAGATGGACGACACAGACGCGAAGCGACTTGTCGACTTTGCGGCAGGTTTGGTGTTTGGTCTTCACGGCAGCATCGAGCGGGTGACGCAGAAGGTGTTTCTGTTGTCGCCTGCTAACGTCGATGTCACGGCGGAGGACAAGGCCCGCATCGCAGAGGGCGGGTTCTTCAACCAGAGCTGAGACGCACCACCGGCAAGAACAGCACGGAACAGGGAACAGGGGAGAGGGAAGCACCAGTCATGAGCGTGGCCTTGCAGGTTCTTTACATCGCGCTGATGGTGTTCCTCATCGTGCTGATCTTCCGACTGGTCATGGACTACGTCTTCCAGTTCGCCCGCTCGTGGCAACCCGGCAAGGCGATGGTGGTCGTTCTGGAGGCCACCTACACTGTCACCGATCCACCGCTCAAGCTTCTGCGGCGGGTGATCCCGCCGTTGCGTCTCGGGGGCGTGGCGCTCGACCTGTCCTTCTTCGTACTGATGATCATCGTCTACATCCTGATCACGCTCGTGCGGAGCGCGATGTGAGCGATGTGACAGATACGGTCTTGCCGACTGCCGACGACAACGTTGAGGTGAAGAGATGCCGTTGACCCCCGAGGACGTGCGGAACAAGCAGTTCACGACCGTCCGCCTCCGAGAAGGCTATGACGAGGACGAGGTCGATGCCTTCCTCGATGAGGTCGAAGCCGAACTGACGCGCCTGCTCCGCGAGAACGAGGACCTGCGCGCCAAGCTGGCCGCGGCCACGCGCGCTGCTGCGCAGAACCAGCAGAACATGCGCAAGCCGCCGGAGCAGCAGGACCAGCAGCAGCCGCCGCAGGGTATGCGAGGACCCGGCGCTCCGGTGCCGGCCGGCATATCGGGCCCGCCGCAGCAGCAGATGGGTGGCCCCATGGGTGGCCCGCCCCAGCTGCCGAGCGGTGCCCCGCAGCTGCCCGCCGGCCCCGGCGGTCAGGGTCCGCAGGGTCCCGGTCCGATGGGTCAGGGTCCCGGTCCGATGGGCCAGCCCCCGATGCCGCAGCAGATGGGCGGCCCCATGGGCGGTCCGATGGGCGGCCCCGGCCCGATGGGTCAGGGTCCCGGTGGTGACAGCGCCGCGCGTGTCCTCTCGCTGGCCCAGCAGACCGCCGACCAGGCGATCGCCGAGGCCCGCTCCGAGGCGAACAAGATCGTCGGTGAGGCCCGCAGCCGCGCCGAGGGTCTCGAGCGTGACGCCCGTGCCAAGGCCGACGCCCTGGAGCGGGACGCGCAGGAGAAGCACCGCGTCGCCATGGGCTCCCTGGAGTCCGCGCGCGCCACGCTGGAGCGCAAGGTCGAGGATCTGCGCGGCTTCGAGCGCGAGTACCGTACGCGCCTGAAGTCCTACCTGGAGTCCCAGCTGCGTCAGCTGGAGACCCAGGCCGACGACTCCCTCGCGCCGCCGCGCACCCCGGCGACCGCGTCGCTGCCGCCGTCCCCGGCGCCCTCCATGGCCCCGGCCGGCGCGAGCGCCCCGTCGTACGGCGGCAACCAGCCGATGGGCGGTGCCCCGGGTCCGTCCGCGCCGTCCTACGGTGGTCAGCAGCAGATGTCCCCGGCGATGACCCAGCCCATGGCTCCGGTCCGCCCGCAGGGCCCGTCCCCGATGGGTCAGGCGCCGTCGCCGATGCGTGGCTTCCTCATCGACGAGGACGACAACTGACGGCCGGTAGTACGCCTTAGGCGTCGGCAGCGTTCAATAGGGGCGGGCCCCGGATTCCAGATCCGGGGCCCGCCCCTTTTACGCGCGTTGCGGGCAGTGCCCTCGGGGCGCGGGGAACTGCGCAAGTAACTGCGCGAGGACACACGCACGACCCGCAGCCGGAGACGTCCGGACATGCCGACGGCGGCCGCCCGCGAGGACGGCCGCCGTCGGTGCGCGGGTTACGCCTTGCGCAGGCGGAACGTCAGCGACAGCCCCTCATCGGTGAACGGCGACCCGAACGTGTCGTCCGCCTCACCTTCGGCGAAGTCCGTCGCGAGGACCTCGTCGGCGATGAGCCCGGCGTGCTCGGTCAGCGCCGACGTCACCGCCGGGTCCGTGGACGACCACCGCAGCGCGATCCGGTCGGCCACGTCCAGCCCGCTGTTCTTACGGGCCTCCTGGATCAGCCGGATGGCGTCCCGCGCGAGGCCGGCCCGCCGCAGCTCCTCCGTGATCTCCAGGTCGAGCGCGACGGTGGCACCCGAGTCGGAGGCCACCGACCAGCCCTCGCGCGGCGTCTCGGTGATGATCACCTCGTCCGGGGCGAGGGAGACGGTCTCGCCGTCGACCTCCACCGAGGCCGTGCCCTCACGCAGGGCCAGCGACAGCGCTGCCGCGTCGGCGGCGGCCACGGCCTTGGCCACGTCCTGCACCCGCTTGCCGAACCGCTTGCCCAGCGCACGGAAGTTGGCCTTGGCGGTGGTGTCCACCAGCGACCCGCCGACCTCGGACAGCGAGGCGAGCGACGAGACGTTCAGCTCCTCGGTGATCTGCGTGTGCAGCTCCGGGTCGAGGCTCTCGAAACCCGCGGCCGCCACCAGGGCACGGGACAGCGGCTGACGGGTCTTGACGCCCGACTCCGCGCGCGTGGCACGCCCCAGCTCCACCAGGCGCCGCACCAGCACCATCTGCCTCGACAGCTCCGGGTCGATGGCGCCCATGTCCGCCTCCGGCCAGGAGGCGAGGTGCACCGACTCCGGGGCGCCCGGGGTGACCGGCACGACCAGGTCCTGCCAGACCCGCTCGGTGATGAACGGGGTCAGCGGGGCCATCAGCTTGGTGACCGTCTCGACGACCTCGTGCAGCGTGCGCAGCGCGGCCTTGTCGCCCTGCCAGAAGCGGCGCCGCGAGCGACGGACGTACCAGTTGGAGAGGTCGTCGACGAACGCGGACAGCAGCTTGCCGGCGCGCTGGGTGTCGTACGCCTCCAGCGCCTGCGTCACCTGGTCGGTGAGCGCGTGGAGTTCGGACAGCAGCCAGCGGTCGAGCAGCGGACGCTCGGCCGGGGCCGGGTCGGCCTCGGAGGGCGCCCAGTTCGACGTACGGGCGTACAGGGCCTGGAAGGCGACCGTGTTCCAGTAGGTGAGGAGTGTCTTGCGGACGACCTCCTGGATGGTGCCGTGGCCCACGCGGCGGGCCGCCCACGGGGAGCCGCCGGCCGCCATGAACCAGCGCACCGCGTCCGCGCCGTGCTGATCCATGAGCGGGATCGGCTGCAGGATGTTGCCCAGGTGCTTGGACATCTTGCGGCCGTCCTCGGCGAGGATGTGGCCGAGGCAGACGACGTTCTCGTAGGACGACTTGTCGAAGACCAGCGTGCCGACCGCCATCAGGGTGTAGAACCACCCGCGCGTCTGGTCGATGGCCTCGGAGATGAACTGCGCCGGGTAGCGGCTCTCGAACAGCTCCTTGTTCTTGTACGGGTAGCCCCACTGCGCGAACGGCATCGAGCCCGAGTCGTACCAGGCGTCGATGACCTCCGGCACGCGCACCGCTTCGAGGGAGCAGCCCTCGTGGGTGCAGGTGAACGTGACGTCGTCGATGTACGGGCGGTGCGGGTCCAGCTCCGACTGGTCGGTGCCGCTCAGCTCGGTCAGCTCCGCGCGGGAGCCGACGCAGGTGAGGTGGCCCTCCTCGCAGCGCCAGATGGGCAGCGGGGTGCCCCAGTAGCGGTTGCGGGAGAGCGCCCAGTCGATGTTGTTGCTCAGCCAGTCGCCGAAGCGGCCGTGCTTGACGGTGTCCGGGAACCAGTTGGTCTTCTCGTTCTCCTGGAGCATGCGGTCCTTGACCGCCGTCGTACGGATGTACCAGGAGGGCTGCGCGTAGTAGAGCAGCGCGGTGTGGCAGCGCCAGCAGTGCGGGTAGCTGTGCTCGTACGGCAGGTGCCGGAAGAGCAGGCCGCGCGCGCCGAGGTCCTCGGTGAGCTTCTCGTCGGCCTTCTTGAAGAAGACGCCGCCGACCAGGGGGACCTCGGGCGAGAAGGTGCCGTCCGGCAGGACCGGGTTGACCACCGGCAGGCCGTAGGCGCGGCAGACCTTGAGGTCGTCCTCACCGAAGGCGGGGGACTGGTGGACCAGACCGGTGCCGTCCTCGGTGGTGACGTACTCGGCGTTCACCACGAAGTGGGCCTCGGCCGGGAACTCGATGAGCTCGAAGGGGCGCTGGTACGTCCAGCGCTCCATCTCGGCGCCGGTGAAGGACTGGCCGGTGGTCTCCCAGCCCTCGCCGAGTGCCTTGGCGAGCAGCGGCTCGGCGACGACGAGCTTCTCCTCGCCGTCGGTGGCGACGACGTAGGTGACCTCGGGGTGCGCGGCGACGGCCGTGTTGGACACCAGCGTCCACGGGGTGGTCGTCCAGACCAGCAGCGCGGCCTCGCCGGCCAGCGGGCCGGAGGTCAGCGGGAAGCGGACGTACACCGACGGGTCGACGACCGTCTCGTAGCCCTGGGCCAGCTCGTGGTCGGACAGGCCGGTGCCGCAGCGGGGACACCAGGGGGCGACGCGGTGGTCCTGGACGAGGAGGCCCTTGTCGAAGATCTCCTTCAGCGACCACCAGACCGACTCCACGTACTCGGGGTCCATGGTCCGGTAGGCGTCGTCCAGGTCGACCCAGTAGCCCATGCGGGTCGTCAGCTCGGCGAAGGCGTCGGTGTGCCGGGTCACCGACTCGCGGCACTTGGCGTTGAACTCGGCGATGCCGTAGGCCTCGATGTCCTGCTTGCCGGAGAAGCCCAGCTCCTTCTCCACCGCCAGCTCCACGGGCAGGCCGTGGCAGTCCCAGCCGGCCTTGCGGGCGACGTGGTAGCCGCGCATGGTGCGGAAGCGGGGGAAGACGTCCTTGAAGACACGCGCCTCGATGTGGTGGGCGCCGGGCATGCCGTTGGCGGTGGGCGGGCCCTCGTAGAACACCCACTCGGGGCGTCCCTCGGACTGCTCCAGGCTCTTGGCGAAGATCTTCTGCTCGCGCCAGAAGTCGAGCACCGCGTGCTCGAGAGCGGGCAGGTCGACCTGGGCGGGTACCTGGCGGTACGTAGGCGATGTCATCAGCGAGCTTCCTCCGGCGGACTTGCTGCCTTCCGTCCGGAGGGACGAGAGCCCTGCGCCGGTTTCGGCGCGCTCCCGCGGTACCACCCTCCTTGGCCCTCCGGTGCCGGGTGCGGCGCCGGTGAGCCCCCTCATTGGGGTCGCGATGCCGGGTCTACTCGCCCGCTGGGGGCTTTCTTCCGGCGGCTCCGGGGTGATCTTCACGTCGCGCTCGCCCCCGGGCTCCCACCGTCCCCGGGTCGCTCTGGGCTGCGTACGCCGCTACTCGTCCCCATCCACGCTTTTCGCTCCGCCCAGTGTACGGCGCCCCGCCGACAGCGGCCGACCGGATTTCCGGGGTCCGCGGCGTGGCCCTGGGGGGTGTCCGGGATGACCCGAATGGTCAGGTGTGCCCGTTCGGATTCCGGGACGATCGACCGGTCGGATTACCCGGCGGGGAGCTGGGCACAACGCATGCATGCCGGCCTCGCGGCACGCGCGGGGTGGGCGAATCGGGCGGCGTGCCCCGTTGCCGCGGGACTCGAGTCGATTTATCGTCCCAGCACGATTCGCGAGCAAGATCACAATATGTGAAGGGGCCGCGGCATGGTGGCGAAGAAGACCGCCGAACAGTCGGCGTCCAGCGGGGCCACGCATGCCTCCGGCGGTGGCGCCAAGGACGTCGGGGGGAAGAAGAGCACGGCCTCGAAGCAGGCCGCGGCGAAGCGGACCGCGGCCGGGAAGGCCGCCGCGAAGAAGGCCACCTCATCCGTGGAGGCCGTCCCCCGGGAGGCGGGGGCAGCTCTCCAAGGGGCGGAGGCCGCTTCCCGCGAGGCGGAGGCCGCCTCCCGGAACGCGGTCGACGGGGAGGGGGCGGCAGCGGCGGCCGGGAAGGCCCCCGCCAGGAAAGCCCTGGCCAAGAAGGCACCTGCCGACAAGGCCCCGGCCGGCAAGGCCCCGGCCAAGAAGGCCGCCGCCGACAAGGGGAGTGCCGCCGGCAGGGCCGCCGCCAAGAAGGCGCCGGCCAAGAAGGCGCCGGCCAAGAAGGCCGCCCCCACCGGAAGCAGCACCACCTCCGCCAGGAGCGCGACGAGGAAGACCGAGACGGCGAAGAAGTCCGACGCGGCGAAGAGCACGGCCGCGGCGGCGAAGAGCACGAGCAGGGCGAAGAAGGCGGGCGCGGCCGAGGCCGCGGAGCAGACGGGAGCCACGACGGTGGTTGCGAAGAAGACTCCAGGCACGGCCACGGCGGCCACGACGGCCGTCCCCAAGGCGCGCGGCGCCGCGGTGGAGCCGGGTGAGCTCGCGGTACGCCCCGGCGAGGACCCCTGGACGACGGAGGAGGTCGAGGAGGCACGCGCGGAGCTCACCGGGGAGGCGGAGCGGCTGCGGGCCGAGATCACCTCCTCCGAGGAGTCGCTGGCCGGCCTGATGCGGGACTCCGGCGACGGCGCCGGCGACGACCAGGCCGACACCGGCACGAAGAACATCACGCGCGAGCACGAGCTGGCGCTGGCCGCCAACGCGCGCGAGATGCTGCTGCAGACCGAGCGCGCCCTGGACCGGCTGGACGCGGGAACCTACGGCCTGTGCGAGAACTGCGGCAAGCCCATCGGCAAGGCCCGGATGCAGGCCTTCCCGCGGGCCACGCTGTGCGTGGAGTGCAAGCAGAAGCAGGAACGCCGGTACTGAACGCCGGTACTGAACGCCGGTACTGAGCGGTCGGGGAGGCGTGCCGTACCCTCGTCCTCAGTCAGGCACCTAGGTTGAGGGACTCACGTGGCAGAGGCGGAGCGCATCATCGGTACGCCGGACATCCCCGAGGCGGCACAGACCGCCCAGGAGCGGGATGACAACGGCACGCAGGAGCGGTCGGACGCCTCCGCGGACGCCGGCGCGTCCCGTGACGCCGGCGCGCCCGGGGAGTCCCCGCAGTCCCCGGAGGCCGCGGCCGAGCGGCCCAGGGGGCGGCGCCGGATCGCCGTCCTGTTCGCGGTGGCCGCGTTCGCCTACCTCGTCGACCTGGTCAGCAAGATGCTCGTGGTGACGAAGCTGGAGCACCACGAGGCGATCGAGATCTTTGGCGAGTGGCTGAAGCTCGACGCCATCCGCAACAAGGGCGCGGCCTTCGGCTTCGGCCAGGCCTTCACGATCATCTTCACCGTGATCGCGGCGGCCGTGATCGTGGTGATCTTCCGGCTGGCCCGCAAGCTCTACAGCCTGCCCTGGGCCGTCGCCCTCGGCCTGCTGCTCGGCGGCGCGCTCGGCAACCTCACCGACCGGATCTTCCGCGCCCCGGGCGTCCTGGAGGGCGCGGTCGTCGACTTCATCGCGCCCAAGCACTTCGCCGTGTTCAACCTCGCCGACTCCGCCATCGTGTGCGGCGGCATCCTCATCGTGCTGCTGTCGTTCCGCGGCCTGGACCCGGACGGCACCGTCCACAAGGACTGAGCGGGGCCCGCGGCGACGGGGCTGTCGGTGGCGTCCGGCATACTCGACGGGTGAGCACGATTCCCGAGATCCGTACCCTGCCCGTGCCGGACGGCCTGGAGGGCGAGCGCGTCGACGCCGCCATCTCCCGCATGTTCGGCTTCTCCCGTACGAAGGCGGCGGAGCTTGCGGCCGCGGGCAAGGTGCTGGTCGACGGCGCGGTGGTCGGCAAGTCCGAGCGCGTGCACGGCGGGGCCTGGCTGGAGGTCGAGATGCCGCAGGCGGCCGCTCCGGTGCAGGTGGTGGCCGAGCCGGTCGAGGGCATGGAGATCATCCATGACGACGACGACGTCGTGGTCATCGTCAAGCCCGTCGGTGTCGCCGCGCACCCGTCGCCCGGCTGGACCGGCCCGACCGTCATCGGCGGTCTCGCGGCGGCCGGCTACCGCATCTCCACCTCCGGCGCCGCCGAGCGCCAGGGCATCGTGCACCGCCTCGACGTGGGCACGTCCGGCCTGATGGCGGTGGCCAAGTCGGAGCGCGCGTACACCTCGCTCAAGCGCCAGTTCAAGGAGCGCACGGTCGACAAGCGCTACCACACGCTCGTCCAGGGCCACCCGGACCCGACCAGCGGCACCATCGACGCGCCCATCGGCCGCCACCCGAACCACGACTACAAGTGGGCGGTCACCGCCGAGGGCAAGCCGTCCGTCACGCACTACGACCTCATCGAGGCCTTCCGCGCCGCCTCCCTGCTGGACGTGAAGCTGGAGACGGGCCGCACCCACCAGATCCGCGTCCACATGGCGGCCCACCGCCACCCCTGCGTCGGCGACCTGACGTACGGCGCCGACCCGACGCTCGCCAAGCGGCTGCGGCTGACCCGCCAGTGGCTGCACGCGGTCCGGCTCGGCTTCGAGCACCCGGGGGACGGCAGCTGGGTGGAGTTCGAGAGCGACTACCCGGCCGACCTGCAGACGGCCCTCGACCAGGTCCGCGAGGAGACCTACAAGTGAGCCCCTACAGCGTCCGGGTCGCCGAGGACCCCGCCGACCGCGAGGCGTGCTTCGCCGTGCGCAAGCAGGTCTTCGTCGTCGAGCAGGGCGTCCCGCAGGAGATCGAGTACGACTCCTACGACGCCGGCGCGCTGCATGTGCTGGCGGTGCGGGACGACGGCACCCCGCTCGGCACCGGGCGGCTGCTGCACGGCGGGACCGCCGCTGCCAAGACCGGCGGCGACCCGTCGGCCGGCTCGCTCGGTCGGCTGGCCGTGCTCCAGGAGGCCCGCGGCCTGGGCGTCGGCGTCGCCCTGGTGCGCGCCATCGAGGACGCGGCACGCGCGCGTGGCCTGGCCGCCGTCGACCTGCACGCGCAGACCCACGCGCTGGGCTTCTACGAGCGGCTCGGCTACGAGGCGTACGGCCCGCAGTACATGGAGGCCGGCATCCCGCACCGGGCGATGCGGCGCGCGCTGTAACGCAGCCGCTGCGGGGAAGGAGATCATGGCAGGCTGGCAGCCTGCCGTGTGATCGTCCGACCTTGCGGAGCGCCCTGCGTGGAACAGTTGGCCCTGGTCTTCCTGCTGCTGCTCGGGGCGGTGCTGAGCGTCCCGCTCGGTGACCGGCTGGGACTGCCGTCGCCGGTGCTGATGACGCTGTTCGGCGTCGTCCTCGCGCTGCTCGACTTCGTGCCGAACGTCGACGTACCGCCGGACCTGATCCTGCCGCTGCTGCTTCCTCCGCTGCTGTACGCGGCCGTACGGCGCACCTCCTGGCGGCAGTTCGCGGCGAACGTGCGGCCGATCCTGCTGCTGGCCGTGGCGCTCGTGTTCGTCACCATGCTCAGCGTGGCCGCCGTCGCGCACATGATCGTGCCCGGGCTGCCGCTCGCCGCGGCGTTCGCGCTGGGCGCGCTGGTGGCGCCGCCCGACCCGGTCGCCGCGACCGCCGTCGCCGGACAGCTGGGGCTGCCCCGGCGGCTGGTGTCGATCCTGGAGGGCGAGGGGCTCTTCAACGACGTGACGGCCATCGTGCTCTACCACGTGGCGATCGCCGCCGTCGTCAGCGGCAGCTTCTCCGCCTGGGAGGCCGGTCTCGACCTGGTGCTGTCCGCCGTGGTCGCGCTCGCCGTCGGGCTGGTGCTCGGCTGGGGCGCGAACCGGCTGCTGGACCTGCTCGGCGACCCGACGCTGCAGATCGGGCTGACCCTGCTGGTGCCGTACGCCGCCTACGTACTGGCCGAGGAGCTGCACGGCTCGGGGGTGCTGGCGGTGCTGACCTGCGCCCTGTTCCTCGCCGAGTACGCCGCCGACGCCGACGACGTGATGACCCGGCTCGCCGGGCACGCCTTCTGGGACATCGTCGACACGCTGGTCACCGGGGTGGCGTTCGGGCTGATCGGGCTGGAACTGCACATCGCGGTGCGGACCGCGTCCGGGCGGTGGGGCGAGATGCTCGGCTGGGCGGCGGCGATCGCGGCCGTGGTCGTCCTGGTGCGGCTCGCGTGGCTGCTGCCGGCGACCTGGCTGACCAAGCGGCTGCACGCCCTGCGCGACCACGACGAGGACATCCCTACGAGCTGGCGGGAGACCGTCGTCATGTGGTGGTCGGGGATGCGCGGGGTGGCGTCGGTGGCGCTGGCGCTGGCGATTCCGCTGAAGACCGACGCCGGGACGCCGTTCCCCGACCGGGACGAGATCATCTTCATCGCCTTCGGGGTGATCATGGCGACGCTGGTGCTCCAGGGGCTGACCCTGCCGTGGCTGGTGAAGCGGCTGGGGGTGCAGGCCGACACCGGGCGGGAGAAGGAGTTCGAGAGGGCGCTGGCGCTGCGGGCCGCGAAGGCCGCCAAGCGCAGGCTGCGGGAGATCGAGGAGGTCGAGGAGCTGCCGGAGGAGGTGTCCGAGCGGATGCTGCGGCGGGCCCATGACATCGGGGTGCGGATCGCGCCCGAGATCGGCGAGGAGGAGCGCCGGGAGGCGCTGCGCCGGGTGAAACACGTGCGGCGGATCGAGGGCGAGATGCTCAGCGCCGCACGGCACGAGGTGCTGGCGGCGCGCAGCGAGCCGGGCGCCGACCCGGAGGTGGTCGACCGGGTGCTCAGGCAGCTGGACGTGCGCAGTCTGCGGTGACCGCCTGCGCCGCCCCCTCCGCGTTCGTAGGGTGTGATCATGACTCGTAACGTTGTGATCAGTGGGGGCGGCACCGGGATCGGGCTCGCCGCCGCGCATGCCTTCGCCGCGGACGGGGACCGGGTCCTGCTGCTCGGGCGGCGCGCCGCGGTGCTGGAGAAGGCCGGGGTGCCCGGCGCGCTCACCTGCGCCGCCGACCTCGCCGAGCCCGCGGACGTGCGGCGGGTCGCTCAGTTCGTACGGCAGGAGCTCGGCACCGTGGACGTGCTGGTGCACTCCGCGGGCGGCCACGGCGGGCTGGAGCCGGGAGCCGCGGGCGAGGACCCGCTGGACGCCGTGCTGCACGACTGGAACGTCAACTTCCGGCTGAACGTCCTGACCGCGGTCCTGCTCACCGAGGCCCTCAAGGAACGGCTCGCCGAGCCCGGCGGGCGGGTGCTGTTCCTCAGCTCCATCGCCGCCTACCGGGGGTCGGGCAGCGGGGCGTACGCGGCGTCCAAGGCCGGGCTGCACCCGTACGTCCACGATCTGGCGCGGCAGCTCGGCCCGCGCGGCATCACCGTGAACGCGGTCGCGCCCGGCTACATCGAGGACACCGAGTTCTTCGGCGGAGCCGTCGCCGAGGAGCGCCGCGAGCGGCTGATCGGCGAGACCTCCACCGGCCGCGCCGGGACGCCCGGGGACGTCGCCGCCACCCTGCACTGGCTGGCGTCCCCGGGCGCCGGGCACATCACGTCCCAGATCCTCCAGGTCAACGGCGGCGCCGAGCGCGGCCACTGAGAGCGGGAGGAGCGGGTCAGCGCTCCGAGCGCTGCGCGTCCACGGCGCGCCGCGGGCGGACCCCGTCGGGGGACAGCCGCGCGCCGGGCAGCGTCGCGTCCGCGGTGTTGACCCGGGGCAGGGCGTAGGGGTGGTGGGTGACCAGCCAGCGGATCATCGCCTCGCGCACGGCGACGCGTACCGTCCACACGTCGTCGGCGTCCTTCGCGGTCACCAGCGCCCGCACCTCCATGGTGTTGGGCGTGGTGTCCGTGACGTCCAGGGAGTAGGCGCGGCCGTCCCAGGCCGGGCACTCGCGCAGGATGTCGCGCAGCTTCTCGCGCATCGCGTCGACCGGCGCCGAGTGGTCGAGGTGCCAGAAGACGATGCCGGTCATCTGGGGGGTGCCGCGCGACCAGTTCTCGAACGGCTTGGACGTGAAGTACGACACCGGCATGGTGATCCGGCGCTCGTCCCAGGTGCGCACGGTCAGGAAGGTCAGGGTGATCTCCTCGACCGTGCCCCACTCGCCGTCCACCACGACCGTGTCGCCGATGCGCACCATGTCGCCGAAGGCGATCTGCAGCCCGGCGAACATGTTGCTCAGCGTGGACTGCGCGGCCACACCGGCGACGATGCCGATGATGCCGGCCGAGGCCAGCAGCGAGGCACCGGCCGCGCGCATCGCCGGGAACGTCAGCAGCATCGCGGCCACGGCCACCACACCGACGACCGCGGCCACCACGCGCGTGATGAGCGTCACCTGGGTGCGCACCCGCCGGACGCGCGCCGGGTCGTGGTGGGCGCGTGCGTAACGGCTGTACGTCGTCTCGACCACGGCGCCCGCGATCCGGATCACCAGCCAGGCCGTCGAGCCGATCAATACCAGCGTCAGTGTGCGGCCTATGCCGACATGGTGCTCCTGGAGCAGCCGGGCCTCGTCGTAGGAGCCTCTGAGCAGCGCGGCGCACAGAGCGAGTTGGTAGGGCACCCGGGCACGGCGCAGCAGACCCCACAACGGGGTCTCGCCGTGCCGTCCGTCTGCCTTGGACAGCAGGCGGTCGGTGGCCCAGCCGATCACCACAGTGAGCAGAACCGAGCCGCCGACCACGATCAGTGGTCGGAGTACGTTCTCCATGCCAGAGAACGTAACCGGATCAGGCCGCGGTGAACACGTGGTGCCCTGCTGATCGATGTGAGCCCTGTCCCATCCGGCTGGCACCATGGCCTCATGAACATCATGCTCTTTCACTCGGCCTACGGACTGCGGCCCGCGGTGCGCACCGCCGCCGACCGGCTGCGCGCGGCCGGTCACGAGGTGTGGACGCCCGACCTCTTCGAGGGGCGCACGTTCGACACGGTCGAGGAGGGCATGGCCTGCAAGGACGAGATCGGCAAGGACGAGCTGCTGAGGCGGGCGGTCCTGGCGGCCGCGCCCTACTCCGAACGCGGGCTGGTGTACGCCGGGTTCTCGCTCGGCGCGTCCATCGCGCAGACCCTCGCCCTCGGCGACGACAAGGCACGCGGGCTGCTGCTGCTCCACGGCACCTCGGACATCGCGCCGAACGCCACGGCGGACGAGCTGCCGGTGCAGCTGCATGTCGCCGAGCCCGACCCCTTCGAGACCGACGACTGGCTGAGCTCCTGGTATCTGCAGATGGGCCGTACGGGAGCCGATGTGGAGATCTACCGGTACGCCGGGGCCGGCCATCTGTACACCGACCCCGACCTGCCGGACCACGACGCCGAGGCGGCCGAGGCCACCTGGCGGGTGGCGCTCGGCTTCCTCGACGACCTCGGGGCTCAGCCCGCGCGGTAGGCGGTCCAGCTCTGCTGCATGCGCGTCACCTGGCCGGCGGTGAACTGGTACATGCAGTTGTCGTACGTGTAGTCCATGAAGTTGTGGATCGGGTCCACGCCCGCCTTGCTGGCGCACGAGTCACGGCCCGTCGGGCACTGGTACGCGGCGCTCTTCTCGGCCGGGGTGTCGGTGACGTAGTCGCCGTTGCCGTTACAGCCGCCCTGGAAGGTGTGGTACAGGCCCATCCAGTGGCCGACCTCGTGGGTCGCGGTGTCGCCCTCGTCGTAGTTGGCGGCCGTTCCGCCCGGCAGGGACGCGTCGAGGACGACGACGCCGTCCATGGACGGGTTGGAGCTGTAGGAGCTGGGGAAGGTGGCCCAGCCCAGCAGACCGCCGCCGAGGTTGGCGGTGTAGATGTTCAGCGCGTTCGCGCCGCCCTTGCGCAGAGCCGTCTTCATCGCCTTCTCGGCGGTGGAGCCGGAGCTGAGGTTGTACCAGGTGGCGTTGTCGGTGTAGTCGGTTCCGGCCAGGGTGAACTGGAAGCCGGAGTCGGTGTTTCCGGTGCCCTGGCCGGCGTAGGCCGCGTTCAGGACGTTCATCTGGGCGTTGATGTCGGCCGAGCTGAGCTGGCCCTTGGTGCCGTCGTGGATGACGTGGAAGTACACCGGGACGGTGGCCGAGGCGGCCGCGGCGGAGAGGCGGCCGCTGGAGCGGAGCTTGTCCAGCTTCTTCTTCAGGTCCGCGTCCATGGCCTGGGCCTTGGCGGCGGTGACCTCGTTGGGCTCGGCGATCTGCTGGCCCGCGCCCGGCTTGGCCTCACGGGCGGTGGCGCTCGCGTGCGTGTCCTCGACGCACTCGGTGGCGGGGGTGCTGGCGGCCGCGATGCCGGTGGGGGCCGACACCGGGGCGAGCAGCAGGGTTCCGGCCACGGCTGCCGTGCCGAGAAGGCGTCTGCGCAGAGAGGGAGATATCGGGGCGAGCGCACGCATGCTGACTCCTGTGGGGAGACGGTGGGGAGTTCGCGGGCCAGGGATCTTCCTGGCCGCCGCCCGGAGATTACGTGGACATGCCGACCCGACAAGAGCACTGTTCAGGCCCAAACAAAATTCCGGCGAACGCGGAGGATTGGGAACGTGAACTGGCGAGGTGTCCGGAGTTTGGGACTCGGATGTAACAAGAGCGGTGACCGGCGCGGGTGGTGTGTCCGGATTAGAACCACGGCTCACACCACCCGCCGTAGCGATGTGATCTCGCCTTAACCGCTCAGTAGCAAACGGCTGATGGCTGAAAATCGCCCCTCGGGTGTCCGGCTCACACCGGGCTGTAGGTCCGCTCGACCTTCTGCGTGCCGCTGCGCGTGCGGTACGAACGCGCCCAGGCGGAGGTCGCGTCGGGCTTCGTGCGGTCGGACAGCACGTAGTAGTCCATCTGCGCGCGCTCGGCGGTGATGTCCAGGACGCCGTAGCCGTGGCGGTCGGTGTCGACCCAGTGGACGTGCCGGTTGGCGGCGCGGATCACCGGCGCCGCGACGGCCGAGACCGTGCCCTCGGGGACCTTCACCAGGTCGTCGAGGTTGTCCGAGCTCACCGAGGTGACCACGAACTCCGTGGCCGCCGAGGCCGACAGCGGATACGTGCCGGCGTTCACCGGCACGTCGTTGGCCCACGCCATGTGGATGTCGCCGGTCAGGAACACCGTGTTCCTGATGGCGTTGGAGCGCAGATGCGCCAGCAGTTCACGGCGATCGTCGGTGTAGCCGTCCCACTGGTCGGTGTTGATCGCGAGGCCCTCCTTGGGCAGACCCAGCAGCTCGGCCAGCGGCTTGAGGAGCTCTGCGGACAGCGAGCCGATGGCGAAGGGGGCGATCATCACCGAGTTGCCGACCAGCCGCCAGGTCGTGTCGGAGGACTTCAGGCCCGCTTTCAGCCAGTCCAGCTGGGCGCGGCCGGTCAGCGTGCGCTCCGGGTCGTCGACCTCGCCGTTGCCGAACTTGACCTGCTGCGAACGGAAGGAGCGCAGGTCCAGCAGCGACAGGTCGACGAGCTTGCCGAAGCGCAGCCGGCGGTAGGTGGTGCCGGCGATGGCCGGACGCACCGGCATCCACTCGAAGTAGGCCTGCTTGGCCGCGGACTGCCGGGCCGCCCAGGCGCCCTCCGCGCCCTCGGTGTGGTTCTCCGCGCCGCCGGACCAGGTGTCGTTGGCGAACTCGTGGTCGTCCCAGATCGCCACGACCGGCGCCTTGGCGTGCAGGGCCTGGAGGTCGGGGTCGGTCTTGTAACGGCCGTGCCGGGTGCGGTAATCGGCCAGGCTCACGATCTCGTGGGCCGGGGCGTGCGGCCGTACGACCGTGTCGCGGGTGCCGTACTGGCCGGTGCCGTACTCGTAGATGTAGTCGCCCAGGTGCAGCCAGGCGTCCAGGTCGCCGCGGGCCGCGAGATGGCGGTACGCGGCGAAGTGGCCGGCCTCCCAGTTGGCGCAGGAGACCACGCCGAAGCGCAGGCCCGCGACGGCGGCGTCGGCGGCGGGCGCGGTGCGGGTGCGGCCCGTCGGCGAGTCGGTGCCGCCCGTGGAGAAGCGGAAGAAGTAGTCGGTGGCGGGGGCGAGGCCGCGTACGTCCGCCTTGACCGTGTGGTCGGAGGCGGCCGTGGCGGTGACGGAACCCTTGGCGACGATGTTCGTCAGCGCCTTGTCGGTGGCGACGACCCACTCCACCGGCGTGTCCGGGCCGAGCCCGGATCCGGGCACCGCGTCGGCGGCCGGGGTCACCCGGGTCCACAGCAGGACACCGTCGGGCAGCGGGTCGCCGGAGGCGACGCCGTGCAGGAAGGCGGGGGCCGACTCGGCGGCGCGTGCGGGCAGGGATGCGGCGAGCGGAGCGGCGAGGACGGCTCCGGCAGCGGCGGCCTTGACGACCGAACGGCGGCGCGGAGCAGGCGTGTTGGGATCTATGTGAGATCTGTGGCGACTGGTCACGGCCGATCAGATTACTGATCGGTAGTCCAACATGTAAGACATTCGGACGGCGAGAGCGGGCGAACTCCCCAGAGTTCGCCCGCTCTTCGGCCGCGCGTCGCCCTACTTGGTCACGCCGGCGTCCTTCAGTGCCTTCTGCCAGTCGGCGACGGAGCCCGGGTTCTTGACCACCTTGTCGTTGATCTTGATGGTCGGGGTGGACTCCACGCCCTCGGCGTCCTCGAAGGACTTGCTCATCCGCATCGCCCAGGCGTCGTAGGTGCCCTTCTCCACGGCGTCCTGGAACTTCTTGTTGTTCTTCAGCGCGTCCACCGTGTTCGCCACCTTGATCAGGTAGCTGTCGTCGGCGAGGTCGTCGCTGGTCTCCTCGGGGTGGTACTTCGCCGAGTACAGCGCGGCCTTGTAGTCGAGGAACGCCTCCGGGCCGACGTTGAGCGCGGCGCCGAGGGCGCTGAGGGCGTTCTTGGAGCCCTCGCCGCCGAGGTTGCCGTCGAGGAAGGTGCCGATCGTGA
Source organism: Streptomyces sp. NPDC053367 (assembly GCF_044545925.1). Classification (NCBI taxonomy): domain Bacteria; kingdom Bacillati; phylum Actinomycetota; class Actinomycetes; order Kitasatosporales; family Streptomycetaceae; genus Streptomyces; species Streptomyces sp. NPDC053367. The sequence continues at coordinate 328,427 of NZ_JBITYN010000001.1, read as the reverse complement.
AGGAGAGCTTGTAGTCGCCGTCCTCCATGCCCTTGTTCACGCTCTCGCCGACGGTCTGCTCGAAGCTCGCGCAGGCCGGGCAGCGCGGGTCCTCGTAGAGGTGGACCACGTTGTCGGTCTTGGAGTCGCCGATGACGAGCGTGGTGCCGTCCTTGCCGGAGGTGTTCGCCGGGGCGACGACCGTGGCCTTCGCGGCCTCCTCCCACTTGCCGGGCTGGTTGGCCTGGACGACGGCGAAGCCTATGCCGCCCGCCGCGGCCAGCACGCCGACGATCGTGCCCGCGACGATCAGCTGCCGCCTGACCTTCGCCTTCTTCGCCTCGCGCTCGCGCTCGACACGCAGCCGCTCCCGGGCCGCCGTCTTCGCCGCCTGGCTGTTCCGCTTGCTCATGCTGATGATCTCCATGTGGGACGCGCACATGTCGTACGCGGGATACGTAGGGGGGACTGCCTGCGCTCAAGGCAGAGCTGTGCTCACGGCAGAGCTGTGCTCAGGAGAGGGCTGCGCTCGGGGGAGAGCTGCGCTCAAGAGAGCTGCGCTCGGGGAGAGCCCGGGCCGTCGCGTCGTTCAGGCGGCGGCGGGGGCGGGGGAGCACGGCGGTCCACGCCGTCCCAGGGAGTGGGCGAACAGCAGATCGCGTACCGGGGCCGTACGGCACACCGGGCGCGGTCGGCGGAGGCGGGCCGGGACGCGCCGGGCGCCGACCGCGGCGACCGCGAGGAGCAGGGGCCGGAACGTCGTGGCGCCGGCGGCACGCACCAGCTGGGCCAGCGCCCGCTCGCCGCGCCGCAGCCAGGCCGCGGCCAGCAGCCCGACACCGGCATGGGCGGCGAGGAGCAGCCAGGCGGTGGCGGGGCCGGCCTGCGCGAGCAGGGCCCCGACGCGGTCGCCGCCCGCGCCACCGGTGACCCGGGCGAGCGGGCCGCCCACCTCGCCGGCGCACAGCAGGTCCAGGCCGACCGAGCGCAGCGGCCCGGTGACCGGGCCGCCCGCGGCGCCGTAGCAGGTGTGCTGGCCGGTGGTGAAGACGGTGTCGGCGGCCAGCTCCAGCGGGATCAGCAGGGCGGCGATCCGGCCGAAGCCGCGCTCGCCGCCCGCCAGGGCGTAGGCCACGGCGAACACGGCGGCGGTGACGACCGCGACCGTGCCCAGCGGCAGCGGGGCCCCGGACAGCAGCACGTGCGACGCGGTGCTGAGCGTCACGACAACCGCCGTGAACAGCGCCGCGCGCACGGCTCTGAGCTGGGTCCCTGAGATGTCCATCGCCCAAAAGTGTGGCATGCGCCGCGGTAAGGGACTCCTAAAGGAATCCTGTGAACCTCGCGTCGCGCGTCACAGCCCCGGGATGCGGCCGTTGCGGAACAGGTCGACGAAGATCTGGTGGTCGGCACGCGCGCGTGCGCCGTAGCGGTGCGCGAAGTCCACCAGCAGCGGAGCGAAGCCCTCCTCGTCGGCGGCGATCGCCGCGTCGATGGCCCGCTCGGTGGAGAACGGCACCAGCGACTCTCCGGACTGGTCGTCGGCCGCGGAGTGCATCGAGGCGGTCGCCCGGCCCAGGTCGGCGACGACCGCCGCGATCTCCGCCGGATCGTCGATGTCGCCCCAGGCCAGGTCCACCGCGTAGGGCGAGACCTCGGCGACCAGCTGGCCCGCGCCGTCCAGCTCGGTCCAGCCCAGCCACGGGTCGGCGTGCGCCTGCAGGGCGCGCTGGGAGATCACCGTGCGGTGGCCCTCGTGCTGGAAGTACTCCCGGATCGCCGGGTCGGTGATGTGCCGGGAGACCGCCGGGGTCTGGGCCTGCTTGACGTAGATCACCACGTCGTTCTCCAGGGCGTCGCTGTGCCCCTCCAGCAGGATGTTGTACGACGGCAGCCCGGCCGAGCCGATGCCGATGCCGCGGCGGCCGACGACGTCCTTGACGCGGTAGGAGTCCGGCCGGGCCAGTGAGGTCTCCGGCAGGGTCTCCAGGTAGCCGTCGAAGGCGGCCAGCACCTTGTAGCGGGTGGCCGCGTCCAGCTCGACGGAGCCGCCGCCCGCGGCGAAGCGCCGCTCGAAGTCGCGGATCTCGGTCATCGACTCCAGCAGCCCGAAGCGGGTCAGCGAGCGGGCGTCGCGCAGGGCGTCGAGCAGCGGGCCCTCGGCGGTGTCCAGGGTGAAGGGCGGCACCTCGTCGCGCTTGGCGCCGGTGGCCAGGGCGTGGACGCGCTCGCGGTAGGCGGCCGCGTAGATCCCCACCAGCTCGGAGATCTGCTCGTCGCTGAGGGCCTTGGCGTAGCCGATGAGGGCGATGGAGGCCGAGAAGCGCTTGAGGTCCCAGGTGAAGGGGCCGACGTACGCCTCGTCGAAGTCGTTGACGTTGAAGATCAGACGGCCCGTGGCGTCCATGTACGTGCCGAAGTTCTCCGCGTGCAGATCGCCGTGGATCCACACGCGTGAGGTGCGCTCGTCCAGGTACGGGCCGCTGCATATGCTCCCGTCGCCCCGCCCGGCGTTCTCCGCGTCCAGGTCGTGGTAGAACAGCGCCGCCGTCCCCCGGTAGAACGCGAACGCCGAGGCCGCCATCTTGCGGAACTTCACCCGGAACGCGGCCGGGTCGGCGGCCAGGAGCGCGCCGAAGGCGGTGTCGAAGACGGCGAGGATCTCCTCGCCGCGCTGCTCGTCGCTGAGCTGGGGAACCGACATCGCTGGGGGCCTCCTGGTGCATGACATGTACGACAGCGTTTCTGTCGTATCCAACGGTCGAGGGCCCCGGGAAGTGCCCCGCGCGGGGTGATCTCCGGCGGGCCCGCGACCCTCTGGTGAAGGTACGCGGGGATCCGGGCCGAGTGTCAGTGCCGAGGCATAGACTTCGACGCTGACCCCACAACCGTCCGCCAGCCCGTCGCCGAGTGTTTCCCCTGGAGGGCCCACCGTGTCAAAGCCGCCGTTCACGCACCTGCACGTCCACACCCAGTACTCGCTGCTGGACGGTGCCGCGCGGCTGAAGGACATGTTCAACGCGTGCAACGAGATGGGCATGACGCACATCGCCATGTCCGACCACGGCAACCTCCACGGGGCGTACGACTTCTACCACTCCGCGAAGAAGGCCGGAATCACCCCGATCATCGGGATCGAGGCGTATGTCGCCCCCGAGTCCCGGCGCAACAAGCGGAAGATCCAGTGGGGTCAGCCGCACCAGAAGCGCGACGACGTCTCCGGTTCGGGTGGTTACACCCACAAGACGATCTGGGCGGCGAACGCGACCGGTCTGCACAACCTCTTCCGGCTCTCCTCCGACGCCTACGCCGAGGGCTGGCTGCAGAAGTGGCCCCGTATGGACAAGGAGACGATCTCCAAGTGGTCCGAGGGGCTCATCGCCTCCACCGGCTGCCCCTCGGGCGAGCTGCAGACCCGGCTGCGCCTCGGACAGTTCGACGAGGCCCTGAAGTCGGCCGCCGAGTACCAGGACATCTTCGGCAAGGACCGCTACTTCCTTGAGCTGATGGACCACGGCATCGAGATCGAGCGCCGGGTCCGCGACGGCCTGCTGGAGATCGGCAAGAAGCTCGGCATCCCGCCGCTGGTCACCAACGACTCGCACTACACCTACGCCCATGAGGCGGGCGCGCACGACGCGCTGCTGTGCATCCAGACCGGCAAGAACCTCTCCGACCCGGACCGCTTCAAGTTCGACGGCACCGGCTACTACCTGAAGTCCACGGACGAGATGTACGCCATCGACTCCTCGGACGCCTGGCAGGAGGGCTGCCGCAACACCCTCCTGGTCGCCGAGCAGGTCGACACCACCGGCATGTTCGAGAAGCGCGACCTGATGCCCAAGTTCGACATCCCGGAGGGCTACACCGAGGTCAGCTGGTTCCGCGAGGAGACCATGCGCGGCATGCACCGCCGCTTCCCGGACGGCATCCCGGACGACCGCATGAAGCAGGTCGAGTACGAGATGGACACCATCATCTCGATGGGCTTCCCCGGCTACTTCCTCGTCGTCGCCGACTTCATCATGTGGGCCAAGAAGCAGGGCATCGCGGTCGGCCCCGGCCGAGGCTCCGCGGCCGGCTCGATCGTCGCCTACGCCCTCGGCATCACCGACCTCGACCCCATCCCGCACGGCCTGATCTTCGAGCGGTTCCTCAACCCCGAGCGCATCTCGATGCCCGACGTCGACATCGACTTCGACGAGCGCCGGCGCGTCGAGGTGATCAGGTACGTGACCGAGAAGTACGGCGCCGACAAGGTCGCCATGATCGGCACCTACGGCACCATCAAGGCCAAGAACGCCATCAAGGACTCCGCGCGCGTGCTGGGCTACCCGTACGCGATGGGCGACCGTCTCACCAAGGCCATGCCGCCGGACGTCCTCGGCAAGGGCATCCCGCTCTCCGGCATCACCGACCCCGGCCACCCGCGCTACTCGGAGGCGGGCGAGATCCGGGCGATGTACGAGAACGAGCCCGATGTGAAGAAGGTCATCGACACCGCGCGCGGTGTGGAGGGCCTGGTCCGGCAGATGGGCGTGCACGCGGCCGGCGTGATCATGTCCAGCGAGACCATCACTGACCACGTCCCCGTCTGGGTCAGGCACACCGACGGCGTCACCATCACGCAGTGGGACTACCCGAGCTGTGAGTCGCTCGGCCTGCTGAAGATGGACTTCCTGGGCCTGCGCAACCTCACGATCATGGACGACGCCGTCAAGATGGTGAAGGCCAACAAGGGGATCGACATCGATCTCCTGAGCCTCCCGCTCGACGACCCCACGACCTTCGAGCTGCTCCAGCGCGGCGACACCCTCGGTGTCTTCCAGTTCGACGGCGGGCCCATGCGCTCGCTGCTGCGGCTGATGAAGCCCGACAACTTCGAGGACATCTCCGCCGTGTCGGCCCTGTACCGGCCGGGCCCGATGGGCATGAACTCCCACACGAACTACGCGCTGCGCAAGAACGGCCAGCAGGAGATCACGCCGATCCACAAGGAGCTGGAGGAGCCCCTCGAAGAGGTCCTCGCGGTCACCTACGGCCTGATCGTCTACCAGGAGCAGGTGCAGAAGGCCGCCCAGATCATCGCCGGCTACTCGCTCGGCGAGGCCGACATCCTCCGCCGCGTGATGGGCAAGAAGAAGCCGGAGGAGCTGGAGAAGAACTTCGTCATCTTCCAGGCCGGCGCCCGCAAGAACGGCTACAGCGACGAAGCCATCCAGGCGCTGTGGGACGTGCTGGTCCCGTTCGCCGGCTACGCCTTCAACAAGGCGCACTCCGCCGCGTACGGCCTGGTCTCCTACTGGACCGCCTACCTCAAGGCCAACCACCCCGCCGAGTACATGGCGGCGCTGCTGACGTCCGTGAAGGACGACAAGGACAAGTCGGCGGTCTACCTCAACGAGTGCCGCCGCATGGGCATCAAGGTCCTCCCGCCGAACGTCAACGAGTCCGAGGCCAACTTCGCCGCCCAGGGCGACGACGTGATCCTCTTCGGCCTGTCCGCCGTGCGCAACGTCGGCACCAACGTCGTCGAGTCGATCATCAAGTGCCGCAAGACCAAGGGGAAGTACGCCTCCTTCCCCGACTACCTCGACAAGGTCGAGGCGGTGGTCTGCAACAAGCGCACCACCGAGTCGCTGATCAAGGCCGGCGCCTTCGACACCATGGGCCACACCCGCAAGGGCCTGATGGCGCAGTACGAACCGATGATCGACAACGTCGTCGCGGTCAAGCGCAAGGAGGCCGAGGGCCAGTTCGACCTCTTCGGCGGCATGGGCGACGAGGCCACCAGCGAGCCGGGCTTCGGCCTCGACGTGGAGTTCTCCCCGGACGAGTGGGAGAAGACCTATCTGCTCGCCCAGGAGCGGGAGATGCTCGGCCTGTACGTCTCCGACCACCCGCTCTTCGGTCTGGAGCACGTGCTGTCCGACAAGGCCGACGCGGGCATCGCCCAGCTCACCGGCGGTGAGCACGCGGACGGCGCGGTCGTCACCATCGGCGGCATCATCTCGGGCCTGCAGCGCAAGATGACCAAGCAGGGCAACGCCTGGGCGATCGCCACCGTCGAGGACCTCGCCGGCTCCATCGAGTGCATGTTCTTCCCGGCCACCTACCAGCTGGTCTCCACCCAGCTCGTCGAGGACGCCGTGGTGTTCGTCAAGGGCCGCCTCGACAAGCGCGAGGACGTGCCCCGGCTGGTGGCGATGGAGCTGATGGTCCCCGACCTGTCGGCGGCCGGCACCAACGCGCCGGTGATCCTCACCATCCCGGCGACCCGGGTCACCCCGCCCATGGTCAGCCGGCTCGGCGAGATCCTCAGCCACCACAAGGGCGACAGCGAGGTCCGCATCAAGCTCCAGGGACCCACGAAGACCACGGTGCTGCGCCTGGACCGGCACCGGGTCAAGCCCGACCCGGCGCTGTTCGGCGATCTCAAGGTGCTGCTCGGCCCGTCCTGCCTGGCCGGCTGAGCCGCCGACGAGGACACCGCCGGGCGGCGGGAGACCTCGACGCGCGTGAGGGGCGTACCCGGTACCTGGTACGCCCCTCACGCACGTGTGGGGTCACAGTCCGTCACACGGACGTCAGTTGTGGCCGAAGCTGCGCTTCCGCTTGTGGGTCGCCACGTCGCCGGGGGTCATCTCGGCCTCGGGCTGGGGCTCTGCCTCCGCCGTGGGACGACGGTCCGCGCGCTGCCCGCGCTCGGTCGGACGCTGCTGCTTACGGTCACGGTTCTTGTTCTTGGCCATGGTGATCTGCCTCCTGAGGGGGATCTAGGGGCCAGGGCCGCGACCAGATTCACATACGCCGACAACAAGCGCATTTCGTACAATTACCGTGCGTGAAGGGCGCGGTCGTCGCGCCGCGTCCCGAAACGCCACGCCGAAGATCGAGTTCCGGCCGTTAACCCACGCGCCGTCGGGCAGACTCGAAGGAAGCCCGAAGCAAACCTCCCAGGAAGAGGGTGAGTCGTGTGGACCGCTGCATCGTCCTGGTGGACGCCGGGTATCTGCTGGGGGCCGCCGCCAGCCTCCTCGCCGGGGAGCCCTCCAGGTCCCGCATCACCGTCGACCACGCCGCTCTCATCCAGGGCCTGCGCGAGCGCGCCGAGTCCGACACCGAGCGCCCCCTGCTGCGCATCTACTGGTTCGACGGCGCCCCCGACCGCGTCCCCCAGCCCGAACACCGCCGGCTGCGCGTCATGCCCCGGGTCACCGTCCGGCTCGGCGCCCTGACCCGCAGCGACGGACGCTGGGCGCAGAAGGGCGTCGACGCCGCCATGCACGCCGAGCTCACCGAACTGGCCCGCAACCGCGCCTGCTCCGACGTCGTCCTCGTCACCGGCGACGGCGATCTGCTGCCCGGCATGATGGCCGCCAAGGAACACGGCGTGGCCGTCCACCTGTGGGCCGTCCAGGCCGCCGACGGCGACTACAACCAGTCCGAGGACCTCGTCGCCGAGGCCGACGAGCGCCGCGTCCTGGACCGGACCTGGATCACCAAGGCCGTCCGGGCCAAGGAGCTGACCGGCATCTGCGCGCCGCCGCCCGCGCCCCGCCCCGAGATCGCCGCGATCCTCTCCGCTCCGCTGCCCGACTCCGCGCTCGCCGGCACCGAGCGCCCGACCGACGAGGCCCCGCACCGGCACCCCGGCGCCCCAGCCCCCGCGCCCGCCACGGCCGAGGAGCGCGTCCCCGCGCCCAAGGGAGTGCCCACGCCCAAGGACCTCGCCGCGCTGCGCGCCCCCGGCACCCAGGCCGCCCCGCACCCGGCGAACGCGACCCTGCGCTGGTCCTCCGACAAAGGCTGGGTCGACCGGCCGGGCGTCACCGCCGAACCCCCCGAGGCCGCCTCCATGCCCACACTGGCCCAGCTGACCACGGCCGAGCAGCGGTGGGCCGACCGCGAGGAGGACATCACGACCGTCGGCGGGGACCCGTACGAGGTCGGGCAGGTCTTCGCCCGGCGGTGGATGGCACGACTGGGCGACCAGGGGCATCTGCAACGGCTGTCGGGCATGTACCCGCGCATCCCGCACCGCATCGACGGCGAGCTGCTGCGCTACGCCGCCCGGTTCGGGCTGCTCGCGCACAAGGACGACCAGATCGACGAGCACGACCGGTACGCGATCCGGGCGGGCTTCTGGCGCGAGATCGACGTACGGACGGCCGCGGAGCACGCGCCCGCGGCGGAGTGAGCCGCCGGCACCGCGCGGTTCGCCGGACCGCGACGGCGAGCCGCCCCTTTGCGGCGAGTGACCGCCCCCGCGGCAAAAGCGGCTCACCGACCCCGTAGTCTCGTCCCTTGTGAGTACGCGCGCGGCACAGGCACCAGGACACACCGGTGATGTCGTGTGCGCGGTGCGCGGACTGACCAAGACCTATCCCGCGGTACGGGGCCGGCGCGGCGTGGCCGCCACGCCCGAGGTGCGGGCCACCGACGACGTGGCGCTGGACATCCGGCGCGGCGAGATCTTCGGTCTGCTCGGCCCGAACGGCGCCGGCAAGACCACCCTCGTACGGCAGCTGACCGGGCTGATGCGGCCCGACCGCGGCAGCGTGCAGATCCTCGGCCACGACATCGTGCGCCACCCGGAGCGGGCCGCGCGGATCCTCGCCTACCTCGGGCAGGAGTCGTCCGCCCTGGACGAGCTGACTGTGTCCCTGGCCGCCGAGACGACCGGGCGGCTGCGCGGCCTCGAGGTACGGCGGGCACGCGCCGAGCGGGACGCCGTGCTGGAGGAGCTGGGCCTGACCGCGATCGCCTCCCGGCCGCTGAAGAAGCTGTCCGGCGGGCAGCGGCGGCTGGCCTGCTTCGCCGCCGCGCTGGTGGGGGAGCGGCCGCTGCTCGTGCTCGACGAGCCGACCACCGCCATGGACCCCGTCGCCCGGCGGGCCGTGTGGTCCGCGGTGGACCGGCGGCGCGCCGAGCGGGGCACGACGGTGCTGCTGGTCACCCACAACGTGATCGAGGCCGAGACGGTCCTGGACCGGGTCGCCGTCCTCGACAAGGGCCAGGTCATCGCCTGCGACACGCCCACCGGGCTGAAGGAGCGGGTGGCCGGCGAGGTGCGCGTCGAGCTGGTGTGGCGTGAGCGGGCCCCGCTGGAGGTGCCCGAGGTCGCCGCGCTGCGCGAGGGGGCCGTGGAGTCCGGGCGCCGCTGGACGCTCAGGCTCGCCCCCGAGGAGGCCCGCGCGGTGGTGGCCACCGTCACCGGCGGGGCCGCGTTCGCCGCGCTGGACGACTTCACGCTGGCCACGCCCAGCCTGGAGGACGTCTACCTGGCGCTGGGCGGGGCGGCACGGCAGGGACTGGTGAAGGCGTGAGCAGGACGACCGCCGGGTCCGTACGGAACACCGGGAGAGGCGACACCGGGACACGGAACCCCGGGAAGGGGAGCAGCGCGAGGTGAGTGTCGTACCCGCAGAGGTGCTGCCGGGCAGTGCCCTGGAGGCGCAGGAGCCGGCCGCCGGCGCGGCCGAGCTCGGGCCGCGGGCGCGGCTGTGGCCGTCGCTGGCGGCCGTGTACCGGGCGCAGCTGTCCCGGGCCAGGGTGGCGCGCATCCCGCTGCTGTTCGTGGCGACCTTCCAGTCCATCGGCATCCTGATCATGATGCGCGGGGTCGTCGACGACGGCAGCCAGGCCCAGTCGGTCGTGGCCGGCTCCGCGGTGCTGGTCGTCGCGTTCGTCGCGCTGAACCTGCTCGCGCAGTACTTCGGGCAGCTGCGGGCGACCGGGGGCCTCGACCACTACGCGACCCTGCCGGTGCCGCCCGCGGCCGTGGTGCTGGGCGCGGCCGGCGCCTACGCCTCCTTCACCGTGCCCGGGACCTTCGTCACGGCCGCCTTCGGGTGCGCGCTGTTCGGGCTGCCGCTGAGCAATCTGTGGATGCTGCTCGCCGTGGTGCCGCTGGCCGGGGCCGCGCTGTCCGGGCTGGGCGCGGCGCTCGGGCTGCTCGCGCCGCGGCCGGAGCTGGCGACCGTGCTGGGCCAGCTGGGCATGTCGGCGGCGCTGCTGCTCGGCGTGCTGCCGCCGGAGCGGATGCCCGGCTTCGTGCGGCTGGCCCGCGACCTGCTGCCCTCCACCTACGGCGTCGAGGCGTACACGCGCACCTTCTCGGCGCACCCCGACTGGGCCGTGGTGGCCGTGGACCTCGCCGTGTGCGCGGGGGTCGGCGTGTTCTCGCTGGCCGTGGCGACGTGGGCGTACCGCCGGGCCGCCGTCCGGTGACGCGCCGGCCGGGCGGGCCTGGCACGATGTGAGGGTGACCGCACCGTTGACTCCGCCTCCGCCGCCCCACGACCACTCGGCGCACAGTCAGTCGCCCTCGCCGCACGCCGGATGGCCGCCGCGGTCGGACGGGGCCGGGAGCGCGCACGGGCACGGGCACGGGCAGGCGTACGGGTACGCACAGGACGGTCCCGGCATGAAGACCGAACTGCGCGAGGCCGCCGTGATCACGGTCGCGGTGGCGGTCTGCGGTGTGCTGCTCGGCGTGCTGTGGAACTGGCTGGCGCCGCGCATACCGCTGGTCGGTGACATGACCGACGGCGGCTGGGTGGTCTACGTCAAGGACACCGAGGGCGAGCAGGCGATCGGCGTCGACGGAACGTTCACCCTGCTGGCCCTCGCCTTCGGCGCGGTGACGGCCCTCGCGGTGTTCCTCTGGCGCCGCGGCGGAGGCGTCCCCCTGGTCGTCGCGCTGGCCCTCGGCGGCCTCCTCGGCTCCCTCCTGGCCTGGCGCCTCGGCATGTGGCTGGGCCCCGCCGACGACGTCCTCGCCCACGCCAAGGAGGTCGGCAAGGGCGTCACCTTCTCGGCCCCGCTGGAGCTGGGCGCGAAGGGCGCGCTGCTGGCCTGGCCGATCGGGGCGTTGCTGGTCCACCTCGGCCTGACGGCACTGTTCGGCCCGAGGGACCCTGAGGTCCAGCAGGCCCCTTGACCGGCCCTACGGTCGCCCGACAGCCGCGACCACGGCCCCCGTGAGGGACACCAGATCCCCCGGAGCCAGCTCCACCTCCAGCCCCCTGCGGCCGGCCGAGACGCAGATCGTGGCGTGGGAAGAGGCCGACTCGTCGAGCACCGTCGGCAGCTTCTTGCGCTGCCCCAGCGGGGAGATCCCGCCCCGGACGTACCCCGTCGTGCGCTCGGCCAGCGCCGGATCGGCCATCACCGCCTTCTTGCCGCCCAGGGCGGAGGCCAGCGCCTTCAGGTCCAGCGACCCCGCGACCGGCACGACCGCCACGGTCAGGGAGCCGTCGACATCCGCGACCAGCGTCTTGAAGACACGGTCGGGAGACACCCCCATCGCCTCCGCGGCCTCCTCGCCGTACGACGGGTGCGAGGGGTCGTGCTCGTAGGAGTGGACCGTGTACTCCACACCGGCCGCGGTCAGCGCCACCGTCGCCGGCGTCCCACCGGGCTGCTGCTTCTTCGACTTCTTGGCCATGTCCTCAGTTCAGGCTCGTAGGTCCGCGCGTCAGATCCTGTGACGGCAACGACGGCAGGCTACGGATGATCGCCGTCTCCGCGCGCAGGAGTTTCAGCTCGTCGCGCAGCCGGGACGCCGTGTCCGGGGCCTGCAGCAGCCGCTGCTTGGTCGGCGTGTCCAGCACCATCGCCGCGGCCACCAGGTACGACACCACCGACGGCTCGTCGGGCAGGTCCGCGCCGGACGACAGCGACCGCTCGCGCGCGCCCGCCAGCCGCTTCTGGTACTGCCGGAACGCCCGCAGCACCCCCTCGGCCAGCGCCCCCGCCTCGTCGCCCGGCTCCTCCTCCAGCGGCTCCAGCTCGGCCATGAGGAACGGCCCGGAGGCGTCCACCGACAGCAGCCGCACCCGGGTCGTGCCGGTGGCCAGCACCTCGAACGTGCCGTCGGCGCGCTCCCGGATCGTCGCCGCGTCCGCGATGCAGCCGATCGCGTGGAACGCCTTCGTCGGGTCGTCGCCGAAGCCCGCGGTGGGCCCGCGCTCGGGCAGCGCCGTCGGGTCCGGCATCCCGGCCTCGCTCGGCGCCACCTCGTGGCCGTCGCGGATCGCCACGACGGCGAACCGGCGCGGTTCCTCCTCGGGTGTCTTCGCAAGGGTGCGCATCATGGCGCGATAGCGCTCCTCGAAGACGTTCAGCGGGAGTACGAGCCCCGGGAACAGAACCGAGTTCAGCGGAAAGAGCGGCAGCCGGACGGTGGTCACGGCGCCAAAGCCTAATGGTCGGCGGAGCGGGCAGGTCCGCCGTGCCCACGGTGCGGATGCCCGCGGCCGCCCACGTCCACCGCGGCCGCACCCGCCAGCAGCCCCGCCCGCACCCGCAGGAACAGCCCCAGCGGGTCCTCCCCGGCCCGGTCCCACGGGAACGACGTGGCGTACGGGCCGGTCAGCCGCAGCTGGTCCAGGGCGTCCGCGCGACGGTCCAGCCGCACGAGCACCCAGGCCAGCAGATTGCGGATCTGCGCCGGCCACGGGTCGGCCGCCGGGAACCGCGCCGACAGGGCGACGGCCCGGTCCGCCGCCGCGTCCAGCCGGGCACGCGGCACCACGGGTCCGCAGCCGTCGGTGAGGTACGCGAAGGCCGCCCGCACCGGCAGGGCCTGCACCAGCGAGTCCTCGGGGGCGTCCTGCGCGGCGCGGTCGGCGAAGTCGAAGCACTCGCGGTGCGAGCCGTGCCAGGAGGCGGCCAGATAGCGCAGGGCCGCCACATGGCAGCCGTAGTGGTGCGGGGCCCGCCGCACCGCCGCCTCCCACAGCTCCCCGAAGTACTTGTGCCCGGCCCGCGAACCGCGCGCGTGGTCCAGCGCCAGCCGCCACGGCACGGGATCGCGGTGGTCGCCGCGCGCGGTGGCCGTGATCGCCGGGCTCACCTCGCGCAGCAGCTCCTGCCGGGCCGGCGACCCCCACGCCCGGTCGACCGCGAGCTGCGCGCCGACCAGCAGCGCGTCGGGGTCGTGCGGGGCGGCCGTACGCCACTCCTCGAACCACTCCGGGCGCGAGTGCGCGAAGAACGCCAGCCGGACGACGTAGCGGTCGCGCAGCTCCCACTCGCCGAGCGCGCGCGTCGCCGCGAGCAGCGCGGCGGCGGGGCCGTGCTCGCCGCGCCCGGCGGCGACCAGGGCCGGGCCGAGGCGGTCGTCGGGCGCGTCGAGGAGCACCTCGTCGTCGGCCGGCAGGCCGGGGACGGGGCGCGCGACCCGCGCGGGCGCCTTGGCCGTCCGTGCGGCGCGGATGAAGGGGGGCAGCAGAGCCATGGTGTCGACCATTGAAAGTCGGCGGCTCGGGCCCGCGCCAGACCCTTCACGGAACCCGCCGATGGTTGTACGAACCGCGGTCAAGGGCGGGTAAAGAGCGGTCACCGTGCGTCACGTCGGCCTCAGCAGTCGGGTCGCCCCCGCCGCCACCGTCGTCGCCAGGACCCAGCCGGCGAGCACCAGGGCCGCGCTCAGCCACTGCCAGCCGCCCTGCAGCTGCCAGACGCCGACCTGGCCGAGGTCGATCACCGGGAGCAGCAGGTCGAGGGCGAAGAGGGCCGGGTTCCACGGCGGCCGGCCCGCGCCCGCCCCCGCCGCGGGACGGCCGGCGTAGGCGAAGGCCAGGGAGCCCGCCGCCCACAGCACCGCCATCCACAGCGCGGCCCGCCCCGGCCGGTAGCCGTAGGCCACCGTCAGGTCCTGGACCCAGCCCCACAGCTTCGGGCCCAGCGGCAGCGTCTCGCGGCGCCTGCGCTGCTTGGCGAGGAGCACCTCGCGGGCGTCCTCGTCCTCGCCGCCCGCCCGCAGCACGGCGGCCAGCCGCTCGTAGGGCTCCGGGCTGTACTCGGCGGTCGCCGCCGCCACCCACTGAAGGCGCTGCGCCGGGGAGAACGGGCCGTGCGGGACCAGGTTCTCGTAGGTGAACCCCCCGATGTGCAGCCGGCCCGGGCCCGGCCAGCTGCTCGCCCGGTCGATGAGGTTCACGATCCGCGCCCCGGACAGCACCACCCGGCCCAGCCGGGGCGCCTCGCCCAGGAAGCGCAGCTCGGGCGTCTGCACCCGGCGCAGCGACAGCTCCTGGTCCTCGGTCAGCTCCAGGCGGGCCCGCTCCAGGTCGACGGCGTCGCCGAACCGGCCGTCGTCCAGCCGGGCCCCGCCCACGCACGCGAAGGGCTGGATGCGCGTCCCGCGCGGCGGAGTCACCCCGGTCGGCCACCCGGAGCCCACCGCGGCCGGGGTCATGTACAGCGTGCGCCCCACGGTCAGCTGGGGCGCGTTCAGCGCGAGCCGCGCGTCCGGGTTGACCAGCCGCGCCCCGCGCAGGCTCAGCGACTGGCCGACGGCCGCCCCGCGCAGACTCAGCTCGCCGTACGACTCCAGCAGCTCGGCCTGCACGTCCTGCCCCACGTTGATGCCGTCCCCGGCGATGGAGCGGCCGCGCCGGTCGGAGTGCACGACGGCCTGGTTGAGCATCAGGTCGGTGCCGATCTGCGCGTCGGTCAGCCGGATGCCGCGGTCGAAGCGGCAGCGCGGCAGATGCAGATCGCCCTCGGTGTGCACCCGGGCCGCCTCCAGCCGCGGCACCGCGCAGTCCACCATCCGCACGGTCGTGAAGCGGGCCTCCGGCAGCAGCACCTCGCGCTCGAAGCGGCAGCCGCGCAGCTCGACGTACGGCACCACGATCCCGCCCGCCAGCTCCAGGGCGTCGCTGATCTGCACGCCCGCGAGCTTCAGCGCGGACACCCGCCCGGCCAGCGCGGGCGGCCCGTCCAGCAGCAGCCAGCACACGATCCGCGCCCGCACGGTCCGCTCCGGACCCCACGGATGCGCCCCGTGCGGATCGTCCACCGCCGGATCGCCGCTGCTCAGGTCGTACACGGTGCCGTTGCGGAACGCCTGCCACATGCCCACCTCGGCGGCCGTCAGATCCTCCGGCGGCTCGCCGTCCCCCAGGGTCACGGGTGGTTGCCTCCCTCCCTGCTCGCCCGGTCGTCTCGTACGATCGTCATGCCCGGTGGGTGACGCTCCGAACGCCGATGGTGAGGGAGTTGTCCCAGGGGCTGTATCAGCCATTGATACGCGCGGACGGTCCGGGACGGCGGTCTGGGACAATGGGGACCGTGATCTCCCGAATCGATCTGCGCGGCGACGCCCTCCCCGAGGGCCCCGCCCTGCGCGACCTGCTGCCCCGAGCCGACTTCGACGTCTCGGCCGCCCTGGAGAAGGTGCGTCCGATCTGCGAGGCCGTGCATCATCGTGGCGACGCGGCGCTGATCGACTTCGCGGAGAAATTCGACGGAGTCCGGCTGGAGCAGGTGCGCGTCCCCGCCGAGGCCCTCACCAAGGCCCTCGACGAGCTGGACCCGGCCGTCCGCGCGGCCCTGGAGGAGTCCATCCGCCGCGCCCGGCTCGTGCACCGCGCCCAGCGCCGCTCCACGCACACCACCCAGGTCGTCCCCGGCGGCTCGGTCACCGAGAAGTGGGTGCCGGTCGACCGGGTCGGGCTGTACGCCCCCGGCGGCCGGTCCGTGTACCCGTCGTCCGTGATCATGAACGTGGTCCCGGCCCAGGAGGCCGGCGTCGAGTCCGTCGCGCTCGCCTCGCCCGCCCAGGCCGAGTTCGGCGGCCTGCCGCACCCGACGATCCTCGCCGCGTGCGCGCTGCTGGGCGTCGACGAGGTGTACGCCGCCGGCGGCGCGACCGCCGTCGCGATGTTCGCGTACGGCACCGAGTCCTGCCCGCCCGCCAACATGGTCACCGGCCCCGGCAACATCTGGGTCGCCGCAGCCAAGCGCTACTTCACCGGCAAGATCGGCATCGACGCCGAGGCCGGCCCGACCGAGATCGCGATCCTGGCCGACGAGACGGCCGACCCGGTCCACGTGGCCTCCGACCTGATCAGCCAGGCCGAGCACGACCCGCTCGCGGCGGCCGTGCTGGTCACCGACTCCGTGCGGCTCGCGGAGGCGGTCGAGAAGGAGCTGCAGACCCAGGTCGCGGCCAGCAAGCACATCGACGACCGGATCGTCCCTGCCCTCACGGGCAAGCAGTCCGCGATCGTCCTCGTCGACGGCGTCGAGGAGGGCCTCAGGGTCGTCGACGCGTACGGCGCCGAGCACCTGGAGATCCAGACCGCCGACGCGGCCGCGGTCGCCGACCGGGTCCGCAACGCCGGCGCGATCTTCATCGGCCCCTGGGCGCCCGTGTCCCTCGGCGACTACGCCGCCGGGTCCAACCACGTGCTGCCCACCGGCGGCTGCGCCTGCCACTCCTCCGGCCTGTCCGTGCAGTCCTTCCTGCGCGGCATCCACATCGTCGACTACACGCAGGACGCGCTGGCCGAGGTCGCGCACCACGTGGTGACGCTGGCGGAGGCGGAGGACCTGCCCGCGCACGGCGCGGCGATCAAGGCGAGGTTCGGCTGGAAGGTACCGACGAGCAAGTGAACTTCGGAATCGACGATCTCCCCGTACGGGACGAGCTGCGCGGCAAGTCCCCCTACGGCGCGCCCCAGCTGGACGTCCCCGTACGGCTGAACACCAACGAGAACCCCTACCCGCTGCCCGAGCCGCTCGTCGAGCGGATCACCGAGCGGGTCCGTGAGGCGGCCCGGCACCTCAACCGCTACCCGGACCGGGACGCGGTCGAGCTGCGCACCAGGCTCGCCGAGTACCTGACCGACACGTCCGGGTACGAGGTCGGCCCGGCCAACGTGTGGGCGGCGAACGGCTCCAACGAGGTCATCCAGCAGCTGCTGCAGACCTTCGGCGGACCGGGCCGTACGGCCATCGGCTTCGAGCCGTCGTACTCGATGCACGCGCTCATCGCGCGCGGCACCGGCACCGGCTGGATCTCCGGTCCGCGCGGCGAGGACTTCACGATCGACCTCGCGGCGGCCGAACGGGCCGTCGCCGAGCACCGGCCCGACGTCGTGTTCGTGACGACCCCCAACAACCCGACCGGCAACGCGGTCCCGCCCGAGACCGTCCTCGCGCTGTACGAGGCGGCCCAGGCGGCCAAGCCGTCGATGGTGGTCGTGGACGAGGCGTACATCGAGTTCAGCCACGGCGACTCGCTGCTGCCGCTGCTTCAGGGCCGCCCGAACCTGGTGGTCTCCCGCACGATGTCGAAGGCGTTCGGCGCGGCCGGCCTCCGGCTCGGCTACCTCGCCGCGCACCCGGCCGTCGTGGACGCCGTGCAGCTCGTACGGCTGCCGTACCACCTCTCGGCGGTCACCCAGGCGACCGCGCTGGCCGCGCTGGAGCACACCGACACGCTGCTCGGGTACGTCGAGCAGCTGAAGGCCGAGCGGGACCGGCTGGTGGCCGAGCTGAGGGCGATCGGCTACGAGGTGACCGCCTCGGACGCCAACTTCGTGCAGTTCGGGCGCTTCCCCGGCGCGGGCGGCGCCCACGCGGCCTGGCAGAAGATCCTCGACCGGGGCGTCCTGGTCCGGGACAACGGCGTACCGGGGTGGCTGCGGGTCACCGCCGGCACGCCGGAAGAGAACGACGCGTTCCTCGACGCGGTCCGTGAACTGAAGAAGGAGCAGAGCGCATGAACCGCGTAGGACGCATAGAGCGGGTGACGAAGGAGACCTCGGTCCTCGTCGAGATCGACCTCGACGGGTCCGGCAAGGTCGACGTGTCGACCGGTGTCGGCTTCTACGACCACATGCTCGACCAGCTCGGCCGGCACGGTCTGTTCGACCTGACCGTGAAGACCGAGGGCGACCTGCACATCGACTCGCACCACACCATCGAGGACACCGCCCTCGCGCTCGGCGCCGCCTTCAAGCAGGCCCTCGGCGACAAGGTGGGGATCTACCGCTTCGGCAACTGCACGGTCCCGCTGGACGAGTCCCTCGCCCAGGTCACCGTCGACCTCTCCGGCCGCCCGTACCTCGTGCACACCGAGCCCGAGAACATGGCGCCGATGATCGGCGAGTACGACACCACGATGACCCGGCACATCCTGGAGTCCTTCGTGGCGCAGGCGCAGATCGCCCTGCACGTGCACGTGCCCTACGGGCGCAACGCGCACCACATCGTGGAGTGCCAGTTCAAGGCGCTCGCCCGCGCCCTGCGGTACGCCTCCGAGCGCGACCCGCGCGCGGCGGGCATCCTTCCCTCCACGAAGGGCGCGCTGTGAACGGCCTGTCCACGGTCCTGATCGTCGTCGGCCTGTTCCTGCTCGGCGGCATCATCTCCTTCGTCAAGCAGCAGATGCCGAAGAGCCTGATCGTGCTGCTGTCCATCGGTGCCGCGATGTGTCTCACCGCGGGCGTCCTGCGGCTGGAGGTGTGGAATTGACCGCCGCATCCAAGAAGGTCGTGGTCTTCGACTACGGCTTCGGCAACGTCAGGTCCGCCGAGCGTGCCCTCGCGCGCGTCGGCGCCGACGTCGAGATCACCCGTGACTTCGACCGGGCGATGAACGCCGACGGCCTGCTGGTGCCGGGGGTCGGCGCGTTCGCCGCCTGCATGAAGGGCCTCAGGGAGGCGCGCGGCGACTGGATCGTCGACCGGCGCCTGTCCGGCGGGCGCCCGGTGATGGGCATCTGCGTCGGCATGCAGATCCTCTTCGCGCGCGGCATCGAGCACGGCGTGGAAACCGAGGGCCTCGACGAGTGGCCCGGCACGGTCGAGCCGCTCCAAGCCGAGGTCGTGCCCCACATGGGCTGGAACACCGTCGACGCGCCCGCCGGCACCCAGCTGTTCGCCGGGCTCGACGCCGACGCGCGCTACTACTTCGTGCACTCCTACGCCGTCCAGGACTGGACGCTGGAGATCCACAACCCGCGCATCGACGCCCCCAAGGTCACCTGGACCACCTACGGCAAGCCCTTCGTGGCCGCCGTGGAGAACGGCGCCCTGTGGGCCACCCAGTTCCACCCCGAGAAGTCCGGCGACGCCGGAGCCCAGCTCCTCACCAACTGGATCGGAACCCTGTAGACCATGGCCAAGCTCGAACTCCTCCCCGCCGTCGACGTCCGCGACGGCCAGGCCGTCCGCCTCGTGCACGGCGAGTCCGGGACCGAGACCTCCTACGGCTCCCCGCTGGAGGCCGCCCTCGCCTGGCAGCGCTCCGGCGCCGAGTGGCTGCACCTGGTCGACCTGGACGCCGCGTTCGGCACCGGCGACAACCGTGCGCTGATCGCCGAGGTCACCAAGGCCATGGACATCAAGGTCGAGCTGTCCGGCGGCATCCGCGACGACGCCTCGCTCGCCGCCGCCCTCGCCACCGGCTGCACCCGCGTGAACCTCGGCACGGCCGCCCTGGAGACCCCCGAGTGGGTCGCCAAGGTCATCGCCGAGCACGGAGACAAGATCGCCGTCGGTCTCGACGTACGCGGCACGACCCTGCGCGGCCGCGGCTGGACCCGTGACGGCGGCGACCTCTACGAGACGCTGGAGCGCCTCAACGAGGAGGGCTGCGCCCGCTACGTGGTCACCGACATCGCCAAGGACGGCACGCTGCAGGGCCCGAACCTGGAGCTGCTGAAGAACGTCTGCGCGGCCACCGACCGCCCGGTCGTGGCGTCCGGCGGCGTGTCCTCGCTGGACGACCTGCGGGCCATCGCGGAGCTGACGCCCCTCGGGGTCGAGGGCGCGATCGTCGGCAAGGCGCTGTACGCGAAGGCGTTCACCCTGGAAGAGGCCCTGGAGGCTGTGGCGTCATGACGTCCGACGGCGTTCGGCGGGTGCAGAGCGGGAGCCCCTGGGAGGAGTCCTTCGGTTTCGCACGCGCCGTCGCGGCGGGCGACCGGGTGCTGGTGGGCGGCACGACGTCCTTCAAGGGCTCGGTGCTGTACGGGGAGGGCGACCCGTACGAGCAGGCGAAGGTGGCGTTCGCCGCCGCGCTGGAGGCGATCGCCGAGTTCGGGCTCGGACCCGAGTCGGTGATCAGGACCCGGATGTACCTGACCCATCAGCGGGACGTCGACGAGGTGGGCCGGGCGCACCACGAGTTGTTCGACTCCGTGCGGCCGGTCACGACCCTGGTGGTCGTGGAGGGCTTCGTCGACCCGCGCATCCTGGTCGAAGTGGAACTAGAGGCATTCAGAGGAGCCGAGCAGTCATGACCCTGGCGGTCCGAGTCATCCCCTGCCTGGACGTGGACAACGGCCGGGTCGTCAAGGGCGTCAACTTCCAGAACCTGCGCGACGCGGGTGACCCCGTCGAGATGGCCAAGGTGTACGACGCCGAGGGCGCCGACGAGCTGACGTTCCTCGACATCACCGCCTCCTCGGGCGACCGCGAGACGACGTACGACGTGGTGCGGCGCACGGCCGAGCAGGTGTTCATCCCGCTGACGGTCGGCGGTGGCGTCCGCACGGCCGAGGACGTGGACAAGCTGCTGCGCGCGGGCGCGGACAAGGTCGGCGTGAACACCGCGGCCATCGCCCGGCCCGACCTGATCCGGGAGATCGCCGAGCGGTTCGGGCGGCAGGTGCTGGTGCTGTCGGTGGACGCGCGGCGCACCGCGTCGGGTGGCTTCGAGGTGACGACGCACGGCGGCCGCAAGGGCACCGGCATCGACGCGGTCGAGTGGGCGCACCGGGCGGCCGAGCTGGGCGCGGGCGAGATCCTGCTCAACTCCATGGACGCCGACGGCACCAAGGACGGCTACGACATCGAGATGATCGAGGCCGTCCGCAAGCACGTCACCGTCCCGGTGATCGCCTCCGGAGGCGCCGGCAAGCTCGCCGACTTCGCCCCGGCCGTCGCCGCCGGCGCGGACGCGGTGCTGGCGGCGTCGGTGTTCCACTTCGGTGATCTGCGGATCGGCGAGGTGAAGGACGCGCTGCGGGAGGCGGGACACCCGGTGCGGTGACGCTCCGAAGGGTGCGAGGTAAGCCCGAGTGAGCCCCGGTCTCCTGGAGGCCGGGGCTTACTCATGGCCAGAAAGGAAAGAGAAGTTGCGCAAAGTTTGTTGTGCAAGTTTTCTTTCGTATCTACGGTGAGCGCATGACGGGCAAGGAGAGAGACCGCCGGATCACCGACCTGGGCACGCTCAAGGCGCTCGCCCACCCCCTGCGGCTGAGGCTGTACCGGGGCCTGACCATCGCCCGGGCCGCGACCGCCTCACAGCTCGCCGAGCAGGTCGACGAGGCCGTGTCACTGGTCAGCTACCACCTGCGCAAGCTGGCCGAGCACGGGCTGATCGAAGAGGCCGAGGGCCGCAGCGCGGACGGCCGGGAACGCTGGTGGCAGCCCGCCTCGGACGGCATCAGCATCCGGGACGAGGACTTCCGCGACGCACCCGAGAAGGCCGCCGTGCACACCGCTGCGAGCCGGCTCTTCTTCGAGCAGCGCGCCGACATGTTCCGCCGGTGGATGGACGAGCGCGCCCACTGGGGCGACGCGTGGAACGCGGCCGCGAACTCCTCCGAGTCCACCCTCCGGCTCACGGCGGACGAACTGACCGAGCTGAGCACAGAGATGCTCGCCCTGCTGCGCCGCTACGACGAGCGGGGCCGGGCCGCCGACGCCGCGGGCGACACCGAGGGCCGGGAGAACGTCGCGGTGCACACCTACGCGTTCCCCTTCCGGATCTGAGATGACCGACATGCCCGCCGACACGCCCGCCACCCGGACCGGCGCCGCGGACACCACCGTCGAGGAGCGCCCCGCCCACCGGAATCCCCACGTGCTGCGCTAGCTGGGCGGCTACACCGCCTCCGCCGTCGGCGACAACGTCTACTACCTGGCCCTGTCCTGGGCCGCCCTCCAGATCGGCACTCCCACCCAGGCCGGCCTCGCGACCGCGATGAGCGCCGCCCCGCGCGCCCTGCTGATGCTCGGCGGCGGAGTGATCGCCGACCGCTACGGACCGCGCCGGGTGGTGCTGGGCAGCACCGCCGTGCGCTGCCTGCTCGTCGCCCTCGCGGCCGGACTGCTGCTCGCGACGAACCCGGGGCTGTGGGGGCTGGCGGCGGTGGCGGTCGTCTTCGGTGTCGTCGACGCGGTCTTCCTGCCCGCCGCGGGCGCCCTGCCCGCGCGGATCGCCGGGCCCGGACAGCTCGCCCGGGTGCACGGCATGCGGGGCCTCGCGGTCCGGCTCGCCGGCGTCGTCGGCGGCCCCCTCGGCGGCCTCGGCGTCGCACTGGGCGGCACCGCCGGGGCGTTCGGCCTCGCCACGCTGCTGATGGCGGTGTCACTGCCGCTGCTGCTGGCCGTCCGCGTCCGGCCCCTGCCCCCGGACGACGTGCCGGCCGAGCGCCGCCCCGCCCTCGCCGAACTGCGCGACGGGCTGCGGCACATCCGCCGGGACCCCGTGCTGCGCCCGCTGGTCGTCGCCATAGCGCTCGGCGACCTCGGCTTCGTCGGCCCCATGAACCTCGGGCTCACCGTCCTCGCCCAGCAGCGCGGCTGGGGCGCCACCGGCATGGGCTGGGTGCTCGCCGGGTTCGGGACGGGCGCCGCGGCCGCCTCCCTGCTGCTCGCCTGGCGCGGCCGGGTCCCCCGCGCGGGACGGGTCGCCGGGGCGGCGGCCCTCACCGGTGCCGTGGCGATCGGCATGCTCGCCCAGGTGCCGTCCGTCGCCGGGGCGGCCGGTGTCGCCCTGCTCGTCGGCGTGTCGGCCGGGCTGGCCGGGGCGCTGTGCGGGGCCCTGGTGCAGGCCCGCGCGGGAGCGGCCTACGTCGGCCGCGTCACCTCCGTCTGCGCCCTGGTCGGCTTCGGCATCGCCCCGCTCACCTTCCCGCTCGTCGGCGGGGCGATCGACCTGTGGGGGTCCGGCCCGGTCTTCGCGGCCTGCGCCGCGGTGAGCGGCCTGGGCGGGCTGGTGTCGCTCGGAGCGACCGGCCTGCGCAGGGCCGAGCTTCCCTGACGCCCCTCAGATCCCCAGCTGCTTGCCCTCGTGCAGCTTGGTGATCGCCGCCTCCTCGCCGTCCAGGTCCACCTTGGCCGCGCTCTGCCGGCCGTAGAGGAACAGCAGCAGCTCCGACGGCTCGCCGGTGACCGTGACCACCGGTGTGCCGCGGTGGGCGACCACCGTGCGGCCGTCGGGGCGGCGCAGGACCAGCCCGGTGGGGGCGCCGCGGCCCATCAGGCGGGCGGTGCGCTCCAGACGCGACCACAGGGCGTCCTGGAACACCGGGTCCAGGCCACGCTGCGACCAGTCAGGCTGCGCGCGGCGCACGTCCTCGGCGTGGACGTAGAACTCGACCGTGTTGGACGCCTCGTCGAGCTGCTTGAGGCTGAAGGGGGAGAAGCGCGGCGGACCGGTCCGGACGAGCCGGATCAGTTCCTCGTACGGCTTGGCCGCGAACTCCTCCATCGCCTTGTCCAGGCGCGGCGCGAGCTGCTTGATCAGCAGGCCCCCGGCCGCGTCCGGCCGGCGCTCGCGCACCACCACATGAGCGGCCAGGTCACGGGTCCGCCAGCCCTCGCAGAGGGTCGGCGCGTCGGGACCGGCGGTTTCCAAGAGGTCGGCGAGGAGGAGCCGTTCACGCTTGGCGAAGGTCGACATGCGGCAAGCCTACGACCGCGCGCCGCCGTGTGTCCGTACCGAGGTCCGTCCAGTGGACATGCGCCGTCACTGTCGGTGCCGCACGGCACAATGGCACCCATGAGCAGCAAGCCCACCAGCCTCGACCCCGAGATCGCCGCGCGCCTCAAGCGCAGCCCGGACGGCCTCGTGCCCGCGATCGCCCAGCAGTACGACACCGGAGAGGTGCTCATGCTCGGCTGGATGGACGACGAGGCGCTGCACCGCACCCTGACCACCGGCCGGGCCACCTACTGGTCCCGCAGCCGCCAGGAGTACTGGGTCAAGGGCGACACCTCCGGCCACTTCCAGTGGGTCAGGTCCGTGGCCCTGGACTGCGACGCCGACACCGTGCTGGTCAAGGTCGACCAGGTGGGCGCCGCCTGCCACACCGGCGCGCGCACCTGCTTCGACGCCGACGTACTGCTCGAGGACTCCGGCGTCGCCGCCGGAGATCAGTAAGGTCGGCCGCCATGGACCTCGAGACGTTCCGCAAGCTGGCCGTCGACCGCCGCGTCATCCCGGTCACGCGCAAGCTCCTCGCCGACGGCGACACCCCGGTCGCGCTCTACCGCAAGCTCGCCGCCGAGCGCCCGGGCACCTTCCTGCTGGAGTCCGCGGAGAACGGCCGTTCCTGGTCCCGCTACTCCTTCGTCGGCGTCCGCAGCGCCGCCACCCTCACCGCCCGCGACGGCCGGGCCCACTGGCTCGGCACCCCGCCCGTCGGCGTCCCCACCGACGGCGACCCGCTCGCCGCCCTGCGCGCCACCGTCGAGACGCTGCACACCCCCCACCAGGAGGGCATGCCCCCCTTCACCGGCGGCATGGTCGGCTACCTCGGCTACGACATCGTGCGCCGCCTGGAGAAGATCGGCCCCGGCGAGCGCGACGACCTGCGGCTGCCCGAGCTGACCATGCTCCTGACCAGCGACCTCGCGGTGATGGACCACTGGGAGGCCTCGGTCCTGCTGATCGCCAACGCGATCAACCACAACGACCTCGACACCGGAGTCGACGAGGCATACGCCGACGCCGTCGCCCGCCTCGACGCCATGCAGGCCGACCTCGCCCGCCCGGTCGCCCAGCCGCCGGCCGTGCTGCCGCCCTCCGAGCTGCCCGACTACACCGCGCTGTGGGGCGGCGCCGACTACCGGGCCGCCGTCGAGGACATCAAGGAGCGCATCCGCGCGGGCGAGGCCTTCCAGGTCGTGCCCTCCCAGCGCTTCGAGACGCCGTGCACGGCGAGCGCGCTGGACGTGTACCGGGTGCTGCGGGCGACCAACCCGTCGCCCTACATGTACCTGTTCCGATTCCCCCACGGGGACGGAGGCGCCTTCGACGTGGTGGGCTCCTCTCCCGAGGCGCTGGTCAAGGTGGAGGACGGCCGCGCCATGGTCCACCCCATCGCCGGCACCCGGCACCGCGGCGCCACCCCGCAGGAGGACCAGGCCCTCGCCGACGAGCTGCTCGCCGACCCCAAGGAGCGCGCCGAGCACCTGATGCTCGTCGACCTCGGACGCAACGACCTCGGGCGGGTCTGCGAGCCGGGCTCGGTGGAGGTCGTGGACTTCATGTCCATCGAGCGGTACTCCCACGTCATGCACATCGTCTCCACGGTCACCGGCAAGGTCGCCCCCGGCCGCACCGCCTTCGACGTGCTCACCGCCGTTTTCCCGGCAGGCACCCTCTCCGGGGCGCCCAAGCCGCGCGCGATGCAGATCATCGACGAACTGGAGCCGTCCCGGCGCGGCCTGTACGGCGGCTGCGTCGGCTACCTCGACTTCGCGGGCGACTCCGACACCGCCATCGCCATCCGCACCGCCCTGCTGCGCGACGGCACGGCGTACGTCCAGGCGGGCGCCGGCGTCGTCGCCGACTCCGACCCGGCCGCCGAGGACCAGGAGTGCCGCAACAAGGCCGCGGCGGTCCTGCGCGCGGTGCACACCGCGAACCGGCTGGGCGGATAGCCGGGCCGGGGAAGTGGGGCGCTTCTCACGTCGCCCCGGGTGACGGCCCACCCGGGGCTCGGGCGATAGTGGAGTACGTGACAGCTGTTCCTCACCCCCGTACCGAAGCCGTACGACCCGCCCGCCCGGGACGCCGCAGCCTCGCCCTCGCCCTGCTCTCCGGGGCGCTCGGCGCGGCCGTGGTGCTGCTCGGCACCCGGCAGCTGTGGTCGGAGGGCACCGCGACGGTGGCCGGCGGCGCCTTCCCGCTGACCGCGAAGGGCAGCGACGTCACCGGCGTACCCGCCGCCCTCGCCGTGGTGGGCCTGGCCGCGCTGGTCGCCGTCTTCGCCGTCCGCAGGGCCGGCCGCCTGCTGGTCGCCGCGCTGCTCGCGCTCTCCGGCGCCGGCACCGTCGTCGCGGCCCTGGCGGGCGCCTCGGACAGCTCCGCGCTCGACGAGAAGGCCGCCCAGGTCTCCGGCGACACCTCCGCCACGGTCGGCTCGCTCACCCACACGGCCTGGCCCTACGTCGCCGCAGCCGGCGGCCTGCTGATCCTTCTCGCAGGGCTCCTCGCCCTGCGCTACGGCCGGCACTGGCCCGCCATGTCCGGCCGCTACGAGCGCACAGGAGCCCCGCGCCCGCGCCGCGACCGGCAGACCACCGACCCCGACCGGCCCGAGGACCTGTGGAAGGCCCTGGACCGCGGCGAGGACCCCACGGGCGCCTAGGAGGGGCCCCGCCCAGGAGGGGGGGCCCTCCCGATGTGGCGAAGCCGACGCCGTCGGAAGCCACCCCCGCGTCCCGCACGCGCCCGCGTACGGGACAATGGACGACGAGCGTCAGGCTCACACACGCACACAGCTACGAGGAGCAAGCAATGGCGGGCAGCAGCCACGGTCACGGTCACACCCCGGCCGCCTGGACGGGTGTCATCATCGCCTTCATCGGTTTCTGTGCCGCGGGCGCCTTCATGGTGATGGCAAACCCGCTCGCCTTCTGGGGCGGCATGGCGGTCGTGGTGCTCGGCGGTGTCGTCGGCCTCGTCATGCGCGCCATGGGCCTGGGCGCCCCCAAGGCGGAGCCCCTGGCCATGGTCGAGGCCCCCGCGGCGAAGAAGACCCCCGCCGTCACGCGCAAGCCGGTGGCCGCGGAGAGCTGAGCCCCCGTACTGCCGCGTGACGACGCTCGCGGAACAGCACCCCGAAGGGGCGGCCCGGCACCGGGCCGCCCCTTCGGCGTACCCGTGACCGCTGTACCCGTACGCGGCAGTGCCCCTGGCGGCCGCGCCCGTGCGCCGGACGGTGGCCCTGCCCGTACGGCGTCCAGCGCGCGCCCGCGCCGCCTCCAGGCGGCACAATGCGAGGCGTGAACGCCGACGGCCGGACCCCGGCACCCACCGCGCCCGCCGCCCCCGCACACCGGGGCAGGCCGCTGCCGCGCCGGCTCGCCGTGCCCGCGGGGATCCTCGCGGCCGTCGCCGGGGCCTTCGCCTACGTCGGCGCGGTCGACCCCAACGAACCCGGCCACTACCCGGTGTGCCCGCTGCTGCGCTTCACCGGCCTGTACTGCCCCGGCTGCGGCGGACTGCGCAGCGCGCACGCCTTCGTGCACGGCGACCTGCCGGCCGCACTCCACGCCAACGCGCCGGCCGTCGTGGCCTACGTGGGCTTCGCCGTGCTGTGGACCGTCTGGGTGGTCCGCGCGGCCCGCGGCAGACCGCTGCGCATCGACCCGCGCCCGGCGCACCTGTGGGCCTTCGGGGCGTTGTTGCTGGTCTTCACGGTTGTCCGGAACCTTCCCTTCGGCGGCTGGCTGCATCCTTGATCCGTGGCGGAATGTCCAGGTAGTGGGACCGCCGTCAACCGGATGCGGGGCCTACGCCTTCCTCCGGATACCATCGCAGTGACCATTGCCTCGACCCTGGTCGCAGGAACTGCCAACCGTCTGGAAGGGGGCCGCTCGCGTGAGTGTGCTCGACGAGATCATCGACGGAGTCCGTGCCGACCTCGCGGAGCGGCAGGCGCGCGTCAGCCTCGACGAGCTCAAAGAGCGCGCGGCGAAGGCTCCCGCGGCCAAGGACGGCGTGGCCGCCCTGCGCGGCGACGGCGTCAAGGTGATCTGCGAGGTCAAGCGCTCCAGCCCGTCCAAGGGCGCGCTCGCCGCGATCGCCGACCCGGCCGGACTCGCCGCGGACTACGAGGCGGGCGGCGCCGCCGTCATCTCCGTGCTGACCGAGCAGCGCCGCTTCGGCGGCTCGCTCGCCGACCTGGAGGCCGTCCGCGCCCGCGTGGACATCCCCGTCCTGCGCAAGGACTTCATCGTCACGTCGTACCAGCTGTGGGAGGCGCGTGCGTACGGCGCCGACCTGGCGCTCCTCATCGTGGCCGCCCTGGACCAGCCGGCCCTGGAGTCGCTGATCGAGCGGGCCGTCTCCATCGGCCTCACCCCGCTCGTCGAGGTGCACGACGAGGACGAGGTCGAGCGAGCGGTGGACGCGGGCGCCAAGATCATCGGCGTCAACGCGCGCAACCTGAAGACGCTGGAGGTCGACCGCGGCACCTTCGAGCGGGTCGCCCCGGAGATCCCCGGCCACATCGTCAAGGTCGCCGAGTCCGGCGTCCGCGGCCCCCACGACCTGATCGCCTACGCCAACGCCGGCGCCGACGCGGTCCTGGTCGGCGAGTCCCTGGTGACCGGCAAGGACCCCAAGGGCGCCGTCGCCGACCTGGTGGCCGCCGGCGAACACCCGGCACTGCGGCACGGCCGCGGCTGATCACCGAGTAGTAGTCTTTGCTGCGATGACTCCGACGACTCCTGCGACGACACCGGACCGGTACGCGCGCCTGGCGCGCGGCTGCCGTCCGCGTGGCTGCCGTGCGCCTGCGCGCCGGGTGCACGGACGTCGTGTCCGCTATGTCATCGGAGACGAGCCCGGGCAGGTGAACGGCCGCCGATGGCGTGCTTTCAGGGGCGCGGGGAACTGCGCGACCGGCCACGACGGGCCCGCGGCCAACTGACCACCCCCCGCCCCACGGCGATCAGTGTCTATTCCACGCACTCACCGTGAGGTTCTGGCATGCCCAGCGCTTTCTTCATTCCCGACCCGCAGGGTCAAGTCCCCAACTCCGAAGGCTACTTCGGCGCCTTCGGCGGCAAGTTCATCCCGGAAGCCCTCGTCGCGGCGGTCGACGAGGTCGCCGTCGAGTACGACAAGGCCAAGAACGACCCCGAGTTCGCGCGTGAGCTCGACGACCTGCTGGTGCACTACACCGGCCGGCCCAGCTCCCTGACCGAGGTGCCCCGGTTCGCCGAGCACGCCGGTGGCGCGCGTGTGTTCCTCAAGCGCGAGGACCTCAACCACACCGGCTCGCACAAGATCAACAACGTGCTGGGCCAGGCCCTGCTCACCAAGCGCATGGGCAAGACGCGCGTGATCGCCGAGACCGGCGCCGGACAGCACGGCGTCGCCACCGCGACCGCCTGCGCGCTGTTCGGCCTGGACTGCACGATCTACATGGGTGAGATCGACACCCGGCGCCAGGCCCTGAACGTGGCCCGGATGCGCATGCTCGGCGCCGAGGTCATCGCCGTGAAGTCCGGCAGCCGCACCCTCAAGGACGCCATCAACGAGGCGTTCCGCGACTGGGTCGCCAACGTCGACCGCACGCACTACCTGTTCGGCACGGTCGCGGGCCCCCACCCCTTCCCGGCGATGGTCCGCGACTTCCACCGCGTCATCGGCGTCGAGGCCCGCCGCCAGCTCCTGGAGCGGGCCGGCCGCCTGCCCGACGCGGCCATCGCCTGCGTCGGCGGCGGCTCCAACGCCATCGGCCTCTTCCACGCCTTCATCCCCGACACGGACGTACGCCTCATCGGCTGCGAGCCCGCCGGGCACGGCGTGGACACCGGCGAGCACGCGGCGACCCTCACCGCGGGCGAGCCCGGCATCCTGCACGGCTCCCGCTCCTACGTCCTGCAGGACGAGGAGGGCCAGATCACCGAGCCGTACTCCATCTCGGCCGGCCTGGACTACCCCGGCATCGGCCCGGAGCACTCCTACCTCAAGGACAGCGGCCGCGCCGAGTACCGCGCGGTCACCGACGACGCGGCCATGCAGGCCCTGCGTCTGCTGTCCCGCACCGAGGGCATCATCCCGGCCATCGAGAGCGCGCACGCGCTGGCCGGCGCCCTGGAGGTCGGCCGGGAGCTCGGCCCGGACGGGCTGATCGTGGTCAACCTGTCCGGCCGCGGCGACAAGGACATGGACACGGCCGCGCGCTACTTCGGCCTGTACGACACCGACGCCGAGGTCGCGGCCGACGCCGCCGACGTCGCGGAGATCGAGGGGGACGCCAAGTGAGCGGGAACATCCAGCTGTTGACGGACACCCTCGCGTCGGCGAAGGCCGAGGGCCGGTCCGCTCTCATCGCCTACCTCCCGGCCGGGTTCCCGACCGTGGACGGCGGCATCGAGGCGATCAAGGCCGCCCTCGACGGCGGCGCCGACGTCATGGAGGTGGGCCTGCCGCACAGCGACCCGGTCCTCGACGGCCCCGTCATCCAGACCGCCGACGACATCGCCCTGCGCGGCGGCGTGAAGATCGCCGACGTGATGCGCACCGTCCGCGAGGCGTTCGCCGCGACCGGCAAGCCGATCCTCGTCATGACGTACTGGAACCCCATCGACCGCTACGGCGTCGAGCGGTTCACCGCCGAGCTGGCCGAGGCGGGCGGCGCGGGCTGCATCCTGCCCGACCTGCCCGTGCAGGAGTCGGCGCTGTGGAGGGAGCACGCCGAGAAGCACGGTCTCGCTACGGTCTTCGTCGTGGCGCCCAGCAGCAAGGACGAGCGGCTCGCCACGATCACCTCGGCGGGCAGCGGCTTCGTCTACGCCGCCTCGCTGATGGGCGTCACCGGCACCCGTGAGTCGGTGGGCGCGCAGGCCCAGGACCTGGTGGAGCGCACCCGCGCCACCGGCACCGACCTGCCCGTCTGCGTCGGCCTCGGTGTCTCCGACGCCGTCCAGGCCGCCGAGGTCGCCGGCTTCGCCGACGGCGTGATCGTCGGCTCCGCCTTCGTCAAGCGGATCCTGGACGCCCCGGACACCGCGGCCGGCCTCGAGGCCGTCCGGGAACTCGCGGGCGACCTCGCCAAGGGCGTGCGCGGCCGGGCGTAACACCGCGGCACGGACGACACGCACGGAAGAACCGGTCACTCGAACGGGTGGACCTGGGACCGGGGAGGCGCGCTGCGCCTCCCCGGTTCGTTTCCGGGGTGTGAGCGAGAAGAATCGTGACGGAAAGCGCACGGCCCGGGAGCGGCTCTCGGCCGAGCGGGAGAAGCAGAAGGCCGCCGAGAAGCGACGGCGCGCGCTGATCGTGGGCGCGAGCGTGGTCTGCGTCCTGGGCCTCGCGGCGGTGATCGGGGTCGTCGCGGCCAACGCGGGCAAGGACGACGGAAGCGACAGCGCGGGCCCGGTGGTGGTGCCCTCCGGAGCCCAGGGCAAGGACGGCCTCGCCCTCCCGGTCGGCAAGGAGAGCGCCAAGTCGACGCTCACCATCTGGGAGGACTTCCGCTGCCCGGCCTGCAAGGGCTTCGAGACGGCGTACCGCCCGACGATCCACGAACTGACCGAGGCCGGAAAGCTCAAGGTGGAGTACCACCTGGCCACGATCATCGACGGCAACATGGGCGGCAGCGGCTCCCGCAAGGCGGCGAACGCCGCGGCCTGCGCCCAGGACGCCGGGAAGTTCACGCCGTACCACGACGTGCTCTACGACAACCAGCCCGCCGAGACCGACGACGCCTTCGCCGAGGAGGACAAGCTCATCGAGCTCGCCGGCAAGGTCGAGGGACTGGACACGCCCGCCTTCCGCGCCTGCGTCAACGACGGCCGGCACGACAGCTGGGTCGAGAAGTCCGCGGCGGCCTTCCGCAACGGCGGCTTCAGCGGCACGCCGACGGTCCTGCTGGACGGCCAGAACATCTACCAGGACCAGGCGATGACCCCGGCCAAGCTCAAGCAGATGGTGGAGGCGGCGCAGGGATGAGCGGGCCGGACCGGCCCGTTATGGAGCCGTAGCCGGGCCGCCCGTCGTCGGGCCCGCCCGGCACGGTAGCGTCGACCTTGCCATGGAACTTGCCTACATTCCCAGCCCGTCGCGCGGGGTGCTGCACCTCGGTC
This sequence comes from Streptomyces sp. NPDC053367, assembly GCF_044545925.1. Classification (NCBI taxonomy): domain Bacteria; kingdom Bacillati; phylum Actinomycetota; class Actinomycetes; order Kitasatosporales; family Streptomycetaceae; genus Streptomyces; species Streptomyces sp. NPDC053367. The sequence goes on along the minus strand of NZ_JBITYN010000001.1, from coordinate 296,856 downwards.
CCGTCCCGCTGCGCGGCTATGCCTTCTGCATCATCATCGGCGTCTTCGTGGCCGTCTGGCTCGGCAACAAGCGCTGGATCGCCCGCGGCGGGCGGGCCGGCACCGTCGCCGACATCGCGGTCTGGGCGGTGCCGTTCGGCCTGCTCGGCGGCCGGCTCTACCACGTGATCACGGACTACGAGCTGTACTTCAGCGAGGGCCGTGACTGGGTGGACGCCTTCAAGATCTGGGAGGGCGGGCTCGGCATCTGGGGCGCGATCGCGCTCGGTGCCGTCGGCGCCTGGATCGGCTGCCGCCGCCGTGGCATCCCGCTGCCCGCCTACGCCGACGCCGTCGCGCCCGGCATCGCGCTGGCGCAGGCCATCGGCCGCTGGGGCAACTGGTTCAACCAGGAGCTGTACGGGCGGGCGACCGACCTGCCCTGGGCCCTGCACATCACGTCCTCCACGGACGGACGGGAGCCCGGCTACTACCACCCCACGTTCCTGTACGAGTCCCTCTGGTGCATCGGCGTCGCGCTGCTGGTCATCTGGGCCGACCGGCGCTTCGAGCTGGGCCACGGGCGGGCGTTCGCGCTGTACGTCGCGGCGTACTGCGCGGGGCGGTTCTGGACCGAGTACCTGCGCGTCGACGACGCCCACCATGTGCTCGGCCTGCGGCTGAACAACTGGACCGCGCTGCTCGTGTTCCTGCTCGCCGTGGTCTACATCGTGGTCTCCGCGAAGAAGCGGCCCGGGCGGGAGCCGGTGGTCGAGCCCGGCGCCCAGCCGGCTTCCCCGGAGGGGGAGTCGGAGGAGCCCGAGGCCCTGGCGGAGGGCGACGTGAAGGACGAGGCTTCGGAGACCGAGACCGAGACCGAGACCCGGACCGGGGCGAAGGGCAAGGCCGCGGCCGGGGACAAGGTCGACGCCGAGTCCGAGTCGGCGAAGAAGGGCTGACGGCGGATTCCGCGACGCGAAGGGCGCCCGGGTTGTCCGGGCGCCCTTCGCCGTTCCAGGCTCTGTAGGGGGCGTCTCGCCTAGCGGCGCCGGGCCAGGGCGAGAGTCGCCTGGGCGGCCTTGAGCACCGCGGCGTCGACGAACGTGCCGTCGTCGAGGGCCTGGGCCCCCTCCTGCACGGCGGCCGCCTTGACGATCCGCTCGGCCTGCTCGATCTCGTCGCCCGTCGGCAGGTAGGCCCGTTCGATGACCGGGAGCTGGCGCGGGTGGATCGCGGCCCGTCCCATGAAGCCGAGGGCGCGGCCGTGGGCGCAGGTGGCGGCGAGGCCGTCGAGGTCGCGGATGTCGGGGTGGACCGACTGGGGCGGCGCCGCGAGGCCCGCCGCGCGTGCGGCCACGACGATCCGGGAGCGGCACCAGTCCAGGCCGCTGTCCCCGCGCACGCCCAGGTCGGCCCGCAGGTCGGCCTCCCCGAGGCCGATGCCCCGCAGGGCCGGGTGCGCGGTCGCGACGGCGTGGGCGCGTTCCACCCCGAGGGCCGTCTCCAGCAGCGCGTACAGCGGGGGTGTGCTGCCCGTCGCGAGGGTCGTGCGGGTGGCGACGTGGACGACCTGCTCGCGGGAGGTGACCTTGGGCAGGCGGAGCCCGGCCAGGCCCGGCAGGCCGGCCAGGGACCGCAGGTCGGTCTCCGCCCAGGGGCCGTCCAGGGCGTTGACCCGGACGTGGACGGGGACCTCGCGGGGCTCGGTGAGCAGCTCGGCCGTGGCGGCGCGGGCATAGTCCTTGCGGTCGCGGGCCACCGCGTCCTCCAGGTCGACCACCACCACGTCGGCGCCCGCGGCCAGGGCCTTCGCCACCACCTCGGGCCGGTCTCCGGGGACGTAGAGCCAGGTCAGCGGGATCGGCGGGCCGGGTGCGGGGTCGGGTGCGAGGTCGGGTGCCGGGCCGGGGGTCACAGGGCGCCCTCCGTGCGCAGTGCGGCCAGCTCGCTCGCGGTGAGGCCGAGTTCGGTGAGGACGGCTTCCGTGTCGGCGCCGTGGGGGCGGCCGGCCCAGCGGATCGCGCCGGGGGTCGCGGAGAGGCGGAAGAGGACGTTCTGCATGCGCAGCGGCCCGAGTTCGGGGTCGTCGACCGTGGTGACGGTGTCCAGGGCCGTGTACTGGGGGTCGGCCAGCACATCGCGGACGTCCTGGACGGGGGCGATCGCCGCGTCCGCCTTCTCGAAGGCCTGGAGGACCTCGGTGCGGGTGCGGGCGGCGATCCAGGTGCCGACGGCCTCGTCGAGGACGTCGGCGTGGCGGGCCCGGTCGGCGCCGGTCGCGAACCACGGCTCGTCGATCAGCTCCGGGCGCCCGACCAGGCGCATCACACGCTCGGCGACCGACTGGGCGGAGGTGGACACGGCGACCCAGCTGCCGTCGGCGGTGCGGTAGGTGTTGCGCGGGGCGTTGTTGGCCGAGCGGTTGCCGGTGCGTTCCTGGAGGTAGCCGAGCTGGTCGTACCAGGTGGGCTGGGGGCCCAGCGCGGCGAGGATGGGCTCGATGAGCGCGAGGTCGACGACCTGGCCCCGGCCCGTGCGGTCGCGGGCGGCCAGGGCGGTCATGACCGCGTACGCCGTGGCCAGTCCGGCGATGGAGTCCGCCAGCCCGAACGGCGGCAGGGTCGGGGGCGCGTCCGGTTCACCGGTGAGGGCGGCGAAGCCGCTCATCGCCTCGGCGAGGGTGCCGAAGCCGGGGCGGCGGGAGGAGGGACCGAACTGGCCGAACGCGGTGACCCGGGTCAGGATCAGCCGCGGATTGACCGCCGACAGCTCCTCCCAGCCCAGATCCCACTTCTCCAGGGTGCCGGGGCGGAAGTTCTCGATGACGACGTCCGCGGTCGCGGCGAGCTTCAGGAGGGTCCTGCGGCCGCCGGGCCTGGACAGGTCCAGGGTCATCGTGCGCTTGTTGCGGCCGAGGACCTTCCACCACAGGCCCACCCCGTCCTTGGCCGGGCCGTGGCCGCGGGACGGGTCGGGTCTGGTGGGGTGCTCGACCTTGACGACCTCCGCGCCGAAGTCGCCCAGCATGGTCGCGGCGAGCGGCCCGGCGAAGAGGGTGGCTAGGTCCAGTACACGCAGGCCGGCCAGCGGGGCGGACGTCCCCGGGGCGGTCTCTTCCGGCGCCGTCATGAGCCGAACTGCGTGTCGATCTCGGAGCGGTACGGCATCGACGTCGACGCGCCCTCCCGCTGCACGGACATCGCCGCCGCCTCGGCCGCCCAGCGCAGCGCCTCCGGCATGGGGCGGCCCTCGCCGAGCGCCACCGCGAGCGTACCGACGAAGGTGTCGCCGGCGCCGGTGGAGTCCACGGCGGTGACCTGCGGCGCGGGCACGGTCACCGGGTCGGCGCCGCGGGCCGCGTACAGACAGCCCGCGGAGCCCAGGGTGACGACGACCTCCGGGACCTCCTCCAGCAGGGCGACGGCAGCCGCCCGGGCGTCGGTGCGGCCGGTGAGGGTGGCCGCCTCGTGCTCGTTGGGCACCAGCAGGTCGGTCGCCGCGAGGAGTTCGATGGGCAGCGGCTGGGCGGGGGCGGGCGTGAGGATCGTACGGACGCCGTGGGCCCGGGCGGCCTGGGCTCCCGCCAGGACGGCGGCCAGCGGGATCTCCAGCTGGAGCAGCAGTGCGTCGGCGCTGGCGATCAGGCCCTCGTCGCCGGGGGAGAGGTGGTCGACGGTGCCGTTGGCGCCGGGGATGACGACGATGGAGTTGCCGCCTTCGTCGTCGACGACGATGTGCGCGGTGCCCGAGGGTCCCTCGACCGTGCGCAGGCTGTCGGTCTCGACGCCGGAGTGCTCCAGGGTGGAGCGCAGTTTCGCACCGAAGGAGTCGTTGCCGACCGCGCCGATCATCGAGACGGTGGCGCCTGCGTGTGCGGCGGCGATGGCCTGGTTGGCGCCCTTGCCGCCGGGGATCGTGCGGAACTCCCGGCCGGTCACGGTCTCCCCGCGCTGCGGGGCCTTCTCGACGTACGCGACGAGGTCCATGTTCGTGCTGCCGAGGACGGCGATGTGCGTCATGGGCGGGATGCCTCCAGGTGGGTGAGCTGGGCGAGGGTGTCGAAGCCGGTGCCGTCGAAGTCGGCGACGGAGCTGGCCAGTCGGTTCTTCAGCGGGGCGGTCCAGCGGGCGGGCAGGGCGGCGGGGGAGCCGGCGAGGAGGGCGGCGACGCTGCCGGCCGTGGCGCCGCTGGAGTCGCTGTCCCAGCCGCCGGACACCGCGCGGGTGACGGAGCCGGCGAAGTCGCCGTCGGCATGGGTGAGGGCGGCGGCGATCAGGGCGGTGTTGGGCACGGCGTGGACCCAGTGGGTGCCGCTGTGGTGTGCCTGGAGCTCGTCCGCCACGTCGTCGAAGTCGGGTGTGCGGGCGGCGAGTTCGACGGCGTGGGTGACGGCCTGCGCCAGCCGGGAGCGGGGCGGGACGACGGAAAGGCCGGTGCGCAGGCAGGTGTGCACGTCGTGGGTGCCGGTGGCCGCCGTCGCGATGACGGCCGCCGTGAACATGGCCGCGTAGACGCCGTTCGCCGTGTGGGTGAGCGTCGCGTCGCGGTGGGCCTGGACGGCGGCGGCCGCGGGGGCGCCGGGGTTGGTCCAGCCGTGGACGTCGGCGCGGATGAGGGCGCCGATCCATTCGCGGAAGGGGTTGCGGTGGCGCGCGGTGTGCGGGGGTTCGATGCCGGTGAGGAGGTTGCGGTAGGCGAGGCGTTCGGCGGTGAAGGTGCGGCCCGCCGGGAGTTCGTCGAGCCAGAGCCGCGCCACGTCGGGGGTGGTGAAGCCCCGGCCGTGGCGTCGCAGCAGGAGGAGGTTGAGGAGCGGGTACTCGAGGTCGTCGTCCTCGGGCATGCCGTCGATGTTCTCGGCGAGGGAGGTGGCGGCCGAGCGGCGGTTCCAGGGGTGCTCGGCGAGGAGGTCCTCGGGGACTCCCCGGGCGGTGAAGTAGGTGGTGAGGGGCCAGTTGCCGGTGGCCCGCGCGAGGCGGCGGACGGCGTCGAGCGGCAGCTTCTCCACGGGCTTGCCCAGCAGACAGCCGACGGCCCGGCCGAGCCAGGCGGCCTCCAGGGCGGCCGGCCGCGTCACGGTCCCGTGGTCCGCCGGCCAGTCCGGGCACAGCGCCCTGATCCTCGCGAGGTCCGTCGGCTCCCGGTCCGCCAACGCGCTCGGCAGGTCCGCCAGTTCGTCCAGCAGGTCCTCGGCCAGGGTGCGCAGATAGCGGGAGGCCGGCTGCGGGGAGGCGCCCGCCCGGGGCGGTGCCTGCCGCCCGCCCGCCGCGCGCCAGCGCGCCGCGATCGCCGACGGCGCGCGGCCGTCCTGGGCGGCCTGGGCGAGTTCGTGGCCGATCAGGTCCTCGGGCTGGACCCAGGTCAGTCGGAGCACGGCGTGCCTCCCAGTGCGGCGAAGGCGCGTTCATGGGCGCGGCGGCGGTGTACGTCCCGTTCGAAGATCTCACGGGTGACCTCGGTGAGGGCCGTGGCCGGGGCCCACAGGTCCAGACGGCTGGCCTCGGCGACCGTCTTGGCCCAGTCCTCGGGGGCGGGTGAACCGAGCGCGCCGGCGAGGGCGCCCGCCATGGTGGCGATGGAGTCGCAGTCGCGGCCGTAGTTGACCGAGCCGAGGACCGCGTGGCGGAAGTCCCCGCCGGAGACCAGCAGCATGCCCAGCGCGACCGGGAGTTCCTCGATGGCGTGCAGCCGGGAGGGGCGGCGGGCGCCCAGGGAGGGGGCGCGGTAGTCGGGGCCGACCGTGTCGTACGGGGCGACCGCCTCGCGCAGCGGGGTCAGGGCCGACTCGAAGTCGCTGTGCCGGGCGGCGGTTTCGCAGACCCGCTCGATCGCCTCCCGGGTGCCGTCCTTCGCCAGGGACAGGCAGGTCTCCACGACCGACTCCGGGGTGGCGCCCGGTGCGCAGGCCGCCGCGACCGCCGCCGCGAACACGCCCGCCGCCTCGCGGCCGTACGACGACTGGTGCGCGCCGGCGACGTCCAGCGCCTCGGCGTACGCCGCCCTCGGGCCGGCCGCGTTGACCAGGCCGACCGGGGCCATGTACATCGCCGCCCCGCAGTTGACGATGTTGCCGACGCCCGCCTCGCGCGGGTCGACATGGCCGTAGTGAAGCCGTGCGACGAGCCACTTCTCCGCGAGGAAGATCCGCTGCAGGGGGAGGGCCTCGGCCTGGAGCTCCGGAATCCAGCGGGGGGTGGTCATCAGGTCCGGGACCAGGTGCTCGGCGATCGCGTGGGCGTCGAGGTGGTCGCGGACGCGCGTGTACACCCGGACCAGGGCGTGCGTCATCAACGTGTCGTCGGTGACGTGCCCGTCGCCCTTGTGGTACGGCGCGATGGGGCGGGCCGTGCGCCAGTCGTCGCCGTGCCAGGGGCCGACGATCCCGTGGACGCGACCGCCGTGCCGCTCCGTGATCTGCTCGGGGGTGTACCCCTCGACGGGGCCGCCGAGGGCGTCGCCGACGGCCGCGCCGACCAGGGCGGCGGTGATGCGTTCGTCCAGGGTGCGGGCTTCTTCTCCTTTGGGCGTCATGCCCCGAATCATCCTCCTGGTGGGGCCGGTTGCGCGGCTTCCAGGAGTCCGGCGAGTTCCACCAGGTCGGTGCCGGTGAGGCGGGGGAGGACACAGCCGGAGAGGGTGCGGCAGGCGTCCCGCCAGGGCGCGGGGACGCTTCCGCCGCCGCCGAGCGCGCCGGTGAGGGCGCCGGTCAGGGCCGGGGCGGAGTCCGCGACGCGGGAGAGACAGGCCGCGGCGGGGACGGCCTCGGCGATACGGCCCTTCGCCGCCACGGCCAGGGCCAGCGCGACGGGGACCGTCTCGGCGGCGGCGATGCCGTAGCTGTAGACGTGGTCGACGATCTCGTGCTCCAGGAGGGGGATCAGGCCGAACGCGCCGCCGGCGTCCCGGGCCAGCTTCAGGGCGTGGCGGGCGTTGCGGCCGATCTCGGTCACCGGGGGGAGCTGGCCGAGGGCCGCCCGGGCGCAGGCCGCGGCGTCCGCTCCGGCCAGGGCCGCGGAGAGGGCCGCCGCCATCGCCCGCGCGCCGTGTACGCCGTCGTCGTCCTGGGTGTAGCGGGCGTCGAACTCGGCGAGAGCCGCGGCGCGTTCGGGGTCGCCGGGGTGGACCGTGGCCAGGACGCAGGCCCGTACGCAGGCCGCGTCGTCGAAGTAGTGCGGGTTGTCGTGCCCGGTCGCGGGCGGGCGCAGACCGGCGGCGAGGTTGGCCAGTCCGGCCCGCACCGAGATACGGGCGCGCAGGCCGGTCGCCTCGGCGGCGAGGGTGTTCCAGCCGAGGTCGATGGCAGCCCTCGTACGACGCTCCCGGTCGAGGTCGGTCGGGGTGGTGTCGTCGCCGGCCCGCAGCAGGGCCTGTGCGGTGAAGGCCGCCCATTCGGCGTCGTCGGAGGGGCCGAGGCGCAGCGGCGCCGGGGGCTGGTTGAGCGCGACGGGGACGGGGAGGGTGGTGGTGGCGTGCTGTTCGGCGAAGGTGTCCAGCTCCCGGGTGAGGCGGCGGGTCCAGTCGGGGAGCCGCGCGGCGCGGTGCCGTCCGGCGGGCCAGCCGGCGGCGTCGCCTGCGGCAAGGCCCAGCAGCAGGCCCGCGATCCGGGCCTCGGCTCGCCGTCTCCCACCCGCGCCGTCCGTGCTGCTCTCGTCGCCGGGCGCGGGCGGCCCCTGTGGGGCGCCCCCGCCGTCGGCGACAGTACAGCCGTCCGGCTGCGCCCCCACCGTCGCCGGGAGCGAGCCGTCGTCCCAGGGGGCGGGGGGCTTCATCGTGAGCCGCCGGGGGTGTCCGGCGCGAGGGTGAACGCCTCCCTGGCGGGGGCGGGCTCGGCGGACGCGTCCGGCACCGGGGCGGAGTCGGGCTCGGGCGGGGGCGGGCCGGTCAGGGTGAGGGTGGCTGGGGCGGGCTCGGTCGAGGTGAGGGTCGCAGGGGTTGGCTCGGCCAAGGCGGGGGTCGGCTCGGTCGAGGCGAGGGCGGGCCCGGTCGAGGTGAGGCCGGGCTCGGCCAGGGCCTCCGTTGTCAGGGTGAAGGCGTTTTGGTCGGGAGTCGGGGTGGGCTCGCCCGAGACGAGGACGGCCGGGGTCGGCCCGCCCGAGGTGAGGACGGCCGGGGCCGGCTCCGCCGAGGCGGCAGGCGTGGGGGTCGGTTCCGGTGGGGTCAGGAGGTCGGCCACCTCCAGGACGTGGTGGCCGGACATCGAGGGCAGGCAGGTGCCCCGGGCCGGGCCGATGGCTGCCGCCCAGTCCGGCGGGATCGACGAGGCGCCACGGGTCGCGCCGGCCAGGGCGCCCGCCACCGCGGCTGTCGTGTCGGCGTCCCGGCCCATGTTCACCGCCGTGAGCACCGCCTCGCGGAAGTCGCCGTCGGCGGCCGCGTACGCGCCGAAGGCGAGGGCGACGGCCTCGGGGGCCAGGTCGGTCCAGGGGTAGCCGCCGATCACCACCGCGGAACGGACCGCGCGTTCGCCGCGGTGCGCCACCGCCACGGCTCTTCTCAGCGACCGGGCCGTCCAGGAGTCGTCGGGGACGGCCGCGAGGGCGGAGGCGATCACCGTGCCCGGCGGGGCGCCCGCCATCGCCGCGGCCACGCCCGCCGCGACCGCCTGGCCGCCGTAGATGCCCTCGCCGTCGTGGCTGACCGAGCCGTCGATCGCCACCAGGCGGGCCGCCTCGGCGGGGCGGCCCGCCGCGAACACGCCGAACGGGGCCGCGCGCATCGCCAGGCCGTCGCTCCAGGCGTGCCGGTGCTGGGCCGAGACCGGTGCCGCGAGGCCCCTGCGCAGGTTCTCCAGGGTGCCGCGCTCGCTGAAGCCGGCGCCGCGGAAGGAGCCCTCGTCGCGGTCGGCGATCCACTCGTGCCAGGCCGCCTCCACATGGGCCGGGGTGAGGGCCGAGCCGTGCCGGGCCAGCAGCAGGCCCGAGAAGATCGCGTACTCCGTGTCGTCCGTGCCGGACGGGTTCTCGGCGACGTAGCCGGTGATACGGCCCCAGCGGGCGCGGATCTCCGAGGGCCTGAGGTTCTCGGCCGGGGCCCCGAGGGCGTCTCCGACGGCCAGGCCGAGCAGGGCGCCGCGGGCCCGCTCGCGGAGGGATGCCATACGCGGCCTCCGTTCCTGAAGGGGGTCCGTGCAGGGCGGGACCCTTTGCGCATGTGTCCCACCGACAGCGGTTGACCCGAGCCTCATCGGTCTCACTGTCACCCGGTCGACATATGTGTAAGTCGACGCTCGGATGAGCTTTCGAAGGCAAAACTGCAGGTTAGCCCAGCCTTTCCTTGCTGGCGAGGCGGAATTCCGCAGCGTAGTGTGCTTGTTGTCGAAAAGTAGAACACGTCCAAAGTTAGCTTTGGCTAAGCTCAATTGGGGGGCTCCGATGGCCATCATCGAGACCGAGGCGGCGCTGCACGAGGCGCACCGGGACAACCACACCCACCGTGACGTCAACGGCGGCTGGCTGCGCCCCGCGGTGTTCGGCGCGATGGACGGCCTGGTCTCCAACCTGGCGCTGATGACCGGTGTGGCCGGCGGGTCCGTGGGCCAGCAGACCGTGGTGCTGACCGGGCTCGCCGGTCTCGCGGCCGGCGCCTTCTCCATGGCCGCCGGTGAGTACACCTCCGTCGCCTCCCAGCGCGAGCTGGTCGAGGCCGAGCTGGACATCGAGCGGCGTGAGCTGCGCCGGCACCCCAAGGACGAGGAGGCCGAGCTGGCCGCCCTGTACGTGTCGCGGGGCGTGGAGCCGGAGCTGGCCCGCCAGGTTGCCCGGCAGCTGTCGAAGGACCCCGAGCAGGCCCTGGAGATACACGCCCGCGAGGAGCTCGGCATCGACCCCGGCGACCTGCCCTCGCCCACCGTCGCGGCCGTGTCGTCCTTCGGGTCCTTCGCGCTGGGCGCCCTGCTGCCCGTCCTGCCGTATCTGCTCGGCGCCACCGCACTGTGGCCGGCCGTGCTGCTGGCGCTGCTCGGACTGTTCGGGGCCGGGGCCGTGGTCGCCAAGGTGACCGCGCGCAGCTGGTGGTTCAGCGGGCTGAGGCAGCTCGCGCTCGGCGGTGCCGCGGCCGGTGTGACGTACGTCCTGGGCAGCCTGTTCGGAATCGCCGTAGGATGACGCGGCTGGAACTTATGCGTTGGGCCGCATAAGTAGCCGTTACCCGCTGGTTTCGACCGCATGACCACCGGGCATGAGCCGTAAGCGCTGTGGGCAATGACGCCTGGGGCGTACTCGCGGGACGGGCGAAGGAGCCCCACCCGCCCCTCGGACCGGGGAACACGGATCTGTTCCCGTCGGTCCCCACACACATCGACCGCCGAGCGCGGTACCTGCGCCGATACCCGCGGCGTCCGCATGGTGGAACGGACTATCCCGGTTCCCGAGAACCGCTCCATCATGTAACCTGCACGAAATTTTGCATCCCACGCAGAGGGCCAACGTCGTCCCTCGGCACTTGCACATGCCACATGACGACGACGGGAGAGCCGATGCGTACGCCGCGCCAGCCGTCCCAGCACTCCGCGAATGGCCAGAACTGGTCCTTCATGGATGCTCGCCCTGCTGCGCAGGGTATGTACGACCCCCGCAACGAACGCGACGCGTGCGGCGTCGGTTTCGTCGCCACCCTCACCGGCGAGGCGTCCCACACCCTGGTCGAGCAGGCCCTGACGGTCCTGCGCAACCTGGAGCACCGCGGTGCCACCGGCTCCGAGCCCGACTCGGGCGACGGCGCGGGCATCCTCTCCCAGGTGCCGGACGCCTTCCTGCGCGAGGTGGCCGGATTCGAGCTGCCCGAGGCCGGTGCCTACGCGGTCGGCATCGCCTTCCTGCCGGAGGAGGGCACCCAGGACGCCGTCTCGAAGATCGAGACGATCGCGGCCGACGAGGGCCTGACCGTCCTCGGCTGGCGTGAGGTCCCGGTCGCGCCCGAGCTGCTCGGCGCCACCGCCCGCTCCACCATGCCGGTCTTCCGGCAGATCTTCGTGACCGACGGGGCGTCCACGGACATCGCCCTCGACCGCAAGGCGTTCGTGCTGCGCAAGCGCGCCGAGCGCGAGGTCGGGGTGTACTTCCCGTCACTGTCGGCGCGCACCCTCGTCTACAAGGGCATGCTGACCACCGGCCAGCTGGAGCCGTTCTTCCCGGACCTGTCCGACCGCCGCTTCGCCTCCGCGATCGCGCTCGTGCACTCCCGGTTCTCCACGAACACCTTCCCGTCGTGGCCGCTCGCACACCCGTACCGGTTCGTCGCGCACAACGGTGAGATCAACACCGTCAAGGGCAACCGCAACTGGATGGTCGCCCGCGAGTCGCAGCTCGTCTCCGACCTCTTCGGCGGCGACAAGCTCGAGCGGGTCTTCCCGATCTGTACGCCCGACGCGTCCGACTCGGCGTCCTTCGACGAGGTGCTCGAACTGCTGCACCTCGGTGGCCGCTCGCTGCCGCACTCCGTGCTGATGATGATCCCGGAGGCGTGGGAGAACCACGACTCCATGGACCCGGCCCGGCGCGCCTTCTACCAGTTCCACTCCACGATGATGGAGCCCTGGGACGGCCCCGCCTGTGTCACCTTCACCGACGGCACCCAGGTCGGCGCGGTCCTCGACCGCAACGGTCTGCGCCCGGGCCGCTACTGGGTCACCGACGACGGCCTCGTCGTCCTCGGCTCCGAGGTCGGCGTCCTCGACATCGACCCCGCGAAGGTCGTCCGTAAGGGCCGCCTCCAGCCCGGCAGGATGTTCCTCGTCGACACCGCCGAGCACCGCATCATCGAGGACGACGAGATCAAGGCCCAGCTCGCCGCGGAGAACCCGTACGCGGAATGGCTGGAGACCGGCGAGATCGAGCTCTCCGACCTGCCCGAGCGCGAGCACATCGTGCACACCCACGCCTCGGTGACCCGCCGCCAGCAGACCTTCGGGTACACCGAGGAGGAGCTGCGCGTCATCCTCGCCCCGATGGCCCGCACCGGCGCCGAGCCGATCGGCTCCATGGGCACGGACTCGCCGATCGCGGCCCTGTCCGAGCGCCCGCGGCTGCTCTTCGACTACTTCACCCAGCTGTTCGCGCAGGTCACCAACCCGCCGCTGGACGCGATCCGCGAGGAGCTGGTCACCTCCCTGCGCAGCTCGCTGGGCCCGCAGGGCAACCTGCTCGACCCGAGCGCCGCGTCCTGCCGTTCCGTCGTGCTGCCCTTCCCGGTCATCGACAACGACGAGCTGGCCAAGCTCATCCACATCAACGCCGACGGCGACATGCCCGGCTTCAAGGCCGCGACCCTGTCCGGCCTGTACCGGGTGCACGGCGGCGGTGAGGCCCTCGCCGCCCGCATCGACGAGATCTGCGCCGAGGCCGACGCCGCCATCGAGAACGGCGCCCGGCTGATCGTGCTGTCGGACCGCCACTCCGACGCCGAGCACGCGCCGATCCCGTCGCTGCTGCTCACCGCGGCCGTCCACCACCACCTCATCCGCACCAAGCAGCGCACCCACGTGGGCCTGCTGGTCGAGGCCGGCGACGTCCGCGAGGTCCACCACGTCGCCCTGCTCATCGGCTACGGCGCCGCCGCCGTCAACCCGTACCTGGCGATGGAGTCCGTCGAGGACCTGCTGCGGGCCGGCACCTTCCTGAACGGCCTGGAGCCCGAGAAGGCCATCAAGAACCTGATCTACGCCCTCGGCAAGGGCGTGCTGAAGGTCATGTCCAAGATGGGCATCTCCACCGTCGCCTCCTACCGCGGCGCCCAGGTCTTCGAGGCCGTCGGTCTCGAAGAGGCCTTCGTGGAGAAGTACTTCAACGGCACCGCCTCCAAGATCGGCGGCGTCGGCATCGACGTCATCGCCAAGGAGGTCGCCGCCCGCCACGCCAAGGCCTACCCCGCCTCCGGCATCGCTCCCGCGCACCGCGCGCTGGAGATCGGCGGCGAGTACCAGTGGCGCCGTGAGGGCGAGCCGCACCTGTTCGACCCGGAGACCGTCTTCCGCCTCCAGCACTCGACCCGCACCAAGCGCTACGACATCTTCAAGCAGTACACGGAGCGGGTGAACGAGCAGTCCGAGCGCCTGATGACGCTGCGCGGCCTGTTCGGTTTCAAGTCCGACCGCCCGTCCATCTCCATCGACGAGGTCGAGCCGGTCTCCGAGATCGTCAAGCGTTTCTCCACCGGCGCCATGTCGTACGGCTCCATCTCCAAGGAGGCGCACGAGACCCTCGCCATCGCCATGAACCAGCTGGGCGGCAAGTCCAACACCGGTGAGGGCGGCGAGGACCCGGAGCGCCTGTACGACCCGGCGCGCCGCAGCGCCATCAAGCAGGTCGCCTCCGGCCGCTTCGGCGTGACGAGCGAGTACCTCGTCAACGCGGACGACATCCAGATCAAGATGGCCCAGGGCGCCAAGCCCGGCGAGGGCGGCCAGCTGCCCGGCCACAAGGTCTACCCGTGGGTCGCCAAGACGCGTCACTCGACGCCGGGCGTGGGCCTGATCTCCCCGCCGCCGCACCACGACATCTACTCGATCGAGGACCTGGCCCAGCTGATCCACGACCTGAAGAACGCGAACCCGCAGGCGCGGATCCACGTGAAGCTGGTCTCCGAGGTCGGCGTCGGCACGGTCGCGGCCGGTGTGTCCAAGGCGCACGCGGACGTGGTGCTGATCTCCGGCCACGACGGCGGTACGGGTGCCTCCCCGCTGACCTCGCTGAAGCACGCGGGCGGTCCCTGGGAGCTGGGTCTCGCCGAGACCCAGCAGACGCTGCTGCTCAACGGCCTGCGCGACCGGATCGTCGTACAGACCGACGGCCAGCTGAAGACCGGCCGAGACGTGATCATCGCCGCGCTGCTCGGCGCCGAGGAGTTCGGTTTCGCGACCGCGCCGCTCGTCGTCTCCGGCTGCGTCATGATGCGCGTCTGCCACCTGGACACCTGCCCGGTCGGCATCGCCACCCAGAACCCGGTGCTGCGCGACCGCTTCGCCGGCAAGGCCGAGTTCGTGGTGAACTTCTTCCAGTTCATCGCGCAGGAGGTCCGCGAACTCCTCGCCGAGCTGGGCTTCCGCTCCATCGAGGAGGCCGTCGGCCACGCCGAGGTGCTCGACGTCGAGCGCGCGGTCGACCACTGGAAGGCCCAGGGCCTCAACCTGGAGCCGCTGTTCCACGTGCCCGACCTGCCCGAGGGCGCCGTACGCCACCAGGTCATCGCGCAGGACCACGGCCTGGAGAAGGCCCTCGACAACGAGCTGATCAAGCTGGCCGCGGACGCGCTGGCCGCCGACAGCGCGACGGACGCACAGCCGGTCCGCGCCCAGGTGGCCATCCGCAACATCAACCGCACGGTCGGCACCATGCTCGGCCACGAGGTGACGAAGAAGTTCGGTGGCGCGGGCCTGCCCGACGACACCATCGACATCACCTTCACCGGCTCGGCCGGCCAGTCCTTCGGCGCCTTCGTCCCGCGCGGTGTCACGCTGCGTCTGGAGGGCGACGCCAACGACTACGTCGGCAAGGGCCTGTCCGGCGGCCGGATCGTCGTCCGCCCGGACCGCGGCGCCGACCACCTCGCCGAGTACTCGACCATCGCGGGCAACACCATCGCCTACGGCGCCACCGCCGGCGAACTGTTCCTGCGCGGCCGTACCGGGGAGCGGTTCTGCGTCCGCAACTCCGGCGCGCTGGTGGTCTCCGAGGGCGTGGGCGACCACGGCTGCGAGTACATGACCGGCGGCCACGCGGTCGTCCTCGGCGAGACGGGCCGCAACTTCGCGGCCGGTATGTCCGGTGGCGTCGCGTACGTCATCGACCTGGACCGCGACAACGTCAACGCCGGCAACGTCGACGCCGTCGAGGCCCTCGACGAGGCCGACAAGCAGTGGCTGCACGACGTGGTGCGCCGTCACCAGGAGGAGACCGGCTCGACGGTCGCCGAGAAGCTGCTCGCCGAGTGGGACACCGCCGTGGAGCGCTTCAGCAAGATCATCCCCAGCACGTACAAGGCAGTGCTCGCCGCCAAGGACGCCGCCGAGCGAGACGGTCTCTCCGAGTCCGAGATCACCGAGAAGATGATGGAGGCGGCGATCAATGGCTGACCCGAAGGGCTTTTTGAACCACGGCCGCGAGGTCGCCAAGTCCCGCCCCGTCGAGGAGCGCGTCAAGGACTGGAACGAGGTCTACGTCCCGGGCTCGCTGCTGCCGATCATCAGCAAGCAGGCGTCCCGCTGCATGGACTGCGGCATCCCGTTCTGCCACAACGGCTGTCCGCTCGGGAACCTCATCCCCGAGTGGAACGACTACGCCTACCGCGAGGACTGGTCGGCCGCGCAGGAGCGCCTGCACGCCACCAACAACTTCCCGGAGTTCACCGGCCGCCTCTGCCCGGCGCCCTGTGAGTCGGCGTGTGTGCTCGGCATCAACCAGCCGGCCGTCACCATCAAGAACGTCGAGGTCTCCATCATCGACAAGGCGTGGGACACCGGGGACGTCGCCCCGCAGATCCCGGAGCGCCTGTCCGGCAAGACCGTCGCCGTCGTCGGCTCGGGCCCCGCGGGCCTGGCCGCCGCCCAGCAGCTGACCCGCGCCGGGCACACCGTCGCCGTCTACGAGCGCGCGGACCGCATCGGAGGCCTCCTCCGCTACGGCATCCCCGAGTTCAAGATGGAGAAGCGGCACATCAACCGCCGTATCGAGCAGATGCGCGCGGAGGGCACCAAGTTCCGCACCGGCGTCGAGATCGGCCGCGACATGCCCGCGACCGCACTGCGCAAGCGCTACGACGCCGTCGTGCTGGCCGTCGGCGCCACCACGGCCCGCGACCTGCCGGTGCCGGGCCGCGAGCTCAAGGGCATCCACCAGGCCATGGAGTACCTGCCGCTGGCCAACAAGGTGCAGGAGGGCGACTTCGTGGCGCCCCCCATCACGGCCGAGGGCAAGCACGTCGTCGTCATCGGCGGCGGCGACACCGGCGCGGACTGCGTCGGCACCGCCCACCGCCAGGGCGCGGCCTCCGTCACCCAGCTGGAGATCATGCCGCGGCCGGGCGAGGACCGGAACGCGGGCCAGCCGTGGCCGACCTTCCCCATGCTGTACAAGGTCACCTCCGCGCACGAGGAGGGCGGCGAGCGGGTCTACTCCGTCTCCACCACCCACTTCGAGGGCGACGAGGACGGCAACGTCCAGTGGCTGCACCTGGTCGAGGTCGAGTTCGTCGACGGCAGGCTGACCCAGAAGCCGGGCACCGAGCGCAAGATCCCCGCCCAGCTGGTCACCCTCGCCATGGGCTTCACCGGCACCGACCGGGAGAACGGCCTGGTGGAGCAGTTCGCACTGGAGCTCGACGAGCGGGGTAACATCGCTCGCGACGCCGAGTTCCAGACGAACGTCCCGGGGGTGTTCGTCGCCGGTGACGCCGGCCGAGGCCAGTCCCTCATCGTGTGGGCGATCGCGGAGGGCCGCTCGGCCGCCCGCGGCGTCGACCGCTTCCTGACCGGAGCCAGCGACCTGCCGGCGCCGATCCGCCCGACGGACCGTGCGCTGACGGTCTGAGCCGGCCCGTAGAAGACGTCCCGTACAAAGGCGTACGGAACACTGGTGGCGCCTGCCCTGTCCCCGACCGGACTCTGGGCGGGCGCCGCCGCATTTCCCGGCGGCGCTGCTGCGGCCCTCTACGGCACCCGGAACGTCTCGCCGTAGACCTGCCAGGTCAGCGGGGTCCTGAGGTCGAGGTTGCCCGACTCGAGGAAGCGGCGCTGGGCCGTGTCGATGCGGCTGGTGTCGGCGTTCGGCTTCTTGGCCAGCATGGCCGCGCGGCGGACGTCCAGGAAGGCGTCCAGGTACGCGCGCTCGTCGCCGCCCCCGGAGGGCAGCCCGGCCTTCTTCAGGGCCCGCTCGCGCATCCCGTAGAAGCCGTTCGGGCTGGAGTCGGGGCCGTGGTAGATCATGGCGTCGTAGTAGATGAACTGGCCGAGGGTGCCCAGGCCGTCCAGCTTGGCCATGCGTACCGCCGGGTCGAAGTAGACGTTGTCGCGCTCGGCGTCCTGGGCCGCGCGGAACGCCGGGACCTTCGCCTCCGCCTTCCACGCCGCGACGAAGCCGGGGTCGAGGCCCTCGTGGGACGGCGTGCCGTCGACCTTGCGCAGGGCCGGCAGATAGCGGGCCAGGCCGTTGCCGGGGTGCGCCTTCGTGTAGTTCTCCACCAGCACGAGCAGGTCGTGCGTGCCGGTGCAGAAGCCGACGATGCCCGCCGTGTAGCCCTGGCCGTCGCCCGGGTCCTCGATGGCGCCGTAGGAGCTGCGCCAGTCCAGCGAGGAGATCGCGGACGTGGACACGATCTGCTGCGCCAGCTCCTTCTTCGCCGGCGCCGCGAGACCCGGCGGCAGGGCGGCGATCGCCTTGTCGTCCGCCGCGCTCTCCCCCTCGGCCTTCGCCTTGGCCTCCTCACGGGCCAGCTGCTCCACCGACGTCCGGTCCTGCGCGGAGGCGTCCGAGTCGGAGGGCGCGAGGAAGTACACCCCGGCCGTGATCAGCACCGGCACAGCGGCGAACAGCAGACCCACTTTTCTCATGACACTCACCGTACGGCCCGTTTCAGGCCGCCCCTCCCGTCAGTTCCGTCACTCTCGCCCACACCGCCACGAGAAGCGCCACCAGTATGACCGCACACGCCGCCGCCTGGATCGCCGTACGCCGTGGCCCGCGCGGGGCGTAGGCGAACGCCGCGGCGACCGCGCCGCCCGCGAGGAGGCCGCCGAGGTGGCCCTGCCAGGAGGTGAGCCGCGCGGAGACCACCAGCCACACCAGCAGGAACACCATC
This sequence comes from Streptomyces sp. NPDC053367, assembly GCF_044545925.1. NCBI lineage: Bacteria > Bacillati > Actinomycetota > Actinomycetes > Kitasatosporales > Streptomycetaceae > Streptomyces > Streptomyces sp. NPDC053367. The sequence goes on along the minus strand of NZ_JBITYN010000001.1, from coordinate 279,093 downwards.
ATGCGGTGCGCCTCGGACAGGTCCGAACCAAGCCGGCGGGCCATGACGTACGCCGCTACGGTCAGCCCGAAGACCCCGCCGGACGCGCCGACCGACAGCTGACCGGGGTCGGCCAGCAGCAGCTCGAACACCGAGCCGCCCAGCGTCGACAGCAGGTAGAGGGCGAGGAACCGGCCCCGGCCGAGCTGCGGCTCCACCATCGGGCCGAGCCGCCACAGGGCGAGCATGTTCAGCACGATGTGCGCGATCCCGAAGGTGCCCTCGGTCGGCATCAGGTGCAGGAACCCACCGGTGATCAGCCGCTCCCACTGCCCGGCGGCCACGCCCTCGGCCCGGAACCCGGCGGGTACGTCACCCTCGTGGAGATAGTGCAGGCCGTCCGGGCCGATCAGCCCGGACCCGAGCATCGCGAACCGCTCCACCAGCTCGGGCCGCGCCAGCTCGGCCAGGTACGCGAGGACGTTGAGCGCGATCAGGGCGTACGTCACCACGGGCACCGCCGTGACGGTGCCGCCGAACACCGTCCGGGCCCGGCGCACCGACCGCGCGCCCTCCTTCACACACTCCGGGCACTGGTGGCCGACGGCCGCCTCGCGCATGCAGTCGGGGCAGATGAACCGCTCGCAGCGGGTGCAGCCGACGTAGGACTCCACCTTGGGATGGCGGTAGCAGGTGGTCACAGCGGATTCGGCATCCACGCCGGCTCCTCGACGGGAAGGGGACATTGGCGAGCCGGTGGGGACGGCGGCGAACAAAATAGCGAACAGCGCCGCGGGCAGGGGGAAGTGGGGCCGTGCTTGGCGTAGCCTCGGGCTCCGGTCCTGGAACGAGGGGAGCTTGTGCATGGCGGCGATCAGTCTCAGCAAGGTGGAGGAGACCGCTCCGAAGCTGGTCAGCCTGTACAAGACCGCCGGAGCCTCGGTGGCCCGCAACGGCCTGGCCGGGCAGCGCGCCGCCGTCTACCTCGTCGTCGACTACTCCGGCTCCATGAAGCCGTACTACCAGGACGGCAGCGTCCAGGCGCTCGCCGACCGGGTGCTGGGGCTCGCCGCGCACTTCGACGACGACGGCCGGGTGCCGGTGGTGTTCTTCTCCACCGACGTCGACGCCGTCACCGACATCTCGCTCGCCGACCACCACGGCCGGATCGACCGGATCGTGGCCGGGCTCGGGCACATGGGCAAGACCAGCTACCACCTGGCCATGGACGCCGTCATCGACCACTACCTCGACAGCGGCTCGCGCGCACCCGCCCTCGTGGTGTTCCAGACCGACGGCGGCCCGATCAACAAGCTCGCCGCCGAGCGCTATCTGTGCAAGGCGGCCCGGCTCCCGCTGTTCTGGCAGTTCATCGGCTTCGGGGACCCGAACAGCCGGCAGTTCGAGTATCTGCGCAAGCTCGACGAGCTGTCCGTGCCGGACAAGCGGGCCGTCGACAACGCGGGCTTCTTCCACGCCGGCGCCGACCCGAGGAAGGTGTCCGACGCCGAGCTGTACGACCGTGTCGTCGGCGAGTTCCCGAAGTGGCTGGTCGCCGCGCGGGCGCAGGGGATCGTCCCGCCGGGCGCCTGAACCGCACGGCGGCTTCCCGTGCGGTAGCGGTGGGGGGTGCCGTGCGGTGGTGGTGAGGGTGCCGTGAGGCGGGGTGCCGTGCCGTGCACCGGGGCCCGGCGGTGGCGGGGGAGCGGGCCCGCGGAGTGCCGGCTGGCGGGGGAGCGGGCCCGCGGAGTACCGGCTGCGGCGGAGAGGCCGGGGCCGCTGTACGGGGCCCGCTCCCCAGCCTTCCCGGGGCCGGTGCCAGCCGCGCGGCCCGAGGGTGTCTGCTGTCGCTCTCACGCCGAGCGCGTCAGGTCCTCCGCGCTGACCGGGTCCGCGAACGGCAACCCGCGCGCGTAACGCTCCAGTTCGTCCAGCGCGGCATGGGCCATCCGTCCCAGCTCGTTGCCGAGGGAGCCGGCGACATGCGGGGTCAGCAGGACGTTCGGCAGGTCGTAGAGCGGGGAGGAGGCGGGCAGCACCTCCGGGTCGGTGACGTCGAGGACCGCGTTCAGGCGGCCGGTGAGCAGCTCCCGCGTCAGCGCGGCCGTGTCGACGAGAGACCCGCGCGAGGTGTTGATCAGCGTGGCCCCGTCCGGCAGCAGCGCGAGCCGCGCACGGTCGAACAGATGGCGGGTCTCGGGGAGTTCGGGCGCGTGGACGGTCACGATGTCGCTGGAACGGGCCAGCGTGTCCAGGGAGACGGACCGCACCCCCAGAACCGCCGCCTGCTCGGCGTCGACGTACGGGTCGTGGAGGAGGACGCGCAGGTCGTACGGCCGCAGCAGCTCGATGACCCGGCGGCCGATCCGCGACGCCCCCACGACACCCACGGTCCGCCGGTGGTTGCCGCCCGAGCCGATCACGTCGATCGGGTTCACCCAGGACCGCTTCTCGCGGTACACGCGCGCGGAGTGCAGCACCCGCTTGCCGGAGAAGAGGATCGCGGCCACCGTGTACTCGGCCACCGGCAGCGCGTTCGCCCCGGCCGCCGAGGCGACCGTCAGGCCCCGCTCCCAGCAGGCTGCGGTGATGTGGTGCTTGACCGAACCCGCCGCGTGCACGACCGTCCGCAGCTTCGGCATACGGGCGAGTGCCTCGGCGGTCAGCGGCGGACAGCCCCAGCCGGTCAGCAGCGCCTCCGCCCCGGCCAGGGCCTCGGCCGCCGCCGGGTCCGCGAAGTCCCCCACGACGAGGGCGGGGTCGGTGTCGGCGACGGCCGTGAGGCGTTCGAGCGCGGCCGCGTCGAACAGGGACTCGCGGACGGGGGCGTCCATGGCGAGGACGGTGCGCGGACGGCGGACGGACGGAGAGGTCACTTGACGGCTCCCGCGGTCAGGCCGGAGCGCCAGTGGCGCTGCAGCGAGAGGAAGGCGACGGCGAGCGGTACGACGCTCAGCAGCGAGCCCGTGATGACGAGCGCGTACAGCTGCGGTTCCTGCGGCAGGATCGCGTTCCAGCCGAACAGGCCCAGGCCGACCGGATAGAGGGACGAGTCATTGAGCATGACGAGCGGCAGGAAGAAATTGTTCCAACTGCCCGTGAAGGTGAACAAGAAGATGGTGACGAACGCGGGGGAGAGCATCGGAAGCGCGACTGACCGGAAAACGCGCAACTCGCCGGCCCCGTCCATCCGAGCCGCCTCCAATGTCTCGCCCGGCACATACGCCTCGCAGAACACCCGCGCGAGATACACACCGAACGGGTTGACCAGGCCCGGGATCAGCACCGCCCAGTAGGTGTTCACCAGACCCGCCTCGGACGCCAGCAGATACATCGGCAGCGAGATGACCGTGTGCGGCACGAGGATGCCCAGCAGGACCAGACCGTACAGCTTCTCCCTGCCCGCGAAGTCGTACGTGGCGAAGGCGTACCCCGCCAGCAGCGAGACCAGCGTGGAGGCGAGCGCCCCGACCCCGGAGTAGAGGAGGCCGTTGGCGAGCCAGCGGCCGAAGACGCCGTCCTGGTACGCGAAGAGGTCGGCGATGTTCGTGAACAGGTTGAACTCACCGAGCCGGAACCCGGGCCGGCCGAACAGATCGCCGTTGTCCTTGGCGGCGTTCACCAGCAGCCAGCTCAGCGGCATCAGGGTGTAGACGGCGACCACGGCCAGCAGCGTGTTGACGGCGACCCGTGAGGACCAGCCGGACGTACGACGGCGGCGCGCGCGCCCCGTCCGTTCTGCCTGCCTCGCCGCACGCGCGGTCGTACGGGTCGCCACGGGGGCGGTGTCGACGGCCATGCTCACGCCTCCTTCCAGCGGTTGCCCAGACGGGTGATGACGAACGACAGCGCGGCACCGAGCACCGCCAGCAGGAGCGAGGCCGCCGCGGCGAGGCCGTAGTCGTGCTCGGTGAACGCGGACTGGTAGATGAACATCACCGGGCTCCACTCCGGGGAGATCGAGGACGCGCGCGCACGCAGCACCTCGGGTTCGTTGAACAGCTGGATCGAACCCACCGCGGTGAACAGCACGGTCAGCACGACCGAGGAACGGATCATCGGCACCTTCACCGACCACGCCGTGCGCAGTCCGCCCGCGCCGTCCATGACGGCCGCCTCCAGCGTCTCGCGCGGAACGGCCTGCAGCGCCGCGTAGAAGATCACCATGTTGTAGCCGAGCCACTGCCAGGTGGCCGCGTTGGCCATCGAGAAGATCACAGCATCAGGTCCGAGCAGATCCCAGTCCGAACCGAACACGGACAGGAGATCGATCACAGGACTGAGCCCCGGTGTGTAGAGGAACCCCCACACCATCGCCGCGATCAGACCGGGCACCGCGTGCGGAAGGAAGTACGCCAGCTGGAAGAACCGTCTCGCCCGCGCGAGCGCCGAGTCCAGCAGCAGCGCCAGCGCCAGCGCGCCTCCCACCATCACCGGGATGTAGATCACGCAGTACAGCGCGATATGCGCGAAGCCGCGCCGGAAGCCCGGGTCGTCCAGTGCGCGCAGGTAGTTGTCCCCGCCGACGAACAGCGTCTTGGTGCCGCCGAAACCCAGCCCGGAGGAGGCCTGCTCACGGAACAGGCTCATCCACACCGCGTAGCCGACGGGTGCCAGGAGCGTGGCGAAGAAGAGGACGAGGAACGGGGCGAGGAAGAGCGCCGGGGCGGTACGCCGCGTCCGGCTGAGGCGGCGCCCGGCGGGCCCGGCCTTCACCGGTGCCGGCTGGACCGGCGCCCCTGCGGGCCGGGCCGACGCCTGAGCGGGCCGCGGTGCTGTCGGGGCCGGTGTGGATGTCATGGGTGGGACTCCTGAGGCCGTTCGTTCGGATCGGGTCGGCCGAAAGGGACTGTGCTTCACTGCCGCGTCGCCGGGCCGATCCAGCCGATCCCGACGACAGGCCGTGAGGGCCGGGCGCTCGGGAAGGGCGGTGCGGGTGAGGCGCGTGCGCCCGTGCGGCGGGAGGAGGGGGCGAGGGGGGAGAGAGACGGCCGCTTCCGTGGGGGCGGGGTGGGTCCTTCGAGGCGGCGGCCGGCTTCCGCCCGGTGAGCTCCGGGGCGCGGCCAGGCACCCGCGGCCCACCCCCGACGAGGTACACCCACCCCAGGCGGGCCACGACGTGCGCCCTGTCAGAAGGTCACTCCGCGAGCTTCAGTCCACGGTCGGTGATCGCCTTCTCGGCCGCGCGCTGTCCTGCCTGGAACGCCGCCCAGAAGTCACCGCTGTCGTTCACCTTGCCGAACTCGGTCTGCAGGGTGAGCGTCGTGGAGTTGTGGACCGGGCTCCACACCCAGCCCTCGGCGATCTTCGGCACCTCGGCGCCCGCGACGGCGTAGATGTCCTGGCCGCCGAAGAAGGCGGCGTCGAAGGACTGCTTCGCGGTGGCGCGCAGTTCCTCGGCGGCGGGCAGGCCGCTCGAGGTGCCGGCGGCGAGACGGGCTTCGACTGCGGCCTTGTCCGTGGTGGCCCAGAGGGCGAACTCCGCGGCCGCGGCGGCGTTCTTCGTGTCCTTGCTCAGCGCGAAGGAGGAACCGCCGACGGCACCCGTGGCGGGCGTGCCCCAGTGCGGCAGTGGCGCCTCGGCCCACTTCCCGGCCTGCTTCGGGTACGTGGTCTTGATGCCGCCGGCGCTCCAGGAGGCGCCGATCAGGGCGATCGCCCTGGCGTCGGTGACGGCCTTGGTGGACTCGGGGCTCCATGCCTTGTGGTTGAGCACCAGGTCGTCCTGGACGAGGTTCTTCCAGTAGTCGGCGACCTTCCTGGTGGCGGGGTCGGTGATGTCCACCGTCCAGGCGTCGCCCGAGGAGCCGTACCAGCGGGCCCCGGCCTGCTGAGCGAGCCCGGCCCAGGTGGCGGTGTCGTCGCCCCAGAAGTCGAGGATGCGGGCCTCGCCCTTGGACGCGGTCCTCACCTTGCGCGCCGCGGCCTCGAACTCCGCCCAGGTGGTGGGCACCTCGATGCCGTACCGCGCGAACAGGTCCTTGCGGTAGTAGAGGGTCTGCGGACCCACGTCGTAGGGGGCGGCCCAGGTCCTGCCGCCGAGCGTGACCAGGCCGCGGACGGAGGCGGGGGCGTACTCCTCGACCCGGCCGGCGAACTCCGCGGAGGAGTCGCGCAGCAGGCCCTGCGTCACCAGGTCGGGCAGCGCCTGGTACTCGACGTTGACGACGTCCGGGGCGTTGCCCGCCTTGACCGCCTTCGCGAGCTTGTCGTAACCGCCGTTGAGACCGGCCGGGATCTCGGCGAACGTCACCTTGATGTTCGGGTGCGTGCGGTTGAACTCGGCGGTCATGTCCTTGGTGCCGGGCATCCAGGACCAGTACGTGATCTCGACGGGCTCGTCGGCGGTGCCGGTGCCCGCCTGGGTGTCGTCGGCGCCACCGCAGGCGGTGGCGAGGACGGCGAGACAGGCGAGCGCGGCGGCGAGCGCGGGGGAGGACGGCTTCATGACGGTGACTCCAAACGGAAGACCGATCAGCGGGGGCGAATGACGCACATCTTTCGCGCAGGTCCGATCAGAGTCAATAGAAACGAACAATCAATCACGGTAAACGCTCTGATCGATCAGAGAATGGTCGTTCGATGTTCGTTTCTTCTGGGGAACCGGAGAAACGAACACGGCTCAACCGAGATCGGGCGTCTCCCGGATCTCCAGCGCCGCCGGGACCGTCCCCGCGTCGGCGTCCAGCTCCAGGACCACGACCTCGTTGCGCCCCGCCCGCAGCAGCGGCCACGGCAGATACAGCGTGCGCTGAGGGCCGCGGGCCTCCCAGTACCGGCCCAGGCAGAAGCCGTTGACCCACACATAGCCCTTGCCGCCGCCGGGCAGCGCCAGATGCGCGTCGGCAGGCTCGGCCACCTCCAAGGACCCGCGCAGGAACACCGGGCCCCGCCCCTCTCCGCCCGCACGCCCCCAGTCCAGCCGCTCGGGGACGCCGTGCCCGAGTTCCACGGCCCGTGCACGCCAGCCGTGCACCTGCTGCTGGGTGTGCAGCACCCGTCGGACGCCCTTGCTCTCGCCCAGCGCTGACCCGTAGTTGACCCGGCCCATGGACTCCACCAGGAGTTCCAGCCGCGCCCCCGCTCCCGGCACCGTGACATCCGCGACCACTTCGGCGGCGTCCCGCTCCAGGACGCCCACGAAGACGCCGTCCAGGTAGACATGGGCACGGTCGGCCAGGCCCTGCGCCGACAGCGGGTAGGGGCCGCGGGGGCCGGGGACGCGCCCCTCGTACAGCACCAGCCCCTGCCCGATGCCGAGTTCCTCGAAGGACGGCGGTTGCGGGGCGGCGCGCTCCGGGCCGGCCAGGGTGTCCAGCACGTCGAACAGCCGCAGCGCCTCCCCGAGGCCGATCCGCGCGGGCGGCAGCAGGGGCGCGGCGGGCTCCGGTTCGGGCAGCGGACCGTCCGCGTAGGGGGCCAGCACCTCGCGGAACGCGCGGAACTTCTCCGTAGCCGCGCCGCGCTCGTCGATCGGGGCGTCGTAGTCGTAGGAGGTGACCGTCGGCCGGTAGCGCTCGCCGGTCGCCGGGTCCTCGGTGTTGGCGCCCGCCCAGGTGGAGAAGTTCGTTCCGCCGTGCGCCATGTAGACGTTCACCGACGCGCCCGAGCGCAGGATCTCCGCGAGCGTGGCCGCGGCGTCCGCAGGCTCGCGAACGACGTGCTCGGTGCCCCAGTGGTCGAACCAGCCGCACCAGAACTCCATGCACATCGGCGGGTCCTCGGGCCGCAGCCGCGCGAGCGAGGCGAACGCCTCCGTGGCCCTGCTGCCGAAGTTCACCGTCGCCAGGGTGTCCGGCAGCATGCCGCCGGTCAGGAAGAAGTCGTCGGGTCCGTCGGAAGTGAACAACGGCACGTCGATCCCGCGCGAACGCAGCGAAACGGCCAGATGCTCCAGGTGGGCGGTGTCGCAGCCGAACGAGCCGTACTCGTTCTCCACCTGCACCATCAGCACGTTCCCGCCACGGGTCACCTGGTGTTCGGCCAGCAGCGGCACGAGCCGGTCGTACCAGCGGTCCACTTGCGCGAGGTAGGCGGGATCCGAGCAGCGCAGCGCCCGCACCCCGGGGTCGGCGAGCAGCCACCACGGCAGCCCGCCGTTGTCCCACTCCGCGCAGATGTACGGGGATGGACGAACGATCGCGTGCAGACCGGCCTCGTGTGTTTCGCGCAGGAAGCGATCGAGGTCGGCGATTCCCTCGAAGTCGAACACGCCGGGGCGCGGCTCGTGCAGGTTCCACGGCACATACGTCTCGACCGTGTTCAGTCCCATGGCCCGCAGCTGCCGCAGCCGCTGCGGCCACTGCTCGGGCAGCACCCGGAAGTAGTGCAGCGCGCCCGAGAGCAGGCGCAGGGGACGGCCGCCGAGGGAGAAACCCTCGGTTGACATCTCGAACATGAGGGTCTCTCCAGTCGGGGAGCCGGGGGTGAGGAGGAGCCGCGCGCTATGTGCTGGACGCGCGTACGTGCAGCTCGGGGATGATCTCGACGCGGTGCCGGGGCCGAGCGGGGTCCGCGAGCCGCTGCGCGAGGAGCTCCACGGCCGCGGCGCCGACCGCGTGCTTGGGCGGCGCGACCGCGGTCAGCGGCACGTCGGCCAGCGCGGCGACCTCGTCGTCGTACGCCACGATCGCCATGTCCTCGGGCACCTGGATGCCACGCGAGCGAAGCCGCTGGAGCACGACGATGGCGTCGTGGTCGTTGTGCACCAGGGCCGCGTCCAGGCGTCCGCCCGCGACCGCGTCGGTGAACCGGGTCAGCACCCGCTCGCGCTCGGCCGCGTCACCGCCCGGCGGCGGCAGCCGGAACAGTGCCCTGTCGTCGGCCGGAAACTCCGCCTCGGCGAGCCCGGCGCGGTAGCCCTCCAGGACGAGCGCGCTGTGCGGGCTGTCCTCGCGCAGCAGCAGCCCCACCTGCATCCGGTCGGCGTCGCACAGGTGGCGCACGGCGATACGGGCGCCGTGGGCGTGGTCGGTGACGACGCGTTCGGCGCCGGTGTCGTGGTCGGGGCGCCGCTCCACCAGGACGTAGGGGACGTCGAGTTCCGCCGCCGGCCAGTCGCGGTCGCCCGGTGGGCCGCACGGCGTGATCAGCAGCCCGTCGATGCCGTCGGCGAGCATCTGCCGGACCTGGGCGCGCTCTTCCTCGGGGCTGTACTGCGAGATCCCCAGCACCAGACGCAGCCCGTGCTCGGCCGCGGCCTCGCGGGCGCCCTTGATGACCTCGGGGTAGTAGTAGTCGGCGGCCGGGACGATCAGGCCCACGACGAAGTCGCGTCCACCGCCGCGTGGCGCGGGGCGCACCGCGCCCGGCTGCTCCGTCCGGTCCTCGGGCAGGACCGCGCCGCCGTGCACCCGGGTGACCAGCCCGCGTTCGGCGAGGGATTCCACGTCTCTGCGGACAGTGATGGGGGAGACGTTCAGCTCCGCGGCCACGTCGGTGACTCTGATCGATCCCCTCTCGCGCACCCTGTGGAGGATCTCCTGATGCCTTTCTTCGGCGTGCACGCTGACCGGGCTCCCCTCGTCGTCGGTCGTCGTCCGGGCTGGCTGACCTGGAGTCTAGCGCCCGTCTGATCGAATGTGAACGTTTATGCTCGAACAACCATTCCGAGCGCGGAATGCTCACTTCATTGCCGCACTGTGTGCGGTTGTGTTAGAAACCGCTCACCTTAGCGCGGAATCGGGCCCGACGACGCACCCCCATCCCTCTTCGGAGGTACTTGCGCATGCCCTCCCCCCTGTCCCGCCGCACGCTCCTGCACGCGGCCCTCGCCACCGCCGCACTCACCTCCCTGCCCCTGACGGCCGCGGGCACCGCCCACGCCGCCGACGCCTACGACACCCTGCGCCTGAAGTGGCGCGACCTCCTTCTCGGCACCGGCTACGACCCGGCCGCCGAGCCCTACCGCAGCAGGCTCGCCACCCTCGGCGCCACCGCCGCCGACCTGCGCGCCACCATGAACCCCCTCCCCGGCTCCCTGTGGCCCGACCTCGTCTACGCCGACCCCGAACCCGACACCGACACCGAGTCCTACACCTACTCCGGCAACCTCGGCACCAGCTACAACCGCCTGCGCACCCTCGCCGAGGCCTACGCCCAGCCCGGCACCGGACTCACCGGCGACGCGGGCCTGCTCGCCGACCTCCTCACCGGCCTCGACCACCTCCACGACGAGGCCTACAACGCCGGCCAGGCCCGCTACGGCAACTGGTACAACTGGCAGATCGGCATCCCCCAGGCGCTCCTCGACATCAGCGCCCACCTCTACGACCACCTCGGCGCCACCCGCATCGCGAACTGGACCGCCGCCGTCGACCACTTCGTCCCCGACAGCGCGGTCGCCACCTACTCCGGCACCTCCACCGGTGCCAATCGCGTCGACCTGTGCCGCGTCCTCGCCCTGCGCGGCGTCATCGGCAGGACCTCCGCCAAGATCACCCTCGCGAGGGACGCCCTGAGCCCCGTCTTCCCGTACGTCACCACGGGTGACGGCCTCCACGCCGACGGCAGCTTCATCCAGCACACCTACGTCCCCTACGCCGGCACCTACGGCGCGGTCATGCTCGGCGGCCTCTCCCTGCTGTTCGTCCTGCTGAAGGACTCGGCCTGGGAGGTCACCGACCCGGGCCGGCAGATCATCCTCGACTCGGTCGAAAAGGCCTACGCGCCGTTCCTGTTCAACGGCCTCGCCATGGACGGCGTCTCCGGCCGGGCGATCAGCCGCGGAGTGCAGAAGAGCGACACACGCGCGATCCTCCAGGACGACCACACGCGCGGTCATTCGGTCATCGCCTGCATCGCCCTGCTCGCCCAGAGCGCCTCCACCACCGAACGAACACGATGGGAAGGAATGATCAAAGGCTGGATCGCCCGCGACTACTACCGGCCCGTCCTCGCCTCCGACACCCTCGGCGTCGCCCCGCTCGCCCGCCTCAAGACCATCGCCGACTCCACGGTCACCGCCACCGCCGAACCCACCGGCCACCGCCTCTTCCCCGCCATGGACCGAGCGGTCCACCGCAGACCCGGCTGGGCCGCGGCCCTCTCCATGGCCTCCCACCGCATCACCCACTACGAGAACGGCAACGGCGAGAACCTGCGCGGCTGGCACACCGGTTCCGGAATGCTCTCCTGGTGGGGCGACACCTACGGGAACGGCCAGTACAGCGACAACTTCTGGCCCACCGTCGACCCCATGCGCCTGCCCGGCACCACCGTCTCCCGCAAGACCCTCGCCGACGGCGAAGGCGGCGCCTGGGGCGCGCCCCGGCCCGACGTGCGCTGGGTCGGCGGCGCCACCGACGGCACCTACGCCGCCGTCGGCCAGTACCTCAAGGGCCTGTCCTCCACCCTGCTGGCCAAGAAGTCCTGGTTCTTCCTCGACGACACGATCCTCTGCCTGGGCGCCGGCATCCACGGCCGTGACGGCACCGGCGTCGAGACGATCGTCGACAACCGCAACCTCGGCGCGAGCGGCACCCACACCCTCACCGTCGACGGCACCGCCCAGCCCGCCACCCTCGGCTGGACGGCCACCCTCACCGGCACCCGCTGGGCCCACATCGCGGGCTTCGGCGGCTACGTCTTCCTCGGCGGCGCCACCGTCAAGGCCGTACGCGAGGCACGTACCGGAGCCTGGTCCGACATCAACACCGGCGGCAGCACCACCCCCGTCACCCGCCGCTACCTCACCCTCCGGCTCGACCACGGCACCGACCCCACCTGGGCCGACTACGCCTACGCGATGCTGCCCGGCGCCGGCACCGCGCAGACCGCCGCCCGCGCCGCCGACACCGGCCGGATCACCGTCCTCGCCAACACCGATGACCAACAGGCCGTCCGCGTCCCCGCCCTCGGCTACACCGGCGCCAACTTCTGGCTCGCGGGCACCGCCGGAGACCTCACCGTCACCGCACCCGCGAGCGTCATGATCCGCGAAAGCGGCGCCACGGCCACCCTCTGCGTCTCCGCACCCCTGCGCGACGGCGCGACCATCGACCTCACCTGGAACCGCCCCGTCTCCGCGGTGACCTCCAAGGACCCCACCGTCCAGGTGCTCTCGACCGGCACCGCCCTGGCCCTGCGCATCACCCCCGGCACCCTCGGCGCCGTGCACAAGGCGGTGATCACCCTCGCCTGACCACGGGCCCTACGTGTCGCACTCCAGCACCGTCCGGCACAGCCCGCACCGCGCCTTCACCCGGCCCCGCACCGGAACCCTGATCCGCTGATGACACGTCGGACACGGGAACGACACCCGCAGCGGACCCGGCTCCTGCGGGGTGAACGCGTACGGCACGTCCGGCGCGGCGGCCGGCACCTGCTCCCGGCCGGGCCGCCGCTCCTGGGCATGGCGCCGCTCACGCGCGTAACGGCGCCGGCCCGCCCACCCCGCCGCCGTCAGCGGCGGCTGCTGCTCGTCGTACCGCGCCCGCGCCATGCCCTTGCCGTACGCCGTGTACGCCTGAGGACTCGTGAACCACGTCGACGGATCCTCGCCGAACACCAGCGACCGCTTGGCCAGGACGTACCCGAACTCCTCCGGCGTGAGATACCCCAGCTTCTGCGACGACGCCCCGTCCTCCCGATAGGCGTCCAGCAGCAGCCAGCCCGCGCCGAGATAGGTGGTCGCGGTGTCCGTGAGGATCTCGTTGTCCCGCGTCCCGGCGAACGACAGATCGAGCCGGTGCAGATACACATGCATGATCTCGTGCGCGAGCGCCGCCCCGATGTCCCGCCGATGCGTACGGAAACGATCGTTCAGCTCGACGAAGTACTCCGGCCCGGCGGTCAGTTCGACATTGGCCGCATGAGTCATCTCCCGGAAACTCACGATCATTCGAGCATCCGGCAGTCGATAGTGCCGTACCAGCTCATGCGCCACCCGCTGCGTGCCCAGATACAGATCGTCGGTGTCGCAGAACGCCACATCGGCCGGGGCCACACTCGTCTCGAACGTCCGCACCGTGTCGTACGACAGCCTGCGATACAGCGCGGTGATCGCGTCCCGCACCGTCTCCAGATGTGGGTAGCCGTGCTCGACCGGCCCGCCGTTCGCCACGCCCGCACCCCCAACGCCTGAACCCGATTCCCACTCTACGAGGAAAAGAACGGATTCCTCCCGGTCGGGTTGCCTGCCGGTCCCTCCTGGCATACTGCGGCACCATGACCGGCGATCACGACTTCGCGCTCCGCGTGGGCGGCCAGGACGACGCACTCGCAAAGCTCCTCGACAAGGAACTCACCGCCTTCAACGCCCGGGCCACCGGCGCCGGCACGCCCGAGGAGTTCAGCGTGGCCGTCACCGACTCCGACGGTCAGACAGCCGGCGGGCTCACCGGATGGATCTGGGGCAGCCTGTGCGCCGTCGACATGCTGTGGGTACGCGAGGACGCGCGCGGCACCGGCCTCGGCGGCCGCCTCATGCGGGCCGCGCAGGAGGAAGGGGTACGGCGCGGCTGCACCGACATGATCGTCTCCTCCTTCACCTTCCAGGCCCCCGACTTCTACCGCGGCCTCGGCTTCCGCGAGACCGGCCGCACGGACGGCATCCCCGGCGGACACCAGGACGTCCACCTGCACAAGAAGATCGGAAGCTGAACAGAACCGATCAGACACGCGGGACCTGACCGAACGGCCCCGGCGATGAGCTGCACCACCGGGGCCCCGACCGGGCCGCGCCCCCGGCCCCAGCCCGCACCGACCGGTCCCCGCCCCAGCCCCGGCCGGACCGCGCGGCCCCGGGTCCGGCCCCCGCGCGCCCGCCCGTGCGCCCGTCCCCGAGCGCCCCGCGGGATCCGGCCACAGCCCGCCACGCCCCGGCACCTCGCCCTCTTGCCGGGCCTCCCGCCCGCGCGTCCGTCAGGCACCCGATCCGGCCAGCGGCCCCGCGCTCGCCCCGTGCGCCGGTGATCCGACCCCGGCCCGCCACGTAGGGTGGACGCTCATGACCACCAGCAACACCGGAACCGGTGACGTCGACCCCGCCGTGCGCGAGGAGCTCGCACGGCTGCGCGACAGCATCGACAACATCGACGCGGCCGTCGTCCACATGCTCGCCGAGCGCTTCAAGTGCACCCAGCAGGTCGGTCACCTCAAGGCCGTCCACCAGCTGCCGCCCGCCGACCCGGCCCGCGAGGCACGCCAGATCGCCAGGCTGCGCACCCTTGCCGAGAACGCCAAGCTGGACCCGGCCTTCGCCGAGAAGTTCCTGAACTTCATCATCGCGGAGGTCATCCGCCACCACGAGAGCATCGCCGAGGACACCGTCAACGGACAGGCGTCCCCGGCGCACTGACCCGGCCCACCCCGGCCGTCCCAGCGGGAGGGAGGTCCGGCCATGGCGCCGGATGCCAGGATCCTCGTCGTCGGCGACCACGCCGACACGCTGTACGCACTGGAGAGCGCCCTCGCCCCCCTCGGCCGCCGGCTCACCCGCGCCACCAGCGGCGACGAAGCCCTCAAACAGCTCCTGCGCGGCCGGGTCGGCCTGGTCCTCCTCGACGTCGGCGAGCCCGGCCCCGGCGGCCTGGAGGTCGTGCGCTACATGCGCCGCCTGGAACAGACCCAGCACATCCCCGTCGTCCTGCTCACCGGATTCGGCCCCGACCAGGAACTCGCCGCCGCCGCGTACGGACTCGGCGTCGCCGACCTGATCACCAAACCCGTCGATCCCTGGTCCCTGCGCACCAAGGTCCGCTACCTCTACGACGCCCACCAGCGCCACGTCGCCCTCCAGCGGCAACTGCGCGACCTGCGCGCCCGCACGGCCACCACCCCCGCGCCCGGCCGCGTACCCCAGCAACGCGAACCACGCGGCACGCCCGCGCAGGAACGAACGTAGACCAGCCGAAGCCGATGTGACGGACACGCCGAACGCACAACGAACACACACGAACCCCAGCCGAGCACACCCGGCGCCCGCACAGGGCGTCACCGACCGCTCACGAACCGAACCGCCCCTGTGCGCTGTCCCGGGCATCAGGCAGCATGTCGTCCATGTCCGTACTCACGCGCGACGAAGCGCAGACCCGTGCCCAGCTCCTCGACGTCCACCGCTACCACGTCGACCTCGACCTCACCACCGGCGACGACACCTTCGACTCCCGCACCCGCATCAGCTTCACCGTGCGCGAAGGACAGGACCGTACGGACACGTTCGTCGAGCTCAAGCCGGACCGACTGCGCTCCGCCAGCCTCGACGGACAGCCCCTCGACCCCGACAGCCTCGACGGCAACCGGCTGCCCCTGAAGAACCTCACACCCGGCGAACACGAACTGCGCATCGACACCGCCATGCGCTACTCGCGCACCGGCGAGGGCATGCACCGCTTCACCGACCCCACCGACGGCGAGACGTACCTCTACACACAGCTGTTCATGGACGACGTCCAGCGCGTCTTCGCGGCGTTCGACCAGCCCGACCTCAAAGCGGTCTTCGAACTGACCGTCACCGCACCCGAGGACTGGACCGTCCTCGCCAACACCGTCACCGAACCCCTCGGCGGCGGCCGCTGGCAGGCCGCCCCCACCCCGCTGATCTCCACCTACCTCGTCGCCGTCGCCGCCGGCCCCTGGCACTCCGTGCGCACCGAGCACCGCGGCCTGCCCTTCGCCCTGCACTGCCGCCGCTCCCTCGCGCCCTACCTGGACGCCGACGCCGACGAGATCCTCGACGTCACGCGCGCGTGCTTCGACCGCTACCACGAGAAGTTCGACGAGCCGTACCCCTTCGACTCCTACGACCAGGCGTTCGTCCCGGAGTTCAACGCCGGCGCCATGGAGAACCCCGGCCTCATCACCTTCCGCGACGAGTTCGTCTACCGCTCCGCCGTCACCGACGCCGAACGCCAGACCCGCGCGATGGTCATCGCGCACGAGATGGCCCACATGTGGTTCGGCGACCTCGTCACCCTCAAGTGGTGGGACGACATCTGGCTGAACGAGTCCTTCGCCGAGTACATGGGCTACCAGACTCTCACCGAAGCCACCCGATTCACCGACACCTGGACCGACTTCGGCGTCGTCCGCAAGGGCTGGGGCTATGACGCCGACCAGCGGCCCTCCACCCACCCCGTCGCCCCCGAAGCCGTCGACGACACCGCCTCCGCCCTGCTCAACTTCGACGGCATCTCCTACGCCAAGGGCGCCTCCGCCCTGCGCCAGCTGGTGGCCTGGCTCGGCGAGAAGGACTTCCTCACCGGCATCAACCGCCACTTCACCCGCCACAAGTTCGCCAACGCCACCCTCGCCGACTTCATCGACTCCCTCGCCGCCGCCACCGACCGCGACGTCCACGCCTGGGCCGACGCCTGGCTGCGCACCACCGGCGTCGACAAGCTCACCCCCCGCATCACCCCCGGCGAGAACGGCACCTGCACCCTCACCGTCGACCGCACCGGCAGCCGCCCCCACCACATCACCGTCGGCCTCTACGACCGCGACCTCACCGACAACGGCCGCCTCGCCCTGCGCGAACGCCTCGCACTCGACATCCCCCACACCACCCCTCTGCCCATCGGCAAGCGCCCCGCCCTGCTCCTGCTCAACGACGGCGACCTCACCTACGCCAAGGTCCGCTTCGACCCCGAGTCCTTCGACACCCTGCGCGCAGGCCTGTCCGGACTGCCCGAACCCCTCACCCGCGCGGTCGTCTGGAACGCCCTGCGCGACGCCGTACGCGACGGCGAACTCCCGCCCGCCACCTACCTCGACACCGCCCGCGCCCACCTCCCGCACGAGACCGACCTCGCCCTCGTCCAGGGCGTCCTCGGCTTCGCCACCACCCACATCACCGACCGCTACCTCACCCCCGACGCCCGCCCCGTCGCCCAGTCCACCCTCAGCGCCCTGTGCCGCGACCTCATCCGCCGCACCGAGGACGGCGACCACCCCGGCCTGCGCCTGATCGCCGTACGCCACTTCATCGACGTCGCCGCCCAGCCCGACACCATCGCCGCCTGGCTCGCCGAGGGCACCGTGCCCGGCGGCCCCGAACTCGACCCCGAACTGCGCTGGCGCGTCCTGGAACGCCTCGCCGTCCTCGGCGCCATCGACGAGGACACCATCGCCGCCGAACTCGAACGCGACCCCAGCGCCACCGGCCAGGAAGGCGCCGCCCGCTGCCGTGCCGCCCTGCCCGACACCGAGGCCAAGGCACGCGCGTGGGAGGCGATGTTCAGCCGCGACGACCTGTCCAACTACCTGTTCACCGCCACCGCCCAAGGCTTCTGGCAGCCCGAACAGACCGACCTCGTCAGCGCTTACGTCCCCCGCTACTACCGCGACGCCGTCGCCCTCGCCGAACGCCGCGGCCCCGCCATCGCCGAAGCCGCCGGCCGCTGGGCGTTCCCCGCGCACGCCGTCGACACCGAGACACTGCGCCTCGGAGAGCAGTGCCTGAAGGACGCCGAACCCATCCCCGCCCTGCGCCGCAAGCTCGTCGACCAGCTCGACGACCTCGCCCGCGCACTGCGCGTCCGCGGCGAGGCGTAACAGACACCCCGGGCGTCACAAGCACCCACCCCGAGACGCCACCCACGGGTGCGTACACCGACCACCGGACGACACCCGCGCACGACGGTGGCGGGCCGAACCCCAAGCACCCCGGCCCGCCACCCGACGCCACCCCACCCCCGGCCACCCCTCCCCGGGACACCGCCTTACACCCGAAACGCCCTCCCCGCACGGAAGTACCCCCTTTCGGGTTCCGATCCCCGGGCTCACCGGACGCGCCGCACCCGCCCCCTACAAGCTGGGAATCCCCCCGCAGCGCGCCCGAGGAGGAAGCCCGGCCATGAGCACGCCACCCCTCGCCTCAGGCCCCCACGGCACCGACGCCCTGAGGCCGCTGCTCGACACCGTCCTCGACGCGCTCGACACCGGCCGCCGCGCCCGCGGCGGACCCCTCCCCGCCGGCGGCCCCCACACCACCGCCGCACGCCTGCGTACCGCCGTCGGCGACGTCCTGCCCGACCACGGCGACCCCGAAGCCCTCGGCACACTCGTCCACGCCCTCGCCGAAGGCGCCGCCGACCCCGCCGACCCGCTGTGCGCCGCCCACCTGCACTGCGCGCCGCTCGCCGTCGCCACCGCCGCCGACCTCGCCGCCTGCGCCCTCAACCCGTCACTGGACTCCTGGGACCAGGCCCCGGCCGCCTCCGAGCTCGAAACCCTCGTCACTCGCGCCCTGGCCGACCAGGTCTTCCCCGGCCGCAGCGGCGACGCCCTCGTCACCACCGGCGGCACCGAGGCCAACCACCTCGCCCTTCTCCTCGCCCGAGAGGCACACGGCGGCAACACCCGACTCATCTGCGGAGCGAACGCACATCATTCGCTCAAGCGCGCAGCATGGCTGCTCGGCCTGCCCGAACCGGTCATCGTCCCCGCACCCGCCGGCACCCTCGACCCCGCCGCCCTCGCCGCCGCCCTGCACCACCTCACCGGCCCCCGCCTCGTCGCCGCCACCGCCGGCACCACCGACGCAGGACTCATCGACCCCCTCCACGACATCGCCGCACTCTGCCGCGTCCACGGCGCCCGCCTGCACATCGACGCCGCCTACGGCGGACCACTGCTGTTCAGCGACCGCCGCCGCCACCTCCTCGACGGCCTCGACACCGCCCACACCGTCGCCCTCGACCTGCACAAACTCGGCTGGCAACCAGTCGCCGCCGGACTCCTCGCCGTACGCGACACACACGACCTCACCGCCCTGCACCAGCGTGCCGCCTACCTCAACGCCGACGACGACAGCCGAGCCGGCCTCCCCGACCTCCTCGGCCGCTCCCTGCGCACCACCCGACGCCCCGACATCCTCAAGATCGCCGTCACCCTGAAAACCCTCGGCCGCAGCGGACTCGGCACGCTCGTCGACACCGTGTGCGAACGAGCAGAACAGCTCGCCGACCTGATCACAGCGCACCCCGGCTTCGAGCTGTACGACCGGCCCACCATCAGCACCGTCCTCTTCAGACCCGCACACGCCGACGACGACACCGTCGCCGCCGTACGCCGCAGGCTCCTCACCGACGGCCGCGCCGTCCTCGGCCGGGCCCACCAAGGAGGCCGCCTCTGGCTCAAGGCCACCCTCCTCAACCCCCACACCCGGCCCGACGACCTGGCCGCACTGCTCAAGCTCGTGGAAGGACACACCACCCCATGAACCGCCTCCCACACCCCGACACCGACACCCCACGCGACCTCGTCGGCATCGGCATCGGCCCCGCCAACCTCTCCCTCGCCGCCCTCGCCCACCCACTCGCCGAACTCGACGCCGTCTTCTACGAACAACGCCCCACCTTCGACTGGCACCCCGGACTGCTCATCGACGGCGCCACCATCCAGGTCCCCTTCCTCGCCGACCTGGTCACCCTCACCGACCCCACCAGCCCCTGGACCTTCCTCAACTACCTCAAGACCCGCCGACGGCTCTTCCCCTTCTACTTCGCCGAGCGCTTCCACATCCAGCGCGCCGAATACGACGCCTACTGCCGCTGGGTCGCCGAGAACCTCCCCGGCCTCCACTTCCGCCACCAGGTCGACGCCGTCCGCTTCAACCCCGAACGCGACGTCTTCGAAGTCGACTACACCCAACTCGACGCCGACGGCGAAGCCGAAGCCCTCGGCCGCACCACCACCAAGAACATCGCCCTGGGCATCGGCACCGAGCCCTACGTCCCCGAACCCCTCAAACCCCTCGCCGACGCCCCCGGCGTCCCCGTCCTGCACGCAGCCCACTACCGCGACCACCGCGACGCCCTCCTCAAAGCCGACCACGTCACCGTCATCGGCTCAGGACAGTCCGGCGCCGAAATCTTCCTCGACCTCCTCCGCCACCGCCCACCCGGCCACGAACGCCTCCACTGGCTCGGCCGCACCCCCGCCTTCGCCCCCATGGAGTACTCCAAGCTCGGCCTGGAACACTTCACCCCCGACTACACCCGCTACTTCCACGCCCTCGCCGAACCCGTCCGCGACAAACTCGTCGCCGCACAATGGCAACTGCACAAAGCCATCGACGCCGACACCCTCGCCGCCATCCACGACGAGCTCTACCGCCGCAGCCTCCACGGCGGCTGGCCCGACACCGTCCTCACCCCCGGCGTCCACGTCCGCACCGCCGGACGGATCGCCACCACCAAAGTCGAACTCCACCTCGAACACCTCGAACAAGGCACCCGCAGCCGCCTCACCACCGACGCCGTCGTCCTCGCCACCGGCTACCGCGAACGCCCCCTCAGCCCGCTCCTCGCCGCCCTCGACCCCTACCTGCGCCGCGACAGCAGCGAACGCCCCCGCATCGACGAACACTTCCGCCTGGTCCTCGACCCCTCCGTCAGCGGCGCCGGCTGCACCATCTACGTCCAGAACGCCGAACGCCACACCCACGGCGTCGGCGCCCCCGACCTCGGCCTCGCCGCCTGGCGCAGCGCCGACATCCTCAACACCCTCACCGGAAAAGAGCCCTACCCCCAGCCCGACCGAACCGCCTTCACCACCTTCGGCCTGGAACAACGACAGCCCCAGATCCCGCCCGCACGACAGCCGAGGGAACTCATCCCCCTCGCGGACGGAACCTGAGGCCGTCACACCTCAGCGCAAGACTCAGAACACCGGCGTGCCCTCACGCGTCAGCTTCCAGTCCACCGACGCGAAGTCCTTCGGATCCAGCACACCCTTCGCGGTCACCCACTCCGCGATCCGCGTCCGGATCTCCGTCGACTCCGACCACAGCTCCTGCGCCGACGCCACATGCGGGAACGCCCCACCACCGTTCGCACGGTAGTTGTTCACCGCGAACACGAACCTCTGCGCATCGTCCAGCACGCCACCGTCGTACGTCAGATTCCTGATCCGCGAACCGGCCGGCTGGGCGATGTCGATCTCGTAGGACAACCCCGACACATAGTCGTAGTTGTAGTCCGGCCGGTTGTTCGCGTTCGTCAGCTTCTCCACATCCACCGGCGCACCGGCCGGCGTCTGCACGAAATACTCCGCCGAATACTCCAGGTACGCCTTCAGCTGCGCACCCGTCATCAGCTTCGCCACCAGCGTGTTGTCATACACGTACAGACTCGACAGATCCCGGATCGTCACCTCGCCCGCCGGAATCTCCGACGTCCGCGAGAACGGCGACGCCTGCGAGATCACCGGCAGCGACGCGTACTCCGTGCCCGCGAGCGCCGCACGGACCACGTCCTCCTGAACCCTCGTGATCAGATCGATGATCGGAGCGTCCTTGTACCGCGCTTCGACCGTCGTGAGCGTCTCAGTGGCCGTACCGACCACCTGGTTGACGTACTCCACGACCTTCGCGTGCTCGTCGTCCAGCAGCTTCGAGATCTCCGGGTCGTCCGCCACCGAGTTCGAGTTGCGCAGCGACGCCGCCACCGACTCGACCACCCAACGCCCCTTGCGGAACACTAGATCGATGTCGAACAGGGTCAGCCGCTCCGCGTAGCACAGCGGCTCCGACAGCACGACCGTCTTCCCGGTCTGCTCGTTGACGACCCTCAGCTCCGGGATCTCCACATGCGCGTGACCCACCAGGATCGCGTCGATGTCCGGCACCAGCCGCGCCACGTTCGCCGCCGCGTTCTCCACGTACGGCAACTGGTCACCGTACGACGACGTACCCGACGAACCACTGTGCGCCGACACGATCACCACGTCCGCGCCCATCGACTTCAGCTTCGGCACCCACTTGGCCGCCTGCTCCTCCAGCCCCGGGAACGCCAGCTTGCCCTGCACGTACGCCTTGTCCCAGATCGCGATGCCCGGGTTCGTCAGCCCCAGCACCGCCACCTTCACCGGCCGCGCACCCTTCACGGGGAAGGTCTTCATGAAGTACGGCGGGAACGCCGGCCGCAGCGTCTTCGCGTCCACCGCGTTCGCACCCAGCAGCGGGAAGTCGCACTGCTCCTCGAACTTGCGCAACGTCTCGATGCCGTAGTTGAACTCGTGGTTGCCCAGCGCCACCGCGTCGTACCCGATCGCGTTCATCGCCTGCGCCATCGGATGCACCGGACCACCCTCGGCGGTGATCGGGTCCACCTTCGCGTAGTAGTACGTCAGCGGAGTGCCCTGGATCGTGTCACCGGCATCCAGCAGCAGGGTGTTGCAGCGGCCCTTCTCCTCACGCACCTGCTCCACCAGCGTCGAGATCCGCGCCAGACCCTTGGCGTTGCCCTTCGCGTCGGAGTACTCCGTGTCCTTGAAGTAGTCCCAGTTGAAGACGTTGCCGTGCAGATCGGTCGTGCCCATGACCGTCAGCGAGTACCGCTTCTCCCGGCCCCCCCTGGCCGCCGGCACGCTCTCCGCCGCCTGCGCGGCGGGAACCGCCGCCGTACCGGCCAGCGCCACACCGGCCCCGGTCACAGCGGACTTCTTCAGAAACTTCCGGCGGTCCAGCCCCATGTTCGAACTCTCCTCAGGCCACGCGAAACGGTCACAACGCGCGTAGATAACGCGCGTAGATTCTGACCCGCCCACAGCAAGCAGCAATAGACCCAGCAGGTTGCGATTGAGTGACCCGACCGCTGAACGAACAACCACGACCGGTCCGATCGGTGACAGAGTAGGACGTATGACCACACCCGAGGCCGCCGACCCCCACCCGCCCACCACCCAACTGCCCGGCCCCCACCCGCCCTACGGCACACCCGACGCACCCCGCATCGCCGTCCGCGGCGAAGCCCACCTCGAAGTCGACCCCGAGATCGCCCGCCTCGGCATCACCGTCACCGCCCGAGGCCGCGACCGCCGCACCGCGCTCGACGACCTCACCCGCCGCAACACCACCGTCCTCGACCTCGTCAAGAACTACGGCGACGCCGTCGAACGCCTCGAGACCGGCGCCTTCTCCATCACCCCCGAACTCACCCGACACGGCCGCGGCGAACGCATTCGCACCTACCACGGCGCCGTCCGCATCACCGCCGAACTCGCCGACTTCACCGCCCTCGGCGAACTCACCACCCGCCTCGCCGACCTCGACCTCACCCACATCGACGGCCCCCGGTGGACCCTGCGCCCAGGCTCACCCGCCCACCGCGACGCCCGCGCGCAAGCCGTCCGCGAAGCCGTCCAGCGCGCCCGCGAATACGCCGAAGCCCTCGGCACCACCCTCGCCGCACTCGTCGAACTCGCCGACATCGGCGCCGAGAGCCCCACCGCCCACCCACCCGCCCCCGGCCGCATGCGCTCCGCCGCCTACGCCATGGCCGCGGAAGCCGACACAGGCGCCGCCCCACTCGATCTGGAACCCGAACGCCAGCACGTCTACGCCGCCGTCAACGCACGATTTACCATGCACCCGCCCCGGCTGTAGAAAATCATTCACAGAAGCGGAATTCGAATACCGGACGGAAATCCCGTCGGGACACCCGCGAAATG
Organism: Streptomyces sp. NPDC053367; assembly: GCF_044545925.1. Classification (NCBI taxonomy): domain Bacteria; kingdom Bacillati; phylum Actinomycetota; class Actinomycetes; order Kitasatosporales; family Streptomycetaceae; genus Streptomyces; species Streptomyces sp. NPDC053367. The sequence continues at coordinate 255,717 of NZ_JBITYN010000001.1, read as the reverse complement.
CTCATCAGAGCGGGCCACCGCACAATGCAACACTTGTCAACACCCCTTCATTCAAAGGTTGTTGAGTGGTCACGCCCGACCAATTCTCTACCCACCGGTAAGGCATAGGCTCAGGCCATGCGCCGAGCGAAGATCGTCTGTACCCTGGGCCCCGCCACCGACACCTACGACCAGATCAAAGCCCTGGTCGAAGCCGGAATGGACGTCGCCCGATTCAACCTCAGCCACGGCACCCACGCCGAACACGAGGAGCGTTACCGGCACGTCCGCAAGGCCGCCGACGAGACCGGCCGCAGCGTCGGCCTCCTCGCCGACCTTCAGGGCCCGAAGATCCGCCTCGGCCGATTCACCGAAGGACCCGTGCTCCTCGAACGCGGAGACACCTTCACCATCACCGTCGACCACGACGCCACCGGCGACCGCGAACACTGCGGAACCACCTACAAAGGCCTCGCCGCCGACGTCACCCCCGGCGAACGCATCCTCGTCGACGACGGCAAAGTCTGCCTCGAAGTCACCTCCGTCGACGGACCCCGCGTCCACACCACCGTCATCGAAGGCGGCATGGTCTCCGACCACAAAGGCCTCAACCTCCCCGGCGCCGCCGTCTCCGTCCCCGCACTCTCCGACAAGGACGAGGAAGACCTCCGCTGGGCCCTGCGCACCGGCTTCGACGTCATCGCCCTCTCCTTCGTCCGCAGCGGACGCGACGCCGACGACGTCCACCGCATCATGGCCGAAGAAGGCCGCCGCCTCCCCGTCATCGCCAAGGTCGAGAAACCCCAGGCCGTCGACGCCATCGACGACATCGTCGCCGCCTTCGACGGCATCATGGTCGCCCGCGGCGACCTCGGCGTCGAAATGCCGCTCGAACAAGTGCCGCTCGTCCAGAAGCGCGCCATCAAACTCGCCAAGCGAAACGCCAAGCCGGTGATCGTAGCGACACAGATGCTCGACTCGATGATCGACAACTCACGCCCGACCAGGGCCGAGGCCAGCGACGTCGCCAACGCCGTCATCGACGGCACCGACGCCGTGATGCTGTCCGGCGAGACCAGCGTCGGCAAGTACCCGATCGAAACGGTCAAGACGATGGCCCGCATCGTCGAAGCGGCCGAAGAAGACATGCTCGCCAAGGGACTGCCACCGCTCAACGAACGCAACAAGCCCCGCACCCAAGGCGGCGCCGTCGCCCGAGCCGCCGCCGAGATGGGCGACTTCCTCGGCGCCAAGTTCCTCGTCGCCTGCTCCCAGTCCGGCGACACCGCCCGCCGCCTCTCCCGCTACCGCTCCCCGATCCCCGTCCTCGCCTTCACCCCCGACCCGGCCACCCGCTCCCAGCTCAGCCTCACCTGGGGCGTGGAGACGTACCTCGGCCCGAGCGTCGACTCCACCGACGCGATGGTCGACCAGGTGGACGAACTCCTCCTCAAGTACGGCCGCTGCCGGCCGGGCGACATGGTCGTCATCACGGCCGGCTCCCCGCCGGGGGTGTCCGGCACGACCAACATGGTCCGGGTGCACCACATCGGAGAGGCGTCCCGGTAGGCGGGGCTCAGTGTTTGGGGCCCACGTGGGCGTCGAGGAGAGCTACTGAGGCTTTGCGGGCGACTGAGATGTTCCATGGGTTGGCCCCGCGTGCCAGTACCGTCCACTCGACGCCCACCTTGTCGAGGGTGTCGGTGAACAGCTTCCGGATGTCGTCGGACTTGTTGGTGAAGAAGTACCGGGGGTACTCGTAGCGCTTGCGCTCGCCGCCGACCATCCTGGTCGTCCAGTTGTGATACGGCAGCCGTCGGAGTGAATGAGGCCGCGGATGAAGTCCCAGGGGTGGGCGTCGACGATGGCCTGCTGCCAGGGTTCGAGGGCGATGAGGCGCTCGTGTTTCCGGCCTGGGCCGTGCTGGGGGAAGAGGCACTGGAGGTGCTGAGAGTAGACCTTGACGTTGCTGCACCCGGTCCTGCGGACTCGACAGACGCTGTTGTCGGGGAACACTGCGCGCATGGCCTTTTCACAGGCGTCCATGAGACCAGGCCATGACTGGGTGCAGGCGATCATCAGGCTCGGTACGCGATGCTGCGAGTAACGGCTGATGTGCCCGTCGCCGAGGTACAGGCCCAGAAGGTAGCTGTAAGAGGGCTCGTTCAGGTCGCGCCCGTCGCACCGCGGGCATGGGGGGTCATGCCTGCCCGGACACTCGCCGCGCTTCGCTCGGTCCTGGTGCTTCCAGTAGCCAATCGTCCCCATGGGGATGTTCAGTTCGCGGGCTACGTCCGCGTTCCTTACGCCGTTGCGTAGCAGCGTGAGCGCCTTCTGTCGCACGTTTGTGCCGTGGAAGTTCATGCGACAACACTGCGTTACTGATCGACGCGCTGTGCAACAAAAAGCGGAGGTTCACGAGAACGTGAGCCTCCGCTTACGGTGCCGGGTGCGGGATTCGAACCCGCACGTCCTTTCGGACAGATGTGTTTGAGACATCAGCGTCTGCCATTCCGCCAACCCGGCTGACAACCCCAGAGGAGTGTACCGGGTGACCTTACTGCGCCGCAGCTAGGTAGGCTCTTGTCAGCAGTACCCCTGCCTGAACAAGGAGCCCCCGTGACCGCCCCCGAGTCGCCCCAGCCCGTAGACGCGCCCGACGACGACAAGTCGCACGTGCCTCCGCTGACGACCCGTGTCGTCATCGCCGAGGACGAGGCCCTCATCCGCCTCGACCTCAAGGAGATGCTCGAAGAGGAGGGTTACACGGTCGTCGGTGAGGCCGGTGACGGCGAGCAGGCCGTCGAGCTGGCCCGTGAGCACAAGCCGGACCTCGTGATCCTCGATGTGAAGATGCCCAAGCTCGACGGCATCTCCGCGGCGGAGAAGATCACCGAGGAGTCGATCGCGCCCGTCCTGATGCTCACCGCCTTCTCGCAGCGCGACCTCGTCGAGCGTGCGCGGGACGCCGGCGCCATGGCGTACCTCGTGAAGCCCTTCAGCAAGAGCGACGTCGTCCCGGCGATCGAGATGGCCGTGTCCCGGTACACGCAGCTGAAGGAGCTGGAGAAGGAGGTCGCCGACCTCACTCTGCGCCTGGAGACGCGCAAGCTGGTGGACCGGGCGAAGTCGATCCTGCAGACGGAGTACGGCCTGACCGAGCCGGCGGCGTTCCGGTGGATCCAGAAGACCTCGATGGACCGGCGCATGTCGATGCAGCAGGTCGCCGAGGCGGTCATTCAGGACGCCGAGGAGAAGAAGGCGGCGAAGGCCTCCGACAAGGGCTGAGTCCCGCGACGGCGGATGTGGCTGAGGCCCGCGCCCCCTGCGAAGGCAGGGGACGCGGGCCTCATTCACGTACGGGACCCTTTTAGTCCTCGCCGAGGTACGCCTTGCGGACGGACTCGTCGTGGAGCAGGTCGCGGCCCGTGCCGGAGAGGACGATCTTGCCGACCTCCATGACGTGGCCGTGGTCCGCGAGGGACAGGGCGGCCTGGGCGTTCTGCTCGATGAGCAGGATGGTGGTGCCCTGGGACTTGAGTTCCTGGATGGTGGCCATGATCTTCTGCATCATGATCGGTGACAGGCCCATGGAGGGTTCGTCGAGCATCAGGAGCTTGGGGCGGGACATGAGGGCGCGTCCCATGGCGAGCATCTGCTGTTCGCCGCCCGAGAGGGTTCCGGCGGCCTGCTTTCTGCGTTCCCCGAGGATGGGGAAGAGGTCGTAGGCGCGCTGGATGTCCTTTTCGATGCCTTCCTTGTCGTTGCGGAGGAAGGCGCCGAGGCGGAGGTTGTCCTCGATCGTCATGCGGGGGAAGATGTGCCGCCCCTCGGGGGAGTGGGCGAGTCCCAGGGAGACGACCTTGTGGGCGGGGACCTTCTTGAGCGACTTGCCGTCGAAGCGGATGTCGCCGGAGAGGGGCTGGAGCAGTCCGGAGAGGGTGCGCAGGGTCGTGGTCTTGCCGGCGCCGTTGGTGCCGATCAGGGTGACGACTTCGCCTGCTTCGACCTTGAAGGAGATGCCTTTGACGGCTTCGATCTTGCCGTAGGCGACCCTGAGGTCTTCGACCTCGAGCAGTGCGGTCACTTGTCGTCCCCTTCCGTGGTGCTCTGCGCGTCGGTCTCCGCGGCCTGGACTTCGGCGGCTTCCGCGGTGCCCGGTTCGCCCTCGAAGGGGGTGCCGAGGTAGGCGGCGATGACGCGTTCGTCGGCCTGGACGACTTCGGCGGGGCCTTCGACGATCTTCTCGCCCTGGACGAGCACGGCGACGCGGTCGCAGAGGTTCATGATGAACCGGATGTCGTGCTCGATGACGAGGACGGCGATGCCCTTGTCCCGGATGGCGAAGATGAGTTCTTCGGCCGCCCGGGTCTCCTGCGGGTTCATGCCGGCGGTGGGCTCGTCGAGGAGGAGCAGGCCGGGCTCGCTCGCCAGTGCGCGGGCGATCTCCAGCTTGCGCTGTTCGCCGTAGGGCAGGTTGCGGGCGAGGTGGTCGGCCTTGGCGGCGAGTCCGGTGAACTCGAGGAGTTCCATGGCGCGTTCGCGGGACTCCTCCTCGGCCTTCTTGAAGCCGGGGAGGCGCAGGAGGGCGGACCAGAGGCCTTCCTTGGTGCGGGTGTGGCGTCCTACGAGCACGTTTTCCAGGACGGTCATGTTGGCGAAGAGCCGGATGTTCTGGAAGGTGCGGGCGATGCCGGCCTGGGTGACCAGGTGCGGCTTGGGCGGCAGGACGGTGTCCTTGTACCTGACGGTGCCCTCGGTCGGGACGTACAGGCCGGTGAGGCAGTTGAAGAAGGTGGTCTTGCCGGCGCCGTTGGGTCCGATGAGGCCGACGATCTCGCCGGTGTTGACGGTGAGGTCGACGGAGCGTACGGCGGTGAGGCCGCCGAAGCGCATGGTGACGTCGGTGGCGTCGAGGACCTTCGTGGTGGTGGTTGCGGTGGTGGTCATGGCGGTCAGGCACCTGCCTTCGCGACGCCGGTCGCGCCTTCGGGCAGCGGTTTGTCCTCCGGTACGTCGAGCTGTCCGGTCTCGTGGAATTCGAGCTGCTTCCTGCGGTCGGCGACCAGGCCCTCGGGGCGGAAGCGCATGAGGAGCATGAGCGCGACGCCGAAGAGGAGGAGCTGGTACTCGGCCATGAACTGGAGCTTGGCCGGGATGAGGTAGAGCAGGGCGGCGCCGATGAGGGGTCCGCTGATGGTGCCCATGCCGCCGAGGATGACGGCGGCGAGCAGGAAGGCCGAGTTGGGCGGCACGGAGCCGGCGAACTGGTACTGCTCGGGGGTGACGCTGTAGGAGACGTGGGCCTGGACCGTGCCGGCGAGGCCGGCGAGGGAGGCGCCGAGGGCGAAGGCGAGGAGCTTGAGGCGGAAGCCGTTGATGCCCATGGCGGTGGCGGCGGTCTCGTCCTCGCGGATGGCGACCCAGGCGCGGCCGATGCGGGATTCCGCGGAGCGGCGGAAGACCATGACGACGATGGCCGTGCACAGGAGCATCAGCAGGTAGTAGTTGCCGGAGCGGGTGAGCTCGTGGCCGAGGACGTCGTGCGGCAGGCCGAGGTTGAACCCGAGGATCTCGAGGTCGGGGATGTTCGGGATGCCGTTGGAGCCGTTGGTGACGTCGGGTCCGCTGTTGCCGTTGAGGTTGTTCATGGTGATGCGGAAGATCTCACCGAAGCCGAGCGTGACGATGGCGAGGTAGTCGCCGCGCAGTCGCAGGGTGGGTGCGCCGATCACCACGCCGAAGATCAGCGAGGCGAGGGCGCCGGTGAGGACGGCCGCCCAGAACGGGAAGTGGACGCCGATGGTCGACTGGGGGGAGCCGGAGACCAGGGCGGCGGCGTAGGCGCCGACGCCGAGGAAGGCGACGTATCCGAGGTCGAGGAGGCCGGCGAGGCCGACGACGACGTTCAGGCCCAGGGCGACGGTGGCGAAGATGAGGATGTTCGCTCCGATCAGGGCGAACTGATCGTTCGTCTGGGTGAACGGGAAGCAGATCGCTGCGACGAAGGCTGCTGTCATGGCGACGTTGCGGTGCTTGGCGGTGAGGGCCGAGAGCCGCTTGAGCAGGCCTGCGCGGGAGATGGCGGCGAAGCCGAAGGCGGCGACGACGAGGAAGCCGATGAAGAGTTCGGAGTACTCGGTGCTGATGCCGTAGGCGAAGACGTACAGGCCGATGCCGAAGCCCGCGGCGATGAGCAGGATCTCGGCCCAGGAGGGGAGTTCCTTGGCGCGGCCGGGTTCGGGGGCGCTGAGTACGTGGCGCAGGACGGTCCAGGGGCTGGGGTCGGGGTCCTGGCCGGTGTAGGGCTGGTCTGCGGGGAGGCAGAAGGCGCCGATGACCGCGAGGAGGGCGCCGGTGCCGGAGACGTAGGCGCCGGGTTCGAGGTTGACGATGCCGCCGAGTTCGTAGCTGATGGCGCCGATGGCGTAGCCGGTGGTGCCGAGGACGCCGAGGGCCATCAGTCGGACGGGGCTGTTGGTGCCGCCGGGGGTGAGCCAGCGCAGGCCTCGGATGCCGTAGCCGGAGAGGGTGAGGAGCAGCGTGAGGAGTGCTCCCACGAGCGTGAGCACCTGCAGGCCGCCCGGGTATCCGGTGACGGTGAGGTTTCCGGGGAATTCCTCGGTCCAGGTCCAGGCGAGGAAGGTGCCCGCGAGGGCGATGGCGGAGCCGGCGAGGGTGATCGCGCGGGCCGCGGTGGGCGGCATCGGGATGAGCGCGGTGGCTTCCGATGCGGGCACTTTGGTGGTGTTGATCGTTTCGTTGGTCATGTGATCACGCCCGATCCGCGACGCGTTCGCCGAGCAGGCCCTGTGGCCGGAAGAGCAGAACGAGGATGAGCAGGGCGAAGGCCCAGACGTCCTTCCAGGCGCCGCCGCCGAAGAGGTCCATGCCGGGGATGTCGCCGATGTAGCCGGTGGCGAGGGATTCGGCGACGCCGAGGACGATGCCGCCGAGCATGGCGCCGTAGATGTTGCCGATGCCGCCGAGGACGGCTGCGGTGAAGGCCTTGAGGCCCATCAGGAAGCCCATGCGGAAGCCGACCTGGCCGTTCTTGAGGCCGTAGGCGACGGCGGCGACGGCGGCGAACGCGGCACCGATGGCGAAGGCCATGACGATGATGCGGTCGGTGTTGATGCCCATCAGCTTGGCGGTGTCGGGGTCCTGCGCGGTGGCCTGCATGCCGCGCCCGGAGCGGGTCTTGGTGACGAAGAAGCCGAGGGCGACCATGCAGAGCGGGGCCGCGATCAGGACGAAGACGTCGCCGCGCTGGATGGTGGCACCGAGGAATTCGAAGGGCTCGCCCTGGAACTGCGGGAAGGGGTGGTCCTTCTTGGCGTTCGGGTACCACATCCATACGGCCTGCTGGAGGACGATGGACAGGCCGATGGCGGTGATGAGGGGTGCGAGTCGTGGTGCGGTGCGCAGCGGCCGGTAGGCGAACCGTTCCGCCGCGGTGGCGACGGCGACCGAGACGACGATGCCGCCGACGATCATGAGGGGTACTGCTGCGCCGAGGCCGAAGCCGTCGGGGAGTACGAGCCAGACGGTGAGGGCCCCGAAGCCCCCGACCATGAAGATCTCGCCGTGGGCGAAGTTGATGAGCTGGACGATGCCGTAGACCATCGTGTAGCCGATCGCGATGAGTCCGTACATCGCGCCGAGGATGAGTCCATTGGCCAGCTGTTGCGGCAGTTCGTTCACCGCAGGGCCTCCGTGGAGTGGTTCGGATATGGCGCCGCGCGGGAGCGCTGGTGGGCGCTCCCGCGCGGCCTGGATCAATGTGTGAGGTGGGGTCTCTTCACTCGTCCCCTGGTCAGCCCACCTTGGGGGCGCCGCTGTACTCGGGCGCCCAGGCGCCCTTGGTGACCTTGTAGGCGGTCATCAGCGTGTTGGTGGTGTCACCGAACTCGTCGAAGGAGATGGTGCCGGTGACGCCGTCGAACTTGACCTTGGCCATGGCGTCGAGGACCGCCTTGCGGCCGTCGTCGGGGAGCTTGCCGTCGTTGCCCTCGACCGCCAGCTTGACGGCCTCGATGATGGCCCAGGTGGCGTCGTAGGTGAGGCCGCCGTAGGCCTCGTAGGCGTCCTCGTAGTTGCCGGCCTCGTAGTTCTTGATGAACTCCTTGGCGGAGTCGAGCTGCTCGACGGGCTTGCCGACGGAGGTGGCGAGGTCGCCCTCGGCCTTCTTGTTGAGCTTGGGGTATTCGCCGGAGTAGATGCCGTCGCCGCCCATGAGCGGGATGTTCTGGCCGCTGTCCTTGAGCTGCTGGCTCAGGGGTGCGGCGGCCGGGTACTCGCCGCCGTAGTAGAGGGCTTCGGCGCCGGTCTTCTTGATCTTGGCCACGACGGAGTTGAAGTCGCGGTCGTCGGGGTTGATGTGGTCGCTGCCGACGATCTTTCCGCCGAGCTTGGTGAAGTTCTCCTTGAAGGAGGCGGCCAGGCCGGCGCCGTAGGTCTTCTGGTCGTCGATCAGGTAGACCTTCTTCTTGCCGGCCTTGGTGTAGAGGTACTCGGCGGCGAAGGCACCCTGGATCTCGTCCGTGGTGGCGGTGCGGAAGAACGTCTTGAACTGGCGGACCGAGTTGCCGGTCTTCCAGCCGTCGCCCTGGGTGAGCTCCGTGCCGGTGTTGGCGGGGGAGATCTGGGTGAGGCCGGCGTCGCTGAAGGGCTTCTGCATCTGCTGGGAGACGCTGGAGTTCAGCGGGCCGACGACGCCGAGGACGTCCTTGTTGCTGATGAACTTCTGGGCGTTCTGCTGGCCGACGGAAGGCTGGGCCTGGTCGTCGAGGGGCTCGATCTTGAACTCGATGCCCTTGACGTACTCCTGCTTGTTGGCGGTCTTGGCGGCGAGGTCGGCGGAATTGCGCATGCCGAGGCCGAGGGCCGAGAGGTCACCGGTCAGAGGAGCGTCGAGGCCGATCACTACGGTGGTCTTGTCGCCGCCGCCACTGCCGTTGCTGTTGTCGTCGCGCGACCCACAGGCGGTAAGGGTCAGCGCTCCCGCCGCGAGAGCGGCGGTGATGGCTATGAGCGAACGTTGACGCACGAGTCAGTCCTTTCCCTGGCACGGCGGCCCCCCATGGAACGCGCCGAGTCGAGCGCTGGACCGAAGTGGCTTCGAATCCGGTGGCGCGGTGACTGGCCGTGACTCTAGGCGCGTCGACGGAATTCCAGGAGTGGTCTGGCCAAGGCTGTGACGCTCTTGTTATGCCGCGCTGTATCGCAGAGCGCGACGCGGAGGGCGGAAGGGGGGAATTCCAGCCGGTTCGCCGTGTCCGCATAGTGAGAATGCCCAGGGTGTGCCTTCGGAGAATGCAGGACCGTTCCTTTGTTTTGGTCCTGACATCACTTGTTGCCGGAGGCTACTTCGGAGGGGAGAGGGCGGGGGATTATGCCACGTTCGGTAGGAAAAGGAACCCGTGGTGGAGGTTCAGCTTCCGCTTCTCTTGATTGCTTGTGAATTACGCAGGGTTACGGGTCGGAAAGAGACTCCGGCGTTCTGGGGCACTTTTTCGTTTTCGATCAGCGGGTGCGGTGAGCGTGCGCGCGTCGGACGATCGATCCGGTGACGGTCCGCGTCCACCCGCACGCGGCCGACGATACGTCAAGAGGGCGTGCACTGTGGGGAGTTGAGGCTCATGGGGCGCGCCGCACTCCATGCGGCGCGCTCGTGTCTCATGGCGGCCGGACGGACCTCATGGAACGCGAGAGGGGGTGGTCGCAGCGTCTGCGACCACCCCCTGCACTGCCGTCCCGCCGCGCCGCGCCGCGCCTCGCCGCGCCTCGCCTGGCCGCGCCTCGCCTGGTCGCGCCTCGCCTGGTCGCGCCGTGGGGCTCAGTCGGCCGCGGCCACCTGCTCGGCGTCCTTGGGGCCGACGTCGCGCAGCATGCAGGTCAGACGCGCGCTGCACACCCGCCGCCCCTCCTCGTCGCTGATCACGATCTCGTACGTCGCCGTGGACCGGCCGCGGTGCACGGGCGTGGCCACGCCGGTGACCAGCCCGGAGCGCACCCCGCGGTGATGGGTGCAGTTCAGGTCGACTCCGACGGCGATCTTGGAGACGCCGCCGTGCAGCATGGAGCCCACCGAGCCGAGAGTCTCGGCCAGTACCGCGGAGGCCCCGCCGTGCAGCAGGCCGTAGGGCTGGGTGTTGCCCTCGACCGGCATCGTCCCGACGACCCGCTCCGCGGACGCCTCCAGGATCTGCACACCCATGCGCGTGCCGAGGTGCCCGGCGGAGAACAGAGCGGGCAGGTCGACACCGAGCGCCGCGTACTCGTCGATGACCTCCTGCGGGAACTTCACATGCTGCTGCTCGCCCATGGGCCCGGCTCCGTTCGTTCGCTCAGTACGGCTCGTGCTGACGAGCCGACCGGTGCGGCTCGCCGGGGTGAGTCGATCAGCACCGCCCACCCCGCTGAGCAAACGCTCAGTCGGTGGCCGATTGTTCCAGACGGACCACCACGGACTTGCTGGCCGGGGTGTTGCTGGTGTCCGCGGTGGCGTCCAGGGGGACCAGCACGTTGGTCTCCGGGTAGTAGGCGGCGGCGCAGCCCCACGCGGTCGGGTAGTGCACCACGCGGAAGCCGGGCGCCCGGCGCTCCACCCCGTCCCTCCACTCGCTCACCAGGTCCACGTACACGCCGTCGGCCAGCCCGAGGGCGCGTGCGTCCTCCGGGTTGACCAGGACCACCCGGCGGCCGCCCCGGATGCCGCGGTAGCGGTCGTCCAGGCCGTAGACGGTGGTGTTGTACTGGTCGTGCGAGCGCAGCGTCTGCAGCAGCAGCCGCCCCGCGGGCAGGTGCGGGTACTCCACCGGCGCGGCGGTGAAGTTGGCCTTGCCGGTCGCCGTGGGGAAACGGCGCTCGTCGCGCGGCGCGTGCGGCAGCGTGAACCCGCCGGGACGCGCCACGCGCGCGTTGAAGTCCTCGAAGCCGGGGATCACGCGCGCGATGCGGTCGCGGATCGTGCCGTAGTCCTTCTCGAACTCCTCCCACGGCGTGTTCGACCGCTCGCCGAGGATCCGGCGCGCGAGCCGGCACACGATCGCCGGCTCGGACAGCAGATGGCGGCTCGCGGGCTCGAGCCGGCCGCGCGAGGCGTGCACCATGCCCATCGAGTCCTCGACCGTCACGAACTGCTCGCCGCCGGCCTGCAGATCGCGCTCGGTGCGGCCCAGCGTCGGCAGGATGAGGGCCCGCGCGCCCGTGACGGCGTGCGAGCGGTTCAGCTTCGTCGACACATGCACCGTCAGCCGGGCCCGGCGCATGGCCGCCTCGGTGACCTCGGTGTCGGGGGACGCGGCCACGAAGTTGCCGCCCATGGCGAAGAAGACCTTCGCCTCACCGTCGCGCAGCGCCTGGATGGCGCGTACGACGTCGAAGCCGTGCTCGCGCGGGGGCGTGAACCCGAACTCCTTCTCCAGGGCGTCCAGGAAGGCGGGGGCGGGCCGCTCGAAGATGCCCATCGTGCGGTCGCCCTGGACGTTGGAGTGGCCGCGCACCGGGCACACGCCCGCGCCCGGGCGGCCGATGTTGCCGCGCAGCAGCAGGAAGTTGACCACCTCACGGATGGTCGGCACCGAGTGCTTGTGCTGCGTCAGGCCCATGGCCCAGCAGACGATGGTGCGCCGGGAGGCGAGGACCATGCGCAGGGCTTCCTCGATCTGCGCGCGCGTGAGACCGGTCGCCTCGAGGGTCTCGTCCCAGTCGGCGGCGCGCGCGGTCCTCGCGAACTCCTCGAAGCCGTGCGTGTGCTCGCCGACGAACTCCTCGTCGACGGCGCCGTCGGTCTCCAGGATCAGCTTGTTCAGCAGACGGAACAGGGCCTGGTCGCCGCCGATGCGGATCTGCAGGAACAGGTCGGTGAGCGGGGCGCCCGTGGTCAGGCCCTTGGCCGTCTGCGGGTTCTTGAAGCGCTCGAGGCCCGCCTCCGGCAGCGGGTTGACGCTGATGATCCGCGCGCCGTTCGCCTTCGCCTCCTCCAGGGCCGAGAGCATGCGCGGATGGTTGGTGCCCGGGTTCTGCCCGGCCACGATGATCAGGTCCGCCTTGTACAGGTCCTCCAGCAGGACGCTGCCCTTGCCGATGCCGATGGTCTCGCTGAGCGCCGAGCCGGAGGACTCGTGGCACATGTTGGAGCAGTCCGGCAGGTTGTTGGTGCCCAGCTCGCGCGCGAAGAGCTGATAGAGGAACGCGGCCTCGTTGCTGGTGCGGCCCGACGTGTAGAAGACGGCCTCGTCGGGGGAGGAGAGCGCGTCGATCTCCTGCGCGACGATGTCGAAGGCACGCTCCCAGGTGACGGGTTCGTAGTGCTCGCCGCCCTCGGGGAGGTACATGGGGTGCGTGAGCCGGCCCTGCTGGCCCAGCCAGTAGCCGCTGCGCCCGGCGAGGTCGGCCACGGAGTGCGCGGCGAAGAACTCGGGGGTGACCCGGCGCAGGGTGGCCTCCTCCGCGACCGCCTTCGCGCCGTTCTCGCAGAACTCCGCCTTGTGCCGGTGGTCCGGCTCGGGCCAGGCGCAGCCGGGGCAGTCGAAACCGTTCTTCTGGTTCACGCTGAGCAGGGTCAGTGCGGTCCGCTTGACGCCCATCTGCTGCTGGGCCATGCGCAGGGTGTGCCCGATGGCCGTCAGCCCCGCCGCCGCGTGCTGCGGCTCCGCGACCTGGGGCGCGTCCTGGACCGGGTCGGCCTTCGGCGGCTTCGTCGCCATCGCACGGTCTCCTTCGACTGCGTGTGTGAGGTACGTCTCCGATCCTCGCACGGGGCACGGACAGTGATGAGTGACGGGGCGTGCCCCTCCCCTGACAGGGGCCTCGGTACGGGCCCTCCGCTACGCCCTCCGCCCCGGGGCCCTCCTCCCCAGGGTCCTTCCACGCAGGCGTCGGCCCGGCCGCGGGCCTTCGCGGGGCGGCGGGCACCGGCCTGGGGCCGAGAGTCAGCCGTGGGGGCGGCGGGCACCGGCCTGGGGCCGAGAGTCAGCCGTGGGGGCGGCGGGCACCGGCGTGGGGCCGAGGGTCAGCCGTGGGGGCGGCGGGCACCGGCGTGGGGCCGAGGGTCAGCCGTGGGGGCGGCGGGCACCGGCGTGGGGCCGAGAGCCAGCCGTGGGGGCGGCCCGGCACCGGCGTGGGGCCGAGTGTCAGTGGGGCGTGGCAGGATCGGGGGCGTGGCAGAGACAGCACCGAAGAAGACCGAGAAGACCTCCGGCGGCGACCGTCCGCGGCTGATGCTCATGGACGGGCACTCGCTGGCCTACCGCGCGTTCTTCGCGCTGCCCGCGGAGAACTTCACCACCGCGACCGGCCAGCCGACGAACGCGATCTACGGCTTCGCGTCGATGCTGGCCAACACGCTGCGCGACGAGGCGCCCACGCACTTCGCCGTGGCGTTCGACGTGTCGCGCAAGACCTGGCGCTCGGAGGAGTTCACCGAGTACAAGGCGAACCGCTCCAAGACCCCGGACGAGTTCAAGGGCCAGGTCGAGCTGATCGGCGAGCTGCTCGACGCGATGCATGTGTCGCGCTTCGCCGTCGACGGTTACGAGGCGGACGACGTCATCGCCACCCTGGCCACCCAGGCCGAGGCCGAGGGCTTCGAGGTGCTGATCGTCACCGGCGACCGCGACTCGTTCCAGCTGGTCAGCGAGCACACCACGGTGCTGTACCCGACCAAGGGCGTCTCCGAGCTGACCCGCTTCACCCCGGAGAAGGTTTTCGAGAAGTACGGCTTGACGCCCGCGCAGTACCCCGACTTCGCCGCGCTGCGCGGCGACCCGTCCGACAACCTGCCCGGCATCCCGGGTGTCGGCGAGAAGACCGCCGCGAAGTGGATCAACCAGTTCGGTTCGTTCGCCGAGCTGGTCGAGCGCGTCGAGGAGGTCAAGGGCAAGGCCGGGCAGAACCTGCGCGACCACCTGGAGGCCGTCAAGCTCAACCGCCGGCTCACCGAGATGGTCCGCACCGTCGAGCTGCCCAGGACGGTCGCCGACCTCGCGCGCGCCCCGTACGACCGCAAGGCCGTCGCGATGATCCTGGACACCCTGGAGATCAGGAACCCGTCCCTGCGCGAGCGGCTGCTGGCCGTCGACCCGGGCGCCGAGGAAGCGGAGACCACCCCGGTCGTCGCCGACGGCGTCGAGCTGGACGGCACCGTCCTGGGCACCGGCGAGCTGGCCGGCTGGCTCGGGGAGCACGGCAGCGGGGTGCTCGGTGTGGCCACCGTCGACACCTGGGCGCTGGGCTCCGGCTCCGTCGCCGAGGTCGCCCTTGCCGCGCCCGGCGGGGCCGCCGCCTGGTTCGACCCGACCGAGCTGGACGAGGCCGACGAACGGGCCTGGGCGGCCTGGCTGGCCGACGAGGCCCGGCCCAAGGTGCTGCACAACGCCAAGGGCGCCATGCGCGTCTTCGCCGAGCACGGCTGGAGCGTGGCCGGCGTCGGCATGGACACCGCGCTCGCCGCCTACCTCGTCAAGCCCGGCCGCCGCTCCTTCGACCTGGACGCGCTGTCCATGGAGTACCTGCACCGCGAGCTGGCACCCGCGGCCGCCGCCGACGGCCAGCTGGCGTTCGGCGCGGACGACGGTGCCGAGGCCGAGGCGCTGATGATCCAGGCCCGCGCGATCCTGGACCTCGGCGAGGCATTCGAGGGCCGGCTGAAGGACGTCGGCTCCGCCGAGCTCCTGCGCGACATGGAACTCCCGACCTCGGCCCTGCTCGCGCGCATGGAGCGGCACGGCATCGCGGCCGACCGCGCCCACCTCGAGGCGATGGAGCAGATGTTCGCGGGCGCCGTGCAGCAGGCGGTGAAGGAGGCGCACGCGGCCGCGGGCCACGAGTTCAACCTGGGCTCGCCCAAGCAGCTGCAGGAGGTCCTCTTCGGCGAGCTGGGCCTGCCCAGGACGAAGAAGACGAAGACCGGCTACACCACCGACGCCGACGCGCTGGCCTGGCTCGCGAGCCAGACGGACAACGAGCTTCCGGTGATCATGCTGCGCCACCGTGAGCAGGCGAAGCTGCGGGTCACCGTCGAGGGCCTGATCAAGACGATCGCGACGGACGGCCGGATCCACACCACGTTCAACCAGACGGTCGCCGCCACCGGCCGGCTGTCCTCCACGGACCCGAACCTGCAGAACATCCCGGTCCGCACCGACGAGGGCCGGGCCATCCGCCGCGGCTTCGTGGTCGGCGACGGCTTCGAGTCCCTGATGACCGCGGACTACAGCCAGATCGAGCTGCGGGTGATGGCCCACCTGTCCGAGGACGAGGGCCTCATCGAGGCGTTCACCTCCGGTGAGGACCTGCACAACACCGTCGCCTCGCAGGTGTTCTCCGTCGAGCGTTCGGCGGTGGACGCGGAGATGCGCCGCAAGATCAAGGCCATGTCGTACGGCCTGGCGTACGGTCTGTCGGCGTTCGGGCTGTCCCAGCAGCTGAACATCGAGGCGGCCGAGGCGCGCGCCCTGATGGACACCTACTTCGAGCGCTTCGGCGGAGTGCGCGACTACCTGCGGCGGGTCGTCGACGAGGCCCGGGCGACCGGCTACACGGCCACGCTGTTCGGCCGCCGCCGCTATCTGCCCGACCTCAACAGCGACAACCGCCAGCGCCGCGAGGCCGCCGAGCGCATGGCCCTCAACGCGCCGATCCAGGGCACGGCCGCCGACATCGTCAAGATCGCCATGCTCAACGTGGACCGCGCGCTGCGCGAGGCCGGCCTGAAGTCGCGCATGCTCCTACAGGTGCACGACGAAATCGTCCTGGAGATCGCCCCCGGCGAGCGTGCCGCGGCCGAGGAACTCGTCCGCCGCGAAATGGCCGGCGCGGTGCACCTGCGCGCGCCCCTGGACGTCTCGGTGGGCGTGGGCCCGGACTGGGAGTCGGCGGCGCACTAGCGCACCGCACCAGCGGCTACGACGGCGTCGTCCGTCCCCGGTCGGCACCTTCAGCCGACCGGGGAGGGCGCGGCTCTGGCGGCCGGTTCCGAGGGGCCGCAGGGTGTTTGCCGACCGGGCTTTGGCGTGGCTCTGCTGCCAGGGCTCGTCCATGGGCCCGAGAGGCGGCCCGGGCGCCCGCCGTTAGGGCGTGACCGCTCTCCTGCCGTCCCGCGCCGCTTCCCGGTGCCCACCCATCAGGTCGGCGTACGCACCCCGGATCAGGAGACCGTCAGCCCCACGACCCGCCCCCGGCTCAGGTCTCACGCCACCCCCCACTCCCCGCCCTGGCCGTCCGTCCGGCGGCGACCGTCAGAGAGCACCGTCGACGCCCCCGCCCAGCAGCGGTGCCGCGCCTGCCCGGCCTGCGGTGCCGCCGCCCGCCCGGCCTGCGGTGCCGCCGCCCGCCGAGCCCGCAGTGCCGCCGTCCGCCGTGCCTCCGCCTCCCCGGCCCGCGGTACTGACGCCCACCAGCCCGCTGCACTCCCGCCCCGCCCACCCCTGCCCCCCAGAAGGCCGTCACCCGCCTGGCCCCCGCGGGAAAGCAGGCCGGGGCGCTTGGCCCTGAGGATGCGGGCATGGGTATACGCATGCTCAACCGCCGGCCGGCGCATCCGCCGCTCGCGCCGGTCCCGGCCTTCGCGGTCGGTGCAAGCACCGCCCGTCTCGTCCTCGGCCCTGCCGAGACCGTGCGCCACGCCGCCGTGGACCTGGGGTGCACGCTGATCCACTGCCGGCCTGTCAGCGCGCTCAGCCGATGTCGTCCCCTGCGAGGGACCCTCGCCGTCGTGGGGCGTACCCGTGGCACGGCCCGCTGGCGGCTGTGGGCCGACCTGGTCCGCGGCTATCTGGCCCTGCTGATCACGCTGCTGCACCGCACCCGCCCGGCCGGCACCCTGACCGTGTTCGTCGTGGGCGTGCCCGCGCTCAGCGGGCCACCGGACGGCTCGGCTCCCTGCTGGTGGGGCCGGGAACCGGGGCCGGGCGCCACACCCTGACCGCGACGGCGTACAGCAGGACGCCCAGGAACAGCCCTGCGCCCGCCCCGAAGCACAGGGTCGGGATGAGCTCCCACGGCTTGGCCACGGACTTCCAGTGGGCCCACCACCGCGTCGCCCGCTGCGCCGCGGCGACCAGGGCGCAGGCGCCGATCAGCAGACCGGCCGTCCAGCGGTCGCGCGGGGACAGCAGGGGGACGCCCACCGGCTCGGCCGCCGGTGCGCGCCGCAACGCCCGCACCAGGAACACCGAGATCAGTACGGCGGCCACCGCGGAACCGCCGTACTGCAGATACCAGTACAGGGGCGAGCCCGCGATCTCCCGGTCCAGTACGGGAAAGAGCCTCATGCCCCACCGGTCGAGGTGCGTGAAGGCGTCCCACACGACATGCGTCAGCGCGCCGAGCACCGCGGAGGCGTACCACCAGGCCACCGCCGACGGCCGGACGCGTGCGCGAGGTGTCCCGCAGCGCAACAGTGTGGCCGTGCGGTGCTGCCGGTTCCGGGGCAGCAGAGCCACCAGCGGTTCCCGCACCAGCAGCCACAGTCCGACCAGCGCCCAGGAGATGAGCACGTCGATCGTGAACACCCCGGGGAAAGAGTGCGTCACATCACCGAACTGCATCGCACCCGACAGCACACTCGCCGCGTAATAGGTCAAGTCGGGCGAAAACGTTCCTGCGACCAAGGCGGAGGGAACCAGGGGCCCTCGGCCGGTTCCGTCGGTGCGTACGAGGGGCAGCGCGGCCGCCGCATGGCTCAAGGTGAACGGCAAGTGGTCTCCCCGTGACGGGCGTTGAACGGGCTGCTCCCCGATGATCGTCTGAGTGGTTCAGTATGCGCGAACGAAGCACCCCGGCCGCCGGCACTGCTCCGACACCACGATCCGAACATCGGTTGACGCCATGTGGCCAAGCGGTGAAAACGGGGCGTGAACCGGTCCCGGTCGTGGGCAAGTTGTCGTAGGGTCACGAAGGGCCACATGCGGGAACGTGCGGCTGATCGGACGCACAGACCCGACGTGCGAACGAACAGAACACTGAAAAACGGGCGCTGATGCAACCGACCCCGGGCGTCGGCAGTCACAACAGTGGCGAGCAGCAACAAGCGGAGTCGGGCGCTCGGGCGTCCACGGGAGGGGTTCACTTCATGGCGGCGCAAATCGGCAGGCGTCTGCGCAAGGGAGCGGCGACGACCGCCGTGGCCGCGGCGGCGGTCGCGGCACTGTCCGCGTCCCAGGCTCCGGGAGTGACGACCGACCACGACGGCAGACAGACCACCGCCGACTCCCAGCCCACACCGGACGTCGTCGCCGACGACAGCGCCACCGGCAACTCGCCGTACTACACGGACCTGCCGCCGCTGAACAGCCCGACGCCCGCGCCCACGCCGAGCGCGTCGGGTGCGCCGACCGGCGTCGGCCACGCCGAGGCGGGCATACCCGCGACGGTCCTGGACGCCTACAAGAAGGCGGCCGCCCGGCTGAACGCGGCCAAGCCCGGCTGCAACCTGCCCTGGCAGTTGCTCGCCGCGATCGGCAAGGTCGAGTCCGGCCAGGCCAGCGGCGGCCGTGTCGACGCCGACGGCACGACGTACACGCCGATCCTGGGCCCGCAGCTCGACGGCAACGGCTTCGCGCTCATCAAGGACACCGACAACGGCGCCTACGACGGCAACGCGAGCTACGACCAGGCCGTCGGCCCGATGCAGTTCATCCCCTCCACCTGGGAGTGGGCGGGCCGGGACGGCAACGGCGACGGCCTGCGCGACCCCAACAACATCTACGACGCCGCCCTCGCGGCCGGCCACTACCTGTGCCGCTTCGACTGGGACCTGTCCACCCAGGACGACCTCGACCGCGCGATCCTCAGCTACAACAACTCGCGCGACTACCTCAACACCGTCCTGTCGTGGCTGGAGTACTACCGCAAGGGCACCCACGAGATCCCGGACGGCACCGGCGCGCTGCCCGACAACCGCAGCGACAGCCGGCCGGACTCGCGACCCTCCTCCCGGCCGTCGGCGGGCCCGGACCCGAAGCCGTCCCCCAAGCCGCCGACGAACACCCCGGGTGGCGGGACGCAGACCCCGACCCCGATCCCGACGCCGCCGCCGACCACCCAGCAGCCCACGCCCACCGACACGGTGGACCACCTGGAGGACGCGGGCACCGCGAAGCTCACCGCGACGGCGGGCGAGGCGTTCACCAAGAGGATCAGCACCAGGGCGGAGACGAAGGCCGGCCAGGCCGTCGGCAAGGTCCGCATCCGGTTCACGATCACCGGCGACACCGACACCACCTTCACCGGCGGCGAGAGCGTCGCCACGGTCGTCACCGACAGTGCCGGTGTCGCTGTCGCGCCCCGGCTGACCGCGGGGGAGAAGACCGGCACCTTCACCGTCCGCGCCACCGTCGTCGGCCGTTCCCTCCCGGGCGTCGACTACACCGCCACGGTCACCGCCCGCGCCGCCGACGCCCTCACCCGTGTCGGCGCCACCCCGCTGACCTGTCCGGCGGGCGGCGAGTTCGCCGAACAGGTCCAGGTGAAGGCGACGTACAAGGACGCCGTCGCGGACCGCGTCGCCGCCACCGCGACCCTCGTCAAGACGGCCGACGACCCGACCGTGAACGACAAGGGCCCCTACTTCAAGGACGCCGACGGCAAGGCCGTACGCACGCTGACGGAGCTGGAGACGGACGCGAACGGCCTGCTGACGCTGCCGAAGCTGTACGCGGACGACACCGCCGGCACGTTCCTGCTGCGCATCACCACCACCGGCGGCGCCATGCTCACCGTCGAACTGACGGTGGAGGCCACCTCCTCGCCGACGCCCACCCCGACGGCCGAGGAGTCGACGAGCCCGTCACCGACCCCTTCGGCGACACCCACGGCCTGACCGCCCACCGCACGGCCCGCATGGACGAGGGCGCCCTTTCCGTCACGGCGGCAGGGGCGCCCTCGTTCGTGCGCGCGACGTGCTCTCGTCCCACGCGCCCTCGCTGCCGGCGCCGAGACCTGACAGCGAGTCAGCTCCCAGCCGGTCTCCAGCAGGCCCAGGACGCGCACCCTCGTCGCTGTCGCGAGCGACAGTGTGGAGGCGCGCATCAGCGCCTGAGCGCCGCGTTGGTGCGCCGTGTCGGCTCCGCGGTGGCCGGGTCCTCGGGCCAGGGATGCTTCGGATAACGGCCGCGCAGCTCGGCCCGCACCGCCTTGTAGCCGTCCCGCCAGAAGGAGGCCAGGTCCGCCGTCACGGCGGCCGGGCGCCCGGCGGGGGACAGCAGATGCACCAGTACCGGGATCCCGGCGAGTGCGGGCGACTCGTGCAGCCCGAACATCTCCTGCAACTTCACCGCCAGCACCGGCCGCTCCGGGTCCCGGTAGTCGATCCGGATCCTGGACCCACTCGGTACGGTGATCCGCTCCGGCGCCAGCTCGTCCAGGCGCGCGGCGTCCCCGCTCGCCCAGGGCAGCAGCCGCCCGAGCGCCTCACCCGCGTCGATCCGTGCGAGGTCCGACCGGCGGCGGGCCCGGCTCAGCTCCGGCTCCAGCCACTCGTCCACGCGCGCGTGGAGCGCGGCATCGGAGACGTCCGGCCACGGCTCACCCAGGTGCAGCCGCAGGAACGCCAGCCGCTGCCGCAGCACCTCGGCGTCGGGGGACCAGCGCAGCATCCCGAACCCCTCCTGCCGCAGCCCCGTCACCAGAGCTTCGCGTACGAGGCCGGGGTCGGCGTCCCGCAGGGTGCGCGCCGCGCACTCGATCGCCCCGAGCCGCTCCACGCGGCGCGCGACGACGTCCCCGTCGGCCCAGTGCACCTCCTCGGTCTCGCGGTACAGCGGCGCCGCGGCCGCCCTCGCCGTGTCCTCGTCGATCACGGCGGCGAGCTGCACACGCGCGTGGCCCTTGCCGACCGGCCGATCGGCCACCGCGACGGCGAGCCAGGGCGCACCGCGCAGCGGCGACCCTTCCGGCAGTTCGGCGCGAGTCCCGGACGCCATGACGTACGAGCCGCCGTCGAGCTTGGCGACCCGCTCGGGAAAGGCGAGCGCGGCGACGAGCCCGGCGAGCCGCTCCTCGCCGCCGGGGACATCGCCCCCGAGGCCGGCCTGGCCCGAACGGCCGCCGGCAAACGCTCCGGCGCCACCCTGGGCGACCTCCGCCGCGCGACCACGGCCGACTGATCCGGCGCGGGAGCCGGCGGCCTCACCGTCATGACCGTCGGCAGCGTCCCGGGCACGCGCGTGGCCGGGACTTCCGGCGTGACCGTCGGCAGCGCCCTCGGCCCGCCCGCAGGCGGTGTCCCCGGCACGCGGGTCCGAGACCCCTCCGGAACGGTCGACGACCTCCCCGGCAACAGCTCGCAGCCGCCGGACCTCGCGCCGCCACCTGTCCGCGTACCCGTCGCCGCCGCGCCGAGCGGCCCGCAGAGCGGCGGCCAGGTCGTCGCCGTACTCGCGCGGCGCCTCCTCGGACAGCAGCGCCACCGCCTCGGCGCCCGCGCCGCCGGTGTCCAGCAGTGCCCGCCCCAGCCGGGGGTGCAGTCCCAGCCGGGCCAGCCGCAGCCCCCGCTCCGTGGCCCGGCCCGCCGGGTCCACCGCTCCCATCGCCGTCAGAGCGTCCCGCGCCGCCGCCATGGCCCCGGCGGGCGGCGGGTCGAGCAGCGCCAGCCCCGACGCTTCCGGGTCGCCCCAGCAAGCCGCCTGGAGGGCGAACGCCGTCAGGTCGGCCACCTTGATCTCGGGGGACGGGAACCTCGGCAGCCGCGCGTCCTCGGCCTCCGCCCAGCAGCGGTACACCGCGCCCGGCGCCTCACGCCCGGCGCGGCCCGCCCGCTGCCGCGCGGCCGCCTGGGAGGCCCGTACCGTCGTCAGGGCGCTCAGCCCGCGCGTGTGATCCACCCGCGGTTCGCGCGCCAGGCCCGCATCGACGACCACGCGCACCCCGGGCACCGTCAGCGACGATTCCGCCACCGCCGTGGCCAGCACCACCCTGCGCCGCGCTCCGGGCGAGAGCACCGCGTCCTGCACGGCCGCCGGGGCCCGGCCGTGCACCTGGAGCACCTCCACGTCCCCCGGGGCGCCGAGCTGCGCGGCGACCCGCGCGATCTCGCCCACGCCGGGCAGGAAGCACAGCACGTCCCCGTCCCGCTCGGCCAGCGCGCGACGCACCAGCGACGCCACATGTGCCAGCAGAGCGGGATCGACCCGCATGCCGTGCGGCGGCCGTACCGCACGCGCGGGTGGCGCCCAGACCACCTCCACCGGATGGGACACGCCCGGGGCCTCCACCACGGGGGCGCCGCCCAGCAGCCGCGCCCAGCCCTGTGCGTCCGTCGTCGCCGACGCCGCCACGAGGCGCAGCTCCGGCCGGAGCGTCTCGCGCACGTCCCACAGGAACGCCGCCGCCGTGTCCGCGTCCAGATGCCGCTCGTGGCACTCGTCGAGCACCACCACGTCCACGCCCGCCAGCTCCTGGTCGCGCTGCAGCCGCTGCAACAGGACACCGGTCGTGACGACCTCCACGCGCGTGTGGCGCCCCACGACCCGCTCGCCGCGCACGGTGTGGCCGATGCTCTCGCCGGGCTTCTCGCCCAGCAGCCAAGCCATCCGCCGGGCCGCCGCGCGGGCCGCGATCCGCCGTGGCTCGGCCACGACCACACGCCGCGCGGGGCCCTCTCCGAGCAGCCCCGCCAGCGCCAGCGGCACCAGCGTCGTCTTGCCGGTGCCGGGCGGTGCCTCCAGCACGGCGGTGCCGTGGCCCTCCAGGGCGTCGTGCAGACCGGGCAGGGCGCTGCGCACGGGCAGCGCGTCCAGGGCGTCGTAGCGGATCACGACCACAGTGTCGTACGGGAGAGGTCGTACGAGCACGAACGGTCAGGCGATGGTCCGGTCAGTCGCGTTCGCACACGAAGATCGCCGTGCCCGGGATCAGGTTCCCGCGCAGGGGCGACCAGCCGCCCCATTCGGAGGAGTTCCACGCCGGCCACTCCGGCTCGACGAGGTCCACCAGGTGGAAGCCCGCCGCGACGATGTCGCGCACGCGGTCGCCGAGCGTCCTGTGGTGCTCGACGTAGACCGCGCGGCCGTCCTCGTCCTGCTCGACGTAAGGAGTGCGGTCGAAGTAGGAGGAGGCCACGCTCAGCCCCTCGGGGCCGGGCTCGTCCGGGAACGCCCAGCGGATCGGGTGGGTCACCGAGAAAACGAAACGGCCGCCGGGCCGCAGCACGCGACGCACCTCGCGCAGCACCTGGACGGGGTCGGCGACGAACGGCATCGCGCCGTAGGCCGAGCACGCCAGGTCGAACGAGGCGTCCGCGAACGGCAGGGCGCCGGCGTCGGCGCACACCAGAGGGAACGTTCCGCCGATGCGCAGCGCGTGCTGCAGCTGGCGGTGCGACAGGTCCAGGGCGACGGGGCGGGCGCCCTGTGCGGCCAGCCAGCGCGCGCACTGGGCCGCGCCGGCGCCGATCTCCAGCACGTCCCTGCCCTTGAGCTCCTCCGCGGGGCCCAGCAGCTCCGCCTCCACCTCGTCGAGGCCCTCGGGGCCCCACACGAAGCGGTCGTCGCCGAGGAAGGTGCCGTGCTCGATCTGGTACTCGTCGGCGTTGCGGTCCCACCAGCCGCGGTTGGCGCGGCTGCTCTCCGCCGTTCCGGCCTCGCGCCGGGTGGCCTCCGGTTCGGCGGCGGACTCAGAAGAAACGGGCTCTTGGATGATCGGCTCCCTCGTCGTACTCTTCCGTCCAGCCCGTCCCGGTGGCGTCACAAGACGGGCGCTCCGGGCCCGACGTGGCCGCAGAAGACATGAATTCTGCCGGATATGCGGCGTTCTGCCCCGGGTGTGCGCCTTCGCGCATTGACCCTGCCCGGCTGCCCCCGTATGCTACAAGTTGCGCTGCGGGCCTGCGCACCTCAGACCTAGCAGGCTGCGCTCGCATCTGTTGTATGTCCCCTCGGTTGTCGAGGCGCACCACCGGTTTTCGCAGGTGGGGCGCTTCCTTGGCTGTCCGGCTTCTGCAGAGCGAAACGGGCTCCCGGCGTAGCAGTACCTACGACTTCAATGTCCGTACCGGAGCCCTTTCCCACATGACGAGCAGCACCGAGACCACCGCCACCACCCCGCAGGTAGCGGTCAACGACATCGGTAACGAGGAAGCCTTCCTCGCCGCGATCGACGAGACGATCAAGTACTTCAACGACGGCGACATCGTCGACGGCGTCATCGTGAAGGTCGACCGGGACGAGGTCCTGCTCGACATCGGTTACAAGACCGAAGGTGTGATCCCGAGCCGCGAGCTCTCGATCAAGCACGACGTCGACCCGAACGAGGTCGTCGCCGTCGGCGACGAGATCGAGGCCCTCGTCCTCCAGAAGGAGGACAAGGAAGGCCGCCTGATCCTCTCGAAGAAGCGCGCCCAGTACGAGCGTGCCTGGGGCACCATCGAGAAGATCAAGGAAGAGGACGGGATCGTCACCGGTACCGTCATCGAGGTCGTCAAGGGTGGTCTCATCCTCGACATCGGCCTCCGTGGCTTCCTCCCGGCCTCCCTGGTCGAGATGCGCCGCGTGCGCGACCTCCAGCCCTACGTGGGCAAGGAGCTCGAGGCCAAGATCATCGAGCTGGACAAGAACCGCAACAACGTGGTCCTGTCCCGCCGTGCCTGGCTGGAGCAGACCCAGTCCGAGGTCCGCCAGACGTTCCTCACGACCCTCCAGAAGGGTCAGGTCCGCTCTGGTGTGGTCTCCTCGATCGTCAACTTCGGTGCCTTCGTGGACCTGGGTGGCGTCGACGGTCTGGTCCACGTCTCCGAGCTGTCCTGGAAGCACATCGACCACCCCTCCGAGGTCGTCGAGGTCGGCCAGGAGGTCACGGTCGAGGTCCTCGACGTCGACATGGACCGCGAGCGCGTCTCCCTGTCGCTGAAGGCGACCCAGGAAGACCCGTGGCAGCAGTTCGCCCGCACCCACCAGATCGGCCAGGTCGTGCCCGGTAAGGTCACGAAGCTGGTTCCGTTCGGTGCGTTCGTCCGCGTGGACGAGGGCATCGAGGGTCTGGTCCACATCTCCGAGCTGGCCGAGCGCCACGTGGAGATCCCGGAGCAGGTCGTCCAGGTCAACGACGAGATCTTCGTCAAGGTCATCGACATCGACCTCGAGCGCCGCCGCATCAGCCTCTCGCTGAAGCAGGCCAACGAGTCCTTCGGTGCCGACCCGGCGTCGGTCGAGTTCGACCCGACCCTGTACGGCATGGCCGCGTCGTACGACGACCAGGGCAACTACATCTACCCCGAGGGCTTCGACCCCGAGACCAACGACTGGCTCGAGGGCTACGAGAAGCAGCGCGAGGAGTGGGAGCGCCAGTACGCCGAGGCGCAGTCCCGCTTCGAGCAGCACCAGCAGCAGGTCATCAAGTCCCGCGAGGCCGACGCCGCTGCCGCGGCCGAGGGCGGCGAGGCTGCGGCTCCGGCCGCGACCGGTGGCTCGTACTCCTCCGAGGGTGGCGACACCTCCGGCGCCCTGGCGTCGGACGAGGCGCTGGCTGCCCTGCGTGAGAAGCTGGCGGGCGGCCAGAGCTGAACGCTCGCCGCTGGGCTTAGCAGCTGATGTGAGGGGCCGTACCTTTCGGGGTGCGGCCCCTTCGTCGTTCGCCCGTTCCGTGATCGTTCGGCCGCGCGTTTCCTGATCGTTCGACCGCGCGTTGTTCGTGGCTGATCGCGCCGTTCCCCGCGCCCCTCGCGGGACGCTGTTCTTGATCTCGGGAATGAGCACAGCTTGTACCTCGTTGTTCACTGTGAACACGAGGAGGAGCGGTCACTGTGCTTGATCCGCAGAGTCTGTACACATGGGAGCCGAAGGGCCTGGCCGTCGTCGACATGGCGCTCGCCCAGGAGTCCGCCGGCCTTGTCATGCTCTACCACTTCGACGGATACATCGACGCGGGCGAGACCGGCGACCAGATCGTCGACCGGCTCCTCGACTCGCTGCCCCACCAGGTCGTGGCGCGTTTCGATCACGACCGGCTCGTGGACTACCGGGCCCGCCGCCCGCTGCTGACCTTCCGACGCGACCGCTGGACCGACTACGAGGAGCCCACGCTCGCCGTGCGCGTGGTCCAGGACGCCACCGGAGCCCCGTTCCTGCTGCTGTCGGGCCCCGAGCCGGACGTGGAGTGGGAGCGCTTCGCAGCCGCCGTCGAGCAGATCGTGGAGCGGCTCGGCGTCCGGCTCGCCGTGAACTTCCACGGCATCCCCATGGGCGTGCCGCACACCCGCCCCGTCGGCCTCACCCCGCACGGCAACCGCACCGACCTGATCCCGGGCCACCGCAGCCCCTTCGACGAGGCCCAGGTGCCGGGCAGCGCCGAGTCGCTCGTCGAGTACCGGCTCATGGAGGCCGGCCACGACGTCCTCGGCGTCGCCGCCCATGTCCCCCACTACATCGCCCGCTCGGCCTACCCGGACGCCGCCCTCACCGTCCTGGAGGCCATCACGGGCGCCACCGGACTGGTCCTGCCCGGCATCGCGCACGCCCTGCGCACGGACGCGCAGCGCACCCAGACCGAGATCGACCGGCAGATCCGGGAGGGCGACGAGGAGCTCACCGCGCTCGTCCAGGGCCTTGAGCACCAGTACGACGCCGTCGCGGGGGCCGAGACCCGCGGCAACATGCTCGCCGAGCCGGTGGACATCCCGTCCGCGGACGAGATCGGGCGAGAGTTCGAGAAGTTCCTCGCCGAGCGGGAGGGCGACCTCTGAGGCCGGCCTCCCCGGCCGGTACGGGATGCCGTCTGGGCGGCCGTCGGCGGCCGGCCGGTCCCGGCGGGCCGGCTGTCAGTGGCAGGGCCTAAGCTTCCGCTCATGCTGACAGTGGGGCTGACCGGCGGCATCGGCGCCGGCAAGAGCGAGGTGTCGCGGCTGCTCGTGGAGTGCGGAGCCGTACTGATCGACGCGGACCGCATCGCGCGCGAGGTCGTCGCGCCCGGAACCCCGGGTCTCGCCGCCGTCGTCGAAGCCTTCGGCGACGAGGTGCTGGCCGAGGACGGCAGTCTGGACCGGCCCAAGCTGGGCTCCATCGTCTTCAGCAACCCGGACAAGCTGGCCCTGCTCAACGGTATCGTCCATCCGCTGGTCGGCGCCCGCTCCCGCGAGCTGGAGGACGCCGCCCCCGCGGACGCCGTCGTCGTCCATGACGTGCCCCTGCTCTCCGAGAACGGCCTGGCGTCGCTGTACGACCTCGTCATCGTCGTCGACGCCGCACCGGAGACCCAGCTCGACAGGCTCGTACGGCTGCGCGGCATGACCGAGGACGACGCCCGCGCGCGCATGGCCGCCCAGGCCACCCGCGAAGAGCGCCGGACGATCGCCGACATCGTCATCGACAACGACGTGCCGCTTCCGGAACTCCGTCGCCGGGTACACGAGGTGTGGGAGGACCTCGCGGGGCGGGCCCGCGACCGCGCCGGTTCTTCCTAGACGCCCCGAGGGGTGTCGGCGCAGCGGGGCGGAGGGAACGGCCGGGAATAGCGCTGTCCGCCGCGGGCGTTGGAACGCTGCAGCGTGGGAAGGACTGTGCCGTGCCCGAGACCAGCGGTTCGACCGGACGTACTCCGGAGACGCACGTCATCGACTTCCGTGCCGCTGAGCAACTGCTCGCCGCACGGGATCCTCGTGGCGCCGTGAAGCTGCTCGACCGAGTCATCGCCGCCCACCCGGAGAACACCGCCGCCCGGCTGCTGCGGGCCCGCGCCTTCTTCGCCGCCGCGCAACTGCGGCCCGCCGAGCTGGAGTTCACCGTCGTCCTGGAACGCGAGCCGGACAACGCCTTCGCCCACTTCGCGCTCGCCCGCACCTACGAACGCCAGGGCCGTCCCGACCAGGCCAAGCGCCACTTCCGCCTTGCGGCCGCGCTCGACCCGAACCCGCAGTACCTGAAGGCGGCGCGGTTCGACTCATGAGCGGGCGGCCTCGAGGCGCTCATGGATGCGGACTCCCGGCCGCTCAAGGGCCGCGGTTCTCCGGTGGCCGGTACGGCGGGACATCGGGACCCGGCTGGTAGTGGGGACCCTGCCGGATGTGCCGGAGTACGACGAACAGGTCGATCGTGGCCACCAGCCACAGCACACCGCAGGCGACCGCCCAGCCGACCCGGTCGGCCAGCGCGAACGCGGCAGTCCCGAAGATCGCCCAGGCGATACCCCAGATGCTCAGCCAGAACCGCGCCCGCAGTGCACTGCGCGCGGTCACCGGCTCACTGCCTGTACGCATGGCTTTCATCGCTCCTGCTTGAAACGTACTCCGGCGCCGGGTGTTCGCCAAAGGGCCGCTGAAAGCCTGGAAGGCGGCTGAGCCGACCCGGTCGGCCGCGGCGGACCTTCGAACGGTTGCCTCGCCCGGGCGTTCCCACACGAACGAGTGAACGACGCCGAGGGCGGAACGGTCTTACCGGAGCGGGCCGTTGAACGGGCATGAAGCGGGAGACACGAGCGGGACACGAAGGTACGGGACCGGGTGCGATCACCCCTGACGGGTGTGCGGTGGAGCTCTACGCCCGGCTGCCGATCGGGGACGAGCCGGACATCATCGCCGGGGCGGTCCCGGCAGGGGCGCACATCCTGGAGCTGGGCTGCGGGGTGGGCCGCATGACCCACCCGCTGCTGGAGCGCGGTTTCACGGTCACCGCGGTCGACGAGTCACCGGAGATGCTCGCCCGCGTCCGCGGAGCGCGCACGAGATGCGGGTCCATCGAGGACCTCGACCTCGGCGAGACGTTCGACGTGGTGATGCTGGCCTCGTTCCTGGTCCACGCCGGGGATGTCGAAGTGCGGCGCGCCCTGCTGCGTACCTGCGCACGGCATGTCGCCGACAGCGGTTGTGTGCTCATCCAGCGGGAGGGGGCGGACTACCACACGAACGTGCCCCGTGAGCGGGTCGACCCCCGCGGCTTCACCGTGCGGATCCTGTCTTCGGAGCCGGTCGGCGACGGAGTGGACTCCGTTCGCGCCGAGTACGAGTTCCCGGACGCGGTCTGGACCCAGACCTTCCTGTCCCGACCGCTGACCGCGGAGCAGTTCGAGGAGGCGCTGGGGGAGGCCGGCCTGAGAGTGGACAAGTACCTGACGCGGGACGGGATATGGGTGAGGGCGGTGCGGGACGTGGAGAGGGCCTGGGAGGAGTAGGAGAGGACAGGGGAGCGGAGTTGGGATAA
Source organism: Streptomyces sp. NPDC053367 (assembly GCF_044545925.1). NCBI lineage: Bacteria > Bacillati > Actinomycetota > Actinomycetes > Kitasatosporales > Streptomycetaceae > Streptomyces > Streptomyces sp. NPDC053367. The sequence goes on along the minus strand of NZ_JBITYN010000001.1, from coordinate 226,606 downwards.
GCGATGGAGAAAGTCCGCCCAGGGGCGATGAGTTCGGGCAGGCGTGCCGGTCCATCTCTGTGACCGCAGAACGGACCACTGCACACCGGAGGACCTCATGTCCGAGAGCACCGCAGCCATGACCAGCCCCCGCACCGGCACCAACGCCGCTGCTGCCGGCAACAACGCCGCCGCTGCCGGCGCTCGCAGCCGCTGGGCCCGCATCACCCTCCGGGGCCTGCAGATCGTGCTCGCGCTGTTCTTCGGCGTCGCGAGCGCCCTGCCCAAGCTCATCGGTCACTCGAGCGCTGCCGAGGTCTTCGACGAGATCGGGTGGGGCAGCCTCGGGATGTACAGCATCGGAGTGCTGGAACTGGCCGGTGCGGTGGCGCTGTTGGTGCCGGTGCTCCAGTCCGTGGCTGCGGTGGCGCTGAGTGGCCTGATGGCGGGGGCGTTCGTCTTCCAGATGACCGTCTTCGACGGGGAGAACGCGGCGACCCCGCTCATCCTCATCGTGCCGCTCGCGCTGATCGCCTGGGCGCGGCGGGGCCACAACGCGGAGTTGCTGCGGCTGGTCCGACGCAACGCGTGAGAGATGACAGAGCCGCCCTCTTTCAGAGGTCCTGCTCACTCATCCGCGGGAGGCGAGTGCCGACGCTCCTGCGGGGGTCGGCCGCCTGGGAGGAAGCCCAGGCCGCCGAGGCTGCGGAGGCGTTCCAGTTCACGGCGGTCGCGCTTGGTGGGGCGGCCGGCTCCGCGGTCGCGGAGGCCCACGGGGACGAGGGCCTCGCGGGGCGGCGGGGGCGGGCTGTTGTCGACGTAGCACTGGACGGCGACCGGGGCGCCGACCCGCTTGCGGATCAGGCGCTTGACGATGACGATCCGCTCCCGGCCCTCGTGCAGGACCCGGACCTCGTCTCCGATACGCACGGAGTGCGAGGGCTTGACCCGCTCGCCGTTGACGCGGACGTGGCCGCCCTTGCAGGCCGTGGCGCCGACGGACCTGGTCTTGACCAGCCGGACGGACCAGATCCAGCTGTCGACGCGCACGCTCTCACCGTTGCCCGGACCGGCCGCCTCGGCCGCGGCGACCGCCGCGGCGATCTTCGGGTCGGCGATCTTGGGGTCGGGCCCGGTGGTGGCGCCGTCGTCGGCGGCACCGGTGTGCTGCGTGTCGTCCGCGTCCTGGGAAGCCATGGCATCGACCTTAACTCCCTCACCCGTCCTACCGTGGAGAGATGAGTCCCGCCCGACGCCCCACTGACCGCACAGACCTCACAGACCTCACAGACCTCAACGAACCCATAGACCCGACAGACCCCACAGACCCCACAGACCCCACGGACCCCACGAAGGGATCAGGCCCCGGCAGCCGCGCGAGAACCGCCGTCGGCGGGCGCTCGCAGGCCCGCGACCCGCTACCGCCCGACCTTGCCGACCTCCCCGCCCTGGACCACCGCATCGCCGCCTGTCGTGCCTGTCCTCGGCTGGTGGAGTGGCGGGAGGAGGTGGCGCGGACCAAGCGGGCGGCGTTCGCGGAGTGGACCTACTGGGGGAGGCCGGTGCCGGGGTTCGGGCCGGGGGACGCTCGGCTGCTGGTTGTGGGGCTCGCTCCGGCGGCGCACGGGGGGAATCGGACGGGGCGGATGTTCACGGGGGACCGGTCGGGAGACGTGCTGTATCAGGCCTTGTACGACGTCGGGCTGGCGTCGCAGCCGACCTCGGTGGAGGCCGGCGACGGGCTGGAGCTGTACGGGGTGCGGGTGACCGCGCCGGTGCACTGTGCTCCGCCGGCGAACCGGCCCACCCCGGAGGAGCGGGACATGTGCAGGCCGTGGCTCGTGCGGGAGCTGCGACTGCTCAGGCCGACGTTGCGGGCGGTGGTGGTGCTGGGGGCGTTCGGCTGGCAGGCGGCGATGCCGACGCTGGCGGAGGCGGGCTGGACGGTGGCGCGGCCGCGGCCGGCGTTCGCGCACGGCGCGCGGGTGAAGTTGCGGGACGGGGAGGGTGGCGAGGGCCTGGAGGTGTTCGGCTGTTTCCACGTCAGCCAGCGCAACACGTTCACCGGCCGACTGACGCCCGAGATGCTGCGAGAGGTACTGGGCGCGGCGGCCGGGGCGGCGGGCTTGCCCCGGTGACGGGGTGCAACGGGACGCGCAGACAGACGGCTCGGACGAGCGGCTCGGACGAGCGGCCCGGACGGGCGGCCCGGACGGGCGGCTTGGACTGGCGGCTTCCACGGGCGGCTTGACTGGCTGCTCGGACAGACGGCGCCGGCCTGATGCCGGCGATCGGCGATCAGGGCCGCCACTCGTACCGTACGTCCGGCTCGCGCTCCTCGTTGCCGCTGCCGTCGGTGTGCTCGACGGCGCGGAATCCGTGGCGTTCGTAGAAACGGTGGGCGGGCTTGTTGACCTGGAAGGTCCACAGGCTCAGCCCTCCTGGAGCGCGTTCCTTGGCGAGCGTGACGAAACGGTCGCCGATGCCCCGCCCCCGCCAGTCGGGGTGGAGGTACAGCTGCGAGATCTCCTCGTCGGCGAGGACCATCAGCCCCACCACGACGCCGTCCGCCTCCGCCACCCAGGTCTCCCGCTGGGGCACGACGGCGTCGCGGATGTAGGCGCGTACGGCGTCGTCGGTGTGGGCTCGGACCACCGTCGGCAGGGCGGCGTCGTACGAGCGCAGGTACACCTCGGCCACCGCCTCCGCGTCGGCGGCGACCGCGCGGCGCAGAGTGACCTCCGGCGGGTCGGGGACGACGGCCGTGGCTGTGATCTCCACCAACTGTCCGGTGTATCCGAGGCAGTTCACACCGAGCAGTGTCGACGAGTGCGGTCCGGTGCTCAGTCCGGACGCCTCGACGACGTCCCACACGGCTGACAGCGCGGCGGTCTCGCCGCTGACGACGTATACGTCGGTGTACACCACGTGTGAGAAGTCGCTGCCGATCGCCCGCAGTTGCGCTCCGAGGTTCGCGATCACCTGTTCCGCCTGCCGGACCGGGTCCCCTTCCCCGACGAGCTTGCCGTCGGCGTCGAGAGGCACCGAGCCGGCGAGGAAGGCGAGCCGGGTGCCCGCTTCGACGACGGAGGCGTGGGAGTAGGTGGGCGGCGGGAAGAGGGTGGGTACGGTGACGCGCCGGATCATGCGGGGCAGCTCCTCGTGAGGGTCGGTCCTCCGGGTGTGTGGGTGCTCGGCTCGGCACGCCGGCCCACGATCCTCCAGGAGGGACCCGACCTCCGCATCCTTATTTCTCTGCGGCCGTCACCGGCGCGCGCGTCAGCTCGGCCGGCTGTGGAGGTCCACCCCGGCATGTCATCCCGGCGGCGGACCGAACTCCCTCTCTCGAAGCTGCCGTTCGCATTCCTCTGCAAGGTCGGGGTATGCCGTCGCGATGGCGGCGTAGAGCCGGCGCCGCAGCAGTTCCTCGGCTGCGGTGCGGCCGGTGCGTCCGGAGAGGTCGTCGAGGATGTCGTCGTAGCGGGTCAGCCGATGGCGCAGGTAGTCGACCTTCCAGCGGTTGAGCGTGGAGGGCTCGGCACTGTCGACCGTGGCGGGAGTCGCGACATGGCCCCAGCGCCACGACGTCCGCTCCTCGTCCTGGCGATTGCGATGCTCGACCGCCGACGCCGCCAGTCGGGCCGGGGCCAGCCGGGGGACTTCGATGGGCTCCGCCGCGATCCGGGCCAGTACCTCCCTCCGCTTGCGCAGTGCGGCGGCCCGGGCGGCAGCGGACCGTCTCGCCGCGACCGCCGAGGCGGCCCGGAACTCCTCGCTTCGCTCTGCGGCTTCGACCCGCTCGATGCTGTAGAGACGTGTCTTCGGGGCCGAGCGGAAGTGCGGGTGGGACCGCAGCAGATCCGGCTCTCCGAGCAGCTGGCGCACCATCGCGGGTGTCCATCCCCGGGCCCGGAGACCGGCTGCCGAGAGGTGTGTCCGGGCCTGCTCCGGCCGCTCCGGGTTCTGATCCTCGGGCCTCTCGTCGTGCGTGGACATCGCTCTTCCCCCCGTCGTCGCCGTTACGCTGAGTGACGACTTCATTGATAGCGCGCGGCACTGACAATCACGCACAACCGGGGCGGTGGTTGCCGGCAGCTGATGCCGGACGGCTGAGCCGCCCGCTTGCGGAAGCCCGCTTGCGGAACGTCGGCACGAGAGCGGTGCGGCGCCCTCAGGCGGCGCCGATGACGTCATCCGGCGCGGAACCGGACCACGACCAGGCGCGAAATAGGTGGAGGCGGTCGACACGGCTTCCTAGGCTGCCCGCATGTCATCCGCCGACATCTCCTTCCTGGACGCGACGGCCGACCGTCTCGCCGCCCTCCCCACCGTCCGGGCCGTCGCCCTCGGCGGCTCGCGCGCCCAGGGCACCCATCGCCCCGACAGCGACTGGGACATGTCCGTCTACTACCGCGGTCCTTTCGACCCCGACGACCTGCGCGCCCTCGGCTGGGAGGGCGAGGTCTCCGACGTGGGCGGCTGGGGCGGCGGAGTCTTCAACGGCGGCGCCTGGCTGACGATCGACGGACGGCGCGTCGATGTGCACTACCGGGACCTGGACGTCGTCGAGCACGAGCTGGCGGAGGCGGAAGAGGGGCGGTTCCGGGTGGAGCCGCTGCTGTTCCATCTGGCCGGGATCCCGAGCTATCTGGTCGTGGCCGAGCTCGCGATCAACCAGGTGCTGCGAGGGGACCTGCCCAGGCCCGCGACGTACCCCGAGAAGCTGCGAGCCTGCGCCCCCGAACGCTGGCACGGCACCGCCCGCGCCACCCTGGCGTACGCGAAGGCCAACCACGCCCCCGCCGGCCGCCTCACCGAGGTCGCCGGCGCCATCGCCGTGGCTGCCGCGCAGACCGCGCACGGCGTGCTGGCGGCGCGGGGGGTGTGGGTGACCAACGAGAAGCGGTTGTCGGAGCGGGCGGGACTGCGAACCGTGGACGGCGTCCTCGCGTCGCTCTCCGCAGGACCGGACCCGGACATCCTGGAGCAGGCGATCAGCCAGGCCCAGGAGCTCTTCGAGAACGCAGCCCGGGAACCGGTGGCAGACGTCTAGGCGAGAAGGAAGCGCGCCTGGTGCGGGTGCTCACCGATCAACCCGCCGTCCCGGCCACCCGTCACACACCGGAAATACGAGCGTACTTTTCCCGCCAAGAACGGGATCTACGCTGGAGACACACCCACCTCGGCCACCGTCGCCCGAAGGCGCACCCCGCCCTCGTCCGGACAGGAGCCCCGTGTCGCGCGTCGCAGCACCCGTACTTCCGCCTTGGATGGCCCATACCCTGCGTGTGCGGCGTGAGCCCGTGCCCTGGAGTGCCGTGGCGCGGGGGGCCCTGGCGGCGGGGCCGCTGCTGTCGGTCGCCGTGCTGGGCGGGCGGACCTCGCTGGGGGTGGTGGCCGCGATCGGGGCGATGCTGGCCGGGATCAACGACCGGCCGGGGAGCCGGCGTTCGGCGGTGTGGCGGCTGGGGATGCCCGCGCTCGCGGGGGCGGCGGGGCTGGCCGCGGGGACGTACGCCGGGCAGTGCTCGGGCGTCGTCGTGCTCAGCCTGGTGCTGCTCGTGCTCGGACTGCTCGCCGGGTGCGTCAGTGCCGTGGGGCCGGTGGCGTCCTCCGCCGGTACGCAGGTGCTGGTGGCCGCGGCGGTGGGGGCCGGGATGCCGCTCGGCGAGCCAGGCTGGCTGGGGGCGGTCGCCTTCGGCGCCGGGGCCGGGTGGCTGCTGGTGCTGCGGCTCGCGCTGCCGACGCCCGGATCGCTCGCCGGCGACTTCCGCTTCGACGGCGAGCGGGCGGCCGTCGCCCGGGTGTACGACGCCACGGCCGACCTGCTGGAGGCCGTGGGCACCCCCGAGGCCGCCGGCCGCCGTGCCGCGCTGACCGACGCGCTGGACCAGGCCCAGGACGCCCTCGCCGGGCCACGGCTGCGCCGGTACGCCGCCTCCGCGGCCGAGCGGCGGCTGCACGCCCGGTACGCCGCCGCCCTGCCGCTCGCCGAGGCCGCCACAGCGCTCGCCTGGACCGGGCGCAAGCTCACGCCACGCGCCTCCGCCGGGCCCAGGCGGCTCGCCGCCGCCGTACGCGGCGCCACCACCCACACCGGCCCGCTGCCCGCCCCCAGCCGCTCCGCGCCCGCGCTGCGCGCTCTCGACGACGCCCTCCTCGCCGCCGCCGAGGCCTTCGACCAGGGGGACGGCGGGGATCTCCACACCCGTCGGCGCGGCCCCCGGGAGCTGCTGCGGACGGCGTTCGGGCCGGTCGGGCGCGAGTACGGGTTCCGGGTCGGGCTGTCGTTCGGGGTCAGTGCCGGCGTGGCGCAGTGGCTGCACCACGCCCAGTGGTACGGGGCGCATCCGCACTGGTACTGGCTGCCCGCGACCGCCGTGTTCCTCGTCAAGCCCGATCTCGGACCACTGGTCTCCCGGGTGCTGTGCCGGGCGGCGGGGACCGTGCTCGGGGCGCTGGCCTTCGCCGGTGTCGTCGCCGTACTGCCGAGGCCCGCCGGGCTCGTCGCCCTCGTCGCCGTGTGCGGGGCGCTCATTCCCGTCGCCACCCGGCACTTCGCCGCGCAGACCGCCGTAGTGACCGTGCTGGTGCTCGCGCTGGTGATGGTCGGGGGCGAACCGCAGGCCTCCGCGGGGCGGATCGGAGAGACGCTCCTGGCCTGCGCGATCGTGCTCGTCGTGGGGCATCTGCCGGTGCCGGGGGAGCGGGGCGGCGGGGTACGGGGGCGGCTCGCCGTGGCGGCCCGGGCGGCCGAGCGCTACCTCGCGCACGTCCTCGGCGGCTCCGACGACCGCGCCCGGCGCTGGATCCTGCGCCGCGAGGCCTACCGCACCCTCGCCGAGGCCCGCACCGCCATCGCCCTGGCCGCCGCCGAGCTGCCCGCGCTCGCCCGGCACGCCCACGGCGCGGACGAGGTCGCCGCGCTGCTGGAGCGGCTCGTCGACACCGCCACCGCCTGCGCGGTCCACCTCGACGACACCGGCCGGCTGACTCCACGCCACACCCGCCGCCTCACCGACCTGCTGGACCGGCTCACGGCCCACCCGGCAGCAGGACGCCTCACCGAGCACGCGGCGGCCGGGTAGCGGACCACACGGGTCATGGCCCGGGCCTCAGTGGTCCAGCCCGGCAGCAGGACGGCCCCGGTCCTCAGTCGTTCACCCCGCGGCACGATGGCGCCCGGCCCTCAGTCGTCCACCCGGACCCACACCGGCGCGTGGTCCGACCCCGGTGCGCCCCGTCGGCGGGTCGGGTCCTCGCCCACCGACGGCAGCCGCGGCGGGCCCGCGGCAGGGAGGCCGGTGCCCGCGGCTGTCACGCGGCGGATCAGGCGACGGCTGAGCAGGACGTGGTCGATCAGCTCGCGGCGGCCGGCCCGGACGCGGGAGAAGCGCTCGTCGGCGGGAATGTGCCCGGCCACGCTCCACAGCCGCTCCCCGTCGTGCCGGTCGGGACGGTCGAAGCCCGCCGTGGTCGGCTCGGAGCCGGGCGGCCCGAGCAGCATCCGGGTGGTCACGGCCTCCTCGCCGTCGTTGAGGTCGCCCAGCACCGCCACGTCCCTCACCCGGCCGTCGCCCGCCAGCAGCTTCCCCGCCAGCTCGCGCAGCGCCGCCGCCTCGGCGGCCCGGCGGAAGAGGGCGTAGGCGGCGAAACGGGCCCGCTCACCCTCGTCGCGCGGACGGAAACGACCGTTCGGATACGTCAGCAGGCCCGACTTCAGGTGCGCCACCGCCACCCGCAGCGTCCCCGCGTCCCCGTCCGTCTCCACCGCCAGCAGACCACGCCCCGCCGTGCCCGCCGTGGCACCCCTGTCGTCCCCCTGCACCGGCCGCAGCCGCGCCGAGAACGCCTTCGTGTCGGCCAGCACCCTGAGCGGCGTACGGCTGAGGACGCCCACTCGGATGCCGCGGGGGTCCGGGTGCTTCGACAGTACGGTGTGCCAGTCGCCGCCCACCGTCGCGACCAGGTCGGCAAACGCCGCGGGCTCCCCGACCTCCTGCACACCGAGCAGCGCCGGGTCCAGCTCCGTGATCACCGCGGCCAGCGCGGCGAGCTTCGTCTCGTAGGACGGCTTGTCCTCGGGCCCGAACGGCCCACCCGGCCGGTAGAGGTTCTCCAGGTTCCAGGTGCCCAGGAGCAATGCCGGCTCCTTCCGTAGAGCCACACGGCCCGGCGTGCACCGGCGAGAACGCCCAAACGTTCCGCCCGCCGCGCGTACGTTGGCGTGGTGAGCCAGACTCCCGCCGACCTCATCATCACCGGATGCACCGTGCTCGTGCACGACGATCAAGAGCGGATCGGATTCCAGGAGGACGCCGCCGTCGTCGTACGGGACGGGGTCATCGCCTCCGTCACGACCGCCGCCGCGACCACCCGCACCCCCGCCGCCGAGCGCATCGACGCGCGCGGCCAGGTGGCCATGCCCGGCCTGGTCAACTGCCACACACACGCCCCGATGGTCGCCCTGCGCGGGCTCGCCGAGGACCTGCCGACCGAGGAGTGGTTCAACGACGTCGTCTGGCCGGTGGAGGTCAACCTCACCGAGCGGGACGTGGCGCTCGGCGCCCGGCTGGCCTGCGCCGAGATGATCCGCGGCGGCGTGACCTGCTTCGCCGACCACTACTTCGCGATGGACGCGGTCGCCGACGTCGTCGACGAGTGCGGGATGCGCGCCCACCTCGGTCAGGCGTACTTCTCCTCCCAGGGGCCCGAAGGACGCCAGGTCTCACTGGAGTTCGCGCTGCGGCACCGCGGCGGCGCGGGCGGCCGGATCACCACCACGCTCGCCCCGCACGCCCCCTACACCGTCACCGACGACGACCTCGCCGCCACCACCGCCCTCGCCCACGAGCACGGCCTGCCCGTGCATCTGCACGCCGCCGAGAACCGGGACCAGGCGGAAGCGAGTCTGGCCCGGCACGGTGTCACGCCCATCGAGGTGCTGGAGCGCACCGGCCTCCTCGGCACCGATCTGCTCATCGCCCACGGCACGGGCATCCTGGACCGCGACCTGCCCGTCCTGGAGCGGGCATGCGGCCGGATCGCCGTCGCGAGCGCGCCCCGGGGCTATCTGAAGTTCGCCTGGCCCACCACCACGCCCGTCCGCGCGCTGCGCGCCCTCGGCATCCCCGTCGGCCTCGCCACGGACGGCGCCGCCTCCAACAACTCACTCGACGTGTGGGAGTCCATGGCGCTCACCGCGCTCGTCCAGAAGTCCACCGAGGGCGACCCGCGCTGGCTGACCGCCCGTCAGGCCCTGCACCACGCCACGGTGCAGAGCGCCCGGGCCGTCGGACTCGGCGACCGGGTGGGCCGTATCGCACCCGGTCTGCGCGCCGACATCGTCCTCGTCGACCTCACCGGACCGCACACCCAGCCCGTCCACGACCTCGCCGCCACCCTGGTGCACAGCGCCCGCGCGGCCGACGTGACCACCACGATCGTGGACGGCCGCGTCCTGATGCGCGACCGCGAGCTGCTGACGGTCGACGTCCCCGCCGTCGTGGGGGAGCTGAGCGCACGACTGCCCGCCCTCGTCGACCGGGGGCACGGCACACGCATCCAGGAGTACGACGCCTGGAAACCCGGAAAAATCTTGTGAGCGAGCGATGAGTTCCGCCCCTCCCCCCGGTCACCACCCCGAACGGGACCGTTGCACAGGAGGGGCCATGTCGCTTCCGGAGATCGTCTCGCGGGCTCAGTGGCGCGCGCGGCGCGAGGAACTGCTGCTCAAGGAGAAGGCGGTGACACGCGCGCGGGACGTGCTGAACGCCGACCGGCGCAGACTGCCCATGGTCGAGGTGGACGAGGAGTACGTCTTCGTGGGCGGCGACGGCAAGGCCACCCTCCTCGACCTCTTCGAGGGGCGGGACCAACTCGTCCTGTATCACTTCATGTTCGGGCCGGACTGGGAGGCCGGCTGCCGCAGCTGCTCCGCGTTCCTGGACCAGATCGGGCATCTCGCCCATCTGCATGCCCGCAACACCTCCTTCGCGGCGGTGTCCCGGGCGCCGTACACCCGGATCCTGCCGTTCAAGGCGCGGATGGGGTGGACCCTGCCCTGGTACTCGTCGTACGAGAGCGACTTCAACCAGGACTTCGAGGTGACCCTGGAGCGGGACGGGGAGCTGGTGGAGCGGCCCGGGATCAGCTGCTTCCTACGGGACGCCGACCGGGTGTTCCACACCTACTCGGCCTTCGAGCGCGGCCTGGACGGCCTCGGCTCGACGACCAGCCTGCTCGACCTGACCGCGCTGGGCCGCCAGGAGGAATGGGAGGAGCCGAAGGGGCGCGCGTCGGTCTTCGGGGCGCCCGCGGGGAGCGAGAGGATCCGGTACCACGACGAGTACGAGGACTGACGAGGACTGCGAGGTCTGACGAGGACTGCGAGGTCTGACGAGGACTGCGAGGTCTGGCGAGGACTGCGAGGTCTGGCGAGGACTGCGAGGTCTGGCGAGGACTGCGAGGCCTGGCGAGGACTGCGAGGCCTGGCGAGGACGGCGAGGCCTGGCGAGGGCTGCGGAGACTGGCGAGGTCCGAAACAAGGGCACCGACAAGGAATGACACGGAACGTACGGCCGCGGGCGCGAGCGGTGACCGAGATCCGGACGTTCGCGAGTTCCGGCTCACATTCGGCGGTGAACGAGTGTCAACTATGTCTCAGTCCCGTCACTGAACGGGCCCTTTCCCCTTTCACAGGCGTTAACTCGTATCAGTTCGACGCTTTGTGGAGGTGCAGGATGGTGAACGGGCGAAAGGTGCTCGAGCGCTTTCCCGCAGGCGGGCCCCGTGGATCCTGGCCCGCCGAGGAGTTCGCGCAGGCCCGCCGCATGGAGGGGCTGCCCGCCGAGGTCGTGATGGACCTCGCCACGGACACGTTCCTGGTGATCGTCCGCGGCGACGGCACGGACTGAGCGATCAGCCCGCCTTCGGTGCGGGCAGCCGCGTGCTGAACTGCTCGGCCTGCAGGCCGTACAGCTCCGCGTAGACACCGCCGGAGGCCAGCAGCTCGTCCGGGGTCCCGGACTCCACGAGCCGGCCCTCCTCCAGGACGTGCACCACGTCGGCGTGGCGTACGGACGCCAGGCGGTGCGTGATCAGGACGACCGTCTGGCCCGTTCCGGCCAGTGCCCGGATCTTGTCGAACACCTCCAGTTCGGCCCGCGCGTCCAGCGCGGCGGTCGGCTCGTCGACGATCAGGATGCCGCCCTGCCGGTAGGCGGCCCGCGCGATGCCCAGGCGCTGCCACTGGCCGCCCGAGAGCTCGTGCCCGCCGCTGAAGTTGCGGGCCAGCAGGGTGTCCAGGCCGTGCGGCAGGTCCGCGACCACGTCCTCGGCGCCCGCCTGGGCGACCGCCGCCGACAGCCGCTCCTCGGTCAGGGGCGCGGCGGGGCGCCCGATACCGACGTTGACCTTCGCGGTGAACGGCCAGCGCTTGAAGTCCTGCGCGACCATCGCGATGCGCTCCGCGAGCTGCCGGCGGTCGGCGCCCGCCGCGTCCACGCCGTCCCAGAGGATCTTGCCCGCGTCCGGCATGTACAGCCCGGCGAGCAGCTTGACCAGGGTCGTCTTGCCCGAGCCGTTCTCCCCGACGAGCGCGATGATCCGGCCCATGGGGAGGGTGAGGCTGACGTCGTCGAGGGCCGGACGGGTCGCGTCCCCCGGGTAGCCGAAGGTGACGTGCTCGAACCTGATCTCCTTCGGCTCCTGAGGCAGCGCGGTCCCGCCGACCGGGATCGCCCGCTCGCCCGCCTCCCGGTACAGCCGCTGGAGGTCGCCCACGAACAGCGCCTCCTCGTGCAGCTGGTTCACCTCCAGGACCAGGCTGTCCAGGCTGCCCGAGCCGGTGCGGATCGCGATCACCGCCGTGCCCGCCACCGACAGCGCCATCGCGCCGGCCAGCAGCAGTCCGCCCAGCGTGGCGTACGTCGCGACGGTCGCCAGGCCCGTCCACGCCGCCGCGATCAGCCCCGTACGGGCGGCGAGGCGCGCGAGGCGGGCCTGCTCGGCCTCCGCGGTCTCCGACATCGAGCGGAAGTGCCGCAGCAGGAACGGGCCCACGCCGTGCAGCCGGATCTCCGGGGCCGCGGCCGGCTCGGTCAGCAGGCCCTGCAGCAGGTAGCCCGCCCGCGCGTGCTGCACCCAGGCGTGGAAGGACTCGTAGCGGCGGCGGGCGTTGGTCAGCGCGCCCCAGGCGCTCGGGAGGGTCATCGTGACCAGCAGCGGCAGCAGGGCCGGGTGCAGCACGGTCAGCACGCCGGCCGCCGCGATCAGCGAGATCATCGCGTTCACGAGCCGGGTCGCGTGCCCGATCATGCGGCGGGACGCGGAGGCGCCGTACTGGGCCGTGTCCAGCAGCTTGTGGAAGGCGTGGTCCTCGATCGCGGCCAGCTCCACGGCCGCCGCCCGCTCCAGGTACCGCTCGGTCGCCAGCCGCTCCACCTTCGGCTCCAGCCGGCCGGTGGCGTACGTCGACGCGGCCCGCAGCAGCGCGCCGAGCAGCAGCACTACGGCCATGACGGCCAGCGCGGGCACGGCGTCACCCAGCCTGTCCTCGATCGGGCCGCCCGCCATCAGCCGGGCCAGCACGCCGTTCACCGCGAGCAGGCCCACCGCCTGGGCGAGGCCCCGGCCCGCCTCGGCGCCCAGCACGATCCGCGCGGCTCGGCGGTCGGCCTGCCAGGCCAGGGCCAGGCTGGAGCCGAGCAGGGCGGGCAGCCGGGTGATCATGGCCCGGAAACTCAGCTCCAGGAAGGCGTCCGCGTGCTGGTTCCAGCCCATGTCGTAGCGCAGCGGACCGCCGAACAGCAGCCGCTCCGACTCGGACACCTCCTCGTGCCCCACCTGGTGTTTCCGCCGCGCCTTCCCCACCGGTGACCTCCGCGTGATCGTGGCCGGAGGGCCACTATCGCGGCGCCGTCGCCGTGGTGGCAGGGCGCAGAGCCGCTCGGCGGGGATGCGCGGGCGTGCGCCCGCTTCGTTCGCGTACGGCGGTGGGGGCGGGGGCGTGGAGGGCCGAAGGGCCTATGCGCTGACGGGCCGGGACCAGGCCGGTGTCGTCCCCGTCAGGCGGCACAGCGCGAGATAGAGGGGGATCGGCGGGGTGTACGGGAGGGTGCCCTCGGGGCGGTGGATCAGGCGCGGCCGGCCGGCCGTGAGGGCCTCGGGGACGAGGGCGCCGCGGGCGTAGTGCGCGGGGGCGGGCCAGTCGAGGGCGTAGTCGGAGTCGGAGGGGAGCAGCCACCACCAGCGCGCCTCGTCGGCGTAGACGCAGCCCACCCGGGGCAGGCGCGGCATCAGCTGCGGGCCCAGCCGGGCGGGTGTGGCGACCGCGTCGCAGCCGAGCGGGGCGGTCATGCCCGCGGGGACGGACAGCTGCCGGGACGTGTGCCCGAGGTGGGCGCTGCGGCCGAGGCGGACCAGCGTGTCGAGGCTGAGCAGCTGACCGGCGCCCGGGGCGGCACTCACTGGCCCCTCCGCGCGGCGTCGTACGGCTCGGCGGCCTCTTCGTCCTCGCGGGGGTCGGGGCCGTCGGGGCCGGGACCGCCGGGAGCGGGGCCGGGCTTGGGAGGCGCGCCCCAGCCGAGGTCGCCGCGGGGCTCGGCGATGCGGGCGCGGTCCAGCTCGGCGCGGGGCTCGGCGGTGCCGCCGCGGTCCAGCTCGCCGCGGGAACTGGTGGTGCCGGCACGCTCCAGCTCGCCGCGGGGCTCGACGATGTGGGCCCGGCCGAGGCCGTCGTAGGACTCGGTGAGAGCGACCCGGTCGAGGCCGTCGTAGGGCTCGGTGAGAGCGGTCCGGTCGAGGCTGCCGTAGGGTCCGGCGACATCGGCCCCGGCAAGGCCCCCGCAGGGCTCGGCGTCGGTCCAGTCCAAGTCGCCGAACGGGTCGGCGGGTTGTGCTTGGCGCGGCAGGTCCGCCCAGACGAGCAGCCCGGTGCCGTGCTCCTGGGCGCCCCAGGAGCGACAGAGGGCCTCCACGAGAAGCAGTCCCCGCCCCTGCTCCTCCTCCGTGCGCTGGGCGCAGGGGTGGGGTTCGGTGGGCGCGCAGCCCTCGTCGCGCACGGCTATGCGCAGCAGCTCGTCGCCGTCCTGGAGCTCGCAGACCACGACGGAGCTCGCCGTGTGCACGATCGCGTTGGTGACCAGCTCGGATATGACCAGGGCCGCGGTGTCGCAGGTGTCCTCGCACACCGACCACCCGGTCAGCCGTGCCCGCGCCAGTCGTCTGGCCTGGGCGGGGGAGCCCGGGTGTGCGGCCAGCTCGAAACGGAACCGGCGCTCGGGCCCGCCCCCGAGGGGACCGGCTCCCGAGGCGGCGCCGAGGCCGAGAGGGCCCGTGGCGGCGTCTGTTCCTAAGGGCGCGGACGGAATCACGCTTGCCACTATCTCCCCGCCGTGAACACTTGGCAAGTGTCACTCTGAAAATTGCAGAGTGCTGTGTGACGGTGTGGAAGGGCGTGGCACACTGCTCGCAACAGCACGTCGAGCGGCGCCACTTGGGATCGCCGAGACCTTGGCCGGATATGTCCGGCCCGGCCTGATCTGTTCGGAAGTGAGCGGATCAGGCCATTTTGGCGGGCGTCGACGACGACGTCCCGGGGTTTCGAACGGGTCTTCGGATGGCGCCGCAGGGCTGTCGGGATTCTTCGGTGGAGGTGGAGGGTGAGCGAGCCGCGGTCCGCTCCGACGGTGGGGCAGCTCGTCCTCGGCAGGCGCCTGCTGGACCTGCGGGAACAGGCGGGGCTCAAGCGCGAGGAGGCCGCCCGCGTGCTCCGCGTCGCACCGGCCACCGTGCGCCGGATGGAGATGGCCGAGGTCTCGCTCAAGATCCCGTACCTCCAGCTGCTCCTGAAGGCCTACGGCGTCCCCGACGACGAGGCAGAGGCGTTCGTGCACCTGGCCGAGGAGGCCAACAGGCCCGGCTGGTGGCAGCGCTTCCACGACGTCCTGCCGGGCTGGTTCTCCATGCACGTCAGCCTGGAGGGGGCCGCGAGCCTCATCCGCAGCTACGAACCCCACTTCGTCCCCGGTCTGTTGCAGACCGAGGACTACGCGCGCGGGGTGATGCTCTCCGGCGCCGTCGGCCAGACCCGGCCCGACGACATCGAGCGGCATGTCGCCCTGCGCATGCAACGCCAGGGGCTGCTCACCCGGGAGGGTGCGCCGCGTTTCTGGGTCGTGATGGACGAGACCGTACTGCGCCGCCCGGTCGGCGGCCCGGAGGTGATGCGTGCCCAGATCGACAGACTGCTCGAAGCGACGAAGCTCCCCAACGTCACGCTGCAGGTCGTCCCGTTCGCCACGGGGCCGCACCCCGGCACGTACGGGCCCTTCGTGCTGTTCCGATTCGCCGTGCCCGAACTGCCGGACATGGTCTACAGCGAGTACCTGACCGGGGCCGTCTATCTCGACGCGCGCACCGAGGTGGCCACTCATCTCGAGGTCATGGACCGCATGGCGGCGCAGGCCGCCACGGCACATCGCACGAAGGAGATCCTCCGGGATCTCCGCAAGGAGCTGTGAATGGATCGCATCGACCCCCAGTCCACGCCGCGGATCCGCGGGCAGCGGATCTACAACGGCATGCCCGCCAGGGAGTTGGGCAGCGAGGGCTGGCACAAGCCGTGGAGCGGCGGGAACGGCGGCAACTGCCTGGAGGCGATGAAACTCGCGGACGGCCGGATCGCCGTCCGGCAGTCCACCGACCCCGACGGGCCGGCGCTGATCTACACCTCCGACGAGATGACGGCCTTCATCGAGGGCGCCAAGGCGGGGGAGGCGGACTTCCTGCTGTCCTGAACGACGTTGCCTGGCAAGGTTTTTGAGCGTGTGCTGAGAGCAGGACGCCGGTGCGCGGCCGCCCTCCCGAGGCGACCGCGCACCGGCATGTCCAGGGTCTTGCCCGTCTGTCGCGGTGTTGTCCTTGACGCCTTGCAAGGTCGTGCAGGTCTTTGACGCCTTGCGAGGTCGTGCAGGTCTCTTACAGGTACGACCAGATCCTGCGCGGCGCGTCCACCAGGCGGCTCAGCGCCTCCACACCGGCCGGCGGCTGCTCGGCCTTGTCCTTGCCCAGGTGCAGCCCGTACCAGATCTGCTCGATCGAGGGCGGACCGACTGAGAGGTTGCGCCGTACGGCCGCCGAGGCCGACTCCTCGCCGCTCTGCACCAGGTAGGCCGCGGCCATCGTGCCGGTACGGCCCACGCCCGCGCCGCAGTGGACGAACACCGGCCCGGCCGAGGACGTCACCGTGTCCATGAACTGCCTGACCTGGTTCGGGGTCGGCGTCTGCCCGTCCCGGACGGGCATGCGCACGACCTCGAGACCGGCCTTCTCCGGCCCGGCGAGCTGCGCCGCGCTCAGTTTCTCGGCGCGCAGGTCCACCACGGTCGTGATGCCCATGTCGGCGAGGCCTCGGTAGCCGGTGGGGGAGGGGGCGCCGCCTCGCCACAGGTGCCCTGCGGAGTCGACGGGCTGGAAGTTGTGCACGCCCTGGACCACACGCGTCCCGGCGGGCGCGGGCGTCTCCGACTTGATCCACTGGTGGGCGACCAGGATGCTCAGCGAGCCGACGGCCCACAGGATCAGATAGCCGATCACGACGGCGACCAGGGCCCGGACGACACGCCGCTTGACGCTGCGCCGGCGGCGGGGGGGAGCAGGGGTTGAGGCGGGGGCTGGGGTGTTGACGGGGGCGGGCGGCGGGGAAAGGGTTTCGGCGACAGCCATGGGCGGCCCAAAGGGCTAGGGGACGGGAGATGTCTGAAATCGTATCCCGGCCCGATATGTCCGTTAAAGATGGATATGACCTATCTCACATTTGGTATAACGAGTACCGCGCCCCGCGCCTGGTACACATTCCGGCCACGCTGCGGCGCCCTCAGTTCTCGTATGCCTCCGTGTCGCCCATCCCCACCACCGTCAGACGGGCCCGCTCCAGCGCCGTGTCCTCCAGGCAGCCGCGCAGCCGCAGCCGGTCGTGCTCGGTCAGCGCGGGCCGTACGACACCGGCGAACAGGCCCTCTCCCAGATCGCCCAGCGTCGCCCGGTGCAGCGCCATGGACGTGGAGTCCCGGCAGCCCTCCCACAGCTGCCGCGCGGCCAGCGCCCGCCGCTCCGGTGTCATGCTCCCGTCCCGTACGTCGATACGGACCAGGACCGACGTCGCCGCGGAGTCGTCCTCGCTGTCGTGCCGGGTCTGGGTGAGGTCGGCGAGCCCCACGATCAGCGCGGCCAGCACCGCCGTGCCCAGCACACCGGTGACCGTCAGGCGCGCCGTGCGGGCCCGCGTCCGCCGCGCCGCCGGGGGCGGTACGTCGTCCAGGTCGAGGCCGGCCGCCGGGTCCGGCGCGGCGAGCACGGCCAGCCGCCCCGCCAGCTTCCGCTCGGCCGGACGGGCGGCCGAGACCGCCACCCGCTGCACCAGCCAGGCGATGCCCGACAGCAGCACACCGGTGACCATCAGGACCGGCACGAAGACATACGTCCGCTCGGCCGGCTCCTCCAGCCACCGGAACCGAGCCGCCCGGGGCGCCTCCTCGGGCCGCTGCTCCTGGCGCAGCCGGGCCAGGACGTCCCGCTGGCGCTCGGTGAACTCCCGCTGGCGCAGGTCGTAGTCGTGCATCCGCTCCTCGACCCGGCCCAGCCGGCCCACCAGCACCAGCCCGAGCAGCAGCACCTCCACCACCAGCAGCACCACACCGCACAGCACCGCGCGCTGCCACTGCCAGCGGTAGAGGTACACGATGAAATAGATCGCCGCGCCCGCGGCGGCCGAGGCCCCGAAGAAGTACGCCAGGCGCCTCATCGGGGGCCTCCCTGAGCGCGCTCGACCGGTGGCGTGTCCGAGGGGGCGTCCGACGGCGCGTCTTCCCCTGCCGTGTCCCCTGCCGTGTCCGCTGCCGTGTCCGGTGGCCTGTCTTCCGGTGGCGCGTCCTGCGGTGGTGCGTCCTCGGCCGCCGGGTCCGGGCGTGTCTCGCCGGTCCTGCCGTCGAGCGTCAGCCGGGTGCCGGGCGGGAAGCGGCGGACCGCGTCGGCGGCGCCGACGACCGCGGGCAGCCCGTACTCACGGGCCAGCACGGCGAGGTGGGACAGCGGGCTGCCGGTCTGCGCGACCAGCCCCGTCAGCCGGGGCAGCAGCGGGGCGAGCCCCGGATCCAGGGTGCGGACGACCAGCACCGCGTCGGCGGGGCACGGTCCGGTGCCGTCCCACGCCGTTCCCACGGCCCGGCCGCCGGACACCCCACGCCCGCCGCCGTCGCCGGTTCCGTCGCCGTCTCCGCCGCGGGAACGGCCGGTGCTGCGGCGCTCGGCCCGGCGGGACCGCGCCCGCCCGGCGACGGCCGTGCCGTCCGCCACGATCGTGCCGTCCGCGGCGATCCGGAAGGCGTCCGGCAGCGGGGCCGACAGCGGCCCCGGCACCCGCTCCCGTAGGTCACCGGGGAGCGGACCGCCCTCCAGCGCCGCGATCAGCTCGTCCCACCGCAGCAGACCGACCCGCGCGGGGTCGTCCAGCGCACCGCGCACCTCCAGCCGGTACGCCGCCTCCCGTACGAGCCGCACCTGGAGTTCCTGCACCCATCTGATCCGCAGACGCAGGGCCTCGCGGGGCGGCAGGGCGGGGAAGGTCGCGGCCGGGGGAGCGGCGCGGTCGGCCGGCGCCCGGCGGGGCCGTACGAGGTCGACGACGCCGGCCCGAGCGCCGGCTGTCCCGGGCTCCGGCGGCAGGTGCGGCCGGCTTCGCAGGCTCGGTGCGGTGAGGGCGAGGACGACCGGCTCGGTGCCGAGCACCCGGTCGTCGGGTACACGGCGGGCGCGGGCGTCAGCGAGGACGGCGAGGGCCGCGCCGGCGGCGGTGGTCCGGGGCGTGTCGCGCAGCAGGGCGCCCGCGAGGCTCTCCTGCGCGTGCAGGGAGACCAGGGCGGTGCGCGACCAGCGCAGCGTGGACACGAGCGAGGATCCGGGCAGTTCGTCCGGGCGGGGTGTCTCGGTGAGGTGCCGGTCGATGTCGGCGACGAGGTCCACGGCCAGCCCCGGCAGCGCCGCCGTGAGCCGCCCCACCCGCCAGGCCGCGGTCAGCCGACGCGCGCCGGGTGCCGGGTTGAGCAGCGCCAGCCAGGGGTGCCTCGGCGGCAGCGCGCCGAGCAGCCGCAGATCGGCGGCCGCCCGCCCGCCGACGGACGTCACCACCGGCACCGTACGCAGCAGCCGGCGCGGCGCCGTCCCGCCGATGTCGAGCGCGGCGGCGAGGCCGCGGGCCATCGGCGCCACCCAGAGGTCCTCCTCGAGGGGTGCCAGCTGCCCGGGCAGGGTCTCCGCGACCGGGCCGGGCCCCAGCAGCCGGGCCCCACGCGCCGGTGGCGCGGCCATCGCCGTGATCGGCCGGCTCTGGAACAGCCACAGCCGCCCGTCCTCGTCGAACCCGAACTCGATGTCCTGCGGCCCGCCGAACACCCGCCGCGCGCGCCGGGCCAGCCGCGCGAGCCGGCTCAGCTCGGCACGGCCGAGCACCGCGCCGCCCTCGCTCGGCGGGTCGGCCCGCAGCAGGCGCCCACGCGGGCTCAGCCAGTGGTCCGTGCCCGTCCGCACCCCGCTGACCAGCGTGTCCGGCCCGCCTGACACCGCGCTCACCAGCATCCGGTCGGTACGTCCCGCGACCGGATCGGCCCCGAACATCACCCCGCCCACCCGGGCCGCCAGCATCGGCTGCACCAGCACGGCCATGGGCGCCGTCGTCCCGTCGGGCAGCTCCGCCGAGGCCCGCACGGCCCGTACCGCCGTACGGAAGTCGTCGAGGCCACGGACGTCCAGCACCGAGTCGAAGCGGCCCGCCTGGGAGGACTCGCCGGTGTCCTCCTGCGCGGACGAGGACCGCACGACCAGCGGCCGTGTGCCGTCCTCGGACAGCTCGCGCCAGGCCTCGCGCAGAGCGGGGGAGTCGTCGGGTACGCCGGCCGGGATCACGAAACCGGGAAGGACGGGCAGCCCGGCACGGGCGGCGCGGGCGAGGTTCGCGGCCTTGGAACCCGCCAGGCCCGGGTCCGCCGCGGCCGGCCGGTCCAGCGGGACGACCTCGGGACCGTGCGCCTCCGGCGCCGCACCGGGCGCACGCCTGCCCGGGCCCTCCCCCTCGTACGCGCCTTCTCCGTGCCGTTCGACAAGAGTCGTCATCGAGCACCCTCCAGTACCGGCCGCCAACAGGGGGGACGCGCTGGGGTGGCCCTGCGCCTGACGGCGGGACGAAGGATGGGGCGGCCGCCGCCGGGGCCGTTTCACGGGCGACGACGACGAAACACCTCCTGGGACAAAATCGTCCCACTTTATTCCTCAGAACACCTCCGTCCGCCGTCTCATTCCGGCCGATCCGGGCGGGGAGAGTACGGCCCGGCCCCGGGTGGCTCCTCCTCGACCGCCGGCCCCGGCGGCACCATCCGCTACACCGACATGGGCCGGTCGTGCGGCGACACCGGGGCCGCCAGCTGTGTGGTGCCGGTCAGGTGGCGGTCGACCGCCGCTGCCACCGCCCGGCCCTCCGCGATCGCCCACACCACGAGCGACTGCCCGCGCGCGGCGTCCCCCGCCGCGAACACACCGGGCACGTTCGTGGCGAAGCCCGCGTCCCGCGCGAGCGTGCCGCGCGGCTCCAGCGCGAGCCCGAGCTGGTCCACCAGACCGTCCTCGCGGTCCGGCCCGGAGAAGCCCAGCGCGAGCAGCACCAGGTCGGCGGGCAGCGCGCGCCCCGTGCCGGGAAGTGGCCGGCGCCGCTCGTCGACCTCCGTGAGGTGCAGCGCCCGCACCCGCCCGGCCGTGTCCCCGGTGAACCGCAGGGTCGACGCCGCGAACAGCCGCGCGTCCGCGTCGGCGGCGGGCGCCGTCCGCAGCTCACGCGCCTCCTCGTGCGCGGCCGACAGCCGGTAGACCCGCGTCGGATACGTCGGCCACGGCTCGGCGTCCTCGTCGCGAGCCTCGCCCGGCTGGGCGTAGATGTCCAGCTGGGTCACGGACGCGGCGCCCTCCCGGATCGCGGTGCCGAGGCAGTCCGCCCCGGTGTCACCGCCACCGACGATCACCACATGCCGCCCCGCCGCCGACAACGGCGACCGCTCCAGGTCTCCCTCGCACACCCGGTTGGCCAGCGGCAGATACTCCATCGCCTGATGGATTCCCGCCAACTCCCTTCCTGGCACCGGCAGTTCACGCCACGCCATCGCCCCGGTGGCGACGATCACCGCGTCGTAGCGCGCCCGCAGCTCGTCCGCCCCGATGTCCCGCCCGACCGCCGTCGAGGTGCGGAACCGCGTCCCCTCGGCCCGCATCTGTTCCAGCCGCCGCTCCAGATGACGCTTCTCCATCTTGAACTCGGGGATGCCGTAGCGCAGCAGCCCGCCGATCCGGTCGTCCCTCTCGAACACCGCGACCGTGTGCCCGGCCCGGGTCAGCTGCTGCGCCGCCGCGAGACCCGTCGGCCCGGACCCGACCACCGCGACCGTCCTGCCCGACAGTCGGTCCGGCGGCCTGGGCGGCGCGAACCCCTCCTCCCACGCCCGGTCGGCGATCGCGCACTCCACGTTCTTGATCGTCACCGCCGGCTGGTTGATCGCCAGCACGCACCCGGTCTCGCACGGCGCCGGACACAACCGCCCCGTGAACTCGGGGAAGTTGTTCGTCGCGTGCAGTCGGTCCGCCGCCGCCCGCCAGTCGTCCCGCGCGACCAGGTCGTTCCACTCCGGAATCAGATTCCCGAGCGGACAGGCCTGGTGACAGAACGGGATCCCGCAGTCCATGCACCGATCCGCCTGCAACCCGATGATCGGCAGCAACGCCCCCGGCACATACACCTCGTCCCAGTCGCGCACCCGCTCCTCGACCGGCCGCCGGGGCCACTCCCGGCGAGGTGTGGTCATGAACCCCTTGGGATCTGCCATGGCCGTCTTCCTTGCCTGCGCGTACGACCGGCCGTGCCCCGTTCGACGGCACCGTTCCGCAACCCTTCCGCACCCTTCCGGCAACGATACGTCCCATTCGTCCTACCCGCAGGGGGTGTGGGAAGGGGGTATGGGGGGCTGGGCGCCCCCTGTGCGGCGGGATGTCAGGGGCCCTTCGGGGGCCGGTCGCGGGTGTCCGGGCCCTTCCGGAGGCCGGGCTCGGGTCCGGACGTGCTCTCGCGGTCGGAGGGGCTCCGGGATGCTGACGAACGCGGCGGCGGCTCCCGCTCGGCTCAGCCGTGGCCGGTCAGGCGAGTGCCAGTACGTAGAGCACCGCGGCCGCCGCGGAGGCGCCCATCCGTATGTGGTTCCACCGCGTCCACTCCCGTACATATCCGGGCCAGTACGCGTCCGCCTGCGCACTCCCCGGCTCCAGTCGGAGCAGCGCGTCATTGCGCGGCACATTGGCGGCGGCCGTCACCCCGAACGAGCCGCACACATACAGCGCGCTTCCCAGCAGCAGTTCCACCATCCCGTCCTCGGGCCGCACCACGAGCGTCACCACGCCCACCGCCACGGCCACCACCGCCGTGCCCAGGAACACGGCCATGAACGCCGGTCTCGGCGCAGCCCTGTTGATCGCGTTCATCGCCGCCACGCCCTGCGCCGGCGGCAGCGCGGCCAGCGCCCGCATCACGAACGCCGAGAACGCGCATAACACCCCCGCCGCGAGCCCCGTCCCGAGCACCCCCGCGACGGTCAGCCAGAAGAACGGCCCTTCGATCATGCCCACCCACCTGCTTCCGCTTCTCGTCCCCACTGCCCTCAGTCAATGCCACCGCGCCCGGGCGGCCCATGGCCGATCCACGCGAGGGCATAAGCGAGCGTCCAGAGCCCGCAACCGGCCGCCGCATCTGCCACCCGCCGGGGCCCCTCGCAGCCGACCGCACCCCCGACGGGGTGGAGCTCATCTCGGCCCCCCGCGGCCGCTCCGAGCCGACAGCCCCCTCCGGCGGGCCGCAGCCGGTTCCAGCCGACAGCACCCCCGCGCACCGCAGCCGTTTGCAGTCAGCCGCATGTCCAGCGGGGCTCCTGCCGTTTCCAGCGGCCGCATCCCCGGCGGGCCGCAGCCGCTCCCAGCCGGCCGCGTCTGACCAGGCGGGTCCGTCCACGTCGGGTCGCAGCGACCATCCGCCTCCGCAGCCGCGCCCTCCCGCAGCCCTCACATCACCCGGCCGCGTCGGCACCTGCCTGCCGCCAGCCCCGCAGCACCGTCTCCACGGCCGGCATGATCCGACGCCGCGCCTCAAGACGTGGCACGCCGCTCATCAGCAGCACGTCGTACGGCGTGTCCACATGCCGCACCGACGCCACCACCGCCGAGATCACCGCCCCCTCGGACAACGCCCGCCCCGCGGCGCTGCGGCCCACCCGCCCGCTGCCGCGCACCGAGGCGTGCCCGGCGATCTCCCGGGCCCGGTCGGCGGGGCAGCCTGGGAGCAGCCGCCGAATCTCCGCCGCGAACGCCTCCGCGAACCGCGCGTCCTCCACCGCCCTGCGCCGCGCGTCCCGGGCCCGGCGTCGTCGTCGTGCCTCGGCGTCCGCCAGGCATCTGGCCTCGGCCCGGGCGAGCGCCTGCTCCTCGACGAGCACGCCCTGGCGCTCGTAGCGGCTCTTGCGCCGGTTGAACCGCACCACCACCGCCGACAACCCGCTCTCCTCCCGAGACCTGCGCGTCAACGCCGTGTCGCCGCGCGGCAGGAACACCAGATGCCCGAGGTCGGCGCAGTCGAGGCAGCGGGGCGCGGCCTCCTCCAGGACGAGCAGGGACAGCGGCCCGCGCCGGCACACGGAGCAGCGCTTCCTCTTCAGAGGCTGGACGACGACAAGTCCGTTCCGGTTCTGGTGCGTTGCGGGTACGGCCATACCCGCTTCATGCCCCCTGGACCCCTGCCGATCCACCCCTCCCGCTCCCCGTGCCGTTACGGCCGGACAGCCACGGCGCGCCCGGCCACGGGCCGTGATCCGGATCCCCGCCCGCCGCCGAGGACGGGGCCGGGCACGCGGCATGATGGCGGTGTGCGACTCGAAGCGATCACCTGGGAGCGGCTCGGCGACGCCCTGGCCGACCGTCTGCTCGACCTGGAGCCGGCCGACGGCAGCCCCTGGCCGCGCGTCGCCTTCGACGGCGCCCCGGCCGCGCACCCCGCAGAGTTGGCCGAACGCGTGTCGGAGGCGCTGAGGCTGCGCGGCCGCCCCTCGCTCGTCGTGCCCGCGGAGGGCTTTCTGCGCCCCGCGTCGGTCCGCCTGGAGTACGGCCACCAGGACGTGGAGGCGTACTACGGCGGCTGGTTCGACACCGCGGCGCTGTGGCGCGAGGTGTTCGGGCCCCTCGAACCCGGCGGTAGCGGACGCGTCCTGCCCGATCTGTGGGACCCGGTCACCGACCGCGCCACCCGCAGTCCCTACGTCCAACTCCAACCCGGGGCCCTGCTGTTGCTCCATGGACCGCTCCTTCTGAAGAACTGGTTCCCCTTCGATCTGACCGTGCACGTCCTCCTCTCCCCGGGCGCCCTGCAGCGCCGTACCCCCGAGGCCGAGCGCTGGACGCTGCCCGCCTTCGAGCGCTACACGCACGAGACCGATCCGGTCGGCGTCGCGGACGTCGTCGTGCGTGCCGACGATCCGCGGCATCCCGCGTGGAGCGGCTGATCACCTCTCCGATCTCGTCGCCCGGGATCTCGGCTCCGGATCTCGTCCCGGGGTCTCGTCTCTGGGTCTCCTCCCTGGATCTCGGCTCTGGATTCGCGTCTGGATTTCGTTCGCGTCCCCGGCCGGGCCCGTGCCGAGGGCCTGCCGGGTGCCGCGGCGCTCCGGGTGCGAGGGTTCCGTGCCGCGGCGAGAATGAAGGGCGCCGGGACTAGCGGTGCGTCCTGCGCCGCGCCGGCCGTCCGGCCATGGGAGGTACCTTCATGACCACCGCCGGAGACATCATGCACCGCGGTGCACAGTGGATCCCCGCCCACGAGACCCTCGACCGGGCCGCGCAACTGATGCGTGACCTCAACGTCGGCGCCCTGCCCATCAGCGACGAGAACGAGCGGATGTGCGGCATCGTCACCGACCGCGACATCGTCGTCCGCTGTGTGGCCATGGGGCACGACCCGGCCAAGATCACCTGCGCTGAGATGGCCCAGGGCACACCCCGCTGGATCGAAGCCGACGCCGATGTCAGCGACGTCCTGCGGGAGATGGAGGACCACCAGATCCGTCGGCTGCCCGTCATCGAGAACAAGCGCCTCGTCGGCATGATCAGCGAGGCCGACCTGGCCCGTTACCTGTCGGACGACCAGATGGCGGAGTGGACGGAACGGGTCTACGCGTAGCGGCGAACCTCACCGCACCGGCGCCACCCTCCACCCTTCGGCCGCCCTTCGTCGCGCCTCGTCGCGCTTCGTTCCGCGGTCTTTCCCCTCTGCCCCCTCTGCCCCCTGCGCCCCCTTCCCCGCTTTGCTCTCCCTTCGTCCCCGCCCGGTCCGTCGTGCCGGGCGGGGGCTCGGTCTGCCTGGGCCCCCGCCCCCGGGGCCGATCCGGAGCCCCGGGGGTGCGGATCGGAGTTCCCGGGTAGGGCCGGTGTCCAGGTGCCGCCTCAGAGCCAGCCGTTGCGCCGGAAGCCGCGGTAGACCGCCACACAGGCCAGGGCTATGACGCCGATGACCATGCCGTAGCCGTAGCGCCAGTGCAGTTCCGGCATGTGCTCGAAGTTCATGCCGTAGATCCCGCACACCATCGTCGGTACGGCGACGATCGCCGCCCACGCCGTGATCTTCCGCATGTCCTCGTTCTGCGCCACGGTCACCTGGGCGAGATGCGCCTGCAGGATGGAGTTGAGCAGCTCGTCGAAC
This sequence comes from Streptomyces sp. NPDC053367, assembly GCF_044545925.1. Taxonomy (NCBI): domain Bacteria; kingdom Bacillati; phylum Actinomycetota; class Actinomycetes; order Kitasatosporales; family Streptomycetaceae; genus Streptomyces; species Streptomyces sp. NPDC053367. The sequence goes on along the minus strand of NZ_JBITYN010000001.1, from coordinate 200,799 downwards.
GACGCGATCTGCTCCGTCGCCCGTATGAGGTGGTCGGAGACGTCGCGGAAGTAGGCCTGTATCTCCGGATCGACCACGCGCACGGGCCGGTCGGCCAGGTCGAGCAGCGGGCGGCCCAGCGGGACCACGGCACGCTTCAGCTCCAGGAGTTCACGCTTGAGCTGGTAGATGCGGCCGGGGTCGGCCCGCGCGCCGTTCTCCGCGAAGACGTCCGTCTCCACCTGGTCGATGTCCAATTGCACCGACTCGATGACATTGAGGTAGTCGTCGACCACGTGGTCCGCGACCGCGTGCAGGACCGCGGAAGGGCCCTTGGTGAGCTGACCGGGGTCGGACTCCAGTTCCTCGCGCAGCGGACCGAGCGAGCCGTGCCGGCCGTGCCGCACCGTGACGACGAAGTCATGACCGACGAAGACCATGATCTCGCCGGTGTCGACGACCTCGCTCGTGGCCGTCAACTCCTCGTGCTCGATGTAGCAGACGGTCTTGAACACGGCGAACAGCGTCTCGCCGTAGCGCTCGACCTTCGGGCGCTGATGAGCCTCGATCGCGTCCTCGACGGCCAGCGGATGCAGGTCGAACAACTCGGCCACGCCCGCGAACTCATGGTCCGTCGGCTCATGCAGCCCCAGCCACACGAAGCCGGAGCCGCTCTTGCGCACCCGCCGCACCGCGTCGGCAAGATCCCCCTCGACCGGAAGCCGGGCTCCGTCCTCGTACGCGACGCAGTTGACGACCGAGGAGCCCAGCGGGGACCGGGCGGGGTGACTCAGGTCGACCGGGCGCCTGCGTCGGGCCAGCCGCGCCACTCTGCGGAGGCCGTCGACCGTGCCGAGGCTCGTGACCTTCCGCAGATTCCCTGCCATGGACATCGGGACTCCTTGCGTGGTTCTCCTTGCGCCGCCTTCCCGCGCCTTGGCCCGCCAGTCTGCCAGCAAGGCAAGAGCCACGGACCGGCCTGTGGGTAGCGCGGATTCCGCTTGGTTCCCGCCTGTGGACGACGGGGCGGGAGCTGTCGAACTGCCTTCTTCCCCCGCATACGGAGGAGGACTCCTGAAGCCGCGCCGAGCGTCGTCACATCCCGACAACCGGGACAACTGGGATGATCCCGGCATGACGCAAACCGACGGACACCTGCTCGACGACCTCGATCACCGCGACCATCGCCGGCCTCCGTCCGACGACCTCCCCGACCGGCACGACCACCCGGCCGAGCTCCTCGGCCATCTGACCCCGCGCGACTCCCGCGAGCAGTGCGAACCCGACCCCCGCCGGGAGGAACTCGCCCGTCGGCAGGCCGATGCCGCGCAGTGGCGCGACGCGTTCGCCTCGCTCTTCGACGCCGTGACGTTCCGCCACTTCGAGGCATTCGGCGTCGGACCCGGCTGGCGCTGCTGGGAGGCCGGCGCCGGAGGGACCACCGTCGTGTCCTGGCTGGCCAAGCGAGTGGGCCCCACCGGCAAGGTCGTCGCCACCGCCGCGGACACCTCCTGGGCCGACTCGCCCGCCCGTCCGCCGGTCGAGGTGCGCGTCCACGACATCGCCGCACAGGAGCCCCCCGGGGAGGGGTTCGACCTCGTCCACGCTCGCCTCGTCCTCGGCCGCGTGCCCGACCGCGAGCGGGCGCTGCGCTCCTTGGTCAAGTCCCTGCGCCCCGGCGGACGCCTCCTCGTCGAGGACACCGACGCCGCCCTGCAGCCACTGATCTGCCCCGACGAGTACGGCCCCGAGCAGCAGTTGGCGAACCGGCTGCGGCACGGCGTGCGCACGCTCCTCGCCGACCACGGCGTCGATCTCGCCCACGGCCGCACCCTGCCGCGTCTGCTGCGCGCGGCAGGACTTCGGCAGGTGGAGGCCGACGCCTGTTTCCCCATCACTTCCCCGGCCTGCGTCGGACTCGAAGCGGCGACGATCCGTCAACTCCGCAGGCGGCTCGTCGCCTCGGGCCTCGCCACCGACCACGACATCGACCGCCACCTGTCCCACATCTCCTCCGGCAGGATGGACCTGGCCGCACCCGCGCTGATCTCGGCGTGGGGCCGTAAAGCGTAAGGGGTGGACGTGGTCGGCGACCGCGGGCGCGACGTGGTGTCCCGCGTAGTTCTCCCGCGCCGGTGACTGACGCGCACCGCAGGAACCTCGAGGAGCGGTCCGTCGCGGTCCGCCCCCGTCCTGTGCCGCCCCGGGCTCATCCTCCTTCGGCCCATCCCTCCTCTACGCGCTGGTCGCCTCGCGGGGGCCGGCCGCCCACCCGCTCCACCGCCCGGGCCCCGGCCCGCGTGCCCTCCGTCGCCGCGTCCTCGGGCCCCGCGCCCCTGAGGAGCGCGGCGAGGAAGGCGCCGGTGAAGGCGTCGCCGGCGCCGGTGGTGTCACGGGGTGTCGCCGGCGCGGCCGGCACCCGGGCGCACACCGTGCCCGACCGGGCGACGAGCGCACCGGCCGCGCCCTGCTTGGCGACGACCAGCGGGACATGGCGGCTGAGCTCGGCCGCGGCGCCCTCGGCGTCCGCCACACCCGTCAGCAGGCTCGCCTCGTCCCGGCTCGGCAGCAGCACGTCGACCCCCTCGACGAGCGCGAGGAATCGCTCCACACCCAGCCCCTTCAGAAACCCCGCCGACGCCGGGTCCAGGCTGACCGGCACCCCCTGCGCGCGTGCCGACCCGATCGCCCGGGCCACCAGGGCCCGGCTCTGCTCCGAGAACAGCAGGTAGCCCGACAGATGCAGCCACGCGACGCCGTCCAGCAGCGCGTCCGACCAGTCGTCGGGCCCCAGCCGCAGGGACGCGCCGCTGTCGGTGAGGAAGGTGCGCTCGGCGGACGCCTCGGAGTCCACCAGGCACACCACCGTCCCGGTCGGTGCCCGCGGATCGACGACCAGCAGCGGACGGACCCCGTCCGCGGTCAGCTCCCGCTCGTGCCAGGCGGCAGCGTCCGCGCCGACCCGCCCCAGCATGCGCACGTCCGCACAGCCCCGGTGCGCCGCCCAGCAGGCCACGTTCGCGCCCGCCCCGCCCGGCACCAGGCGGATGGTGGCGGCCGTGTCCGTGCCCGACGCGAGCGGGCCACGATGACGGGCGACCACGTCCGTGACCACGTCCCCCGCCACCAGCAGCGCGCCGTCCCGCGGCCGGATCACCTCCCGGCCCAGGCCGCCGCGATCCGCGCGGCCAGCCGCACATTGCCACGGACCACCGCGAGGTTGGCGCTCAGCGAGGCCCCGTCGGTGTGTCGCACGAGGTAGTCGAGCAGGAACGGCGTGACCGCCTGGCCGCTCACCCCTTCCGCCTCGCACGCCCGCAGCGCGTCCGCGAGCACACGCGCGTGCAGCTCCGGATCCAGCTGCTCCGCCTCGGGAACCGGGTTGGCGACGATCAGCGCCGACTCCGGTCCGCCCAGCGCGTCCTGCGCCCGCATCACCCCCGCCACCTGCTCGGGGCTGTCCAGCGTCCACTCCACCGGATGGCCCGAGTCGGACAGATAGAAGCCGGGGAAGCGGTCCGTGCCGTATCCGGCCACGGCCACGCCCAGGGTCTCCAGCCGCTGCAGCGTCGCCGGCACGTCCAGGATCGACTTCACCCCCGCGCACACCACCGTGATCCGCGTACGGGCCAGCAGGCCCAGGTCGGCCGACTCGTCCTGCGTCACCGTCCACTCCCGGTGCACTCCGCCCAGCCCGCCCGTCGCGAACACCCGCACGCCCGCCAGCGCCGCGAGTGCCGCCGTCGCCGAGACGGTCGTGGCGCCGCTCGCCCTCGACGCCAGAGCCGGCGCCAGGTCCCGGTGGCCGAGTTTGCGGATCCCGTCCTCGTTGGCGACGCGCTCCAGCTGCTGCTTGTCCAGCCCGACCAGCGGCCTGCCGTCGAGCACCGCGATCGTGGCCGGGACGGCACCCTCCCGCCGTACGGCCGCCTCCAGCTCCAGCGCCACCTCCAGGTTGCGCGGACGCGGCAACCCGTGCGCGATGATCGTGGACTCCAGGGCCACCACCGGGCGACGCCCCTCGACCGCCTCCCGGACCTCTTCCGACACCACCAGCACCACGCGCCCGCCTCCTGTCTGTCGGTCTCCTCTCATCCCTGGCGGCCCGCACCCCCGGTCAAACCCTGTGCCGGCTCCGGGTGCGCGCCCCTCGGACGGGAGGGGGACTCTCAGAACAGCGGCTGCGGCAGCACGCCCTCCAGCGCGAGCAGCCTCCGCTTGGTCTCCAGACCGCCGCCGAACCCGCCGAGGCCGCCGTCGCTCTCCACCACCCGGTGGCAGGGCACCACCACGGGCAGCGGATTGGAGCCCATCGCGGCCCCCACCGCCTGCGCCGCGCCCGGCTGGCCGACCCGCTCGGCGAGGTCGCCGTAGCCGACCACCGTGCCGTACGGGACACCAGAGGCCAGCTCGCGCAGCACCTGCCGGTTGAAGCCCGAGATCAGCGACCAGTCCAACGGCAGCTCGAAGGCGTGCCGCTCGCCCGAGAAGTAGCTCTCGACCTGGCGTATCGCCTCGGCCAGCAGCGGGGAGCCGGGATCCTCCACCGGCTCGGCACCGAGCCGGGACGCCAGCCGCTCCAGCGCCTTCCCGCGCACCGCGTCGCCGGCGTGGAAGACGACGTTGACCAGGCCCTCACGGGTCGCCGCCAGCAGCAGCGGGCCGATGTCGGTGCCGACGACGGCCCACACGACCTGCTGCTCGTACCGCCCATGGCTGTTCATGCGCCCACCGTACGACCCGCCACTGACAACGCCGCCGCCCCCGCGGACGACGGCGGCGGGCGACGGCAGGCCATTCACGAAGGACACATTGGGTGAGGGCCGTGTTTCTTTGCGGAAAATCGTTCGACCATTCCGGTGCGGGTCATACTCTCTGCACTCGACCCGACCGCCCGCGCGGTTGTGGGAGGGGGCGCATTTCAGGAATTTGCGGGACGCACAGGGCGGAAGGGCAGCCGCGCATGCAAGGCACGGTCGACGGATTCAGCTATGGCCTGGTCACCCCCGTGGTGGCCTATCTGATGGCCTGCCTCGGCGGTGCCCTCGGCCTGCGCTGCACCACCAGGTCCATGCTGGTCGCCCAGTCCTGGCGACCCGGCTGGCTCGCCCTGGGCTCCGCGGCCATCGGCTCCGGCATATGGACCATGCACTTCATCGCCATGATGGGCTTCACGGTCGCGGAGGCCCCGATCCGCTACGACCGCGCCACAACCTACGCCAGCCTCGGCGTCGCCGTCCTCATGGTGGGCATCGGGATCTTCATCGTCGGTTACAAGGGCGCGCGCGGAGCGGCCCTCTTCACCGGCGGCACGATCACCGGCCTCGGCGTCGCCTCGATGCACTACCTGGGCATGGCGGGCATGCGGCTGGACGGGCGCCTGCAGTACAACACCCTCACCGTCGCCGCCTCCGTCGTCATAGCCATGGCCGCCGCGACCGCCGCCCTGTGGGCCGCCGGACAGGTCCGCGGCTTCGCCTGGAGCATCGGCGCGAGCCTCGTCATGGGCCTCGCCGTCAGCGGCATGCACTACACGGGCATGGCCGCGCTCAGCGTCCATCTGCACGGCACCGCCGTCCCGGGCAGCGGGGAGTCCCCCGCGGCCCTGCTCGCACCGATGCTGATCGGCCCGCTGGCCTTCCTGTGCCTGGCCGGCGTCGTCGTGCTGTTCGACCCGCTCGTGGTCATGGGCCGCTCGCACTGGCCCCGCCCCGAGCAGAAGCCCGGCGTCCCCGCCCGCACCCCCGCCGAACCCCCCGCCCGCCGTCCCGTGACCACCCGCGGCCCGCAGAGTCGCTAGCCCGCCACCGCGAAACCCCTGATCGCACGCCGTTGTCAGTGGTGGGTCGTACGGTGGATCCATGCGGCCCGTTTCCCACATCGAACGCACGGTGGCGCCCTTCGAGGTCGTCAGCCCCTACCAGCCCAGCGGCGACCAGCCGGCGGCCATCGCCGACCTGGCCAGGCGCATCCAGGCCGGTGAGAAGGACGTCGTCCTGCTGGGCGCGACCGGCACCGGCAAGTCAGCCACCACCGCGTGGATGATCGAGAAGCTCCAGCGCCCCACCCTCGTGATGGCGCCGAACAAGACGCTGGCCGCCCAGCTGGCGAACGAGTTCCGCGAGCTGCTCCCGAACAACGCGGTCGAGTACTTCGTCTCCTACTACGACTACTACCAGCCCGAGGCGTACGTCCCGCAGTCGGACACCTACATCGAGAAGGACTCCTCCATCAACGAGGAGGTCGAGCGGCTCCGGCACTCGGCGACCAACTCGCTGCTCACCCGCCGCGACGTCGTCGTGGTCGCCTCCGTCTCCTGCATCTACGGCCTCGGCACCCCGCAGGAGTACGTCGACCGCATGGTCCCGCTCCGCGTCGGCGACGAGATCGACCGCGACGAGCTGCTGCGCCGCTTCGTGGACATCCAGTACACGCGCAACGACATGGCGTTCAGTCGCGGCACCTTCCGGGTGCGCGGCGACACCATCGAGATCTTCCCGGTCTACGAGGAGCTCGCCGTCCGCATCGAGATGTTCGGCGACGAGATCGAGGCGCTGTCCACGCTGCACCCCCTCACCGGCGAGATCATCAGCGACGACCAGCAGCTGTACGTCTTCCCGGCCTCCCACTACGTCGCAGGGCCCGAGCGCATGGAGCGGGCGGTCAACGACATCGAGAAGGAACTCGGCGAGCGCCTCGCCGAGCTGGAGAAGCAGGGCAAGCTCCTGGAGGCCCAGCGCCTGCGCATGCGCACCACCTACGACATCGAGATGCTCCGCCAGATCGGCACCTGCTCCGGCGTGGAGAACTACTCGATGCACTTCGACGGCCGCCTGCCCGGCTCCCCGCCGAACACCCTGCTGGACTACTTCCCGGACGACTTCCTCCTGGTCATCGACGAGTCCCACGTGACCGTGCCGCAGATCGGCGCCATGTACGAGGGCGACGCCTCCCGCAAGCGCACCCTCGTCGACCACGGCTTCCGCCTGCCCTCGGCCCTGGACAACCGCCCGCTGAAGTGGGAGGAGTTCCAGGAGCGCATCGGCCAGACCGTGTACCTGTCCGCGACGCCCGGCCAGTACGAGCTCTCCCGCGCGGACGGCGTCGTCGAGCAGATCATCCGCCCCACCGGCCTGATCGACCCCGAGGTCGTCGTCAAGCCCACCGAGGGACAGATCGACGACCTGGTGCACGAGATCCGCATCCGCGTCGAGAAGGACGAACGCGTTCTGGTCACCACCCTCACCAAGAAGATGGCCGAGGACCTCACCGCCTACTTCCTCGAACTCGGCATCCACGTCCGCTACCTGCACAGCGACGTCGACACCCTGCGCCGCGTGGAGCTGCTGCGCGAGCTGCGCAGCGGCGAGTTCGACGTCCTGGTCGGCATCAACCTGCTGCGTGAGGGCCTCGACCTGCCCGAGGTGTCCCTGGTGGCCATCCTCGACGCCGACAAGGAGGGCTTCCTGCGCTCCGGGACCTCCCTGATCCAGACCATCGGCCGCGCGGCGCGCAATGTCTCCGGCCAGGTCCATATGTACGCCGACAAGATCACCCCGGCGATGGCGAAGGCCATCGACGAGACCAACCGCCGCCGCGAGAAGCAGGTCGCCTACAACAAGGCCAACGGAGTCGACCCGCAGCCGCTGCGCAAGAAGATCAACGACATCGTCGCGCAGATCGCCCGCGAGGAGGTCGACACCGAGCAGCTCCTCGGCAGCGGCTACCGGGCCAAGAAGGACGGCCGGGGCACCAAGGCGCCGGTGCCCTCGCTCGCCGAGCACTCCGTCAAGGGCGCGAAGGCCGCCAAGTCGGCCAAGGGAGCCAAGGGCAAGGCCAAGGAGACGGTGCCGACGGACCGGCCCGCCGCGGAACTCGCCGAGCAGATCGAGGAGCTGACCGCGCGGATGCGGGCCGCAGCCGCGGACCTGCAGTTCGAGATCGCGGCACGGCTGCGCGACGAGGTGTCCGAGATGAAGAAGGAGCTGCGTCAGATGCGGGAGGCGGGGCTGGCCTGACGGGGCCGACGGGGCGCCGGCCGGGCCCGCGGCCGGCGCCGGAGCCGTCACGACGTACGCGCTGTGTTGCAAGACCGACACAAAGCAGGGGCCGGGGGTCGGCAGTGTCAGTGCTCCTGCGTAGGGTTTCGATCAGCCGCGTACATCGCGGCAACAGGGGACTGTTCGAGAGGGGAATCAGCGCGTGACCGTCAACATGACCAAGGGTCAGGCCATCAGTCTGCAGAAGAACGACGGCGGCAGCCTGACCGCGGTGCGCATGGGTCTCGGCTGGCAGGCGGCCCCCCGGCGTGGCCTGTTCGGCTCGCGGACGCGGGAGATCGACCTGGACGCCTCCGCGGTCCTGTTCGCCGACAAGCAGCCGGTCGACGTCGTCTTCTTCCGCCACCTGGTGAGCGACGACGGCTCGGTGCGGCACACCGGCGACAACCTGGTCGGCGGTGTCGGCCAGGGCGGCGACGACGAGGCCATCCTCGTCGACCTGTCGCGCGTCCCGGTCCACATCGACCAGATCGTCTTCACCGTGAACTCCTTCACCGGCCAGACGTTCCAGGAGGTGCAGAACGCGTTCTGCCGTCTGGTCGACGAGACCAACGGCCAGGAGCTGGCCCGCTACACCCTCGCCGGTGGCGGCGCCTACACCGCGCAGATCATGGCCAAGGTGCACCGCAACGGCGCCGGCTGGACGATGACGGCCCTGGGCACCCCGGCCAACGGCCGGACCTTCCAGGACCTGATGCCGGCCATCCTGCCGACCCTGTAGGGCCTGCGGCCGGCGGCACACCACATCACCACGAGCGACACAGGGGGACGAAGGCGATGACGGCCGAGCTGGTGCGGGGGCAGAATCACCCGCTCTCCCAGAACCGTCTGGAGATCCGGATCTCGGCCGGCACGCCGATCGTGGCCGGCGTCACGCTGGGCGACGAGCACGGCAAGGTGCACGGCGTCGAGTGGGTGGCCCACCCGGGCGCACCGACACTGCAGGGGCTCGAGGTCTCCCGGCAGGCGGCCGCCCAGCACCGCCTGGCGGTGGATCTCGACGCCGTGCAGGACGAGGTCCACCGGGTCAACGTCCTGCTCGCACTCCCGACCGGCGGGGCCGGCCCGGTCCGCTTCGGCGCCGTGGCCGCCCCGTTCGTCGCCGTCACGGGCCTCGACGGCACCGAAGTCGCCACCTTCACCCTCACCGGCCTCGAAGCCGAGTCGGCGGTCGTCGCCCTGGAGCTCTACCGCCGGCAGGGCGCGTGGAAGGTGCGCGCCGTCGGCCAGGGCTACGCGGGCGGCCTCGCCGACCTCCTCGCCGACCAGGGCCTGGGCGAGGCACAGCAGCTCGCGAGCACGATCAACGACGCCGTGGCCCAGGGCGTGGCCCGCTCCGTCGCCGCACCCCCGCCGCGCCCGGCGGACGGTGACCGGGCCCACCAGACCACGGCCCCGGCGCCCGGCGCCGACCCGAGCGGCGGCACGTCGTACGGCGGCGCCACCCCGCACACCGGCACGCCCGCCGGCTCCTCCTACGGCGGCGCCGTCCCGCCCGCCAGTCCCTCCTACGGCGCCTCGGGCCCGCACACCGGCCAGGCGCCCCTGCCGGACGCCCAGCCTCCGCAGCACACCCACGGCACTCCGACGCCGCCCCCGGGCCACGCACCACAGACCGGCGCGGGTCACCTCGGTGGAGCGGCCCCCGCCGACCCCGCCGCGGTCACCCAGCCCTCGACGCCCAGCTCCGGTGGGCCGATCGACTACCACCACCCCCGGCGGCAGCACACGGCCCCGCCACCGCCTGCGCCCACGGCACCTCCGGCCCAGCCCGGGCAGCCGGCCACGCCGGTGGCCGGTGACGCCAGTGGCTGGTCCATGGACGAGCGGCTCTACAACCAGGTGTGGGGCATGTTCGAGGACCTGGCCCGCACCACGGCCGCGTACCGCAGCGCCGTCGACTTCGCCGACTCCCGCATGGAGAAGGAACTCGACCAGGTGCTGTCGGACCCGCGGGCCCGGGTCGGCGGCCACGGCGACGCCGCCCGTGAGGCCGCCCGGGCCAAGCACGCGCAACTCGTCGACCAGGCCCGCCAGGCTCTCGACCGCGATCTCGCTCAGTTGACGGCCGAGTCGGACGTCGTCGAGCCCGCGCTGCCGGCCGCGTACGCCCGCTGGGACAACCCCGTCTGGCACGGTTACCGGGTGCCGACGGAGATGCCGATGGCGGTGCGCCTGGGCGATCTCCATCTGCCGGAGTGCCCCGAGCTGCGCGTACCGATGCTGGTCAGGCTGCCGCTGGAGCGCGGCCTGTGGATCGACAGCGGACGGACGGGAGCGGGTGACGGCTCCGTCGCCGACGCCCACGATCTGCGGCGACTCGGGATGGAGACGGCCGTGGCCCATGTGGCGCGGCTGCTGGCCGTGCATTCGGTCGGCGAGTTCACGGTGCATGTCATCGACCCGGCCGGGTCCGCCGCCCAGCCGCTCGCCCCGCTCGTGCAGACCGATGTGCTGGCGAGCCCGCCCGCCACGGGTGCCGCCGGGGTCGCGGACGTGCTGGCCCGGCTGACCCAGCGGGTCGACCTGGTGCAGATGGCGGTGCGCGGGGGAGCGGCCGACGCGCTGCCGCCCGGCTTCGACACCTCGCAGCAGCTGCTGGTGGTCAACGACTTCCCGCACGGCTTCGACGACCGGGCGGTCAACCAGCTGCGTTATCTGGCGGACGAGGGCCCGGCCGTCGGTGTCCACCTGATGATGGTCGCCGACCGCGAGGAATCGTCGGCGTACGGCCCGTTGCTGGACCCGTTGTGGCGTTCGCTGATGCGACTGACGCCCCTGCCCGACGACCATCTGGCCGACCCCTGGGTCGGGCACTGCTGGACGTACGAGCCGCCGCTCGTGCCGCCCGGCAGTCAGGTGCTCCAGCAGGTGCTCACCCAGGTCGCCGCGGCCCGGCGGTCCTGGAACCGCTGACCCGGCCAGCGGCCGAGTAAAGCCCAAGCTCAAGTAAAGCGCCACTGACCAGCACATTTGTACTTTCCTTTACCTAGCTCTTTACCTTTCCTTGGTGGTTGGGTACTCTTTTCCGTACGGAGGGGAGTACTCCCTGCCATTTGCGGCGACCCCGTCAATACGGATCAGGCCAGATCCCGGGGCGTCGGCCTGAGCTCGTACGGAGCCTCGGGTGGAAGAGACCTCCGGCAGCGACGACGCTGGCTGAACTGTTTGCCGTTACGTACTGCCGGAGGCGCAGTGGATGTTTCCCTGACCCTGTGGGTCCTGACGATCGTGGGCCTCGCCGCCCTGATCGCGGTCGATTTCCTGATCGGCCGCAAACCCCATGACGTGTCGATCAAGGAAGCCGGAATCTGGACGGTCGTCTGGATCGTCCTGGCCGGCCTCTTCGGACTCGGCCTGCTCGTCTTCGGCGGCGGACAGCCCGCCGGTGAGTTCTTCGCCGGCTTCATCACCGAGAAATCGCTCAGCGTCGACAACCTCTTCGTCTTCGTCCTGATCATGGCGAAGTTCGCGGTGCCGTCGCAGTACCAGCAGCGGGTGCTGCTGGTCGGCGTCCTGATAGCCCTGGTCCTGCGAGCGATCTTCATCGCCGCCGGAGCCGCGATCATCGCCAGCTTCGCCTGGGTGTTCTACCTCTTCGGCGCTTTCCTGATCTGGACCGCCTGGAAGCTCATCCAGGAGGCCCGCGCTGAGGAGCAGGACGAGGAGTTCGAGGAGAACAAGCTGCTCAAGGCGGCCGAGCGCCGCTTCGGTGTCGCCGACCGCTACCACGGCACCAAGCTGTGGATCCAGCAGAACGGCAAGCGGGTCATGACCCCGATGCTGGTCGTGATGCTCGCCATCGGCTCCACCGACGTGCTGTTCGCCCTCGATTCGATCCCCGCGATCTTCGGCCTCACGCAGGACCCGTACATCGTCTTCACGGCCAACGCGTTCGCCCTGATGGGTCTCAGGCAGCTGTACTTCCTGATCGGCGGTCTGCTGAAGAAGCTGGTCCACCTGTCGTACGGGCTGTCGATCATTCTGGGCTTCATCGGCGTCAAGCTCGTGCTGCACGCACTGCACGAGTCCGGTGTCCACGTCCCGGAGATCAGCATCCCCGTCTCGCTGGGCGTGATCTGCGCGGTCCTGATCGTCACCACGATCACCAGCCTGATGGCGTCGAAGAAGCAGGCGGCGCACGCCGGCAGCGAAGGCGCTCCGAAGGACAGCGTCGACGCCTGACCACGTCCGGCGTACTGACAACCAGCACCGGGAGGGAGCCCGTGTCGCATTGCCGAGTTTCTCTCCCGGTGCTTGCTTGGGAGCCGAACGTGCTCCCGGCCCAGGGGGCGCCACGGCCGCTGGGAGGCAGCCATGAAGTTCGTACAGATCCTCGACTTCGAGACCGAGCGCATCGACGAGATGGAGCAGCTGCTCCGTGAGGCCGGTGAGCGCAGCTCGGGCGGGACGGGTGACGGCCCCACCCACCGCATGCTCCTGAAGGACCGGGACACCCCGAACCGCTACCTGGCGGTGATCGAGTTCGAGTCCTACGAAGGGGCCATGCGCAACAGCGAGGCCCCGGAGACCACCAAGTTCGCCGAGCAGCTGGCCGCGATGTGCACCAGGGCACCCCGCTTCACCAACTGCGACCTGCTGGACTCGCGCGACCTCGGGTAGCCGCGCGGACAGGGGACGCACGCCGCGGACGGGGGCCTGCGCGTCGGTGTGTCCCGCGAACGGCCGTCCGCACTCGGCCGGAGTGCGGGGCCCGTTCTTCATTGGGAGGATCACCGCATGATCGTCAGGCTCCGGTCGCTCGTCGCTCGTTGGACGTCCCTGGTGCCGGTGCTCGCGGTGATCCTCCTGGTCTTCACCTGGGGGCGGGATCTGCCCGGCGCGGTGGTCGCGCTGGTGACCGTGGTCCTCGCCGGCGCGGTACTGGCCGCCGTCCACCATGCCGAGGTGATCGCCCACCGGGTGGGTGAGCCGTTCGGCTCGCTGGTCCTGGCAGTCGCCGTGACCGTCATCGAGGTCGCCCTCATCGTCACTCTGATGGCGGACGGCGGCGACAAGAGTTCCACGCTGGCGAGAGACACCGTCTTCGCCGCCGTGATGATCACCTGCAACGGCATCGTCGGCATCTCCCTGCTGGTGTCGTCGCTGCGGCACGGCACCGCCGTGTTCAACCCGGAGGGCACCGGGGCCGCCCTCGCCACGGTCGCCACGCTCGCCACGCTCAGCCTGGTGCTGCCGACCTTCACCACCAGCAAGCCCGGCCCCGAGTTCTCGGCCGTGCAGCTGACCTTCGCCGCGCTGTCGTCGCTGGTCCTTTACGGGTTGTTCGTGACGACCCAGACCGTGCGCCACCGCGACTACTTCCTGCCGATCACCCGGCAGGGCGAGGTCATCACCTCCGAGGACCACGCCTCCGCCCCCTCCGCGCGGGCCGCGCTGTTCAGCCTCGGGCTGCTCGGCCTGGCCCTGATCGGGGTCGTCGGCCTCGCCAAGGGGGTGTCGCCGACCATCGAGTCGGGCGTCGAGGCGGCCGATCTGCCGCATGCCGTCGTAGGCGTGGTCATCGCGCTGCTGGTGCTGCTCCCCGAAACCATCGCGGCGCTGCGGGCGGCGCGCCGGGACCGCGTGCAGACCAGCCTCAACCTGGCGCTCGGCTCCGCCATGGCCAGCATCGGCCTGACCATCCCGGCGGTCGCCCTGGCGACGATCTGGCTCTCGGGACCGCTGGTGCTCGGCCTCGGCGCCACCCACATGGTGCTGCTCGCCCTCACCGTGGTGGTCGCCTCGCTCACCGTGGTGCCGGGCCGGGCCACCCCGCTGCAGGGCGGAGTGCACCTCGTGCTGTTCGCGGCCTACCTGGAGCTGGCGATCAACCCGTAGCGGACCGACACCGGTCACCTGTGGCCGACCGACACCGGTCACCCGTGGCCGACCGACCGCCGGCGGTCGCCCGTAGCTGACCCACCCCGGGTCACGCCGCAGGGACGGCATCCGCCCGCACCCGCACAGGCCGCGTCTCCGGCAGCAGCGCGAAGCAGCCCAGGCTCAGCAGCGCGATGCCCGTGAGATACGCGGCCACACCCCACGGCACCCGGCCGCCCTGCTCGGCGAGGGCCGTCGCCACGATCGGGGTGAGGGCGCCGCCGAGGACGCCGCCGAGGTTGTAGCCGACGGCCGCGCCGGTGCACCGTACCCGCGGCTCGTACAGCTCCGGCAGATACGCCGCGATCACCGCGAACATGGTGATGAACGCCAGCATCGCGCCCAGGAACCCGAGGAACATCAGCAGAGGCTCCCCGGTCGACAGCAGGGCCACCATCGGGAACATCCACACCGCGGCCGCCGCACAGCCGGAAAGGCACATCGGGCGCCGCCCGTACCGGTCGCCCAGCAGCGCGGCGAACGGCGTGAGAGCCCCCTTGACCACCACCGCGGCCATGATGCAGACCAGCATGACGGTACGGCTCACCCCGAGCCGTTCGGTGGCGTAGGCGAGGGACCAGGTCGTCACGGCGTAGAAGATCGCGTACCCGACGGCGAGGCCGCCGGCCGTCAGCAGCACCAGCCGCCAGTGGTCGCGCACCACCTCGGCGAGCGGCACACGCGCGTGCTCGTCGAGCTCCAGAAAGCTGGGGCTCTCGGTGAGGGACGAGCGCAGCCACAGCCCCAGCAGGGCCGGCACTCCGGCCGCCCAGAACGGCACCCGCCAGCCCCACTGGGCGAACTGGTCCTCGGACAGCGAGGCGGCCAGCGCCAGCGTCACGCCGTTGGCGAGGACGAAACCGACCGCGGGCCCCACCTGCGGAAAGCTCGACCACAGCGCGCGCCGCTCGGCCGGGGCGTGCTCGGCGGTCAGCAGCACCGCCCCGCCCCACTCCCCGCCGAGCCCCAGCCCCTGCAGAAACCGCAGCACCAGCAGCAGCACGGGCGCGGCCACCCCGAGGGTGTCGTACGCCGGGACGCAGCCGACCGCGACGGTCGACGCGCCGGTCAGCAGCAGCGACACGACGAGCACCGGCCGTCTGCCGTGCCGGTCCCCGATGTGCCCGAACAGCACCGAGCCCAGCGGCCGCGCGACGAAACCCACGCCGAACGTCCCGAAGGCGGCGAGCGTCCCGGCGACCGGCGAGAAGGTCGGGAAGAACAGCGGGCCGAGGACGAGCGCCGCCGCCGTCCCGTAGACGAAGAAGTCGTAGAACTCGATGGCCGTCCCGGCGAGCGAGGCGGCGGCGAGCCGCAGCATGCCGGGCGGCCCGGGCGGCCCGGGCGGCCTGGCTGTTTTCACGGTGCGTACGTCGTGCATGCCGCGTCAACTACCCGGCGTGACCACGGGTTACGGGGGCGTGCGGAAGCGCCGCGGGCGCCTCAGTAGGTGACCGTGATGCGCCGGGCCGGCCCGTCGACGCGGACGAAGCCGCCGTACGGCAGGACGAGCTGTGGATCGGTGTGTCCGAAATCCACGTCGAAGACGATCGGGGTGTTGGGGGCATACACCCGCATGGCGCGCAGCACGGCCTCGCGCTGCTCGGCGGCGTAACGAGCGGCCTCCTCCGGGCTGTTGGGCTGCTCGAACGACCACGTCTTGGCGCGCCCCATCAGCAGCGCCGAGAAACGGCTCAGCAGCCCGCGCTCGCCCATGTTGCGCAGGGTGCGGAAGACCTCCTCGCTGCTCGGCAGTTCCTCTGTGGTCTCCAGGAGCAGCACGCCACCGTCGTACTGAGCGAGGTCGGGCGCGATCTCCCGGTTCGCCATCAGCAGCCAGCCGAGGATCTCCAGACAGCCGCCCCAGCTGCGGCCCTCCACGACACGGTCGGCGTTCACCCAGGTCCAGCCGTCGCCGGGGCGCATCTCAGGCTCCGACTCGAAGGTCGCCGGGTCCGCCCAGTCGCGGTTCACGTCGTTCCAGAACTCGGCCGGCTCCAACTCGTAGGTGCCCGAGGTGAACAGCGCCGCGCGCAGCGAGTCCGCGGTCAGCGCGTCCATGGCGACCGGGCGGCCCAGAGCGGTCATCACGGTCGCGCCGTGGTAGCCGACGATGCCCGTGTTGTAGAGGTACGCCAGCAGGTTGGTGTTGTCGCTCATCCCGAAGAACGGCTTCGGGTTCGCCCGGATCAGCTCGCGGTCCAGCTGCGGCAGCACGGTGATCTGGTCGTCGCCGCCGATCGACGCCATGACCGCCTTGATGTCGGGATCGGCGAAGGCGGCGTGGATGTCGGCGGCCCGCTCCTGCGGTGTGGCGCCCATCTTCCGGGTCGTCGGGTACTCGACCGGTTCGAGGCCGAAGTCCTTGCGCAACCGCTCCAGGCCAAGTTCGAACGGCTGGGGGAAGAGCCCCGGCAGCCCGGCGCCGGGGGAGATGACGGCTATACGGTCGCCCGGTACGGGCTTCGGGGGATAAGCAGGCTCGATCATGACGGGGATGCTAGGGGCGGACCCGGTCCCCGCGCACCGTGATAAACCGGGTCCGAACAGCGGTCCCCGGCGGGCCGCCCCACCCCCGAACGGACCGGAGGAAGCCGTGCCCCGCACCCTGGCCAACGCCCCGATCATGATCCTCAACGGCCCCAACCTGAACCTGCTCGGGCAGCGCCAGCCGGAGATCTACGGCTCCGACACCCTCGCCGACGTGGAGGCGATGTGCGCCGAGGCGGCGGCCGCGCACGGCGGCACGGTCGATCTGCGCCAGTCCAACCACGAGGGCGAACTGGTCGACTGGATCCACGAGGCCCGGCTGAACCACTGCGGCATCGTCATCAACCCCGCCGCCTACTCGCACACCTCGGTCGCGATCCTGGACGCCCTCAACACCTGCGACGGCATGCCGGTGATCGAGGTGCACATCTCCAACATCCACCAGCGCGAGTCGTTCCGGCACCACTCCTACGTCTCCCTGCGCGCGGACGGGGTCATCGCGGGCTGCGGGGTGCAGGGGTACGTCTTCGGCGTGGAGCGTGTCGCGGCGCTGGTGGGAGCGGCCCGGGCCGACACGTAAGGACCGGCCTCCTGGGCGCGCGCCCCTTACAGCCGGCCCGCGTCCACGATCCGCCGCAGGAACTGCCGCGTGCGCTCCTGCTGCGGATCGCCGAAGATCTGCTCCGCGGTGCCGTGCTCCAGCACCACGCCCGAGTCCAGAAAACAAACCTGGTCGGCGACCTCCCGCGCGAACGCCATCTCGTGCGTGGCGAGCACCATCGTCATGCCGTCGTCCTTCAGGTCGCGCACGACGGACAGCACCTCACCGACCAGCTCCGGGTCCAGCGCCGCGGTGATCTCGTCGAGCAGCAGCAGCCGGGGACGTACGGCCAGGGCGCGCACGATCGCCACGCGCTGCTGCTGGCCGCCGCTGAGCCGGTCCGGGTACTCCCCGGCCCGAGCACCGAGCCCGAGCCGCTCCAGCAGCTCACGCGCGTGTGCCTCGGCCTGCGCGCGCGAGACCCCGTGCACCCGGCGCGGGGCGAGGGTGATGTTGTCCAGGACCGTCATGTGCGGGAAGAGGTTGTACGCCTGGAAGACCACGCCGATACGGCGCCGTACCGCGTCCTGGTCGACGCGCGGGTCGGTGATCTCCTCGCCGTCCAGCCAGATCGCGCCGTCGTCGATGTCCTCCAGCAGGTTGGCGCACTTCAGCAGTGTGGACTTGCCGGAGCCCGAGGCGCCGATCAGCGCGGTGACGGTGTGCGGGGCCACCTCCAGACCGACGTCCCGCAGCACGACCGAGTCGCCGAACGTCTTGCGCACGGCCTCCATGCGCAGCACGGGAGCGGTGTCGTTCACAGGGTGCCTCCCTGGGCGCGGCGGCGGTCCGTCCGGGCCGTCACCCAGTCGGTGAAGCGGGTCATCGGGATGGTCAGCGCCACGAAGACGAGACCCGCGACGATGTACGGCGTGTAGTTGAGGCTGCGTCCCACGATGATGTCCGCCGCCCGTACGGCGTCCACCGCGCCGCCGATCGACACCAGGCCGGTGTCCTTCTGCAGCGACACCAGGTCGTTGAGGAGCGGCGGCACCTGGCGGCGCACGGCCTGCGGGAGCACCACATGGCGCAGCGCCTGACGGTTGGTGAGGCCCAGCGAACGGGCCGCCGCCCGCTGTGAGGGGTGCACGGACTCGATGCCCGCGCGGAACACCTCGGCGACGTACGCGGAGTACGTCAGTGTCAGCGCGGTACCGCCCAGCACCACCGGGTCCACGGTGACGCCCTGCAGCCGCAGGGCGGGCACGCCGAGCACCACGATCATCAGGTTGATGATCAGTGGCAGCCCGCGGAAGAAGTCGGTGTACGCGGCGGCCAGCGCGCGCAGCGGGAAGAACACCGGCCCGCGCAGGGTGCGGGCGACGGCGATCAGCATGCCGAGGACCAGCACGGCGGCGCCGCAGATCAGCAGCAGCCGTACGTTGAGCCACAGCCCTTCCAGGACCTTGGGCAGCGCCTCACGCGCGTAAGCCCCGTCGAAGAACGTCTCCTTGGTGCGCGGCCAGCCGGGCGCGTTCACCACGACCAGGTACAGGACGACGCCCGTGACCAGGGTCGACAGCGCGGCGATCGCGGTGGCGCGACGCGCGCGTGCGCGCTTGTGGCGCTCACGGTCCAGACGGCGCTGCGAGGGGACGTAACCGTCGTCCGCCCCCACCGCGCCGCCGGGCATGTCGCCCTTGCCGTCCGCGCTCTCCCGGCCCGACTCGCCCTTGGTGACCGTCACTTCAGCACCGGGGCGTCGACGGCCTCGGACAGCCACTCCTGCTCGATCCCGGCCAGCGTGCCGTCCTCGCGCAGGGCGTCGACGGCGTCCGACACGCACGCGGTGAGGGCGCTGCCCTTGTCCAGGACGAGGCCGAACTGCTCGGGCGTGCCGCCCCGGTTCTCGAACTGGCCGACGATCCGGGCGTCCGGCACCTCGGCCGCGGTGATGTAGAAGGCGGTGGGCAGGTCGACCACGATGGCGTCGACCTGGCCGTTCTTCAGCGCGGACTTGGCCTGGTCGTTCTTGGCGAACGCCGCCGCCGGCTGCTCGGGCTTCACCACGTCGTCGATGTAGTTCAGGCTGGTCGTGCCGACCTGGGCACCCAGCTTGACCTTCCTGAGGTCCGCGATCGTCCTCGCCCCGGCGGCCTCGGAGTCCTTCAGCGCGATGACGGCCTGACGGACGTCGTAGTACCCGGACGAGAAGTCGACGGCCTTCTTGCGCTCGTCGCTGATGGACACCTGGTTGATGTCGAAGTCGAAGGTCTTCTCGCCGGGCGCGAAAGCCTTGTTGAAGGGAACCTTCTGCCAGACGACGGCGTTCTTGTCATAGCCGAGCCGCTCGGCGACGGCGTAGGCGACCGCCGACTCGAAGCCCTTGCCGTTGGACGGCTCGTCGTCCTTGAACCACGGCTCGTAGGCCGGCTCGTCGGTGGCGACGGTCAGCTTGCCGGGGGTCCGCGTGGCCAACTCGCCCTTCACGCAGACGCCGCCGGCCGATCCCGACGGCTGGTCCGACGCCGTCTCCTCCGGCTGCGGGGCACAGCCGACGGCGGTGGCGAGCAGGGCGATGGTCGCGGTGGCTACGGCGCGGCGCAGCGCGCTGGGGGCGAGAGACATGGCGGGAGAGTGACAGCGAACCGCGCGTTTGTCGAGGTCACACCAGCGCATGTCCGCATGGTGGGAACGGGTGTTGCGGTTTCGTGAACACCACGCGGCGTTCGCCCGGGCCGCCGGCCGAGGGCGGGGACCGGAAGACCGGCGGCCCTGCCGCACAGGAGCCGTCATCCCGCGCGGGGCTGTCTCCAGTGGACCGCGCGGTCGTCCGCACCGGGAGCGCGCGTGCGGCCCCGGCGCGTGCACGTGGTTCACACAGGGCGCGCGTTGAGCGCCGCGCGCCCTTTCGACGAGCCGGTTCACCACCCGTGGGCCCGGTTCACCACCCGTGGGCCCGGTTCACCGCCCGCAGGCGCGCTTCACCACCCGCGCGCGTGCCACTCCGGCAGCTGCGGACGCTCGGCGCCGAGCGTGGTGTCGTTGCCGTGCCCCGGGTACACCCAGGTCTCGTCGGGCAGTACGTCGAAGATCTTCGCCTCCACATCGCCGATGAGGCGGGCGAACGCCTCGGGATCCTCACGGGTGTTGCCCACGCCTCCGGGGAACAGGCAGTCCCCGGTGAACACATGGGGATGCCCGTGCGGGTCGTCGTAGACGAGGGCGATCGAACCGGGTGTGTGGCCGACCAGATGGCGCGCGGTCAGTTCCACCTGGCCCACGCGGACGACGTCCCCGTCGTCGACCAGAACGTCGGTCGGTACGGGGATGCCGTCGGCGTCGTCCCGGCCGGCGTAGGTGCGGGCGCCGGTGGCCGTGACGACCTCGGCGAGCGCCTGCCAGTGGTCGGCGTGCCGGTGGGTGGTGACGACGGACGCGATCCCGTCGTCACCGATCATGCCGAGCAGCGCGTGCGCGTCGTTGGCCGCGTCGATCAGCAGCTGCTCGTCCGTGGCCCGACAACGCAGCAGATAGGCGTTGTTGTCCATCGGGCCGACCGCGATCTTGGTGATCATCAGGTCCTTGAGCTCGTGCACGTCCGCCGGGCCGCCGACCGTCACCTGTCCGCTGTACGTCATGGCGGCAGCCTATCGCCGCGGATGCGGGCGGGCCCGTGGGCGAGCCCCTCCGGCCCCTACAGCGGGGGCAGCTTCGGCAGGCTGTCGCCCTTCACCGTCAGGGACGTGCCGTCGCGGCGGCCGGCCAGCCAGCCGAGGAGGTCGGCCGGTGTGCCGGTGACCGTCACCTCGGGCTCGTCGGACGCGCGGCCGGTGCGCCAGGTGCGGGTGCCGTCGGTCAGCAGGGTCGGCGGCACGTCGCCGCCGGAGAACCGGGCGGCGAGGAAGCCGATGTACCGCTCCACGAAGTCGGCGGGCACGTCCTCCAGCTCGTAGCCGGTCCCGAGGTCGACGTGGTGCAGCTCCACCTCGGCCCACCGCCGGAACGGCACCCGGGCCGCGGAGTCCGTGACGCCGTTGCGCAGCTCCACCGTGCGCGACCAGTCGGCGGGGGCCTCACCGGCCGCCCGGAACCGGGCCGCGCTCTCCCGCAGGTCCGCGACCTGCGCCTTGAGCGGGCGGGGCGCGTCCCGCTCGATGTCGCCGTCGCGGGCCTCGGCGGAGACGTACATGGGACGGCCCTCGAGGACGTTCACGAGGGCGTCCGCGTTCCGGGCGAGGTGGGCGAGCACATGGCCCCGGCTCCAGCCGGGCAGGCGTGACGGTTCGGACACATCGGCGTTGTCCAGCTCGGCGACCGCGCTGAGCAGCCGTTCGGTCGCGTCCTGTACAGAGGCCAGGTCATGAGCGTGATCAATCATGCTGCTGACCTTAGCTCCGCCACTCCTTCGGGTGAAGGATTCCGACCGTGCCCGCAAATCGAATGCACGTGCTATATGGTCGGTGGCGGCGTCGGGCATGCTGGAAGGCCGGGGATTGTTTGGAACCGGTGAATCCGACCGGCGTTGTCAGTGGCTCCCCCTAGTCTGAGAAAGACGGGGGCCCCGCCCCTGTCACTTCTCTCAAGAAAGGTGCGGACCGGCGTGGCCGACCGTCTCATCGTCCGTGGCGCGCGCGAGCACAACCTGAAGAACGTCTCGCTCGACCTGCCCAGGGACTCGCTCATCGTCTTCACGGGCCTGTCCGGTTCGGGCAAGTCCTCTCTGGCCTTCGACACGATCTTCGCCGAGGGTCAGCGCCGCTACGTGGAGTCGCTCTCCTCGTACGCGCGCCAGTTCCTCGGCCAGATGGACAAGCCGGACGTCGACTTCATCGAGGGCCTCTCCCCGGCCGTCTCGATCGACCAGAAGTCGACCTCGCGCAACCCGCGCTCCACGGTCGGCACCATCACCGAGGTCTACGACTACCTCCGCCTGCTCTTCGCGCGCATCGGCAAGCCGCACTGTCCCGAGTGCGGCCGCCCCATCTCGCGCCAGTCGCCGCAGGCCATCGTCGACAAGGTCCTGGAGCTGCCGGAGGGCAGCCGCTTCCAGGTGCTGTCGCCGCTGGTGCGCGAGCGCAAGGGAGAGTTCGTCGACCTCTTCGCCGACCTCCAGACCAAGGGCTACTCCCGCGCGCGGGTGGACGGCCGGACCATCCAGCTGTCCGAGCCGCCGACGCTGAAGAAGCAGGAGAAGCACACCATCGAGGTGGTCGTCGACCGCCTCACGGTGAAGGACTCCGCCAAGCGCCGCCTGACCGACTCCGTCGAGACCGCCCTCGGCCTGTCCGGCGGCATGGTCGTGCTCGACTTCGTCGACCTCCCCGAGGACGACCCAGAGCGCGAGCGCATGTACTCGGAGCACCTGTACTGCCCCTACGACGACCTGTCCTTCGAGGAGCTGGAGCCGCGCTCCTTCTCCTTCAACTCGCCCTTCGGCGCCTGCCCGGAGTGCACCGGCATCGGCACGCGCATGGAGGTCGACCCGGAGCTGATCGTCCCCGACGAGGACAAGAGCCTCGACGAGGGCGCCATCCACCCCTGGTCGCACGGGCACACCAAGGACTACTTCGGCAGGCTGGTCGGCGCCCTCGCCGACGCCCTCGGCTTCCGCACCGACATCCCCTTCGCGGGTCTGCCCCAGCGCGCCAGGAAGGCCCTGCTGTACGGCCACAAGACCCAGATCGAGGTCCGCTACCGCAACCGGTACGGCCGTGAGCGTGTGTACACGACCCCCTTCGAGGGCGCCGTGCCGTTCGTCAAGCGCCGGCACAGCGAGGCCGAGTCCGACGCCAGCCGGGAGCGCTTCGAGGGCTATATGCGCGAGGTGCCCTGCCCCACCTGTGAGGGCACGCGCCTGAAGCCGATCGTCCTCGCGGTCACGATCATGGGCAAGTCCATCGCCGAGGTCTCCGGCATGTCCATCAGCGACTGCGCCGACTTCCTGGGCGAGCTGAAGCTCAACGCCCGCGACAAGAAGATCGCCGAGCGTGTGCTGAAGGAGGTCAACGAACGGCTGCGCTTCCTCGTCGACGTCGGCCTGGACTACCTCTCGCTCAACCGCGCGGCCGGCACCCTCTCCGGCGGCGAGGCCCAGCGCATCCGCCTGGCCACCCAGATCGGCTCCGGCCTCGTCGGCGTGCTCTACGTCCTCGACGAGCCGTCCATCGGCCTGCACCAGCGCGACAACCACCGGCTCATCGAGACCCTCGTCCGGCTGCGCGACATGGGCAACACGCTCATCGTCGTCGAGCACGACGAGGACACCATCAAGGTCGCCGACTGGATCGTCGACATCGGCCCCGGCGCCGGCGAGCACGGCGGCAAGGTCGTGCACAGCGGCTCCCTGAAGGAGCTGCTCGCCAACGCCGAGTCGCAGACCGGTCAGTACCTGTCCGGCAAGAAGTCGATCCCCGTGCCCGACATCCGCCGCCCCCAGGACCCGTCCCGTCGGCTCACGGTGCACGGCGCGCGCGAGAACAACCTCCAGGACATCGACGTCTCCTTCCCGCTCGGCGTGTTCACCGCCGTCACCGGCGTCTCCGGCTCCGGGAAGTCGACGCTGGTCAACGACATCCTGTACACGCACCTGGCACGCGAGCTCAACGGCGCCCGCAACGTCCCGGGGCGGCACACCCGCGTGGAGGGCGACGACCTCGTCGACAAGGTCGTGCATGTCGACCAGTCGCCCATCGGCCGCACCCCGCGCTCGAACCCGGCGACGTACACCGGCGTCTTCGACCACGTCCGCAAGCTGTTCGCCGAGACCACCGAGGCGAAGGTCCGCGGCTACCTGCCCGGCCGCTTCTCCTTCAACGTCAAGGGCGGCCGCTGCGAGAACTGCGCCGGCGACGGCACCATCAAGATCGAGATGAACTTCCTCCCGGACGTCTACGTCCCGTGCGAGGTCTGCCACGGCGCCCGGTACAACCGGGAGACCCTGGAGGTCCACTACAAGGGCAAGTCCATCGCCGAGGTCCTGAACATGCCGATCGAAGAGGCCATGCACTTCTTCGAGGCGGTCCCGGCGATCAACCGCCACCTCAAGACCCTCCACGACGTCGGTCTCGGCTACGTCCGCCTCGGCCAGTCCGCGACGACCCTGTCCGGCGGCGAGGCGCAGCGCGTCAAACTCGCCAGCGAGCTCCAGAAGCGCTCCACCGGCCGCACGGTCTACGTACTGGACGAGCCGACCACCGGTCTGCACTTCGAGGACATCAGCAAGCTGCTGAAGGTCCTGTCCGGCCTGGTCGACAAGGGCAACACGGTCATCGTCATCGAGCACAACCTCGACGTGATCAAGACCGCCGACTGGATCGTCGACATGGGCCCCGAGGGCGGCGCGGGCGGCGGCCTGGTCGTCGCCGAGGGCACGCCCGAGGAGGTCGCCGCGGTGTCGACGAGCCACACCGGCAAGTTCCTGCGGGAGATCCTCGACCCGCAGAAGCTCAGCGACGCCACGATCCCGCGTGCCCGCACGAAGGCGCCCGCGAAGAAGGCCGTGGCCGCCAAGTCCACGGCCCGCAAGACGGCCACCAAGACGGTGAACGACACCGCCGCCAAGAAGGCCACGACCGCAAGGAAGACCGCCACCAAGACCGCCACCAAGACCGCCACCAAGGCGGCCGCCAAGAAGACGACCAGGTCCACCAAGGCCTGACCGCGGTACGCCGCGCGCCCCACGGGACCATCCCGTGGGGCGCGCGGCGTACTCGCGTCCTTCTCAGACGCCCTGCGGCTCGACGAACTGCATGTCGAGCTGGATCTTCACCACGTCCCCGAGCACACCCGGCGCGAAGCCCAGCCCGAAGTCGCTGCGCCGGATCTCGCCCGTCGCCTCGAACCCGGCGTGCCGGCTGCCGTCCATCGGCACGTCGACCAGCCCGCCGAACTCCACCGCGAGCGTCACCGGCCGGGTCACGTCGCCGATCGTCAGCTCGCCCTCCATCGTCCAGTCCTCGCCCCCGCCCCACACCCGGGTCGAGCGGTACGTCATCGTCGGGCGCTTCTCCACGTCGAGCAGGTCGGACGCCCGGACATGGGCGTCCCGGTCGGGGTTCCCCGTGTCGACCGAGGCCAGATCGATGGTCGCGGACACCCGGATGTCCTCGGCGGTCTCACCGACGTACAGCTCGGCCCGCACCGAGTCGAAACGCCCCCGCACCTTGGAGATGCCGAGGTGGCGGATGGTGAAGTTCACGGCGGAGTGCAGCGGGTCAAGCGCCCAGTTCCCCGGGGCGATCGGCAGGGCGGAAGGGACGGCGGTGGTGGCGGTCTCATTCGTCATGCGTCCACCCTGCGGGGTGGACCGCTCCGGAGGGAGACCGGCCCGAGCCTGGTAGTGACAGGGCCACCCTCCGCCGCGCGAGCGTTGGTACGTTCGACGGTGTGAGCGACAACGAGCTGGGCACCTTCCTGCGCACCTGGCGTGAGGCCGTCACCCCCGCCGAGGTGGGACTGCCCGCCGGCCCCCGCCGACGCACCCCGGGCCTGCGCCGCGCCGAGCTGGCCACCCTCGCCGGCATCAGCGTCGAGTACCTCACCCGGCTGGAACAGGGCCGCGACCGCAACCCCTCCCCGCAGGTGCTCGGTGCGCTCGCCGACGTCCTGAACCTGTCGCTGAAGGAACGCATCCTGCTGCGCCGGCTGACCAAGGAGACCGGCGACCCGCTGGTGTGCGCGGCCGCGCCGCCGCTCAGCCGTGCGGCGCGTCCCACGGTGCAGGCCGTCCTGGACCGGCTGGAGCCCGCCCCCGCCGCGGTGCTCAACTGGATCGGCGACGTCCTCGCCCACACCGACGGCTACGCCCGCCTGTTCGGCCCGCTCGGGCTGTTCGAGGCCGAGCAGCCCAATCTGCTGCGCCACCTGTTCACCGACCCGCGCGCCCGTACCGCCTTCACCGACTGGAGCCGCGTCGCCGACGACATCGTCGCCCGGCTGAGGCACTCCGTCCCGTTGCACGATCCCTATCTGACCGAGCTGGCCGAGGAGCTGACGGTGACGGCCGGTGCCGAGTTCGCCGACCGGTACGCGGACCTGGCCGTCACGCCCCGCAGCGTCGGGTCGCAGCAGGTGGAGCACCCGGAGGCGGGGCCGCTGCGGCTGCTGTACGAGACGCTCGCGCTGCCGGAGGACGGCCAGCAGATGGTGGTGCACCTGCCCGCCGACGACGCCACGGCCGTCGCCCTCGACCGCCTCAGCGGCCTGCGCCCCGGCGCCCTGCGGGCCGTCGGCAGGGCGGGCTGAGCGGCGTCGGCGGGGCGCGACCGGGCATCGTACGGCCGGTCGGTGCGGTCGTGCGGTCGGCCCGGTAGGGGACGGACGGGCTCAGAACCGCGCGTCCGCCAGCTCATGGGCGTACGGCGGTTCCGCCCCGGCACGCGAGCAGGTCACGGCCGCCGCGCGGGCCGCGAACCGCAGCAGCTCGCTCCAGCCGGCCGGGCCGAGCCCGTCGAGTGCCTCGGGGGACAGGGCGTCCCGTACGGCGAGGCCGTGCAGCAGCGCCGCGTTCACCGTGTCCCCGGCGCCGATGGTGTCCACGACGTCGACCGGTTCGCCCGGCACGGTGTGCACACCGCCGTCCCGGGTGAAGGCGCTCAGCCCGTCGCCGCCATGGGTGATCACCACGGCCGACGGCCCGGCGGCGAGCCACTCCTTCGGGTCGCCGCCCAGCCAGCGGGCGTCCTCCTCGGACATCTTCAGCAGCGACACCGACGGCAGCCAGCTCCTGAAGCGGGCCCGGTAGGCGTCCGCGTCAGGGATCAGCCCGGGCCGGACGTTGGGGTCCAGGGCCGTGAACACGCCCTGCGCGGCCGCCGTCCGCATCAGCTCCTCGTACGCGCTGGCCCCCGGCTCCAGCACCAGCGAGCAGGTCCCGAAGGACACCGCGCGGGTTCCGGCGGGCAGTGCGGCGGGCGCGGTGAAGAGACGGTCGGCGGTGCCGTCGACGTAGAACGAGTACGCGGCCGAACCGCCGTCCCCGATCGTGGCGACGGCGAGCGTGGTCGGCTCCGGGCCGCGCTGGACGCCCGAGACGTCCACCCCGGCCCGCCGCAGCCCGTCGAGCAGCGCCTCGCCGAAGGCGTCCCGCGAGGTACGCGAGCAGAAGGCGGTGGGGGAGCCGAGACGGCCGAGCGCCACAGCCGTGTTGTACGGGCCGCCGCCGAGGGCGGGCCGCAGGTCGGCGAGGGCACCGGGGCCCTGCGGTACCAGGTCGATCAGGGCCTCACCGGCGACGACGATCACGAGGGGGTTCCTTTCGCGGGGTGCTCGGGGTGCTCGGGGTGCTCGGGGTGCCGAGGTGTCTGTTCCGGGCAGCCGCACGAGGTGCGGTGCACGAAGGCGCAGGGGAGCCGCACGGTCCGGGCGGGCAGCTCCGGTGCGGCGAGCCGGTCCAGCAGGACACGGACCGCCTGGGCGCCGATCTCCTTGCTGGGCTGGGCGATCGCGGTGAGCCGGGGCGAGAACAGGTCCGCCCAGGCGAAGTCGTCGAAGCAGCACAGGGCCATGTCATCGGGCACCGACAGCCCGCGGTCGCGCAGGGCGCGCAGTGCGCCGATGGTCATCGCGTTGTTGGCGGTGACGAGCGCGGTCGGCGTCGCGGCGAGGGAGAGCAGCGCGGCGGTGGCCCGTTCGCCCCCGGCGGCGGCGGAGTCGCCGTGGACCACGAGCCGCTCGTCGTAGGGGAGCCCGGCAGCCGCGAGTCCGTGCCGGTAGCCGGTGATCCGCTCGCTGGTGGTGCTGAGCCCGGCCAGCCCGGCGACCAGCGCGATACGGCGGTGACCGAGACCGGCGAGGTGCGTGACCAGCTCCGCCACCGGCCCGGCGCTCTCGGCGCACACCTGGTCGAAGGGCGGGTCGTCCTCTCCGCACGTGTCGACCAGCCGGTCGAGGAACACCGCGGGTACGGCGTGCCGGCGCAGGTAGGCGACGAGGGCGCGCGGGTCGGCGGAGGGCGCGACGATCATGCCGTCCACCCGCCGCTCGTGCAGCAGCTGGACGACCTTGCGCTCATGCTCGGGGTCGTCGTGCGGGTCGGCGATGAGGAGGCTGTAGCCGTGTTCCAGGGCGCCCGCCTCGACGCCCTGGAGGATCTCGGTGAAGTACGGGTTGCTGATCGCCGACACCGCGAGGCCGATCGAGCGGGTGCGGGAGGTCACCAGGGAGCGGGCGAGCGTGTTCGGCGTGTACCCGAGCCGCTCGACCGCGTCGAGGACGGCCTGACGGGTGTGGGGCAGCACGGGCCGGGTGTCGTTGAGCACGTGCGAGACGGTCGCCACCGAGACGCCGGCGTGCCGGGCGACGTCGGCCATGGTCGGCATGGCGCACCCCTTCCTGGACAGGGCCTGCGCGGGAAGGTAGCGCATGCGGTGGTGCCGCGTAAACGCTTGCGCAAACGTTTACGTCCGGAGGGTGCCCGTGGGCGCCCGGTGAGCCCCCGGCCCGATCCTCACCGCACCGGCCCCGGTATCCTCGGCGTCCGTCCCGCACCGCACCGGCCCCGGTATCCTCGCGTCCGTCCCGCACCGCGCCCGGCCCACTCACCCCGGCGCCGCCCGGTGCATCGCCCAGCGCCCGCCGCCCCCAGACCCGTGGAGCCCCGCATGTCCGGCCGACCCTCCGCCAGCCGCCGTACCGTCCTGCGCGGAGCGGCGCTCACCCCTGCCGTGGGGCTCGGGCTCGCCGCGTGCGCGCCCGGCGGGGGAGCGGGGTCGGCGTCCGGGGCGCCCACGGCTCCGGTGGACCTCGGCGCCGAGGGCGAGGTCGCCGAGGGCGGCGCGCACCTGGACCAGGAGAACAACGTGGTGGTCAGCCGGGCCGCGGACGGCTCGCTGAAGGCGTACAGCACGATCTGCACCCACGGCGGCTGCCCCATCAACGCCCTGGAGGGGACGACCCTGATCTGCCCCTGTCACGGCAGCAGGTTCGACGCGACGACCGGCGAGGTGCTGCAACGCCCTGCGACGACACCGCTGAGCGAGCTGCCGGTGCGGGTGGAGAACGGCAGGGTGGTGGCGGGCCCGAAGGCCTGAGCCCCAGTCCAGCGCCCTCAGTCCCAGTCCCAGCCGATCCCCACGATCCCGGAGCGTACGCGGGGCTCGACGAGGTGGACGGTGTGGTGGCGGGCTGTGAGGGGGAGGGCCTGGCGCCCGCTGCGGGGGGCCGCCGCCGAGTGCTGGGTGAAGCGGTGGCAGTGCAGCGGCAGGGCGTGCTCGTCGAACCGCACCTGGAGCACGTACTGGCCGCCCGGCGGGCCGAAGCCGCGCACGCACTCGTAGGAGACGCCGGCCGTGCCGTCCTCGACGGCGTAGCGGAAGAGGAAGGTGTCTCCCGCGCGCAGGCGGGTGTCGAAGAGCAGCTCGGCGACGAC
Source organism: Streptomyces sp. NPDC053367 (assembly GCF_044545925.1). Classification (NCBI taxonomy): domain Bacteria; kingdom Bacillati; phylum Actinomycetota; class Actinomycetes; order Kitasatosporales; family Streptomycetaceae; genus Streptomyces; species Streptomyces sp. NPDC053367. Next base: position 171,476 of record NZ_JBITYN010000001.1, on the reverse strand, counting down.
GATGCCGGTCTCGTGATGCCGGCGGACGCGTCCCGTGCGGCAGTTCTCCAGCGCGTGCACGGACATGCGCTCGGGCACGCACCCGGGGTCGCCGTGGTGGACGGCGACGAAACGGTCGACCCCGTCCTTGTGGGCGCGCACGATGTGGTGCGACTCGCGGCCGAGCAGCTCCCGGTGCGCCCCGACGCGGACCTGTTCGTGATGGCCGAGCATGTGCAGCCCGCCGTCGCGTGGGGACTCCAGTTCGAGCAGCAGGCGCTCCAGGACGCCCGAGGCCTCGACCAGCGAGCGGTAGGAGCGGGCGGCGGGGTGCTGTCCCGGGGGGCCGTCGTCGGCCTTGGCGAGGAGGCGGATCAGCGACTCGTCCGGCAGCTGGAGTATCTCCTCCAGCGCGCGCACCGCACGAAGGGACTCGGGGCGCTGCGGCCGGCGGGCGCCCTGCTGCCAGTAGCTGAGGCTGGTGACGCCGACCTTCACACCGTGGCGCGAGAGATGGTGCTGCACGCGTTGCAGCGGCAGACCGCGGGCGGCGATGGCGGCGCGCAGGGCGACGTGGAAGGGGCCGCCGCGCAGAGCCGTGTCCAGTTGCGCGGTGGCGACGTCCGCGTGCTGTGTGGCGTGCGGCATGCAGGGGCCTTTCTGTGTGGTTCACAACGGCTGGTCAGACCGTTCACGCGGGTGCTGCCGGGGCCACCCCGTCGGCGGCGGGGGATGGGTCACGTCCGTGCGCCGTCGTGCACGGCCCCGAGTTCCCCCGCATTGAAGCGTGTTGACCTAGTCCCGACAACACCACGGGCCGGACTGCGGCGTACTCCGCGCCACGCGGTGGGGCGAGGGTCCAAGTCGGCACGGGGACCGGCCGATTGAGGAGGGCCGGCGGGGATGGCCGACTTTCGCAGGTGCCACGGGAGAGGGGCCTGCGGCGGCCGTGGGGGGGCGTACCGCGGGGGCGGGCCCCGAGTCCGGTGGCCGGTCGTGGGCGGCGGGGCCTGGAGCTCGGCGTCCGGCCACCGGGGCGGACTCCGGCGGCCGGCGTCCGCCCTCTCTCTCCGGCCGCCGGTCTCCCGCGCTCGTCCCCCACCCCTGTCACCCCCCGCTGACCGCCGTCCCCCGTCGCCCCCTCGCCGTCCACCGTCCGTCGCCGTCCCCGCGTCCACCACCCGCCGTCCCCCCCCGCTGTCCACAGGCCCGCCGGACTGTCACTGCTCGCCAGTAGGGTGTGAGACATGGCCGACCCCTCCAGCTACCGCCCCAGGCCGGGTGAGATCCCGGACTCCCCGGGGGTGTACAGGTTCCGTGACGAGCACCGCCGGGTGATCTACGTCGGAAAGGCGAAGAGCCTGCGCCAGCGCCTGGCGAACTACTTCCAGGACCTGGCGAACCTGCACCCGCGCACCCGGACCATGGTCACCACGGCCGCGTCCGTGGAGTGGACCGTGGTGTCCACGGAGGTCGAGGCGCTGCAGCTGGAGTACTCCTGGATCAAGGAGTACGACCCCCGGTTCAACGTCAAGTACCGCGACGACAAGAGCTACCCGTACCTCGCGGTGACGATGAACGAGGAGTTCCCCCGCGTCCAGGTCATGCGCGGCCACAAGAAGAAGGGCGTCCGCTACTTCGGGCCGTACGCGCACGCGTGGGCGATCCGGGACACCGTCGACCTGCTGCTGCGCGTCTTCCCGGTGCGCACCTGCTCGGCCGGTGTCTTCAAGAACGCCGCCCGCACCGGCCGGCCCTGTCTGCTGGGCTACATCGGCAAGTGCGCGGCCCCGTGCGTCGGCCGTATCCCGCCAGAGGACCACTGGGAACTGGCCGACGAGTTCTGCGACTTCATGACCGGCCGCACCGGCACCTACCTCCGCCGTCTGGAGAAGCAGATGATGGAGGCGGCCGAGGACATGGAGTACGAGCGGGCCGCCCGGCTGCGCGACGACATAGGGGCCCTGCGCAAGGCCATGGAGAAGAACGCCGTCGTGCTGGCCGACGCCACCGACGCCGACCTGATCGCGGTCGCCGAGGACGAGCTGGAGGCGGCCGTCCAGATCTTCCACGTCCGCGGCGGGCGGGTGCGCGGCCAGCGCGGCTGGGTCACCGACAAGGTCGAGGAGATCACCACCGGCGCCCTCGTCGAGCACGCCCTGCAGCAGCTCTACGGCGAGGAGACAGGCGACAGCGTCCCCAAGGAGGTCCTCGTCCCGGCCCTGCCCGAGCCGGTGGAGCCGGTCCAGCAGTGGCTCACCGAGCGGCGCGGTTCGGCCGTCTCGCTGCGCATCCCGCAGCGCGGCGACAAGAAGGCCCTGATGGAGACCGTGCAGCGCAACGCCCTCCAGGCGCTCGCCCTGCACAAGACCAAGCGCGCCTCCGACCTCACCACCCGCTCGCGCGCCCTGGAGGAGATCGCCGACGCCCTCGACCTGGACAGCGCCCCCCTGCGCATCGAGTGCTACGACATCTCGCACCTCCAGGGCGACGACGTCGTGGCCTCCATGGTCGTCTTCGAGGACGGACTCGGGCGCAAGAGCGAGTACCGCCGCTTCCAGATCAAGGGCTTCGCCGGGCAGGACGACGTCCGCTCCATGCACGAGGTGATCACCCGCCGCTTCCGGCGCTACCTCGCGGAGAAGGAGCGCACCGGGGAGTGGGCCGAGGCCGCGGACGCCGTCGCCGAGCCGGAGGAGGGGGAGGTCTCCCTCAGCACCCTCACCGAGGACGACGGCCGCCCCAAGAAGTTCGCCTACCCGCCCCAGCTCGTCGTCGTCGACGGCGGCCGGCCCCAGGTCGCCGCCGCCCGGCGCGCGCTGGACGAACTCGGCATCGACGACATCGCGGTGTGCGGCCTGGCCAAGCGGCTGGAGGAGGTCTGGCTGCCCGGCGAGGACGACCCGGTGGTGCTGCCCCGCACGAGTGAGGGCCTGTATCTGCTGCAGCGGGTCCGTGACGAGGCCCACCGCTTTGCGATCACCTACCAGCGCACCAAGCGCGCCAAGCGGTTCCGTGCGGGCCCCCTGGACGACGTACCGGGGCTCGGCGAGACCCGCAAGCAGGCGCTGATCAAGCACTTCGGTTCGGTGAAGAAGCTGCGATCCGCGACAATCGACCAGATCTGTGAGGTACCGGGCATCGGCCGTAAAACGGCCGAGACGATCGCCGTGGCCCTCGCCCAGGCGGCCCCGGCCGCGCCCGCCGTGAACACGGCCACTGGAGAGATCATGGAAGACATGGAGGACGGGGTGGACGAGACGACGGCGGACACCCCGGGGGAGCCCGTAGCCATGGGCGCCCCGGACGAGCGACGGGGGCAGGAGACATGACCGATCACGAGACGCAGCCGACAGGCGATCATGAGCAGGAACCGCGGTCCGTGTCGGGCCGCGAGCACCAGGAGGCCGCCGAGGACCGGCAGGCACTCCCCGACAACGGAGCACAGGTGAGCCAGGACATCGCGGGCCCCGGGATCCCCGACGCCGCCATCCCCGAGCTGGTGATCATCTCCGGCATGTCCGGAGCGGGCCGCTCCACGGCCGCGAAGTGCCTGGAGGACCTCGGCTGGTTCGTCGTCGACAACCTCCCGCCCGCCCTGATCCCCACCATGGTGGAGCTGGGCGCGCGCTCCCAGGGCAACGTGGCGCGGATCGCGGTCGTCGTCGACGTGCGCGGCCGGCGCTTCTTCGACAATCTGCGCGAATCCCTCGCGGACCTGGAGGCCAAGCACGTCACCCGGCGGATCGTCTTCCTGGAGTCCTCCGACGAGGCGCTGGTGCGCCGCTTCGAGTCGGTGCGCCGCCCGCACCCGCTGCAGGGCGACGGCCGCATCGTCGACGGCATCGCCGCCGAGCGCGAGCTGCTGCGCGAGCTGCGCGGCGACGCCGACCTGGTGATCGACACCTCCAGCCTCAACGTCCACGAGCTGCGCGCCAAGATGGACGCCCAGTTCGCCGGCGAGGAGGAGCCCGAGCTGCGGGCCACCGTGATGTCGTTCGGCTTCAAGTACGGCCTGCCGGTCGACGCCGACCTCGTCGCCGACATGCGCTTCCTGCCCAACCCGCACTGGGTCCCGGAGCTGCGCCCGTACACCGGCCTGAACGACGAGGTCGCGGCGTACGTCTTCAACCAGCCCGGCGCCAAGGAGTTCCTCGACCGCTACGCCGAGCTGCTGCGGCTGATCGCGGCCGGCTACCGGCGCGAGGGCAAGCGGTACGTGACCATCGCCATCGGCTGTACGGGCGGCAAGCACCGCTCGGTGGCCGTGTCGGAGAAGCTCGCCGCGCGCCTCGCGGCGGAGGGCGTGGAGACGGTGGTCGTGCACCGGGACATGGGACGGGAATGACGGGACGTACTCCGCGGCTGGGCCGTCTGCGCCGGGCGGTGCCCGAGGCGCGGGCGGGCCGGCCGGTCGAGGCCCGCGGTGGCCGAGCGCGCCGCCGCGGCACCCAGCCCAAGGTGGTCGCCCTCGGCGGCGGCAGGGGCCTGTCCGCCTCGCTCGCCGCGCTGCGCCGGATCACCGGCGACCTCACGGCCGTGGTCACCGTCGCCGACGACGGCGGCTCCAGCGGGCGCCTGCGCGACGAGCTGGGCGTGCTGCCGCCCGGCGATCTGCGCAAGGCGCTGGCCGCGCTGTGCGGCGACGACGACTGGGGCCAGACCTGGGCCCGCGTCATCCAGCACCGCTTCCACTCCAAGGGCGACCTGCACGACCACGCGGTCGGCAATCTGCTGATCGTCGCCCTGTGGGAGCAGCTCGGCGACCACGTCCAGGCCCTCGACCTGGTCGGCAAGCTGCTCGGCGCGCACGGGCGTGTGCTGCCGATGTCGGCCGTGCCGCTGGAGCTCCAGGCGCTGGTCAAGGGGCACGACCCGGACCGCCCGGACGACGTGGACACCGTCCGCGGCCAGGCCACCGTCGCCCTCACCCCGGGCGAGGTCCAGTCCGTGCACCTCGTGCCGCACGACCCGCCCGCCGTCCCGGAGGCCGTCGCGGCCGTCCTGGACGCCGACTGGGTCGTCCTCGGCCCGGGCTCCTGGTTCTCCTCGGTCATCCCGCACCTGCTCGTGCCCGAGCTCCTCGACGCCCTCACCGAGACCAAGGCGCGCCGGGTACTCTCGCTGAACCTCGCCCCGCAGCCCGGGGAAACCGACGGCTTCTCCCCGCAGCGTCATTTGGAGGTTTTGGGACGACACGCCCCTAAACTCGCCCTGGACGTGGTGCTGGCCGACGTGGCCGCCGTGCCCGACCGCGACTCGCTGACCGACGCCGCCAAGCGGTTCGGGGCCGCGGTCGAGCTGGCGCCGGTGGCCCGGCCCGACGGGACCCCGCGGCACGACGCGGAGCTCCTGGCCGCCGCGTACGACCGTATTTTTCGGATGCATGGAAGGATCGGCCCATGGCGATGACGGCAGCGGTGAAGGACGAGATCTCCCGGCTCCCCGTCACCCGGACCTGCTGCAGGAAGGCGGAGGTCTCCGCCATTCTGCGGTTCGCCGGCGGCCTCCATCTGGTCAGCGGGCGCATCGTGATCGAGGCGGAGCTGGACACCGCGATGGCGGCCCGCCGGCTCAAGCGGGACATCCTGGAGATCTTCGGGCACAGCTCCGAGCTGATCGTGATGGCGCCGGGCGGTCTGCGCCGCGGTTCACGCTACGTCGTCAGAGTCGTCGCCGGCGGTGACCAACTGGCCCGCCAGACCGGCCTGGTCGACGGGCGCGGCCGTCCGATCCGCGGTCTGCCCCCGCAGGTCGTCTCCGGCGCCACCTGCGACGCCGAGGCCGCCTGGCGCGGTGCCTTCCTCGCGCACGGCTCGCTCACCGAACCCGGCCGCTCCTCCTCCCTGGAGGTGACCTGCCCCGGCCCGGAGGCCGCGCTCGCGCTGGTCGGCGCCGCGCGCCGGCTGTCGATCGCCGCCAAGGCCCGTGAGGTGCGGGGCGTGGACCGGGTCGTCGTCCGCGACGGCGACGCGATCGGAGCGCTGCTCACCCGGCTCGGCGCCCATGAGTCGGTGCTGGCCTGGGAGGAGCGCCGGATGCGCCGCGAGGTGCGGGCCACGGCGAACCGTCTCGCCAACTTCGACGACGCCAACCTGCGCCGCTCCGCCCGCGCGGCGGTCGCCGCCGGTGCCCGGGTGCAGCGCGCGCTGGAGATCCTCGGCGACGAGGTACCCGAGCACCTCGCAGCGGCCGGCCGGCTGCGCATGGAGCACAAGCAGGCCTCCCTGGAGGAGCTGGGCGCGCTCGCCGACCCGCCGCTGACCAAGGACGCCGTCGCCGGCCGCATCCGCCGGCTGCTCGCCATGGCCGACAAGCGCGCCTCCGACCTGGGCATCCCGGGCACGGAGGCCAACCTCTCCGAGGACCTGGCGGACAACCTCGTCGGCTGACCCAGGGCCTGTCGGACAGGCCCTGGCCCGGACGCCAACACGCCGGTGCCAAAGCCCCGTTGGGCCTCGGCACCGGCGTTCGTGTGTCCGGGAGGCGCTCTTGACGCACGCGATCACCGACACGAGCCTGACACTCGCCGCCGCCCCGCCAGGCCGTTCCGAGGAGTGATACGGGCCTTGACTTTCCATAGTCAATTCGAGGGACGAGGAGTTTCCTCTCGGGGCGGTCCGTACCCCTACTGGCGGGTAAGGATGGCAGTGCCGTGTATGGGCCGTCTCGATGTCACCTCCGGCGCTTCAGGGAGGTAGGGTCGTAGGCGGTCGGGGACATCCCAAATAGAGCTCGCCGGCACCGCATCGCCGGCGTACCAACGAGGAGATCGGTTCGTGACGATCCGCGTAGGCATCAACGGCTTCGGCCGCATCGGGCGTAACTACTTCCGCGCGCTCCTGGAGCAGGGTGCTGACATCGAGGTCGTGGCTGTCAACGACCTGGGTGACACCGCGACCACGGCTCACCTGCTGAAGTACGACACCATCCTGGGCCGCCTGAAGCAGGAGGTCACGCACACCGCCGACACCATCACCGTGGGCGGCCACACCATCAAGGTGCTCTCCGAGCGCAACCCGGCCGACATCCCGTGGGGCGAGCTGGGCGTCGACATCGTCATCGAGTCGACCGGCATCTTCACCAAGAAGGAAGACGCCGCCAAGCACATCGCCGGTGGCGCCAAGAAGGTCCTCATCTCGGCTCCGGCCAAGGACGAGGACATCACCATCGTCATGGGCGTCAACCAGGACAAGTACGACCCGGCGAACCACCACGTCATCTCCAACGCCTCCTGCACCACCAACTGTGTGGCGCCGATGGCGAAGGTCCTCGACGAGAACTTCGGCATCGTCAAGGGCCTGATGACGACGGTCCACGCGTACACCAACGACCAGCGCATCCTGGACTTCCCGCACAAGGACCTGCGCCGGGCGCGTGCCGCCGCCGAGAACATCATCCCGACCACCACCGGTGCCGCCAAGGCCACCGCGCTGGTCCTGCCGCAGCTCAAGGGCAAGCTGGACGGCATCGCCATGCGCGTCCCGGTCCCGACCGGCTCGGCCACCGACCTCGTGGTGGAGCTGTCGCGCGAGGTCACCAAGGACGAGGTCAACGCGGCCTTCAAGAAGGCCGCCGAGGGCGAGCTGCAGGGCTACCTGTCCTACACCGAGGACGAGATCGTCTCCTCGGACATCGTCAGCGACCCGTCGTCCTGCACCTTCGACTCCTCCCTGACCATGGTCCAGGAGGGCAGGTCGGTGAAGGTCCTCGGCTGGTACGACAACGAGTGGGGCTACTCCAACCGCCTCGTCGACCTCACGGTCTTCGTCGGCGACCAGCTCTGATCGGCTGAAGCAGGCAGCTTGAAGCGAGAGCAGGGCCCGGGCCAGGCGCAGGGACGCGCGGCCCGGGCCCTGACTCACGTCACGACCGGCCCTCCTCTCTAGGATCGGGCCTGGTCACCGGTCATGAGCCATCCGGTCACGAGCAGAACGAACCTCCTCGGGAGTCCCCTGACATGAAGACGATCGACGAACTCCTCGCCGAAGGGGTCACGGGCAAGCGGGTCTTCGTCCGCGCCGACCTCAACGTGCCGCTGGACGGCACCACCATCACCGACGACGGCCGCATCCGCGCCGTGCTGCCCACCGTGAAGGCCCTCGCCGACGCGGGCGCGCGGGTCGTCGTCGCCTCGCACCTGGGCCGCCCCAAGGGCGCCCCGGACCCGGCCTTCTCGCTCGCCCCCGCGGCCGCGCGCCTCGGTGAACTCCTCGGCGCTGACGTCGCCTTCGCCACCGACACGGTCGGCGAGTCGGCCGAGTCCACGGTGGCGGGCCTCGCCGACGGCCAGGTCGCCGTCATCGAGAACCTGCGCTTCAACGCGGGCGAGACCAGCAAGGACGACACCGAGCGCGCCGCCTTCGCGGACCGGCTCGCCGCCCTCGCCGACGTGTACGTCGGTGACGGCTTCGGCGCGGTCCACCGCAAGCACGCCTCGGTGTACGACCTGCCGAAGAAGCTCCCGCACTACGCGGGCCACCTCATCGCCACCGAGGTCGGCGTCCTGAAGAAGCTCACCGAGGACGTCCAGCGGCCCTACGTCGTCGTCCTCGGCGGCGCCAAGGTGTCCGACAAGCTGGCCGTCATCGACCAGCTCCTCGGCAAGGCCGACCGCCTCCTCATCGGCGGCGGCATGGCCTACACCTTCCTCAAGGCCCAGGGCCACGAGGTCGGTATCTCCCTCCTTCAGGAGGACCAGGTCCCGGTCGTCAAGGAGTACATGGAGCGCGCCGAGAAGAACGGCGTCGAACTCGTGCTGCCGGTGGACGTCCTGGTCTCCACGGAGTTCCCGGACCTCAAGGCCAAGGCGCCCACCCACCCCACCACCGTCGCCGCGGACGCCATCCCGGCCGACCAGGAGGGCCTGGACATCGGTCCGGAGACCCGCAAGCTGTACGCCTCGAAGCTCGCCGACGCGGCCACCGTCTTCTGGAACGGCCCCATGGGCGTCTTCGAGCACCCCGACTACGCCGAGGGCACCAAGGCGGTCGCCCAGGCCCTCGTCGACTCCAAGGGCTTCACCGTGGTGGGCGGCGGCGACTCCGCCGCCGCCGTCCGTACCCTGGGCTTCGACGAGAAGGCGTTCGGCCACATCTCGACCGGCGGCGGCGCCTCCCTCGAGTACCTCGAGGGCAAGACGCTCCCCGGCCTCGCCGCACTGGAGGACTGACCTCAATGAGCACGCGCACGCCGCTGATGGCGGGCAACTGGAAGATGAACCTCAACCACCTCGAGGCCATCGCCCACGTCCAGAAGCTCGCTTTCGCCCTCGCGGACAAGGACTACGACGCCGTTGAGGTCGCGGTCCTGCCGCCGTTCACCGACCTGCGCTCCGTGCAGACGCTGGTCGACGGCGACAAACTGAAGATCAAGTACGGCGCCCAGGACATCTCGGCGCACGACTCCGGCGCCTACACCGGCGAGATCTCCGGCCCGATGCTGGCCAAGCTGAAGTGCACCTACGTGGCGGTCGGCCACTCCGAGCGCCGCCAGTACCACGCCGAGACCGACGAGATCGTCAACGCCAAGGTCAAGGCCGCCTACAAGCACGGCCTGACCCCGATCCTGTGCGTCGGCGAGGAGCTGGAGGTCCGCGAGGCGGGCAACCACGTCTCCCACACCCTCGCCCAGGTCGAGGGCGGTCTGAAGGACCTCCCGGCCGAGCAGGCCGAGACCGTCGTGATCGCCTACGAGCCCGTGTGGGCCATCGGCACCGGCAAGGTCTGCGGCGCCGAGGACGCGCAGGAGGTCTGCGCGGCGATCCGCGGCAAGCTCGCCGAGCTGTACGGCCAGGAGCTGGCCGACAAGGTCCGCATCCAGTACGGCGGCTCGGTCAAGGCCGGCAACGTCGCCGAGATCATGGCGCAGGCCGACATCGACGGCGCCCTCGTCGGCGGCGCGTCCCTGGACGCCGACGAGTTCGTCAAGATCGTCCGCTTCCGCGACCAGTGACGCGACCGGTGAGTATGCCGTAGCGACGATCCGTCGTACCCTTGCGGGGTCCAGCACAGTCGCTGGGCCCCGCGTCGTCCATCCGTATCCGAGGAAGTTGGTCCAGCTGTGGTTCTGGGGTTCTCCATCGCCCTGATCGTCTTCAGCCTGCTGCTGATGCTGCTGGTGCTGATGCACAAGGGGAAGGGCGGCGGCCTCTCCGACATGTTCGGCGGCGGCATGCAGTCCTCCGTCGGCGGCTCCTCGGTCGCCGAGCGCAACCTCGACCGCATCACCGTGGTGATCGGTCTGCTGTGGTTCGCGTGCATTGTCGTGCTCGGCATCCTGATGAAGGTGAACAACTGACCTACGGCTCGCACGCCAGCACAATCCGGTACGTAAGGCCCCATGTTCGGTACGCGCTGAAGAGCGCGGCCTATCATGGGGCTTGCGTCTAGATGTGGGAGCTGTAACTCCAATCACTGGACGCGCGTTGGGCCTTACGTAGACTGAGGCGCTCGCAACGAAGCGACACGCCGACTCGCTTCGCGGCACCATCACGCAGGGAGTTACACCGTGGCAAGTGGCAACGCGATCCGAGGAAGCCGGGTCGGGGCGGGGCCGATGGGCGAGGCCGAGCGCGGCGAGTCCGCGCCGCGTCTGCGCATCTCCTTCTGGTGCTCCAACGGGCACGAGACGCAGCCCAGCTTCGCCAGCGACGCGCAGGTGCCCGACACCTGGGACTGCCCGCGCTGCGGGTTCCCGGCGGGACAGGACCGGGACAACCCACCGGCTCCGCCCCGTACCGAGCCGTACAAGACGCATCTGGCGTACGTGCGGGAGCGGCGCAGTGACGCCGACGGCGAGGCGATCCTGGCCGAGGCCCTCGCCAAGCTCCGCGGCGAGATCTAGCGTCCGGCCCATCTCGGCCCAGCCGCCCGTCAGTTGACCTGCCGACGTCCGGCTAGACTCCTCCGGCGATCATGAACACGATCACTCGGGGGAGTGTGCGACTTGACAACGCCTCAGCGGACCTGGACCGGCGGCGAACTCACCGCCAAGTCCTTCCTCAAACCGCACAAAGTGGCCTGGGTGATGTTCCACCCGGCCTGGATCCCCGACTCGGTGGATCCGTCGGTGGAACTGCTCAAGCGCCTGAGGGTCATCGCCGGAGCCGTCGCCGCCCTCGGCGTGTACACCTATGTGGAGGGCGGCTTCGCCTTCACCGAGGTGCTCGACAACGCGGCGACCGCGTCCCTGGTGCTGCTGCTCCTCACCCCGCTGACCGTCGGCGTCATGCTCTGGGTGTGGCGGCGCTCCGGCGGCGGCACGGTCGGGCAGCTCAAGGTGCCGCTGATGAACGCCCTCAAGCTGCTCCTGCTGTTCGTCGGCTCCGTGATCGGCACGGTCGCGCTGTTCTACTCGACGAACTCGTTCTCGCCGTTCGTCCGGCTGCCGTTCATGCTCGCGGCGCTGTGGGGAACCGTGTTCGCGATCGCCGGCGCCATCCGGATCACCGGCAACTTCTTCGGCACGGCCGTCGTGCACCGCTGTCTGCCGCCGCTGCTCGCCTCGGTCACGTCCTGGCTGATGGCCCTGTTCGACCTCGTCGGCGGCGACCTGCACGGCCTCGGCCTCGCGATGGGCATCGTGTTCATCCTCGGCGCGCCGGTGACCGTCACGGCCATCGCCTGGCTGGAGATGCGCCGGCTGAGGAGCCGCTACGGCATCCGCCTGGGCGCCCACCCGGCGACCCTCCCGCACATCCCGGGCCCGCCCCCGCCGATGCCGCCGACGGCCCCGCCGTACGCCCCGCAGCAGGGCAACCCCTACGGACACCCGCACGGGAACCCGTACGGCCCCCCGCAGGGGAACCCGTACATCCCGCCCCAGGGCAACCCCTACGCACACCCGCAGGGCACCCCGTACGGGCACCCGTACGCGCCGCCCCCGGGCGCCCCGTACGGGAACCCCTACGCACCGGGGCCCCACGGTTCCTGAGGCGGTCCCCCCCGGCCCCCTGCCGCCTATCCTGAAGAAGGGGCCGCTCGCGGGTGCGAGAAGGGAGCCGCGGGTGACTGACCGGATCGCGGACTCCGACGCCGCTGCCGCGCACACCCTCAGCCGGGCCCGGGACGCCGTGGCCAGGCAGGCGTGGGGCGAGGCCTACCGGCTGCTGAGCGGCACGCCCGCCCCGCTCACCCCGGACGACTTCGCCGCCTACGCGGACGCGGCCTGGTGGACCAGCCGCATCGACGAGTCGATCGTCGCGCGGATGAAGGCGTACGCCGGATATGCCGCGGCCGGTGACGAGCGACGGGCCGGGTACTGCGCGTGGATGCTGTTCTACGAGCATCAGCTCGCGGGGCGTACGGCGGTGGCGGCCGGCTGGCTGCGGCGGGCGCGGCGGCACCTGAGCGGGGAGCCGGAGTGCGCCGAGCAGTGCTACCTCGCCTGGATGGAGGCCGAGGCGGCCGCGGCCCGCGGGGCGTTCGACGAGGCCATGGCCGTCGCCCGGCGCATGACGGGGATCGCCCGGCGCTGCGGCAGCCCCGACCTGTACGCGATGGGCGTCCAGGCGCAGGCGGGCGTGCTGCTGGCCGAGGGGCGGGTCGGCGAGGGGCTCGACCTGCTCGACGACGCGATGTGCGCGGCCATGGCGGGCGAGCTCAGCCCCTTCTTCACCGGCTGGATCTACTGCCTGGGCCTCCAGCGCTGCATGGCCTGCGTCGATCTGGAGCGCGCCGCCGAATGGACCGAGGCGGCCATGCGGTGGTGCGCGGCGATGCCCGCGGAGAACAACTTCCGGGGGCTGTGCCGGGTGCACCGCGTGGAGGTGCTGGAGCTGCGCGGGCTGTGGCCGAGGGCGCTGGAGGAGGCCCGCCGGACCTGCGGGGAACTGCTGCCGTACGAGCGCTGGACGGCCGGCGGCGCGTACGTCCTGGTCGGGGACATCCAGCGCAGGCGCGGCGAGCCGGCCGCGGCCGAGGAGGCGTACGAGCGGGCGCACGAGCTGGGCCGGGACCCGCAGCCCGGGCTCGCCCTGCTGCGGCTGGCGCAGGGCCGGGCGGAGGCGTCGGCGACCGGACTGCGGCTCGCCCTCGCCGGTCAGCCCCCGGGCGAGGAGCGGCTCCGCCGCAGCCGGCTGCTCGCCGCCCAGGTCGAGGTCTCCCTCGCCCTCGACCGGCTCGACGCGGCCCGCACGGCGGCGGACGAGCTGGGCGGCCTGGCCCGGGAATGGCAGCGCCGCTGCGGCTCGCGGACGACCCTGCTGCATGCCGCCGCGGCGTCGGCGGGCGGCGCGGTGGCCTACGCCGCCCACGACGCGGAGCGCGCGCTGCCCCTGCTGCGGCACGCGCTGGCACTGTGGCTGGCCCTGCGCGTCCCCTACGAGGAGGCGCAGACCCGGATGACGCTCGCCGCGGCCTGCCGGAGCGCCGGGGACGACGAGGGCGCCCGTATGGAGCTGCGGACCGCGCGCGGCCTCTTCGAACGGCTCGGCGCCGCCCCGGACGCCCGGCGGGCGGCCGCGCTCCTCGGCGCGTTCGGCGGCCCGGGCGACCGAGGACCCGGTGGGCTCACCGAGCGGGAGCTGCAGGTGCTGCGGCTGATCGCCGCGGGCCGCACGAACCGGTCGGTCGCCGCCGAACTGGTGATCAGCGAGCACACCGTCGCCCGGCACCTGAACAACATCTTCGCCAAGCTCGACGTGTCCTCGCGGGCCGCGGCGACGGCGTACGCCTACCGGCACGGCCTGGCCTGACGGGTGTGTGGGCTGTTCTGCCCATGCCCCCGCGCGCGGGATGGGCGGTTTCGGCGATGTGGTGCCCCGCGGCCCGGACGTACACCGGAGGCGGACATCCTTCCCCGGCCCTTCGGAAAGCAGGTGGCGGTCATGACCACCTTCACGGACGCCCCGGACGTCCAGCGGCTGCGCGAGTCCCTGCGCGGTGACGTCGTCCTGCCCGGCGACCTCGGATACGACGAGGCACGCAGGGTCTACAACGCGATGGTCGACAGGCGGCCGGCGCTCGTCGTCCGGGCCGCCGACGCGGGCGACGTCATCGCGACCGTGAACCACGCCCGTGAACACGCCCTGCCGCTCGCCGTGCGCGGCGGCAGCCACAGCGTCGCCGGACACGGCACCTGCGACGACGGGGTCGTCCTCGACCTCGGGCGGATGCGCGGCGTCCGGGTCGATCCCGAGTCCCGTACGGCCCGGGCGGAGGGCGGCTGCACCTGGGCCGACTTCAACCACGCCACCCACGCCTTCGGCCTCGCCACCACCGGCGGGGTGGTCTCCTCGACCGGCATCGGCGGCCTCACCACCGGCGGCGGCATGGGCTACCTCGCCCGGCGCTGCGGACTCGCCTGCGACAACGTCGTCGCGGTCGATCTGGTGACGGCCGACGGGTCCTTCCTGACCTGCACCGAGAAGCAGAACGCCGACCTGCTGTGGGCGGTGCGCGGCGGAGGCGGCAACTTCGGCGTCGTCACCTCGTTCGCCTACCGGCTGCACCCCATCGCCGGCATCCTCGGCGGGCCGACCTTCTACCCCCTCGACGGCGAGGTGATCCGCCGCTACCGGGAGCTGATCGCCGACTCCGACGAACGGCTCGGCGCGCTGCTGGTCGTCGGGCTCGGCCCGCCCGTGCCGTTCCTGCCCGAACGCTGGCACGGCCGGCCGGTCTGCGGTGTGGCCGTCTGCTGGACCGGGCCCGAGGACGAGGACGACGGGATCCGCGCCCGCCTGGCCGGACTCGGCCCCGTCCTCGGACGGATGGTCGAGCGCATGCCCTACCCCGTGATCAACACCCTGTTCGACGAGCTGCTGCCCCCGGGCCTGTTCCACTACTGGAAGGCCGCCTTCAGCCGCGGCATGCCCGACGGTGCCGTCGACGCCTACGTCGAGTACGGCGCCTCCACGCCCTCCATCCAGAGCGCCACGGTCGTCTTCCCGCTCGACGGCGCGGTCCGGCGGGTCGGCCCCCGGGACACCGCCTTCGCCCACCGCGACATCGACTTCGCCACCGCCCTCGCCCCCACCCTCACCACCCGGGAGGACTGCGAGGCCAACAAGGACTGGGTCCGCGCCTTCCACGGGGCGCTGAAGCCGTACTCGGCCGAGGGCGCGTACGTCAACTTCATGGACCACGACGACCAGCACCTGGTCAGGGACAACTACCGGGCCAACTACGACCGTCTGACGCGGATCAAGCGGCAGTACGACCCGGGCAACCTGTTCCGGCTGAACCACAACATCGCGCCCTGAGCACCGGCCGTGCGCTCTCCCCGGACGCCGGACCGGCGCCGACCGAACGGGAGAAGGCCCCTGCGGCCTGCGGCAGTCTGGGTCGACGGTCCGCGCGGGCCCGCTTTGGACGAGGCTGTGAAGACGATGAAGTACCGCTCCTTCGTCACCGCCTCCGAGAGGGCCTACGAAGCGGCCGACGGGGGAGGCGACGCGATCGGGCCGGGCACGCCCACCGCCGTCGTCGACGGAGTCCGCGTCCCGACCAGTACAACCAGGTGCTGTACGACGCCGAGCTGTTCACCCGGCTCCCCGACGACGTCCGTGACCGGCCCTGGGCCTGGAACGGCCAGCTGTTCCAGTGAGTGCACACGACGACGCCGGGTCCCCTCCCGAAGAGGAAGGAACCCGGCGTCCGAGTGCCGTGCGGCCGACGCAGGTTACGGCGACGCCGGCGGGTACAGCGAGCGCGGCAGCTGGGAGGCCGCAGCCGAGTCCAGCAGCCACAGGGTGCGCCGGCGGCCGCGGGCACCCGCCGCCGGGGCCTGGATCTCGCCCGCGCCGGACAGGGCGATGGCCGCGGCCTGGGCCTTGTCCTCGCCGGCCGCGAGCAGCCACACCTCGCGGGCCGACCGGATCGCCGGGAGGGTGAGGGAGACCCGGGTGGGCGGCGGCTTGGGCGCGCCGTGGACGCCGACCACCGTGCGCTCGGTCTCCCGCACCGCGGGCAGCTCCGGGAACAGCGACGCCACATGCGTGTCCGGGCCGACGCCCAGCATCAGGACGTCGAAGGTGGGCACCGAGCCATGGTTCTCCGGGCCGGCCGCGCGGGCCAGCTCCTCGGCGTAGCCGGCCGCTGCCGCGTCCGCGTCGGCGCCGTACGGGCCGTCCGACGCGGGCATGGCGTGCACGCGCTTCGGGTCCAGCGGCACCGAGTCCAGCAGCGCCTCGCGGGCCTGGGTGACATTGCGCTCGGGGTCGCCCTCGGGCAGGAAGCGCTCGTCACCCCACCACAGGTCCAGGCGCGCCCAGTCGATCGCGTCCCGGGCCGGAGCCGCGGCCAGCGCCGCGAGGAGGCCGTTGCCGTTGCGGCCGCCGGTGAGCACGACCGAGGCGAAGCCGCGCGAGGTCTGCGCGTCCACGATCTTGGTGATCAGCCGGGCCGCGGCGGCCTGGGCCATCAGGTCCTTGTCGTGGTGGACGACGAGCTGAGGAGTGGTCACTTCGAGGCCGCCTTCCTCGTGGTCTTCGCCGGGGCCTTCTTGGCGGCCTTCTTCGCCGGGGCCTTCGCCGCGGACTCCTCCGGAGCGGGGACCGCGACGGGCTCGTCGGCGGCGACGGGCTCGTCGGCGGCGACGGGCTCGTCGGCGGCGACGGGCTCGTCGGCGGCGACGGGCTCCTCGGAGCCGGCCGGCCTCTCGGGCGCGACCGGGTCCTCCGTGGCGACCGGGTCGGCCGTCTCGGCGGTGGCCTGGGCCCCGACGCCCGTCGAGAGCCGCTCCACCCCGAACCGCAGCGCGGACGCGTACGTGTCGTCCGGGTCCAGCCGCCGCAGCTCCTCAGCGATCAGCTCGGCCGTCTCGCGGCGCTTGAGCGCCACCGCACGGTCGGGCTGCCCCTCGATGGACAGGGTCGCGAGGGTGCCGTCGGCGCGGTCCAGGACGATCGGGCCGCAGTCGGTGTCCATGCGGACCCCGGTCAGACCGGGGCCGGGGGACACCGAGCGCCGGACCGGGACACCCAGCCGGTCCGCGAGCCACATGGCGAGCAGCTCGCAGCTCGGGTTGAACTCCTCGCCCTCGACCTCCACGGCCTGCACCTGGCAGACGACCTGGTCCAGGGCCGCGGCCAGCATCGAACGCCAGGGCGTGATGCGGGTCCACGACAGGTCCGTGTCGCCGGGGGTGTAGGCGGAGGCGCGGGCGGTGAGCTCCTTGATCGGGTCCTCGGCGGCGTAGCTGTCGGTGACCCGGCGCTGGGCGAGCGCGCCCAGGGGGTCCTTCGCCGGGTCCAGCGGCGCGTTGACCGGCCACCACACGACCACGGGCGCGTCGGGCAGCAGCAGCGGCAGCACGACCGAGTCGGCGTTGTCGACCGCCTCGCCGTACAGCCGCAGCACGACCGTCTCACCGGTGCCCGCGTCGGCGCCGACCCGGACCTCGGCGTCGAGCCGGGACTGGGTGCGGTCGCGCGGGGTGCGCGAGACGCGCTTGACGACGACCAGGGTGCGCGAGGGGTGCTCGCGCGAGGCGTCGTTGGCGGCGCGCAGGGCGTCGTAGGCGTTCTCCTCGTCGGTGACGATGACGAGGGTGAGGACCATGCCGACCGCCGGGGTGCCGATCGCGCGCCGGCCCTGCACCAAAGCCTTGTTGATCTTGCTGGCGGTGGTGTCGGTGAGGTCTATCTTCATGGCCGGCGCCAGCTCCGTCCGTCTCGCTGAAGCATCTCGTCCGCCTCGACGGGCCCCCAGGTGCCGGCCGGGTACTGCGCGGGCTTGCCGTGCGTGTCCCAGTACACCTCGATCGGGTCGAGGATCTTCCAGGACAGCTCGACCTCCTCCGTGCGCGGGAAGAGGTTGGAGTCGCCGAGCAGCACGTCGAGGATGAGGCGCTCGTAGGCCTCCGGGCTCGACTCGGTGAAGGACTCGCCGTACGCGAAGTCCATCGACACGTCCCGGATCTCCATCGAGGTGCCCGGCACCTTGGAGCCGAAGCGGACGGTCACGCCCTCGTCGGGCTGGACGCGGATGACGATCGCGTTCTGGCCCAGCTCCTCCGTCGCCGTCGTGTCGAAGGGGGAGTGGGGTGCGCGCTGGAAGACGACCGCGATCTCCGTCACCCGGCGGCCGAGCCGCTTGCCGGTGCGCAGATAGAACGGCACACCCGCCCAGCGGCGGTTGTCGATGCCCAGCTTGATGGCGGCGTAGGTGTCGGTCTTGGAGCCGGGGTCGATGCCCTCCTCCTCCAGGTAGCCGACGGCCTTCGCGCCGCCCTGCCAGCCGGCCGAGTACTGGCCGCGCACGGTGTCGCGGCCCAGGTCCTTGGGCAGCCGGACCGCGCCGAGCACCTTGGTCTTCTCGGCGGCGAGCGCGTCCGCGTCGAAGGAGGCCGGCTCCTCCATCGCGGTCAGCGCGAGCAGCTGGAGCAGGTGGTTCTGGATGACGTCACGGGCGGCGCCGATGCCGTCGTAGTAGCCGGCGCGGCCGCCGATGCCGATGTCCTCGGCCATGGTGATCTGGACGTGGTCGACGTACGACCGGTTCCAGATCGGCTCGAACATGGTGTTGGCGAAGCGGAGCGCCAGGATGTTCTGGACGGTCTCCTTGCCCAGGTAGTGGTCGATACGGAAGACCTGGTCCGGGGCGAAGACCTCGTGCACGACCTTGTTGAGCTCCTCGGCCGACTTCAGGTCGTGGCCGAAGGGCTTCTCGATGACCGCGCGGCGCCAGGAGCCGCCGGTCTGGTCGGCCAGGCCGTGCTTCTTCAGCTGCTGGATGACCACCGGGAAGGAGCGCGGCGGCACCGACAGGTAGAAGGCGAAGTTGCCGCCCGTGCCCTGCGCCTTGTCCAGCTCCTCGATGGTGGCGCGCAGCCGCTCGAAGGCGTCGTCGTCGTCGAAGGTGCCCTGCACGAAGCGCATGCCCTGGATGAGCTGCTGCCAGACCTCCTCGCGGAAGGGCGTGCGGGCGTGTTCCTTGACCGCGTCGTGGACCTCCTGCGCGAAGTCCTCGTGCTGCCACTCGCGACGGGCGAAGCCCACCAGGGAGAAGCCCGGCGGCAGCAGACCCCGGTTGGCGAGGTCGTACACGGCGGGCATCAGCTTTTTGCGTGACAAATCGCCCGTGACGCCGAAGATCACCAGACCCGACGGCCCCGCGATACGCGGGAGCCGTCGGTCGGCGGGGTCACGCAGCGGGTTGCTGCTTGACAATTCAGCCCTCCGAGGGAGCGAGACGCTTCAGCTCGGCCTCGGTCGAGGTCAGCAGGTCGTTCCAGGACGCCTCGAACTTCTCGACGCCCTCGTCCTCCAGGAGCTGGACCACGTCGTCGTAGGAGATCCCGAGCTTCTCGACGGCGTCGAGGTCGGCGCGGGCCTGCTCGTACGTGCCGGCGACGGTGTCACCGGTGATCCGGCCGTGGTCCTCGGTGGCCAGCAGCGTGGCCTCCGGCATGGTGTTCACCGTGTTCGGCGCCACCAGGTCGTCGACGTACAGGGTGTCCTTGTACGCCGGGTCCTTCACACCGGTCGACGCCCACAGCGGACGCTGCTTGTTGGCGCCGGCGTTCTCCAGCTTGCTCCAGCGGTCGGAGGAGAAGACCTCCTCGTACGCCTGGTAGGCGAGCCGCGCGTTGGCGACGGCGGCCTTGCCGCGCAGCGCCTTGGCCTCGTCGGTGCCCAGCCCGTCGAGGCGCTTGTCGATCTCGGTGTCCACGCGGGACACGAAGAAGGACGCGACGGAGTGGATCAGGGAGAGGTCCAGGCCCTTCTCCTTCGCCTTCTCCAGGCCCGCCAGGTAGGCGTCCATCACCTCGCGGTAGCGCTCCAGCGAGAAGATCAGCGTGACGTTGACGCTGATGCCGTTGCCGATCACCTCGGTGATCGCCGGCAGACCCGCCTTGGTGGCCGGGATCTTGATCAGGGTGTTGGGCCGGTCCACCAGCCAGGCCAGCTGCTTCGCCTCGGCGACGGTCGCGGCCGTGTTGTGGGCCAGGCGCGGGTCGACCTCGATGGAGACCCGGCCGTCCTGGCCGTTCGTGCGGTCGTAGACCGGGCGCAGGATGTCGGCCGCGTCCCGGACGTCCGCCGTGGTGATCATGCGGACGGCCTCGTCGACGGTCACCTTGCGGGCGGCCAGATCGGTCAGCTGCTGCTCGTAGCCGTCACCCGACGAGATCGCCTTCTGGAAGATCGTCGGGTTGGTGGTGACGCCCACGACGTGGCTCTGGTCGATCAGCTCGGCCAGGTTGCCGGACGTGATCCGCTTGCGGGACAGGTCGTCCAGCCAGATCGCGACGCCCTCCTCGGAGAGGCGCTTCAGTGCGTCTGTCATGGAAAATGCATCTCCTACGTGTCGTATGTCAGCGTCAGCGCTGGGCTGCGGCGATCGATTCCCGTGCCTTGTCGGCCACGTTCTCCGCGGTGAAGCCGTACTCGCGGAAGAGGACCTTGCCGTCGGCGGACGCACCGAAGTGCTCCAGGGAGACGATCCGGCCGGCGTCACCCACGTACTTGTGCCAGGTCAGACCGATACCGGCCTCGACCGCGACACGCGCCTTCACGGAGGGCGGCAGAACGCTGTCCCGGTACCCCTGGTCCTGCTCCTCGAACCACTCCACGGACGGCATGGACACCACGCGCGTGGGAACCCCGGCCGCCTCCAGCTGCTCGCGCGCCTCGACGGCCACGTGCACCTCGGAACCGGTGCCGATGAGGATGACCTCCGGCGAGCCGTTCGACGCCTCGAACAGGACGTAGCCGCCGCGGGCCGCGTCCTCGTTCGGCTCGTACGTCGGCACGCCCTGGCGGGTCAGGATCAGACCGTGCGGCGCGCCCTTGCCGAAGACCTTCGTGTAGCGCTTGAGGATCTCGCGCCAGGCGATCGCGGTCTCGTTGGCGTCCGCCGGGCGTACGACGTTCAGGCCCGGGATGGCGCGCAGCGAGGCCAGGTGCTCGACCGGCTGGTGGGTCGGGCCGTCCTCGCCGAGGCCGATGGAGTCGTGCGTCCACACGTACGTCACCGGCAGGTGCATCAGGGCCGACAGCCGCACGGCGTTGCGCATGTAGTCGGAGAACACCAGGAAGGTGCCGCCGTAGATCCGGGTGTTGCCGTGCAGCGCGATGCCGTTCATCTCCGCGGCCATGGAGTGCTCGCGGATACCGAAGTGCACGGTGCGGCCGTAGGGGTCCGCCTCGGGCAGCGGGTTGCCGGCGGGCAGGAACGACGACGTCTTGTCGATCGTGGTGTTGTTGGAGCCGGCCAGGTCGGCCGAGCCGCCCCACAGCTCCGGGATGACCGCGCCGAGCGCCTGGAGCACCTTGCCGGACGCGGCACGGGTGGCGACACCCTTGCCGGGCTCGAAGACCGGGAGCTTGTCCTCCCAGCCCTTGGGCAGCTCACCGGCGGCGATGCGGTCGAACTCGGCCGCACGCTCCGGGTTGTTGTCGCGCCACTGCTGGAACGACTTCTCCCACACGGCACGCGCCGCCTGGCCCCGGTCCAGCGCCTTGCGGGTGTGGCCGATGACCTCGTCGGAGACCTCGAAGCTCTGCTCCGGGTCGAAGCCCAGCACGCGCTTGGTCGCCGCGACCTCGTCGTCGCCCAGCGCCGAGCCGTGCGCGGCCTCGGTGTTCTGGGCGTTCGGGGCGGGCCAGGCGATGATCGAGCGCATCGCGATGAAGGACGGCCGGTCGGTGACGGCCTTGGCCTTCTGGACCGCCTCGAAGATCGCCTTCGGGTCGAGGTCGCCATTGGCCTGCGGCTCCACACGCTGGACGTGCCAGCCGTAGGCCTCGTAGCGCTTGACGGTGTCCTCGGACACGGCCGTCTCGGTGTCGCCCTCGATCGAGATGTGGTTGTCGTCCCACAGCAGGATCAGGTTGCCGAGCTGCTGGTGGCCGGCCAGCGAGGACGCCTCGGCGGAGATGCCCTCCTGGAGGCAGCCGTCACCGGCGATGCAGAAGACGTAGTGGTCGAAGGGGGACTCCCCGGCGGGGGCCTCCGGGTCGAACAGACCGCGCTCGTAGCGGGCCGCCATCGCCATGCCCACGGCGTTGGCGACACCCTGGCCCAGCGGGCCGGTCGTCGTCTCCACACCCACGGTGTGGCCGTACTCGGGGTGGCCGGGGGTCTTGGAGCCCCAGGTCCGGAACGACTTCAGATCGTCCAGCTCCAGGCCGAAGCCGGCCAGGTAGAGCTGGGTGTAGAGGGTCAGGGACGAGTGGCCGGCGGACAGCACGAAGCGGTCGCGGCCGACCCAGTCGGCATCGGCGGGGTCGTGCCGCATCACCTTCTGGAAGAGGGTGTAGGCGGCAGGCGCCAGGCTCATCGCCGTACCCGGATGGCCGTTGCCGACCTTCTGTACGGCATCGGCGGCCAGGACGCGGGCGGTGTCGACGGCCCGCTGGTCCAACTCGGTCCACTCGAGGTCTGTGGTGGTCGGCTTGGTGCTCACCCTGAGTCAGGGCTCCTCTCCACATGTCGGGTAGCCGGTCTTCCGGGCGCGCGCCCACCGGCCGCCGATGCGCTCGACGCACACCGGCCGTGTTGAGCCTACCCCCGTAAGGACGTGCGTTTTTTCGGCTCTTTCCAGACTGCCGGGACTCTCGGACATCCGCCTGCCGACTGGGATGCAACGCTTTTCGGCAACTGAATACGGAGCCGCTCGAACGAGTGCTCAAGTGACACCGTGCGGGCTCTTCCGACGGCCTCGCCCAACACGAGTCGACCCCCGCGAATGTCCGGGTCTGGGCAACGTCTACAGTGGCGTGGTACGCGCGAGCCTTTACCCCGACTTCACACGGGCGGGCTTGCTGGGAGTCTCTGTCAGGGGTGTGCGTGACGGCCGTTGAATCCCGTCCTGCGGGGGTTATCGGGACGAGCGAGAGCCCGGCTCGGCGGCCGTTCGGGGCCCGGGTCAAGGGGTTCGTGGCGCTGACCAAGCCGCGGATCATCGAGCTGCTGCTCATCACCACCGTTCCGGTGATGTTCCTCGCCGAGCAGGGCGTGCCGGACCTCGGTCTGGTGCTGCTCACCTGCGTCGGCGGCTATCTGTCGGCCGGCGGCGCGAACGCGCTGAACATGTACATCGACCGCGACATCGACGCGCTCATGGACCGCACCTCGCAGCGGCCGCTGGTGACCGGCGTGGTCAGCCCGCGCGAGTGCCTCGCCTTCGGCATCACCCTCGCGGTGGTCTCCACCCTGCTGTTCGGCCTCACCGTCAACTGGCTGAGCGCCTGGCTCTCCCTCGGCGCGCTGCTCTTCTACGTCGTTGTCTACACGATGATCCTCAAGCGCCGCACCGCGCAGAACATCGTCTGGGGCGGCATCGCCGGCTGCATGCCGGTGCTGATCGGCTGGACCGCGGTGAAGGACTCCCTGTCCTGGGCGCCCGTCATCCTCTTCCTGGTCATCTTCTTCTGGACGCCGCCGCACTACTGGCCGCTGTCCATGAAGGTCAAGGAGGACTACGCGCGCGTGGGCGTGCCCATGCTGCCGGTGATCGCCTCCAACAAGACCGTCGCCAGGCAGATCGTGATCTACAGCTGGGTCATGGTCGCCGTCTCCCTGCTGCTCACCCCCCTCGGCCACACCGGCTGGTTCTACACCGCGGTCGCCCTCGCCGCGGGCGGCTGGTGGCTGTGGGAGGCGCACGCCCTGCAGAACCGGGCCAAGGCCGAGGTGACGGGCGCGAAGCTCAAGGAGATGCGGCTGTTCCACTGGTCCATCACCTACGTCTCGCTGCTGTTCGTCGCGGTCGCGGTGGACCCGTTCCTCCGGTAAGGGCTGAGGCAAGCGTCACGTCGCCGAACGATCTACCGCTCGGTAGCATCCTGTCCATGGCAGACACGCAGCAGGTTGACGCGAACGCCGAGCGCAAGGCCGCCCGGCTCGCCAAGCAGATCAGCACCTTCGCCAAGGCCCACGGCGGTGCCGAGGGCCAGGTCGCGTACATCGGCGAGCGCGGCGCCCGCATCGCCCTCGTCGGCGAGGACGGCGAGTGGGGCAACCTGGTCGCGCCCACCTACGACATCGCCCGGCAGGCCGTCGCCAAGTCCGGCATCACCGTCCACGAGGACTTCGACGGGGAGTTCGCGGCGAAGGTCAAGACCGGCCGGTACGAGTGGAAGCGGATGGCCGGCATCCAGATCGGCGGCTGACCATATGCCGCCAGGGGCGCACCCGAAACCCCCCGTCACCCGTTAGGACGTGTAACAGCGACACGCCCACACGGGAAGCCCGGGATGATCGAGACGCCGTCCCTCGTGGACCAGTACTGCCACGGCGTACTGAGAACAGAGCTGGGCCTCGGCACCTTCGAGGCCCAGCTGTCGCGTACCGAGGGCCCGCCCGCCCCCGGCACCACCCTCTTCGACACCCAGACCGGCTTCGCCGTGCGCCGCTGGTGTCCCCCTCTCCTCGGCCTCGAACCCCACTGCCCCCCGGCCCGCTATCTGGCGCGCCGGCGTGAACTGGGCGTCCTGGAGGCCGGCCGCAGGCTGCTGCGCGGCAGCGGCATCACGACGTACCTCATGGACACCGGCCTGCCGGGCGACCTGACCGGTCCGGACGAGATGGCCACGGCCGCCGCCGCCGAGGCCCGCGAGGTCGTCCGTCTGGAGCTCCTCGCGGAGCAGGTCGCCGACACCTCGGGCACCGTCGAGTCCTTCCTCGCCAACCTCGCCGAGTCGGTGCACGGCGCGGCCGCGCACGCGGTGGCCTTCACCTCCGTCGCCGGCGTACGGCACGGTCTCGCGCTGGCGCCCGAACCGCCCGGCCCGGGCGAGGTGCGGGGCGCGGCGGGCCGCTGGCTGGCCCGCCGCAGGGTCGGCGGCGAGCTGAGCGACCCGGTCCTGCTGCGGCACCTGCTGTGGATCGCCGTCGCCTCGGGACGGCCCCTCCAGCTGCACGCGGGGCTCGGCGAGCCCGGCCTGCGCATCGACCGCACCGACCCGGTGCTGCTCACCGACTTCGTCCGGGCGACCGCGGGCCTGGGCACCGACCTGGTCCTGCTGCACGGCTACCCGTACCACCGGCACGCCGCCCACCTCGCCGGGGTCTTCCCGCACGTGTACGCCGACTCGGGCGCGGCCCTGGCCCGTACGGGGGCCCGCGCGGCGACGGTCCTCGCCGAGATCCTGGAGCTGGCGCCCTTCGGCAAGGTCCTCTTCTCCAGCGGCGCCCACGGGCTGCCCGAGCTGCATGTGGTGGGCGCCCGGCTGTTCCGGGAAGGGCTGGGCCGGGTGCTGGGCGCGTGGGTCGCGGAGGGCGCCTGGTCGCTGGGGGACGCCCAGCGGGTCGCGGGGATGCTCGCGTCGGGCAACGCCCGCAGGGTGTACGGGCTGGACTGAGCTGTACAGACTGGAGTGATGCAGACCGACGCCTTGCTCGACCGGTTTCTCGCCCACCTGGCCCCGCTGCACCCGCTCGCCGTCTGGGCCCACGGCTCCCTGGCCGGCGGCGACTACCAGGAGGGGCGCAGCGACCTGGACCTGATCGCCGTACTCGGCCACATCGGTCCCCGCACGGTGTGGCGGCTGGCGCTGCTGCACGCCCGGCTGCGCGGGGAGCCCCTGGCCTCGGGCCTGCACTGCACGTATCTGACGCCGGCGACCGCAGACGACCCCGCGCGGCCCCATCCGACCTGGGCGCACCAGCAGCTGTTCCGGCGGCCTGTCACCCCGGTGACCCGCGCCGAGCTGCACTCCTTCGGCCGGGTGCTGCACGGCGGGCCGCCCGCCGGACTGCTGCCGCAGGTACCGGACGGACAGCTCGCGGAGTTCGTCGTACGCGAGCAGCGGGACTACTGGCGGCCGGCCGTGCGGAAGGCGCGGCTGTGGACCCAGGACGTCTGGGTGGACCTCGGCCTGCTCACCTTCGCCCGGGCGAGCGCGACCCTGCGCGACGGGCGGCTGATCTCCAAGCGGGAGGCACTGGACCTGCTGCCCGCCCTCGGGGCGCCCGGCGAGCTCGTCGAGGACATCCGCACCCGCCGCTACGGCACACCCGTGCCGCCCGCCGAGGAGTGGACGGCCCGCAGGGCGGAGCTGACCCGGGCCTACCTGGGCCCGGCGGTCGACGCGCTGGTCGCCTCGTACGGCTGAGCCGGCAGGTCGGCCACCTCGGTGCCGGGGCGCTCGCGCAGCGCCAGCAGCACACGCAGGACCGCGATCCACACCAGGCAGGAGCCGAGCATGTGGGCGCCGACCAGGACCTCGGGCAGCTCGGTGAAGTACTGGACGTAGCCGATGACACCCTGGGCGAGCAGCACCACGAACAGATCCCGCGTGCGGTGCAGCGGGCCCTTCGGGGCGTCGACCGCCTTGAGGACGAACCACAGGGCGAAGGTCAGCGAGACCGTGATCCAGGCCAGGACGGCATGCAGCTTGCTGACGTCCTCCCAGTTCAGCGGCATGCGCTCGACCTCGCTCGAGTCGCCCGCATGCGGGCCCGCGCCGGTGACGACCGTGCCGACGGCGATCAGCAGGACGGTGACGGCGACCAGCACCCACACCAGCTGCTGCACGGACCCGCCGACCAGCGGCCGGGGCTCCACATCGCCCTCACGGGTGCGCTGCCACATCACCGTGGCCACCGCGATCAGCGCGGAGGAGAGCAGGAAGTGCGCCGCGACCGTGTACGGGTTCAGGCCGACCAGCACCACGATGCCGCCGAGGATCGCGTTGCTCATCACGATCCAGAACTGCGCCCAGCCCAGCCGCGTCAGGCTGCGCCGGTACGGCTTCTCGGAGCGCGCGGCGACGATCGCCCAGCCCACGGCGGCGCACAGGACGTACGTCAGCATGCGGTTGCCGAACTCGATGACGCCGTGCAGGCCCATCTCGCCGGTGGTGGTGAGCGAGTCCTCGGTGCACTTCGGCCAGGTCGGGCAGCCGAGGCCCGAGCCGGTGAGGCGGACCGCGCCGCCGGTGACGACGATGACGACGGCCATCACGAGCGCGGCGAAGGCCGCCCGCTGCACCGTCCGGGGGTCCGGGGTCCAGCGTGCGGCGATGAAGGCGAGCGGGTTGCGCACGGCCGCGGTGGCGGCGGCGCGGGTCAGCTTTGGCACGCGCACCATCGTAGGCGCCCGCTTGTGCACGCTTTCACGAGGGTCGGTCACTGCGGTGCTCCCGGCGGGCTACTCCCAGCGGAAGAAGCGCCCGGCCGCGGCCAGCCCCACGACCGCCCACACAGCCAGAATCCCCAGGTCGCCCCACGGCATCCCGGTTCCGTGCTGCAGCACGTCCCGCAGGCCGTCGGACAGCGCCGAGACGGGCAGCAGGGCCAGCACGTCCTGGACCCCGGCCGGGAACCTGTCCAGCGGCACGATGACCCCGCCGCCGACGAGCAGCAGCAGGAACACCAGGTTGGCGGCCGCGAGGGTCGCCTCCGCCTTCAGCGTGCCCGCCATCAGCAGGCCGAGCCCGGAGAACGCGGCGGTGCCGAGGACCAGCAGGAGGACCACCGGGAGGGGGTTTCCCCGCGGGTCCCAGCCCAGCGCGAGGGCGATCACCGTCACCAGGAGTACCTGGAGGACCTCCGTGACCAGCACGGACGCCGTCTTCGCCGTCATCAGGGCCCAGCGCGGCAGCGGTGAGGCGGCCAGCCGCTTGAGGACGCCGTAGCGGCGCTCGAAGCCGGTCGCGATGGCCTGGCCGGTGAACGCGGTGGACATCACCGCGAGCGCGAGGATGCCGGGCGTGAGGAAGTCCACGGCCTCGCCCGCACCGGTGTCGACGATGTCCACCGAGCTGAACAGCACCAGCAGCAGCGTCGGGATGACGACCGTCAGCAGCAGCTGCTCGCCGTTGCGCAGCAGCATCTTCGTCTCCAGCGCCGCCTGGGCCGCGATCATGCGCCCGAGGGGCGCCGCGCCCGGCTTCGGGGTGTACGTGCCAGTGGCGCTCATGAGCGCAGCTCCTTGCCGGTCAGCTCCAGGAAGACGTCCTCCAGCGTGTGCCGCTCCACCGAGATGCGGTCCGGCATCACGCCGTGCTGGGCGCACCAGGAGGTGACGGTCGCCAGCAGCTGGGGGTCGACCTTGCCGGTGACCCGGTAGGAGCCGGGGGTCAGCTCGGCGGCGGCACTGTCGGCGGGGAGTGCCTTGAGCAGCGAGCCGACGTCGAGGCCGGGGCGGCCGGTGAAGCGCAGGGTGTTCTCGGCGCCGCCGCGGCACAGCTCCTCGGGGGAGCCGTGGGCGATGACCTTGCCGGCGTCGATGATGGCCACGTCGTCGGCGAGCTGCTCGGCCTCGTCCATGTAGTGCGTGGTGAGGATCACCGAGACGCCGTCGGCGCGCAGGTCGCGGACCAGGTCCCAGGTGGCGCGGCGGGCCTGCGGGTCGAGGCCGGCGGTCGGCTCGTCGAGGAACACCAGCTCGGGGCGGCCCACGACGGCCATGGCCAGGGCGAGCCGCTGCTGCTGCCCGCCGGACAGCCGGCGGTAGGCGGTCCGGCCGCAGGAGCCCAGCCCGAGGCGCTCGATCAGCGCGTCCACGTCCAGCGGGTGGGCGTGCAGCCTGGCCACATGGCGCAGCATCTCCTCCGCGCGGGCGCCCGAGTAGACGCCGCCGGACTGGAGCATCACGCCGATCCGCGGGCGCAGCTCGCCCGTCTGGCGCACCGGGTCGAGGCCCAGGACGCGCACCGTGCCGGAGTCCGGTCTGCGGTATCCCTCGCAGGTCTCGACCGTGGTCGTCTTGCCGGCGCCGTTGGGTCCGAGGACGGCGGTGACTCCGGGCCGGGCCACCAGATCGAGGCCGTCCACCGCGGTCGTGTCGCCGTACCGCTTCACCAGGGCCTGGACCTGGAGGACGGGATCGGTTCGCATGGGTGAAGAGTCTAGGTTCGCGAGCGGGCGGCCGGTGGCGGGGGTGGGAAGCCGCCGGCGGAGCGACCCTCGCGTGACCTGCGCTTCTGATCGATCAAAGATCGTTTTCGCAGGTCAGATTAGGTAGACCTAAGTGACGTAGGGCACCGCCGGGCGGCCCGGACGTCGCTTGCCCCGGTCTGACGAATTACGCAACAATGGCGTTGTGAAAAACGTCGGCGAGGCTCGGGAGACCCCCACGGGGGCCCCTCAGGAGGAGCTCGCGACCGGGGAGCGGTCCACCCGCAACCGGGTCGCGCGGTCCATCCTGGACCACGGGCCGTCGACCGTCGCCGAGCTGGCCTCGCGGCTGGGCCTGACCCAGGCCGCCGTCCGCCGCCACCTCGACGCCCTGGTCGCCGACGACGTCGTGGAGGCCCGCGAGCAGCGCGTGTACGGCACGCGGACCCGGGGCCGGCCCGCGAAGGTCTTCGCGCTCACCGACTGCGGCCGCGACGCCTTCGACCAGTCCTACGACAAACTCGCCGCGGACGCGCTGCGCTGGATCGCCGAGCAGGAGGGCGGCCAGGAGGCGGTCGCCGCCTTCGCCCGCGCCCGGATCGCCGCCCAGGCCGACAGCTATCGCAAGGCCGTCGAGGGCGTCGCCCCCGAACGGCGTGCCGAAGCCCTGGCCAAGGCCCTGTCGGCCGACGGGTACGCTGCTACGGCGCGCAGCGCCCCAGGCCGGCAGCTCGGCGAGCAGCTCTGCCAGCACCACTGCCCGGTGGCCCATGTCGCGGAGCAGTTCCCCCAGCTGTGCGAGGCGGAGACCGAGTTCTTCGCCGAGCTGCTCGGGACCCACGTCCAGCGGCTCGCGACCATCGCCCACGGCGACGGCGTGTGCACGACGTTCATCCCCAAGATTTCCACTGACGCACCTGCAAGCACGGCCGGGAGGAACCCCGCATGACTCTCCCCACGGAGACTGCCCACCCTGAGCTCGAGGGCCTGGGCAAGTACGAATACGGCTGGGCCGACTCCGACGAGGCCGGTGCCGCAGCGAAGCGCGGCCTGAGCGAGGCGGTCGTCCGCGACATCTCGGGCAAGAAGTCCGAGCCGGAGTGGATGACCAAGCTGCGCCTCAAGGGTCTGAAGCTCTTCGAGAAGAAGCCCATGCCGAACTGGGGCTCGGACCTCTCGGGCATCGACTTCGACAACATCAAGTACTTCGTGCGTTCCACGGAGAAGCAGGCGGAGTCCTGGGAGGACCTGCCCGAGGACATCAAGAACACGTACGACAAGCTCGGCATCCCCGAGGCGGAGAAGCAGCGCCTCGTCGCCGGTGTCGCCGCCCAGTACGAGTCCGAGGTCGTCTACCACCAGATCCGCGAGGACCTGGAGGAGCAGGGCGTCATCTTCCTGGACACCGACACCGCGCTGAAGGAGCACCCGGAGCTCTTCAAGGAGTACTTCGGCACCGTCATCCCGGCCGGTGACAACAAGTTCGCCGCGCTGAACACCGCCGTGTGGTCCGGCGGCTCCTTCATCTACGTGCCGAAGGGCGTGCACGTCGAGATCCCGCTCCAGGCCTACTTCCGCATCAACACGGAGAACATGGGCCAGTTCGAGCGGACCCTGATCATCGTCGACGAGGGTGCCTACGTGCACTACGTCGAGGGTTGTACGGCCCCGATCTACAAGTCGGACTCGCTGCACTCCGCCGTCGTCGAGATCATCGTCAAGAAGAACGCCCGCTGCCGCTACACGACCATCCAGAACTGGTCGAACAACGTCTACAACCTGGTCACCAAGCGCGCCGTCGCCTACGAGGGCGCGACCATGGAGTGGATCGACGGCAACATCGGCTCCAAGGTGACGATGAAGTACCCGGCCGTCTACCTGATGGGCGAGCACGCCAAGGGCGAGACCCTGTCCATCGCCTTCGCCGGCGAGGGCCAGCACCAGGACGCCGGCGCCAAGATGGTCCACATGGCGCCCAACACGTCGTCCAACATCGTCTCCAAGTCGGTGGCGCGCGGCGGCGGCCGCACCTCCTACCGCGGTCTGATCGAGATCGGCGAGGGCGCCCCGGGCTCGAAGTCGAACGTGCTCTGCGACGCGCTGCTCGTCGACACCATCTCCCGGTCCGACACCTACCCCTACGTCGACGTCCGTGAGGACGACGTGTCCATGGGCCACGAGGCGACCGTCTCCAAGGTCTCCGAGGACCAGCTCTTCTACCTGATGAGCCGCGGCCTGTCCGAGGACGAGGCGATGGCGATGATCGTGCGCGGCTTCGTCGAGCCGATCGCCAAGGAGCTGCCCATGGAGTACGCGCTCGAGCTCAACCGGCTGATCGAGCTCCAGATGGAGGGCGCGGTCGGCTAACCGCCGCTCCGCGAACCCCATCAGTCCCTTACGCAACGGAAAGCGAGCATTACGACAGCCATGGCTGAGGCTCAGAACATCCCGGTGGGCTCCACCACCGCCGGCTCGATCGCGGTCGCCGCGGAGTCGACCGTCGTCTCGCGCATGAGCGCGCCGCCGTCCTTCGACGTGGCGGACTTCCCGGTCCCGCACGGCCGTGAGGAGGAGTGGCGCTTCACCCCGCTGGAGCGGCTGCGCGGGCTGCACGACGGCACCGCCACCGCGACCGGCGACGGCGTGAAGGTCGACGTGCAGGCCCCCGAGGGCGTCACCGTCGAGACCGTCGGCCGCGACGACGCCCGGCTCGGCAAGGCCGGCACCCCGGTGGACCGCGTCGCCGCGCAGGCGTACTCCGCCTTCGAGAAGGCCTCGGTCGTGACCGTGCCGAAGGAGACCGTCCTCACCGAGCCGATCCGCATCGCGGTGCACGGCGAGGGCGGCACCCGCTTCGGCCACCAGGTCGTCGAGCTGGGCGCGTTCGCCGAGGCCGTCGTCGTCATCGACCACACCGGTGACGCCGTGCTCGCCGCCAACGTCGACTACATCCTCGGCGACGGCGCCAAGCTGACCGTCGTCTCCGTCCAGGACTGGGACGACAAGTCCGTCCACGTGGCCCAGCACAACGCGCTGATCGGCCGCGACGCCTCCTTCAAGTCGGTCGTCGTCACCTTCGGCGGTGACGTCGTGCGGCTGCACCCGCGCGTGACCTACGCCGGCACCGGCGGCGAGGCCGAGCTGTTCGGCCTGTACTTCACCGACGCCGGCCAGCACCAGGAGCACCGCCTGCTGGTCACGCACAACGTGCCGCACTGCAAGTCCAACGTCGTCTACAAGGGCGCGCTGCAGGGCGAGCAGGCGCACGCGGTGTGGATCGGTGACGTGCTCATCGAGGCCGCGGCCGAGGGCACCGACACCTACGAGATGAACCGCAACCTGGTGCTCACCGACGGCGCCCGCGTCGACTCGGTGCCGAACCTGGAGATCGAGACCGGCGAGATCGCCGGCGCCGGCCACGCCTCCGCCACCGGCCGCTTCGACGACGAGCAGCTCTTCTACCTGATGGCCCGCGGCATCCCGGAGTACGAGGCCCGCCGCCTCGTCGTCCGCGGCTTCTTCGCCGAGCTGGTCCAGCAGATCGGTGTCGCCGACATCGAGGAGCGACTGCTCGCCAAGATCGCGGAGGAGCTGGAGGCGTCGGTCGCATGACCTTCGTACGCGCCTGTGCGCTGAGCGAGCTGGAGGAGGACACCCCGAAGCGGGTGGAACTCGACGGCACGCCGGTGTCCCTCGTGCACACCGAGGGCGAGGTCTTCGCGATCCACGACATCTGCAGCCACGCGAACGTCTCCCTCTCCGAGGGCGAGGTGGAGGACTGCCAGATCGAGTGCTGGCTGCACGGCTCCGCGTTCGACCTCCGCACCGGCAAGCCGTCCGGCCTTCCCGCGACGCGCCCCGTCCCCGTATACCCCGTAAAGATCGAAGGGGACGACGTGCTCGTCTCCCTCAACCAGGAGTCCTGAGGCACCCATGGCAACGCTTGAAATCCGAGACCTGCGCGTCACCGTCGAGGCCGACAACGCCACGAAGGAGATCCTCAAGGGCGTCGACCTGACCGTGAAGCAGGGCGAGACGCACGCCATCATGGGCCCCAACGGCTCCGGCAAGTCGACCCTCGCCTACTCCCTCGCGGGTCACCCGAAGTACACCGTCACCGGCGGCAGCGTCACGCTCGACGGCGAGGACGTCCTGGAGATGTCCGTCGACGAGCGCGCCCGCGCGGGTGTCTTCCTGGCCATGCAGTACCCGGTCGAGGTCCCCGGCGTCTCGGTCTCCAACTTCCTGCGCACCTCCGCCACCGCGATCCGCGGCGAGGCCCCCAAGCTGCGCACCTGGGTGAAGGAGGTCAAGGAGGCCATGCAGCGCCTCAACATGGACCCCTCCTTCGCCGAGCGCAACGTCAACGAGGGCTTCTCCGGCGGTGAGAAGAAGCGCCACGAGATCCTTCAGCTGGAGCTGCTCAAGCCGAAGATCGCGATCCTCGACGAGACCGACTCCGGCCTCGACGTCGACGCGCTGCGCATCGTCTCCGAGGGCGTCAACCGCGTCCGTGAGAGCGGTGAGGTCGGCACCCTGCTGATCACGCACTACACGCGCATCCTGCGCTACATCAAGCCCGACCACGTCCACGTCTTCGCGGGCGGCAAGATCGTCGAGTCCGGTGGCCCGGAGCTCGCCGACAAGCTCGAGGCCGAGGGCTACGAGGCATACACGAAGGGTGGCGCATCCGAGTGACACAGCTGCCGGGCCTCCTCACTGAGTCCAGTCTTCTTGGCGAGGCGATCCGCAAGGACTTCCCCATCCTGGACCGTCAGGTCCACGACGGGCGGAAGCTCGTGTACCTGGACAACGCGGCGACCTCGCAGAAGCCGCGCCAGGTGCTGGACGCCCTGAGCGAGTACTACGAGCGCTACAACGCCAACGTCCACCGCGGTGTGCATGTGCTCGCCGAGGAGGCCACGGCGCTGTACGAAGGCGCGCGCGACAAGGTCGCCGAGTTCATCAACGCGCCGTCGCGCGACGAGGTGATCTTCACCAAGAACGCCTCGGAGTCGCTCAACCTCGTCGCCAACATGCTCGGCTGGGCCGACGAGCCCTACCGGGTGGACTCGGACACCGAGATCGTCATCACGGAGATGGAGCACCACTCCAACATCGTGCCGTGGCAGCTGCTCGCGCAGCGCACGGGCGCGAAGCTGAAGTGGTTCGGCCTCACCGACGACGGCCGTCTCGACCTGTCCAACATCGACGAGATCATCACCGAGAAGACGAAGATCGTGTCTTTCGTGCTGGTCTCCAACATCCTGGGCACGTTCAACCCGGTCGAGGCGATCGTGCGCCGCGCCCAGGAGGTCGGCGCGCTGGTCTGCGTCGACGCCTCCCAGGCCGCGCCGCACATGCCGCTGGACGTACAGGCCCTCCAGGCCGACTTCGTGGCCTTCACCGGCCACAAGATGTGCGCGCCCACGGGTATCGGCGTGCTGTGGGGCCGCCAGGAGCTGCTGGAGGACCTGCCTCCGTTCCTGGGCGGCGGCGAGATGATCGAGACCGTGTCGATGCACTCGTCGACGTACGCCCCCGCACCGCACAAGTTCGAGGCGGGCACCCCGCCGATCGCCCAGGCGGTCGGTCTCGGCGCGGCGATCGACTACCTCAACTCGATCGGCATGGACAAGATCCTCGCCCATGAGCACGCCCTCACCGAGTACGCGGTGAAGCGTCTGGCCGAGGTCCCCGACCTGCGGATCATCGGCCCGTCCACGGCCGAGGACCGGGGCGCCGCGATCTCCTTCACGCTCGGCGACATCCACCCGCACGACGTGGGCCAGGTCCTCGACGAGCAGGGCATCGCGGTCCGCGTCGGCCACCACTGCGCGCGTCCCGTGTGCCTGCGCTACGGAATTCCTGCGACCACGCGGGCGTCGTTCTATCTGTACTCCACGCCGGCCGAGATCGACGCACTGGTCGAGGGGCTGGAGCACGTACGGAACTTCTTCGGCTGAGGGGTTGGCGAGCGATCGCATGAAGCTGGACTCGATGTACCAGGACGTCATCCTGGACCACTACAAGAACCCGCACGGGCGTGGTCTGAGGGACGGCGACGCCGAGGTGCACCATGTGAACCCGACGTGCGGTGACGAGATCACGCTCCGCGTGAAGTACGCCGGCACCACGGTCGAGGACGTCTCGTACGAGGGCCAGGGCTGCTCGATCAGCCAGGCCTCGGCCTCCGTGCTGAACGAACTGCTGGTCGGCAAGGACCTCTCCGACGCGCAGAAGATCCAGGAGACCTTCCTGGAGCTGATGCAGTCCAAGGGGAAGATCGAGCCCGACGACGCGATGGAGGAGGTGCTGGAGGACGCGGTCGCGTTCGCCGGTGTCTCCAAGTACCCGGCCCGGGTCAAGTGCGCCCTCCTCAGCTGGATGGCATGGAAGGACGCGACGGCCCAGGCCCTGGGCGGAGCCGACGCGGAAAGGAAGACGGCATGAGCGAGACCGTTGAGATGAAGCCGGCCTCCGAGGACGAGATCCGCGAGGCGCTGTACGACGTCGTCGACCCCGAGCTGGGCATCGACGTCGTCAACCTCGGCCTGATCTACGGCATCCACATCGACGACGCGAACATCGCGACGATCGACATGACCCTGACCTCGGCGGCCTGCCCGCTGACCGACGTCATCGAGGACCAGGCCAAGTCCGCCACGGACGGGCTGGTCAGCGAGCTGCGCATCAACTGGGTCTGGATGCCGCCGTGGGGTCCGGACAAGATCACGGACGACGGTCGCGAGCAGCTTCGGGCGCTCGGGTTCAACGTCTGACAGCCCTGCGAAAGCCCCGCCGGACGCGCGAGCACCGGCGGGGCTTTCGTATGCGCACACACGGGGCGTGCACGGGGTGCACAAAAGGCGTGCACGAGGGGCACACAGCGGGCGCACATCACGCACACAGGTGTTCGGTCCGCTGAAGACCTTGACGCGGTGCTGTCGGGTCGGGACGCTCCGTGCGGACAAGGCGGAGTGCCGGGCACGACGGTGTGCCCCACCCGCCGGGGGATTCCTAGGGGGGAATCAATGCACGCGTTGACGACGCGTACGCGCATGCCCATGCCCGGATCCGTACGGGCGCTGCTGGCCGGGCTCGTGATCCTGGCGCTGGCCCTGGCCGGTCTGGTGGCCCTCGCGCCCCGGGCCTCGGCCGCACCCGTACCCGACGCCTCGGCGAACCCGACGACGGTGAACCGGTACGGCGTCTCGACCGTGAAGCTCAGACTCGACGGTGAGTCCAGCACCCAGTCGACCCCGACCGACCTGGTGCTCGTCCTCGACGAGTCCGGCAGCATCGACAACACCGAGTGGGGTCAGCTGAAGGACTTCGCCAAGAGCGTGGTCAACGGAGTCGCCGCGCACGGGCTGTTCACCAACGGCGGCCGGGTCGGCGTCGTCGGCTTCGCCGACGGCGTGCTGCCGCCCGTCAGCGCGCTCAGCGGCGACAAGGACGCCGTCCTGAACGCCATCGACACCAACCCCAAGCAGAACACCGGCACCTGCATCGCCTGCGGACTGAACGAGGCGAACAACGTCATGGGGCCCGACGACCCCGGCCGCAACCAGCTGGTCATCGTCATCACCGACGGCGAGGCGACCAGCGGCAACACCGCCGCAGCGGCGAGCGCCCTGCAGGCCAAGGCCACCGTCTTCGCCGTGGGCGTCGGCGGCGGCATCCAGCAGGCCACCCTGGAGGTCATCGCCAGCGGCCCCGGCTCCGACAACACCTTCTCGGCCGGTGACTTCGGCAGCCTCGACACCCTGCTCAAGCAGATCGTCGAGGCGGTCGTGGTGCCCGGCGCCACCCACCCCTCCATCGCCGTCACGCTCGACGCGCCCTGGGAGCTGGTGCCCGGAAGCGTCACCGCGAACCTCGCCGGGTCGGCCGTGGGCGGCGTCACCGCCGACGGGTTCACCTGGTCCCGGGCCGAACTCGGCGACGAGGACCTGGAGATCGCCTACCAGGTCAAGCACCGCGGCGCGCCCTGCGGACCGCTGGACGTGAACAAGTCCGTCGTCTACCACGACGACCAGAACGCGGCGGTGACCTTCCCGAAGGTCGTCGTCACGGTCACCTGCCTGCCGCCGGTCGCCGACGCCGGGCCGGACAAGACCGTCGACGAAGGCTCCTCGGTCACGCTCGACGGCTCCGGCAGCCACGACCCCGACGGCACCGTCGTCTCGTACGCCTGGAGCGGCGCGGACGCCGGCATCGGCACGCTGACGAACCCGGGCGCGGCCGTGGCCACGTACAACGGCCTCGACGACGGCGCCGACGCCGTGACGCTCACCGTCACCGACGACAACGGCCTCACGGACGGCGACTCCACGACCGTGACGGTCAAGAACGTCGCCCCCGACCTCACCCTGACCAGCTGCCCGGTCGACCCGCACGCGGTCGGCACGGACGTCTCCTTCGCCGGCACGTTCACCGACCCCGGCACCCTCGACACCCACACCCTGTCGGTGGCCTGGGGCGACGGCACCACCACCGAGGTGCCGGGCGTGAGCTCCCCGGCCGGCAGCACCCACCAGTACACGGGCGCCGGCATCTACGACATCGCCGTCACGGTCACGGACGACGACGGCGGCACCGACACCCAGCACTGCGGGTTCGTCGTCGTGTACGACCCCAACGGCGGGTTCGTCACCGGCGGCGGCTGGATCAACTCACCGGCCGGCGCCTACCCCGCCGACCCGAGCGCCACCGGCCGCGCCAACTTCGGCTTCGTGTCGAAGTACAAGAACGGCGCGAGCGTTCCCACCGGCAGCACGGAGTTCCAGTTCAAGGCCGGTAGCCTCAACTTCCACTCCGCCGACTACCAGTGGCTGGTCGTCGCCGGTGCCAAGGCCATCTACAAGGGCACCGGCACGGTGAACGGCGCCTCCGGCTACTCGTTCATGCTCAGCGCCGCCGACAGCACGCCCGACACGTTCCGGATCAGGATCTGGCGGACCGCCGACGACACCCTCGTCTACGACAACCAGACCGGCGCCGCGCCCGACGCCGACCCGACGACCGCCCTCGCCGGCGGCTCGATCGTGATCCACAAGAACTGACGGAACACGTCAGGACCCCTTGAGCGGGCGGCCGCGCACGATGCGGCCGCCCGTTCGTCGCACGGTCAGTTGTGGCTGTGCAGGATCTCGTTCAGGCCGCCCCACTCCGCGTTGTTCGGGACCGCCTGGACGGCGCCGGTGACGGAGTTGCGGCGGAAGAGGATGTTGTCGGCGCCGGAGAGCTCACGGGCCTTGACGATCTGGCCGTCGGGGAGGGTGACCTTGGTGCCGGCGGTGAGGTAGAGGCCCGCCTCGACCACGCAGTCGTTGCCGAGGGCGATGCCGACACCGGCCTCGGCCCCGACCAGGGAGCGCTCGCCGATCGCCACGCGCTCCTTGCCGCCGCCGGACAGCGTGCCCATCGTGGAGGCGCCGCCGCCGATGTCCGAGCCGTCGCCGACGACGACGCCCTGGGAGATACGGCCCTCGACCATGGAGGTGCCGAGGGTGCCGGCGTTGAAGTTGACGAAGCCCTCGTGCATGACCGTGGTGCCGGAGGCCAGGTGCGCGCCGAGCCGCACCCGGTCGGCGTCGGCGATGCGGACGCCCGCCGGGGCGACGTAGTCGGTCATCCGCGGGAACTTGTCCACGCCGAAGACCCCGAGGTGCAGACCGCGGGCCCGGGCGGCCAGGCGGACCGTCTCCAGCGTGTCCACGGCGACCGGGCCGAGCGAGGTCCAGGCGACATTGGCCAGCAGACCGAAGATGCCGTCCAGGTTCTGCCCGTTCGGCTTCACCAGGCGGTGCGAGAGCAGGTGCAGCCGCAGGTAGGCGTCGTGCGTGTCCAGCGGCTTGTCGTCCAGCGAGGAGATGACCGTACGCACCGCGACGACCTCGACACCGCGCACCGCGTCCGCGCCGAGGGCGGCCACACCGTGCTCGCCGAGCAGCTCGGCGGTGCGCTCGGCGTCCAGCCGCTCGGTGCCCGCCGGGCCGGGCTCGGCGGCCAGCTCGGGCGCGGGGAACCAGGTGTCGAGGACGGTGCCGTCGGCGGCGATCGTGGCGAGGCCGGCGGCAACGGCGCCGGTGGTGCGAGGAGCAGTCGTGTCGGTCATGAGGGCAACCTAACGTGACGCACCCCGCCCGGGCGAACCGGCCATCGCCCGTCTCACCTGCCGGGCAGCCCTCAGGGCCGCTGTCCCTCGCGGTCCACGACGGCCACCTCCTCCCGCACCCCGCTGAGGATCACGTCCCCCTTCCCGAAGCCCTCCTCGCCGCTGCCGGCCACGTACCTGAAGCCGCGGTAGAGGTACGTCACCGGGTCCAGCAGGATCTCCTGGCGGCCCGCGGAGGGGTCCTTGGCCTTCAGGTAGAGGGCGATCGCGTCACGGCCCAGGGCGTCCGTGACCTCGGCGGCCCGGACCCCGGGGACGGTGGCCAGCGCCCGGTAGACCTTGGCCAGGCCCTCGGGGTCGTACGGGTAGGAGCGGCTGAGGACGACACCGAGCGCGCGGTACTCGTGCTGGACGCGGCTCTCGGTCGGGTCGGTGGCGTCGTAGAACGCCCGGGCCTTCGCCCTGACCTGCCGCGGGTCGTCCGGCAGGCCGGTCAGGAAGGCGTACTGCTCCCTGGGGGAGTGGTCGTCGCCCGCCTTGCCGCGCTCGAGGGCCGGGTCGGCGTACTTCTTCCAGCCCTCCTCGGTCTGCGGGCCGGTCACGTCGTCCGTCGCGTTCGACTCGACCGTCTTCTCGTAGATCCACTGACCGTCGCGCGCGGTGACCGCGGGGCCGGCGGCGATCGTGTCCGCGGCCCGGTTCAGCAGGGTTCTCGCGCTGCCGATCTCGACCGTGTACGACGACCCCGGCCGGGTCTCCCCGGAGCCGTCGCGGACGACCTGGGTGCCGACCAGCGCGGCCGCCGTGATCGCGGCCGCCGCCCCGAGGGCCGCGAGCCGCCAGTCCGTGCGCAGCCTGCGCCCGCGCGAGCCCCGGGCCGCCTCCCGCAGCAGCCGCTCGCGTCCGGCGACCAGGTCGGGGCGCCGGGCCTCGGGCGCGTCGGAGCGCAGGCCGCGGACCGCCGTCATCTCGTCCATGTCAGACCACCTCCGTGGGGTCGAGCGTGAATGCGGGGTCGGCGCCCAGGGCGGCGCGCACCTTGCGGCGGGCCCGGTTGAGCCGGGAGCGGACCGTTCCGACGGGGATGCCGAGCGCCTCGGCGACCTCCGGATAGGTCAGGTCGGCCCAGGCGACCAGGAGCAGCACATGCCGGTCACCGGCCGACAGCGCGGCCAGGGCACCGGCCAGCGGGGCCTGCGCGGTGCCGGCGGCGAGCCGCTCGTCGGCCCGCTCCGACCAGGACTCGGCGACCGGGTCGTGGCCGGTGCGGGCGAGGGCCCTGAGGGCCCGCACCTCGGAGCGGCGCTGCTTGCCGATGAGGTGGGCGGCGATGCCGTACAGCCAGGGCCGGGCGTTGCCGCGGCCGGTGTCGTAGCGGGTGCGGCTGCGGAAGGCGACGAGGAACGTCTCGGCGGTGATGTCGTCGGCCGCGCCGGCGCCCAGGCGGCGTGCCGCGTAGCGGTGGATGTCCGGCGCGTACCGGTCGTAGAGCCGGGCGAACAGCTCCGGCTCCTCCAGGGACTGGGCGACGAGGTCGCCGTCCGCGAAGGGCGGTCCGGTCACGGGGCCTCCAGGGAACAGGGTCTTGGTGAGCATGTCACCCCGCTGTTCCCCGAAGCCGGCCCAAGGGTTCACGCGGCCCGCGCGGGCAGGCGCCGGCACGCCGGCGGGGGCCTGGCGCCGGGCGGTCAGGAGGCCGTGAGGCGCTCGTACGCCGTGAGCAGCTCGGCGGCCGCCGTGGCGCCGGCCGGGCGCAGCGGGGCGCGTACCGGGCCGGCGGGCAGGCCGAGGCCGTTCAGGAGGGACTTGGCGGTGACGGTGCCGGGCAGGCCCGCCGCCATCATCAGCTCGATGAGCTCGGTGGCCTGTTGCTGGAGCCGGGCCGCCCGCGCGGTGTCACCCGCCTCGAACGCGTCGATCACCGACCGCAGATGACGGGGGACCACATTGGCGACCGTGCTGATGTATCCCGCGCCGCCCACCGCGTACAGGGCGAGGTTGTGCTCCTCGCAGCCCGCGTAGTACGCCAGGCCGGTCCGGGAGAACACCTTCTGCGCCGCCAGGAAGTCGTAGGAGCAGTCCTTCACGCCGACGATGCGCGGGTGTCCGGCCAGTCGGATCAGGGTGTCCGGCTCGATGCGGGTGCCCGTGCGGCCGGGGATGTCGTAGAGGAGGACCGGCAGACCGGAGGCGTCCGCGATCTCGCGGAAGTGGGCCTCCAGGGCGTCCTGCGGCGGCTTGCTGTAGTACGGCGAGACCACCAGCAGGCCGTCGGCGCCCGACTTCTCGGCCTGCAGGGCGAGTTCGACCGTGTGCCGGGTGTCGAAGGTGCCCACGCCCGCGACCAGGGACGCCCGGTCGCCCACCGCTTCCCGCACCGCACGGATCAGCGCGGCCTTCTCGGCGTCCGACGTGGTCGGCGACTCGCCGGTCGTCCCGGACAGCACGAGCCCGTCGCAGCCCTCCGCGGCCAGCCGGTCGGCTAGCCGCTGCGCGCCGTCGAGGTCCAGCGCGCCGGACGCGGTGAAGGGCGTGATCATCGCGCACAGGGCGCGGCCGAAGGGAGGGTTCGCGTGCGTCATGAGGGAAGTGTCGGCGCCCGGTCGATGAAGCTCCACTTAAATCTCCTACGAGATAGGGCTAAGTGGAGCTTCATCGGTCACCTCGGGCGGTGACCCGCGCGGCTTACGGGTGGAAACGCAGGACCTGCGGGTCGTGGTCGCTGATCTGGTCGTTGAACTCCGAGTTGACGTGCACGCTGTCGTACTCGAAGTCACAGCCGCGGCGGATGCCGGGGCTGATCAGGATCTGGTCGAGGACCTGGCTGTTGCCCTGGTAGACGTACGAGTAACGCTCGCTGCGCGGCAGCGACTTGATCGCCGACCACAGCTCGCCGTCGCCCTCGAGGATCTTCGCGGTGCCGGAGAACTCGAAGTCGTTGATGTCACCGAGGACGACGACGTTCGCGTTCTTCTGCACGGCGAGGACGTCCTTGACGAAGGCGTTCACGGCCGTCGCCTGGGCGTGGCGCTGGGTCTCCGAGCTGCGGGCCGGCGGCTGGTACTGCGAGGTGAAGCCCTGGTCGCCGCCCTTGGAGTTGAAGTGGTTGGCGACCACGACGACCGTGCGGCCACGGAAGACGAACTCGCCGGCCAGCGGCTTGCGGCTGTTGTTCCAGGCCGCGTTCGCCGGGTCGATCCGGCCGGGGGAGACGGTCAGCGCCGCCTTCCCGCGCTCCTCGGTGACGCCTACGGCGGTCGTGGCGTCGCCGCCCGCGCGGTCGGTGAAGGACACCCGCTCGGGGTTGAACAGGAACACCTGGCGGATGTTGCCGCCCGGCTCGCCGCCGTCGGCGAGGTCGACCGGGTCGATCGAGCGCCAGTCGTACACCGGGCCGCCCGCCGCCGC
Source organism: Streptomyces sp. NPDC053367 (assembly GCF_044545925.1). Lineage (NCBI taxonomy): Bacteria > Bacillati > Actinomycetota > Actinomycetes > Kitasatosporales > Streptomycetaceae > Streptomyces > Streptomyces sp. NPDC053367. The sequence continues at coordinate 129,230 of NZ_JBITYN010000001.1, read as the reverse complement.
GATCGCGTCGATCAGCTTCCTCACCGTCCGGTCGGCGGCGACCGTGCCGTCCTTCACCGCGCCGTTGTTGTCCTGGATCTCCTCCAGGGACACGATGTCGGGCGACTGCAGGTTGTTCACGATCGCGGACGCGTGCGCGGCGAAGGTGTCGTCGGACGGGTCGAGGTTCTCGACGTTGTACGTCGCCACCGCCAGCTCGCCCCGGCGCTGCTTCCGCGTGGTCTCCCGCTCCAGACCGGCGCTCTCCAGCGTGCCGAGCTGGTTGGCCACGAGGGTGTAGCCGCCGAACTGGTTGTAGTCCAGCGGGCCCGCGGTGGTGCCGGCCAGGGTGTCGCCGACGTTCGCGACGGGGAAGTCGGCGGTCCTGCCGAGCGACTGGACCATGATCCGGCCGCCGTTCTGGGAGGCGTAGGAGCCGTAGACCGTGCCGCCGCGGCGGTTGTCGTTCTCCTCCGGCTTCACCGTCACCCACAGCTCGGTGTAGGGGTCGGTGGCGCCGACCACCCGGGTGTCGGCGACCTGGACGTTCATGCCCTCCAGGGACTCGTACAGGTCCAGCGCGTACGCCGACGGCCTGAGCGGCAGCGCGTTGACCGAGCCGTTCGCGGCCGGGTCGCCCTCCGGGGCGTAGGCGTCCGGCACGGCGTCGGCGTCCAGCGCCACGGCGGCCGGGACGGGGTTGCCGCTGGAGAGCACCGTGAAGGTCGCGCGGGTGATCTCGGTCAGCGACTGGTTGCCGGAGGAGGTGCCGCCCGGCACGAACTCGGAGACCGTGCCGGAGACCTTGACCGCGTCACCGACGGCCACGCCCTTCGGCGTGGAGCTGGTGAAGACGAACACGCCCTCGCTGGTGGCCGGGTCGGCGTCGGCCTGCGGGTCCTGGATCCAGAAGCCCTTCGAGGAGCCGTAGGTCCGCACACCGGTGACGATTCCGGTCACGTCCGTGACCTGCTTGCCCGCGTACGGGGATATACGGGTGGTGCCCTGGACGTCGTGGACGCGGACGGCGTCGGCGTGAGCGGGCGAGGTCAGCACGACCGTGGACGCCGCGGAGCACACGGCGGCGACGGTGAGCGCGGCGAGGCGCGCGGAAGACTTGCTCGGCAAGGGATCCCTCCGGGGACGTTTTTGTGAAGCGCCGGGACGAGGGTGGGTCGATGGCTGGACCGTGACGCGCGTAGCGTCCCGGTGTACAGGTGTTCCCCCCATTTCTACGCGCGTCAATTTCCTGCCTGTAGCGGCCACTTGTCAAGGTTTCGGCCATGTACGGAATACGACCGTGAGATGAACCGGGCGGCATGGGTGGAAATCCGTCTAGGCTGATCCCCGTTCCCAGCCGTTGTTACGTGCGATACGGCCGTCCAGGCGCCCTAGGAGAAACAGGCCCATGTCAGACAGCTCCCCCCTGCCGCCGGTGCGGCTTGCGTCCGAAGCGGAGCTGGCGCGCGCCGCGCTGTCCACGCCGGTGCTGTCCCGGGCGGCCCGGCTCGCCCGCTGGGCCGGCCCCGGCACCCGCGTCGACGCGGGCGGCGGCCTCGTCGACGAACAACTCCCCGCGGCCGCCGAGGCACTCGCACTGACCGGCGACGACGCCGCTGCGCTGGCGAGCGAGGCCTGGCGGGTCGCCGTCGACACCGGGCTCGTCGAGGTCGTCGACGAGGAGGCCGGCACCGTCACCGCCGGCGCGGACCTCGCCCTGCTCACCTCCGGCTCCCCGCTCGACGTCCTCGGCGTGTGGCAGGACGCCCTGGAGACGCTGCTCGCCGACGCGAGCGTGCCCGACCTGGACGAGCTGGTCGACGCCCTCGACGAGGGCGGCACCGTCGACTTCTCCCGGCTCGACTGGGACCCGCAGGCCGAGGCCGACTTCCTCGACGGAGTCCTCGCCAACCTGTATCTGCTCACCGTCAGCGAGGACGGCCCAGGCGAGGCGCCCGTGCCGCTGCCCGCGCTGGCCGCCTCCGCGATCGTCCCCGGCGACATGGGCGAGCCGACGAACGACGTCCTGGAACAGGTCTCCGAGGCGATGATGCGCCTCGACGACCAGTTCCGGATCCTGGAGCCGGCCGGGCTCGTGGAGTACCGGCCGGTCGACGAGGCGCTGATGGCCGACGCCGACGACCCGGCAGCGCCCGTGGAACCCGTCGACGACACCGACGTCTCCCGCTACGGCATGGTCCGGCTGACCCCGCTCGGCCTGTACGGGATGCGCGCCCGGCTGCTGGAGGCCGGATACGCCGCTCCGGCCGTCGGCGAGCTCGCCGACAAGGGCGCGGACGCCCTGCTGGACGGCACCGCCGCCTTCGGGCCGCGCGCGGCCCAGGCCGAGACCGAGCAGTGGCTGGCCCGGCGCGCGGCCCTGGACGCGGCCCGGGAACTGCTCGCCGCCGCCCGGGGCACCGACGCCGGCGGGCCGCTGCGCCGGCTGCGCTGCCAGCAGGCGCTGTCCCTCGTCGGCCCCGAGGCGGAGCCCGCGCTGCGCGAGGTGCTGGACGACCCCGAGCTGGGCGGGCTCGCCCGGGTGTGGCTGACCGAGCACGGGGCGGCGGACGTGCCGCCGCCGTCCGAGGCGATGGTGTTCTGGCTGACCGTCGACACGGTCGCCGCGCAGCTCGCCGCCGAGGGGAACTCCGAGGAACTCCAGGCGCTCGTGGAGGGTCTCGCCGAGCAGCACAGCGGGTTCTTCGCGGCCGCCTGGCGGGTCGACCATCCGGCGACCGCCGACGTGCTGGAGGCGATGGGGCGGCTGCACCCCGACAAGAAGGTCGCCAAGGAGGCGCGGAAGGCCGCCTTCAAGGCGCGTTCCGCACACGGGAACTGACCGTCGTTTATTGACTCGCTCGTGCCGTGGCCGCCCTCCTAGAGTGAGAACTCGGGAGGCGCCGCCGAAATCCGGCCCTTTTTGATCCCGGCCCGGCATATATGCAGCCGATGCCGCCGCCGCTGCGTCTCCCTCGGTGAACGACACAAGAATTCGGGGGAATTCGACATGGCGTACTTCGTGAAGACGTACTTCGTGAAGACGGTGGACGACACCAGGTGGCCGAGCGTGGACAATTCCCACCAGTGGGAGCGGAAACGGCTTCCGCAGTGGCGGGGCGGGGCCGTGACACCGTGACGCCGTGACGCCGTGACGCTGGACGTACTCGCCGCGGCCGGCCGATATGTGTGCCTGTCGACGGAGAGGGCCGCGGCCCCGGAAACGCGCGAGCGCGGCGGGCGCCCCCTGGGGGGGCGCCCTGCGCGATCAGAGTGCCTGGGCCGCCGGCTTGACCATGTTGCGGACCGTGCGGGCCTTCACGAAATCGCCCATCGCGGTCATCTCCCATTCGCCGGAGAACTGGCGAATCAATTTGGCCATCAGCACGCCCGTCTGCGGTTCTGCGCTGGTGAGGTCGAAGCGGACGAGTTCCTCGCCGGACGCCGCGTCCATGAGACGGCAGTAGGCCTTGGCGACCTCGGTGAACTTCTGGCCGGAGAAGGAGTTCACCGTGAAGACCAGGCCGGTGACCTCCTGGGGGAGACGGCCGAGGTCGACGGTGATGACCTCGTCGTCGCCGCCGCCCTCGCCGGTGAGGTTGTCGCCGGAGTGGCGGATCGCGCCGCCCACGATGGTCAGCTTGCCGAAGTAGCAGCTGTCGATGTGGTTGCGCTGCGGGCCGTACGCGATGACGGACGCGTCCAGGTCGATGTCCTTGCCGCGGTACGCCGGTTCCCAGCCGAGGCCCATCTTGACCTGGGAGAGCAGCGGGCGGCCGCCCTTGACCAGGGACACGGTCTGGTTCTTCTGGAGGCTCACCCGGCCCTTGTCGAGGTTGATCTTGCCGGTGGCGGGCGGGGCCGCGGGCGGGGCGGGAGGGGCCGGCGGGGCAGCGGGGGGTGTGCTCAGCGACGGGGCCGGCGGGGCGGGAGGGGCCGGCGGGGTGACGGGCTGGGCGGGGGCCGGGGCCGCGGGCTGGGCGGCGGGTTCCTCCACCGTCACGCCGAAGTCGGTGGCGATGCCCGCCAGGCCGTCGGCGTAGCCCTGGCCGACCGCGCGGGCCTTCCAGACGCCGCCGCGCAGATAGATCTCCACGATCACCAGCGCGGTCTCGGCGCCGAGCTGCGGGGGCGTGAAGGTGGCCAGGACGCTGTTGTCGTCGGCGTTGCGGATCGTCGCCGTCGGCTCGATGCCCTGGAAGGTCTGGCCGGCCGCGTCCGGGCTCGCGGTGACGACGATCTTCTCGATGCCGGGGGGTACGGCGGTCGTGTCGACCGTGATCGCGTCGGGCGCGGTGCCACCGCCGGAGCGGTAGGTCACCCCGGGGCCGGTGGGCTGGTTGTAGAAGATGAAGTCGTCGTCGGAGCGCACCTTGCCGTCGGCGGTGAGCAGCAGGCCCGAGACGTCCAGCCGCACGGGGGCGCTGACGTCCACCGCCACACGGGTGGCGGTGAGCGGGATGTTCGAGCCGGGGGTCATAGCTGTCATGCCTCATGAACGAGCGAGAGGGTTTTGCCGTTCCCTTACCTTCCGCCGTTCGGCGTCCACGCGGCGTCCACCCGGATCTCCGCCCCGCCGGAACCGCCACCCCCCAGCCCCCGTCCCGGCCCGGGACGCCGGGCGGTGAGCCGGCCCCTCCGGCGTTCCAGGAGTGGGGGGAGGGGGGCGGAGCCCCGGGATGGGAAGGAGGAACGCGGGCGCGGCTTCGTTACGGCACTACCACGATCTTTCGGCCCAGGCCCGCCGCGAACTGGTCCAGGGCCTGTGGGTAGTGGTCCAGGGGGATGCGGTCGCTGATGAAGACGTCGGGGTCGAGGACCCCGCCCGCGAAGAGTTCCGCCGCACGTTCGAAGCTGTGCAGGACGGCCATCGAGCCGGTGATGGTGATCTCCTGGTTGTAGACGCGGTACGGGTCGATCGTCACGCGGGTCGCGTAGTCGGCGACGCCGAACTGGAGGAAGGTGCCGGCCTTGGCGACGCGGTCCAGGCCGTCCTGGATGGCGGCCGGGTTGCCGGTCGCGTCGATCACCAGGTCCCAGCCCTGGGGCCGGTCCAGCTCGTCGGCGTGCGCGGCGGACGCCGAGACGCCCAGCCGGCGGGCCGTGTCCAGGCGGGCCGGGTTGACATCCACCACGTCCACGCTCGCCGCGCCCGTCCGCTTGGCCAGCTCCAGCATCATCAGGCCCATCGTCCCGGAGCCGTAGATCAGCACGTGCGCGCCGAGACGGGAGCGCAGCACGTCGTAGCCGCGTACCGCGCACGACAGGGGCTCCACCAGTGCCGCGTCCTCGGTGCGGACGTGGTCGGGCAGCTTCACGCAGTTGGCCACCGGGGCCGACGCGTACCGGGCCGCGCCGCCCGCCGTGGTCACGCCGATCGCGGCCCAGCGCTCACAGAGGTTGTTGCGGCCCGTACGGCAGTAGCGGCACTCGTGGCAGTACAGCGACGGGTCGACCGCCACCCGGTCACCGGGCGACAGCTCCGTGACCTGTGTGCCGACGGCGACGACCTCGCCCGCGAACTCGTGCCCCGGAACGATCGGCAGCCTGGGCGCGAACTCTCCCTTGAGGATGTGCAGATCCGTGCCGCACAGCCCGCACGCGGCGACCTCGACGACGACCTCGCGCGCCCCCGGTGCCGGGTCCGGGATCTCCTGGACGACGGCCCGGCCCACGGACTCGATGACGGCGGCCTTCATTTCACGGCTCCCAACGACAGGCCCTGGACCAGCTTGTCCTGGGCGGCGAACCCCGCGGCGAGCACCGGCAGGGAGACGACGAGCGACGCGGCGCACACCTTCGCCAGGAACAGGCCCTGGCTGGTGATGAAGCCGGTCAGGAACACGGGGGCCGTCCCGGCCACGACCCCCGTGAGCACCCGCGCGAACAGCAGCTCGTTCCAGCTGAAGATGAAGCAGATCAGCGCCGTCGCGGCGATGCCGGGCAGGGCGATCGGGGCGACCACGCGCGCGAGGATCGTCGGCAGGGGCGCGCCGTCCACCCGCGCCGCCTCGATCACGGCGACCGGCACCTCGGAGAGGAAGGACTGCATCATCCACACCGCGATCGGCAGGTTCATCGAGGTGTACAGGACGACGAGCAGCCAGATGTTGTCGAGCGTGTGCGTGTTCTTCGCGAACAGGTAGACCGGCAGCAGGCCCGCCACCACCGGCAGCATCTTCGTCGACAGGAAGAAGAACAGGACGTCCGTCCACTTCTTCACCGGGCGGATCGACAGCGCGTACGCCGCGGGGAGCGCCAGCAGCAGCACGAGCAGCGTCGACGTCACCGACGCCACCGTCGAGTTGATCAGCGCCGGCCAGGGGCTCGCGCCGCCGTCCGCGCCGAAGAACTCCCGGTAGCCGTCCAGGGTCAGCGCCGCGGTGAAGGACGGCGGGTTGGCCGCCGCGTCCTGCTCCGAGTGCAGGGACGTCAGCGCCATCCAGGCGATGGGCAGGAAGAACACGACACCGGCCAGCCAGGCCACCAGGCCCAGCCCGTTTCTGCGCAGGACGCTCATGCCCGGGACACCTCCTCACGGAACAGGGACGACACCACGCGCAGCGCGAGGGTCGCGATGACGAGCGAGCCGATGACCACCAGGACGCCCGCGGCCGAGGCGAGGCCGTTCTCGTGGGCCTGGTAGAAGCTCTGGTAGACGGTGTAGGGCAGGTTCGCCGTGCCGAGGCCGCCGGATGTGATGGTGAAGACCGCGTCGAAGTTCTGGACGATGTGGATCGAGCCGAGCAGGGCGCCCAGTTCGAGGTAGCGGCGCAGATGCGGAAGCGTGAGGTGGCGGAAGATCTGCCAGTCGCTCGCGCCGTCCACCCGGGCGGCCTCGATCTGCTGCTGGTCGCGGCTCTGCAGGCCCGCCAGCAGGATCAGCATCATGAACGGCGTCCACTGCCACACCAGAGCGGCCTCCACCGCGAGCAGCGGGGTGTTCGACACCCAGTCCGGCTGCGGACCGCCGACGTACTGCAACAGGCCGTTGAGCAGGCCGTATTCGGGGTTGTAGAGGACGTGCTTCCACAGCAGCGCCGCCGCCACGGGCACCACCAGGAACGGCGCGATCAGCAGGGTGCGGACCACGCCCCGGCCCCGGAAGCGGCGGTCGAGGAGCAGCGCCAGGACCAGGCCGAGGACCAGGCTCGCCACCACCACGGCCGCGGTGAGCAGCACCGTCGTCCACACCGAGCGGCGCAGGTCCGGGTCGCTGAGGACTTCCGTGTAGTTGGCGAGGCCGGTGAAGCGGCGGGCGTCGGGGTAGAGGGCGTTCCAGTCGAAGAACGAGATCACCAGCGTGGCCACGAAGGGCAGTTGGGTGACCACGATCATGAAGACCAGGGCGGGCAGCAGCGGGGCACGGGTCGCCCAGGCGTGGAGGCGGGCCTTCCGGGTGCCCGTCGTGCGTACGGCGGTGGGGGCCGCGGGGGCCGTCGTGGTCGCGGTCATCGTCCCTCGTACTCCTCGGAGATCTTCTCGGCGAGCGCCTGCGCTCTGCGCAGGGCCGCGTCCACGGACTGGCGTCCGGCGATGGCCGCGCTGATCTCCTGGGAGACCTTGGTGCCGAGGTCGGTGAACTCGGGGATGCCGACGAACTGGATGCCGGGCGCGGGGCGCGGCTGCACGCCCGGGTCGTCGGGGCGGGCGCCCTCGATGGCCCGCCGGGTCATCTCCTGGAAGGCGGCGGCCCGCGCGCGGTAGGCGGGGTTCTCGTACGTCGAGGCGCGCTTGCCCGCGGGGACGTTCGACCAGCCGATCTCGTCGCCGACCAGCTGCTCGTACTCCTTGCTCGACGCCCAGGACACGAACCGCCACGCCTTGTCGGGGTTGCGGGAGGCGCCCTGGATGCCCCAGGCCCAGGTGTAGAGCCAGCCGGAGGACCGCGTGCGCTCGACGGGGGCGGGGGCGTAGCCGACCTTGCCGCTGACGGGGGAGCCGGCCGCCTCCAGCAGACCGGCCGCGGACGTGGCGTCGTACCACATGGCGACCTTGCCCTGGGTCATGTTGTTCAGGCACTCCGCGAACCCGGACTGGGCGGCGCCGGACTCGCCGTGCTCGCGGACGAGGCCGACGTAGAAGCGTGTGGCCTCCTTCCACTCCGGGGAGTCGAGGCGGGCCTTCCAGTCCTTGTCGAACCAGGTGCCGCCGAAGGTGTTCACGACCGTGGTGAGCGGTGCCATGACCTCGCCCCAGCCGGGCAGTCCGCGCAGGCAGATGCCCTTCATGCCGGGCTCGGCGCCGTCGACGCGCGCGGCGAGGTCGGCCACCTGCCGCCAGGTGGGACGCTCGGGCATGGTCAGGCCCCGCTCCGCGAACACGTCCTTGCGGTACATCAGGAACGACGACTCGCCGTAGAAGGGCTGGCCGTACAGCTTGCCGTCGTCGCCGGTGAGGGACTGGCGCATCGGCTTCAGGACGTCCTGCTCGTCGTACGCCGTGTCCTTCGCGACGTAGGGATCCATCTCCTTGAGCCAGCCGTTGCGGGCGTAGATCGGGATCTCGTAGTTGGAGAGCGTCGCCACGTCGTACTGGCCGGCCTGGTTGGCGAAGTCCTGGCTGATCTTGTCGCGGACGTCGTTCTCGGGCAGCACGGTGAAGTTCACCTTGATGCCGGTCTCCTTGGTGAAGTGGGCCGCGGTGAGCTTCTGCAGCTCCACCATCTGCGGGTTGTTCACCATCAGCACGCTGATGGCGTCACCGCCGGAACCCGACCCGCCCGCTCCGGCCCAGCAGCCGGAGAGCAGCGGGGCGAGCAGCGTCCCTGCGGCGGCCGTGGCGAACATGGCTCGCGGGGGCCGTCGTCGGCTCGGGGTTCGCATCAATCGCTCCTGGACTTATGGGGAGATAAGGGGCGTCGGTGGGCATGGGGGTGCCCTGGAGGGGGAAGTTCGTTCCTCAGACGGTGGCGGGTTCGCCTCTCACACGCGGATGACCTGCGGGCCGAGCAGCGAGTAGCCATGCGCCTCGGCGGGCGGCAGCAGCGTGCTCGTCACGATCGCCTCCAGCGCGCCGATCTCCGCGAACCGGCAGAAGCTGACCGCGCCGAACTTGGTGTGGGCCCCGACGAACACGGTGCGCCGCGCGGCCCGTACCGCCTGCGCCTTGACCTCGCCGACCGCCGGGTCGGGGGTGGTGAGACCGTGTTCACGGGAGATGCCGTTGGCGCCGATGTAGGCGAGGTCGAGGACGAAACCGGCCAGCATCTTCGTCGTCCAGTGGTCGACGGTGGCGAGCGTGCCGGAGCGCACCCGCCCGCCGAGCAGCAGCACGGAGACGTTCCCGGCCGCGGCGAGCGCGCCCGCGACCGGCAGGGACGCCGTGACCACCGTCAGCGGCCGGTCCTTCGGCAGGGCCTCGGCGATGAGCTGCGGGGTGAAGCCCTCGTCGACGAAGACGGTCTCCGCGTCGCCGAGCAGCTCGGCCGCGGCGGCCGCGACACGGCGCTTCTCGGGGACGTGGCTGGTGGCGCGGAAGGCGAGCGTGGTCTCGAAGCCCGCGCTCTCCACCGGGTAGGCGCCGCCGTGGGTGCGGCGGAGGAGGCCGTGGGCCTCCAGGGTGCGCAGGTCGCGGCGGACCGTCTCCTTGGCGACGCCCAGCGTGCCCGCGAGGGTGTTGACGTCGACGGAGCCGGTGGTGCGGGCCGCGCGCAGGATCTCGCGCTGGCGCTCCCCGGCGGTTCTGGTCATGTCGTCACCTCGCCTGCCTTGCCCGTTCGGGCCCGTGTGTGGGCCATGGGGGAAGTTCTACAGCGGGTGGGTGGGGGTGACCAGGTCTGTTGCGGGTTTGATTCTGCCCGGGTGTGACCGTTCGGGCCCCCGGGCGGTGGTGCTGTCCGGTACCGTCCGCAGGTCGTCCGTGGCTGGTCGCGCAGCTCCCCGCGCCCCTTCGAGCGCCTTGCCGGCGGGCCCGTTCGGAGGCGAGGACGATCCGTTCTGTGCCCGTTCTAGTACGGCCAGATCGGCGGGGCGCTCACGAAGTGGCCGCCCAGGTACGCGTGGGCCTCGTTCGCCGGGTCCAGGTCGCCCTGTTCGGCGATGAGCTTCTCCGCGAAGGGCTCGGAGTCGTCCTGGGGCTCGTAGCCGAGGGCCCGGGCGCTGGTGAGGTCCCACCACAGGCGGGTGTTGGCGGAGGAGCCGTGGACGACGGTGTGGCCGACGTTCTCGGCGGTGAGGGCCGCGTGGAAGAGGCGGGCGCCGTCGGCGGGGCTCATCCACACCGAGAGCATCCGCACGCTGGTCGGCTCGGGGAAGCAGGAGCCGATGCGGACCGAGACCGTCTCCAGCCCGTGCTTGTCCCAGTAGAACTGTGCCAGGTCCTCGCCGAACGCCTTGGACAGCCCGTAGAAGGTGTCCGGGCGGTGCGGGGTCTCGACCGGGATCAGCGCGCCCGGATCGAGGGGTGCCTCGCCCTGGGGGCGGGGGGTGAATCCGACGGCGTGGTTGGAGGAGGCGAAGACGATCCGGCCGACGCCCTCCTCGCGGGCGGCCTCGTACAGGTGGTAGGTGCCCTCGATGTTCGCCTTGAGGATCTTCTCGAAGGGGGCTTCCAGCGAGATCCCCGCGAGGTGGATGATCGCATCGACACCCCGTACGGCCTCCCGCACGGCGTCCTGGTCGGCGAGGTCCGCGACGATCGCGTCCGGCTCGCCCTCGACGGGGCGCAGGTCCAGCAGGCGCAGGTCGTAGCCGTACTCGGGAAGCAGGCCCCGCATCAGGGTGCCGAGTCCGCCGGCGGCGCCGGTGAGCAGGACGGTGCGGGGAGCGGGCATCCGCGGATCTCCCTGAGTCGACGGTCGTATGGACGTACGGCATTCACATGCGTGGACAACGTAGGGATCATCGCCGCTTCTCGTCAAGGGTGGCGGAGGTGTCGTTCATAAACATAAACTTCGATCAGAAACCTGCACGCACGAGCGTGCGCGCCCTCATCACCGCCCCGTTCTAGGGAGAGCCCGTGACGCCTGACGACCTCGCCGCTCGACTCGGCATCCCCAGCGGGCCGCTGTTCTTCCCCGTCACCGCCTACGGCCCCGACGGCGCCGTCGCCCTCGACGTCTACCGCGCGCACGTGCGGCGCGGCATCGAGGCCGGGGCCGCGGCCGTCTTCGCCTGCTGCGGCACCGGGGAGTTCCACGCGCTCACGCCCGAGGAGTACCAGGCGTGCGTCCGCGCCGCCGTGGAGGAGACGGCCGGACGGGTGCCCGTCGTCGCCGGCGCCGGGTACGGCACCGCGCTCGCCGTGCGCTACGCCCGCCTCGCCGCCGACGCCGGCGCCGACGGGCTGCTCGCCATGCCGCCCTACCTCGTCGTCGCCGGGCAGGAAGGGCTGCTGCGGCACTACCGGGACCTCGCGGGCGCCACGCCGCTGCCGGTGATCGTCTACCAGCGGGACAACGCCGTGTTCACACCGGAGACCGTCGTCGAACTCGCCCGTACCGAAGGGGTCGTCGGGCTCAAGGACGGGCTCGGGGACCTCGACCTGATGCAGCGGATCGTCAGCGCCGTGCGCACCGAGGTGCCGGGGGACTTCCTGTACTTCAACGGGCTGCCGACCGCCGAGCAGACCCAGCTCGCCTACCGGGCCATCGGGGTCCCGCTGTACTCCTCCGCCGTCTTCTGCTTCGCGCCCGAGATCGCCCAGGCATTCCACCGCGGCCTGGAGGCCGGCGACGAGGCCGTCGTACGGCGGCTGCTGGACGGGTTCTTCCGGCCGTTCGTCGAACTCCGCGCGCAGGGACGCGGATACGCCGTCTCGCTCGTCAAGGCGGGGGTACGGCTGCGGGGACTGGACGTGGGTGAGGTGCGGCCGCCGCTGCACGAACCGGCCGAGGAGCATGTGGAGCGGCTCGCCGAACTGATCGAGCGCGGCTACGAGCTGGTGAAGGAGGAGGGCGCGTGAAGGCGTCGGCGTTCGTCTACCCCTGGGACGTCAACGGGGACCCGGCGGCGGGCGAGTGGATCGCCGGACTCGGGGTGCCGCAGGTGACACTCGCCTCCGCCTATCACTCGACCCGGGCGCTGACCCCCCGCCATCCGCGGCACCGCGTGGTGACCGCCGAGCACGCCGCCGTGCTGTACCCGGCCGACGAGCGGTGGACGGGGCGCGAACTGCGGCCGTACCCCGCCGGGGCGTGGGCTCCCGGTGACGCCTTCGGCGAGGCGTGCGCCGCACTCGCCGACGCGGGCCTCGAGGTGCACAGCTGGGTGGTGCTGGCGCACAACTCCCGCCTGGGGGCCGAGCATCCGGGGACGTCCGTGGTGAACGCCTACGGCGACCGCTACCCGTGGGCCCCCTGCATCGCGCAGCCCGCCACCCGCGCGTACCTCGTCGACCTGGCCGCCGAGGCCGCGGTACGGCCGGGGGCCGCCGGCACGGAGCTGGAGTCGCTCGGCTGGTACGGGCTCGCGCATCTGCACGCCCACGACAAGACCGGCGGGGTCGGACTCGGCGACGCCGGGCAGTACCTCATGTCGCTGTGCTTCTGCGCCGACTGCCGCGAGGGGTACGCCGGTCACGGGCTCGACCCGGACGCCCTCGCGGCGCGGGTGCGGGAGGCCCTGGATCCGGTGTGGCGGGGCGCCCCCTCCGACGGGGGCTGGCCCGGGATCGAGAAGCTGCTCGGCGAGGCTGAGGCCGCCGGGACGCGCGCGTGGCGCGACTCGGTCGCCCGGCGGCTTCAGGAGGACGCCGTCGCCGCGGTGCGGGAGGCCGCGCCCGAGGGGTTCCAGGTGCTGCTGCACGCCGATCCCGTGTCCTACCGGTGCGGGGCGAACGCCGGCGTGGACCCGGCGCATGTGCTGGCGTGCGCGGACGGTGTCGTCGTGCCCTGCACCGGCGGGGCCGGGCTGCTCAGGCCGTTCGCCGCGCAGGGGGTGGAGGGCGCCGTCGTCGCGGCCAACTTCACCGTCGTGTCCGGGATGGGCGGACGGCCCGGCACCCTCGCGGACGACATCGCGCACGCGCGGGCCCTCGGGGCGGGCGAAGTGCGCCTGTATCACGTCGGATTGGCGTCCGACGGGGACCTCGACGCCGTGCGGCGCGCGATCAGGGGGCTGTGAGCGAGGGCCGCCAGGAGGGTCACTCCCAGGGCGATCAGGAGCGGGCCGAGGGGGAGCAGCTCGACCAGGGCCGCTCCCGCGGCGAGGCCCACCACGTTGGGGGCGAACATGAGCGTGCTCGCGGTGGCCGAGACGCGGCCGAGGAGCGCGTCCGGGGTCTCGCGCTGGACCGTGGTGAAGGCGGCGACGAGAGGGCAGGGCAGGCCCACCCCCGTCGCTGCGGCGCACGCCAGCGCGGCCGGGTCCGACGGGATCGCGCGCAGGGCGATCGCCGCCGCGGTGAGGGCGACGCCGGCTGCGGCGAAGCGGCGGGCGCCCAGGCGGCGCAGGGCCCGGCCGGAGAACAGGCCGAGCGCGACCGTGCCGGCGCCCTGGGCTGCCGCGAGGGTGCCCGCGTAGGCGGGGGCGTGGTGGAGGTTCTCCACGACCGCGTAGGTCAGGGCGCCGTTGACGCCCGCGATCAGCATGGTCAGGCCCGCGGTGCGGACGAGGACGTGGAGTAGCGCGTGGCGGCGCAGGTGGCGGGTGCCCTCCGCGATCTGGGCCCGCCAGGGGGTGCGCGGGGCCGGGGTCGAGGTCGGGGTCGGGGTTGGCGGCGGGGTCGCGGTCGGGTCGGCCGTGCGGGGGTTCAGGCGGGTGTGGAGCGCGGCCGCCGCGAGGCATGTCGCCGAGTCCAGTACGGCGACCGCGGGGCCGCCGTGCGTGCTGTACAGCGCCGCTCCCGCCAGGGGCGCCAGGAGTTTCATGCCCTCGTTCGCCGTCATGCGCAGGCCGTTGAAGTCGCCCAGGAGGGCCGGCGGGAGGGAGCCGGCCACCAGGGCCGACTCCGCCGCGTCGGTGACCACGCCGGCGGTGCCGTAGAGGACGAGCAGTGTGAGGAGGAGCCACAGGTCGGCGGGGCTGTCGATGCCGGTCAGGGTCGTCAGGAGCGCGCCCAGGAGCAGGTTCGTGGCGATCAGCAGCGGCTTGCGGGGGACGCGGTCGGCGAGCGTGCCGAGGGCCGGGCCGGCGAGGCCGGGGGCCCACATCGCGAGCAGGCAGAGCGCGGCGAGGCCGTTCGAGCCGGTGAGGTCCTTGACCCAGATGCCGGATGCCAGCCAGAGGGCCGACGTACCGAAGCCGGAGATCAGGGTCGCGGTGAGGAGGAGTCGCGCCTGGGGGTGGCGCAGGACGTGGACGGTGCTGGTCATGTCCGCTGATCCTGCGGGTGAGGTGGGGGTGGGGGGATCGGGCAGGCGCCTTATTCGTGGGGCGATGAGTTCCGGGGGTTCTGAGGGTCCTCTTCGTATGGACGCTTATTCGGAGCAGCGAGAGCAGTGGGATCAGCGGGACCGGCGAGAGCGGATGGAGGAGCCCGGGGGAGGGGCGACGGGCCCCGGCCTCGACCTCGGAGCGCAGGCGCGGGTCGTCGCGCGGCTGGTGGACGGGGTGCGGGACGAGCAGTGGTCCGACGCGACGCCGTGTCCCGAGTACGCCGTGCGGAACCTGCTCGGGCATCTGCACGGGCTGTCCGTCGCCTTTCGCGATGCCGCGCGCAAGGAGCTGGGGGCCACGACCGACACGCCTCCGGCGTCCGTCGTGCCGGACATCGGGGACGGGTGGCGGGAGGAGCTGCCCCGGGCGCTGGACGAGCTGGCCGCGGCGTGGCGGGAACCTGCGGCGTGGGACGGCATGACCCGGGCGGGGGGTGTGGACCTGCCGGGGCCGGTGGCGGTGGTCGTCGCCGTGGACGAGCTGGTGATCCACGGCTGGGATCTCGCGCGGGCCACCGGGCAGGCGTACGAGCCGGATGCGGCTGCCTTGGCGGCGGCGTACGAGTTCCTGCGGGGGAGCCCGGGGTTCTTCGGGCCGGTCGTCCCCGTGGGAGAGGACGCGCCGCTCCTCGACCGCGCCGTGGGACTGAGCGGGCGGGACCCGGGCTGGCGGCGGTCGTAGGCGACCGGATGCCTGCGGCGGCCTGCGCGGGTCGGGTGGTCGGTTGCGGTAGCGCGCCGGGTTCGGTGGGTGGGCCGGGGCCGGGCCGGGGGGTTGTCCGTCCTCGGTCCGGCGATCTGGTTCCTCCGATTGGTTCAACCGGGTTTCCGCCGGCCGCTGCGGGCGGACAACCCCCCGTCCCGTCCCCTTCCCGCCGTACGCGGCTTGCGGCTTCCTCGCCCACCCGTGCCGTCCCTCTCCCGCCGTAGGCGGCCGGCTACCCGGCTGGGTCGCTCCCGCTTTTGGGCGTCGCGGGGAACTGCGCGACCGGCCACGGGCGGGCCCGCGGTCGCCCACGGCGGTGCCCCCGTCGAACTTCTTTCGTCGGAAGCATTGACGAAACCTCGGTGCGCTTCTAGCTTCATCGCGTCGTACTTCGTACGTCATATATGAGACGCGATACGTCAGATCCGAGAGGCGCGCATGACCTCTGTGCCCACGCCGATCCCCTCGCGCACGCAGTTCGTGCTGGAGGAGATCAAACGCCGTATTCTCACTGGTCAGTTGACGCCTGGACAGGCACTGGTCGAGACCGAGCTCGCCGCGCAGTTCGGGGTGTCGAAGACCCCCGTGCGGGAGGCGCTGAAGACGCTGGCCGGGACCGGGCTGGTCGTGATGAGCCAGTACAAGGGCGTCACGGTGCGCATGGTCGACGCGGACATGGCGCGCGAGGTCTACGACGTGAGACTGCTGCTCGAGCCCGAGGCGCTGCGGCGCGCGGTGCGGCGAGGGGCCTCGCTGGATGCCGCGCGGGAGGCGCTGTCGCGTGCGGGCGCCGCCGATGACACGGCCGAACGTTCCCTGGCCAACCGGGAGTTCCACCGGGCGCTGTATCTGCCCTGCGGCAACCCGCTGCTCGGCCGGATGCTCGACGAGGTGCGTGACCAGGCCGCGCTGGTGTCCACGGTCGCCTGGGCCGCGTCCCCCTCGTGGGAGCGGGAGGCCGGTGAGCACCGGGAGATCCTGCGTCTCGCGCTGGAGGGCGACGCCGACGGCGCCGCTCGTGCGCTGCACGATCACATCGCGTCGTTCGTGCTACGGGCCTTCCCGGAATCGGCCGGCGAGGCCCAGGGAGAGGACGGTCAGGCATGACAACGACGTTCGAGGCCCAGCGGGCGGCCCTGGCGGACGTGGTGGCCATTCCGGTCACCCCGTTCGCCGAGGACGGGGCGGTGGAGCAGGACGCCTACCGGGCTCTGTTGCGTCGGCTGCTGGACGGTGGCATCCGGACCCTGACCCCCAACGGCAACACCGGTGAGTTCTACGCCCTCACGCCCGAGGAGCGGCGGCTCGTCACCGAGCTGACCGTGCAGGAGGTGGGCGACCGGGCCGTGGTGCTCGTGGGTGTGGGGCACGACGTGCCCACCGCGGTCGCCTCCGCCCGGCACGCCCGCGAGGCCGGCGCGGCGATGGTCATGGTGCACCAGCCCGTCCATCCGTACGTGTCGCAGAACGGCTGGGTCGACTACCACCGCTCCATCGCCGAGGCCGTGCCCGAGCTGGGTGTCGTGCCGTACATCCGCAACGCGCAGCTGGAGGGCGCGAGGCTCGCCGAGCTCGCCGATGTCTGTCCCAACGTCATCGGTGTGAAGTACGCCGTGCCGGACGCCGCTCGGTTCGCCGGGTTCGCGCGGGACGCCGGGCTGGACCGGTTCGTGTGGGTGGCAGGGCTCGCCGAGCCGTACGCGCCCTGCTATTTCTCCGCCGGTGCCACCGGGTTCACCTCCGGACTGGTGAACGTCGCGCCCGCCGTCTCGCTGAACATGCTCGACGCGCTGCGGGCCGGGGACTACACGGCCGCGATGAAGGTGTGGGAGCAGATCCGCCGGTTCGAGGAGCTGCGGGCCGCCAACGGCTCAGCCAACAACGTCACCGTGGTGAAGGAGGCGCTCGCCTCGCTCGGCCTGTGCCGCCGTGAGGTGCGCGCGCCCAGCCGGCTGCTGTCCGAGGGCGAGCGGGCCGAGGTGGCCGCCATCGTCGCGGGGTGGTCCATATGAGGCGGCCGGAGGAGCTGCGCAGCCATCAGTGGTACGGGACCGACGGGCTGAGGTCCTTCTCGCACCGGGCGCGGACCCGGCAGCTCGGGTATCTGCCCGAGGAGCATCTCGGCAAGCCGGTCATCGCGATCCTCAACACCTGGTCCGACATCAATCCCTGCCACGTACATCTGCGCGATCGCGCGCAGGCCGTGAAGCGGGGGGTGTGGCAGGCCGGCGGGTTCCCGCTGGAGTTCCCCGTCTCGACGCTGAGCGAGACGTTCCAGAAGCCCACGCCCATGCTGTACCGGAACATGCTCGCCATGGAGACCGAGGAACTGCTGCGGTCCTATCCGGTGGACGGCGCCGTGCTGATGGGCGGTTGTGACAAGTCCACGCCCGCTCTGCTCATGGGGGCCGCTTCCGCGGACCTTCCGGCCGTGTTCGTGCCGGCCGGGCCCATGCTTCCGGGGCACTGGCGCAACGAGGTGCTCGGGTCCGGCACGGACATGTGGAAATACTGGGACGACAAGCGCGCCGGGCTCATCGGCGACTGCGAGATGGGGGAGCTGGAGAACGGGCTCGCCCGGTCCCCGGGGCACTGCATGACCATGGGGACCGCCTCGACGCTCACCGCGGCTGCCGAGGCCCTCGGGGTGACCGTGCCCGGTGCGTCCAGCATTCCCGCCGTCGACTCCGGGCACGACCGGATGGCCGCCAAGGCCGGGATGGTCGCCGTGGAGCTGGTGGTGAAGGACCGGCGGCTGTCGCGGATCCTCACGCGTGAGGCCTTCGAGGACGCCGTCACGACCGTTCTGGGGCTCGGTGGCTCCACCAACGCCGTGATCCATCTGATCGCCATGGCCGGGCGGGCCGGGGTGCGGCTGACGCTGGACGACTTCGACCGGATCGCGCGGACCGTGCCGGTGCTGGCCAATGTGCGGCCCGGCGGACAGAAGTACCTCATGGAGGACTTCCACTTCGCCGGCGGGCTGCCC
This sequence comes from Streptomyces sp. NPDC053367, assembly GCF_044545925.1. NCBI lineage: Bacteria > Bacillati > Actinomycetota > Actinomycetes > Kitasatosporales > Streptomycetaceae > Streptomyces > Streptomyces sp. NPDC053367. The sequence continues at coordinate 111,239 of NZ_JBITYN010000001.1, read as the reverse complement.
GGGTTCCTGTCGCGCATACCCGATCTGCTGCATCTGGACCGGCCGACGGTCTCGTACGACACCCTCCGCGAGCAGATCGCCGGGGCCCAGGTGCACAACGACGACGTGATCCGGGTCCGTGACGATCCCGTCGCGAGTGAGGGCGGTGTCGCCGTGCTGCGGGGCAACCTGTGTCCCGACGGTGCCGTCATCAAGCACATCGCCGCCGAGCCGCACCTTCTCAAGCACACCGGGCCCGCCGTCGTCTTCGACGACTACAGGACCATGCAGCGCACCATCAACGATCCCGGCCTGGGCATCACCGCCGAGAGCGTGCTGGTGCTGCGCAACGCGGGCCCCAAGGGCGGTCCCGGTATGCCGGAGTACGGGATGCTGCCCATCCCCGACCATCTGCTCAAGCAGGGGGTGCGGGACATGGTGCGGATCTCCGACGCCCGGATGAGCGGCACCAGTTACGGCACGTGCGTGCTGCACGTGGCGCCCGAGTCGTACGTCGGCGGGCCGCTCGCGCTGGTCAGGTCCGGGGATCTGATCACCCTGGACGTGCAGGCCCGCTCCCTTCATCTGCACGTCTCCGACGAGGAGTTGCGGCAGCGGCGCGCCGACTGGACGCCTCCGCCCGCCCGTTACGAACGGGGCTACGGGTTCCTCTACGACCAGCAGATCACCCAGGCGGACACCGGCTGCGACTTCGAGTTCCTCGCGCGGCCCGGCGAGGTCCGGGACCCGTACGCGGGCTGAGACACCCCACCCCACCCCCCTCTTCTTGGTCGATATTTCGAACAGCTATCGGCAAGCGCTTCATACGCACACGAACGGAGAACAGTCATGGCCCAAGCCGCAGCCGTGGCGAAACCGCCCGCGCCACCGAGGCGGCGCCGTGCCTCCGCCACACCACGCAGACTCCCCTACCTGCTGATCGCACCGGCGGCCCTGCTGATGCTGGGCTTCATCGCGTACCCCGTCATCAGCGTCTTCTACTACAGCCTTCAGGAGTACAACCCCACCAAGCCCTGGCGGAACGGGTACGCCGGCTTCGACAACTTCGTCCGGATCTTCACGGACGACCCGCAGTTCTGGTCGACCCTGACCTTCAGCGCCAAGTGGGTGTTCGTCGAGGTCGGACTCCAGCTGCTGTTCGGGCTCGCGCTCGCCCTCATCGTCAACCAGACCTTCGCGGGGCGGGCGCTGGGCCGGGCGCTGGTCTTCTCGCCCTGGGCCGTCTCCGGTGTGCTGACCTCCGCGATCTGGGTGCTGCTCTACAACTCCCAGACCGGCATCACCCGTTACCTCGCCGACGTGGGCATCGGGTCGTACGGCACCAGCTGGCTGTCGGACACCTCCACCGTGTTCCCGGCGGCGATCGTCGCCGACCTGTGGCGCGGCGTGCCCTTCTTCGCGATCCTCATCCTCGCCGACCTCCAGTCCGTCTCCAAGGACCTGTACGAGGCGGCCGAGGTCGACGGGGCCGGCCGTATCAAGCAGTTCTGGCACATCACACTGCCCCACCTGAAGGACGCGATCATCCTGTCCACGCTGCTGCGCGCGGTGTGGGAGTTCAACAACGTCGACCTGCTGTACACGCTGACCGGCGGCGGCCCGGCGGGGGAGACCACGACCCTGCCGCTGTACATCGCCAACACCAGTGTCGAGTCGCACGACTTCGGCTACGCGTCCGCCCTGACGACGGTGGCGTTCGTGATCCTGCTCTTCTGCTCGATCGTCTATCTGCGGCTGAGCAAGTTCGGAGGTACGGACAAGTGACGGTCAAGGAGGCCATCCCCGAGACCCGGGTGGTCGTGGGGCAGCAGCGCCCGCCCGCCGCCCCGCGCACCAAAGAGCGCACCTGGGACGAGGTCCCGCGCTGGCACATCTACCTGCCGCTGTCGGTCTACCTCGTCTTCACCCTCATCCCCTTCTACTGGATCCTGCTGTTCGCGCTGCGCCCCTCCGGCTCCACCTCGCTCGTGCCCTGGCCGGTCACCGGCGAGCACTTCGAGAAGGTCTGGAACGAGCGGAGTTTCGGTACGTACTTCCAGAACAGCCTGCTCGTCGGCCTCGCCACGCTGGTGATGACGACGGTCGTCGCGCTGGCCGGCGGATACGCCCTCGCCCGGTTCGACTTCAAGGTCAAGCGGGCGTTCATGCTGGCCCTGCTGTGCTCCCAGTTCGTGCCGGGCGCGCTGCTGCTGGTGCCGCTGTTCGAGATCTTCGCCGAGCTGCAGATGATCAACTCGCTGAGCAGCGTCATCATCGCCGAGACGGTGTTCCAGCTGCCGCTGTCGATGATCCTCATCAGCAACTTCATCAAGAACGTGCCGTACTCCCTGGAGGAGGCGGCCTGGGTGGACGGCTGCAACCGGTTCACGTCCTTCCGGATCATCGTCCTGCCGCTGCTGCGGCCCGGTCTGATCGCCGTCGGCTCCTTCGCCTTCGTGCACTCCTGGAACCACTTCCTGTTCGCCCTGATGTTCCTCAACAACCCCGACAAGCAGACCATCCCGGTCGGCCTGAACACCCTGATGAGCGCCGACAGCGTGGACCTCGGGGCACTGGCGGCGGGCGGCATCATCGCGGCCGTGCCGGTCGTGCTGGTCTTCGCCTTCATCCAGAAGTGGCTGATCACCGGCTTCAGCGCGGGGGCGGTCAAGGGATGAGCGAGCACCGGCCGATCGTGCCGCCGGCCCTCGCGGGCACGGGCGCCGGGAGGACCCCATGAGCGTCCCCATCGTGCTGGCGGGAGCCCGCGGTCACGGCCGCTGGCACGTCGAGAACATCAAGCGGCTCCAGGCGGAGGGGCTCGTCCGGCTGGTCGGGATCTGCGAGCTGAACCCGCTCACCGCGCAGGAGTTCGGCGGCGAACCGCCCGCCCAGTCCGCCGACTTCTCAAGCCTGCTCGACGCCACCGGAGCACAGGCCGCCGTCGTCTGCACGCCCATCCCCACGCACACCGACCTCGCGCTGACGGCCGCCCGCCGGGGCGTGCACCTGCTCCTGGAGAAGCCGCCGGCACCGTCGTACGCCGAGTTCCGGCGGATGGCCGACGGGGTCGCGGCGGCGGGGGTCGCCTGCCAGATCGGGTTCCAGTCGCTCGGCTCGCACGCCGTGCCCGCGATCCGCGAGCTGGTCGCCGAGGGGGCGATCGGCGAGGTCGTCGGGATCGGCGGCGCGGGCGCCTGGGCACGCGACGAGGCCTACTTCCGGCGGGCGCCCTGGGCCGGGCGGCGGCGCCTGGACGGGACCGACGTGATCGACGGGGCGCTCACCAACCCCCTCGCGCACGCCGTCGCCACCGCCCTCGCACTGGCCGGGAGCGTACGCGCCGAGGACGTCACCGGGGTCGAGACCGAGCTGTGGCACGCCAACGCCATCGAGGCCGACGACACCTCCTGCGTCCGCGTCACCACCACCGCCGGCCCCCCGGTCGCCGTCGCCGCGACCCTGTGCGCCGAGCGGCCCGGCGAGCCGTACGTCCTGGTGCACGGCAGCCGGGGCCGGATCACCTTCTGGTACAAGCAGGACCGCGTGCTGCTCCAGCGTGCCGGCCACGGCCCGCAGGAGTTCGAGTACGGCCGCACCGACCTGCTGGAGAACCTGGTGCGGCACCTCACGGACGGCGCCGCGCTGCTCGTCCCGCCGGAGGCGACCGGCGCCTTCATGAAGGTCGTCGAAGCCATCCGGCAGGCCCCCGACCCCGCTCCGCTGCCCGAGTCGGCCTGGCGGCACCTGCCCGCCGAGCGGCGCCGGGTCGTGCCCGGGGTCGACGGGCTGGTCGCGGCCTGCGCCGACACCCTCGCCCTCTACTCCGAACTGGGCGCCCCCTGGGCGCATCGGGAGGTGAGCCACCGATGACCGAGACTCCGGTGCTGAGCGTCGCCGGCCGCCCCGTGGCCCGCTACGTCACCCGCCCCGAGCTGCCCGGCCGGCTCTCCCCGCGCCCCTACCTGCACCCCGTCACCACCCTCGCCGGCACGGCCGTCACCGAACTGAGCCCTGCCGACCACCTCCACCACCTCGGCGTCGGTGTCGCCGTTCCCGACGTCGAGGGGCACAACTTCTGGGGCGGCCGCACCTTCGTGCGCGACCGGGGCCCGACCGAGCTGGACAACCACGGCGCCCAGCGGCACGTCGCCTTCCAGCTGTGCGACCCGGACGGGTTCGTCGAGGAGCTGCGCTGGGTCGCCTCGGGAGCCGAGCTGCTGCACGAGCGCCGTACCGTCGCCGCGACCGCACTCGGCGAGACCGCCTGGGCGCTGGACTTCACCTTCGCCCTGACCAACACCACCCCCCGCGCCCTGTCCATCGGCAGCCCCGCCACCAACGGGCGGCCCGGCGCGGCCTACGGCGGCTTCTTCTGGCGCGCGCGCAAGGAGGCCGGGACACCGGAGGTGTTCACCCCCGACGCCGAGGGCGAGGAACAGACGCACGGCAGGCCGGCCGAGTGGCTGGCCCTGGCCGGCGGCACCTGGACGCTCGTCCTCGCGGGCGCCACCGACGCCACCCGCCACGACCCCTGGTTCGTGCGCACCGCCGAGTACCCGGGCGTCGGCTCCTCCCTCGCCCACACCGCACGCGTCACGATCGCCCCCGGCGACACCCTCGTACGCCGTGTCGTCACGGTCGTCGCCGACGGACGGCTCGCGCGCGCCGAGGCGGCGGCCCTGGTCCGGAAGGCGGTCGCCCAGTGACCTACACCAACCCGATCCTGAACGCCGACTGGTCCGACCCGGACGTGCTGCGCGTCGGCGACGACTTCTACCTCACCGCATCCAGCTTCGGCCGCGTCCCGGGCCTGCCCCTGCTGCACTCCCGCGACCTGGTCAACTGGACGCTGGTGGGCCACGCCCTGGACCGGCTGGAGCCCGCCGAGGAGTTCGCGCGGCCCCGGCACGACTGCGGGGTCTGGGCGCCCTCGCTGCGCTTCCACGACGACCGCTTCTTCATCTTCTGGGGCGACCCCGACCAGGGCATCTTCCAGGTCAACGCCCCCGAGGTCAGGGGGCCTTGGACCCGGCCGCACCTGGTCAAGGCGGGCAAGGGCCTGATCGACCCCTGCCCCCTGTGGGACGACGACACCGGCGAGGCCTACCTGGTGCACGCCTGGGCCAGGTCGCGCTCCGGGGTGAAGAACCGGCTCACCGGGCACCGGATGCGCCCCGACGCCACCGGGCTGCTCGACGAGGGCACGCTGATCGTGGACGCCGACCGCATCCCCGGCTGGTTCACCCTCGAAGGGCCCAAGCTCTACCGGCACGACGGCTGGTTCTGGATCCTCGCCCCGGCCGGGGGAGTGGAGACCGGCTGGCAGGGCGCCTTCCGCTCGCGCGGGTTCTTCGGGCCGTACGAGGAGAAGGTCGTCCTGGAGCAGAAGGACACCGACGTCAACGGCCCCCACCAGGGCGGCTGGGTGCGCACGGCCGGCGGCGAGGACTGGTTCGTGCACTTCCAGCAGCGCGGCGCCTACGGCCGGGTCGTCCATCTCCAGCCGATGCGCTGGGACGCGGACGGCTGGCCGGTCATGGGGGACGACGGGGCGCCGGTCGCCGTGCACAAGCTGCCCGACCTGCCGCCCCAGCCGCCCGCCGCGCCCGCCACCGACGACGACTTCCCCGGCGGCCGGTTCGGCCGGCAGTGGCAGTGGACCGCCAACCCCCGGGACGGCTGGGCCCCTCAGCACTCCGGTGACGGCCTGAAGCTCGCCTGCGTCCGCTCGGCCGACGCGCACGACCTGCGCAGGCTGCCGAACGTACTCACCCAGCGGCTGCCCGGCATGCCCTGCACGGTCGAGGTGGAGCTGCGCCTGGACAGCGTGCAGCCGGGGGCGCGGGCCGGTCTCGCGGTGCTCGGGGACGCCTTCTCCTGGATCGGGCTGGAGCGCGCGGCCGACGGCACGGCCGAGCTGGTGCACCGGTTCGCCGAGGGCGTCGCCGACGCGGAACGGGACGCGGCCCGCGCGCGGCCCGCGCCCGAGGGGCGGGCGCGCCTGCGCATCGACATCGGGCCCGGGGCCCGCTGCCGGTTCTCCACCGACGTCGGCGACGGCTTCACACCCTCCGGGCAGGTCTTCGCCGCCGCACCCTGGCGCTGGGTCGGTGCCCTGCTCGGTCTGTTCGCCGTCGTGCCCGACGGGCCGGGCCACGCGGGCACGGCCACCTTCAGCCGGTTCAGGATCACACCCGCGTAAGTCCCCTTTGTCGTAGGTCTGTTGGGAGCCGCAATGACGCACTTCCCTAGCAAGCGCTTGCCGAGGCGTGGTGTCGTGCCGGCCGCCGTGGCGGGGCTGGTCGCGACACCGGGCCTGGGTGCGGCCGGTGAGTCCCATGCCAGGGCCATCCACGACAGCTGCTACGACGGCCTCCGGCACTCCCACCAGGGCGACGCCACCGCGGAGTCCGTGTGGCGCGGGTCGATCCCGAGGCGCACCACGGGCCGCCACGACACAGGGAGCGCCGCTTTCGAGCCGCGGGAGTTCTCCGCCTACCGGCTGGACCCCGCCGCCGTGCCTGCGCTGGTGAGGCGTTTCCCGGGCGGATTTCGCGAAAAGGTCCGCTTTCCCGTGACAAAGCAGAACATCGTGCTGCAGGGGACTGGACAGGAACGGTCCGACACCGCCATCGTCTACGGCACACCGGCCGAGTACGGCGGCTCCGACGGGAGCGCGACCGTACGGATCGCCGCGAGCGACGTCACGGCCCGCCTGCCCACCTTCGGCAACGACCTCGACGAGGCCGCGCACGAGGTGCACGGCGAGCAGGCGCCGGCGGTGCAGAGGACCGGCGACCGGATCGTCCTCTACGACACCGCTTTCCCGGGCGGCCAGGACACCCCGATGACCGACAGCCCCAGGCCGACCACCGTCGGCCGGGTCCACATCCGGGGCTCCTCCGCCGAGGGCGACATCGGCCTCCTCCGGGACCCGGACGCCGTCGTGACCGCGGACCGGCCGCGGACGAGTGACGGCGACGCCGCGTCGTACGGCGTCGACGACCGCCTCCGGGGCGCCGACGACCGGGCGCCGTACACCCACTGACCCCCACCACTTCACCACCCTCGTTGGATCCAGAAGAGAGAGCCGACCGATGAAGATCAGCAGAAGCAGCAGAAGCAGGCGGGCCGCCGCGGCCGTGGCCCTGGGATCCGTGCTCGCCCTGACCGCGACCGCCTGTGGCGACGACGGCAGCGCCGGCGGCACGGGCGCCGAGGGCGACGGCAAGGGCAAGATCGTCTTCTGGGACAACAACGGCGGTGTCCGCACCGATGTCTGGAAGGAGATCATCGCCGACTTCGAGAAGGCCAACCCGGACATCGACGTCGAGTACGTCGGTATCGCCTCCACCGAGTACCAGTCCAAGGTCGACACCGCCATCCAGGGTGGCGGCCTCCCGGACGTCGGCGGTGTCGGCGCGGCGATGCTCGCCGGGTTCTCCGCGCAGAACGCGCTGGAGCCGCTGGACGAGCGGCTCGACAAGTCCGCCCTCAAGGGGATGCTCAACAAGGACATGGTCGAGTCCATGAAGGCCGCCGGCGGCGGCGACGGCACGCTGTACTCGATCCCGACCTCCGCGAACAACGGCGTGCTGTACTACCGCACCGACCTGTTCGAGAAGGCGGGCCTGGACGAGCCGAACACCTGGGAGAAGTTCTACGAGGCCGCGGAGAAGCTGACCGACGCCAAGAAGAACCGGTTCGGCTACACGATCCGCGGTGGCGCCGGTTCCATCGCGCAGGCGCTGGACGCGATGTACGGGCAGTCCGGGATCACGTCGTTCTGGAACGGCGACAAGACGACGGTGAACGACCCCAAGAACGTCGCCGCGCTTCAGAAGTACGCCGGCCTCTTCAAGAAGAACACCCCCGCGGCCGACCTGAACAACGACTTCACCAAGATGGTCGCGCAGTGGGACTCCGGCACGATCGGGATGCTGAACCACAACCTGGGTTCCTACCAGGACCATGTGAAGGCGCTCGGGACGGAGAAGTTCCGGGGCATTCCGCAGCCGGTCGGCTCGGCCGGCAAGCGGGTGCAGGTGTCCAACCCCGTGGACGGGCTCGGGCTGTTCAAGAGCTCCAAGAACAAGGACGCCGCGTGGAAGTTCATCGAGTTCGCGCTGTCGCACGAGGAGAACTCGAAGTTCAACGAGTCCGCGGGGCAGGTGCCGGCCAACACGGAGGCGGCGTCGGACGCGTGGGTCTCGAAGGCCGAGCCCACGAAACTGGCCGCCACCGCGCTGACCGACGGGTCCACGACCATCGTGCAGCTGCCGTACTACCTGCCTGACTGGAACACCATCTCCAAGGCCGACAACGAGCCGAACTTCCAGAAGGTGCTGCTCGGGAGCATGACCGCGAAGGAGTTCCTCGACGGGCTGGCCGAGCAGCTCAACGAGGCTCAGGCGGAGTGGAAGCAGCAGAACGGCTGACGGTCCTCCTCGCGCGCCGGCCCGTCGTGGCCGGTCGCGCCCACGGCGGTAGCCGCACATCGGCAGCGCCCCGCGCCCCTGAGGGGCGCGGGGGTCCCTTCCCGCTCGAAAGGCACCTCGCGTGTCCCTCACCCGTAGGCAAGTGACCGGCGCGGCGATCGCCGCCCTTCCCCTCGGTGCGGCCGGTGCCGGCACCGCGCACGCCACCAGGAGGACCACTCGGACCCTCTACGTAGCCGGCGACTCCACCGCCGCCCAGAAGTACGCCTCCGCCGCCCCGGAGACCGGATGGGGCATGGCGCTGCCCTTCTTCCTCCACAAGGACCGCCTCGTCTTCAACCACGCGGTGAACGGGCGCAGTTCCAAGAGCTTCGTCGACGAAGGACGGCTGGACGTCATCCTCGAGGCCGTCCGGCCCGGTGACCTCCTGCTGATCCAGTTCGGGCACAACGACGCGAAGACGACCGACCCTGCGCGGTACACCGAGCCCTGGTCGACGTACCAGGACCACCTGCGGAGGTACGTCGACGGGGCGCGGGCGCGCGGGGCGCGGCCGGTGCTGGCCACGTCGGTGGAGCGGCGCCGGTTCGACGCCGCGGGCAGGGCACTGCCCAGCCACGGCGAGTACCCGGCGGCGATGCGGGCGCTGGCCGCCGAGGAAGGGGTCGCGCTGCTCGACGTCCAGGCGCTGTCGCTGGCGTTGTGGCAGCGGTTGGGGGCCGAGGAGACGAAGAGGTACTTCAACTGGACCGCGACCGAGCAGGACAACACGCATTTCAATCCGCCGGGCGCGGTCGCGGTCGCCCGGATGGTGGCGCGCGAGCTGGTGCGGGCCCGGGTGCTCGCGCCGCGGGACGTGCTCCGGCTGGAGGACGAGATACCGGACTCGTGGATCACCTGGCCGTCGGACGAAGTCGAGCGATGAGGAGAGCCGCACGTGAGAAACCGTAAGTGTCATGGACGTGTCATAGGGGGAGTGCTCGGCTGCACCGCGCTGGTGCTGTCGGTTGCCTCGGGGGCCGTCGCCCACGGCGGGCGCCACGACGTCGCCCGGGACGTGCTGCCCGCGGGGGACGGGTGGGGGTCGTACGGGACCGGCACCAGCGGCGGGGCCGCCGCGGACGCCCGGCATGTGTACACCGTCAGCACCTGGGCGCAGTTCAGGGCGGCGCTCGCGGACGGGGGTTCCGCGCCGAAGATCGTGAGGGTCAAGGGCACGATCGACGCCGTCGCCGAGGGCTGCGACTCGCTCGCCGTGCCCGGCTACGACTTCGGCGCCTACCTGGAGAAGTACGCCCCCGAGACCTGGGGCCTGGAAACCCGGCTGGACGCCGAGCCGGACGACAGCCCCGAGGGCCTGCGGCGGGCGTCGGCCGCCGTGCAGGACCAGCTCATCAAGGTGGAGGTGCCCGCCAACACCACCGTCATCGGGGTCGGCCGCGACGCCGGGTTCAAGGGCGCCAGCCTCCAGATCAGGGGCGTCGACAACGTCATCGTCCGCAACCTCACCTTCGAGAGCCCCGTCGACTGCTTCCCGCAGTGGGACCCCAAGGACGGGGCCAAGGGCAACTGGAACTCCGAGTACGACTCCGTCGTGGTGTACGGCTCCACCCATGTGTGGATGGACCACAACACCTTCACCGACGGCAGCCACCCGGACAGCGCCGCCCCCACCTACTTCGGGATGCTCTACCAGCAGCACGACGGCGAGCTGGACATCGTCCGCGGCTCCGACTACGTCACGGCGTCCTGGAACGTCTTCGCCGACCACGACAAGACGATCCTGATCGGCAACAGCGACAACGCCGCGACCACCGCCACCGACCGCGGCCACCTGAAGGTGACCTTCCACCACAACCTGTTCCGCGACCTCGTCGAGCGCGCGCCCCGCGTCCGCTTCGGCCAGGTCGACTCCTACAACAACCACTTCATCGGCGACGAGACGTACGGCTACAGCTTCGGCATCGGCAAGGAGTCCCAGCTCGTCGCCGAGCACAACGCCTTCACGCTGCCCGAGGGCGTCAGCCCCGCCAAGATCCTCAAGAAGTGGAACGAGGCGCCCCTGACCGCCGCCGGCAACTACGTCAACGGCAAGCCCGTCGACCTGATCGCCGTGCACAACGCGGAGATCCCCGCCGAGACCCTGCAGTCCGGCGTCGGCTGGACGCCCGAACTGCGCACCGACGTCGACCCCGCGCGGGCCGTGCCCGGTCTCGTCCGCCACCGCGCGGGCGCCGGCCGGCTGCGCTGACCCCGCCCCGAACCGGCCGGGGCGGTCCGCACCGCGGCCCCCACACGGGCCCGTCCGCCCCGGCCCGTCCCCCTCACGCCCCGCACCGTGAAGGAGCACCTCCCATGGCCCCCCTGTCCCGACGGGGATTCCTCGTCGCCGGCGCCGCCCTCGGCCTCGCACCCCTGCCCGCCCACGCCGGGACCCGGCCGTCGCACGGCCCCTTCGGCCGGTACGGGTCACCGGCCGCCCGGCTCACCGCCACGACGCTCTACGTCGACCCGCGCGGACGCGGCGACTTCACCACGGTCCAGGCCGCCGTGAACGCCGCCGGCGGCACCGGGTCCACCCTGGTCCTCGCCCCCGGCGTCTACCGGGAGACCGTGACCGTCGCCGCCCCCGGGACGACCTGGATCGGCGCGAGCGAGGACCCGCGCGACGTGGTCGTCGTGTACGACAACGCCGCCGGGACCCCGAAGCCCGACGGCTCCGGCACCTACGGCACCTCCGGCTCCGCCACCACCCTGATCCGGTCCGACGGCTTCACCGCCCGCTGGATCACCTTCGCCAACGACTGGCTGCGCGCCGACCACCCCGGCGTCTCCGGCACCCAGGCCGTCGCCGTCAAGGTGCAGGGGGACCGGGCGGCCTTCCACCACTGCCGTTTCCTCGGCCACCAGGACACCCTGTACGCCGACTCCGCCGCGCTCGGCGTGTTCGCCCGGCAGTACTACTCCCACTGCCATGTCGAGGGCGACGTCGACTTCGTCTTCGGGCGCGCCACCGCCGTGTTCGCCCACTGCCACTTCCGCACCCTCACCCGCACCGACCTCACCGCCGCGCCGTACGGCTTCGTCTTCGCGCCCTCCACGGCCGGGGCCAACCCGCGCGGCTACCTGGTCACCCGGAGCCGCGTCACCAGCGAGGCCCCGGACGGCTTCTACAAGCTGGCCCGGCCCTGGGTGCCCAGCTCCGACCCCACCGCCCGTCCGATGCTGACCGTGCGCGACACCTGGCTCGGGCCCGGCATCGACGCCGCCGCGCCCTACACCAACATGTCGAACTCCTTCCCCTGGCAGCGGCAGCGGTTCGCCGAGTACCGCAACACCGGGCCCGGTTCCGTCGTCACCGACCCCGCCGACCGGCCCCAACTCACGCCCGAACAGGCCGAGTCGGCCACCCGGGCGGCCTACCTGGGCGACTGGGCGCCCTGGAAGGAATCCTGAGCACCGAGGCAAGGAGGTCATCGGCCTCCACCCCTCGCCCCGGCCGCCCGAGGGCGGCACAGGGGGACGCCCCCGCCGATCGTCATCGGCGGGGGCGTCCGCTGTCCGGGCCCGATGGGGGTCGGTGCCCGGAGGGCCGGCCGGGGGGCGGCCGGCGGCTCAGGTGGTGTCGCGGACGGTCACTCGTACGACAGGTCCGCGGCCGTGTACGTGCAGTTCGTGCCGTCGGGGCCGGTGCCCAGCTCCTTCGGCTCCGCTCCGGTGTTGTTGCCCTGGAAGCGGGTGCACGGCTTGATCTTCTTGCCGCTGTCGCCGTGGATGCGCACCTTGCGCAGGGCCGCGGTGTCGCCGTAGTTGGCGTTGATGCCGACGATCGACTTGCCCGGCGCGGTCACGTCCACGTCGCTGATGATCACCTGGCGGTTCTTGTACTGCGTCTTGCAGTTGCCGCAGGTGCGCACCAGCTTCCCGAAGTCCGACACCTGGAACTTGGTGACGACCAGCTTGCCGGCGCCGTTGAACTGGAACACCTTGTCGTCGGCGTGCCGCGCGCCGCCGCCGTACACCGTGTACACGGCGGACGCCGACTTGCCCTTGAAGGTGGCCGCGTCCTCGCCGACGTCCTCCCACCACACGTTCTGCAGCGTGCAGCTGCCCAGGCAGTGGATGCCGTCGGCGGCGGGGGCGCCCAGGATGACGTTCTTCAGGACGGCGCCGTCCTCCAGCTGGAAGACCGGGTCCTGGTCCTCGTCCTGGCCGTCGCCGCCGAGTGCGCCGCTGCCGTAGAAGCGCTGGTACTTGCCGTCGTAGCTGCCCGACACCTTGATGGTGCCGGTGACGGCCTTCTTGCCGGTGGCGGTCGGCCAGGAGGACGCGGCGCCGGCCGAGGACAGCATCGTCGTCGTGACGATCGCCGCCGCGGTGATGCCGAGAGCGGCGGTGCCGCCGATGACCGCCCGCCGGCGGGTGACGCGGCGACGGTGACGGACACGCTGTTCGGGTCGAGCTGTCATACGCATTCCTTGCGTGGTGGGGGATCCTTGCGTCTCCTTGTCGCCACCGGCAGGGAAGGGGTTGCCGCGTCCCCCGGTCTTTTTTCCGGATGCCGGGGCTGCTACGAGTCCGCGTCGGGCTCCGGGGCGTCGTCGCCGCGGGGCGCGAAGTCCCCCGCCACCGACAGCTGCCGGCCACCCGTCGAGGCGCTCGCCGCGTACCGGTCGTCCTTCGCGTCCCGGCCGCCGCGTTCATGGTCGTACTGCCCGGCGAACACCCACTCGCCCGCCGGGACCGTACGGCCCTCCTTGAGCACCCATGTGTAGACCAGGAAGCCGTCTTGCTCCTCGGCCGTGAAGGCGAAGTCGTCCTCCGGCAGCGAGCGCCAGGCGCCGGTGGAGGTCACCCCGCCGGTCTGCGCGATCTCCAGCCGCACGGTCAGCGCGGTGAGTTCCTCGGTCGTCTTCAGCGTGACGTTGCTCTGCGCCCAGAAGTCGTTGCTGTGCGGGTCCACCGAACCGTCCGACCACAGCGGGCCGTCCTGCACCTGCGAGGCGGGCGGCGCGGACGACGACGGAGCCGTCGGGGCCGGCGACGCGGACGCGCCGCCGGACCGCTCGGGCCGCCCGGAGGGCTGGTCCGGGCCGTCCGTCCGGCTCGGCGTCGGGTCCGCGGGGAAGACGGGCGGACGGTTCGTCGCGCCCGGCGACGGGGTCGGCGTCGGCGACACCGCGACCGAACGCTGCGGCGGGCGGGCCTCCTCCTTCACCGCGGAGGCGACCGCGTAGCCGCCGACCGCCAGCACACCCGCGACCGCGGCCGTCGCACCCGCGACCCGCAGCCAGCCGAACACCGGCTGCCGGCGGGCCCGACGGTCCACCCGGGTCCGCTCGGACATGCCGCGCTCGATCCTGGCCAGGATGCGCGCGCGGTCCGGCTGATGCGCCTCGGCCGCCTCCCGCAGCCGGGCGCGCAGCTCGTCGTGCACGTCCCGCGTCATCGGTTCCTTCCTCCGGCCTCGCCGCTGCGCGCCATCGCCGCGTGCACCTTCTGCGGAGTTCCCTGTGTCCCGAGCAGCCGCAACAGCTCGGCCATCCCCTTCGAGGTCTGGCTCTTCACCGTACCCACCGACACCCCCAGGGCCAGCGCGGTGTCCTTCTCCGACAGGTCGAAGGCGTGCCGCAGCACCACGCAGGCCCGCTTGCGGAACGGCAGCCGACGCAGCGCGGCCTGCACGTCGACCGCGCCCGCGACGTCCGGGTTCTCGGTCCGCTCCTCGCGCTGCGACCAGAACAGGGCGATCCGCCGCCGCTCGCGCACCGCGCTGCGGATACGGGTGCGGGCCAGGTTGGCGACGACCCCGCGCGCGTACGCCGCCGGATGGTCGGCCGCGCGGACCCGGTCCCAGCGGTGCCACAGCGCGAGCAGCGCGTCCGCCGCCAGGTCGTCGGCGGCGTCCGGCTCGCCGGTCAACAGATGGGCGAGGCGGGCGAGTTCGGCGTAGTGCCGTTCGAAGAAGGCATGGAACTCCACGGAGGCGGCGTCGTCGACGACTGTGCCCACGGGCTGTCTCTCCTCGCTGTGTTTCCCCAGGCGTCGAACAGCCGTACGCCAGGACGAGATCCGGAACTGTACCAGCGGTCCGTACGGGTCTTCGAACGCGGTGTGGCATCCCGAAGCCGATTCCGTAACACGGGGAAAACCTGAAACCGGTGCGGCGGGGGAACAATCCAGCCAGCATCCGCACACGATCACTCAGGCGCCGAGGAGTTGTCCGCCATGTTCGACAGATATTTCCGGATCTCCGAGCGGGGATCCACCATCGGCCGTGAGATACGCGGCGGTTTCGCCACGTTCTTCACCATGGCCTACATCCTCGTCCTGAACCCGATCATCCTGGGCAGCGCCAAGGACAAGTACGGGGAGGCGCTCGACCCCGTCCAACTCACCACCGCCACCGCCCTGGTGGCCGCCGTGATGACGGTCGTCATGGGCGTCGGCGGCAATCTGCCGCTCGCCCTCGCCGCCGGGCTCGGCCTCAACGCCGTGGTCGCCTTCCAGATCGCCCCGCTGATGAGCTGGGACGACGCGATGGGCCTCATCGTCCTAGAGGGCCTGCTGATCTGCGTGCTGGTCGTCACCGGGCTGCGCGAGGCCGTCATGCACGCCATCCCGCAGCCGCTGAAGCAGGCCATCAGCGTCGGCATCGGCCTGTTCATCGCGTTCATCGGCTTCGTCGACGCCGGGTTCGTCAGCCGGATCCCGGACGCCGCGAACACCACCGTGCCGGTGCAGCTCGGCGGCACCGGCACCCTGGCCGGCTGGCCGATCCTCGTGTTCTGTCTCGGCGTGCTGCTGACCGTCGCCCTGCTGGCCCGCAAGGTCAAGGGCGCGATCCTCATCAGCATCGTGACGATGACGCTGGTCGCGATGGCGATCGACGCCACCGCCGACGTGCCGAACTGGGGCCTGACCACGCCCGAGTGGCCCGACAAGGTCGTCGACACCCCGGACTTCGGGCTGCTCGGTCAGTTCAGCCTGTTCGGCGCCTTCGACGAGCCCGGCGTCGGCGTGATCACCGTCGTCCTGCTGGTCTTCACCCTCATCCTCTCCGACTTCTTCGACACCATGGGTACGGTCGTCGGCGTCAGCGCCGAGGCGGGCCTCCTCGACGAGGACGGCAAGGTCCCCAACCTCGGCCGGGTCCTGCTCATCGACGGCGCCGCGGCCGTCGCGGGCGGCGCCTCCTCCGCCTCCTCGGCCACCTCCTACATCGAGTCCGCGGCCGGCGTCGGCGAGGGTGCCCGCACCGGCTTCGCCAACCTCGTCACCGGCGGCCTGTTCGCCCTCGCCCTGCTCCTCACCCCGCTGCTCACCATCGTCCCGCTCCAGGCGGCCGCGCCCGCCCTGGTCGCCGTCGGCTTCCTGATGATGACCCAGGTCAAGCACATCGACTGGGACCGCTACGACATCGCCGTCCCGGCCTTCCTCACCATCGCCGTGATGCCCTTCACCTACTCCATCACCAACGGCATCGGCGCTGGCTTCATCGCCTACGTCGTCATCAGGACGGCCCTGGGCAGGGCGAAGGAGGTCCACTGGCTGCTGTGGGGCGCCTCCGCGCTGTTCCTGGTGTACTTCGCGATCGACCCGGTCCGGCAGCTGCTGGCCTAGCCCTCGAGGGCGGCCTCCATCACGGCCTTGGCGACGGGCGCGGCCAGGCCGTTCCCGCTGACCTCGGACCGGGCCGCGTCGGACTGCTCGACGATCACCGCGACGGCGACCTGCTTGCCGGTCGACTCCGACTTCCCGTAGGACGTGAACCAGGCGTACGGCGTCTTGGAGTTGTTCTCGCCGTGCTGGGCGGTACCCGTCTTGCCGCCCACCGTGACGCCGTCGATCCGCGCGTTGGTGCCCGTGCCCTCCTCCACGACCGTCTGCATCGCCGACCGGAGCTGCTCGGCCGTGGAGGAGCTCACGATGCGCGTGCCGGAGGCGTCGTCGTCGTAGTCGGCCAGCACGTCACCGTCGCTGTCGGTGATCCGCGACACCATGTGCGGCGAGACGAGCTCACCGCCGTTGGCCATCGCCGCCGACACCATGGCGATCTGCAGCGGCGTCGCGGTGACGTCGAACTGGCCGATGCCGGACAGCGCGGTCTGGGGCTCGTCCATGTCCTTCGGGTACACGCTCTCGTAGGCGCGCACCGGCACGTCCTGCTGGTCGTCGTTGAACCCGAACCTCTCCGCCATCGCCCGGACCTTGTCCTGGCCGAGGTCGACGGCCATCTTGCCGAAGACGTTGTTGCAGGAGTACTGCAACGCCACCCGGATCGAGGCGTTCTCGCAGGGCGCCGACGGGTTCTCGTTGGTCAGCACGTCGCTGGACTGCGGCAGGTCGTACGGGTCGGGGCTGACCGTCCTCTCGTCCACCGACGAGTACAGCCCGTCCTCCAGCGCCGCCGCGGCCACCACCAGCTTGAAGGTGGAGCCCGGCGGCAGCGGCTGGCGCAGCGCCCGGTTGGTCATCGGCTTGCCGGGGTCCTCCTGCAGCCGCTTCCAGGCGTCCGCGTCACCGGTGGCCAGGTCCGAGGGGTCGTACGACGGTGTCGAGACGACCGCGAGGATCCGGCCGGTCTCCGGGTCGATCGCGACCGCCGCGCCCTTGTTGTCACCGAGGGCCTCGTACGCCGCCTTCTGCACGTCCGGGTCGATCGTGGTGAGCACGTCGCCCGGGTCGGCGCGCTTGCCGGTGACGGTGTCCATGACGGTCTGCAGCCGGGTGTCGGTGCCGTCCAGCAGGTCCTGGTAGATGCCCTCCAGCTGGGTGGCGCCGAAGGCCTGCGAGCTGTAGCCGGTCACGGCCGCGAACAGCTCCCCGTCGGTGTAGGTGCGCTTGTATCTGAGGTCGCCGCCGTTCGTCCGGGCCGAGCCGGTGACCGCTTCGCCGCCCACGACGATGTTGCCGAGCGGCTCGCTGTACAGCGCGATCGCGTTCCGCCGGTTGTCCTTGTCGTCTGCCAGCGCCCTGCCCTCGTAGAACTGCACCCAGGTCGCCCTGACCAGCAGAGCGAACACCAGCAGCAGCGTGAAGACCGACGCGCGCCTGATCGTCTTGTTCATCCCGATCACAGGACGAACGGCCCCGACCGGATCGTTCCCTTCCGCCCGGTTTTCTCATGGTCCCTTCATGAAGCGCGCCGGGCGCCCCGGCTCACGACGACTTCAGGAACCCGGCCTCGTACGCCGCGATCACCGCCTGTGTCCGGTCGCGGGTGCCCGTCTTCGCCAGCACCGCCGCCACGTGCGACTTCACCGTCGCGGCGCCCACCTCCATCCGCCGGGCGATCTCCGCGTTGGTCAGCCCGCCCGCCATCAGCCGCAGCACCTCGCTCTCCCGGCCGGTGAGCCGCGCCACCCACGCCGGAGGCGCCGCGCTCGCCCGGCCGTGCTCCACCGCGAGGGCCCGGACCGCCGCCGGGAAGAGCAGGGTGTCGGTGCGCGCGACGAGCCGCACCGCCTGCACCAGCGCGTCGGCGTCGGCCCGCTTGAGCAGGAACCCGGCGGCACCGGCGCGCAGCGCGTCGTAGACGTAGGAGTCGTTCTCGAAGGTGGTGACGACGACGATCCGCGGCGGCTCCTCCATCGTGGCGAGGATCTGCTCGGTGGCCCGTATCCCGTCGGTCTCCGGCATCCGGACGTCCATCAGGACCACGTCGGGCCGCGCCTCCCGCACGACGGACACCGCCTCCGCGCCGGTCGCGGCCTCGCCGACCACCTCGCATCCCGGCTCGGCGGAGAGGATGGCGCGCAGGGCGGTGCGCACCATGCGCTCGTCGTCGGCGAGCACGATCCGGATGGGACTGTCGGTCATACGGTGTCCTTCGCGTGTGTCGTCAGCGGCAGGCGGACCCGCAGCCGCCATGTTCCTTCCACGGCACCCGCCTCGGCCGTCCCGCCCAGCAGCCGGGCGCGGTCGGCGATGCCGCGCAGCCCGTGTCCGCCACCGGGCCGGCCGGGGGCGGCGCCGGTCACCGGGTTCTCCACGGTGATCTCCAGCCCCCCGTCGGCGACGGCGAGCCGCAGCCCGACCGGCACCGCACCGCCCGCGTGCCGCAGCGCGTTGCTCAGCCCCTCCTGCACGATGCGGTAGGCCTCGCGGGACAGCAACGGCGGTACGGCGGCGGGGTCCGCGGCGATGTCGGCGGTCAGCTCGGTGCCGCCCGCGCGGGTGCGGCGCAGCAGGCCCTCGAGGTCGTCGGCGAGGGTCGGCGCTGGGGCCGTGCCCGGGGCGTCTCCGGCCCGCAGCACGCCCAGCACGGCGTCCAGTTCGCCGACCGTGCGCCGGGTGGTGTCCTCGATCGCGGCGAGCGCCTCGCGCACGAACTCCGGGTCGCTGTCCAGGACCCGGCGGGCCGCGCTCGCCTGGAGGGTGACCGCGCTGAGCGCGTGGCCGACGGAGTCGTGCAGCTCGCGCGCGAGCCGGTTGCGCACGGCCAGGTCGGCGGCGCGTGCCTCGGCCGCCGCGAGCCGGTCCTCGGGTCCGGGCCCGAGCAGCACCGGCGCCCACCGGGCGAGCAGCGCCCCGCACCCGGCCGCGACCGCCGCCAGCGCCACCAGCATGGCCGCCCCGGCCGGCGCGCACAGCGCCACCACCCAGGTCTCCTCGAAGCGTTCGGGCATCCCCAGACGGCCGTCCGTGAGCCCCACCACGACCGGCAGCAGCAACAGCACCACCGCCAGCGGCGGCACGGCCAGCGACATCCCGGACACGATCCCGCCGAGCCCCAGGTGCAGCGTGAACCAGGCCGCCGTCCGCCGCTTGGCCGCCCGGCTGCGCGCGGGCCCGTACGCCAGCTCGTCCGCGTCGATGCCGCACAGGGCACGCACCGCACCGGACTCCAGGGTCCGGGTCGGCGGGAACAGCGAGGTGACGGCGGCCAGCGGCAAACCCACCACGAACGCGAGGAGTTGCAGCGCGATGTCGGCGAAGAAGTACCGCGAGTCGGTGAGCGGGCCGACGACCAGCTGTCCGACGAAGACGTACGGCATGGCGAGCGCGCCGCCGAGGATCAGATGGATCCACCGCCGGCGCGCCCGCCGCCCGAACAGCGCCGCGACGAACGCGCTCACACCGTGCGGCGGTTCGCGGCCGCCGGGTGCGCGACGAGGAAGCGGACGACCAGGCCCGCGACGAGTACGCCGACGATCATGCCGCCAGCGTAGGTGAGATTCATCAGCGCGGTGGGCCGTTCCGCGGCGCTCTCCGCGACCACCAGCGAGGCCGTCGCCTGCCAGCCCGCCCAGCAGGCCGCAGCCGCGCCCGCCACCCAGGCCGCCGCGAGCGGCACTTTCACCGGCAGCGCCCGGCCGCGCCGGAAGGCGAGCGTCAGCGCGGCGGCCACGGCGAGGACGAGGTAGCCGGCGGACTGCGCCTCCACGACATAGAAGTCGCTGGTGCGGTCGGCGATCCGGTCGGCGTTGAGGCCGCGCGTGCTGCCGCAGGCCCACAGCAGGTGCGCGCCGGCCGGCAGCACGGCGAGCACGGCTGCGGCGACGGAGGCCGCCTGCTGCGGGCGGGTGCCGAGGACGGCGCGCGGCAGGTCCCACACCCGGCCCTGCCACAACCGCCCCCAGCGGTCACGGGCGTACAGCGCGAACAGTGTGCCCAGCGCGAGGCCCTGCACGATGAAACCGCCGTAGACGACACCGAACACCCAGGGGGCCAGGAAGCGGAGTTGTCCGCCGCCGCGCGGGCGTACAGCGGACGCTCCGGCACCTCGGCGAGCAGCGCGCGCAGCGCGGCCGTCGCGATGCCGCGCCCCCAGTAGGCGCGGTCGATCCAGTACGTCACCTCGCGCTCGCCCGGCTCCCCGTACACGGCCGCGCTGCCGACCACGTCACCGTCCAGCAGGACGGTCCGGTTGACGGCGTCGGAGGCAAGGACCCGCCTCCAGTGCGCCTCGAAGGCGTCCCGGTCGGCCGGGTCGCGCGGGGTGAACGCGGCCATCGTGAGGGACTCGGGGTCGTTCATCTGCCGGAAGAACACCGGCAGATCGCTGTCGTGGACGGGACGCAGTACAAGATCCATGCGTGCTCAGAGCCTCCGGGTCGCCAGGGTCAGCCGGTCGCGGGCGTCGAACAGGGCGTCCTTCACCATCTGTTCGTGGGCGGGGGTCAGCCGGGCCACCGGCACCGAGCAGCTGATCGCGTCCCGCGCGGGGGTGCGGTAGGGGATCGCCACGCCGAAGCAGCGCAGGCCGAGCGTGTTCTCCTCGCGGTCGACCGCGTACCCCTGCTCCCGGACCTGGTGCAGCTCCTCGATGAGCTTCTCCCGGTCGGTGATGGTGTTCTCGGTGAGCGCGGGCAGCGTCTCCGGCAGCATCTTGCGCACCTGCTCGTCGGAGAACGTGCTCAGCAGCGCCTTGCCCAGCGACGTGGAGTGCGCGGGCAGCCGGCGCCCGACCCGGGTGAAGGGGCGCAGATAGTGCTGCGACTGGCGGGTGGCCAGGTAGACGACGTTGGTGCCGTCCAGGCGGGCGAGGTGGATGGTCTCGGTGGTGTCGTCCGAGAGCCGGTCCAGCGTCGGCCGGGCCACCGCGACCACCTCGTCGCCGTCGATGTACGACGTGCCGACCAGCAGCGCCCGTACGCCGATGCCGTACCGCGTGCCGGTCGCGTCCGTCTCGACCCAGCCCAGCTCCACCAGGGTGCGCAGCAGCATGTACAGGCTGGACTTCGGGTAGCCGACGGCCTCCTGGACCGCGGCGAGGGAATGCATGCCGGGGCGTCCGGCGAAGTACTCCAGCAGTTCGACCGTCCGCACAGCGGACTTGACCTGCGCTCCGCCCCCCGTCTCGCCTGCCGACATCGCCAGTGACCCCTTCATTCGACGAGAAGCTGAGGATAGAGTCTCCGATGAACGTTCATCATCAGAGACGGCGTTCAGTATATCGAACGACCTGGTGATTGACCCAGTGACGTGTGGAGGGATCCGCGGTGGCAGCAGCACCAGTCTGGAGTGTCGACCCCCGTACCGGGAAGCAGCGGGAGCAGGTTGCGGTGGAGGCCACGGCCCAGGAGGTGGACGCCGCCGTCCGCGCCGCGCACGACGCCCGGGCCGCGCTCGCCGACCGCACGGTCCGCGCCGCGTTCCTGCGCACGGCCGCCGCCGAGCTGGAGGCGGCCGGGGAGCGGCTCGTCGAGGCGGCCGACGCCGAGACCGCGCTCGGTCCGGTCCGGCTCAACGGTGAGCTCGCCCGCACCTGCTTCCAGCTGCGCGCGTTCGCCGCCATCGTCGACGAGGGCGCCTTCCTGGACGTCGTCATCGACCACCCCGACGACACCGCCACCCCGCCCATCCCGGACCTGCGCCGCTACAAGGTGCCGCTGGGCGTCGTCGCCGTCTACTCCGCCTCCAACTTCCCCTTCGCCTTCTCCGTCCCCGGCGGCGACACCGCGAGCGCGCTCGCCGCGGGCTGCCCCGTCGTGGTCAAGGCGCACCCCGACCACCCGGCGCTGTCGGAGCTGGTCGCCGCCGTCCTGCGGCGGGCCGCCCGCCGGCACGACATCCCCGAGGGCGTGCTGGGCCTGGTCCACGGCTTCGAGGCCGGCGTCGAGCTGATCAAGCACCCGCTGGTCTCCGCGGCCGGCTTCACCGGTTCCGTACGAGGCGGCCGTGCGCTCTTCGACGCGGCCGCGGCCCGCCCGGTGCCGATCCCCTTCCACGGCGAGCTCGGCTCGCTGAACCCGGTCCTGGTCACCGAGGCGGCGGCCGCCGAGCGCGGTGAGGCCATCGGTACGGGGCTCGCGGGTTCCATGACGCTGGGCGTCGGGCAGTTCTGCGTCAAGCCGGGGCTGGTGCTGGTGCCGTCCGGCGCGGCGGGCGACGGCCTGGTGAAGTCGCTGACCGACGCCGTGAGCGACACCGACGCGGGGGTCCTGCTCGACCACCGCATGCGGGACAACTTCGTCGCCGGTGTCGCCGAGCGGGCGGAGCTGGACGGGGTGGAGTCCCCGGTCACCCCCGGAGCGGGCGGGGAGCACACCGTCAGCGCCGGGTTCCTGACCGTGCCGGCCGGGAAACTGACGAGCGAGGGCGCCTACGACCTGCTCCTGGAGGAGTGCTTCGGGCCGGTCACCGTCGTGGTCCGGTACGAGGACGAGGACGAGGCCAGGACCGTGCTGTCCCGGCTGCCGGGAAACCTCACCGCGACCGTGCACGTCTCCGCCGAGGAGGCCGCGGGGGAGGGGCGCGGGCCCGAGCTCCTCGCGGAGCTGACGCCGCTGGCCGGACGTGTGCTGGTGAACGGCTGGCCGACCGGGGTCGCGGTGGCGCCCGCACAGCACCATGGGGGGCCCTACCCCGCGACGACCTCCACCTCCACCTCCGTGGGCGGTACCGCCATCGAGCGGTGGCTGCGGCCGGTGGTGTACCAGGGGGCGCCGGAGGCCCTGCTGCCGGCCGAGCTGCGCGACGACAACCCGCTGGGGCTGCCGCGGCGGTTCAACGGGCGTCTGGAGCGCTGAGCGCCGCAGGGGTACGGCAGTCCGAGCGGCAGGCCCGCGGACCTGGAGAATGAGCGCATGGACCTCTCCCTTCCCCAACTGCCCTTCCCGCTCCGCACCTACGGGCCGGACGGGCACTGGTCGTACGAGGACGGGGCCCTCACCGGATGGGCCGGGCCCCGGCAGGACCGGTTCGTGCCGCCGACGGGAGAGTCGCTGGACTCCGCCTCCGACGCGCCTCGGCTGCTCGGGGCGCCGGAGGGGGACTTCCAGCTGATCGCCCGGGTCACCGTGGGGTTCAACTCGGCGTTCGACGCCGGGGTGCTCTATGTGCACGTGGGGGAGCGGGCCTGGGCCAAGCTGTGCCTGGAGTACTCCCCCGATGTGCCGACCGTGTGCACGGTGGTCACCCGGGGGCACTCCGACGACGCCAACTCCTTCACCGTGACGGGCAGTTCGGTGTGGCTCAGGGTGAGCAGGACCGGGCGGGCGTTCGCGTTCCACGCCTCGCGGGACGGGGAGCGGTGGACGTTCGTGCGGCTGTTCACGCTGGGCGGCGAGCGGGAGACGGGCGCGGCGCTGACCGGGTTCATGGCGCAGGCGCCGCTCGGAGAGGGCTGCGTGGTGACCTTCGACCACATCGAGTTCCGGCCGAGCTGGCCCGCCGACCTGCGCGACGGCAGCTGAATCCGGAACCCGGGTGGCCAGAAACGCGTCCTAGCCGGCGTGATCGTTGAGCGAGTGACCGGAAGCCGGGTGATCCGGACCGTCGTGCGGGCCGAGGTGGACGCGGTCACCGCGCTGCACGCCCGCGCCAGAGCGACGTACTACCCGGACGGGGTCCCCGACGACGGCACCGACTGGCGGGCCGCCTGGCTGGCCGCCATCGAGCGGCCGGACGGACAGGTGCTGTGTGTCGTCGAGGGCGGCCGGATCGTGGGGCTCGCCTCCTTCCGTGCCGTCCGGGCCGTCCCCGCGGACACCGTCGACCTGCGCCAGTTCCATGTCGACCCCGGCCACTGGCGCTCCGGCATCGGCACCGCCCTTCACGCGGCCTGTCTGGAGCAGTGGCGGGCCGACCGCCGGCGCGCCGCCGTACTGAGCGTGCACGCCGGCAACCGGCGGGCCCAGGCCTTCTACGCCCGTCAGGGCTGGGTCCCCGACCCGGAGCGGCCCCCGCGCGAGGGTGACCATCACCTCATGCTGCGGCTGGACCTCCACGGGGAATGAACGCCGTCGGTTGAAGGTTCACGTAACAGCGGAGGGCGTCTCCGCATGCCCCCGCACACGTGCCGTACGACCGAAGGAAGCCGAAGAAACATGCGCGTCGAGATCTGGAGCGACATCGCCTGCCCCTGGTGCTACGTGGGCAAGGCCCGCTTCGAGAAGGCGCTCGCGGCCTTCCCGCACCGCGACCGGGTCGAGGTCGTGCACCGCTCCTTCGAGCTCGACCCCGGCCGCGCCAAGAGCGACGCGGGCCCCGTCATCCCGATGCTCGCCCAGAAGTACGGCATCAGCGAGGCGCAGGCCCAGGCCGCCGAGGACAACGTCGGCGCGCAGGCCGCCGCCGAGGGCCTGGAGTACCGCACCCGCGGCCGCGACCACGGCAACACCTTCGACATGCACCGTCTGCTGCACTTCGCCGAGGAGCAGGGCCGCCAGGACGAGCTGCTCCAGCTGCTGTACCGGGCCAACTTCGCCGAGGAGCGGTCCGTCTTCACCGAGGGCGACGAGCGGCTGGTGGAGCTGGCCGTCGAGGCGGGCCTCGACGCGGACGCCGCCCGCGAGGTGCTGGCCGACGAGGACGCCTACGCCGACGAGGTCCGTGCCGACGAGCGTGAGGCCGCCCAGCTCGGCGCGACCGGCGTGCCGTTCTTCGTCCTGGACCGCACCTACGGCGTCTCCGGCGCCCAGCCCGCCGAGGTGTTCACGCAGGCCCTCACCCAGGCCTGGGGCGAGCGCTCCCCGCTGACCCTGGTCGACCAGGCGGACGCGGACGTGTGCGGCCCCGACGGGTGCGCGGTGCCCCAGCAGGGCTGAGCCGCAGGTCAGGGCCCCTGTATAAGCGGTGCTTTGGCGGACCGCGGAAAAATTCGCAATGGACTGACAGGTCTCCAGGGGATCACAGTGGTCCCATGGAGACCTTCGAGAGCCTCGTCCGTGCCGAGTTCGCCCCGGAGAACACCTTCCTCAACACCGCGAGCAACGGCCTGCTGCCCGCCCGCACCCTGACCGCCCTGGACCGGGCGGCGCGGATGCGGGCCAAGGGCGTGCCGCTGGGTCCGCTGTACGAGGACGTGGAGGCGGTCCGCGCGTCCTTCGCACGGCTGACCGGGGTCCCGGTCGAGCGGGTGGCGACCGGCGGCTCGGTCGCCGAGTTCGGCGGGCTGATCGCCGCCTCGCTGCCAGCCGGTGCCGAAGTCCTCACCCCCGAGGCCGACTTCGCCTCCCTGGTCAACCCCTTCCACATGCGCGGCGACCTCAAGGTGCGGGCCGTGCCGCTGGAGCGGCTCGCCGAGTCGGTCCGCCCGGAGACCGCGCTCGTCGCCTTCAGCGCCGCCCAGTCCGCCGACGGCCGGGTCGCCGACCTCGCCCGGGTGCGCGAGGCGGCCCGGGCGCACGGCGCGCGCACCTATGTCGACGCCTCCCAGGCGGCGGGCTGGCTGCCGCTGGACGCGGGGGCCTACGACTACGTCGCCGTCGTCGGCTACAAGTGGCTGCTCGGCCCGCACGGCGTGGTGTTCCTCACCGTGCCGGAGGATCTCGGCGGGCTGACCCCGCTGCTCGCCGGATGGGTCGCCGGTGAGGTGCCCTTCGACAGCTGCTACGGACCCGTCACCGAACTCGCCCGCTCCGCACGGCGGTTCGACATCGCCCCCAGCCTGTTCGGGTACGCCGGGCTGCGTGCCTCCCTGGAACTCGTCGAGGAGATCGGCGTCGACGCCGTCCACGCCCACGACCTCGCCCTGGCCGACCGGTTCCGCGCGGGCGTCGCCGCCCTCGGCCATGAGCCGCTGCCCTCGCCCGGGTCGCCCATCGTCTCCGTGCCCGGCCTCGACCACCTCCAGCCCCGGCTGGCGGAGGCGGGCATCCAGGTGTCCGACCGGGCGGGCAACCTGAGGGCGTCCTTCCACCTGTACAACACCGAGGCGGACGTGGACCGGCTGCTGGAGGCCCTGTCCTGACGTCGGGGTCAACGGGCCTCGGCGCAGAGGTTGCCCTCGGCCTTGAGGAGCAGCGCCAGGAACTGCTCCCGCTCGGTGGCGGACAGACCCGCCAGGGTGCGCTCCTCCAGCGTGCCCCAGGCCCGCGCGACCTCCGTCAGCAGCCCACCGCTGCGCTCGGTCGCCCGCACCAGGATCGCGCGCCGGTCCGCCGGGTCGGGCAGCCGGCGGACGTGCCCCGCCTGCTCCAGGCGCTGCAGCATCTTGGTGATCGTGGACGGGTCCAGGTCCAGCATCTTGATCAGGTCCGACTGGCGGCTCGGCCCCTGCTCCCACAGGTGCATCATCACCAGCTCCTGGCCCGGGTAGAGCCCGAGGCCCCGCAGCAGTCCGGCCGCCGCCGTGCGGTGCAGCCGTGCGGTGCGGCTCAGGGCGTGACTGACCGGCCCGCAGTGCGCGGCGGCCGGCAGCCGGGTACAGGCGGCCTCCTCCATGGGGCGTTCCTCTCGATCGTCGTGGGACTCGTGACCCTACGTGTCCGCCTTCGGCCGGGTGGCCGCCCCCGGCTCAGCTGTACACGCACGGGGGACCCACGACACGGCGAAGGGGCCCGCCGAGACGGCAGGCCCCCTTCGCGACATGGTGCACGTCACCGCACGGGCGTGAAGTCCCGAGCCCCGACGAACTCAGGTCGCCGCACCGGGGCCGCGAACGGCTCGACCGCCGTGTTCTCCACGCTGTTGAACACGATGAAGACGTTGCTGCGCGGGAACGGCGTGATGTTGTCGCCCGAGCCGTGCATCGCGTTGCAGTCGAACCAGGTGGCCGAACCGGCCCGGCCGGTGAAGAGCCGGATGCCGTGCTCCGAGGCCATGGCGGTCAGGGCCTCGTCGGAGGGGGTGCCCGCGTCCTGCATCTGCAGCGACTTCTTGTAGTTGTCCTTCGGCGTGGCACCGGCGCACCCGAGGAACGTCCTGTGCGAGCCCGGCATGATCATGAGCCCGCCGTTGGTGGCGTAGTTCTCGGTCAGCGCGATCGACACGGACACGGTCCGCATGTTGGGCAGGCCGTCCTCGGCGTGCCAGGTCTCGAAGTCGGAGTGCCAGTAGAAGCCGCTGGCGCCGAAACCGGGCTTGACGTTGATCCGCGACTGGTGGACGTACACGTCCGAGCCGAGGATCTGCCGGGCCCGCCCGACGACGCGCTCGTCCCGCACCAGACGCGCGAACACCTCGCTGATCCGGTGCACCTCGAAGACCGAGCGGATCTCCTTCGACTTGGGCTCGACGATCGAGCGCTCGTCGGCGCGGATCGCCGGATCGCTCACCAGCCGGTCCAGCTCCTGCCGGTACACGGCGACCTCGTCGTCGCCGATGAGCTGGTCGACGGCGAGGAAACCGTCGCGTTCGTACGCCTGGAGATCGGCGGTCGCGATCGGGCCCGGCGTGTCGGGGGAGCCCCACACAACGGGGTCCTGGCGCGGAACCTGCACCTCGGCGGTGCCGCGGGTGGGGTACAGATCGGTGACGGTGGTGGACACGTGAGGCATTGGGCTCACACCTCCTCGGGTTCGGTGAGCAGGGGGTAGACGCCGTTCTCGTCGTGGTCCTCCCGGCCGGTGACCGGCGGATTGAAGACGCAGATGCAGCGGAAGTCCTCCAGGACGCGCAGCGAGTGCCGCTCGTGACCGTCCAGGAGGTACATGGTGCCGGGAGTGATCGTGTACGACTCCCCGGTCTCGTGGTCGGTGAGTTCGGCGCGGCCCTCGACGCACACGACGGCCTCGACGTGGTTGGCGTACCACATCGACGTCTCCGTCCCGGCGTACAGGACCGTCTCGTGCAGCGAGAAGCCGACCCGTTCGCGGGCCAGGATGATGCGTTTGCTCTCCCAGGTCCCGGACGCGGCCTTCACATGGCGGTCGGTTCCCTCGATGTCCTTGAACGAACGGACGATCACGGTGGTGCGTTCCCTCCTGGTCAGACGGTGACGGCGGGGGCGGTCTCCCGGACGGCCCGGGCGAGGATCCGCAGGCCCT
Source organism: Streptomyces sp. NPDC053367 (assembly GCF_044545925.1). Taxonomy (NCBI): domain Bacteria; kingdom Bacillati; phylum Actinomycetota; class Actinomycetes; order Kitasatosporales; family Streptomycetaceae; genus Streptomyces; species Streptomyces sp. NPDC053367. Next base: position 83,161 of record NZ_JBITYN010000001.1, on the reverse strand, counting down.
CGTCCAGCTCCTCCGGGGTGACGGTCAGCGCGGGCAGCAGCTTGACGACCTCGCTCTCGGGGCCGGACGTCTCGATGAGCAGCCCGAGCTCGAAGGCGCGGCGGGCGACCCGCTCGGCGCGCGACTTGTCGTGGAACTCCAGGCCCCACACCAGACCGCGCCCGCGGTACTCGCGCACGTCGGCGAGGTTCTCCTCGGTGATCCCGATCAGCGCCTGCTCGACCTGCTCGCCGCGGGTGCGGGTCTGCTTCTCCATGGCCGAGCCGTCGGCCCAGTAGCTCTCCAGCGCGGCCGTGGCCGTGACGAACGCCGGGTTGTTGCCGCGGAAGGTGCCGTTGTGCTCGCCCGGCTCCCACACGTCGAGCTCCGGCTTGAACAGGCACAGCGACATCGGCAGGCCGTAGCCGCTGATGGACTTGGAGACGGTGACGATGTCCGGGACGATGCCGGCCTCCTCGAAGGAGAAGAACGCGCCGGTACGGCCGCAGCCCATCTGGATGTCGTCGACGATCAGCAGCATGTCCTGCCGCTCGCACAGGTCCTTGAGGGCGCGCAGCCACTCGGGCCGGGCCACGTTGATGCCGCCCTCGCCCTGCACGGTCTCCACGATCACCGCGGCGGGCTTGTTGAGCCCGGAGCCCTGGTCCTCCAGCAGCCGCTCGAACCACAGGAAGTCCGGGACCGTGCCGTCGAAGTAGTTGTCGAACGGCATCGGCGTGCCGTGCACCAGCGGGATGCCGGCCCCGGCCCGCTTGAAGGCGTTGCCGGTCACCGCGAGCGAGCCCAGCGACATGCCGTGGAAGGCGTTGGTGAACGACACGATCGCCTCGCGGCCCTTCACCTTCCGGGCCAGCTTCAGCGCCGCCTCCACGGCGTTGGTGCCGGTCGGGCCCGGGAACATCACCTTGTAGGGCAGATCGCGCGGCCGCAGGATCAGGTCCTGGAAGGTCCCCAGGAAGGCGCGTTTGGCCGTCGTCGACATGTCGAGGCCGTGGGTGACGCCGTCGCGCTCCAGATAGTCGAGCAGAGCCCGTTTGAGAACAGGGTTGTTGTGGCCGTAGTTCAGCGAGCCGGCACCGGCGAAGAAGTCGAGGTACTCATGACCGTCCTCGTCGTACATACGGCTGCCGCGCGCACGGTCGAAGACGGTGGGCCAGCCGCGGCAGTAGCTGCGCACCTCGGACTCCAGGGTCTCGAAGACGCTGAGGTCGGGCTGGGTGATGGTCACGACGATTCGCTCCTCAATGCGACAAAGGGTCCGGCGGAAACCGGCCGGCTCAACGGGTCGGGAGGGTCAACGGGCCGATGCGGTACAGCACTTCGGGATCGTGCGGGCCGTCCGGGAACTGCGCCCGGTCGAACAGGACCTCCCGCTCGACACGGGCGCCGTGCCGTGCGGCGAACGAGGTGAACAGCCGCTCGGAGGCGGTGTTGCCCGGGGTGATGGTGGTCTCGACGTACACGACCGACCGCTCACCCGCGACCCGCGCGACCAGCCCGTCGAGCAGCCGTGCCGCGAGCCCGCGCCCGCGGTGGGCGGCGTCCACGGCGACCTGCCACACGAGCAGGGTCCCCGGGCGGTCCGGCCGCAGGTACCCGGTCACGAACCCCACGGGCTCCCCGTCGTCCCCGCGCACCACCGCCGAGGTGCCGGCGAAGTCACGGCACCACAGCAGATAGCTGTAGGACGAGTTCAGATCGAGGTTCCCGGATTCCTTGGCGAGTCGCCAGAGTGCGGCTCCGTCGGAAACCGCGGGGCGGTCTATGGACAGGTCTGCTGGTGCGGCGGTCATGCGGATTGAATTTAGCGACGGAAATTGAAAATTGCATCGCCGCAGGGTCTTGGGTCCGGGCCGCTTTCGTGTTATCACGCGGGCGCGAGCTCTGACGACTTTGGCCCGATATGCCCGTGGAGAAAAGGGCATATCGGGCCGGTTGTGGAGCGCGTCACACCTCAGGTCGCGTTCGCAAAATCTTCGCGTTTACCCCCGGGGAAACCGGGCAGGAGGATATGGGAGACCGTATTCGAATGAATTCAGTGAATTACCTGGGAAGGAAATCTGCATTTACCCGGCCGTGTATTTACACGGCGGATCGCAGCGCCGCGAGACTCGCCCGGACGGCCTCTTCGGTCGCATACGCCCCGTAATGGTTGACCCGGATCATCTCCGCGGCCAGCGCGCCCCCGCCCGCGGCCAGCGGTACCGACGGGTCCGCCTCCAGCGCCCGGGCGACGACCTCGGAGGCGACCAGCCCGTCCCGCACCCGCAGGGTCGTGGCCACCGGCGCCGCGTCGCGCACCTCGTACACATACGGCTCCAGGCCCGGCAGCTCCGCCACGCCCTCGCGCACCGCCAGCGCCGCGTCCCGGTGACGGGCCATCACCGCCTCCGGCCCCTCGGCCTCGATGCGCTCCAGACACGCCTCCAGCGCCAGCATCTCCAGCTGCGCGGGCGCGTGGAGCAGGGCGCGACGGCCGCCGTCGATCCACCGCTCCTTCCAGTCGAGCAGCGACAGGTACGACCGCCGGGGCGCCCGCGGGTTGGCCGCCATCCGCTGCCAGGCCCGCTCGCTCACGGACACGGCGGACACCCCCGCGGGCCCGCCCATCGCCTTCTGCGCCCCGATCACGCACAGGTCCACGCCCCACGCGTCCGGCAGCACCGGCTCGGCGCCCACCGAGGCGACGGCGTCCAGGTGGAACAGCGCGCCCTGCTCCCGCACCACCTCACCGATCTCCGCGACCGGGTTGGTGTTGCCGGTCGCCGCCTCCGCGTGCACCAGCGACACGAAGTCGATCTCCGGGTGCCGCCGGAACGCCTGCCGGACCTGCCCCGCGGTCACCGCCGTGTGGAACGGCACGGCCAGGTCGATCACCGTCGCGCCGCAGTCCCGCAGCCAGTCGCCGAACGTCTGCCCGTACGGCCCCGTGATCACGTTCAGCGCGGTCGTGCCGGGCCCCGCCGTCCCCCGGATGGCCCCCTCCAGCGGCAGCAGCGCCTCACCCTGCATGATCACGACGTCCTGGCGGGTATGGAGGAGGCGTGCCACCCGGTCCTCGATCGAGGCGAACCGGTCGGCGCTCAGCGGAGCGAGGTCCAGGAAGGGGTGGGTCACGACAGTGCTCTCTTCACTCGACGGGGGACTGCGGTCGAGCCTAGGTCACCGCCGGCGCCTCGGGCCGGACGGCCGCTGTGCGGTCCGGACGGCCGGTCTCCTGGACCGGACGGCCGTTTTCTTAGGCCGGACGGCCGTCGCACCATCGGATTGATTTGAGACCCCCAAACATCTCCTTATAATCGGAACGCACAGTTCCCTACCAGGAGGTCCACCCGTGAACACCGTCCTCGGCCGCCGGGCCCGAACCCTGGCCGCCATCACCGCGACGGCCGGGCTGGTCCTCGTGGCCGGCTGCACCTCCTCCGACGACGGCGACAGCGGCAAGAAGACCGCCGCCGGCGGTGTCGAGCTGGTCAAGGCCGGACAGCTCACCACCTGCACCCACCTGCCCTACCCGCCCTTCCAGTCGGAGATCGACGGCAAGGTGCAGGGCTTCGACGTCTCCCTGATCGACCTCGTCGCCGAGGACCTCGGGGTGAAGCAGCAGATCCTCGACACGCCGTTCGAGAACTTCAAGACCGGCGCCTTCCTCAACTCCGGTGAGTGCGACCTGGCCGCGGCCGGCATGACCATCACCGAGGAGCGCAAGAAGAACGTCGACTTCTCCGACCCCTACTTCGACGCCACCCAGGCCGTCCTGGTCGACAAGAAGAGCGGCATCAAGTCCTTCGCGGACCTCAAGGGCCGCAAGGTCGGCGCCCAGGCGCAGACCACCGGCGAGGATTACGCCAAGAGCAAGGGCCTGGACCCGGTCTCCTTCGAGTCCTCCGACGCCGTCATCAACGGCCTGCGCACCGGCCAGGTCGAGGCCGTCGTCATCGACTACCCGGTCGTCCAGGGCTGGCTGAAGGACAAGGCCAACGCCGACGCCTTCGAGGTCGCCGAGCAGATCAACACCGGTGAGCAGTACGGCTTCACGGTGAAGAAGGGCAACACCAAGCTGCTCGCCGCCATCGACAAGGCCCTCGCCGAGGCCAAGTCCGACGGCACGTACAAGAAGATCTACGAGCAGTGGATCGGCCCCTACGACGAGACCGCCGCCTCCCCGGCCGCCTCCTGATGACCGCTGCAGACACAGAACTCCAGCCGAAGAAGAAGGGCCTGACCCGGCGGCAGAAGCGCCGCCTGTCGCGCGGTGTGCAGTACGTCGTGTTCGTCGCGGCCCTGGTCGCCCTCGCGGTCGGGGCCGACTGGGACCGGCTGCAGAACCAGTTCGCGCAGAAGGACATCGCCCGGGAGATGTTCCCGGACGTCATCACCCTGGCGCTGAAGAACACCGTGCTCTACACCGTGTCCGGGTTCGTCCTGGCCCTGGTGCTCGGGCTGGTGCTCGCGCTGATGCGCCTGTCGTCCGTCGGGCCGTACCGCTGGGTGGCCGGTGTCTACATCGAGATCTTCCGCGGCCTGCCCGCCCTGCTGATCTTCATCTTCATCGGAGTGGCGGTCCCGCTGGCCTTCCCCGGCACCGAGATCGTCGGCGGGACGTACGGCAAGGCGGCCCTCGCGCTCGGGCTGGTCGGCGCCGCCTACCTGGCGGAGACCTTCCGGGCCGGCATCCAGGCGGTGCCCAAGGGGCAGATGGAGGCGGCCCGTTCGCTCGGCTTCTCGCCCGCGCGCGCGATGGTCTCGATCATCATCCCGCAGGCGTTCCGGATCATCCTCCCGCCGATGACCAACGAGTTCGTCATCCTCTTCAAGGACTCCTCGCTCGTGCTGCTCCTCGGTGTCACCCTGGAGGAACGCGAACTGTCCAAGTTCGGCCGCGACCTGGCCAGCACCACCGCCAACTCCACGCCGATCCTCGTCGCCGGCCTGTGCTACCTGCTGGTGACGATTCCGCTCGGCTTCGTCGTGCGCCGCATGGAGGCCAAGGCCCAGGAGGCCGTGAAATGAGCCGACCGGAGATCCAGGTCAAGGACCTGCACAAGTCCTTCGGGGACAACCAGGTGCTGCGCGGCATCGACCTGGAGATCGGCCAGGGCGAGGTCGTCTGCGTCATCGGCCCCTCCGGCTCCGGCAAGTCGACCCTCCTGCGCTGCGTGAACCTCCTGGAGGAGCCCACCAGGGGCCAGGTCTTCGTCGGCGGCACCGAGGTCACCGACCCGGACGTCGACATCGACGCCGTACGCCGCCGCATCGGCATGGTGTTCCAGCAGTTCAACCTCTTCCCGCACCTGACGGTGACCGAGAACCTCACGCTGCCCCAGCGCCGGGTCCTCGGGCGCGGCAAGGCGGAGGCCGCCGAGGTCGCCGCGGAGAACCTGGAGCGGGTCGGCCTCGCCGAGAAGGCCGACGCCTACCCGTCCTCCCTCTCCGGCGGCCAGCAGCAGCGCGTCGCCATCGCCCGTGCGCTGGCCATGGGCCCCGAGGTGATGCTCTTCGACGAGCCGACCTCGGCCCTCGACCCGGAGCTGGTCGGAGACGTGCTCGCGGTCATGCGCATGCTGGCCCAGGAGGGCATGACCATGATGGTCGTCACCCACGAGATGACCTTCGCCCGCGAGGTCGCCGACCGGGTCGTCTTCATGGACGGCGGGGTGATCGTCGAGGACGGCGCCCCCGAGGAGGTCATCACCCGCCCCCGCCACGAGCGCACCCGCCACTTCCTCTCCCGCCTCCTGGACCCGGCGATGGCCCAGGTGGAGGAGGAGACTGGCGGCCAGGTGGGCACGTCCGGCTGACCCGCCGGCATTCCCCTCCGGGAGCCGCCCCCTCTCGCGAGGTGGGCGGCTCCCGCCGCGCGGAAGCACCTGACTAAGGTGCCGTCCATGAGCGAACGCGCGGTGCTGCACGTGAAGGGCCGGATCCTGGTCGGCCCCGAGGACGTCCGGGACGAGCTGTGGGTCGTGGACGGGCGGATCTCCTACGACCGTCCCGCCGGGGCCCGTGAGGTGCGCGCGGTCGAGGGCTGGGTGCTGCCCGGCCTGGTCGACGCGCACTGCCACGTGGGCCTCGGCCCGCACGGAGTGGTCCCCGAGGAGGAGGCCGAGAAGCAGGCCCTCACCGACCGCGGGGCCGGCACCCTGCTGATCCGCGACGCGGGCTCGCCCTCCGACACCCGCTGGACCGACGCCCGCGAGGACCTCCCCAAGATCATCCGGGCCGGCCGGCACATCGCCCGCACCCGCCGCTACCTCCGCGGCTACGCCCATGAGATCGAGCCCGCCGACCTCGTCGCGTACGTCGCCCAGGAGGCCCGGCGCGGCGACGGCTGGGTCAAACTGGTCGGCGACTGGATCGACCGGGACCTCGGCGACCTGTCGGCGTGCTGGCCGCGCGAGGCGGTCGAGGCCGCCATCGCCGAGGCCCACCGTCTCGGCGCCCGGGTCACGGCCCACTGCTTCGCCACCGAGTCCCTGCCCGACCTGGTCGAGGCGGGCATCGACTGCGTCGAGCACGCCACCGGCCTCACCGAGGACCTGATCCCGTTGTTCGCCGAGCGCGGTGTCGCGATCGTGCCGACCCTCGTCAACATCGCGACCTTCCCGCAGCTCGCGGCCGGCGGCGAGAGCAAGTTCCCCCGCTGGTCGGCCCATATGCGCCGGCTCCACGAACGCCGCTACGACACCGTCCGCGCCGCCCACGACGCCGGCATCCCGGTCTACGTCGGCACCGACGCGGGCGGCTCCCTCCCGCACGGCCTCGTCGCCGAGGAGGTCGCCGAGCTGGTGACGGCCGGCATCCCCGTGCTCGACGCCCTCGCCGCGACGACCTGGGCGGCCCGCAGCTGGCTCGGGCGGCCAGGACTGGACGAGGGCGCCCCGGCCGACCTCGTCGTCTACGAGACGGACCCGCGGCAGGACGTCCGGGTGCTCGCGGCGCCCGCGCGGGTGGTGCTGAACGGGCGTGTGGTGAGCTGACGCCGGTGTCCTGAATCGATGCCGGTGTCCTGAACCGACACAGGTGCACTGAGCTCACGCGGCGTCACCGGTGGCCGGGCCGGTCGTCGGGCACTCCTCTCGCGCTCCGGCGTGTGCGCTGCCCCGCCGGCCTGGGCGTTCGCCTCCCGGGCGCCAGAGGGTGACGGCCGGGAACACCCGTACCGGGCGAATCGAATACACGGCCGGAAACCCCACGATGGGGTGAAGTAGCTCTGGATCGCCGCCCGTTCACTCTTCGTGCGTAATTCTTGCGGAGTCCCACAGCACGTCTCCTCTGGGGGTCCCACACAGTGAACGGCACGAACACCCGTATGCCCGCACGCAGATTCGCCGCCGCCGCGGCGGCCACGGCCCTGGCCGCAGGTCCCGCGGCCCTGGCCGGTGCGGGCCCGGCCCACGCGACCCCCGACCAGGGTCGCGCGAGCGCCGTCGTCCTGCGCACCGGGCTGGACGTCGCCCTGCTCGACAAGACCGTGAACGTCCCGCTCGCGGTCTCCCTGAACGAGGTCCAGGCACCGCGGAGCGCCGAGAAGTCCACCCTCACGGTCGAGCTGGACGGCGTCGAGGGCGGAAAGCCCGTCGACGTCCTGAGCGCGGAGGTCGCCGAGGCGAAGGCAACCGTCACGGCGGACAGGTCCGAGGGCCGCACCCGCCTCGCCCACGCCCGGCTCCATGTCCCCGGGCTGCCCCTGCTGTCCCTGATCGAGGTCGAGGAGGTCACCTCCAGCGCGGTCTGCGAGACCGGGAAGGCCCCCGTCGCCACGTCGAACGTCCTCGGCACGGTGACCGTCCTCGGCAAACGCGTCACCCTCACCGCGGGCGGCCCGACCGAGGTGAGCGTGCCGGGCGTCGGCGAGGTGACCCTGAACCTCTCCCAGCGTGAGACGACGTCCCGCACGGCAGCCGCCACCGCCCTCGAACTGGCCGTCTCCATCAACCCGTTGAAGCTCAACGTGGCCGAGGTCGAGGGCACCCTGACCCTCGCGAAGGCCACCTGCGAGACACCGCCGAGCCCTGCTTCCGCGCCGCCCGTCGAGCCCCAGGGCGGGCACGAGGAGCCGGGGCTCGCGGAGACGGGAGGCAGCGCGGTGACGCCGTACGTGGCGGCCGGCGCGGTCGCGCTCTGCGTGGTGGGCGGGGGAGTGGTGACGCTGACGCGCCGCAGAAGGGGCTGAGGGGGGTCTTTCGGCTTTCCCGCCGTTTCGCCGCTTCGCGGACGCGGACGTTCTCCCACCCGCGCACCGCCCGTCGAAGCCGGCCGAAGGGCTCGGATCTCCTTCTCCGGTTGCTCGCCGTCGGCGGCTGTCCCGTCGTGAGCGGAGCCCCTCGGGGCTCAGCTCAAGGCAGCCCGTAGCGCGTCGAGGAAGCCCGACATCGTGGCCCTGTCGCGCACAGCGATGCGCAGCCAGTCCCTGTCCAGGCCCGGGAACGTGTCCCCGCGCCGCACCGCGTATCCCAGCTCGCGCAGCCGGACTCGTACGCGCGCCGCGCCGGGGACGCGGACCAGCACGAAGGGGCCTTCCGGGGGCCCCGCCACACGCACTCCCGCCGCCGCGAAGGACTCCAGCCCCGCCAGCAGATGGGCCCGGTCCGCCGCGACGCGATGCGCCGCGTGGGCCGCCTCCGCCAGGGCCTGCGGGCCGACGCACGCCTCGGCGGCGGCCAGCGCGGGGGAGGACACCGGCCACAGGGGCTGCGCCCGTTCCAGCTCGGCGATCACCTCCGGCGCGGCCAGCACGTACCCGATGCGCAGCCCGGCGAGACCCCAGGTCTTGGTCAGGCTGCGCAGTACGACCAGCCCGGGCACGTCGGTCCGCCCGGCCAGCGCCTCCCGCTCACCCGGCACCGCGTCCATGAACGCCTCGTCGGCCACCAGCGTCCGCCCCGGCCGGGCCAGCCGTACCAGGGCGTCGGCGGGGTGCAGCACCGAGGTCGGGTTCGTCGGGTTGCCGATCACCACCAGGTCCGCGCTCTCCGGCACCAGGGCCGGGTCGAGACGGAACCCGTCGGCCTCCCGCAGCAGCACCCGGTCCACACTGTGCCCGGCGTCCCGCAGCGCGGCCTCCGGCTCGGTGAACTGCGGGTGCACCACGACCGGTCGCCGCACCTTCAGCGCCCGCGCGAGCAGCACGAACGCCTCCGCCGCCCCGGCCGTCAGCAGCACCCGCTCGGGCCCGACCCCGTGCCGCGCCGCCACGGCCGCCCGGGCCGCCCGCCCGTCCGGGTAGGCAGCCAGGCCGGCCAGCGACCCGGCGATCACCTCCCGCAGCCAGGCGGGCGGAGTGTCCGCGCGGACGTTCACGGCCAGGTCCACCAGGCCCGAACCGTCGTCGCGGACCTCCGCGTCCCCGTGGTGCCGCAGATCGTGCCCGGCACCCTCCTCAGTGCGCATGCGCGTGTCCACCGTGATGGTGGTGCCCGTGGCCGTGCCCGTGGTGGTGGCCGTCGTCGTCGGGGTGGAAGTGCGGCTGCTGCGGCAGCCCCACCTTGTCCTCGAAGCCCGGCAGCGCGATCCGGTACACGCACGAGTCGCAGTTCATCCGCAGATCGCCCTTCACCGCCTCCTGGTAGCGCTCCATCACCAGGTCCAGCAGCTCCGGCTCGGGACCGATGACGTCGGCCGACCGCACCTCGAGCTCCGGATGCGCAGCCGCCCACTCCCGCGTCTGCTCCCGCACCCGGTCCGGCAGGATGCCGGTGAACAGGAAGTACGGCAGGACGACGATCCGCCGCGCGCCGAGCCGCTCGCAGCGGTCGAGCCCGCTCGGCACGTCCGGCGCGGCGAGCGACACGAACGCCGTCTCCACGCCCGCGTACCCGCGCCCCTCCCACAGCAGCCGCGCCGCCTTGTGCACCTCGGCGTTGGCGTCCGGGTCGGTCGAGCCGCGCCCGACCAGCAGGACGGTCACCTCGCTCCGCTCCCAGTCGCCGAGCACCTCCTCCAGCCGCCGCTCCAGCACGCTCAGCAGCGACGGGTGCGGCCCGAGGGGGCGGCCGTAGGAGTACGAGATACCGGGGTGCCGCTCCTTCTCGCGGGCCAGCGCCGCCGGGATGTCACCCTTGGCGTGCCCGGCGGACACCAGCATCAGCGGCACGGCCGCGAACCGCCGTACGCCCTGCTCGACCAGCTCGGTGACGGCCTCGCCCAGCGGCGGCGGGGACAGCTCGATGAAGCCGCCCGCGACGGGCAGTTCGGGGTGGCGGCGGCCCAGTTCCCGTACGAAGTCGCGGAAGGCCTCCGCTCCGGCGTCGTCCCGGGTGCCGTGGCCGGCGATCAGCAGGGCGGGCGGCGGGGTGGTCACAGGGTCTCCTTCGACTGCGGAACGGGGTGGTACAGCAGGGCGTTGAGCGCGGCGGAAGCGACCGCCGAGCCGCCCTTCTCGGACACGTTGCTCACGGCGGGCAGCCCGCTCTCCCGCAACGCGGCCTTGGACTCGACCGCGCCGACGAAACCGACGGGCAGGCCGATGACGAGCGCCGGGGCGGCGTCCAGGGTCAGCAGCTCCTCCAGCGCGGTCGGCGCGTTGCCGATCACCCAGAGGGCGCCGGGGCCGACCTGCTCGTAGGCGAGCCGGATGCCGTGCGCCGAGCGGGTCAGCCCCGGCCCGGCCACGGCGTCCTTGAGCCGGCAGACGGTATCCCGGCGGGTGATGCCCGCGCCGACCATCTCGACGTCCACGACGACGGGCGCCCCGGCGTGCAGCGCGGCGTGCGCCCCGACCAGGTCGCCCTCGTCCATGACGAGGTCGCTCGCGTAGTCCAGGTCGGCGGCGGAGTGGATGACCCGCTCCACCACCGCCCGGGTCAGCGGCGGGAAGTGCGAGGTGTCCAGGCGGGCACGCAGCCGGCGGTAGGACTCCTCCTCGATGGGATGCACGACACGGTTCACCGGGCGCCCTCCTCGGACGGTGCGGCCTGCCGGGACAGCTCCGACTCCTGCCAGCGGTAGCCGCGCGGTGTCACCATGCGTCCCGCGATGTTCCGGGTCGCGGTGTTGCCGACCGTCACGACCGTCATCATGTCGACCCAGGCCGGGTCGAGTTCACCGAGCGTCGTCAGACGGCTGGACTCGTCCGCGCGCGAGGCGTTGCGCACCACACCGACCGGCGTGCCGGGCGCGCGGTGCTCGGCGAGGATGCCCAGCGCCTTCGGCAGCTGCCAGTCACGGCCCCGCGAGCGGGGGTTGTAGAAGGTGACGACGATGTCCGCCTCGGCCGCCGCCCGCACCCGCCGCTCGATGACCTCCCACGGCGTGTGCAGGTCGGACAGGCTGATCGACACATGGTCGTGTCCCAGCGGTGCGCCCAGGATCGCCCCGGCCGCCAGCGCGGCCGTCACGCCCGGCACGCCGACCACGTCGATGTCGTCGGAGGCCTCCGCGAGCGCCGGGGACGCCATGGCGTACACGCCCGCGTCACCGCTGCCGATCAGCGCGACCGCCTGCCCCTCGCGGGCCTCGGCGACCGCCGTGCGCGCCCGTTCCTCCTCGGCGCCGAGGCCGGACTCCAGGATCCGGGTGCCCGGCCGCAGCAGGTCGCGGATCTGGTCGACGTACTGGTCGAGCCCGACCAGCACGGACGCCCGCCGCAGCTCCGCCTTCGCCCGCTCGGTGAGCAGGTCCCGCGCTCCGGGCCCGAGCCCGACCACCGCGAGCCGCCCGCGCCCTGGACGCCGTACGACGGCACAGGTCGCCATCGCGGGCAGGCCGTCAGCGCGCTCCGACCTGCGCTTGGGGACGAGGAGTTCGCCCCCGCCGGCGAGCGCGGCGGCCTCCGCCACCGACGGCGTGCCCACGGCGGCGAGCGGCGCGTCGGACGGGTTCGGCACCTCGACCGCCGCCAGTTCCCCGGCGGGGTACGTCACCACCGGCACCCCGAGCCGCGCGGCGGCCTCGACGATGCCGTGCTCCTCCGCCTTGGCGTCCACGGTGGCGAGTTCGGCGATGCTCCGAGGAGACAGACCGGCGTCCTCGCACACCCGGGAGATCAGTCCGAGGACCTCCTCGACCGGCACCCCCTTGGAGGCGCCGACCCCGACGACCAGCGTCGGCGGGCGCAGCCACACCTCCCCGGCGGCCGGTTCGCCCGCCCGGTCGGTCACCCGCACCCGGCGGTCGCCCCCGGCGGCGAACGGCAGCGGCGGCAGCGGCCACACCACCTCCGACTCCAGCGCGACCGGCTCACCGTCCAGCAGCGCCCGCGTCACGCCGGCGACATCGCCCTCGTACGGCAGCCCGAGCGTGTCCAGGCCCGGGATGCCGACCGCGTCCGTCGCCGTCGTCACCACCGGCTCGGCCGCGAGCAACGCGCCCACCTCGCGGGCGAGTTCGTTGGCGCCGCCGCCGTGCCCGCCGAGCAGCGAGACCGCGTACCGGCCGCCCTCGTCGACGCACACCACACCCGGGTCGTCCGCCTTGTCGCCCAGCAGCGGCGCGACGAGCCGTACGACCGCGCCCGTGGCCAGGAAGCACACCAGCTGCTCGCACTCGGCGAACGCCCGCCGTACGGCGTCGCCGACGGGACCGTCGTACACCCGCGTCCGCTCCGGCCACGCCGCGGCCAGCCGGTCGCGTGCCGCCGCCCCCGCCGCGGTGGCGGAAATGAGGCCGATCACTGACGTACTCCTTCACTGAGGGCCGGGGGCCGCACGCCCCACAGCAGGAAAACGGGATTGGCCGCCGCGAGCCGGGTCACCTCACCCGGCAGCGGCGCCAGCCGCGACGACTGCAGCAGCACGCCGTCGCAGGCGAACCCGGCGTCGGCGAGCGCCGCCCGGGCCGCCGGTACCCGGTCGATCGCGGCCATGGCGACCACCACCGACCGCCGCGCCCGCCGCGCGCACGCGGTGACCACGGCGGGCAGCTCACGCCCGCCGCCGCCCACGAACACGGCGTCCGGGTCGTCGAGTCCGTCCAGGACGGCCGGCGCCTCCCCGTGCACCACGTGCACGTCCACGCCGTGCGTGGCCGCGTTGGCGCGCACCCGCCCCACACCGTCCGCGGTCTTCTCCACGGCCGTCACCGCCGCACCCAGCCGAGCGCACTCCACGGCCACCGAGCCCGAGCCCGCGCCGACGTCCCACACCAGGTCACCCGGGCGCGGCCCGAGCCTGGCCAGGGCCAGCGCCCGCACCTCGAACTTGGTGATCATCGAGTCGCGGTGGGCGAAGGCGTTCTCCGCCAGCGCCCACCCGGCGGGCGGCACCGGCAGTCCCGCGTGAGCGCGTACACCACCGAGCGCCCGCCTCTCGTCCAGGCACAGCACGACACTGACCGCCGTGCCCCAGTCGCGCGCGGCGGCCTCGGCGGGCGTGACCCGCTCGACGCGCTCCCCGCCGGTGCCCAGCGCGGCGGCGACCACCAGGACACGGTCGTACGCCCGCAGCGCCGCCCCGAGTTCGGCCGGCCCGGCGCCCGGCCCGGTGAGGACGGCGACCTTCGGGTACGCCCGGCACATGTTGACCGCGGTCCGCGGATCACGCCCGTGCGCGCTGACCACCACGGCGTCCTCCCACGGCAGCCCGGCCCGCGCGAACGCGGTCGCCACCGAGGACACGCCGGGCCGTACGTCCAGCCGCTCGGGCCCGAACCGCTCGGCCAGCGCCCGCACGATGCCGAAGAACCCCGGGTCGCCCGAGGCCAGCACGACGACGGGCCGTTCCTTCTCGACGTACACCGCGACCCTGTCGAGGGCCGGCGCCAGCGGACCGAGGACGATCCGCTCGGCCGCCTCGGGCAGCGGCGTGGCCTCCAGGTGCCGCCGTCCGCCCACGACGAGCTCCGCCCCGGCGAGGACGTCCACCGGGACCGGCTGCCCGACGACCGTGATCACGTGGAGGCACCCCGCTCGCGCAGGGCCCTGCGGGCCTGGGGGTCGGCCTTGCGGTAGCCGTGGAAGTGGCCCGGGTGGTACAGGTGCGAGCGCGTGCCGTGCGCGTCGAGCGCCGGGCCCACCAGGAACAGGGTGTGCTTCCAGAGCTTGTGCTCCTTGACCGTCTCCTCCAGCGTGCCGATCGTGCACTTCACGACCAGTTCCTCCGGCCAGGTCGCCTGGTACGCGATGACGACCGGCGTGGCCGTCGGGTAGCCGCCCTCCAGCAGTTCCCGCACCAGCTGGCCGCTGCGGGCCGCCGACAGGAAGATCGCCATGGTGGTGCCGTGCTTGGCGAACTCGCGGACCTCCTCGCCGGGCGGCATCGGCGTCTTGCCGCCGCCCAGCCGGGTCAGCACCACCGACTGCGCCACCTCCGGGATGGTCAGCTCGCGCTGCGCCAGCGCGGCGACCGCCGAGAAGGACGACACGCCCGGCACGACCTCGGTCGCGATGCCGATCTCGGCACACCGGTCCAGCTGCTCCTGCGTGCCGCCCCACAGGGCGGGGTCGCCGGAGTGGATACGGGCCACCTTCAGGCCCTCCCGCGCGGCACGCCGGTACACGGCGACCACGTCCTCCAGTGACATCTGCGCGGAGTCCAGGATCTCGGCGCCCTCGCGCGCGTGGTCGAGGACCTCCGCCTGCACCAGGCTCGCCGCCCAGATCACGACGTCGGCCTCGGCGATCGCGCGCGCGGCCCGGAACGTCAGCAGATCGGCGGCGCCGGGGCCGGCACCGACGAAGGTCACCTTGCCGGTGGGGGCATCGGCCATGGGAATCGGTCCTCTCCTACTTCTTCGGTTACTGCGGTTGCTCGTCGCGGATGTGCGGGGACGCCGCGGAATCGGCTACCAAGGGGCCATGGCGGTCCTTGTCGCGCTCGGCGCGTTCCTGATGACGCTGGCCGGCGGCTGGACGGCCGGCCGTGTCACCGACCGCCGCCACCTCGTGCTGGGCCTGGCCGGCGGCCTGATGCTGGGCGTCGTGGGCCTCGACCTGCTGCCGGAGGCACTGCAGGCCGCGGGCGACGAGGTGTTCGGCGTACCGGCGGCCCTGCTGCTGTTCGTGGCCGGCTTCCTGTTCGCCCATACGGTGGAACGTCTGCTGGCGGGCCGTCGCGCGGCTCACGGCGCCGCCGACGAGCACGGGCACCGCGCCCCCGAGGTGGGGCTGACGGCCGCCGCCGCGATGGTGCTGCACAGCGCGATGGACGGCGTGGCGATCGGCGCCGCCTTCCAGGTCGGCGGCGGCATGGGGGCGGCCGTCGCGGTGGCCGTCATCGCCCACGACTTCGCCGACGGCTTCAACACCTTCACCCTGACGACCCTCTACGGCAACGCCCGCCGCCGCGCGATCGCCATGCTGGTCGCCGACGCGGCCGCACCGGTCGCGGGCGCCGCCGCCGCGGCGTTCGTCAGCATCCCGGAGCCCCTGCTGGGCGGCTATCTCGGCTTCTTCGGCGGCGCCCTGCTCTACCTCGCCGCGGCCGAGATCCTGCCCGAGGCCCACCACACGCACCCGGCCCGCCCGACCCTGCTGTGCACGGTCGCGGGCGCGGCGTTCATCTGGCTGGTGGTCGGGCTGGCCGACTGACCCGGGGCACGTCACAGCTTGCCGCCCCGTCCGCCGCCGCGCCGCGCGGGCGCGATCAGCGT
The DNA here is from genome assembly GCF_044545925.1 of Streptomyces sp. NPDC053367. NCBI lineage: Bacteria > Bacillati > Actinomycetota > Actinomycetes > Kitasatosporales > Streptomycetaceae > Streptomyces > Streptomyces sp. NPDC053367. The sequence continues at coordinate 67,633 of NZ_JBITYN010000001.1, read as the reverse complement.
CGACAGATAGGGCAGCGGCTCCTCACCGAGTCCCGCGGCAGGCCGGATCGTCTCCTCGGGCAGCCCGAGCGAGGCACCCCACACGGCGTCCTCGATCCGCCCGCTCTCCCGCAGCGCCTCGGCGACCTCGCCGGCCAGCCGCCCGAACTTGTACGCCACGACCGTGCCGGGCCCGGCCAGCGCCTCCTTCAGCACGGCCGCCCCGGCGGTCACCGGCACCAGCGTCAGCGGCTCGGTGCCCTCCGTCAGCACGGCGCCCGAGCGGGACGCGAGGTCCTGCATGGCGGTGATGCCCGGCACGGTCTCGACCCGCACGCCGGGCACGAGGCCGCCGATGGTCTGCGCGAGGTAGGTGAACGTCGAGTACACGTTCGGGTCGCCGATGGTGGCGAACGCGACCGTGCCGCGCTCCCGCAGCAACTCCGCGACCCTGCCGCCCGCCGCGTCCCAGGCGGCCTCCCGGCGTCCCCGGTCGGTGCGCTCGTTCAGCGCGAACACGACCCGCACGACCTTGTCCCCGGGGACGTAGTGCAGCACCGTCGCCTCGGCCCGCCCGCGCTCACCCGTGTCCATCACGGGCACCACCACGACATCGGCGGCCCGCAGCGCGTTGACCCCCTTGACGGTCACCAGCTCCGGGTCGCCCGGGCCCACCCCGACTCCGATCAGCCTGCTGCTCATGACGTCCGGCACCTCTCCACGAACCGACGGGCCACACCGGGCTCGGCGGCCCAGTGCGTGTGCAGATAACTCGCGTGCACACCTTGTTGAACGAAACCTTCGACGCGCTTGTGAGGGGCGCGCACCCCCCACGCCGCAGCCGCCCCCGCGCCCGGCTCGACGACCGTGCGATGGAACTCGTGGCCCCGCATCCGGGTCCCGGCGGGCGCGAGCACGCTGTCCGACACCGCGACCGCGTTCCGGTAGCCGAGCGTGAGCCGCTCGCTCATCCGCGCGGTCGCGTCCAGCACCCCGCACATCGGCTGCCCGTCCAGCTCCCGGCACAGGTACAGCAGCCCGGCGCACTCGGCCGCCACGGGCGCCCCGCTCAGCGCCAGTCCGGCGACCGCCCTGCGCAACGGCTCGTTGGCCGACAGCTCCGCGGCGTACACCTCGGGGAACCCGCCGCCGATGACCAACCCCCGCGTGCCCTCGGGGAGTCGCTCGTCACGGAGCGGGTCGAAGGTGACGACCTCCGCCCCCGCGGCGGTCAGCAGCTCGGAGTGCTCGGCGTAGGAGAAGGTGAAGGCGGGCCCGCCGGCGACCGCGACCACCGGACGCTCCCCAACCGCGTGGACGGGCGCCTCCCATGCCGTGTCCGCCAGTGCACCGGCCCCCCGCGCCAGCGCCACCAGCGCGTCCAGATCGCACCCGGCCGCGACCTGCGCGGCCATGGCGTCGACGGCCTCCACCGCCTGGGCACGCCGCTCGGCGACCGGCACCAGACCCAGATGCCGCGACGGCGTGTCCACCTGCGGAACGCGCCGCAGGACGCCGAACACCGGCACCCCGGAGGAGTCCAGCGCCTCCCGCAGCAGTTCCTCGTGCCGGTTTGACCCGACCTTGTTCAGGATCACCCCCGCGACCCGGACCTCCGGATCCCAGGAGGCGAACCCGTGCACCAGCGCCGCCACGGACCGCGACTGCGACGACGCGTCCACGACGAGCACGACCGGCGCCCGCAGCAGCTTGGCGACATGGGCCGTGGAAGCCAGTTCGCCCTCCCCGGCCGCCCCGTCGTACAGCCCCATCACGCCCTCGACGACCGCGATGTCACACCCGCGCGCCCCGTGCAGGAACAGCGGGGCGACCAGCTCCGGCCCGCACAGGTACGCGTCGAGGTTGCGCCCCGCGCGCCCGGTGGCGAGCGCGTGGTACCCCGGGTCGATGTAGTCGGGACCCACCTTGTGCGGGGACACGGAGAGCCCCCGCGCGGCGAGCGCGGCCATCAGCCCCGTGGCGACGGTGGTCTTGCCGCTGCCGGACGACGGCGCGGCGACGACCAGCCGGGGCACGGCCGACGGCGACGGCGGAGACGGCGACGACGGGGACGGGGACATCACGGCGTCACCACTCGATGCCCCGCTGGCCCTTCTGGCCGGCGTCCATCGGGTGCTTGACCTTGGACATGTCGGTGACCAGGTCCGCGAACTCCACCAGCTTCGCGGGCGCGTTGCGCCCGGTGATCACCACATGCTGAGTCCCGGGCCGGTCGCGCAGCACGTCGACGACCTCGTCGGTGTCGACCCACCCCCAGTGCATCGGGTACGCGAACTCGTCGAGCACGTACAGCCTGTACGTCTCGGCCGCCAGGTCCCGCTTGACCTGCTCCCAGCCCTCGCGGGCTTTCTCCTCGTTGTCCATCTGGGAGTCCCGCTGGACCCACGACCAGCCCTCGCCCATCTTGTGCCAGTCGACGGTGCCGCCCTCGCCGGAGGCGCCGAGGACGCGCAGCGCGTTCTCCTCGCCGACCTTCCACTTCGCCGACTTGACGAACTGGAACACCCCGATCGGCCAGCCCTGGTTCCAGGCCCGCAGCGCCAGCCCGAACGCGGCCGTCGACTTGCCCTTGCCGATGCCCGTGTGCACCACGACCAGCGGACGGTTGCGCCGCTGCCGTGTCGTCAGTCCGTCGTCCGGCACCACACTCGGCTGTCCCTGCGGCATTACGCGGCCCTCCTCGTCGACGTCACGTCCTTCACCAGTCCGGCGATGCTGTCCGCCCGCAGCTCGTCCAGCGCCACCGCGGTCCCACCCAGCTCACCGGCGAGCTTCCCGGCGAGCCCCAGCCGCACCGGCCCCGACTCGCAGTCCACGACCACCGAGGCGACCTGCTCGGCCGCGAACAGGCCGGCCGCCCGGGAGGCCAGCACCAGCGGCTCGGGCCCTCCGGTCGCCCGCCCGTCGGTCACCACGACGACCAGGGGCCGCCGCGCCGCGTCCCGCAGCCGCTCCACCCGCAGCACCTCGTGCGCCTTGAGCAGCCCGGCCGCCAGCGGCGTACGCCCACCGGTCGGCAGCGACTCCAGCCGCGCGGCCGCCGCGTCGACGGAGGACGTCGGCGGCAGGGCGACCTCGGCCCCCGCGCCCCGGAACGTCACCAGGCCCACCTTGTCCCGCCGCTGATAGGCGTCGAGCAGCAGCGACAGCACGGCACCCTTCACGGCGCTCATCCGCTGCCGCGCCGCCATCGACCCGGAGGCGTCCACCACGAACAGCACGAGGTTGCCCTCGCGCCCCTCCCGGACCGCCTGCCGCAGATCGTCCCGCCGCACCACAAGGCCCGGACCGGACCGGCCGCGCGCCCGCTGGTGCGGGGCCGCCGCCTGCACGGTCGCCGCCAGATGCAGCTTGGTCAGCGCGCCCTGCGGCCGCCGCGCCCCGGTCGTCCGCCCGTGCGCGGTCCGCGCCCGCGAACGCCGCCCGGCGTCACCCTCACCGATCCCCGGCACGCTGAGCACCTTGGTCCGGAACGGCTCGGCGGCCCGTGCGGGGGACTGCTCACCGCCGCCCGCGGGGGTCTCGGTGCCCTCACCCTCCTCGGGCCGCGCGCCCGTGTCGCCGCCCTGCGCGGGCCCGTCGTCCGGCTGCCCGCCGCCCCCGCCGGGACCGCCGCCCGGCCCGTCGGGGTCCGGGTCGTCCTCGGGGGAGTCCCCGGAGAACTCCTCCAGCGTCCGGTCCAGCTTGTCCTCGTCGAGCCCCGGCGCGTCGAAGGGATTGCGCCTGCGCCGGTGCGGCAGCGCGAGCAGCGCCGCCTGCCGTACGTCCTCGGCCAGCACCTCGGTCCGCCCCGCCCAGGCGGCCAGCGCCGTGGCGGTACGCGCCATCACGATGTCGGCCCGCATGCCGTCCACCTCGAAGGCCGCACAGGTCGCCGCGATCTGCCGCAGCGCCCCGTCGCCCAGCCGCACCTGCGACAGCAGCTCCCGCGCCGCCACGATCCGCTGCCGTACGGCGGCCTCCTCGTCGGCCCAGCGCGCGGCGAAGCCGGCCGGGTCGTCGTCGTACGCCAGCCGACGCCGTACGACCTCCACCCGCTGGTCGGGCTCCCGCGAGGCGGCCACCTCGACCGTCAGGCCGAACCGGTCGAGCAGCTGCGGCCGCAGCTCGCCCTCCTCGGGGTTCATGGTGCCGACCAGCAGGAAGCGCGCCGCGTGCCGCACGGACACGCCCTCGCGCTCCACGTACGAGGCACCCATCGCCGCCGCGTCCAGCAGCAGGTCGACCAGATGGTCGTGCAGCAGGTTGACCTCGTCGACGTAGAGGATCCCGCGGTGCGCGTCCGCCAGCAGACCCGGCTCGAAGGCCTTCACGCCCTCCGCGAGCGCCCGCTCGATGTCCAGCGCGCCGACCAGCCGGTCCTCGGAGGCGCCCACGGGCAGCTCGACCATCCGCGCGGGCCGCTCGGTGCCGCCGCCCGGTTCGTGCGGCCCGTCCGGGCACGCCGGGTCGGGGCGCGCGGGGTCGCACGAGAACCGGCACCCGGCGACGACCGGCACCTGCGGCAGCAGTGCCGAGAGCGCCCGCACGGCCGTCGACTTGGCGGTGCCCTTCTCGCCGCGCACCAGCACCCCGCCGACCGCCGGGGACACGGCGTTCAGCAGCAGCGCGAGCCGCAGATCGTCCTGGCCGACAACGGCCGTGAAAGGAAAGGGAGTCGTCACTGGTCGCCCTCCAGGTCGCCTTCGAGCTCCAGATAGGTGGCCCGCAGCCGCTCCAGCGTGTCCGCGTCCGGCTCCGCCCACAGGCCGCGCTCGGCGGCCTCCAGGAGCCGCTCGGTGATGCCGCGCAGCGCCCACGGGTTGGACTGCTTCATGAAGTCCCGGTTCTCCGGGTCGAAGACGTACTCGGCGCTGAGCTTCTCGTACATCCAGTCGTCGACCACGCCCGCCGTGGCGTCGTAGCCGAACAGGTAGTCGACGGTCGCCGCCATCTCGAAGGCGCCCTTGTAGCCGTGCCTCCGCATGGCCGCCATCCAGCGCGGGTTGACCACGCGGGCGCGGAACACACGGTGCGTCTCCTCGCCCAGCGTCCGGGTCTTCACCTGGTCGGGCGTCGCCGAATCACCCACGTACGCCTCGGGGTTGGCGCCCGTGAGGTGGCGGACCATGGCGACCATGCCGCCGTGGTACTGGAAGTAGTCGTCGGCGTCGACCAGGTCGTGCTCGCGCGTGTCGACGTTCTTCGCGGCCACCGCGATCCGCCTGAACGCCGTCTCCATGTCCCCGCGCGCCGCCCGCCCGTCGAGCCCGCGCCCGTAGGCGTAGCCGCCCCACACCGCGTACACCTCGGCGAGGTCGGCGTCCGAGCGCCAGTTGCGGGCGTCGATCAGCGGCAGCAGGCCGGCCCCGTACGCGCCCGGCTTGGAGCCGAAGATACGGGCCGTCGCGCGGCGCCGGTCGCCGTGCTCGGCGGTGTCCTCGTCGGCGTGGGCCCTGACATAGTTCTGCTCGGCCGGCTCGTCCAGCTCGGCGACCTCGCGGACGGCGTCGTCGATCAGCCCGACCACGTGCGGGAACGCGTCCCGGAAGAAGCCGGAGATGCGGACGGTGACGTCGATGCGCGGCCGGCCCAGCTCGGCGAGGGGGATCACCTCGAAGCCGGTCACCCTCCGCGAGGCCTCGTCCCACACCGGGCGGCAGCCCAGCAGCGCCAGGATCTCGGCGATGTCGTCGCCCTGGGTGCGCATCGCGGAGGTGCCCCACACCGTCAGGCCCACCGACTTCGGGTAGTCGCCGGTGTCCTGGAGGTACCGCTGCACCAGCGAGTCGGCGAGCGACTGGCCGACCTCCCAGCTCAGCCGGGAGGGGATCGCCTTGGGGTCGACGGAGTAGAAGTTCCGGCCCGTCGGCAGCACGTTGACCAGGCCGCGCGTCGGGGAACCGGACGGGCCGGCCGGGACGTAACCGCCGTCGAGAGCCCTGAGGATGTGCCCGATCTCGTCCGTCGTGCGGGCGAGGCGCGGCACGACCTCGTCGCAGGCGAACTCCAGCACCGCCACGGCGTCCGGGAGTTCGACGCCGACGACCTCCCGCACGAGCGCGGGCACCGACGCCACGCCCCAGTCCCGGGCCTCCATGCCCTCCGCGATCCGCCGGCACAGCTGCTCCAGCAGGTCGATCGCGTCGGCGGCGGTACGCGCCGGGCCCTCCACCAGGTCCGTCAGCTCCACCGGCACCTTCACCGCGGCGCCCGGCTCGGCCAGCAACTCCTTCTCCACCAGGCCGAAATGCGCGGCCAGGCACGCCCGCAGCCCCGGCAGCGCGTTCGCCTGTCCGCCCCACACCTGCGCGGCGCGCAGCACGGCCAGCACCAGGTTCACGCGCGGCTCACCGACCGGGCCACCGCCCAGGATGTGCAGGCCGTCGCGGATCTGCACGTCCTTGATCTCGCACAGATAGCCGTCGATGTGCATGACGAACTCGTCGAACGCGTCGTCGTCCGGCTGCTCGTCCACATGCAGGTCGTGGTGCAGCTCGGCCGCCTTGACGAGCGTCCAGATCTGCGCCCGCACGGCCGGCGCCTTCGCCGGGTCCAGATCGCTGACCAGCGCGTACTCGTCGAGCAGCTGTTCCAGCTTGGCCAGGTCGCCATAGGTGTCGGCGCGCGCCATCGGCGGGACCAGATGGTCGACGACCGTGGCGTGGCCGCGCCGCTTGGCCTGGGTGCCCTCGCCGGGGTCGTTGACGATGAACGGGTAGATCAGCGGCAGGTCGCCGAGGACCGCGTCCGGGGCGCAACCGCCGCTCAGCCCGAGGCCCTTGCCCGGGAGCCACTCCATCGTGCCGTGCTTGCCCATGTGGACGATCGCGTCGGCGCCGAACGAGTTCTCCAGCCACCGGTAGGCCGCCATGTAGTGGTGCGACGGCGGCATGTCGGGGTCGTGGTAGATCGCGATCGGGTTCTCCCCGAAGCCGCGCGGCGGCTGGATCATCACGACGACGTTCCCGAACTGCAGGGATGCCAGCACGATGTCGTCGCCGTCGACGTACAGCGAGCCCGGCGGCTCGCCCCACGCCCCCAGCATGGCGTCCCGCAGCTCCGGGTCGAGCTTGTCGAACCACGCCCGGTAGTCGGCGAGCGGCACACGCGCGGGCGCGGAGGCCAGCTGCTCCTCGGTGAGCCATTCGACGTCGTGGCCGCCGGCCTCGATGAGCCGGTGGATCAGCTCGTCACCGCCCGACGGGTACTCGGTCAGGCTGTATCCGGCCTCCTTGAGGGCGTCCAGCACCCGCACCGCCGACGCGGGCGTGTCCAGTCCCACCGCGTTGCCGACCCGCGAGTGCTTGGTCGGGTACGCGGTGAAGACCAGGGCCAGCCTCTTCTCGGCGTTCGGCTTGTGCCTCAACTGCGCGTGGCGTACGGCGATCCCGGCCACCCGCGCGGCCCGCTCCGGGTCGGCCCGGTACACCGGCACGTCGTCCGGGCCCTGCTCCTTGAAGGAGAACGGCACCGTGATCAGCCGTCCGTCGAACTCCGGGATCGCCACCTGCATCGCCGCGTCCATGGGGGACAGCGCGGCGTCCGACTCGTCCCACGCCGCTCGCGAGGAGGTCAGGCACAGGCCCTGCAGCACCGGCACGTTCAGGTCGGCGAGGGCCCCGATGTCCCACGCCTCCTCGTCGCCGCCCGCCGAGGCGTGCGAGGCGTGCGTGCCGCCCGCCGCGAGGACGGTCGCCACCAGCGCGTCGGCCTCGGCGAGGAGCTCGTACAGCCCGGCGTCCGCGCCGCGCAGCGAACCGCAGTACACCGGCAGGGCGTTGGCGCCCCGCGCCTCGATCGCCTCGCACAGGGTGTCCACGAAGGCGGTGTTGCCGCTGAGCTCGTGGGCCCGGTAGAAGAGCACGCCGACGGTCGGGCGGCCCTCCTGGAAGGCACGCTCGCCGTGGACGCCGTACTCCGGCGTCTTCCGCGGCGCGGCGAAGCCCTCGCCGGTCAGCAGCACGGTGTCGGACAGGAAGCGGGAGAGCTCGACCAGGTTCTCCGGTCCGCCCTCCACCAGGTACTTCAGCGCCTCCGCCACCACGCCCGCGGGCACACTGGACTCGGCCATCAGCTCCGCGTCCGGTACGGCCTCGCCGCCCAGCAGCACGGTCGGGACGCCGGACGCCTTCAGCGCGGCGAGCCCGTCCTCCCAGGCGCGCTTGCCGCCGAGGAGCCGTACCACGGCGATGTCCGCGCCCTGGAGCAGCGCGGGCAGTTCGGCGGCGACGTCGACCCGGGTCGGATTGCCGATCCGGTACGGCGCACCCGAGGCGCGGGCCGCCAGCAGGTCCGTGTCGGCGGTCGACAACAACAACACTGTGCTCATGCGGGCGCTCCCGGTGGAATGAAAGGCAGTCCTTGCGGCGCGCCGGACTCGATGAGCCGCCACAGCGCGTCCGTGTCCGCGTGCTGTTCGATCAGGTCGCCGAGCCGGTCGAGCTGCTCCTCGCGCAGCGCGGCGAAGGACGTGTCGGGCGCCGGCACGAAGCGGCGGCCCGCGGCGGCGGCCACCTCGCGCAGGAAGGCGCGCCGGAAGCCGTCCGACTCCAGCGAGCCGTGCCAGTGGGTGCCCCAGGTCTGGCCGACCCGGCAGCCGTCGAGGAAGGGCTCGCCCGACAGGACGGTGGCCACGCCGTGGTGGATCTCGTACCCCTCGACGGGTTCGCCGAGTGCCTCGCCGGCCGGCCGGGTGAGGGTCTTCTCGCGGGCGAACCGCACCCGCACGGGCAGGATGCCGAGCCCGTCCACCTGGCCGCGGCGGCTCTCGACCTCGTCCTCGATGTGCTCGCCGAGGATCTGGAACCCGCCGCAGACGCCGAGGACCGGCCGCCCCTCGGCCGCCCGGCGCACGAGGGCGTCAGCGAGGCCCCGCTCGCGCAGCCACTCCAGCGCCCGCACGGTCCCCCGGGTGCCCGGCACCACCACGAGGTCCGCGTCGGCCAGTTCCTCCGGCCGGTCCACGAACCGCACGACCACGCCCGGTTCGGCGGCGAGGGCGTCGACGTCCGTGAAGTTGGACATCAGCGGGACCGCGCACACGGCGACGCGCAGCACGTCCTCGCCGACGGGCGGCGCCACGTTCGACTCGCGGACGGTGCCCCGCAGCGACACCCGCAGCCCGTCCTCCTCGTCGATGCCGAGACCGTGCCGGAAGGGCAGCACACCGTACGTGCGCCGCCCGGTGAGGTCCTGGAGCATGTCCAGCCCCGGCTCCAGCAGCGAGACGTCCCCGCGGAACTTGTTCACGAGGAACCCGGCGACCAGCTCCTGGTCCTCGCGCGAGAGCAGCGCCACCGTCCCGAAGAAGGACGCGAAGACGCCCCCGCGGTCGATGTCGCCGACGACGAGGACGGGGAGCCCGGCGTTGCGGGCGATCCCCATGTTCACGATGTCGGTCCGTCTGAGGTTGATCTCGGCCGGACTGCCCGCCCCCTCGCAGATCACCGCGTCATACGTGCCCCGCAACTCGGCCAGACAGTCCAGCACGGTGCCGAGCAACTGCTGCTGCCGCCCGCCGTGGTAGCCCCGCGCGCTCAGCTCGCCGACCGGCTTGCCGAGCAGCACGACCTGGCTGCTCTGCTCGCCACCGGGCTTGAGCAGCACGGGGTTCATCAGCGCGGTCGGCTCGACGCGGCAGGCCTGCGCCTGCATGGCCTGCGCCCGCCCGATCTCGGCGCCCTCGCGCGTCACGAACGAGTTCAGGGACATGTTCTGCGCCTTGAAGGGCGCGACCTTGACCCCCTGCCGCACCAGCCACCGGCAGATACCGGCCGTGACGACGCTCTTGCCCGCGTCGGAGGTGGTGCCGGCGACGAGGAGACCCCCGCCCGTGTTCTTCCCCCCGCTCATCTCTTCCGCCCCTTCGCGACCAGGCGCCCGGCGACTCCCACGCCGAGCGCGAGCCAGCCGACCCGGCGCGAGAGCCGTACCGCCCGGTCGATGTCGGTGACGGCGACGGCGCGGCCCGTCGCCCCGTTCAGTACGGGCCGGTGCTCGACCCGGCCGCCGTAGGACAGCGTGCCGCCGAGCCGCACCCCGAGGGCGCCCGCGAAGGAGGCCTCCACGGGACCGGCGTTGGGGCTCGGGTGCTGCGCCGCGTCGGCCCGCCAGGCGCGCACGGCGCCGCGCGGGTCGGGTCCTGCGGCCGCGGCGAGTACGGCGGTCAGCCGGGCGCCCGGCCAGCCGGCGAGGTCGTCGAGGCGGGCCGAGGCCCATCCGAAGCGGCGGTAGCGGGGCGACTTGTGCCCCACCATCGCGTCGAGGGTGTTCACGGCCCGGAACCCGAGCAGCCCTGGCACCCCGCCGACGGCACCCCACACCAGGGCGCCGACGACCGCGTCGGAGGTGTTCTCGGCGACCGACTCCACGACGGCCCGGGCGATCCCGTCGGCGTCCAGGGCCTGCGGGTCACGTCCGCACAGGTGCGGCAGCCGGGCCCGGGCGGCCTCCACGTCACCGGCCTGAAGCGCCCGGCCGATGGCCCGGGCCTCGCGCGCCAGCGAAGTCCCGCCGACGACGGCCCAGGTGGCGGCGGCGGTCAGCGCGACGGATGCGGCCGGGGAGCGGCGTACGGCACGGGTGGCCGCGGCGCCCAGGGCGACCGTGCCGCCCACGCACACGGCCGTGTGCAGGGCACCCAGGCCGCGGTGGTCGCGCCACAGCTTGCGTTCGACGGCGCCGGCGGCGCGGCCGAACGCGGCGACCGGGTGCCCGCGGCGCGGATCACCGAGCAGGAGGTCACCGAGGAGGCCGGCGGCGGCGCCGTACGCGAACACGCGATCGGCACGCATGGGGCTCAGCCGGCCGTGCAGGCGGGCAGGGCAGGGGTGGTGAACCGTGTTCGGCAGCCGCGCATGGCGATATGTCCTCACTCAGGGTGTCCGCGCCCTGGTTCGACGAGACCGGCGGTGAGAGTTCCTGGCTTCCGGGGATGGCTACCCCGGTGACAGTGGCGGGACCGCGCCGGATTCGCACCGGCTTCCTCTCCTGCCGCCGTAGATGGCTCCGGCAGTCCACCACGGCCCGCGAACACCCGTCAACTCGCTGTTGACCTGCGAGGCTGGAGTGTGCCGAGGCCCACACCGGGACCACGCGGGGCCGCCCGCGGAGACCGGCTCGGGCGGAAATGCGCCGTGCCGGACGGCAGTCCGGTAAACCCCGCTCGTGACGTTCCGTCAGCACCCGCGCCAGGTCGAAAGGCGGCCCTCGTGCGCGAGGGGGCCGTCACGGACTCTCCTCGTCCGTGACGGCCCCCTCGCCAGGGCCTGGCGTCAGACGCCGGGCCTCACGCCATGATCAGGTAGATGCCGTACGCCACCGCCGCCGCGCAGGCGGCGAAGCAGGCGTAGGCGCCGGTGACGGCGAGGGCGGCGGAGCCGCCCTGGGACGCGGCCCGCTCCTGGCGGGACAGGCCGACGACACCGAGGGTGAACAGGCCCACGAGGGCCACCGTGACCACGAGGCTGACGCCGAAGACGGAGCCGAGGGCCGCCCAGTCGATCTTCATGCTGCTGATTCCTTAGACGCGAGGTGGGGGGTCAGACCGCGGCCTTGGGGGCGGCCGGGTCGGCGCTCGTCGGGGCGTGAATGGTGGCCGAGAGCTCCTCGGCCATGGCGGTCGTCGGCGGCGGGGTGACGGCGGCCATCGCGGTGGTGATCACGCCGGCCGGCTCCGCGTCGTCGGTGCCGTCGGTGTCGTTGACGTTGGTGTGGTCGACGACCTCGCGGCGCGAGAGCTTCCAGATCGCGGCGCTGGAGGCCACCAGGAAGACGGCCACGAGCGCGGTGCCCCAGTCGCCGAAGCCGGTGACGTACTCGGCGAGCGCGCCGACCAGCGCGGCGGCCGGCAGGGTCAGACCCCACGCCACGAACATCCGGGTGGCCGTGGACCAGCGGACCACGCCGCCCTTGCGGCCGAGGCCGGCGCCCATCACGGAGCCGGACACCGAGTGCGTGGTGGAGAGCGAGAAGCCCAGGTGGGAGGAGGCCAGGATGACCGTCGCGGCGGAGGTCTGGGCGGCGAAGCCCTGCTGCGGCTGGAGGTCGGTCAGGCCCTTGCCCATGGTGCGGATGATGCGCCAGCCGCCCAGGTAGGTGCCGAGCGCGATAGCCAGACCCGCGGACAGGATGACCCACATGGGCGGGTCGGAGTCGGGGGCGAGGGAGCCGCCGGCGACCAGGGCGAGGGTGATGATGCCCATCGTCTTCTGGGCGTCGTTGGTGCCGTGGGCCAGCGAGACCAGGCCGGCGGACGCGATCTGCCCGGCGCGGTAGCCCTTCGCCGCGGCCTTGCCGTCGGCCTTCTTGCCCAGGGAGTAGCTCAGCCGCGTGGCGAACATCGCCGCGACTCCCGCGACCAGCGGGGCCGCGATCGCCGGGAGCAGCACCTTGGTCACCAGTACGTCGCCGTGCACCGCGCCGAGGCCGGCCGAGGCGACGGTCGCACCGATCAGGCCGCCCATCAGGGCGTGCGAGGAGGAGGACGGCAGACCGACGAGCCACGTCAGCAGGTTCCAGAGGATCGCGCCGACCAGGGCGGCGAAGATGACCTCGGGACGGATGCCTGATTCGTCGACCAGACCCTTGGAGATCGTGTTGGCGACCTCGACGGAGAGGAAAGCACCCACAAGGTTCAGGGCGGCGGACATGGCCACCGCGACCTTGGGCTTGAGCGCACCGGTCGAGATGGTCGTGGCCATCGCGTTGGCGGTGTCGTGAAAACCGTTCGTGAAATCGAACGCGAGTGCGGTCACCACCACAATCGCGAGGATCAGTGAGAGGTTTTCCATTTACCCAGGCAATCGTTCGAAGGTCATTGGCTTGTCGAACGTAGGTAACCCAGGTGAACGCGAGGTGAACTGGGCAGGGCATCGGAGTGTCGGAAAGAGGGGTTCCGGGCTACGTCGCACCCCCTCCGCCCGGTCGGCCCTTGTGCCCCAAGGGCCCCGTTGAAGAGACCAGGGTCACCCGGCAGGATCACGGCATGTCCGAGCATCCTCACGACCGGGGCGACGGGACGGCCGCCGCCTGGGCCGACCTGGTGGCCACCGCCCGTCGCACCGTGGCCGACGGCCTCGTCGTCGGCACCTCCGGAAACGTCTCCGTCCGCGTCGGCGACACCGTCCTGGTCACGCCGTCCGGCGTGCCCTACGACCGCCTCACCCCGGACGACCTCACCGGCGTCGACCTCACCGGCCGCCAGGTCCTCGGCACCCTGGTGCCCACCAGCGAGCTGCCCATGCACCTCGCCGTCTACCGCACCACCGGCGCCCGCGCGATCGTCCACACCCACGCCGTCCACGCCACGGCCGTCTCCACCCTCGTCCCCGAGCTGCCGCTGATCCACTACATCACCGCGGCCCTCGGCGGCCCCGTCCGCGTCGCCCCCTACGCCGCCTACGGCACCGACGAGCTCGCCGGGCACATGCTCCGGGCCCTCGCCGGCCGCACCGCCTGCCTCCTGGCGAACCACGGCACGATCGCCTACGGCGCCTCACTCGACCAGGCATACGACCGCACCGCCCAGCTCGAATGGATGTGCCGCGTCTGGCTGACCGCCTCCTCGGTCCCGGGCCTGGCCCCGGCCCTGCTGACCCGGGAACAGGTCGCGGAGGTGGGGGAGCGGCTGCGGGGCTACGGCCAACGACAAGCGCCCTGACGGCCGCCGAAGCGGCGAAACGAGAAGCGCCCTGACGGCCGCCGAAGCGGCGAAACGAGAAGCGCCCTGACGGCCGCCGAAGCGGCGAAACGGCGGGACGGCCGGGAACGACGACGAGGCCCGATCGCCCCGGCCCACTGGCCGACGGCCGGGTCCGCCAGGACACTGAACCCGTGCGCACTGTCAAAGCGACGGCCGCCGCCGTCACCGTTGCCCTGGCCACCGCCGCGGCCACCGTCGCCGCCGGCCGCCTCGCCAGCGACGCGGCACTCAAGGCGCCGCCCGGCCGGCCCCTGCCCACCGAGCCCCGGCTCACCGTGCACGGCACGGCCGCCGGCCGCATCAGCCTCACCCGCGACTTCGCCTCCCTGCGCCCCGGCACCTACGGCCTCGCCGGCGACGGCAGCCACGCCGTCGTCGGCCCTGTCCTGGAGAGCGCCCCCCACCCCGCGGACACGGTCGTACGCCGCCTCGAACGCGTCACCCACGGCACCTTCGAACCCGGCGACCACGTCTGGCTCACCCCGAACGTGCACATCGGCGACCCGGCGAGCGCCCTCGGCCTGGACCACGCCGACATCGACATCCCCGGCGAACTCGGCGCGCTGCCCGCCTGGTTCGTGCCCGGCGCCCGCGACACCTGGGTGATCGCCGTGCACGGCCTGGGCACCACCCGCGAACTCGCCATGAACGTGATGGGCTTCCTGCACCGCCTCCGCTTCCCCATGCTGGCCCTCGCCTACCGCGGCGACCTCGGGGCACCCCGCTCCCCCGACGGCCTCAACCACCTCGGCGAGACGGAGTGGCGCGATGTGGACGCCGCGATCCGCTACGCCGTGCGCTACGGCGCCCAGCGCGTCGTCCTGCTCGGCTGGTCCACCGGCGCCGCGATGTGCCTGCACACGGCCGCGCGCTCGGCCGTCCGCGACCGGGTCCGCGGGCTGGTGCTCGACTCGCCGGTCCTCGACTGGCAGACCACCCTGCGGGCCCTGGCCGCGGCCCGCCGCACCCCGCACGCCCTGCTGCCCCTCGCCGTCCGCGCCGCCCAGGGCCGCACCGGCCTGTACGGCGACCCCGGCCGCGGCGCCGCGGAGGCCGACGGCCTGACCGTGCCGACCCTGGTGCTGCACGGCCCGGGCGACACCGTGGCCCCCTTCCGGCTGTCCCGCCGCCTCGCCGACCGCCACCCGGGCCTCGTCTCCCTGCACACCGTCCAGGACGCCCCGCACAGCGCCATGTGGAACCCCGACCCGGCCGGCTACCAGGAAGCCCTGCGCCGCTTTCTGACCCCCCTCGTGTGACACCCCCGCCGTCCCGGTCGCGGCCATTCCGTTTAGCCGTGTACCACTGGCCGGTTCCCGCCTCGTCCACGCCCTCACGGCCCGCTGCGTTGGCCAGTCCCGTCGCCCGCCGTGACATTCCGTTTGGGTTTTCGGACCGTCAACCGGAAGACTGCACCCGTGACGTCCCGTATCCCGCGCGACTCCAGGCTTCGACTCGTCCGCCCACGACCCCTGGCCGCCGCCCCACGAGCCATGGACCAGCGGCGCCCGCGCCGCCCCGCCCCGCGCCCCCCGGAGGGCACCCCGGCGCCCGCGAAGCTGGCCGGAATGGCACGCTCGCAGCTCGCCGGCGCGGTCCGCGTCGCCCGCTGGGCCGACGCCGCCCTACGCCCCGGCCGGGCGGGCGCCGCCGACGGCAGGGCCACCCTCTCCGAGGCGACCGCCGAACGGGCAGCGGCCGAGCTCGGCCTGACCCCCGCTCAGGTCCGTGCCGACTGGGACACCGCCCGGCTCGCCGGACTCGTCGAGGTGCACGGCGACAGCGCCCGTCCCGGCTGGCGGCTGCGCGCCTGGGACCGCGACGACAGCGCCGTCCTGCGCGGCTGGGTCGCCCTCTTCGACGCCTGGTCGCTCGCCCACCCGGAACCCGCCGGGCTGCAGCCGGCCGCCGTCGCCGAGGTCGTCTCGGCCATGCCCCAGGTGCTCTCCTTCCTCCAGCTCTCCGCAGGCCCCGTCCCCGTGGCGCAGCTCCTCGACCTGCTGGAGCAGCGGGTCACCGAACTGCGCACCGAACGCTGCGAGGTCACCTACGCCCCGCAGCCGGAGCCCGAGCCGCAGACCGCCGACGCCCCGCTGGCCCCCCTCCTGGACTGGGCCCTGCACGCCCTCGCCTCCGTCGGCGCCCTCACCTGCGACAGTGCCCACGCCACCCTCACCCCGCTGGGCAGCTGGGCGGTGTGGGTCAAGCTGGAGCAGATCTGCGTCGCCGCGCAGAGCCCCGCCGGCAACATCGAGGCCTCCGCCGAGGACATGCTGCGCGGCTGCGCCCAGCTGCGCCCCAACGCAGCCCGCGCCGAGTACCGGGCCTGGCTCGCCGCCCGGCCCGTCGGCAGCGCCGTCACCGAGCTCATCGACGCCGCCCGCGGCGAGGACGCCCTGCTGCGCGGCCTGGCCTTCGAGGCGCTGCGCGTCGTCGGCGCCCCCGCCGAGCCCGACGTACGCGCGGTGCTCGACGAGCCCACGCTGCGGCCCTACGCCCTGCTGTGGCTGGCGGAGCAGGACGGCACCGACCCCGAGGACGCGCACGAGGTCCTCACCCGGGAAGAGGCCACCTGGCTGTGGGTCGACACGGCCGCCGCGGTCGCCGACCACGGCGAGGCCCCGTTGCTGGTGCGCCACCTGGAGTCGGCGATCCAGCCCACCGTCCCCGCCCTGCTGGACGAGGTGCGCGCGGTCGGCCACCCGCGCACCGTGCAGGTGCTGGTCGCGCTCGCCGCCGCCCATCCCGACCCGGCCCTCGCCAAGGCCGTGCGCCGCGCCGCCTTCCAGGTGCACACCGGCGGGCGCTGAGACGCGACGGGCGGCCGCTCAGCCGCCTATCGCGGGCGCGTACGTGCCGAAGCTCCAGATGTTGCCCTCGGCGTCCCGGGCCATGTAGTCCCGCGAGCCGTAGTCCTGGTCCGCCGGGGGCATCAGGATCTCCACGCCGTGCTCCACGGCGCGCCGGTGGTGTGCGTCGACATCGTCCACGACGACGTACACCCCGGCAGGACCGGCGCCCTTCATCGCCCCGTCGAAGACGCCGCCGCGGCCCCTGGAGCCGATCATCACCGCGCCGTTGCCCTGGACCAGCTCGGCGTGCATCACCGTGCCGTCCTCGCTCTCGTACAGCGACAGCTCGGTGAACCCCAGGCCCTCGGTGAGCTGCCGGATCGCCGCCTTGGCGTCCGTGTACAGAACCGTCGGGAAGATGCTCGGACCCCTGCTCGTGCCTGCCATGCCGACCACTCCTTCGTGATCATCCCGCGATCATCTTGCGATCATCCCGCGCCGGACACTTCCTGCGAGAACCGTCTGCCGCCAGTGTCGCAGCCACCACCGACAACGCCCCGGCGACGGACTCCGTCCTCCTCACCGGGGCGGGTCCACCGGATCTGGCGCCCGGCGCAGGCGGGAAAAGCGGTTGCACGAGCCCGTTAGACTGAATGCCATGGCCATTCTCCTCGCGCATTAGACAGCGGGAACGTCCTCAGCCCCACAGTCCCGCCCCCTTCCGCCCTGGAGTCTGTCCGTGATCTCCGCATCCGGTATCGAGCTGCGCGCCGGCGCGCGCGTCCTCATCGAGAACGCCACCTTCCGTGTCGCCAAGGGCGACCGCATCGGCCTCGTCGGCCGCAACGGCGCAGGCAAGACCACCCTCACCAAGTGCCTGGCCGGCGAGGGCATCCCCGCCGGCGGCACCATCACCCGCTCCGGCGAGGTCGGCTACCTCCCGCAGGACCCCCGCACCGGCGACCTCGACGTCCTCGCCCGCGACCGCATCCTCTCCGCGCGCGGCCTCGACGTACTGATCCGCAAGATGCGCGAGAACGAGGAGCGCATCGCCAACGGCAAGGGCTCCACCCGCGAGAAGGCGCTCAAGCAGTACGAGCGCCAGGAGACGGAGTTCCTCACCAAGGGCGGGTACGCCGCCGAGGCCGAGGCCGCCACCATCGCCGCCGCGCTGAACCTGCCCGACCGGGTGCTCGGCCAGCCCCTGCACACCCTCTCCGGCGGTCAGCGGCGCCGTATCGAGCTGGCCCGCATCCTGTTCTCGGACGCGGACACCCTGCTGCTGGACGAGCCGACCAACCACCTCGACGCCGACTCGATCATCTGGCTGCGGGACTACCTCAAGACCTACCGCGGCGGCTTCATCGTGATCTCCCACGACGTCGACCTGGTCGAGACGGTCGTGAACAAGGTGTTCTACCTGGACGCCAACCGCGCCCAGATCGACGTCTACAACATGGGCTGGAAGCTCTACCAGCAGCAGCGCGAGGCCGACGAGAAGCGCCGCAAGCGCGAGCGCGCCAACGCCGAGAAGAAGGCCGCCGCCCTGCATTCGCAGGCCGACAAGATGCGCGCCAAGGCCACCAAGACGGTCGCCGCGCAGAACATGGCCCGCCGCGCGGACAAGCTGCTCTCCGGCCTGGAGGCGGTCCGCGTCTCCGACAAGGTCGCCAAGCTCCGCTTCCCCGAGCCCGCGCCCTGCGGCAAGACCCCGCTGATGGCCGAGGGCCTGTCGAAGTCGTACGGCTCCCTGGAGATCTTCACCGACGTCGACCTGGCCATCGACAAGGGCTCGCGGGTCGTCATCCTTGGCCTCAACGGCGCCGGCAAGACCACCCTGCTGCGTCTGCTGGGCGGCGTGGAGCAGCCCGACACGGGCAAGGTCGTCCCCGGACACGGCCTCAAGCTCGGCTACTACGCCCAGGAGCACGAGACCCTCGACCCCGACCGCACCGTCCTGGAGAACATGCGCTCGGCGGCCCCCGACATGGACCTCGTCGAGGTCCGCAAGGTGCTGGGCTCGTTCCTGTTCTCCGGCGA
This sequence comes from Streptomyces sp. NPDC053367, assembly GCF_044545925.1. Classification (NCBI taxonomy): domain Bacteria; kingdom Bacillati; phylum Actinomycetota; class Actinomycetes; order Kitasatosporales; family Streptomycetaceae; genus Streptomyces; species Streptomyces sp. NPDC053367. Next base: position 49,117 of record NZ_JBITYN010000001.1, on the reverse strand, counting down.
CGACGTCGACAAGCCCGCGGGTGTGCTCTCCGGCGGCGAGAAGACCCGGCTGGCCCTGGCCACCCTGGTCGTCTCCTCGGCGAACGTCCTGCTCCTCGACGAGCCCACCAACAACCTCGACCCCGCCAGCCGCGAGGAGATCCTCGGCGCGCTGCGGACCTACAAGGGCGCGGTCGTCCTGGTCACCCACGACGAGGGCGCCGTCGAGGCGCTCCAGCCGGAGCGGATCATCCTGCTGCCGGACGGTGTGGAGGATCTGTGGGGTTCCGACTACGCGGACCTCGTCGCCCTCGCTTGATCGAATGCGTGATCCACTGGGTATGGATCATTCGGCCCACCGGTGATCCACCATCTGTGTGAGATCTCCTCGTACCGAGGTGTGTCCTACAACGATTTCCCGGCCGAGCCCTTGTCGACCTTGTGTCGACAAGGGCTCGGCCGGTTCGCGTCACTGACCTGGCACTTCGCGGAATTACCCGTTCGGCGGTACGAATCCCAGAGCCCGGAACCGGCCATTCCGTATGTGTGGACCTGCTCCTGTCGTCACGACCCTGTCGCACGGACCTTGCCGAATGGGTGGCCATGACGGCCGGGAGGGGTGATCATGAGGGGACCAGAGCGCACTTCCCATGAGGAGGCACGGGTGGCCGAGACTCTGAAGAAGGGCAGCCGGGTGACCGGCGCCGCGCGCGACAAGCTCGCGGCAGACCTGAAGAAGAAGTACGACGCCGGTGCGAGCATCCGGGCGTTGGCCGAGGAGACCGGCCGCTCGTATGGCTTCGTGCACCGCATGCTCAGCGAGTCGGGCGTCACGCTCCGCGGGCGTGGCGGGGCGACACGGGGCAAGAAGGCCGCCTCGGCCTGACCCCGGGCGGCCCCACGGCGTGATGGTGGCCACCCGGTCGGTCCAACGGTCGACCGGGTGGTTACTGTGCAGTCACTTATGGATGCCGGACTACGGCGTCCCCTGCTGACCGCACCCATCGGAGGCGCCGCATGGCTTCGCTCGACCCGGTACTCGACAAGGACGGCGTACGGCTCACCGTCGACGACGCGATCGCCACGGTGACGCTGACCAACCCGGCCAAGCGCAACGCGCAGAGCCCCGCCATGTGGCGGACGCTCGCCGAGGCCGGCCGGTCGCTGCCGGGCTCCGTCCGTGTCGTGGTGCTGCGCGGCGAGGGCAAGTCCTTCTCCGCCGGCCTCGACCGGCAGATGTTCACGCCCGAGGGCATCGAGGGCGAGAAGTCCTTCGTCGACCTCGCGCGCGGCGGTGACGCCGAACTGGACGCGGCCATCGCCGAGTTCCAGGAGGGCTTCACCTGGTGGCGGCAGAGCGACATCGTGTCCATCGCCGCCGTCCAGGGCCACGCCATCGGCGCGGGCTTCCAGCTCGCCCTCGCGTGCGACCTTCGCGTCGTCGCCGACGACGTGCAGTTCGCCATGCGCGAGACCAGCCTGGGCCTCGTCCCCGACCTCACCGGCACGCATCCGCTGGTGTCGCTGGTCGGGTACGCCCGTGCGCTCGAGATCTGCGCCACGGGTCGCTTCGTGCTGGCCGAGGAGGCGGTGGACACCGGCCTCGCCAACCTCGCCGTCCCCGTCTCCGAGCTCGACTCCACGGTCCAGGACCTCGCCGCGGCCCTGCTGGCCGCCCCGCGTGACGCCCTGATCGAGACCAAGGCGCTGCTGCGGGGTGCGGCCGACCGGACGTACGAGGACCAGCGCGCCGCCGAACGGCAGTCGCAGGCGCGGCGCCTGCGGGACCTGGCGGGGCTGGGGGAGTAGGCGTCCCGTTCGTTGCCGGGTGCGGACCTACAGATCCGCCGCCGTCACCAGCACCGCCACCGAAGGCGAGTCCGGCAGGGCCGCCGTCACGGCCGTCCGCACCTCTCGGGCCACCGTCAGCGCGCGGTGGCCCGAACGCACCGCCAGTTCCACGCGGACGTGGCGGCGCGGCAGCGACGCCGCCCCCTCCTGGCGCTCCTCGATGTGCACCGCCCTGCCCAGGCCGCCCAGGGTGCCGGTGAGCCTGGACACCCCCGGGACCGCCCGGGCGGCGTCGGCCACCGACGCCTCGTCGCCCTGCTGCTCCCGCGCGTCGGAGGCGTCGGCAGGCGTACGGCCCTCATCGCCGGGCTCCTCCTCACCCAGCCCCGTCACCCGCAGGTCGACCTCCGCCACCGCCAGCCCCACGGCCTCCGCCGCCGCGCCCGCCAGGGCCGTACGCAGGCGGGACGCCGCCGACGGCAGGGGCTCGGTGCCGCTCGCCGTGAAGTCGGCCGTCACCCGAAGGGGGCCGGGCGGCAGGGCGCTCGGCGGGGCCGGGACGGCGGGTTCGCCGGTCCCGTCCGGGCCCGCCGGGGCGATCCGCAGCGGGCCCAGCCGGACCCCTGGCACACCCTCCACAGCACGCCGCAGAATGGACTCTGCCGCGCTCTCCGCGATCCACGCGCCGTCGCGCGGTCCACCCAGAGGCAGCAGCCTGCCGAGGCCCAGCTGCTCCCGTACCACTCGTGTCCACCGATCCGCCGTCATTCCTCCAGCCTGCCGTATCCATGGCGCGCGGCCGAGCATCCGCACTTACGGTGGTCGAAGGACGACGACCGAAAAGGACGTACGGCGATGACCGACATGACGGACCAGAACCGGACGCAGACCTCCGAGGGCGAGCCCTCGGTGCAGACCCGTAAGGCCACCCGGCGTGGTGGCGGAGACCCCGGCAGCCGGGGGCGGACCACCATCGCCGACGGGGTGGTCGAGAAGATCGCCGGCCTCGCGGCACGCGATGTCGTCGGCGTCCACGCGATGGGCAGCGGCATCAGCCGCACCTTCGGCGCCGTACGCGACCGGGTTCCCGGCGGCGGCGCCAAGTCGGTGACCCGCGGCGTGAAGGCCGAGGTCGGCGAGGTGCAGACCGCGCTCGACCTGGAGATCGTCGTGGACTACGGCGTGTCGATCGGCGACGTGGCACGCGACGTGCGGGAGAACGTCGTCGCGGCCGTCGAGCGGATGACCGGCCTCGAGGTGGTCGAGGTCAACATCGCGGTCAGCGACGTCAAGCTGCCCGAGGACGAGGAAGAGGAACCGGAGCCCCGGATCCAGTGACACGTGGCCGGCCGGACAACCGCACCGCTGAGGGGAGCGCACCATGAGCATGGCCGTGGTCGGCATGATCGCCGGGATGGCGTTGGGCTTCGCCGGGTACTTCGGCGGATTCGGCGCCTTCCTGCTGGTCGCCGCCCTGGGAGCGGTCGGCTTCGTCGTCGGCCGGTTCGTGGAGGGCGACTTCGAGCTCGGCGACTTCTTCCGTCCCCGTGACGAACGACGGCGGTGACGCCCGTGAGCGCAGGGACCGGCGAGCTCGGCAGGGCGCTGACCGTCGTTCCGCCGGGCGAGCGCGGGGCGACACGGATCGCCGACCGGGTCGTGGCGAAGATCGCCGCGCAGGCGGCACGCGAGGCCCTGGGCCAACTGCCGCCCGACGCGGCGCGCCCGCACGCCGACGTCGTCGTACGGCAGGGCCACGCGCCCGGCCGTGAGGGGCAGGACGCGGCCCACATCCACGTCCACCTCGAACTCGACTACCCGACCGACATCGGCGCCCGCTGCCGCTCGGTGCGACGCCATGTCGCCGAGCGGGTGGGCGCGTTGGTGGGAATGGACGTGCCCGAGGTCGCCGTCCGGGTCGAGCGGCTGCACCGGGCGCAGGGGCACGGCACGGCGCAGGGGAGGACGCGATGAGCCCGTCCCACGACGGCGGACCCGCCGAGCCCGCCGAGGGCGGCACCCGGCGCATGCCGGTCCTGGAGAAGGAGCCTCCCGCTCCCGTCCCCCAGCAGGCCGCGCCCGCCGCCCGCCGCTTCTGGTCGGCCCGGCGCGTCCCCGGTGCCCTCGCCGGGCTGTTCCTGCTGGCCGGCACGGGTCTCTTCCTGTACGACGTCGCCGCCGTACGCGCCGGACACCCGGCCATGCGCTGGCGCCGCGAGCTCGCCGACCAGCTCGCCACACGGCCGCTGGACGACACCTGGGTGCTCGTCGGCGCGGGCGTCGCCGCCGCACTCGGCCTGTGGCTGGTCGTCCTCGCCGTCACGCCCGGCCTGCGCGCCCTGCTGCCCATGCGGCGCCCCGACCCCGACGTGCGGGCCGCACTGGACCGGGACGCCGCGGCGATGGTGCTGCGCGACCGTGCCATGGAGGTCGCGGGCGTGCAGTCGGCGCGGGTGCGGGCGGGCCGCCGCCGCGCCGACGTCCGCGCGGTCGCGCACTTCCGCGCCGTGGACGACGTACGACAGGACCTGGACGCCGTACTCGACGAAGCGGTTCGCGCGCTGGGGCTCGCCCGGCCGCTGTCGCTGTCGGTGCGTGTGCGGCGGCCCGGACGGAAGGGGTGAGCCGGTGCCGAAGACCCTCAACCGCGTCCTGCTGGGCCTGGCGGGCCTGGTGCTGCTGGTCCTCGGCGGCTCGGTCCTCGCCGTCGGGCTGGGCGCTCCCGCGCCCTCGTGGTGGATCCACGACGGACGCCACGACGTCCTCCTCGACGACTCCGAGCGCACCCGCTGGCGCGACGACGCCTGGTGGTGGCCCACGGTCATCGCCGTGCTCGCCGTCCTGCTGTTCCTCGCCCTGTGGTGGCTGGTCTCGGTCCTGCGCCGCCGCAGGCTCGCCGAGGTCCTCGTCGACACCGGCGACGGCGCGGGCGCCCTGCTGAGGGGCCGGGCCCTGCAGTCCGCCCTGGCCGAGGACGCGTCGTCCCTGGACGGCGTCAACCGGGCCCACGTCGACCTGACGGGCCGCAGGACCGCCCCCCGGGCCCGTATGAACCTGGTGCTCGACCCGCACGCGGACCCGTCGGCGACGCTGCACGCCCTGTCGGCCGAGACCCTGGCCCACGCCAAGGACTCGGCCCACCTGGACGCGCTGCCCTCGGAGGTCCGCATGAGGTCGGTCAGGCACCGGGAGAAGCGAGTCAGCTGACAGGCCGGCGGTTCAGAACCCGTGCCGCATACCACCGTCCACCGGCACCATGATCCCGGTCAGGTAGGACGCGGCCGGGGACAGCAGGAACGCCGCGGTCCGCCCGAACTCCTCGGGCCTGCCGTACCGCCGCAGCGGAATCCGGGCCTCGTTCTCCGCCCGGGTCGCCTCGGGGTCGGCGGACAGCCCGTCCAGCTCGCGCACGCGGTCGGTGTCGATCCGCGCGGGCAGCAGCCCGACCACCCGGATCCCGCGCGGGCCCAGCTCGTCCGCGAGCGACTTGGCGAAGCCGGCGAGCCCGGGCCGCAGCCCGTTGGAGATGGTCAGCCCCGGGATCGGCTCGTGCACCGAGCCGGACAGCACGAACCCGATGACCCCGCCGGCCTCCAGCTCGGCCGCCGCCGCCCGGGCCAGCCGCACCGCGCCCAGGAACACCGACTCGAACGCCGCCTGCCACTGCTCGTCCGTGTTGTCGGCGACGAACCCCGGCGGGGGCCCGCCCACGCTGACGAGCACGCCGTCGAAGCCGCCGAACCGCTCGCGCGCGGCCGCGATCAGCCGTGCGGCCGCCTCGGGGTCGGCGTTGTCCACGGCGACGCCCGCCGCGTTCGGCCCCAGCTCGGCCGCCGCGTCGGCGACCCGCTCGTCGTCCCGTCCGGTGACGACCACCTTCGCCCCGTCGGCGACCAGTTCACGCGCGACCGCGTTGCCCAGCCCGCGGGTTGCCCCGGTGACGACGTACACCCGGTCCTTCAGTCCAAGATCCATGGACCTATCCTGCCCCGTCCTGCCCGAACAGGGCGACGGCGGTGGTCACCAGCGCGATATGGCTGAACGCCTGCGGGAAGTTGCCGAGCTGGCGGCCGGCGCCCGGGTCGTACTCCTCCGCCAGCAGCCCCACGTCGTTGGTGAGTCCCACCAGCCGCTCGAACAGCTCGCGGGCCTCCTCGCGGCGGCCCGTCAGATGCAGCGCCTGCGCCAGCCAGAACGAGCAGGCCAGGAAGGTGCCCTCGCCGCCCGGCAGGCCGTCGACGGCGGTGTCGTCGGTGCTGTATCGGTGCAGCAGCCCGTCACGGCCGAGTTCCGCGCGGACCGCGTCGACCGTGCCGACCACCCGCGGGTCCCCGGGCGGCAGGAAACCGACGTACGGGATGAGCAGCAGCGCCGCGTCCAGTTCGCGTGAGCCGTAGGACTGCGTGAAGGTGTTGCGCTCGGGGTCGTAGCCCTTCTCGCACACCTCCCGGTGCACCTCGTCGCGCATCGCGCGCCAGCCGTCCAGGTCGCCGTGCAGGTGCGGGTACCGCTCCACGGCTCGCACCGCGCGGTCGGCGGCCACCCACACCATCACCTTGGAGTGCACGAAGTGCCGCCGGCCGCCGCGCACCTCCCACAGGCCCTCGTCGGGCTGCCGCCAGTTCTTGCGGAGCCATTCCAGGAGGGCCACCTGCAGGGACCAGATGTGCGGCTGGGGCGGCAGCCCCGCCTTGCGGCCGAGCGAGAGCGAGTCCATGACCTCGCCGTACACGTCGAGCTGGAGCTGCTGAACGGCGTCGTTGCCGATCCGTACGGGGGACGAGCCGGCGAACCCGGCCAGCCACGGCACCTCCACCTCGGGCAGCCGGCGTTCGCCCGCGACGCCGTACATGATCTGCAGGTCCGCCGGGTCGCCCGCGACCGCGCGCAGCAGCCAGTCGCGCCACGCCTCGGCCTCCTCGTGGTAGCCGGCGGCCAGCAGCGCGCCGAGGGTGAGGGTGGAGTCGCGCAGCCAGCAGTAGCGGTAGTCCCAGTTGCGGACCCCGCCCAGTTCCTCCGGCAGCGAGGTGGTGGGGGCGGCGACGACCCCGCCGGTCGGCCGGTAGGTGAGGGCCTTGAGGGTGATGAGGGAGCGCAGGACGGTGTCCCGGTGGGGGCCGTCGTAGCGGCAGCGGTCGGACCAGCTCCGCCAGTCGGCGACGGACGACTCCAGCGACTCGTACGGGTCCACCAGCGCCGGGCGCGGCTCGTGCGAGGGGTGCCAGGTCAGCACGAAGGCGACCTTCTCGCCCTCGGCGACGGTGAACTCGGCGTGCGTGGCGAAGTCCTCGCCCCAGGTGCGCACCGCGGGCTCGCTGCGCAGCCAGACCGAGTCCGGTCCGGCGACGGCGACCCGGTGGCCGCCGCTGTTGCGCACCCACGGCACGATCGAGCCGTAGTCGAAGCGGATGCGCAGGGTGCCGCGCACGGTGACCCGGCCGCGCAGTCCCTCGACGACCCGGACGAGGTCGGGGGCCTTGTCGCGCTGTGGCATCAGGTCGGTGACCCGCACCGCGCCCTCGTCGGTCTCCCATTCGGTGTCGAGCACGAGGGTGCCCGGCCGGTAAGCGCGGCGGGTACAGGTGCGGGCGCCCTTCGGGGCGATCCGCCAGTGGCCGTTGCCCTCGTCGCCGAGCAGCCGCGCGAAGCAGGCCCCCGAGTCGAAGCGGGGCAGGCACAGCCAGTCGACCGAGCCGTCCCGGCCGACCAGCGCGGCGGTCTGCTCGTCGCCGATCAGTGCGTAGTCCTCGATGCGGTGATGCACGGAGTGCGGGTTCCCGGCGGACCGTGCGTCAAATCGCCCGCCGTCGGCGGTTCCCTTGTTCGGGGGTGCGGGCCGGGGGCGACCGTGTGCCGCAGGAGCCTCGCGGCCCCCGGCGGTCACACCGGGGCCGGTTCCTTCGCCGCGCCCTCCGCACTCCGCGCCTCCCGCCGGTCGCGCAGTTCACGCCGGACGAGGACGACCCAGCCGACGGGCACGCCCACGCAGAAGAGCCACCACTGGACGGCGTAGGCGAGGTGCGGGCCGATGTCGTCGTGGTCGGGGGCGGGGATCAGCTCGGGGGAGCCGGCGCGCGGCTCGGGCGAGGTCAGGTCGACGTAGCCGCCGAGCACGGGGGTGCCGAGGCGGCGTTCGGCCTGCTCGCTGTTGATGAGCATGACCTGGCGGTCCGGCAGGCCCGCGCGGTCCTTGATGCCGCTGTCCGCGGTGGTCTCGTCGGGCATCAGCCGCCCGGTGACGGTGACCTCGCCCTTCGGCGGCGCCGGGATCTCGGGGAACTCCGTCTGCGCGCCGTCTGCGGGGATCCAGCCCCGGTTCACCAGCAGGATCTTGCCGTCGTCCAGGACGAACGGCGTCAGGACGTGGAAGCCGACCTTGTCGTCGGCGTTCGTACGGCGGCGTACGACGACCTCGCGCGCGGTGTCGAAGCGGCCCGTGGCCGTCACCCGGCGGTAGCGGTCCTCGCCGTCGACCTCCGCACCGGGGGAGGTCAGCGTCTCGGCGGGCACCGGCCTCGCGGCGAGCGAGTCGGCGATCACCCGGTTCAGCGCGACCCGGTGCTCATGGCGGTGCAGCTGCCAGAAGCCCAGCTCGATCATCGTCGGGACGAGCGCGACGGCGACCAGGGTGAGGATCACCCACTGCCGGGACAAGAGGAAGCGGAACACCCCACGACCGTACATCGCGGGCCGCGGGGTGTTGCCTCCAGGGGGGTCCTCACTCGGTCAGACCCGGTCGACGATGCCCACCGTCCCCTCCGCCGCGCGGGCGCAGTGGGCACCGCAGTACCAGCGGCCCTCGACCTCGACGCCCTGGCCGATGATCTGGACCCGGCAGTGCTCGCAGATCGGGGCCATGCGGTGGATCGCACAGGAGAAGCAGTCGAAGACGTGCACCGAGCCCTGTGCGTGCACCTCGAAGGTCATTCCGTAGTCATTGCCACATACTTCGCATCTCGCCATGCGCCACAGGGTGAGCCGAGACCGGGGCGCGGGCGAGCGGTCGGCGGGCGAGTCGCCCGGCAATCACCCGTACGGCTACTGCTCCGCCGGGGACTCCGCGGCCGGCTCCACGTCCCGCAGCAGCTGCCCGAAGGCCGCCTCGTCCACCACCGGCGTGCCGTACTGCCGGGCCTTGGCGACCTTGGACGTGCCCGAGTCCGGGTCGTTGGTGACGAGCAGGCTGGTGAGCCGGGACACGCTCGTGGCCACATGCAGGCCCGCCTCGACCGCGCGGTCCTCCAGCAGGTCCCGTTCGACCGACGTGTCACCCGAGAAGGCGACCCGCATGCCCTGCTTGAGCCTTTTGCCCTCTTCGTACCGGCCGGGGTTGGGGTACGGGCACGCGGGCCGCTTGCGCGAGGGCCGCCAACCGCCCGACCGGTAACCGCCGTAGCCGCCCGGCTGCTGCCCGATCCGCGCCACCGGCCGGTCCGTCCACTCCGTCAGCGGCCGGCACTCCTGCAGCGGCAGCCGCACACGGCCCGCCGCCGCGGCCCGCAGGCTCGGCCGGAACGCCTCCGCCAGCACCCGCGCGTCGTCGAGCGCGTGGTGCGCGCGCTGCTGCACGACACCGAAGTGCGCCGCCAGCGACTCCAGCTTGTGGTTGGGCAGCGGCAGACCCAGCTCCTTGGACAGCGCGATGGTGCACAGCCGTTGACGCACCGGCGGCTCGCACTGCGCGCGCGCGTACTCCCGGGCGATCATCTGCCAGTCGAAGACGGCGTTGTGCGCGACGAGCACCCGGTCCGCCAGCCGCGCCGTGAACTCCTCGGCGATGTCCGCGAACAGGGGCGCCCCTTCGAGGGCCTCGCTCGTCAGACCGTGGATCCACACCGGGCCCGGATCGCGCTCGGGGTTCACCAGCGTGTACCAGTGGTCCTCGACCTCACCGCGCGCGTCCAGACGGTAGACGGCCGCGGAGATGATCCGGTCGTCGCGGGCCAGGCCGGTGGTCTCCACGTCAACGACCGCGTATCCCTGGGGATACGCGGCCGGCCACGCTGTGGGGGAGGACGCTGCGGTCGTCCGGTCTTCGAGCATGGTCACTGAGGATACGGGCCGCGACTGACAACGCCCCCTCCCAGGTGACCTGTCGACGCCGCCTGTTCGAACGGCGAGGGTCGACGCCTCGCCGCCGACGGCCCGTGCCGTCCTCCCGACGTGACGCAACCGACGTGACGCAACCGACGTGACGCGACCGACGCACGCGACCGACGCACGACGAGGCCCACCGCGGCACGCTCGGGGAGCGGCTCAACTGGCTGCGCGTGGCGGTCCTCGGCGCCGACGACGGCATCGTCTCCACGGCCGGCCTCGTCGTCGGTGTGGCCGGCGCCACGCGTCCCGAGCGGTGGCGCGCGAGGCCGCCGGGCAGTTGACCGAGCGGGACGCCCTGCGCGCGCACGCGCGTGTGGAACTCGGTGTCGATCCGGACGAACTGGCCCCTGCGCGGCGTGGGCGAGCTTCCTCGCCCTCACCCCCGGCGCCCCCGCCATGGCGGTGACCCACGCGGCGGGGCACTGCTGGACGCGGCCGGGGTGTGAGACCACCAGGTGAGCGCCCGGCGCACCTCCCGGCGTACCGTGAGGTGCGCTCCACCACCCCTCGGAGCGCACCCGCACCGAGCAGAAAGACCTCTCCCATGCGCGCCACCACCATCCACGCCCCGTTCGACATGCGCGTGGAGGACGTGCCCGACCCCGTGGTGCAGCAGCCCACCGACGCCGTCGTGCGCGTGCTGCGCGCCTGCATCTGCGGCAGCGACCTGTGGGCGTACCGCGGCGAGGCCGCCCGGCAGCCGGGCCAGCGCATCGGGCACGAGTTCCTCGGCCTCGTCGAGGAGACCGGCTCGGAGGTGACCGGCGTGCGCCGCGGCGACCTCGTCGTCGCCCCCTTCATGTGGTCCGACGGCACCTGCGACTACTGCCGCGAGGGCCTGACGACGTCCTGTGTCCACGGCGGCTTCTGGGGCTCGGTCGGCTACGACGGCGGCCAGGGCGAGGCCGTGCGCGTCCCGCACGCCGACGGCACCCTGGTGCGGCTGCCCGAGGAGGCGGCCTCCGACGACCACCTGCTGTCCGCGCTGCTGACCCTGTCCGACGTGATGGGCACCGGCCACCACGCGGCCCTCGGCGCGGGCGCCCGGCCCGGCGCGACCGTGGCCGTCGTCGGGGACGGCGCGGTCGGCCTGTGCGCGGTGCTCGCGGCCAAGCGGCTGGGCGCCGAGCGGATCATCGCCCTCGGCCGGCACCAGGTGCGCACCGACATCGCGCGCCGCTTCGGCGCCACCGACGTCGTGGCCGAGCGCGGCGAGGCCGCCGTGGAGGCCGTGCGCGAACTCACCCGCGGCCAGGGCGCGCACGCCGTCGTCGAGGCGGTCGGCACCGAGCAGTCGATGCGCACCGCGGTGAACATCGCCCGCGACGGCGGCGCCATCGGCTTCGTCGGCGTGCCGCACGGCAGCGGCACCGGCCTGGACCTCGGCGTCATGTTCGACCGGAACATCGCCCTGCGCGGCGGCGTCGCCCCCGTCCGCGCCTACATCCCCGAGCTGCTGCCTGACGTCCTGGACGGCACCATCGACCCCTCGCCCGTCTTCGACATGACGGTGGGTCTGGAAGGCGTCCCCGACGGCTACAAGGCGATGGACGAACGCACCGCCCTGAAAGTCCTCGTCACCAACTGACCCGTCCTGAACCGACCTGTCACCACCCGACTCGTCACCGACGGCCGCCTCACGGACCGGCGCCTCACCAGCGGATCGGCACCGGCAGCGCCGTCAGCAGCCCCGACATCGCGACCGCCGCCCCCAGCAGGGCGACCTCCCCGCGCGCGGGGACGCAGGCGGTCAGCGGGTCGGCGGCGCGGCGCAGCCGGAGCCGGGCCCACAGCGCCAGCGCCGCGACGGCGGCCACGAGCAGCACCTTCGCCAGCAGGGTGCGCCCGTAGGCCGTCGTCGTGAGCTGCTCCAGAACCGTTTCGGCGGGCATCCGGCGCAGCGTGCTGCACAGGCCGGTCGCGGTGACGGCGGCCAGCAAGAACGCCGCCGCGCGCGCGTAGCGGCCGAGCAGCGCGGCCCCCGCCTCCCGAACGCCCCACACCCTCAGCAGCCGCAGCGCGTGCGCGAGGCCGCCCACCCACAGCGACGCGCACGCCACGTGCACCAGCGTCAGGGCCGAGCCGGCCGACGGGTCGTGCTCGGTCACCGGATGCGCCCGCAGCGCCTCGGCGACCACCACCGCGGCCAGCGGCCACAGCCGGCTGCCCGGCCGCCGCGACAGCGCGCACAGCCACGCCGCCGCGAACGCGTTCACCTCCAGCAGCGCCAGCTTGCCGTCCCGCGTCGCGTACAGGCCGCCCACGTCGATCTGCGCCCACCCGCTCGGCACCAGATTCCCGGTCGCCACCACCGAGGCCAGCCCCAGCGCGGCCACGAACCCGGCACCCGCCGCGAACGCGGCCAGGCTGCGCGGCCGTTGCACCGGCGCTCCCGGCACACCGCGCGCGAGCCTGTTCACGAACAGCTCGCCCAGCGGCACGCACAACGCGGCGAACAGCACCGTGCGCAGCAGCCCGATGGCGCCCACGCCGGGCGCGGCGGCCTCCCCGGTGCCGTGCAGCGCGGCCGACGGGCCCAGCAGCGGGACCGCCGCGCCCAGCGCCACCAGCACGAGGACGGCGAACGCCCGGCCGGCCCCGGCGGGCCGCGCCGGGCCGTGCGCGTCGGCCGTCTCCCCGGCGGGCTGTGGCGAAGTCACCTCGCGATCTTCACCAGCGGTCGTGGAAATGGGCAAGTCGGAGGAGAGGGGCATGAACGGTCCCTGCGTTCCGGTCACTCCCACCGTGCGGCGTCCGCTCCCCACGGGCCCGGCGGCCGGGCCCAGTCGACCGGCCCGCCGGCGAAGCGGACCGGGGTACGCGCGTACCGCAGCCGCCCCAGCGGGCTGTCGCTCTCGGTGAGCCACAGCTCGGGCCCGTCGTACGGCTCCCCGCTCTCCCGTGCCGGTGCCCTCCCCGCCAGCAGCCAGGCCGCCGTGCGTGCCAGCGACAGCCGCAGCAGGCGGCCCCCGCCGTCGTACGACCGCTCGGTCAGCGCGCGCAGGACGGCGGCCGCCAGCAGATAGCCCGTGCCGTGGTCCAGCGCCTGCGCGGGCAGCGCGCCGGGCCGTCCGGGCGAGCCCTCGACGGCCGCGATGCCGGTGGCCGCCTGCACCAGGCTGTCGAAGCCGCGCCGTCCGCCCCACGGGCCGTCCGTCCCCCACGCCGACAGCTGTACGACGACGAGCCCGGGCCGGCGTGCCGTCAGCTCGGCGGGGGAGAGGCCGAGACGGTCGAGCGCGCCCGGCCGGTAGCCGGTGACGACCACGTCCGCGCCGCGGAGCAGCTCCGCGAAACGGCCGCTGCGCACGTCGAGGACCGTCGAGCGTTTGCCGAAGCCCGTGTCGGCGTGCTGGTCGGGCAGTTCGGGCAGCCCCGGCGGGTCGACGCGCAGCACGTCCGCGCCGAGCAGGGCGAGCGTGCGGGTGGCGACCGGCCCGGCGATGACCCGGGTGAGGTCCAGTACACGCACCCCGGCGGCCGGCAGCAGGGGTGTACCGGCCGGCGGCGGCAGGGCACGCGCGTGTGCCGCGCCGAGCCGCTTCCGCTCCACCAGGGGACCGGGCGCGGCGGTCCACTGCTCGGGCGTGCGCACCGCGACGGCCAGGCCCCCGGCCGCGTACACCGACTCCTCGATCTCCCGCGCGGGCCGCTTCGCCAACGCCGCCGCCACCCGCGCGTGGTCGTCGGGGACGCCGAGCACCGACAGCAACCGCTCCTTGTGGTGCGGGTAGTTGGCGTGCGTGCGCACCCAGCCGTCGGACGCGCGCCAGAACCGTGACAGCGGCGCGAACGTCGCCGGTGCCCGCCCGTCGACCAGCAGGTGCCGCTCGCCGGTGAACGCCGTCGCCACCGCGCCGTCGTCCAGCCGGACCCGCGGCACCTGCGCGAGCCCGGCCCGCAGCGCGGCCAGTTCGGCCGCGGCGAGCGCGCACGCCCCGACACAGGCGCGCGCCAAGGACCGTACGGGAAGGCGTGCTCCGAGGGCCCCGGGCCGTACGACGGCCGACACGCGCGCCACAAGGGCGGGATCGCCGCCGAGCGCGGACCACGCTGATGCGATGTCTGTCATGACGGCACTGTGCGGCACGGAGGACGGCGAAGGGCCGGGCGGTGAACCGCCCGGCCCCAGGGACCCCTGCCGGGGAACCCTTACTTGGTCACCGCGTCCAGCGCGTTGACGATGCCGAAGCCGTAGAAGCCGTTGTACTGGGGCCCGCCCACGCAGGTGGCGTCCTGCGTGCCGTCGCCGTTCTGGTCGTACGACTCGGGGCAGGCCGTCGGGTCGGCCTGCGCCTTGAGCATCGCCTGCAGCGCGCCCGGGGTCGCCCACGGGTGCTTGGACTTCAGCAGCGCGGCGACGGCCGACGCGTGCGGCGCGGCCATCGAGGTGCCCTGCAGGAAGCCGTAGCCGCCGTTCGGCATGGTGGACAGGATGCGGCCGTCCTTCGACGGGGTGTCCGGCAGCTGGTAGCGGCGGTCACCGCCCGGCGCGGCCACGTCCACGACACCCTTGCCGTACGACGAGTAGTACGACTTGAGGTTCTGCACACCGGTCGCGCTGACCGTGACGACGCCCGGCAGCTGGGTCGGCACGTCGTAGCACTCGTGCGGGTCGATGGTGCGCTCGACCGCGGTGGAGTCGTCCGGGCTGGAGTCGTCCAGGATCGCGTCCGCGTCCAGGTCGTCGTTGGAGTTGCCCGCCGAGGCCAGCGACAGGGTGCCCTTCTTCTGGGCGTACAGCTGGGCCCGGTTGACCGCGTCGACGATCGCCTTCTGGTCGGGGTCGTCCATGCAGTTGTACAGCCACGGGTCGACGTAGTAGCTGTTGTTCGTGATCTCCACGCCGTGGTCGGCGGCGAACACGAACGCGCAGACCACGCTCTCCGGGTAGAACAGGCCGTTCTTGCGGTCGGTGACGTTGATGGCCGACACCTTCACGCCCGGCGCGACACCGGCGACACCGACGCCGTTGCGGGCGGCGGCGATCTCACCGGCCACGTGCGTGCCGTGGTAGTCCTGCGGCGTGTACGGCCGCCAGGACCCCTCGGAGGTGTCCGGGACACCGCCGTCGCAGTTGGCGGACTGCGACCTGGAGAAGTTCGGGGCGATGTCGGGGTGCGTGTCGTCGACGCCGGTGTCGATGACGGCGACGGTCACCTTCGAGCTGCCCGGGTTGATCGCGGCGGCCTTGTCGGCACCGATGGCGCGCAGGTCCCACTGGTCGGCCTCGAGCGGCTCGCTGCCCGGGGTCGCCGCGGCCTCCACCTTCGCGGCCTCGGCGGCCGTCAGGTAGTCGACGGCGCCCTCTTCGGTCGTGCTCGCGGGCGTCAGCGGAGCCGTACGCGTGGCGCCGGCCGACTGCACCCCGTGCACCGTGCGTATCTGCTTGCCGAAGTCCGGGTTCGCCGAGTGGGCGACGATCACGCCGATCTTGTCGTACGAGATCACGACGGAGCCGCCGGCCGCGGCGATCGCCTTCTTCACCGACTCCAGCGTGCGGTGGTCCGTCTTCGTGTTGACGACGTACGACAGCTTCGGCGCGTCCTCGGCCTGCGCGGCGGACTCCGCGACCGGAGCAGCGGAGGCGACCGCCGGCACGAAGCCGAGCGAGGCGGTCAGCGACAACACGACGGGCACGGCGAGTGCGAGCCGGCGCCTGGAAGGCAGATGAGCCATGGGGTCTCCACATCATCCTGAAACGGAACCGGCCCGAGGCGACGTGAGCACTCGGGCAGGTACATGACGGGGTTGGTGCAGGGCCGAAGCTATCCCCCGAACTCGCTGGCCAGCAATGTTCCAGGACCCCCGACTTGGTGCTTCGAGGGTTTTCCCTCGACCGGCTCGGAAGTCCCCGAAATCCAGTTGAACCGCGCCGTCCGTCGCGCCGTGACGTTGAACAGGGCGCACGAGCACGATCGAGCCCACGTCACTGATGAGGTCAGAGCCGTCATGTCCGAAACGCGAGGAGACTCCGTGGCCACCGAGACACCGCCCCCCTCGAGCACACCGAAACGGCTGCCCTCCCCCGGGGAGTTCACCGAGGTGCAGGCGAGCCCGGAGTTCGGTGAACTGCGCCGCTCCTACCGATCCTTCGCCTTCCCGCTCACCATCGCCTTCATCGCCTGGTACCTGCTCTACGTCCTGCTGTCGAACTACGCGGGCGATTTCATGGGCACCAAGCTGTTCGGCAACATCAACGTCGCCCTCGTCCTGGGCCTCGCGCAGTTCCTCACCACGTTCCTCATCGCCTGGTGGTACGCGCGGCACGCCGCCGCGAAGCTCGACCCCAAGGCCGAGGCCATCAAGTCCCGGATGGAGGGCGGCGCATGAGCCCCGCGATCACCCATGTGCAGCTCGCCGCCAACGAGGCCAGCGAGCACCGGCCGCTCATCATCACCCTGTTCGGCCTGTTCGTGGTGGCCACGCTGGTGATCACCGTGTGGGCCGGCCGGCAGACCAAGGACGCCGCCGACTTCTACGCCGGCGGCCGCAGCTTCAGCGCCTTCCAGAACGGACTCGCCGTCTCCGGCGACTACATGTCCGCCGCGTCCTTCCTGGGCATCGCCGGCGCCATCGCCCTGTTCGGCTACGACGGCTTCCTGTACTCGATCGGCTTCCTGGTCGCCTGGCTGGTGGCGCTCCTGCTGGTCGCCGAGCCGCTGCGCAACTCCGGCCGCTACACCATGGGTGACGTCCTGGCCTACCGGATGCGCCAGCGCCCGGTCCGCACCGCGGCCGGCACCTCCACGATCGTCGTGTCGATCTTCTACCTGCTGGCGCAGATGGCCGGCGCGGGCGTCCTCGTCTCCCTGCTGCTCGGCATCACCTCCGACGCGGGCAAGATCCTCATCGTCGCCCTCGTCGGCGTCCTGATGATCGTCTACGTCTCCATCGGCGGCATGAAGGGCACCACCTGGGTGCAGATGGTCAAGGCCGTGCTGCTCATCGGCGGCACCATCCTGATCACCTTCCTGGTGCTGCTGAAGTTCGACTTCAACATCTCCGACCTGCTCGGCAAGGCCGCCGAGAACAGCGGCAAGGGCGCCGCCTTCCTGGAGCCGGGCCTTCAGTACGGCGCCACCGGCACCTCGAAGCTGGACTTCGTCTCGCTCGGCATCGCCCTGGTCCTGGGCACCGCCGGCCTGCCGCACATCCTGATCCGCTTCTACACGGTGCCCAACGCCAAGGCCGCCCGTAAGTCCGTGAACTGGGCCATCGGCATCATCGGCGGCTTCTACCTGATGACCATCGCGCTCGGCTTCGGCGCGGCCGCGCTGATCGACCAGCAGGAGATCATCGACTCCAACCCGTCCGGCAACACCGCGGCACCCCTGCTCGCGCTGCACCTGGGCGGCGTCGACTCCGCGTGGGGCGCGATCCTGCTGGCGACGATCTCCGCGGTGGCCTTCGCGACGATCCTCGCCGTGGTCGCCGGCCTGACCCTGGCCTCGTCCTCGTCCTTCGCCCACGACATCTACGCCAACGTCATCAAGAAGGGCCAGGCCACCGAGAAGCAGGAGGTCCGGGCGGCCCGCCTGGCCACCATCGGCATCGGCGCGGTCTCCATCCTGCTGGGCGCCCTCGCCCGCGACCTCAACGTCGCCGGCCTGGTCGCGCTCGCCTTCGCGGTCGCCGCGTCCGCGAACCTGCCGACCATCCTCTACAGCCTCTTCTGGAAGAGGTTCACCACCCAGGGCGCCCTGTGGTCGATCTACGGCGGCCTGGTCGTCGCCGTCGGCCTGGTGCTGTTCTCGCCCGTCGTCTCCGGCGACCCGAAGGCGATGTTCCCCGACGTCGACTTCTCCTGGTTCCCGCTGAAGAACCCGGGCATCATCTCCATCCCGTTCGGCTTCCTGATGGGCTGGCTCGGCACCGTCCTGTCCAAGGAGGAGCCCGACGCCGCCAAGTACGCGGAACTGGAGGTCAGGTCCCTGACCGGCACCGGCGCGCACTGATCGCACGAACCCCTGGCGCGGCCGTGTCGTAGCTCCCTACGACACGGCCGCGTCTTACCTGGTGGATCGGGCTGGTGTCGATGCCGGTGCCGTCACGTAGGCTCGCGGGTGACGGAAAACGTGCGATCCGCAGTCCGGGGAGGGGCCCACGTGCTCATCGACACCTACGGCCGGGTGGCCACCGACCTGAGGGTCTCGCTCACCGACCGGTGCAACCTGCGCTGCACCTACTGCATGCCCGAAGAAGGGCTGCAGTGGCTGGCCAAGCCCGACCTGCTCACGGACGACGAGATCGTCCGCCTGATCGACATCGCGGTGCGCACCCTCGGCATCCGCGAGGTCCGCTTCACCGGCGGCGAGCCCCTGCTGCGCCCCGGCCTGGTCGGCATCGTCGAGCGCGTCGCCGCCCTGGAACCGCGCCCCCAGATGTCGCTGACGACCAACGGCATCGGCCTCGGGCGCACCGCGTCCGCCCTGAAGGCCGCGGGCCTGGACCGGGTCAACGTCTCCCTGGACACCCTGCGTCCCGACGTGTTCAAGACCCTCACCCGCCGCGACCGCCACAAGGACGTCATCGAGGGCCTCGACGCCGCCCGCGAGGCGGGCCTGACCCCGGTCAAGGTCAACTCGGTGCTGATGCCGGGGCTCAACGACGACGAGGCCCCCGACCTGCTCGCCTGGGCCGTGGAGCACGACTACGAACTGCGGTTCATCGAGCAGATGCCCCTGGACGCCCAGCACGGCTGGAAGCGCGACGGCATGATCACCGCCGGGGACATCCTGACCTCCCTGCGCACCCGCTTCGAGCTGACCCCCGAGGGCGAGGAGAAGCGCGGCTCCGCCCCGGCCGAGCGCTGGCTGGTCGACGGCGGCCCGCATGTCGTCGGCGTCATCGCCTCCGTCACCCGCCCGTTCTGCTCCGCCTGCGACCGCACCCGCCTGACCGCGGACGGCCAGATACGCACCTGCCTCTTCGCCACCGAGGAGACCGACCTGCGTGCCGCCCTGCGCTCAGGCGCCCCCGACGAGGAGATCGCCCGTCTGTGGCGCCTGGCGATGTGGGGCAAGAAGGCGGGAGCGGGCCTGGACGACCCGGCCTTCGTCCAGCCGGACCGGCCGATGTCGGCGATCGGTGGCTGAGCCCTTCAGGACTCCTGCCGCTCGTCCCATTCCTTGAGCGTGACGACGTCCTTCAGGAAACCCCGGACGCCGAGGAACTGGGACAGATGCTCCCGGTGCTCCTCACAGGCCAGCCACGTCTTGCGCCGCTCCGGCGTGTGGATCTTCGGGTTGTTCCAGGCCAGCACCCACACGGCGTCGGCACGGCAGCCCTTGGCAGAACAGATCGGGGTCTCGTCACTCACGCTTCGTCTCACAGCCGCACACAAAAGGCGACGCCGAGCAGCCACGGGGGGAGCTGCCCGGCGTCGGTCTGTCGCTCCGACGGGGGATGCGGAGCGCGTACGAAGTATGTCACGGGTAACCGGTCGCCGGGCACCTGAACAACATGATTGATCTGAGCTTTTCCTGAGCTTGCGGGCAGGCGACGACAGGGCTTTCGCCCGCTCACCTCAGCACCGGCACCCTCAGCCCTGCTCGGTCGGCTCGTGGTCCTCGTCCCGTGGCGGCGCGATCATCGGCCGGGACGGCGTCTGCACGAACGTCGACGGCAGCCCGGGCGCGTTCTCCCGCCCCGCGTTCGCGATCACCACCGCGATGTACGGCAGGACCAGGCCCAGCACCAGCGCCACGATCGCCACGTGACGCTCCACGTTCCACAGCACCGCGGCCAGGACCACCGACACCGTGCGCACGCTCATCGAGATCACATACCGGCGCTGCCGGCCACGGACATCCTCCTGAAGCCCCTGCCGGGCCCCGGTGATCCGGAAGACCTGCGCGCTGCCACCGCCACCATGCCGCATCCGCATACCGCCCACGGTACGCCGCGTCTGCGCCGCGTACGAGAGCGGGCTCCCCTTCCGCCTGCGCGAACGCCGTCGCCCGTACCGCGTACGGCCCCCGCCGACATGCGGCGTACGAGGAGCGCGCCCAGACTGAGGGCAACGCTCGCGTGGAGCCGAACAGGGAGGCAGCCATGGGCTGGTTGTGGGCGATCATCGTCGGGTTCGTGCTGGGTCTGATCGCCAAGGCGATCATCCCCGGTAAACAGCACAGCCCCCTTTGGCTGACCACCATCTTCGGCATGCTCGGCGCGATCGCCGGCAACGCGATGGCCCGGGGATTCGGGGTCGAGGAGACGCCCGGCATCGACTGGAGCCGGCACATCTTCCAGCTGATCGCCGCGGTGATCATCGTGGCGGTGGGGGACATGCTGTACATGGCGACGCTGGGGAAGAGGAAGCACCAGCGCGCGTGACACGGTGGGGGCGCGGGTGCTCCTGCGGCTGACCCGCCGTCGGGGCGGCTCGCGCCCACGCGGCGGAGCCGCACATCGAAACAGTCCCGCGCCCCTTCCAGGGCGCTGTTCTCAGGCCCCCGTGACTTCCACGGCCGCGAGGTTCCTCTTGCCGCGCCGCAGCACCAGCCACCGCCCGTGCAGCAGGTCCTCCTTGGCGGGGACCGCGTCCTCGGACGTGACCTTCACGTTGTTCACGTAGGCCCCGCCCTCCTTCACGGTGCGCCGCGCGGCGGACTTGCTCGGGGCCAGGCCGACCTCGGCGAACAGGTCGACCACCGGAGCGAGCGCGCCGACCTGGGCGTGCGGCACCTCCGACAGCGCCGCGGCGAGGGTCTTCTCGTCGAGCTCGCCGAGCTCACCCTGACCGAACAGCGCCTTGGACGCGGCGATGACGGCGGCGGTCTGCTCCGCGCCGTGCACCATCGTCGTCAGCTCCTCGGCGAGGGCCCGCTGCGCGGCGCGGGCCTGCGGCCGCTCCTGCGTCTGCTGCTCCAGCTCCTCCAGCTCCTCACGGGACTTGAAGGACAGGATCCGCATGTATGTCGCGATGTCCCGGTCGTCCACGTTCAGCCAGAACTGGTAGAACGCGTACGGCGTCGTCATCTCCGGGTCGAGCCAGACGGCGCCGCCCTCGGTCTTGCCGAACTTCGTGCCGTCCGCCTTGGTCATCAGCGGCGTCGCCAGCGCGTGCACCTCGGCGTGCGGCTCCAGCTTGTGGATGAGGTCCAGACCCGCGGTGAGGTTGCCCCACTGGTCGCTGCCGCCCTGCTGGAGCGTGCAGCCGTAGCGCCGGTACAGCTGCAGGAAGTCCATGCCCTGCAGGATCTGGTAGCTGAACTCGGTGTAGCTGATGCCCTGGTCGGACTCCAGGCGGCGGGCGACGGAGTCCTTCGTGAGCATCTTGTTGACGCGGAAGTGCTTGCCGATGTCCCGCAGGAACTCGATCGCCGACAGGCCCGCGGTCCAGTCGAGGTTGTTGACCATCACCGCGGCGTTCTCGCCCTCGAAGGACAGGAACGGCTCGATCTGCGCGCGCAGCTTGCCGACCCAGCCGGCGACCGTCTCCGGGTCGTTCAGCGTGCGCTCCGCCGTCGGGCGCGGGTCACCGATCAGCCCCGTCGCGCCGCCGACCAGCGCCAGCGGCCGGTGACCGGCCTGCTGGAGCCGGCGCACGGTGAGCACCTGCACCAGATGCCCCACGTGCAGCGACGGCGCGGTCGGGTCGAAGCCGCAATAGAACGTGACGGGACCGTCCGCGAGAGCCTTGCGCAGGGCCTCCTCATCGGTGGACAGGGCGAACAGCCCGCGCCACTTCAGCTCGTCGACGATGTCCGTCACGGTTCTCGTGTCTCCTCGGATGATCTTCGGGTGGCCGACCGGCCACGCCTATGAGGTTATACGCCCTGACTGACAGAGCTCATATTGAAATCGGGGACCCGCACCGCCGGCATCGCGGCCCTGGTGAACCAGTCGCTCCACTCCCGCGGCAGCGTCCGCTCGGTGCGCCCGGCCTCCGTGATCCGCCCGAGCAGGCCGACCGGGGACTCGTTGAAGCGGAAGTTGTTCACCTCACCGGTCACCTCGCCGTTCTCCACGAGGTAGACGCCGTCCCGGGTCAGGCCCGTGAGCAGCAGCGACGCCGGGTCGACCTCGCGGATGTACCACAGGCAGGTCAGCAGCAGCCCGCGCTCGGTGCTCGCGATCATCTCCTCCAGGGAGCGGTCCTCGCCGCCCTCCAGGATCAGGTTGTCGATGCCCGGCGCCGGCGGCAGCCCGGTCAGGCCCGCCGTGTGCCGGCTGGTGATCAGGTTCTTCAGCTCACCGCCGGCGATCCACTCGGTGGGCGCGAGCGGCAGCCCGTTGTCGAACACCGAGGTGTCGCCGCCGGAGGAGTGCGCGAGCACGAACGGCAGCGACTCAAGGCCGGGCTCGTTCGGGTCGCTGCGCAGGGTCAGCGGCAGATCGGTGAGCTTCTCGCCGATCCGGGTGCCGCCGCCCGGCTTGGAGAACACCGTGCGCCCCTCGGCGGCGTCCCGGCCCGACGCCGACCACATCTGGTAGATCAGCAGGTCCGCGACCGCGGTCGGCGGCAGCAGCGTCTCGTACCGCCCGGCCGGCAGCTCGATCCTCCGCTCCGCCCAGCCGAGGCGTACGGCGAGCTCGGCGTCCAGCGCCGCCGGGTCGACGTCCTTGAAGTCACGCGTGGAGCGGCCCGCCCAGGCCGAGCGGGTGCGGTCGGGCGACTTGGCGTTCAGCTCCAGCGTGCCGTTGGGCTGGTCGTGCCGCAGCCGCACCCCCGTGGACGTACCGACGTAGCTGGACGTCAGCTCGTGGTTGGCGAAGCCGTACAGCTCGCGTCCGCCGGCACGCGCGCGTGCGAAGGCCTCGCCGAGTGCCGGGGCGAAGTCGGCGAACACCGCGGAGGAGGTCTCCGCGGGCGCGTCCGTGAAGTCGGGCGACGCGGTCGCGCCCGTGACCAGCGGCTGGGCGTCCTCGGCGGGCGCGGCCGAGCGCGCGGCGGCCTCCGCGGCCCGCACCAGCGGCTCCAGCTCGTCGGCGGTCACCGCGGACCGCGAGACCACGCCCGCGGCGGTGCCCTCCTTGCCGTCCACGGTCGCGATCACCGTGAGCGTGCGCCCGCGCGTGACACCGTTGGTGGTCAGCGCGTTGCCCGCCCAGCGCAGGTTGGCCGTCGACTGCTCGTCGGCGATGACGACACACCCGTCCGCGCGGGACAGCTCCAGGGCCCGCTCGACGATCTCGTACGGCTTGCTCGTGCGGGCGCTCATCGACCGGCCTCCTGGTTGGTGTTCGAACTGTGCTTGCCCGGGAGGCGACCCCCGGGGCCCCGGCGGATCCTGACGGCGGCGCTCACTTACCGGCCTCCTGCGTCGTGTTCAGAATGTTGACGCTCCGGAAGAGGGCGGACGGGCAGCCGTGGGACACGGCGGCGACCTGGCCGGGCTGGGCCTTGCCGCAGTTGAAGGCGCCGCCCAGGACGTAGGTGCCCGGGCCGCCGACGGCCGTCATGGAGCCCCAGAAGTCGGTGGTGGTGGCCTGGTAGGCGACGTCCTTGAGCTGCCCGGTGATCCGGCCGTTCTCGATCTTGAAGAAGCGCTGGCCGGTGAACTGGAAGTTGTAGCGCTGCATGTCGATCGACCACGACCGGTCGCCGACCACGTAGATGCCGCGGTCGACACCGCCGATCAGATCCTCGGTCGACATCCCGGCCGGGTCCGGCTGGAGCGAGACGTTGGCCATGCGCTGCACCGGCACATGGGCGGGGGAGTCGGCGTAGGCGCACCCGTTGGAGCGGTCGAAGCCGGTCAGCCGCGCGATCCGGCGGTCCAGCTGGTAGCCGACCAGCGTGCCGTCCTTCACCAGGTCCCAGGACTGCGCCTCGACGCCCTCGTCGTCGTAGCCGATGGTCGCCAGACCGTGCTCGGCGGTGCGGTCACCGGTGACGTTCATCAGCTCGGAGCCGTAGCGCAGCTTGCCGAGCTGGTCGAAGGTGGCGAAGGACGTCCCCGCGTAGGCGGCCTCGTAGCCGAGCGCCCGGTCCAGCTCGGTGGCGTGCCCGATGGACTCGTGGATCGTCAGCCACAGGTTGGAGGGGTCGACGACCAGGTCGTACGACCCCGGCTCCACGCTCGGCGCCCGCATCTTCTCGGCGAGCAGCTCCGGGATCTCGGCCAGCTCCGCGTCCCAGTCCCAGCCGGTGCCGGTCAGGTACTCCCAGCCCCGGCCGACCGGCGGCGCGATCGTGCGCATGGAGTCGAAGTCGCCGCTGGACTCGTCCACCGACACCGCGGTCAGCTGCGGGTGCAGCCGCACACGCTGCTGGGTGGTCACGGTCCCGGCCGTGTCTGCGTAGAACTTGTTCTCGTGCACGGTGAGCAGCGAGGCGTCCACATGGTCCACGCCCCGCGCGGCCAGCAGACGGTTGCTCCACTCCGCCAGCAGCGCCGACTTCTCCTCGTCGGGCACGGTGAACGGATCGATCTCGTACGACGAGATCCACGTCTTCTCGGCGTGCACGGGCTCGTCGGCCAGCTCGACCCGCTCGTCGGACCCCGCCGCCTTGATCACCTGCGCGGACAGCTTGGCCATCGCCACCGCCTGGCCCGCGACCCGCGCGGCCGCGTCCATGCTCAGGTCGACCCCCGAGGCGAACCCCCAGGTCCCGCCGTGCACGACCCGCACCGCGTACCCGAGGTCGGTGACGTCCGAGGTCCCGGCCGGCTTGGCGTCCCGCAGCCGCCAGGACGCGCTGCGCACCCGCTCGAACCGGAAGTCGGCGTGCTCGGCCCCGAGCGCACGCGCGCGTGCCAGCGCGGCGTCGGCGAGGGCGCGTAGGGGCAGAGCCGTGAACGACTCGTCAATGCTATGAGGCACCGGCGTCTCTTTCTGTAGCGATGGGTCGGATTTGTAGGGATGCGTGGGCGGTACGCCCGGTCGGCGCGGCGGCAGCTCCGATCATGGCGCTCATCCAGCGCGCGGACCACATGTTTCCGGGCGGAGTCGACACGGTTCTGTAGGGATCCGACAGTGCGGCCCCTGCGCCACTGTCGGTGCCCGATTGTCCGCCGAGGCGAGAGGCCCGATAGGTTTTCGATGTAGCCGCCTGTCATCCAGGTGTTCGGGCGGGTCAGACAGACCGCTATCGAAAGGGTGATCCGTTGAGCCGCTCGGTTCTCGTCACCGGAGGAAACCGGGGCATCGGCCTCGCCATCGCCCGCGCTTTCGCCGACGCCGGCGACAAGGTCGCGATCACGTACCGCTCGGGTGAGCCGCCGGCCGGCTTCCTCGCCGTGAAGTGCGACATCACCGACCCCGAGCAGGTGGAGCAGGCCTACAAGGAGATCGAGGACGCCCACGGTCCCGTCGAGGTGCTCGTCGCCAACGCCGGCGTGACCAAGGACCAGCTCCTGATGCGCATGTCCGAGGAGGACTTCACCTCGGTCATCGACACCAACCTCACCGGCACCTTCCGCGTGGTCAAGCGCGCCAACCGCGGCATGCTGCGTGCCAAGAAGGGCCGCGTGGTGCTGATCTCCTCGGTCGTCGGGCTCCTCGGCTCCGCGGGGCAGGCGAACTACGCCGCCTCCAAGGCCGCCCTGGTCGGCTTCGCACGCTCCCTCGCCCGTGAGCTGGGATCGCGCAACATCACTTTCAACGTCGTCGCGCCCGGTTTCGTCGACACCGACATGACCAAGGTGCTCACCGACGAGCAGCGCGCGAACATCGTGTCGCAGGTCCCGCTCGGCCGGTACGCGCAGCCGGAGGAGATCGCCGCGACGGTGCGGTTCCTCGCCTCGGACGACGCCTCGTACATCACTGGAGCCGTCATCCCCGTTGACGGCGGACTGGGAATGGGTCACTGATCACCATGAGCGGAATTCTCGAGGGCAAGCGCATCCTCATCACCGGTGTGCTGACGGAGGCCTCCATCGCCTTCCACACCGCCAAGCTGGCCCAGGAACAGGGCGCCGAGGTCATCCTGACCGCGTTCCCGCGTCCCACGCTGACCGAGCGCATCGCCAAGAAGCTGCCCAAGCCGGCCAAGGTCATCGAGCTCGACGTCACCAACGACGAGCACCTCGGGCGCCTCGCCGACCTCGTCGGTGAGGAGCTGGGCGGCCTGGACGGCGTCGTGCACTCCATCGGCTTCGCGCCGCAGGACGCGCTCGGCGGCAACTTCCTCAACACGCCGTTCGAGTCGGTCGCCACGGCCATGCACGTCTCGGCGTACTCCCTGAAGTCGCTCACGATGGCCTGTCTGCCGCTGATGCAGAACGGCGGCTCGGTCGTCGGCCTCACCTTCGACGCGCAGTTCGCCTGGCCGCAGTACGACTGGATGGGCCCGGCCAAGGCCGCCCTGGAGGCCACCAGCCGCTACCTCGCCCGCGACCTGGGCAAGCAGAACATCCGCTGCAACCTCATCTCCGCCGGCCCGCTCGGCTCGATGGCCGCCAAGTCCATCCCGGGCTTCGAGGAGCTGGCCTCCGTCTGGGACAACCGCTCCCCGCTGGAGTGGAACCTGAAGGACCCCGAGCCGGCCGGCCGCGGCGTCGTCGCCCTGCTGAGCGACTGGTTCCCGAAGACCACCGGCGAGATCGTCCACGTCGACGGCGGTCTGCACGCCATCGGCGCGTGACCGCTCGCCGCTAGGGCCTGTCGTTTGGATCAGGTCGGCCGAAAGGGACTGCGCTTCTCGGCCGGGTCGGGCGGGGTCTGGTGCGTGCAGCTGCAAGGCGGAGGAGGGAGTCCCATTCCCGCCTGCGCCGCGGCGTCCGGCAGGCCCTGGGCCCCGCCTGCGCAAAGGCCCGCGTCCGCAAGGACGCGGGCCTTCGGCGTTCACCTGAACGGCCCAGCAGGCCGGGCGGGCGGCGGTGCCGGCCGGGCACTCTGGATGCAGCGTCCACCAAGCTCTTTCCTCCGCAGCCCGGCCGAGGAGGTTCCCTTGTGCGCCTGTCCAGAAGCCTGGCCCCAGTGACCCTCGCCCTCGCTCTCGCCCTCTGCGCGCCGTACGAGGCGACGGCCGAGGAGCAGCCGCCGCCGTCCGGCGCCGAGTGCCGCACGAGCGTCCGCGGCTCCCATGTCGTCGCCCACTGCCACAACGCCTACGTCGACGTCGACCGGGTGCGCCTGCACATCGAGTGCGACCGCTGGTGGGACCTCGACACCGACAGCACTCCTGTGGACGTCGGCCCGGCCATGACCGTGGAACTGACCGGCCGGTGCTGGAAGGAGGTCCGCGCGGTGTGGATCAGTCACCAGCGGCTGTGAGCCGCCGCCCCTGACGGCACCCGAGCGGGTAGCTCGCCGCCTCGGTGGCCGCCGTCTCCGCGTCACCCGCGCGGATCGCCTCCATCAGCCGCGCGTGGTCCATGTACGTCTCCGGCGTCAGCTCCTCGCCGACGTCGTCGCGCAGCCAGTCCCGCAGCACCTCGCCCAGGTCCGCGTACATCGCCGTCATGACGTCGTTGTGCGAGGCCGCCACCACCGCCAGGTGGAACGTCGCGTCCGCGGTCACGAAGGCTTCCTTGTCGCCGGACTCCCACGCCTCCTCGCGGCGCCGCAGCAGCGTCTCCAGCTGCCGCAGATCCCGCTCGGTGCGCCGCTCGGCGGCCAGCTTCGACGCACTCGACTCCAGCGTCGCGCGCAGCTCGGCGATGTGCCGGGGGTCGGCGTCGGCGAAACGGCGGTGCATCACGCCGGCCAGCTCACTGGTGGCCACCACGTACGTGCCCGAGCCCTGGCGGATGTCCAGCAGGCCGTTGTGCGCGAGCGCCCGGACGGCCTCACGGACGGTGTTGCGGGCCACCCCGAGCTGCTCGACCAGCTCGGGCTCGGTGGGGATACGCGAGCCGACCGGCCACTCGCCGGAGGTGATCTGGTGCCGCAGCGCGGCGATGACCTGCTCGGACAGCGCCGAGCGACGGGGATGGCTCAGGGGCATGGCTCACCTTCGCACGTCCGTGACCGCCGCGGGCCACCCGGGAATGGACAACCAATCATCCCATGATTCTATGATGGACGGCATGGCAGCCGAGGTGACCCGCACGAAGACCGACGCGACGACAGACACGACACGCACGAAGTCCGTCACGAGTACCCCTGCGGAACAGGCATCCACGCGCGCGTGGACCGGCTGGCCGACACGTCTGCTGGTCGTCGGCATCGTGCTGTCCGCCTTCAACCTCCGGCCCGCCATCACCAGCCTCGGCGCGCTCCTCGAGGAGGTCCGCGACGGACTCGGCATGAGCGGGAGCGTGGCCGGACTGCTCACCTCCGTGCCACCCCTGTGCTTCGCCGTCTTCGGCGTCACCGCCCCGCGCCTGGCCCGCCGCTTCGGCCCCGCGGCGGTGGTCTGCGCCGGCATGGCCGCCATCGCGGCCGGCC
Source organism: Streptomyces sp. NPDC053367 (assembly GCF_044545925.1). NCBI lineage: Bacteria > Bacillati > Actinomycetota > Actinomycetes > Kitasatosporales > Streptomycetaceae > Streptomyces > Streptomyces sp. NPDC053367. The sequence continues at coordinate 20,962 of NZ_JBITYN010000001.1, read as the reverse complement.
TGCTCGTGCGGCCGTTCGCGGGCAGCACCCCCGCCTTCGTCGCCGCCAGCGCCCTCGCCCTCATGGGCATAGCGGTCAGCAACGTGCTGATGCCGGTCATCGTCAAGCGCTGGTTCCCCGACCGGGTCGGCTCCATGACCGGCCTGTACTCCATGGCCCTGGCCCTGGGCACCTCCACCGCGGCCGCCGCGACCGTGCCGCTGACGGACGCGCTCGGCGGCAGCTGGCAGACCGGCCTGGCCGTGTGGTCGGCGCTCGCCCTGGCCGCCGTACTGCCGTGGATCCCGTTCGTACGAGCGCGGGGTGCGGGGCCCGCCGCACCGGCGCCGGCCGGGCGCGGGCAGGCGGAGGCCGCCGCGGAGGAGGCGCACACGCGTGTGGAGGCCGAGCCGGCCGCGCTGCGCATCACCCGCAGCCGTACCGCCTGGGCGCTGGCGGTGTTCTTCGGCCTCCAGGCGACGGCCGCGTACATCACCATGGGCTGGATGGCGCAGATCTTCCGCGACGCGGGCGTGGCCGCCTCCACCGCGGGTGTGCTGCTCGCGGTGACGATGGTGATGGGCGTGCCGCTCGCCTTCGTGATCCCGCGCCTGGCCACCCGGCTGCCCCACCAGGGGCCGATCGTCCTCGCGCTCGGCGTCTGCGGCCTCGCCGGATACGCCGGCCTCTACTTCGCCCCCGCCGGCGGCGCCTGGGCCTGGGCGGTGCTCCTCGGCATCTCCAACTGCTCCTTCCCGCTGGCCCTCACCATGGTCGGGATGCGCGCCCGCAGCGGGCCCGGCGTGGCCCAGCTGTCCGCCTTCGCGCAGAGCACCGGCTATCTGATCTCCATCCCCGGCCCGCTCCTGGTCGGCGTCCTCTACCAGCACACCGGCGGCTGGGGCGTCCCCATCGCCCTCATGGCCGCGCTGATGTTGCCGCAGATGGCCGTGGGCTGCCTCGCGGGCCGTGACCGCACGGTGGAGGACGAGGCGGCCGTCTGAGGCGCCTCGGACGGCGGGCCGGCACCGCGCGGGTCAGGCCGACCCCGGGGCTCCGGCACCGCGCGGGTCAGGCCGACCCCGGCGGGCCGGCACCGCGCGGGTCCGGCCGACCCGCGGGGGCCGACCCCGGGGCGAGGGCCCGGACACGGGGTGCGAGACTTGCCGTATGCCTGTGCTCGACCCGAACCCCCAGAACGGCCAGAAGAAGATGCTGCTCGTCTTCGGCTCCTTCTTCGCCATCTTCGTGATCATCGCCGTCATCGCGTCGATCGCCGCGCCCTGAGCCCCGTGCGCCGTGGCCGGGTGACGTCCCGGGGTGGGGCTGGCCCCACCATCCCCTAGGGGGTGAGGCTCAGGGTCAAGTGGGTGGATCACCGGATGGGGCGAGCGCCGGGGAGCCCGTAGCTTCGAGACGTGGCCGCGAGAGGCGGACCACGGACCGTTCGAGGACCTGCGGAGGCACCCATGCCCGCCCCCACGCACACCAGGCCCCACCCGGCGACCACGGGTGGCGTCGGCACCCGCCTGCCCTGGTGGGCCCTCGCGCTGCCCACCCTCGCCTTTCTCGCCCTGTTCGCACTGATACTCGACCCCTCCGAGGCCCACGCGACTACCGGCGGCGGACCGGCCGTCGCCGAGCTCCTGGAGCGCGCGCAGCAGCTGCTCCCGCTCGGGCGGTAGACCCGGCCGGGCCCGTGTCCGGCGGTGTCCCGAGCTGGTGGGGACGCCCTTCAACTCCCTGCGCCTCATGGCATCTTTCATGCGAAGCTGGGACGCATGAGCGTCGCAGAAGCCCGCAGGATTGTCCTCTTCCGGCACGCGAAGGCCGACTGGCCACCGGTGAACGACCATGAGCGGCCGCTCGCCGAGCGGGGCCGCCTGGACGCCGCAGCCGCCGGCCGCAAGCTGGCCGACAGCGGCATCCCCTTCGATCTGGCCCTGTGTTCCACCGCGACCCGGACCCGGGAGACCTGGAAGCTCGCCGTCCACGAGTTTCCGCATCGCCCGAAGACCGTCTACGAGGAGCGGGTCTACGAGGCCTCTCCCGGCGAGCTCATCGCCCTGCTCAACGAAACCCCTGACGACGCGCGCAACGTCCTGCTCATCGGCCACAACCCCGGCATCCACGGCCTGGCCGACATCCTCGCCGGTGCCGCCGAGGGCGACGCCGGCGAGCGGATGACCCGCCGCGGCTTCCCCGCCGCCGCGTACGCCGTCATCTCCTTCGAGGGCTCCTGGAAGTCGCTGGAGCCGGGCGCCGGCACCCTGGTCGACTACTGGGCGCCGACGGACTGACCCACCGGCACGCACCGGGGGCCCGGCACCGCAGCGGCACCGGGCCCCGGGAGGGCAGGCCCTCGCCGGGCCTCGTCAGGGTGAGGGCGGGCAGGCCCGCTCAGTCCACGCCGTGCGTGTCCGCCGCCTCGACCTCTTCGCGCGTGATGCCCAGCAGGTAGAGGACCGTGTCCAGGAAGGGCACGTTCACCGCGGTGTGCGCGGCCTCCCGGACGACCGGCTTGGCGTTGAAGGCGACCCCGAGCCCGGCCGCGTTCAGCATGTCCAGGTCGTTCGCGCCGTCGCCGATCGCCACGGTCTGCGACAACGGCACGCCCGCCTCCGCGGCGAACCGGCGCAGCAGCCGCGCCTTGCCCGCGCGGTCCACGATCTCGCCGGTGACCTTGCCGGTCAGCTTGCCGTCGACGATCTCCAGGGTGTTGGCCTGGGCGAAGTCCAGCCCCAGCCGCTCCTTGAGGTCGTCCGTCACCTGGGTGAAGCCGCCCGAGACGACGCCGACCTGGTAGCCGAGCCGCTTCAGCGTGCGGATCAGCGTCCGCGCGCCCGGCGTCAGCCGGACCTCGCTGCGGACCTTGTCCACGACCGAGGCGTCCAGCCCCTCCAGCAGGGCCACGCGCGCGTGCAGCGACTGCTCGAAGTCCAGCTCCCCGCGCATCGCTGCCGCGGTCACCTCGGCCACCTTGTCCTCGCAGCCGGCGTGCGCGGCGAAGAGCTCGATCACCTCGTCCTGGATGAGCGTGGAGTCGACGTCCATGACGACCAGCCGCTGGGCGCGCCTGGTCAGCCCCGCCGCGACGACCGCGACATCGACGCCGAGCGCCGCCGCGTCCGTCACCAGCGCGGTGCGCAGCGGCTCCGTCTCCACGCCGGAGACCGCGAACTCCACCGCGGTCACCGGGTACTTGGCCAGCCTGAAGATACGGTCGATGTTCCCGCCGGCCTTGGTGATCTTCGAGGCGATCGAGGCGGTCGCCTCCGCGGTGAGCGGGTGCCCCAGCACCGTCACCAGGGAGCGGCCGAGCCCGCGCGGCCGGTTGTCGCCGATGCCGGAGATGATCTCCGCCTGCATCTTCATCGACTCGGCCCAGCTGTGCACGGTCGACCGCAGATCGCCCTCGGTCCCGTGCGGCGGCTCGGTGACGAGTGCGCACAGCACGATCCGGCCGCGGGTGACGACCTGCTCGATGTCGACCACGTCCACCGAGAAGGCGGCGAGGGTGTCGAAGAGTCCGGCCGTGATGCCCGGCCTGTCCTTGCCGAAGATCTTGACAAGGAGGGTGGGGACGTCAGAGGGGGTCTGCGATGCACTCATGGTGCTCCCACCGTATCCGGCACCCAGTGCCGCGCGCCCCCGAGGTCCGCCTGACGGACACCGAACTCTGCGTGTCCACTCCGTGGCGAGCAGGGGGTGGGCGGGTGACGCGGCGGATCGCCGGGCCGATCGCCCACCTGGGGGGAGGGGCCGCCGGTGGCTCGGGCGCGCGCGGGCGCCTGCCGGGTGGCTCGGCCTCCTGGCGGGCCCGGGTGGGCTGTGGTGCGGCTCGGCCGCCGCCCAGCGCGGGCCCTTCGGTGAAACTCGGCGCCGGTGGCTGAGGGGACCGCAGCTCAGCCCCGTACCCGGGGCGCCCTTCCTCGGAGGCCCGGCGCCTTTCCGCCGCCGACGAGCCGTGCGGCTCAAGCGCCCCGCCCGCACCCCTTCCCGAAGCGCGCGCGCTTGGCTGGACCCGCCGCCCCCGGCCCGGCAACCCGCAGCGCACCGGCAGCCCCCTGGGCACACCCCCCCCACGAAGCTCAGCCCCTTCCCCGGGGCGGCCGCGGCGGGGGAGGGCCGGGCGGAGGTGGCGGTCCCTCCTCCGGCGAGGTCGCAGGCCGCTCGGCGCTCCGGCCCCCGGGAGGGCGGTGGCCCGGCCCGCGCGGTCCCGGCTCGGAGGGCCGTACCACGGTGGGGGCCCCGTGGAAGTCGTCCGCACCCCCGGCCCCGGGCCCCACCCCGATGCCCCAGGCGGCAGACCGACCCCGGTCGTCCTCGGCAACAGGCCCAGCCTCATCCCCGGCCGCCCCGTCCGGCCGGTGATCCTCCACCGTCCGCAGACAGGGGTTCGTCGCCGGGTCGGGCGCCCGGCCCGGCGTGCCGGGGTCGTACGGGTCGGGCGCCCCCGGCTCAGCCGCGCACGCCGCCCTCGAAGCCCCCGGCGCACCCGCGTACGTCGCCCGGTACGGCGGACCGGGAGAGTACGGGTCCGGAGCCCCGGGCGGCCCGCCTGCGTACGCCGACCGCCCTTCACCACCCCGCACGTCACCCGGTGCCCGCCAAGCCGCCCCGCGCCCGGCCACCCGGCACGCACGGGCCAGGAGCGCACCCAGTGCCCCGGCGCCGGCGCCCCACGCCGCGCCCAGCGGCAGCGCCACGGGGAGGCGCCCCTCCAGCCGGACTCCGGTCCCGAGCAGGTCGACGCCGAGCGCGGGCGGCGAGGTGTTCACGGAGACCTCCACCAGCCAGGTCAGGAAGGGCAACGCCACCGCGGTCGTGACGCCCAGCCGCAGCGCGCACGCGCCGGCGAAGCGCAGCGGGCCGTCGTCGTCGGCCCCGGCCGGCAGCGGCGTCCGTACCGCGGCCAGGACGCCCACCAGCAGCATCCCCGCGGCCGCCGCCACCCCCAGCAGCCACACCCGCACGTCCAGCTCGGCCAGCCGCGGCAGGGTCACCGGTCGGTCGGAGGCGACGAGGAGGCCGTCCAGCGGGTCGGGCAGGAAGCGGGTCACGATGCCCGTGGCGTCGCCGTCGAAGGGGACGAACAGGCCGATCGGAAGGCCGAGCCACACCCCGTTGGGCGCGCCGAGCAGGGCCGCGCCGGCGATGCGCCGGGGGTGGTCGTCGCCGAGGGCGGCCCAGCCCGCGGCCGCCCACCCGGCGGCGACGGCGACCAGCAGTACGGTCACGAGGGCCGACACGCAGGGCCGTACGACCCGGTGCAGTGCCGCAGGCCGGCCCGGCAGCGGAGTGCCGCGCGACGCCGACAGGGCGATCAGCAGCACAGCGACGGCCCAGCAGGCGCCGCCCAGCAGGGTGGGGGCGGTGTCGACGGTGAACCCGGCGGTCACCTTCGCGTCGATCAGGTCCCCGACCCGGTCCCCGACCCCGTCGGGCAGCCAACCGCCCACGTCCTCCAGGCCCGGGACCCCGACCCCGCCCGACGGTCCGTCGATCGTGATCACATCGTGTCCGACCCACGCCAGGCCGCCCAGCATCGCCACGAACAGCCCCACCACCGAGCCCGCGCGGACCAGGAGTTCGGCCGGTGACACCACAACTCCCGCCGCCCGCAGGGACCGTAGGAAGAACCATGACAAAAGGAGCGCACCGACCAGTCCGACCCCCAGTGGCGTGATCTCGACGGCCGCCGGAGTCCCTCCGTCCTCCAGTCCGAACACGGACACATCGCCGGAAGTAGTCACGGAACCACCCGCCCCGAGCGCCACGACCGCCGCCGTCATCGGCCCGAGTTCGCCCCGCGCGTCCGCGTCCAGCAGATGCAGACCGAGCCCGGCCGTCGTCGCCATACCGATCAACGCCCAGCTCACAGAGGCGATCGCGGCCGACAGGACGTCGATCCAGGGCACCTTCCCGCCCGTCCGCACGGTTCCGGTACGCATGGCAGCCCCCCACCCGCGGCGCGGCACGGACATCACCCATGTCCCGCTCGCCCTGAATACCACTCTCCGGGCAGGTTTCGACCCCCGTCAACGGCAAAGCGCCGACGCGTTGTACGCCGTCTTCGCAAGGCCCGACTTTCGGTCAGGGGGCCGCTACTGAAATAGTTCCCCCCGATGTTCGACATCCCTAGACTCCCCGCGACGGGGGTAACTCGGGGGACAACTCAGTGGGGCATGGAGTGCCGGAACTCGTACTGGAATCAAACGGACGGACCTGGACGCTGGATCCGTCCCGGTCGTACACACTCGGACGCGATCCGCAGGGAGACGTCGTGTTCGACGACGCCAGGGTCTCCTGGCGGCACGCCACGATCAGCTTCAACGGCGGCAGTTGGGTCATCGAGGACCACGGCAGCACCAACGGCACCTTCGTGCAGGGGCAGCGGATCCAGCATCTGCAGATCGCCGCGGGCACCGCGGTGCACCTGGGCAACGCCACCGACGGTCCGCTGGTCAGCCTGACCGGCGCCGCGGCCGGCGTCGGCGCACCGCAGGCGCAGCCGCAGCAGCAGCCGTACGCGGCACAGGGTGCGGGCCCCGGCTGGGCGGCCCAGCAGGCGCCGCAGCAGCAGGCCCCGCACCAGGCGCCTCAGCAGCCCGCGCAGCCCGGCTGGCAGCAGCCGCCGCAGCAGCAGCCCGCCGCCCAGGTCCCGCACCAGCAGGGCGCGGGCGCGCCGCCGGTCTACGGCGACCGCAGCCCCACCACGTTCCACCAGTTCGCCATCGGCCGTGTGATGCGGATCGGCCGTGCGCTGGAGAACGAACTCGTGGTCTCCGACCTGCAGGTCTCGCGGCACCACGCGGAGTTCCACTCCACGCCCGACGGCCGTATGGAGATCCGCGACCTCGGCTCCCACAACGGCACCTACGTCAACGGTCAGCCGATCCCCAAGGGCGGCTCCGCACTGCTCGGCCCGGCCGACATCGTCGGCGTCGGTCACTCCACGTTCCGTATCGTCGGCGACCGCCTCGAGGAGTTCGTCGACACCGGTGAGGTCTCCTTCTCGGCCCGCCATCTGACGGTCACGGTCGACGGCGGCAAGCAGATCCTCAAGGACGTCTCCTTCGGCGTCCCCGAGAAGTCGCTGATCGCGGTCATCGGCCCGTCCGGCTCCGGCAAGTCGACCCTGCTCAAGGCGCTCACCGGCTACCGGCCCGCCAACCAGGGCGAGGTCCTGTACGACAACCGGAATCTCTACAAGCAGTTCGCCGAGCTGCGCCAGCGCATCGGTCTGGTCCCGCAGGACGACATCCTGCACAAGGAACTGACCGTCAAGAAGGCCCTGAAGTACGCGGCCAAGCTGCGCTTCCCCGCCGACACCACGCCCGCCGAGCGCGAGGCGCGGATCGACGAGGTGCTGCGCGAGCTCAAGCTGGACATCCACAAGGACAAGAAGGTCACCTCCCTGTCCGGCGGCCAGCGCAAGCGGGTCTCGGTCGCCCTGGAGCTGCTGACCAAGCCGTCGCTGATCTTCCTCGACGAGCCCACCTCGGGCCTCGACCCGGGCATGGACCGCGATGTCATGCAGCTGCTGCGCGGCCTCGCCGACGACGGCCGCACGGTGCTCGTCGTCACCCACTCGGTGGCCGAGCTGGCACTGTGCGACAAGCTCCTGGTGATGGCGCCCGGCGGTTCGGTGGCCTACTTCGGCCCGCCGGAGGAGGCGCTGAACTTCTTCGGCTACGACACCTGGGCCGATGTCTTCTCCGCCTTCGAGAACTACCGCGACTACGACTGGGCGGGCCGCTGGAAGGGCTCGCAGCACTACCAGATGTACGCGGCCGACATCGACGCCGTCGCCCCGCAGGCCGTACAGATGCCGGCCATGCAGGCGATCAGGCCGCCCAAGCCGCAGGGCTGGATGTCGCAGTTCATCACGCTCGTACGCCGCTACGTCTCGGTGATCGTCTCCGACAAGGGCTTCCTCGCCCTGATGGTGATCCTCCCGGCCGTCCTCGGCGCGGTGAGCCTGCTGATCGACCCGGACCGGGGTCTGCTGCCCAACCCGCCCAACCCGCAGTCCGGGCGGATCATCCCCAACGGCACGGCCACCACCGTCCTGCTGATCCTCTCCGTCGGCGCCTGCTTCGCGGGCGCGGCCAACTCCGTCCGTGAGCTGATCAAGGAACGGGTCATCTACGAACGGGAACGTGCGACGGGCCTGTCGCGTTCCGCGTACCTGATGTCCAAGGTGTTCGTGCTCGGCATGATCACCGTGCTGCAGGGCCTGCTGGTCGGCGTGATCGGCTTCGCCACCCGCGAGATCCCCGAGGAGGGCCTCGTCCTCGGCGGCGCCACCCTCGTGGAGCTGTCGCTGCCGATCATGGCGCTGGGCTTCACCTCGATGATGTTCGGCCTGATCATCTCCTCGCTGGTGAAGACCGCCGAGAAGACCATGCCGCTGCTGGTCATGTTCGCGATCATCCAGGTCGTCTTCACCGGTTGCCTCTTCGCCCTGAACGGCACGGTCGGCGTCAACCAGTTCTCGTACCTGATGCCGTCCCGCTGGGCGGTCGCCGCAGCCGGCGCCTCGCTGGACTTCAACAAGATCAGCCCGCCCGAGGAGGGCGCCGGGACGGACCCGCTGTGGGAGCACAGCGTCGGCGCCTGGGGCCTGGACATGGCCGCCCTCATCGCGCTCGGCGTGATCTGCGGCTTCTTCGTGGCCCGCTTCCTGCGCCGCCACGAGCCCGAGGTCATGCGCAAGTAACCGCGCTCACGACACGCCGCAGGGCGGCACCCCGTCAGTTGGGTGCCGCCCTGCGGCGTACACGTACCGAGGTCCGCGCCGACCTCAGTACGCGCTGTTCACATTGTCGATCGAGCCGTACCGGTCGGCCGCGTAGTTCGCCGCGGCGGTCAGGTTGGCGACCGGGTCGTACTGGCTCCAGGCCGTGCCCGGGACGTGGTACGCGTCGAAGGTCGGCTTGATGATCTGGAGCAGACCGATCGACGGGACGCCGTTCTGGGCGTTGATGTCCCAGTTGTTGATCGCGTTCGGGTTGCCCGAGGACTCCCGCATGATGTTGCGGTGGAGGCCGTCGTAGGTACCCGGGATGCCCTTGTCGTGCATGATGTCGAGGGCGTGGCGGATCCAGCCGTCCAGGTTGTTCGCGTAGGTCTTCGCGGCGACCGGCTGCACCTTCGGGCGCGCGGCGGACCGGCTCGCGGCCTTCTTCGCGCGCTCCTTGGCGGCCTTCTCGGCGGCGGCCTTCGCGGCGGCCTCGGCCTTCTTCTGCGCCTCCGCCTTCTTCTTCGCCTCGGCGGCGGCCTTCGCCTTCGCGGCGGCGTCCTGGGCGGCCTTGTGCTGGGCCTCGATGGCGTCGACCTTCACGCTCGCGGCGGCGAGCTGGTCGGTCAGGGTGGCCTTGACGTTCGTGACCTTCTGCGAGCCGTAGGCGACGGGCGCCGCGGCGGCGGCCTCGTCCGTGGTGGTCTCGCCGCCCGCGGGGACCACGGAGAACGCGAGCGCTGCGGCGCCGAGGGTGGCGACACCGGCGAGCGCGAGCTTGTGGGTCTTGGTCAGGGTGCGACTGCGACCGGGGTTCTGGGTGTTCTTGGGCATGACGGGATGGACCTCTTCGGATAGCGCGGAGGTCGCTCTTCGTCCGGCGGGGACCTCTTCGTCCGGCGGGGCGCGGGTGCTTCCCACACGAACGCCGCGGGCTGAGACCCGCGGCGCTGAGCGACGTGAGCCATTGTTAGCGCCCGCAAAAATCCCAGGCAAAGGTGTGACGTACGATCCCCGATAGTGGATCAGGGAACGGCAAAACGGGACAGACCGGGCCGTCTGTCCCGCTCGGGCGGGTGCCCTCGTCTCCTAGGCGCCTTCGTACGTGACCTGCGCCCTATGCGCGGGCTCACACGGGCGACACCCTCGTCTCACCCGGTGTCACCGCGCCGGCGCTCAGCGTGGGCGCCCTCCTCCCGCAGCAGGAGATGGGCGTCCCCGAACTCGTGCCACAGGTAGCGCTCGCGCAGCGCCTCCTCGTACGCGCGTCCGACCGCCTCCCGCCCCGCGACCGCCTCCAGCATCAGCAGATGCGACGCCTCCGGCTCGTGCAGCCCGGTCAGCAGCCCGTCCACCACCCCTACCCCGCGCTCGGGCGTCAGCACCAGATCCGTCCACCCCGCTGCCGCCCGCACCACCCCGCCCGGTCCCGCGGCCGACTCCACGGCCCGCACCGCCGTCGTCCCGACCGCGACCACTCTCCCGTCCCCGGCCCGCACCGCGTTCATCGCCCGTGCCGTCGCCTCGGGCACCGCGAACCGCTCCGGATACGGCGGCTCGTGCGCCTCAGCGGACGCCACCCCCGTGTGCAGCGTCACAGGAGCGAACCGCACCCCGCGGCTCACCGGCTCCACCACCAGCCGCGCAGTGAAGGGCCGCGCCGCGCTCGGCATCTCCGCGCTGCCCGCCCCGTCCGGCGAGGGCAGCGCGAACACCGTCCGGTAGGCGGACAGCGGCTGATCCCGCTCCGTGTCGAGGTAGCGGATCGGCCGCCCGTGCCCGCGCAGCAGCCCCACGACGTCCGGATCGGGCGGACGCGCCCACCACAGCCGCCCACCCCGCGCCCGCCGAGCGGCCCCTCCAGCACGAGCCCCAGCCCGCCGGGGGAGCCGCCCCCGGGTGCCCGCCGGCCCTCCGGCACGCGCACGCGTGGAGCCCCGCCCCTCCGGCTCCCGCAGCCCCACCGCCCAGCGGCCGTCGTCCCCGCGCGTGGAGAAGTGCACCACCCCACGCGTGTGCCCGGTCCACCCGTCCACCGGCCGCCAGCGTCGGCGAGGTGTTCACCACCAGCGGATCCCCCGCCCGCAGCAGCCCCGGCAGCTCCGCGAACGCATGGCGCGACACACCGCACACCCCCGCGACACCATCAGTCGTACGGCGTCCCGGTCCAGCCCCGCACCGCGCTGCTCGGCCGGCACGCGCGCGGACAGCTCCGCCGGCACCCGCAGCGCCAGGCTCACCGCCACCCCAGCAGCGCCGGCGCGCTGTACCGGCCGCTCGGCGGACGCTCGTCCAGCAGCCGAAGGAACACCGGCGCCACGTCCTCCGGGGCCGGCGTCCCCGACAGATCCTCACCGGGCTCCGCCGCGGCCGGCATGTCCGTGCGCATGCTCCCCGGATCCACCCACCACACCCGCAGCCCGGGCTCCTCAACCGCCGGCAGCGCCGACAACTGGTTCAGGGCCGCCTTCGAAGCCCCGTACCCGCCCAGGTCCGGTACGCCTCCACCGCCGCGTCCGAACGGAGGTTCACCACCGCCCCGCCCGCCGACTGCCGCAGCAGCAGCAGCGCCTCCTGCACGAGGCCCAGCGGAGCCACCACGTTCGTCTCCAGCGCGGCCCGGAACGCGTCCAGCGGCTGCTCCTCCAGCGGCACCAGCGGCTCCGCGCCCAGGACGACGCCCGCCTTGTTCACCAGCAGATCCACGCCGCCCAGCCGCCAGGCCGCCGCCACCAGGCCGGCCCGGTGCCTGGCGTCCCCGATGTCCCCAGGCGCCGCCGACACGCGCGTGCCGTGCACCGACAGCGCGTCCGCCGCCTCCCTCAGCCGCCCCGCGTCCCGCCCGCCCAGGACCAGGTGCCAGCCCCGCGCGGCCAGCGCCCCCGCGAGCGCCCGGCCCGGTCCCCTCGACGCCCCCGTGATGATCGCCACCGCCATGACACCGTCTCCCTCGCCCCCGTACGCCGCCGACCGGCGCCGGTCCCAACGTAGGAACGCCGCCCACCCGGCCACCTCGGACGCGGGAAGGGGCGGCGGGGCCCTTCGCCCTAGGACCGGCGCCCTAGGCGAGGGCCGTCACTGGTCGGATCCTCGCTGTCACACCCCGCCGGTACCGTGAGGACATGAGTCAAGGTCATCGGTCCGGCCTCGCCGCGGTCAGCTCCGCGCTGCTGGCCATGAGCAGGCACCTGGAGGTGCGCGACGTCCTCAAGACGATCGTCGCCTCCGCCCGTGAGCTGCTCGACGCGCAGTACGCCGCGCTGGGCGTGCCCGACGACCACGGCGGCTTCGCCCAGTTCGTCGTCGACGGCGTCAGCGACGCCCAGTGGAAGGCCATCGGCCCCCTGCCCCGCCAGCACGGCATCCTCGCCTCGATGCTCCACGAGGCCCGGCCGCAGCGCCTCGCCGACGTCCGCAAGGACCCCCGCTTCGAGGGCTGGCCCTCCGCCCACCCCGACCTGTCCGACTTCCTCGGCCTGCCCATCAGGGACGACGACGAGATCATCGGCGCGCTCTTCCTCGCCAACAAGCGGTGCGGGCGGCCCGAAGGCGGCTGCGGCTTCACCGAGGAGGACGAGGAACTGCTCGGGATCCTCGCCCAGCACGCAGCGATCGCCCTCACCAACGCCCGCCTCTACGAGCGCAGCCGCGAGCTGACCATCGCCGAGGAGCGCTCCCGCCTCGCCCACGAGCTGCATGACGCGGTCAGCCAGAAGCTGTTCTCCCTTCGCCTGACCGCCCAGGCCGCCGCCGCCCTCGTCGACCGCGACCCCGCGCGCGCCAAGGGCGAGCTCCAGCAGGTCGCCGCGCTCGCCGCCGAGGCCGCCGACGAACTGCGCGCCGCGGTCGTCGAGCTGCGCCCCGCCGCCCTCGACGAGGACGGACTCGTCGCCACCCTGCGCGACCAGGTCCAGGTCCTCGACCGCGCCCACACCGCGCGCGTGACCTTCGCGAGCCACGGCGTACGCGCCCTGCCCGCCGCCCAGGAGGAGGCGCTGCTGCGCGTGGCGCAGGAGGCCCTGCACAACGCCCTGCGGCACTCCGGCGCCGAGCATGTCGACGTCACCCTCGACCGAAGGGGCAGCGGCGCGGTCCTGCGCGTCACGGACGACGGCAGCGGCTTCGAGCCCCGCGCGGTCCGCCGCGCCGGACGCCACCTCGGCCTGGTCTCCATGCGGGACCGCGCCGGCGGCGTCGGCGGCCGGCTGACGGTGGAATCGGCGCCCGGCAAGGGCACCACGGTCGAGATGGAGGTCCCCGGTGGCTGACGCAATCAAGGTGCTGCTCGTCGACGACCACCAGGTCGTCCGCCGGGGCCTGCGCACCTTCCTGGAGGTCCAGGACGACATCGAGGTGGTCGGCGAGGCCGCCGACGGGGCGGAGGGCGTGGCCCGCGCCGAGGAACTGCGCCCCGACGTCGTCCTCATGGACGTCAAGATGCCCGGCATGGACGGCGTCGAGGCCCTGCGCCGGCTCCGTGAGCTGGACAACCCCGCGCGCGTGCTGATCGTCACCAGCTTCACCGAGCAGCGCACCGTCGTCCCGGCCCTGCGCGCCGGCGCCGCCGGCTACGTCTACAAGGACGTCGACCCCGACGCCCTCGCCGGAGCCATCCGCTCCGTCCACGCCGGCCACATCCTGCTCCAGCCCGAGGTGGCCGGCGCCCTGCTCTCCCCGGAGGATGCCGGCCCCGGCCAGGGCAGGGGCGGCTCGCTCACCGAGCGGGAGCGCGAGGTGCTCGGCCTGATAGCGGACGGCCGCTCCAACCGCGAGATCGCCCGCGCGCTCGTGCTGTCCGAGAAGACGGTCAAGACACATGTGTCGAACATCCTGATGAAGCTCGACCTGGCGGACCGCACCCAGGCCGCGCTCTGGGCGGTACGCCATGGAATGGCCGGTTGATCCGGGCTGAGATTCATACCGTCGTGGGAATGTCACCCGGATGGCGCAACCTCCCCGGATCTCCGGCGTTCTCCAGTGCGTGCCGCGGCGACCGCCGCGGCGTCCACCAGGGAGGGCTTGAGAAAGTGAAGAACCTGAAGAAGGCAGCGGCCGTGACGATGGTGGCCGGCGGTCTGGTCGCCGCCGGAGCCGGAATGGCCTCCGCCACCGACGCGCACGCCCACGGCAGGGCCGAGCACTCTCCTGGCGTCCTCTCGGGCAACCTCGTCCAGGCCCCGGTGCACATCCCGGTGAACGCCGTGGGCAACAGCGTGAGCGTCATCGGCGCGCTCAACCCGGCGTTCGGCAACACCGGCGTCAACGACTGAGCCCTTCACGGCGGAGGTACGGCCCCTCACATCCAGGGCGATGTGAGGGGCCGTACCGTTGCCGGGACAGGGACACGACCGTGGGCCTTCACGTCGTCGTCCTCCCCAGCCTGCTGCCTGGCCCCCGTGCCCCCGAGGGCACGCGGCTCAACCGTGAGCACACGAGGGCACGCACCTCAGCCGCGAGCACACGACCGGGCCTCAGCGCACGCCCCGCTCCCGTTCCTCCACATACGCGTTGTACGCGGCCACCTGCGCCCGCCGAGCCGTCCGCTCCACCGGCCGCAGCGCGGCCCCCCGCGCGGCCATCTCGGAGGCACTCACCGCGCCCCCGTGCCCGCGGTCGTAGGCGAGGGAGATCAACAGCCCCACCCGCTGCGCCAGCTCCAGGACCCGCACGGCCCTGGGCGGATACCCCGGCGCGAGCACCTCCCGCCCCCGCTCCGCCCGCGCCCGGTAGGCGTCCAGCGCCGCGTCGGCCACCGGCCCCGACGCCGCCACATCGAGCCGCGTCAGCACCTCGGTCGCCTCCCGCAGCGCCTCCGCCAGCTCCCGCTCCGCCTCGCCCAGCGACGGCACATCGGCCGGCGGCGCCTCCCGCACGGGCAGACAGTGCCAGACGACCTCGACGTGCACATCGCCCTCGGGCCCGGCCTCGTACACCTCGGGTACGAGCCCCAGCGCGGCCCCGTGGCAGACGACGGCCTCCTCCGCCTCCAGCGCCCGCGCGTTGAACTCCGGCGGCCCGCTCAGCCCCAGCGGATGCCCCGGCGCGGGCAGCGCCACCCTCAGCCCGGTCACCCCGAGCCCGCGCAGGCGCCCCAGCGCGAGCGACAGACCCACGGGCGCCGGCTCAACGGGCAGCCCCTCCACCCGGTGCACGGCGTCCTCCCCGACGACGGCCGACACCGCGTCATCAGGCGAGACAAGTCCGGCAAGAAGGGCATTTCCCCAAGCGGCGAGGCGACCAGAGCGCGGTTCCGAGAGCATGCCTCCACCCTAAGGAACGCCCCAGCACCGGACCGATGGAACTGCCCACCCGGCCGGTGGCGTAGATTTCTTCGAGGGCTGCGCCCACCGGCGCGGCGCTCGAGCCACAGGCGTACGCGACAGCCGAGACCGGCCACACTGCAAGGGGAGACAACGCGCTCATGAGCGATGTTCTGGAGCTTCAGGACGTATCCGTGGTCCGTGAGGGCCGGGCTCTGGTGGACCAGGTCTCCTGGTCGGTCAAGGAGGGCGAGCGCTGGGTCATCCTCGGCCCCAACGGCGCCGGCAAGACCACCCTCCTGAACGTCGCGTCCAGCTACCTCTACCCGAGCAAGGGCACCGCCACCGTCCTCGGCGAGACCCTCGGCAAGCCCGGCACCGACGTCTTCGAACTGCGCCCCCGCATCGGCATGGCCGGCATCGCCATGGCCGACAAGCTCCCCAAGCGCCAGACCGTCCTGGAGACCGTCCTCACCGCCGCGTACGGCATGACCGCCACCTGGCAGGAGGACTACGACGAGGTCGACGAGCAGCGCGCCCGCGCCTTCCTCGACCGCCTCGGCATGTCCGACTACCTCGAGCGGAAGTTCGGCACCCTCTCCGAGGGCGAGCGCAAGCGCACCCTCATCGCCCGCGCCCTGATGACCGACCCCGAGCTGCTGCTCCTCGACGAGCCCGCCGCCGGCCTCGACCTCGGCGGCCGCGAGGACCTCGTCCGCCGCCTCGGCCGGCTCGCCCGCGACCCGATCGCCCCCTCCATGATCATGGTCACGCACCACGTCGAGGAGATCGCCCCCGGCTTCACCCACGTCCTGATGATCCGGCAGGGCAAGGTCCTCGCCGCCGGCCCGCTGGAGCTGGAGCTCACCTCCCGCAACCTCTCCCTCTGCTTCGGCCTCCCGCTCGTCGTCGAGCAGGTCGGCGACCGCTGGACCGCCCAGGGCCTGCCGCTGTCCTGATCGTCAACGGCCCCGCCACGCCGAGACGTTCACGCCCCGGCGCGCCCTGTCGGCAACCGGGGTACGGACCTACCATGACCGTGTGAACGACATCGACGCATGGGTGTGGTGGCTCGTCGGCGCGGCCGCGCTCGGAATCCCGCTCGTGGTCACCGCCATGCCGGAGTTCGGCATGCTCGCGGTGGGCGCCGTCGCCGCGGCCGCGGTCGCCGGCTTCGGCGGCGACGTCGTCCTCCAGGTCATCGCGTTCGTCGTCGTCTCGGTCGCCCTCATCGCCGTCGTACGGCCCATCGCGACCCGCCACCGCACCCAGCGCCCCCAACTCATCACCGGCGTGGAGGCGTTGAAAGGCAGACAGGCCGTCGTCCTGGAACGCGTCGACGCCTCCGGCGGCCGTATCAAGCTCGCCGGCGAGGTCTGGTCGGCCCGCGCCCTGGACACCGGCCGCACCTTCGACGTGGGCGACGAGGTCGACGTGGTGGACATCGAGGGAGCCACGGCGATCGTCATGTGATCTTGTCGGCCAAGGTGTGGCGCAACTGAACCGAACGCCCCCCGGGGCACGCGACGGTCTGTCAGACTCGACCAGCAAGATCTTGGACAAACATAAGATCTGCCGAAAGCGCCGAGGCGAGAAGGGTACGGGGAACCACGATGGAACCGATCATCATCGTCCTGATCATTCTGGTGGTGTTGGTCTTCATCGCCCTGATCAAGACCATCCAGGTCATCCCACAGGCCAGCGCCGCCATCGTCGAGCGCTTCGGCCGCTACACACGCACCCTGAACGCGGGCCTCAACATCGTCGTCCCGTTCATCGACACCATCCGCAACCGCATCGACCTGCGCGAACAGGTCGTGCCGTTCCCGCCCCAGCCGGTGATCACCCAGGACAACCTGGTCGTCAACATCGACACCGTCATCTACTACCAGGTGACGGACGCGCGGGCCGCGACGTACGAGGTCGCCAGCTACATCCAGGCCATCGAGCAGCTGACCGTCACCACCCTGCGCAACATCATCGGCGGCATGGACCTGGAGCGCACCCTGACCTCCCGCGAGGAGATCAACGCCGCCCTGCGCGGTGTCCTCGACGAGGCCACCGGCAAGTGGGGCATCCGCGTCAACCGCGTCGAACTGAAGGCGATCGAGCCGCCCACCTCCATCCAGGACTCCATGGAGAAGCAGATGCGCGCCGACCGCGACAAGCGCGCCGCCATCCTCCAGGCCGAAGGTGTCCGCCAGTCCGAGATCCTGCGCGCCGAGGGTGAGAAGCAGTCGCAGATCCTGCGCGCCGAAGGTGAGGCCAAGGCGGCGGCGCTCCGCGCGGAAGGCGAGGCCCAGGCCGTCCGCACGGTCTTCGAGGCCATCCACGCCGGCGACCCCGACCAGAAGCTCCTCAGCTACCAGTACCTCCAGATGCTCCCGAAGATCGCCGAGGGCGACGCCAACAAACTCTGGATCGTGCCCAGCGAGATCGGCGACGCCCTCAAGGGCCTCTCCGGCGCCATGGGCAACTTCGGCGCCCCGAAGCCGAGTTCGGGCAACGGCACGGAGCGCACGGAGAAGCCGACCATCGAGTAACGCCCTGAGGGGCGCGGGGAACTGCGCGACAAGCCACGATGGCGGGACAGCCGGAGACGATCGTTCCTCCCGACGGCGAGAGATCAGGCAGCTTCCACAGCCAGCCAATCGGGCAGCGCGGCAAACTCCTCCGCCCCCAGCGCGAGCAGCATCGCATCCTGAGGCGTCGGCTCGAACGGCTGCCGCAGCAGCACCATCCCCGCCTGCTCAGGCGTCCGGTCCGCCTTCCGGTGATTGTCCTCCGCACAGGAGGCCACCGTGTTCAGCCACGTGTCCTGACCCCCCTGCGCCCGGGGCACCACGTGGTCCACGGTCGTCGCCCGGCGCCCGCAGTACGCGCACCTGTGCCGGTCCCTGACCAGCACACCCCGCCTCGACCACGGCGCTTGTCTTCGGAAGGGCACCCGCACGTACCTGCACAGCCTGATCACACGGGGCGCCGGGATGTCGACCTCCGCTCCGCGCATCCGCAGCTCGGGGTGGGCCTGCTCGACGACGGCCTTGTCCTGGAGCACCAGAACGACGGCTCGGTTCAACGTCACCGTCGACAGCGGCTCGAAGCTCGCGTTCAGTACCAGCGTGTCCCGCATGACCAGCCCACCTCCCGTGCGCAGCGGCCCACCCCCCTGGCGGGCTGCGATCAACTCTGGCCGGGCACGCCGAGATGGACAACGCAATAAAAAGTGCCCGCCTCCGATCACTTCCATGACCAGAGGCGGGCAAACGTTCCATGAACGTCAGTCTTCGGCGGGCACCTCGTACTCACCGACGAGCTGCGCACGCGCGAGCGTGTGGAACCGCAGGTTGAAACCGACGGCGGCCGGCGAGGCGTCCGAGTCCGGACCGAGCTTCTCCTGGTCCACGGCGTACACCGTGAACACATACCGGTGCGGCCCGTCCCCGGGTGGCGGCGCGGCACCGCCGAAGTCCTTCGACCCGTAGTCGTTGCGCACCTGTACGGCGCCCTCCGGCAGCCCCTCGAACTTGCCGCTGCCCGCGCCCGCCGGCAGCTCCGTCACGGAGGCCGGGATGTCGAAGACGCTCCAGTGCCAGAACCCGCTGCCCGTCGGCGCGTCCGGGTCGAAGCACGTCACGGCGAAGCTCCTGGTCTCCGGCGGGAACCCCTCCCACCGCAGGTGCGGCGAGGTGTTGCCGGCCGCGTGGACCTGAGCCTCCTTGAGCGTCGCCCCCTCCTGGACGTCCTCGCTCGTGACCGTGAAGGACGGCACGGGGGGATGGAAGTCATGGGGGAGCGGCCGCCGCTTGAGCTCGGTCACCTCGGTACCTCCTGATCGGTTCGTTCAGTCGGAACCGAGCCTAGAACCAGTTGCGCTTGCTGCCGACCTCGGACAGCCACTGGTTGAGGTACGCCGCCCAGTCGGTCCCCTGGTAGTCGTTCAGACCGACCTGGAACGAGCGGAACGTGTCGCTGCCCTCGCTGAACATGCCCGGCTTCTTGTCCATCTCCAGCACCACGTCCATGGCCTGCGAGTCGGCGACGAAGCTCAGCTCCACCTGGTTCAGCCCCCGGTACTGCTGCGGCGGGAAGAACTCGATCTCCTGGTAGAACGGCAGCGACTGCCGCGTACCGCGGATGTGGCCGCGCTCCATGTCGGCGCTCTTGAAGCGGAAGCCCAGCTGGATGAACGCGTCCAGGATCGCCTTCTGCGCCGGCAGCGGGTGCACGTTGATCGGGTCCAGATCACCGGAGTCCACCGCACGCGCGATCGCCAGCTCGGTCGTCACACCGATGTGCATCCCGCGCAGCGCCTGACCGTCGATCATCGTGACCGGCGTCTCCCACGGGATCTCGAGCCCGAACGGCACCGCGTGCACGGCGCCGGCCTGGAGCTCGAACGCACCGCCCAGCCGCTGCTTGGTGAACTCGATGTTCTGCTTGTACTCCTGGTCCTGGCCCTCGACCTCGACCTGCGCCTGGAGCCCGACGGACAGCCCCTCGATCTGCTGGCTGACGTTGCCGCCCTGGATACGCACCTCACCCTGGACGACACCGCCCGGAACGACGTTGACCTCGGTCAGCACCGTCTCCACCGACGCACCGCCGGCACCCAGGCTCGCGAGCAGCTTCTTGAACCCCATGACTCTCCTTGTGACGAGTGGACCCTTGTCCTCTACAAACGCGATCCGGCCGCGACCGGTTCCGGCTGCACTACGCTCGGACGGCGTGATCGCGAGCCCCGACCGTACGCCCCTGCCCCGAGACTTCTTCGACCGCCCCGTCCTCGACGTGGCCCCCGACCTCCTCGGCCGCATCCTGGTGCGCCACACCCCGGACGGCCCGATCGCCCTGCGCCTGACGGAGGTCGAGGCGTACGACGGTCAGAACGACCCGGGTTCGCACGCGTACAGAGGACGCACACCCCGCAACGCGGTGATGTTCGGTCCGCCCGGCCATGTGTACGTCTACTTCACCTACGGCATGTGGCACTGCATGAACCTCGTCTGCGGCCCAGAGGGCAGGGCGAGCGCCGTCCTGCTCCGCGCCGGTGAGATCGTCGAGGGCACCGAGCTGGCCCGGACCCGTCGTCTCTCGGCCCGCAACGACAAGGAACTCGCCAAGGGCCCCGCCCGCCTCGCCACGGCCCTGGACATAGACCGCACCCTCGACGGCACCGACGCCTGCACCTCGAAGGAGACACCGCTACGGATCTGCACCGGCACCCCGGTCCCCTCTGACCAGGTACGCAACGGCCCGCGCACCGGGGTTTCCGGCGAGGGCGGCAGCGGCGACCTCCACCCCTGGCGATTCTGGGTCGCCGACGACCCCACGGTCAGCCCGTACCGGGCCCATGTGCCCCGGCGGCGCCGAACTTGACTCGCCCCTGCGAGGTGCGTAATGTGGCCCGAGCCGCTGGAACGGGTACGGCACTCGCCTGCAGCCGGAAGCGGCCAACCCACTACCTACACATCCCCTCAGCGGGGGTGAATTCCGACGTGTCCGCACGTCCGAATTCGAACTCGCGAGACTCGATTATGAGTCGCCCAGGGAATGCGCTAACGTAGTGAATGTCGAAAGGCCGCCGGGCGAAAGCCCGAAAGCCCAAGACGATCCCACCGACAGGGAATCGGATCGAGAAAAAGATCTGATAGAGTCGGAGACGCAAGACCGAAGGGAAGCGCCCGGAGGAAAGCCCGAGAGGGTGAGTACAAAGGAAGCGTCCGTTCCTTGAGAACTCAACAGCGTGCCAAAAATCAACGCCAGATATGTTGATACCCCGACCTGATCGGTTCGATCGGGTTGAGGTTCCTTTGAAAAAACACAGCGAGGACGCTGTGTGCGAGGGGACTATTCCTCCTCTCGCACCGCTCTCGTGGTGTTGCACCGGCTGAATTAATTTTCTGGCCGAGTAAACATTCACGGAGAGTTTGATCCTGGCTCAGGACGAACGCTGGCGGCGTGCTTAACACATGCA